>CAVPIW010000019.1:0-79787 GCA_963705105.1 uncultured Nitrospiraceae bacterium | reverse complement strand
TTTCAAAATCAATGACTTACCTGCCCTACCATCTGCTCTAATTGCCCTGACTATGCAGTAAGAATGGCATGTCCGTCAGGCTGAGCTCCTGGCGGCGCTTGAAGAACCTCTTGACGATGAGCGACCTGCCCCACCGGGACTGACAGAGGTCTTGATAGAGGTTGTATCTCCCGGAATGCTTTGTACCCGGATGTTCTTCCGATAACAGGCAAAGACACGGGTTCCGGCAAAAGCAAGGGTTTGTCCCGCCAATTATCAGTGGCCAGAAGCTCGTCATGTTATGAGGTTGAAAAGAGCTTCAAACATGACGGCAAGAAACAGGCTGTTTTTTTACTGAAGCCTGATGCGGACGAACCTGGCCACCCAGGCGATCAGGACGGATGCGCATAGCACAGCAACCGCCATCTGTCCCGGCGGGATGTCGAGATGATTGGCCATGACAAAGGAGATTGCAACAGCAACGAGGCAGATGACCGGGGCGGTATAAAAGAGAGGCGCAATGCGCCGGCCTACTGCCTTTGCTGCAAGGGCAGGAAGGATCAGGCAACCGAACGTGAAAAGCACCCCGGCTGCACGTATCGATAGTCCAACGGCGAGGCCTACCCAGAGGGCGACGGAAAACTCATAGAGCCGCACTTTCATACCCGCTGCCGCTGCTGCGAGCGGGTCCATAGCCAGGAGGATAAGCCTGTGGCGGAATGCGGCAACAATTACAATCGTCAAAGCTGCAAAGACAGAAAAGATCACGAGTTCCCGCTCTGTCGCGCCCACGATGCTCGATGACAGCAGGCGGTTAATCTCGTCGAGACCGTGAGGGCTCTTTGCAAGAACGATAATGGAGAGGCTGGCAGCCGAAAGATAGACCAACCCTGTCAATGCCTCGGGACTCTCGCGGCCGGCACCGCCTTTTCCCATTGTGGCCAGGGATGCTGCAATCGAAAAGAAGATTGCCAGGCAGGGACCCAGCAAATCATGCAGGCCGAGTCTCTGAAAGGCGGGGACGATCTCGATCAATATCAGAGCCATTGAGACCCCGAGCGCCGAAGCCTGCGATACGGCGGCTGCCACGAAGATCTGGTTCCGGGCAACGAGGAAGACTCCGATGATCGAAAGCAGCAGCCCGATGATCCAGCCGGCCAGATAGCTGGTCGCAAAGAGGTCCCAGGAGGCGAGGAAATCGCTTATCATGATTTCTTTGTTTTCCCCGTGCGACAGATGTGATCCAATGGCACCGGCAGAGAGCCGTATGCCTTTTCGAGCACGGCAGGGTCGAGCATGCGCTCAAGGGGGCCGGCGATGGCAGTTCCCCCGAAAAACAGGACGCCTTTGGTGCCATATCTGAAGGCTATGGACAGGTCATGAGTCACCAGCAATACAGTCAAACCCTCTGTGCGGTGGAGGTGTGCAAGGGCGCCGAGAAAGGCCTCTGCAGCCGGCATGTCGAGCCCGTTCGTCGGCTCATCAAGCAGAAGCAGTGACGGGCGGCGTACGAGCGCGCGGGCAAGAAGTGCCCGCTGCCGATAGCCGCCCGAAAGGGTCCAGTAATCGTGGTGCTCCATGGCTTCCATTGCCATGCAGGAAAAGGCCCATTGGAGCCGCTCGTGCCGCTCATGTGAATGCACGTTGATACCGACGAGCCCCAGCAGAACGAATTCAGCAACTGTTGTGGGCAGCGTGGGGTTGAAGTCGCAGCTTTGAGGTACAAACCCGATTGCCTCGCGGTTCGCCTTCAGCGGGTGAAGTCTGACAGCCCCCTGCCGGGGCTTATGGAGCCCCAGCAGGGCCCTGATAAAGGTCGTCTTGCCGTTGCCGTTCGGTCCCATGAGGAGCCAGAACTCCCCGGACCGTACCTGGAGCCTGAGGTCCCGAAGGACCTCATGGTCTCCGTAGCCAAGACTGACGCCGTCGACGTCGATCAGCGTGAGATCGTCAGAAGCCATCATGAGGTCACCTGGCAGCCGCCAGGATGTGGCGAATGTTGTAGTCGATCATGGCAATGTAGTCATCCGTGCCCGGCCTCGCCCCGTTCTGGTGGGCAATTGCCGCCACCCTGGCCCCGGTCTTTTCTGCCAGGAACCTCTGGTGCCTCTCGTCGACGAATGGTGATGCGACAATCACCTTTACTCCTTCGCTCTTCATCTTCCCGACTAACTCCGTCAGGTGTTTCGTCGTGGGTGGTATGCCGGGTTTCGGCTCCATGTGGCCGATGATCCGGAGTCCGAAGCGTGCTGCGAAATAGGGGAACATATTGTGGTCGTCAACCACCTTAAGCCCGTAATGGGGCAGCATGGCACCGAGCCATCCGCCGAGCAGAGAGAGCTCTTTTCGGTCCTTCAGGTGGTCTGACAGTCTTCCCTGCCCGAAGAAGGCTGCGAGCTTCCTCACGTCGGCCTCATCGTATCGCTTCGCGAGCTCGTTTCCCACCAGCGCTCTGGCAACCTTCGTCGCAAAGGCCTCGTAGCGGGACCTGAAGTAATCCCTTTTCGCGGGCCTCAGTTCTGTCAGCTTGTCCCTGATGAGTGCAGCGACGTTGAGTCCGTTCAGGGGATCGAGCAGGTAGTGGGGATTGCCGAAGGGATGGACATCGCCCATTGAGCGGTCAACAGGACCCCGGGGAACGTCCATTGCCCTGATGGCTATCGAGACGTCGAGGTGCCCTGCATTGCCCGGCAGCACTTTCGCATTACGGGCATTCTGGAGAATAGCAGGCGACCAGCCTATTTCCGATTCCATGCCGACTTCGACGTACAGGTCGGCTTTGCTCGCGACCCTGATGAAGTTGGGTTTCACCTCGACAAAGTGGGGATGCTCAGGTCCCTTGGCGAAGACGAAGACCGAGACCTGGTCGCCGCCGATCTCTTTTATCAGAGAGCCGAGGTCGGGCACTGTTGCGGCAACGGAGAGAGGCCGTTCGTCTGCATGGGCCGAAACAGCGCATAAGATCACTGTCACAATGATTGTTGCATGGAGAAGCACTTTCATGGCTCCCCCCCTCAGAAGGCATGGGCGCCATGAGCGCCTATGCCGAGGATGACCTGCAGCATCACCTCGTTGTTCGTCGTGCCTGTCCTGTCCGATCTGTCGTAGTTGTATTGAAGCCGTATCCGGGAGAACTCGGCAGGATTGTATTCGAGCATGCCCGAGGCCCTCCAGGGTTTCTTGCCGAAGCCCTGCTGCGAACCCGACAGCATGTAGTCATTCTTGATGAGCTCAAGGACGTCATACCGTCCACCCAGTCTCCAGCGGTCATGTTGGTATGCGGCCTGAACATAGAGACCGTCCTGGACCCTTTTGAGCGAATCTTCTGTTGACGTTGCCGCATCTTTCAGATCGCCGGTTTGTCTTCTGTAGAAGTATTCGGACTGCAGGACAAAGCTCTGGTTTTTCGAAGGCCGTCTCTTATAGGTGAACTCAAGACCATAGAGCGTTGATGTTCCCCTGAACTCTGTTTCTTCGGCGATGGAGCCGGTCTTTGTCTTTCCCGTGACAACAAAAGGACCGAAAAGGATGGTTGAGTCATTGCTCAGATCGAGAGATGCTTTTGCAAAGGCTGTGAAGGCGTGGGGACCGGGCTGGGCGTCAGGACCGAAGAGTATCTCGTTTTCTCCCTGAAGGACCTCCCCGCCGATGAGCATGTAGAAGGGAAGGTCGGGGAGCCATGTCACCTGGGCGCCTTTTTCGATGAGCCCCTCGCCGCCGAGGAATGCCTTGTAGACAAGGGGAATGTCCACGAAGTCCCAGGCATGGGGATGCTGGGAGTTGATCCTGCCGAAACCGCTTTTGAATTTGCCGCCCTTGATCTGGAGCGCATAAGGCAGATAGGTTGTGACGAAGTAGGCTTCTTCAAGCCCCACGTCGTCCTCTTCGAAAGGGATCGTCGCATAGAGACTGAAGTAGGGATCGACAGGCGCGAAGAACGACAGCTCGGCGCTCCGCAGATTGAAGCCCTTTGTGAAAGCGCTCTCGTCGGGTATGCCGACGAAGCCGGGAATGGTCCGAGAATCGAGTTCTGTCTGCGAGCGGTTCGAATAGTAATAGAGGGTATCGAGGATGAGGCTTATAGATGGGTTCATAAGGCTTGGCGACCCTTGCCGCACTTGGTAGGGGGATATGGGGGTCGCCGACTGCATCGAAAGGTGGCGAGTACGGTCGTCGCCACGATAGTCGCGGCCGGGAGCAGCCTGTTCAGCGGCAGCTTCTGCGGGCGCCCCTTCATTCTGAACTGCCGCAGCCTTGAGGCCTCTCTCTTCCTTCAGGGTATCGATCGTCCGCTGCTGGTCTTCTATCATCTTCTGCTGGTTCTTGATTGTCTCTTCCAGGGCCTTCAGTCGTGATTCGATGTCGGAGCCATGGGATGGAGCGACAAGATATAGACAGAGTATCGTAAAGGACAATGCTGTCTTCTGTAGCATCGGCTTCTCCTTTTCAATGGGATTGATGCACGGCGGGACACGGACGGACCTGTCCCGATGTTCTGAGATGCTTGAAAAGGAGCTATGCCGGGGGAGCGCGGAAGGGAATAAGACTGAAATGCGAAGAGTTGCAGGGTAAAGGCTTTCGGTTTATGACTACCTTTATCGGAGCTGTCAGTGGCGCATGTCCACAATGGCCGTTCTGCTGCACATTGCAGGAATAATGGGCTGATATGCAGAGAGGGCAGTCATCATGAGAAGCGTCATCGGCGTGGTAATGAAATGCTATCGCCAATACGGACAGAAGAAAAAGAGACACGACAAAGACGGATACACATGTCCGATTATTGGGGAAACTATATGAAGGTCGACTCATCGCTGTATCATCCGAAAAGGAAAACGAATTGGATCGAATTATGAAATCTATGCGGCCTAAATGTCAATGACTCACGGTGCATGATCGCAGAGCAATACCGCTCAACAATTATGTGGTAGAATTAATCGATTGCTATCAATCACTGCGAGGATGAGATATGCACCGTCATGTGATGATTTTGTCTGTTATTTTCGTTTTGTCTTTGATTTATGGTGGCAGGGTCGTGGCTGATGAAGCCGTTCCGTTTACGGTACGGAACGGTCTCAAGTATGTCACTGTGCATATAAATGACGTGCCTATGGAGCTTGTCTTTGATACGGGATCTAATAAGATCGTTCTTAACAGTGACGGATTGTTGCGTGTCGGTGTTAAGGAATTTGACGATACCCGGAAGGTTCAGTCTCACACTGCAGGCGGTGTGATCGAAAGCTATATTGTGAAGATCAATTCCATCCGGGTCGGAAACATCCAACAGAATAATTATGACATCGTCTATATTCCTTCATCCGCGGCAAACCTTTTGGGCGCTTCCTTCTTCGCCGGTTACAGCTATTATATCGATGAGGATTACAACGTCATAAGGCTGATTCCGAAGGGCAGTTTCTATTTTGATCGCGTTGAACAACCCGCAGTTGAGCAGCAGAGAACCGGCACGGGCCTTATCGAGGTAGAGATTGACAATGAGAAGTATATCTTTGAGCGGGGCAAACTAAGACCTCAGGGGCAGGACGCCCCTGACGTGGAAATTTCTCGCTGACCTTCATATGCGGGCAGTTGACAGCACGTCGTTTTCGCTTTCGGAACAGATTCAGATCAGTTTAGAATGAGGAGCTTTAACTGCACCTCTCGCGGAGAAGATTCGCAACATTTCTTCCGGTAACGCGCGGTGGACAGGCGACACTCCCGCGCAGCACCGCGAAAGAAGTGCTGCTCTGTCTTCTCAATATGCTCAATCCCGTGTGATCTCAGACAATGCCGATAGATGATCTCATAGACGTACTCATCCTTGTCAGCTCTCTTTTCCGCTTCGATCGAACACTGTGTCCTTATATAGCTGGGCGTGAAACCCCGACACCTCCTTTGCGGTTTACGGATAACGGCATACTCCTCACAGGCTTGCAGTTTACTCGTTACCTGACGGCTCCGCGTCTCTGACTTTTTCGACTCACGACAAACTCGCCTTTATCAGGCACTCCGAGGAATTTCTAATAACACCATACACCCGGGGATCGCAAAGACGCCGGGGGCAAGCCACTTAGTCATGCATCACGTATGCAGCAGCCGGGGTCTCGCGCTCTCTCTGCACTCGTTCATGCGTTACGGGCTTTCGACTTTCCCTAATAGAAGCTGATATGTTTCAGGGTCAAGCTTCTTCAAACATTGCGGGCATATGCCATGGGTAAAGGAGGCGTCTGTGCGTTTTTTAATGTAGTCTTCTACTCTTCTCCAATAGCCTTCGTCATCCCGTATGTTCTTGCACCATGCACACATGGGAAGCAACCCTTTCAAGGTCCGAATGTTTGCAAGGGCCTCCTTAAGCCGGGAGATGAGCTGTTCTCTCTCCTGTTCAGCAGCCTTGCGACTCGTGATATCTTCAATCATGCCTATGACATAAATCACCTTTCCACGGCGGTTCTTAATCACCGTCGCTGTAAGATTGACCCAGAAACTCTCTCCGTTCTTTCTCACGTATCGATTTTCCATGCGAAAAAGGGGAATTTCTCCCTTGAGAGCCAGTGCTGATAGGGTGTCACTGTTCTCCCTGTCCTCTGGGTGGGCAAGTTCTCCAATGCTGCGACCGACAACCTCCTCTTCCGAACATCCCAGCATCTCGCAGAACGCTCTGTTGACTTTGAGAACCCTGCAGTTTGGATCAGAGATAATAATACCGAGGGGACCGTCGTCGAAAATTCTCCGAAAGCGTTCCTCACTTTCCTGCAACCTTTCTTGAACGACCTTTCGTTCCGTTATGTCTCGTACGACTTCGATGCCGCCAATGATGTTGCCATCCCCATCCCTTATGGGTGAGGCCTTGATTTCAATGTACAATATTCCTTCTTCACGATGTGCTCTTTTTTCCAGTGTGTGTATCTCCCCGTCTTCGAATGAGAGGGCTAAAGGGCATTCCTCGCAAACCCGGTCATTATTCGCATACGCTGCGTAGCAATGCTCACCCGACTTGTCCCCTTCCACGATTTGCTTGTGAATCCGGTTTTGATACAGCACCTTGAAAGATCTGTCCTGGATGCTGATTCCGTCTCCAATGGCAGCTATGATCGCCTCTGACTTCGCCTTTTCGTCTTCGGCCCGCTTGACAGCTCGTTGTAATAACTCCTCAACTTCGCTGCGTTTGGTTATGTCCCGCGAATTGACCACTATCCCCGCAATCGACGCGTTGTTCAGTTGATTGCTGCCGGTGGACTCGAGCATACGCCATGAACCGTCTTTGTGTTTGAACTTGTACTCTACGGATAAATGAGCAAGAGGGGTTTGCACTACCTGCGTGAAAGCATCCATGACTCTCGGCAAATCGTCCGGATTGACCATCTGAAAGGCATTCTTCCCGATCAGCTCATCAGGTTCATACCCAAGCAGACGCCGGATGGAGGTGCTCTGAAAGATGATGGTGCCGTCGGTCTTAAGAATTGTAATGATGTCCGAGCAGTGTTGAACTAAAGAATGAAACAGACCCTTATTTTCAAACATGGGCGACTCCTGTGACGACAGAGAAAGGTGGATCACAACACATCGTTTTGTCCGGTATCATCTGTCATCCGTAAAGATCCACAATTTCCCGAAATAAATATGCAAGGATCGTACCGCCTCTGCAGGTCTTATGCCAGGTCATCGAAATATGCTGAATTATCAACTGATTAGCCGTCGTGGTGGCTTTTCCCCCGGGCCGTGAAGCGATTCACTGGCATGCCAAGGTGCGTGAAATTACAAATCTGCTGATGGATTTTCCGCGTGATTGCTTGATTGGCCGTTTCTCTATCGGCCGATGGCACCCTGCCCCGATAAAAGCAGGGGGACTTAGCTCTGGTTCCGGCCGGCCGGGGTTGATGAGTTCCTGAGGCCTTTTAGCAGATCGTCTGCCTTCCCCCGCTCTTCCGGCGGGGACAGCCGCTGATATGTGGCGAAGGCGTCGATGGCGGCCTGCCTCTCCTTGAGAAGGGCGAGGACGAGGCCGAGGTTGAAATGCAGATTCGGGAATCCGGGGTCGATTTCTGCGGCGAGTTCATAATGCATCCTCGCAAGGCGCAGGTTGTCTCTCTCGAAATAGAGGTTCCCGAGATTGTAGTGCGATTCGAAATGCCTCGGATCGTGCTCCAGTGCTTTCGTGAAACAGTCGAAGGCCTTGGCGACCCGTCCCGCTTTTGATTCGATAATGCCGAGGTTGCAGTAGGCGTCGGCTACGAGGTCGCCTTCTGCGATCGCCCTCAGGTATGTTTGCTCAGCCCGGCTGTCATCGCACTCGTCCAGGAGCAGCGCTTCCTCGAAGGGGCTCACGGTCAAGTTCGTGGGCAAAGAACGGATCTCCGCCAATTTCGCGCAGAATAGATCCAGCTGACCGGGGTGAACTTTCCTGCGTTTCCGGGCCCGCTCTAAATCGAACTTTGCCGGCTGCTTCGCCGAGAACGGAATGATCTTCCCCATCGTCTCTCTTTGACCCCGCCGTCCCTGTCAGAAAGGCTACATCGCCGCCCTTGATTTTCCCTTGCCCTCTTTCGGGACGCCGACGGCTTTTCGCTTCCCCACCGCTTTTTCCATCGGCTTCTTCATCGCCTTCGCCCGCTCGATGCTCTGCTTCAGGGCCGTCATGATGTCGACGACGGGTTTCTCCGCCTCTTCGACGGTGACGATCTCCCTGCCCGCAACCTTCGCCTCGATGATCGCCCGGAGCGCGTCGTGATACTTGTCTGTCAGATCGATCTTATCCAGCGTTGTGCTCATGGACTCGACGAGACTGCGGGCCAGCTTGAGTTCCTCCTGGTCCACAGACCCGCCGTCGAGCTGAGGGATTTCACTGACCTTTCTGATCTCCCCGGGCGACCGGAGCCTGTAGAGCGCTATCGCATTCTCATGGGGTGCGATCATGACGACGTCTTCGCGGTCACGCAACACGACTTTGCCGATTCCGGTCCGGCCCGTCTCCCTGAGCGCGGCGGCCAAAAGGGTGTATGCCTTCACTGCGACCGGTCCGTCAGGTCCCGCATAGTAGGGCGCTTCATACAATGCTGCGGGAACTTCCCCTGCATCGATGAATCCTTCGATTTCGATGATCTTCGTGCTCCTGAGGTTTATCCTGTCGAGATCCTCCTTTTCGACAATGACGTACTGATCAGGCTCATACTGGTACCCCTTGACGATCTCGTCGGAGGGCACAACGGTGTCGCACTTTTTGCAGCGCTTGTCGTACCCGATTGGGCCGTTGTCTTTCCTGTGCAGCAGATGAAAGCTGATCGCCTGCTTCGTGTCCACCGCATTGTACACGAGGACGGGTATCGTCACGAGGGAGAAGCGAATGTGGCCCTTCCAGATTGCTCTCATATCTCACCTCACCGGGTTTGTCATTCTGTCTCACGCAAAGCCGCAAAGCGCGCAAAGTAAGAACAGGATAATTCGATTATAGCCCCGTCCGATTCCCTTTGCAAGTTGAAGCCGTTTCATGGCGTCAGATCAGGGCGGAGTCTCAGAAAGACGGGCTCGCGCAGCATGCCGTCTTTCGTCAGTGAAGCGTACTGCACCTCGCATACCATCCTGGGTTCGATCCACACGGTCTGCGCATCGCCGGCGGGTTTCTCTTTGACCGGTCTGCCTGTGCGTTTGATTTTCGTTAGCTCTGCGGAAATCTCCTTCATTGAAGCCAAGTCAAATCCCGTTCCCACCTTCCCGACATACCGGAAGCCGTCACCTTCGCGCAGTGCGAGATGGAGAGCGCCGAACTGGGCCGCGCGGTCACCCTTTCCCTCCGTATAGCCTATGATCAGGCATTCCATCGTCTGCCGTTTCTTTATCTTCAGCCACCGTGCGCTTCGGATGCCGGGCTGATAGGTGCTGTTTCTCTCCTTCGCCATGATGCCCTCGAGTCCCATGTCCGCTGCAGCCCTGAACAACTCGGCACCATCGACGACGGCCTCGCTCACCCGGTATGCCGTGCCGGGCTTCACAGCATCCTCCATCCATGCGCGGCGGCGAAACAGCGGTTCATGCACGATCGGGCGGCCGTCGAGGTAGAGGCAATCGAAGATGTAGCAGACTGCGGGGTGCCTGGAGCGGGCACGTTCGATCTGCACCCTTGCCGCTCTGCTGGATCCTGCGAATGACGTCCCGGAAAACGGGCCTTCCCTGCTCATCGAGACAGACGATCTCAGCGTCGAAGAGCGCCGAACTTGCTCTGAATGCCTGGTCGGGTGCAAAGAGTTCAGGAAATCTGTCGGTTATGTCGCGCTGATTGCGGCTGCGGATTCTCATCGTCGCCTTCGTCAAGCACAATGAGAGCACGGACGCCGTCCCATTTCACCTCGTAGAGATAGTCTTCCGATACAGGCGGCTCATCCGCTGATTGCGCAAGCATCACTTCGACGGGGTCGCGCAGCCAGTCGACCTGCGGCCTGTCCACGCGGCCGAGCAGCCATTCCTTTCCCCTGGTCCGGTGCATGTAAAACTCGGCGCTGATCTCTTCGCTGTGAAGACGGAAGTGGAAGCCGTCCTTCTTTTCCTGTGTGATCTCGTATCTGCCACGGGCGAAGATCCACACCTCGCCGCCGCCGTATTGCCCTTTCGGTATCGTTCCCTCGAAGTCCCGGTATTCCAGGGGGTGGTCTTCAGTCTCGACGGCGAGCCGCATGATACCAGGCCGGGGAGGGAGGCCCTTCGGGACGGCCCAGGACTTCAGCACACCCTCCCGTTCAAGGCGCAGATCGTAATGAAGGCGCGTTGCGTGGTGCCTGTGCAGGACGAAGGAGTCGCCGGCGCCTGGCGCCGCTGCGGGCGGCGGTTCGGGGGTTTCCCTGAAGATCCGTTTTCGGGCGTACTCGTCCAGCACCGGGATTGTCCCGGTCGACGGGGATGTCACGGAGATCCTGCTCTTTGCCGTCACTCCTCTCTTCACCATATGGAGGGGAGCGGCATATGCAGCGATTCCCTCCCATGCGTCTCCGTGAAGAACCAGATGGTCGGGAACGTTACGCAGGGTGAATTCAGCGGCACTGCTGACATTCACCAGTTGATCCCACCGCAGGGGCATCGATACGGGCGCCCCCGGGAGTCCGCGTACGCTGTAGGCTGAAACAATGGTCTGATGGGGCCGGTTGCGATAGATGTCCACCAGCACCCTGCCTTTGCGCGCATCCTTCCTGATATCAAGGGTTGTTAACCGGCTGTGAGAGGCGACGAAAGGTTCCGCCACATCGCGCACAGCCCCGAAGACCTCGCCGAAGGTCCACTTCGGTTCGATAGGCACGACGATGTGAAGGCCCTTTCTGCCTGACGTCTTGACGAAGGGGCGGTAGCCGAAATCCTCAATGTGTTCTTTCATTTCGAGGGCGATGCCGGCTATGTCTCCGAATTTTGTGTTCTCGGGCGGGTCCAGGTCGAAGACGAAATAGTCGGGATTGTTGAAGTGCGGCGAGCGGCAGTGCATCTGGTGGATCTCGATACAGGCGAGGTTCGCGATCCAGGCAAGTGAGGCCTCATCGGTCGCCATCATGTAATCGACTTTTTCCTCCTTCTCCCCCAGCACGATGTGATCCATCCACTCCGGCGCCCATTCGGGTCTGTTTTTCTGGAAGAACCGTTCGCCGTCGATGCCGTCAGGATAGCGTACGAACGAAAGGGGGCGTCCTTTGAGGTGCGCCAGAACGGTGGGAGCGATCTTGAGATAATACTCGATCAACTGCGCTTTCAGGATGTGGTCGCCGGGGAAAAGAGATTTCGCGAGATTCGAAAGCTCGATCTTCCGCTTGCCGAGTTGGACTATTTGAGATGTCCTGCCCAAGAATCTATCCCTACTTCTAATATAATGCGAAATATTGTCTCACGCAAAGTCGCAAAGAGCGCAAAGAAAACATCCCTCTGTCACACATCTCTATACTATACGACTGAGGGCGCTTCCTTCCAAGGTGAGAGGAATACCCCTGGGAATGAATGAGCCTTGCAGCTTCGCCCCGCCTTTCCGGAGGTCCTATTGCAGTCAAGGTGATTGCGAGCGCAATTACATTGAATAAGAATGATGCGGTATACTCTTTGTATAGTTTCATCGTGAGCGATTCAGTCTCTTTTCCCATGATCCTTTTCAAAAAGAGGAACGGGTAGGTTTCAGGAGGCTTTCATGAAGACCGTTAACGCCCGGGCTTGCATCGCAACAATTCTTCTGGCCTTGGTGCTCTCCCTTTTTGTGCCGGCCAATGTTCTTGCCATAGCCCTGTTGTCTGAAGACCTGCGGCTGCACATGCCCTGGGTCGAAGTGCAGGACAGGGTGTTTTCCCTCGACATCGTCTATGATCCGTCCGATGATGCGGCCTTCTTTTCTATCGCCGATGTGGCGGAGCGCACCTCCCGGCCTCCCGCAGGAGCAAGTGCGACTGTCGACCTCACAGATCTGACCCTCCGTGTTCCCCTCATCGGCTTCGGTGGTCATCTCTATTCCGCTGTCCTTTCCTTTTCGCCCCGAGACGGTCAGCCGGGCTTCGTGCTCACGGCGGCTGCATCCGCTCCGGATCCTCCCGGCAGGGGCCAGATCGTTTCCGTCACTCCCCTATCGACGTTCACGCGGGAAGAGATCTCGGCAACATACTCCCTTATTGGTTTCAGGGCATCCCATGGGGTTTCGCTCTTCAAGGTCCTGTACATGACCGCCGATGCTTTCGGTAAGCCCATGCAGGCGTCGGGCCTGATGGCGGTACCTCTCAACCTGAACGGGCCGGCTCCTCTGCTCAGCTACCAGCACGGCACACTGACGAGGAGAGACGAGGCGCCGTCGGCGGTGGGCTATGACATCCCCGCCGTCGTCATGGCCGCTTCCGGGTATGTTGTCTCAGCCCCGGATTATCTCGGCTTCGGGGGCTCTTCAGGGCTCCATCCCTTCGTCCACGCGAAGACCCTCTCCGGTGCGGTGATCGACATGATGCGGGCCCTGCGCGCCTGGTGTTCGACCCATGCGATCAATCTGGACGGGCGGATTTTCCTGGCCGGTTATTCCGAGGGCGGTTATGCAACCATGGCGGCCCAGAGGGAGATCGAGACGCTCCATGCCGGCGAGTTCGCCATCACCGCCTCTGCGCCGGCTGCGGGCCCCTATGATCTCTCGGGGACGATGCTGAACCAGGCGCTTTCGGGTGCGGCAGTGCCCAATCCCTACTATTTGCCCTTTCTCCTGCTCGCCTACAACGGGATCTATGGGCTGGCCGACTCGGCTGGTCAACTCATGGCTGAACCGTATGCGGGTTCCATCCCCCCGCTCTTTGACGGCAACCACGGCGGCGGTGAAATCAACGACCTGTTACCACTGGTCCCAAGGGACATACTATCTCCTCAGATTGCCGGTTCTCCCGGTGCCCCCGAGACCGCTGAACTCAGGCTCCTGAGGACAGCCCTGCGTGAAAACGACGCCTACCGCTGGACACCCCGGTCAAAGACGCGGCTCTATCACTGCACCGGCGACAGGGATGTGCCCTATGAGAACGCGGTGACGGCGTACAGTTATTTCGTGGAGCAGGGCGCCCCGGACGTTCAGTTGATAACCCCCGGCGCCGTCGACCACAGGGCCTGCGCCGTGCCGGCCTTTCTCCTTATCAGGAGCTGGTTCGATTCACTTATTCAGCGGGAAGGCCGGCCTTAACCTTCCAGTTGCGCGAAAAGGCGGGGCGAATCGCTCTGAAAACAGTGTTCGTGTGAGTGTCAGTGTCGGAAAATCGTCATTAATGTCGGGCCGTTCGGGGAACGGCCCCTACAGGATTACACTATTTGTACCTATCCCATCGGTTTGAAACGTTATCTTCTGTGACGGGTATGGTGTCGCCGCATCAAGGTTTTCGGCGCATACACCCCGCCTTCACGGATGGCGTATGCAACGATAACGTTAAGGCTGTTCAACATGGGGAGTGGTATTCATGATATGAATGATAGTCGTTCACGAAGTGAATAAATGACAGGATGAATGCGACGAGGTCTATTTCGGCGTACTGATACGCTGTTCGTAGTTCTTGATAATGCTTTGCACAAAAGCGCGCATCTCATCACGTGAGAGGGCATGACCGTTGAAGGAGACCTCTGAGAGGACGACAAGGGAGTCCTTTTTCCGGAATTCGAGATTGTAATATTTGTTTTCACCCGCAACGGGGTCCCTGTAATCCGTGATCAGTCTCCAGGCGTCGTCGTTAATTTTTTCCCATTTCTTTGACGTGCCGATTCCTCTGCTGAACTCGATGACGGTCACCGAGAGGTTTTCCGGTCCCCTTTCTGTTTTCATCGCCAGGGGGGCATTCAAAAAGTCGCCCGAGGGATGCTGACCGATAAGGTCAATAGCCAAACCTGTCGAGATAAAGAAAAGCACCGCAAATCCGGCGGCTATCGATCTCGCTATCATGGTGTTTTCCTTTCTGTTCATAAAATCTGTCAAACAACCAGTGCACTTCCTATTCAAATAATAGCAGGTAATGCAATTAAAAAGGTGTCAAGAACGGGGCTTTGTGTATTAAGAATCTGTAAAAAAGGATGCAGTGCCCCTCACCGAAGATTCTCTTTGCAGAAAATTTATGCGATAAACTCCTTTTCTTACAACACCTTTATTCTTCTTTCTGCTAAGCTTTAAACAGGAAAGGAGGCTGTATGGACGCCCTTTATTTCACCAACTGCATCGTTCTCTTCGGCGTCACGATGCTTCTCGTGCAGCTCTTCGTCAGGATCTGAGAGGTTCTTATGGACATCTTCTACTGGATCGGCGGGGTCGTCACGGCGGGGTTGCTTGTCTACCTCATCGTGGCGCTTTTGAAACCGGAGATCTTCTCATGACACTGAGCGGGATCTTCCAAATCATCCTGCACATCACTGTCATCGTCCTCCTGGTGAAACCTCTGGGTGCGTACATGGCCCGCGTATACGAGGGGGAAGCGCGCCTGGCCCAGCGCATCGTGGGGCCGCTCGAGAGATTCATGTACCGCATCTGCGGCATAAGGCGAGAAACGGAGATGACATGGAGATCCTATGCCGGAGCGGTCCTCTGGTTCAGCCTCTGCGGCATGGTTGTCCTGTACCTGCTGCAGCGCCTCCAGTCCTCTCTGCCGTTGAATCCTCAGGGCCTGCCCGCCCCGTCCCCCGACTCTTCCTTCAATACGGCGGTCAGCTTCGTCACAAACACGAACTGGCAGGGCTATGGCGGCGAGACGACGATGAGCTACCTGACCCAGATGGCCGGCCTCGGTGTGCAGAACTTTCTCTCGGCGGCCTCGGGCATGGCCGTGCTGGTTGCTTTGATACGGGGATTCACACGGCGTTCGGCACTGACGATCGGCAATTTCTGGGTCGATCTGACCCGTTCGACTCTCTACATTCTCCTGCCCCTTTCGATCATCCTTGCTTTGGCCCTCGTATCGCAGGGAGTGGTGCAGAGTTTCACCGCCCCGATACGGGTGTCACTTCTTCAGCCCCTCTCCCTCGAAAGAGAGGCGGCCGGTGAAGGAGGCGCCCCTCGCATTGACGAAACAGGGAAGGGGCGGAGTGAGAGTATTCTGATAAAGGAACAGACACTGCCGCTTGGGCCCGTCGCGTCCCAGGTCGCCATCAAACAGCTCGGCACGAACGGCGGCGGGTTCTTCAATGCCAATTCCTCCCATCCCTTCGAAAACCCGACACCACTGTCCAATTTCCTGGAGCTGCTCGCCATCCTCCTTATACCGGCGGCGCTCTGTTACACCTTCGGCCGCATGGTGGGTGACGTGAGGCAGGGATGGGCGCTCCTCACCGCCATGCTCGTCATATTCATTCCTCTCGTTTTTCTGACGTACCATTTCGAGCAGCAGGGAAACCCGTTCTTCAACGCCCTGGGGATCGATCAGACCGACGGAAACATGGAAGGTAAAGAGGTGAGGTTCGGCGTGGCCTTATCAGCCCTCTGGGCGGCGGCGACGACTGCTGCTTCGAACGGGTCCGTCAATGCCATGCATGACTCCTTCAGTCCCCTGGGAGGACTCGTTCCCCTGTGGCTCATTCAGCTTGGTGAGATCGTTTTTGGCGGAGTCGGATCGGGGCTCTACGGCATGATCGTCTTCGCAATTATCGCAGTGTTCGTCGCCGGGCTGATGGTCGGGCGCACGCCTGAGTATCTCGGCAAGAAGATAGGCTCCTTCGAGATGAAGATGGCTTCCCTCGTCATCCTGGTGCCTGCGGCAGTCGTGCTCATAGGAACGGCTGCCGCGGTCATAAACGAATCCGGCAGGGCCGGCATAGCCAATCCCGGTCCCCACGGCTTTTCCGAGGTGCTTTATGCCTTCTCGTCGGCCGGCAACAACAACGGGAGCGCCTTTGCCGGGCTTTCGGCGAACACTCCCTTCTACAACACACTGCTGGGACTGGCCATGTTCTTCGGGCGGTTCTGGGTCATGATCCCCGTCATCGCCATCGCCGGTTCCCTGGCCTCCAGGAAACAGGTGCCGGCAGGCGCCGGAACGCTGCCGACCCATACGCCGCTCTTCGTCTTCCTCCTTGTCATGATCATCGTCCTCGTCGGCGCACTCACCTACCTGCCGGCCCTGGCACTGGGACCTGTTGCGGAATATCTGACGGGCCGGTGACGGAGAGGAGAGCGAGCATGCGCAAGGATAAGACACAGCGTCCCCTGTTTGAGCCCGCCATTGTGAGAAGGGCATTGCTTGATTCCCTTGTCAAGCTGAACCCGCTCTATCAGATACGCAAGCCCGTCATGTTCGTCGTCGAGGTCGGCAGCATTTTGACGACGGCCCTTTTTCTCCATGCTCTTTTCGCTCACGGGGAAGAATCACCGGCCTTCATCATGGCCATTTCGCTCTGGCTTTGGGTTACCGTCTTATTTGCGAATTTCGCCGAGTCCATGGCTGAAGGGCGGGGGAAGGCCCAGGCCGACACGCTCCGCAGCAGCCGGAAGGACGTGACGGCGAAGAGGCTCTCCCGCCCCGAAAAGGACGCGGACATCACCCCCATCCCCTCTTCACAGCTCAGCAAGGGAGACATTGTCCTCGTCGAGGCGGGAGACATCATTCCCGGGGACGGCGAAGTGGTTTCCGGAGTCGCGTCGGTCAACGAGAGCGCCATCACCGGCGAAAGCGCGCCTGTCATCCGGGAGAGCGGCGGGGACAGGAGCGCGGTTACAGGGGGCACCCTTGTGTTGTCGGACTGGCTTGTCGTGATAATTGCAGCCAACCCGGGAGAGGCCTTCCTCGACCGCATGATCTCCATGGTTGAAGGGGCGAAGCGTCAGAAGATGCCGAATGAGATCGCCCTCGACATCCTCCTGGCGGGCCTGACCATCATCTTCCTGCTGGCGACGGCCACGCTTCTGCCCTTTTCCCTGTACAGCGTGAAGGCGGCCGGCCAGGGAAGCCCCGTGACGATGACGATCCTCACGGCCCTTTTGGTCTGCCTCATTCCCACGACCATAGGAGGACTGCTCTCCGCAATCGGCATCGCCGGGATGGACCGCATGATACAGGCTAACGTCATCGCCATGTCCGGCAGGGCCGTGGAAGCGGCCGGAGACGTCGATGTGCTGCTCCTCGACAAGACAGGCACGATAACGCTCGGCAACAGGCAGGCAACGGCCTTCATCCCGGCTCAGGGCATCGAACCGCAGGTCCTTGCCGATGCGGCGCAGATCTCCTCCCTGGCCGATGAGACGCCGGAGGGACGGAGTATCGTGGTGCTCGCGAAAGAGCTCTTCGGCATCCGTGAACGGGATATCCAGGGGTTGGGCGCCCGGTTCATTCCCTTTTCGGCGCAGACCCGCATGAGCGGCGTGAATTTTGACGGCAAGGAAATCCGCAAGGGGTCCGCAGATGCCATCAGGGAGTATGTGACCGGGCTGGGCGGCGCGTATCCGGATGATGTGAAAAGCACGGTCACCGAAATAGCGCGTGCCGGCGGGACCCCTCTTGTCGTCGCGGAGGGGAAGAAGGTGCTCGGCGCGATCCGGTTGAGCGATATCGTCAAGGGCGGTATGAAGGAGCGATTCGCCGAACTCCGGCGCATGGGCATCAGGACGGTCATGATCACGGGGGACAACCCCCTCACGGCTGCGGCAGTCGCGGCGGAGGCGGGAGTGGACGACTTCCTTGCCCAGGCGACACCGGAGGCGAAGCTCAAACTCATCAGGGAGTACCAGGCAGGAGGGAGGCTGGTGGCCATGACGGGCGACGGTACGAATGATGCCCCGGCCCTGGCGCAAGCCGATGTCGCCGTCGCCATGAACACGGGGACCCAGGCGGCGAAGGAAGCGGGAAACATGGTGGACCTCGACTCCAACCCGACGAAGTTGATCGAGATCGTGGAGATCGGAAAACAGCTGCTCATGACGCGCGGCACCCTGACGACCTTCAGCATCGCCAATGACGTGTCGAAGTATTTCGCAATTCTCCCCGCCGCTTTTCTGCCGATTTATCCCGAACTCGGAGGACTGAATATAATGGGTCTTTCCACTCCGCAGAGCGCGGTCCTCTCGGCCGTGATCTTCAACGCCCTCGCGATCGTCTTCCTGATACCGCTGGCCCTTCGGGGTGTAAAATACCGGCCTGTCGGAGCAGCCGTGCTCCTTCGCGATAATCTCCTCATCTACGGGCTCGGAGGTCTTGTCATCCCCTTTGTTGGCATCAAGCTCATTGATATGATGATAACGCTGCTGCACATCTTTTAGGAGAGACTTTGCCTTGTACCTGCATGAAAAGGCGGGGCGAAGCGCCTCAAAGCCTTACTGAAGGCGACGATGAGCCTCGTCAGGTTTGTCTTTCAGGATTCCACTCTCTGTGTAATCGACCATTGGCTTGAAAGGTTGCCTTCAGTGAAGGTTAAGGTGTCGCCGCAGCAAGGTTTTCGGCGCATACGCCCCGTCTTTCCCGGGAGTGTATTGCAACGATAAGGTATGAGTGTCAGGGTCAGTGTCGGAGAATATGTCCCATTCTCCTGACATCGGCTTATGCCTCGTCTTCCGTCTCAATACAGGTGTCGCCGCACCAAGGTTTTCGGCGCATACACCCCGCCTTTCCGGGGTGCATGCAAAGGTAGGGTTTATGCTGACTATCATACGAACATCGGTCGCAATGCTGGCCCTCTTCACCGTCCTGACGGGTGCCCTGTACCCCTTGCTCGTCACGGGGATCGCCCAGGTGCTGTTTCCCCTTCAGGCGGGGGGCAGCATTATAATGAGGGATGGAAGGCCTGCAGGCTCCGCCCTCGTCGGGCAACACTTCGACGGTCCGGGATATTTCCGGGGGAGGTCCTCGGCAACCCAGCCCCATCCATATAATGCCGCGTCGTCCTCCGCGTCCAATCTCTCGCAGGGCAACCCGGCCCTCATAAAGAGGGTGCAGGAGAGCGCATCCCTCCTGAAGGCCGCCCACCGGGACGGGAGCAGACAGATTCCCGCCGACCTTGTGACCTCATCAGGCAGTGGTCTCGATCCTCACGTAAGTCCTGCGGCAGCGAAATACCAGATCAGGAGGGTTGCGGAGGAGCGCGGTCTCGATGAGGCTGTCGTCCGCTCTCTCGTGGACCGGCATACCGAGGAAAGGCAGTTCGGCATTTTCGGAGAGCCGAGGGTCAATGTCCTGAAGCTGAACCTTGCATTGGACGAGTTGAGGTAAGTCTGATAAACTTTAGAAGGATGAAGGGGTTATGGAGGTCATACGTGGAGTCACACGGGCTGTCATTCCCGCAAGCGGAGCGCGTCGGGAATCCTTCTGAACTGAAGAACGATTCCGGACAAGCCGGAATGACGGCATTACATACTGACAGAGGCTTCACCTACGACTGCACGAGAATTCTATATCCCGGACAAGGAGCATAAGGTGGAAGAGAAGAGGCCCGATCCCGACCTGCTGCTCGGAGAGTTCCGGAAGGAGGAGGAGCGCAGGCACCAGGGGAGACTCAAGGTATTTTTCGGCGCCGCCCCGGGTGTCGGAAAAACCTATGCGATGCTCGAGGCTGCGCGCAGGAAACGTGATGAAGGCGCTGACGTCGTCGCCGGCATCGTGGAGACTCACGGGCGGCCGGAGACGGGGGCTCTCCTCGAGGGGATCGAGACGGTTCCCCGCCGGTCGATCGAGTACCGAGGCGCCCGGCTGAAGGAGTTCGATCTCGATGCAGCCCTCGCCCGCAGACCCGGGATCATACTCGTCGATGAACTGGCGCACACCAATGTTCCGGGCTCCCGCCACAAGAAGAGATGGCAGGATGTGTTCGAACTGCTCGCCGCAGGCATCGACGTGTATACGACCCTGAACGTGCAGCACCTCGAAAGTCTCAATGATGTGGTCGCCCAGATTACCGGCGTCGTCGTCAGGGAGACTCTGCCCGACTCCGTGCTCGACAGGGCTGATGAGATAGAACTCGCCGATCTGCCGCCGGAAGACCTGCTGCAGCGGCTCAACGAGGGCAAGGTGTATGTTGCCGAACTGGCGGAGAGGGCGCGGGAGCATTTCTTCCGGAAGGGAAACCTGCTGGCGCTGCGCGAGCTGGCCCTGCGGCATACGGCCGAACGTGTTGACGCGCAAATGCAGAGCTACCGTGTCGTCAAGGGGGTCAGGGAAATATGGCCCGCAGGGGAGCGGGTCATGGTCTGTGTCGGACCGAATCCCCGCTCGATCCGCCTGATACGGGCGGCCAAACGCATGTCCGCGAGCCTGAGGGCCGACTGGATTGCGGTGAATGTCGAGGCGCCATCGATGGTAAAACCCTCCGACAAGGATCTCACGGAGCTTTCCGAACATATGCGCCTTGCCGAAAGCCTGGGGGCAGAAACGGTGACACTCACGGGTCACAAGGCGAGCGAGGAGATACTGAACTATGCCCGCGACCGCAATGTCACCAAGATTATCGTAGGAAAGCCGACCCATCCCCGCTGGAAGGACAAGGTCTTCGGTTCCCTGCTCGATGATGTCGTGAGAGGAAGCGGTGACATAGACATTTACGTCATCACAGGCGATTCAGGCGAGCCTGTTCCGCGACCGGTCGCCAGGTCGGAGCGGCAGGAGATAAAACCGGGGGAGTGGCTTCTGAGTGCGGGCGTCGTTTCATGCTGCACCGCTGTTGCTGCTCTTATGCATGACTTTGTCACCCTTGTCGATGTGGCCATGGTTTTTCTTCTGGGAATCGTGATCGTGGCAAGCCGAACGGGGAAATGGCCGTCCCTTCTTGCAACGCTCCTGAGCGTGGCATCCTTCAATTTCTTCTTCATCCCCCCCTATTACACCTTTACCGTCCATGACGTGCGGTACTTTCTCACCTTTGCCGTCCTGTTCATCGTCGCCTCCGTCATTAGCAGGCTCACTCTCCGGATACGGGAGCAGGTAACGGCGGCGAGATTTCGGGAGAAGAGGACCTCAGCGCTGTACAACCTGAGCAGGGAGCTTGTGCAGGAGCGCAGCATCAGGGGGCTATGCGCCGTCGCCATGAAGCATATCGGAGAGGTCTTCTCGAGCCGCGTCGTCATTCTGCTTCCCGACGAAAAGGGCGCCCTGGCGGTTCCGGTCACGGCGCCTGAAACGTTCGCCCTCGACGAGAGGGAATCAAGCGTCGCCCAGTGGGTGTTCGATCATTCTCAAAGGGCGGGCCTCGGGACCGACACCCTGCCGGGGGCCATGGGCCTTTATTTGCCTCTCCTGACTTCATCCGGCACGGTCGGCGTCCTCGGCATCCTGCCCGATCCCGCATCCTCCCTTCTCGATCAGGAACAGATCCATATTCTCGAGAGCTTTTCGAATCAGACGGCCATGGCCCTCGAAAGGGCACTGCTTGCAGAGGAGACACAGCAGGCGATCCTGAAGGCGGAAAGGGAAGTCCTGCGCAATACGCTCCTCAGCTCCGTTTCCCACGATCTGCGCACGCCCCTCGCCGCGATCACCGGGGCGGCGACGACTCTCTTGCAGGGTGATGCCGCTCTGGATAAGGCGAACAGGCAGGAGCTGACACAGACCATCTACGAGGAGGCGGAGCATCTGAATCAACTGATCCGGAACGTCCTGGATATGATGCGGCTGGAGTCGGGAGAAATCACGATAAAGAGGGAATGGCAATCCTTCGAGGAGATCGTTGGTGCAGTGCTCCACCGTCTTGCGGACAAAATGGCCGGCCGCCAGGTCACGACCCGTCTGCCCGGTGATCTGCCCCTTCTCTCAGTCGACGCTTTGCTCATCGGACAGGTCCTCATGAATCTCTTCGAAAACGCCTTGCGGTACACTCCCGAGGGCACTCCGCTCGAGTTATCAGCGTCCGTCAGGGGCGACGAGGTGCTGGTGGAACTGGCCGACAGGGGAGCAGGCATCCGGCCGGGCGAAGAGGAGAGGATCTTCGAGAAATTCGTGCGAGGGGACGGTTCAGGAGGTGGCATCGGCCTTGGACTTGCGATCTGCAGGGCGATCATCGATGCCCACGGCGGACGTATCCGGGCTGAAAACCGTCCGGGCGGGGGGGCTGTGTTTCGCTTCTCCCTTCCCCTCGGGGAACAGCCTCAACTGCCTCTGCCCGAGGAGGAGGAGGTCTTCGAATGATCTTTTCTCCGTGCAGGAGGATAACAGTATGACAGAGCGGGATGCAGAACTGATCCTTCTTATAGAGGACGAGTCCCAGATGCGCCGTTTCCTGAGGATAACGCTCCAGAGCCACGGCTATCGCCTTATTGAGGCGGCAACGGGGCAGGAAGGGCTGATGCAGGCGACGACGCGCAATCCCGACGTCGTGTTGCTCGATCTCGGCCTCCCTGATATGGAGGGCCTGGACGTGATCGGGCAGTTGCGTGAATGGAGCTCGATGCCGATCATCGTGCTTTCGGCGCGGGAGCAGGAACAGGACAAGGTGCGTGCCCTCGATGCCGGCGCCGATGATTACCTCACAAAGCCTTTCGGCGCCGGGGAACTCCTCGCCCGCATCCGTGTGTCCCTGCGTCACAAGATAATGCAGTACGCACAGGAAAAGCAGCCGGTATTCGAACTCGGTACTATACGGGTCGATCTGACGAAGAGACAGGTTTTCGTCGGCGGGAAGGAGATTCACCTGACACCCATAGAATACAGGCTGTTGGCCCTCCTGATCCGGAATGCCGGCAAGGTGGTCACTCACAGCCAGATCCTGAGGGACGTGTGGGGGCCGCCCTATGCGGGGCAGACGCAGTATCTGCGCGTCTACATGGCCCAGCTCAGGCGCAAGATCGAGGATGACCCGGCGCGGCCGCGCTTTCTTCTCAACGAACCGGGTGTTGGTTACAGACTCAAATACGACGATGAGCCGTCACCCTGATCGTCAGCCCTCCTTCGCCTCCCTCTTTTTTACAGGATCTTTATACCTGAAGCCCCTTTATTGATCCAAAATTTACAGCCCCCGTTGTTAAGCTGTAAGAAAGGGTATTTACTAATGGGTCTATTGGTGGAGCCACGGTCGGTATAAGATTCTGTCATTCCGGCTTGTCCGGAATCTTTCTCTTTTCAGAAGGATTCCCGACGCCCCCGCCTCGAGTGCGGGGTTGCGGGAATGACAAATTGCGGGGTTTTACTCCTGACATTCTTAGTAGCTCTGCTGACAAAAGTTCTGGGAAAAAGAGTGCTTAACCATAAAGAGTCGGTAGCAAAAGGCATCATCAAGTCTCTCGGCCTTGTCTTCGGCGACATCGGGACAAGCCCCATCTATACTCTCACCGTCATCATCCTGCTTACGAAGCCGACGGAGGCAAACGTCATCGGCGTCCTTTCACTGATCACGTGGACACTGATCATCCTTGTCACCGTTGCATACGCCTGGCTCGCCATGAGCCTCAGCAGGAAAGGCGAGGGCGGAACGATCGTCCTCAGAGAAATCCTCGTGCCCCTGCTAAAATCGGGCAAAAAAGCGGCCTTTGTCACTGTGCTCTCCTATGCCGGCATTTCCCTGCTCATCGGAGACGGTGTCATCACGCCTGCCATCAGCATCCTGAGCGCCGTCGAGGGGATGCTTCTCATCCCGGGACTGGAGCATACGAGCAAGGAACTCCTCGTCGTGCTCGCGGGCATGATCGCCATCGTCCTGTTTTCGTTCCAGAAAAAAGGGACAGAGAAGGTATCGGCCGCCTTCGGCCCCCTGATGGTCCTGTGGTTCGGGTCGCTCGCCCTTTCAGGGGTCCTGTCCATCCTGGAATTTCCAACTGTGATCAGGGCCATCAGCCCCCACTATGCCCTGGAGTTTCTATACGAGAACGGTATTGCAGGGTTCTTCGTCCTGTCGGAAGTCATACTTTGCGCCACTGGCGGTGAAGCCCTCTATGCCGACATGGGTCACCTAGGCAGGATGCCGATCCTCAGGGCCTGGTATTTCGTCTTTTTTGCATTGCTTTTGAACTATCTGGGGCAGGGGGCCTTTCTCATCGGGCACCCGGAGTCCAAGAACGTGCTCTTCGGGATGGTTTTCTACCATGCGCAGGCACTCTACGTCCCCTTCCTCATTCTGAGCATCATGGCCACCGTCATTGCATCGCAGGCCATGATCAGCGGGATGTTCTCGATCGTCTATCAGGGGATCACGACCCATGTGATGCCCCTCTTCAAGGTCGATTACACGTCCACGGAGATGAGATCTCAGATCTACATAGGTTCCGTCAACTGGTTCCTCCTCCTTGCCGTCCTCTTCGTCATGGTCGAGTTCGGTGAGTCGAGCCGCCTTGCTGCTGCATACGGCCTTGCCGTCACCGGAACGATGACCCTGACGGGGCTCTTCATGACCTGGATCTTTCACCTGAAAGGCAAGAAGGCCCTGGCCCTCGTATCCTTTCTTGTGACGGTCGTCGATGTCGTTTATCTTCTCTCAAACATTTACAAGATCCCTCACGGCGGCTACTGGTCCATTGTCATTGCATCTATTCCCCTCGGGATCATCTTCCTGTATACAAAAGGTCAGAAGCAGCTCTACAGATCGATGAAACAGATGAACCAGAGCGAGTTCCTCAGGCGGTATACGTATGTCTACACGAGTATGAGCAGACTCAAGGGGACGGCTCTTTTCTTCGCCCGTGACATCAGCCTGGTATCTCCCTACATCGTCAGAACCATGCTGACCCAGAGGATCGTCTATGAGGACAACATCTTCGTCTCCCTGGTGAGGCGGGACGACCCCTTCGGCGTGATCGGATTTTTCAAAGAGACCGTCGCACCGGGTTTGAGGACTTTCGAGATACAGATGGGATACATGGAGGTGATCGACGTTGAGGAGATCCTCAAGGAGGCGGGCATCGATGAAGTCGCCATCTTCTATGGTCTTGAAGACATTGTGACGGACAGCATCATATGGCGCATTTTTGCATTCATAAAGAGAAACACTCCCGCTTTCGTGAAGTTCTACGAACTCCCTCCGCAGAAACTGCACGGCATCATCACGCGGGTTGAAATGTAGCTGAACAATCCGGAAAAAGGAGGGGGTACCGCCCTGCCGGTTTCAGGACGGTACCCCAAGGAGGGAGAGAGCCGCTGCCTGTCGTGCTTCTGGTTATAGATATGCCTGCTCGCCCTGTCGAGTTCATCGTGGAGCCGGGTCCGCTCCTCGTATTGCATGTATGTGAACGACCCGTTATGAAGACAGTCTCGTTCGTTAGGTAGTTCTTGTCATGGGAATCTCAGCCGTTTCATAATCTATAGGAGTGAGCCCGCCGTGAAAGGTTTAATGATGATTGCCCGAGGATGGGGATTGGGAAGTTGTCTTTGCGGATACGTGCGAGATGAAAGAGAAGGGTTAGGTGACGATGTCGAGGCGCTGCACAATACCGGCGGTGCCGTTTTCCCTGATATAGACGCCGGACTGCCTGATCTGCCCGAGGAGCGAGTTGTCGTCATCTGTGATATCGAAAGCCGTCTCGATCCGTTCCGTCGAAATGGCGCCGATCCCTTTTTCAGTGAGGCTTGTCAGGGTGTCGATGCCCTGTGCATCCTTCGTCCAGACCATGAGCCGGTCATAGGCCGCATCACGCTCATCGATCCAGCCGTTGCCGTCTCCGTCGTAGGCTGACAATTCTGCAAAACCGTCACCCGTGCCGGGTCCGAAGAGCTCCGAGCCGTCGTTGACGACGCCGTCGCCGTTTTTGTCGAGGACGAGAAAACCGCTTCCGGTGCCGACGAAGGGGATGTCCTCCGCCTCGCCGTTCGCGTCGAGATCAAAGGAGAATGTCGTATCGGTGAGTTCGGCGGCCGTTCCGTCGAAGCTGATGACGAGAGGGTCCTTGGCGGCATCACCGGCCCTCAGGGAAACGCTGTCCGATGACATGAATGTTCTCTCCATAATCAGCGAGAGGGAGAATTTGATCTTCCTGCCGTCCGCCGTCTCGATCTGTCCCTTTGCCTTGAAGACCGTCTCCTCATGTTCGACCTGGGTGTCCGTTCTGTCATAGCGCACACCCCAGCCTTCATTGCTCGCCCTGCCGCGGCCTGCTCCCTGCGTTGCCTTCGAGAGCTCCTCTCCGCACTCTTCCGCCTCGGCGACCCCTTCCCGGAAGTCTGCCACATCGAGGACCCTGATCTTCCTGCCCATCATCCTCTCGACGATCGATTTGATCAGGAAAAGCCTGCTGTCCATGCGGGAGATATCATCATCCTCTGTTGTCTCACCGGCATTGCAGGTCCGGCATGCCTTCGCCTCTTCCGAAATCGAGACGGTGTCTACCTTTATAAGTGCGCCCACATGCAGTCCCATCCCAGCGGCGCGGGGTGCTCCCCTGTTGTCCCATGCTTCGAGGTTTTCGCTCACCTCGCGGGACTTCTCGTAGGTGCGGAACGATGAGAGACTGAGCTTTGCGTGTTCTATGATCATACGTGAACCCTTTGAGCTTGTTATCGTGAAGGAGGTGGAAATCTTGACCGACGGTCAGGTTTTCACCACCTCATAAAGACCGGGATAGTGGGGGAATTCCTCCATGTAGGGCTCGGTGAGTGTCTTGAATTCCGCACTGTTGACGGCGGCCTCAAAGTGCGCCGACGATTCCCACTCGGCGACGTTGATAAGACGGAAACGGGCCCATGGGACGATCGCCTTATGCAACCGGGTGGAAATGAAACCCGGCTGCGTCCGCATGTAATCCGCCGCCTTTTCCCAAAAGGCGAGCGCCTCCTCGTCCTTTCCGGCCGGAACGTCGAAGGGATTGATCAGAATCACGGACATGCTCTACCTCCTTACAATCGGTGAAGCTGACAACACACATTGTTGTTCTATAAATCTTTCTCAGAGCCTCTTTCTTTAGGGACTCTGACTCGGGCGCCACTTTATCGGGATGTGGCTTCGTCGTTAATCTGATGCGCGAAGCCGGCAGGATCATCAATCGTTCATATGGACGACACCATGAGGAGAAGGTGAACATGACCACGGGACATTCCGGCTGCCTATCCCTGATCTCCCGAAGAAGCATGATTCCTGGCTCGCCTTACAGGATTGTATCTGCGAGGATCATGTCAAAGGCGGTCCCGGAAATAATCGCCATCGCCTCCTCGTCATTTTCTGCAGTGGCAGCTTCGCACCCCTCGTGCCGCAGGAAGATGTCAAAGGTGGCCCGTATGCCCTGTTCGTCATCGACGACAAGTACTGTCGGCTTCATTTCTCCCCCTTGCCGCCCTCTTCAACTGAAGCGGGCAACTCGACCGTCACCTCTGTATACGATCCTTCCTTGCTGTCTATGGTGAGCCGGCCACCATGATCCGCCACGATCTTGGCACTGATGCTGAGGCCGATGCCTGTCCCGAGGGATCCCGGTTTCGTCGTGAAGAAAGGCTCATGAACCCGGTGAAGCACTGGCGCGGGGATGCCCGTGCCGTGATCGCGGAAGATGAGCCGGACCGCCGGTCTGGTATCATTCTTAACAAATCCTCCCATGATTTCCAGAATCTTGTCGTCGTGTGCGTGAGGATACTTCTCCTGCAGAGCATAGCGCGCATTGCTGATGATATTCAGCACGACCTGCTGCAGTTCCTGCGTGTTGCCAAGCACAGTGGGCAGGTCGTCGGGGACCGTCAGCCTGAGGATGATGGCCTCCTTGCGCATGACGGCACTGGTAAGTGCCAGAGCGGCCGAGACGATGTTTCTTGCAGTCACCGGCGTCTTCCTGCCTTTCGTATCGCGTGCAAAAGACAGCAACCCCTTCACGATGGCTGCAATCCGCATACCTTCCTGCTTGATCTCCTCTGCCATCGGGTGCTGCGGCGCATCCCCGTGCGTCTTTTGCGCGATGATCTCCGCATAGTTGATGATGCTGTTGATGGGGTTGTTGATCTCGTGGGCTACGCCTGCTGCAAGTTCCCCGATCGAGGCCAGGCGGGCTGCCCGCATCGCCTCCATCTCAGCCTTCTTGCGCTCCGAAATGTCAAACACGGTCGATCTGCACATGAAGAAGTTGCCCTCTTCATCTCGCAGGGCAGAAGCGCTGAGGAGGGCAGCAAAAACAGTCCTGTCCTTGCGGGTCATCTCAAGCTCGAGATCCTGTTTCTCCCCGCGCTCTTTGAACTTCACGAAATGCTCCCTGAAGACCTCGGCGCTCCCCGGGCTGAGGACATCGCCGAACTTCATCCTGCCCACGACCTCCTCGCGCGAGTATCCCAGCCATCGCAGCTCGGTGTCATTGATCAGAACAAAGACCCCGTGCTCATTCAGCGAGTGGTAACCGCAGGGCGCATTGTCGTAGAGGTCCTGAATCACCTTGGCAGAGGCGCGCTGTGCCTCCTCAGCCTTTCTGCGCTCAGCCACCTCTATCTGTAACGCTCTGTTGGTCGCTTCCAGTTCCGACGTTCTCTCCCGCACTCTCTCTTCAAGCTCGCTGTGCGCTCTAATGAGTCTTTCTTCAAGCCGTTTGCGGTCGGTGATGTCCGCAATGACGGTATGGATAGACAAGGCTTTGCCGTCCATATCTGTCTTCGCCACGCTCCGGAGTTGCGCAATGAACACCGTGCCGTCTTTCTTCCTGAGCCTGATTTCGCAGGTCTGCTTGCCGGGGGCCTGCGAAACCTCCTGCCGGTGGTTCGAGAACAATATTCTGTCCGCCGCCTCTGCAATAAAACCGGCAAAGGGTTTATTGAGCAGCAATGCGCGCTCGATTCCCAGCAATCTTGCTCCCGTGAGATTCACCTCTCGGATCAGTTCGTTCTTGTCAAAGGTGAAATAACCGACAGGCGCAAAATCGTAGAGATCCACGTACCTGCTCCGCGATGACTCAAGCTCTTCCTGCGCCCTGCGCAGCTCTTCGTTCTGCATCTCCAGTTCGATTTGGTGCGTCCCAAGTTCGTGAACGAGGTCCTGCACATCCAGGGTTGAGAGCTTATTGAGCCTCACAAGCTGTGCCTTCAGTTTCTTCTCCGCATTTTTCCGGAGGCGCGATACATCTTCCTGTTCGTGACTATTGCTCATGCCTGTCTTTCCGGTCGGTTATGTCTTCGATGGCCAGGAGAATGGTCTGTGTCCGAGCTTCCTGCCTTGCCATCCGGCGGGCATTAAGCAGCATCTTCTTGCGCCCGATGCCCGGGAATTCATGGTCAACCACGAAATCAAGGACCTGCGAGTTTTCCGGCAGGATACTTTCGAGGAGCTCCCTGAGTGCCGGTATGTCCCACTGGCGATTGCCGAGCTCGTAGATAAGCCTTTTTTCGGTCATTCCGGGGGACACGTCGAAGGTCTTATAGAAGGCGTTGTTTGCGCGTATCACCTGCAGGTTCCCATTGAGTATCACGAGCGGTTCCCGCACTGTCTCGACGATGGCCTCGGTGAAATCGAGGGCCTCCCGCAGATCTTCCTGGGCCCGCTTCTGCGCGGTCACATCTGCAAACGTGACAACGACTCCGTCAATGACGTTCGCCACGGTCCGGTACGGCATGATGCGGACAACATACCATCGCCCGTTTCGGCTGGGCACTTCTCGCTCTTTCGAGGCCAGGGTCCTGAGCACCTCTTCCGCGTCTTTTACCACGTCATAGTCCAGTTTCGCGGCGATGTCGCTGATGGGGCGCCCCAAATCCGCCTGGATAAGGTGGATAATATCGGTCGTCGCCGGGGTGAACCGCTTGATGAGCAGATCGTTGCTTAAAAAAATGGTGGCGATCTGGGTGCCTGCAAGCATGTTACTCATATCATCGTTGAGCTCCACCAGTTCGTCGATTTTTTTCTGCAGCTCCGCATTGACCGTTATGAGCTCTTCATTGACGGACTGGAGCTCCTCCTGGGAGGTCTCTATCTCTTCATTCGTGCTCTGAAGTTCCTCGTTGGCGGACTGGAGCTCTTCATTCAACGACTGGAGCTCTTCGTTGGAGGTTTCGAGTTCTTCGATGGTGGACTGGAGGTGTTCTTTCGCAGACTTGAGTTCCCATTCAAGTTCGGCAGTGCGGCGGTGCGGTTTTCCCTCAGGAGGAAGTTTTGGACGCGCCGTTTTCTCACCCCTGATCTGCGCCGTCTCATGAAACACGACCATCACGAGGCCTCGCAGGCGCTCCGGCTTTTTGATGTATTTCACCTCGAGGTCCACGGTCTTGAAGCCCCCGTTCATCTTTACGCGAAGCCCTTTCAGCAGGATGTCCTCTCCCTGGGTCATCGCCTTGCCGAGACCGGTCCGGAGTTCACGGCGCAACCCCTCGCGTGCCATGTCGACGACATTGAGCCGTGCTTTTCCCGAGGCAGGCTCGAGATAGGCGCCGGTCCTGCCGTGGAAATAGAGGATATCGCCTTTTTCATCTGCGATCACGCATGCGGGCACATAGCTTTCCAGCAGCAACTGCTCGGTCAATACGCCGATGCTGTCATCCCCGGGCGTCTTGAATTCGACGGACTGTTCCGGTTTTGCGACTGCATCGGGCAGCCGACCATGATGCAGGTCGGCAGGCAACGGCACAACTGCGGACCGCTTGACTGCATATATCCTCCATTTCTTGTCGAGCACGGAAAACATGTCGGCCCGGTCTCCGATGTTCTCGGAAGACCCGAGGAACAGGATGCCGCCGGGCTTCAGGGAATAACTGAACAGGGGCAGGAGCTTCTTCTGGAGGTCTGCGCTCATGTAGATCAGGAGGTTTCTGCAGCTTATCATGTCGAGCCGCGAGAAGGGCGGGTCCTTGACGACGTCCTGGACCGCAAAGACGACCATTCCCCGGATATCTTCCTTTATCTTGTACTTCGCGCCTTTTCTGACAAAGAATCCGGTCAGGCGCTCGGGCGAAACGTCAACGCTTATACTTTCGGCATAGAGGCCGGCACGTGCCGTTTCGATGGCTGCGCCGTCTATGTCAGTCGCAAATATCTGTACTTTGAATTTCGCTTTCAGCATTTGTGCGCATTCACGAACGATGATCGCCAGGGAGTATGCCTCTTCACCAGTAGAGCAGCCGGGCACCCATATCCGGAGGGGGGCATCGGCGGGTCTGCTTTTCAGCACGTGGGGAAGCACTTTCGATTTCAGGACCTCGAATGCTTCGGGGTCTCTGAAGAAATTGGTTACCCTGATCAACAGCTCTTTGAAAAGTGCTTCGACTTCAGGGGGGGTATCGCGGAGGTACGTGACGTAGTCCGCCAGCCGCCCGATCTGGTGCATTGCCATCCGTTTTTCGATCCTGCGCAGGATGGTCATCTGTTTATAAAGGGAAAAGTCGTGATCTGTCTGGGCCCGGATCAGCACAAATATCTTCTGCAAAAGGTTCTGGGACGTCCTCGCCGGTTGTTCACCGAGCGGAACGGGTTTGGAATAGGGTCTCCTGATATAGCGCAGGAGCTGTTCAGGCATCCTGTCCGGAGGCAGCACGTGGTCGGCAAGACCTGTTGCTATGGCGCTGCCCGGCATGCCGTCATATTTCGCCGTCATCACGTCCTGCACAAGTACCAGGCCTCCTTCACCCTTGATTGCCTTTAAGCCGAGCACGCCTTCTGTCCCGGTGCCGGAGAGGATAACGGCGACGGCCTTCTCCCGCTGGTCTTCAGCCAGTGACCGGAAAAAGAAATCAATAGGATGCCGTATGCCTTGGCTCTTGACCGGTTCAAACAACTGAAGGGTCCCGTGCAGGATGGACATGTCTTTGTTCGGTGGGATGATGTGCACAACGTTGGGCTGCACTTTCATCCCGTCCTGTGCCTGGACGATGGTCATTTTCGTGTAGCGCTGGAGCAGGTCAGCCAGGATGCTTTTGTGCGTCGGGTCCAGGTGGGGGATCAAGACGAAGGCTATGCCGCTATCGGCAGGCATATTCCTGAAGAATTTCTCAAAGGCCTCCAGTCCGCCCGCGGAGGCGCCGATGCCGACGATATAGAAACTCCCGCTGCCTCTCCTGTGCAGCGGAGTTTGTTGCTTGACGGTGAGGGGTGTGGCTTTGCCGGGCTTTTGAGCGCTCCCCGGCTTCCTGCGGGCAGTGCTCTTATGCTGAGATTGTTCCTCTGAAGGCCTTTTCATTTCTGCCATACCCCCTCCTTTCCTCACAAGGTGTTTGAGTCAGTCAGGGTCGGACTCGAGTAAAGATATCAGGCAATTTGACCGAGAAATAGCGCAATCTTTTATTATATAAATGTCCATTGGTGTCCAAAATAACGCGACACGAGGATTAGGCATGCCTTCTTCGCAAAATAAACCCTTATCACCGCAATGAGATCTCCGGAAAGACGGGGCGAATGCGCCGAAAAGCATCGGTGCTGCGAAACCTCTGCCTTCCCGTACAGACCATTGCAGACCAACGATCGATGACAGGTCGAATGAATTCCTGATACACCAATAATAAACAATCATGCTCGCTATCAGCGAGGCTTTGAGGCGTTTTGCACCGTCTTTTCGTGCAAGGCAACCGTGAATTTTGCTTCAGAAACCACACCCAATCCTCGCTTTCAAGGTCTGTCTGTAAGATATTTTGGATAGGGGTGATAAATGTCATTATATCATGAATATCATCTCTATCCGGTTAAGATAGAGCACCTTGGATGGGCTCTTCCTGCAGAATTTTCAGTTAGGCGCCTGCAAGGTAACCCTGCGTACACGGTCCGGGCTCTTCTGCACTGTCCGGTAGTACAGGACATCGGGTTTACCGAAGACCATTGTGTATCCGAGGTGATGGTCCTCGGGGATGCCGATCCTTGCCCGCATTTCGGGGACGATGGCGGTAATGGCCCATTTCAGAAGGCCGTTCCAGAGCGTGCCGATCCCTTTGGCCTGTGCGAGCAGCTCGAAGTACGAGAGAGCGATGAGCGTGTCGGGCTCCGGTGACGGCCCGCTTTTCGGCGTCGAGACGGCAAGCATATGGGGCGCCCCGCGGAATATCACGTCCTTGCCGGCATCCCAGGCATCAACGATGCCGGTATAAAATTCAAGGCCCTTCTGAAGGGCGCCCTGCGTGACGGCCTTTTTGACGCCGGCCATCGTCTCCTGGCGGATCTTCTCCATGACAAGAGGATCGTCGACGACGGTAAAGAGATTCTGCCGGTTGTTGATCCCCGTCGGTGCGTGTGCAACGACTTCGAGCAACTCCTGTATCGTCGCCCAGTCAAGGGGCTCCTTCTTGTAACGCCGCACGGACCGTCTCCCTTTGATGAGAGTCGCAATCTTCTCCCCGTCGGGCAGATTGCCTTCGAGGCTGACGGCATTGTCAGGATCGAGCCCGAAAATGCTGACGGCCCCTTCGCTGCAGACGGCAAAGCAATGCTGGCAGCGGATGCAGTCGCCCTCCCTGCCGGGCTTGATGGAGGGATATTCGCCGTCGAAGGCGATGATGTCCGCCACGCAGTCCTCGGCGCACTCGCCGCACTTGATGCACCTCTCCTCATTGACCTTGAAGTTCAGCATGATCCTCCTTTCTCCGGCTTATGAAGGCGCCGAGGACGGCGTGTAGAAACCGAAGAGGTTCCTGCGCTCCTCCCCTGATCTCCTGTCCTTGCCGCTTCTGCGCTCAGGCCCCTTGTAATTCGGGTCGTTTCGTTTTCTCCGGTCCTGACCCGCTCTGCGATCCTGACCGGCCCTGCGGTCCGCACCGGACCTTCGTTCTTTTTTCTCCATTGAGCCCCCCCGGCCATCCATGGTTTTTTTAAAGTATACAGGAAAAGGCTCCGCCGTTCATAGAACTGCATGGTCTCGCCGGCACTGTTGAAAAGGAGGGACAAAGTGCCTCAAAGCCTCTGTGCTGCGTCACTCATAGTGTGCGCTATAATATTTGTTAAATGTTCACGGAGCTCAAAGGTCAGATAGAGAGAATCACCTTCCGGAGCGAGGAGACCGGGTATACCGTCGCGAAGGCGAAGGTGATTGGACGGCGTGACCTCGTGACGGTCGTTGGCACATTCCTCACCCTGTCGCCCGGCGAGGTCCTGAAGCTCAACGGAGAATGGGAAAGCCACCCGAAGTTCGGAGAGCAGTTCAAGGTCTCCTCCTATGAATCGGTCGTCCCGGCGACCGCTGCCGGCATCGAGCGGTACCTCGGATCGGGACTGATAAAGGGGATTGGTCCCGTCATGGCGAAAAGGCTCGTCTCCAAATTCGGCGTTGACACCCTGAACGTCATCGAGAGGGAGAGCGGGCGGCTGAGGGAGGTCGAAGGCTTCGGCGACAAGCGGATCGGGATGATCAGGAAGGCCTGGGACGACCAGAAGGAAATCCGGGAGGTCATGCTTTTCCTGCAGTCCCACGGCGTCAGCCCTGCTTACGGCGCCAAGATCTTCAAATACTACGGCAAGGACTCGGTCAGCGTCGTCCGGATGAATCCGTACAGGCTCGCCACGGATATCTTCGGCATTGGCTTCATCACCGCCGACAAAATCGCCGAGAAACTGGGCATCCCGAAGGAGTCTCCCCTGAGGGCTGAGGCCGGCATCCTCTATGTGCTCAATCAGTTGTCCGATGAAGGACACGTTTATTATCCCTACGAGCCTCTCGTCGAGGAGTGCATGAAGGTCCTCGGCAATGAAAGGGAAACGATCCTGAAGGCCTTCGGCACGGCGGCCCTGGCAGGGAAGATCGTGCTGGAGGATCTCAACAGGGAAGACGTGCAGGAGAACAACAAGGCCGTGTACCTCCCGGCTTTCCGCGTCTCCGAAATGGGCATTGCGCGCAGGCTCCATGACCTGATGCGGTTCCCCGGGAAAGCATTTCACGGTGACCGCAACGGGGCGATCGACTGGGTCCAGGGGGTGCTGAAGATCGAGCTCGCAGTGAACCAGAAGCAGGCCCTGAGGATGGCGACGGAAGCGAAGGTGATGGTCATCACGGGAGGACCGGGAACGGGAAAGACCACCTTAATCAACTCGATCATCAGGATATACAGGAAGGCGGGTCAAAGGGTCGTCCTGGCCGCTCCCACGGGGAGGGCAGCAAAGAGGATGTCCGAGGCGACGGCTGAGGAGGCGAAAACGATCCATCGCCTGCTCGAGTTCAGCCCCGGCGAAGTAAGGTTCAAACGGGACGAGGAAAACCCCCTGGAGGCGGACCTCGTCGTCATCGACGAGACGTCCATTGTGGATACGGTCCTCATGCATCATCTCCTGAAGGCGATCCCCATTGGGGCCACCCTGGTCCTCGTCGGCGACGTCGATCAGCTGCCGTCCGTCGGCGCCGGCAATGTGCTGAAGGACATCATCGCGTCGGGGTGTGTTCCCGTCGTGAGGCTCACGGAGATATTCCGGCAGGCCAGGGAAAGCCTCATCATCGTGAACGCCCACAGGGTCAACAGCGGTCAGATGCCCCTGTTCGACCACCCCGACGACCGCCCTCATGACTTCTATTTTTTCCAGGCCGAGGAGCCCGAAAAGGCCCTGGAGAAAGTCATCGAGCTCTGCGGGGAGAAGATCCCCCGCAAGTTCGGCTACAGGCCCGTCGACGACATCCAGGTCCTGACGCCGATGCACAGGGGTATTGTCGGCGCGTCGAACCTGAACGCCGAGCTGCAGAAGCGCCTCAATCCCTCGTCCGATGAGATTGTGAGAGGCGGCAGGACCCTGAAGACCGGCGACAAGGTCATGCAGGTCAGGAACAACTACGACAAGGAGGTGTTCAACGGCGACATCGGCAGGATCAGCCGGATCGACAGGGAGGAGCAGGAGGTCGTCGTCGATTACGACGGCAGGCCCGTCCGGTACGACTTTCCCGAGCTTGACGAGATCGTCCTCGCCTATGCCGTCTCGGTGCACAAATCGCAGGGAAGCGAATACCCCGTCGTGGTGATGCCTGTCCTGACGCAGCACTACATGATGCTGCAGCGCAACCTGCTCTACACGGGGATCACGAGGGCGAAGAAACTGGTCGTGCTCGTCGGTACGAAGAAGGCGATCGCCATCGCCGTGAAAAACGATAAGCCCGGTCAGAGATATACGCTATTGCGGGATAGGATACAAAGGGCGGCACGCGAAAGATAGAGAATGGTTCGAAGCTTTTCCAGGTGTGCTTTACACTTGAGACATCCCGGCCCGGTACTGTTATCGTGTCAGTTCTTTTATTATGTGTTTCGCAAGGTCCTCGTCTATTTCCATGTGCCTTGGAATGGGTTGTTTCTTGCCTGTGGTCGGATTTTTATAGAGATCATGCCGGCTGCCATGTCGTGCGAGAAGGCATCCTTCATCGGTTAACCTCTTGATAAGGTCTTTCCTCTTCATACTGCCAATTCAAGTTTCTTGACCTTATATTTCTCGGGAACATCCTCCATTGTCATCATTATATAAGCATCCCTCATATTATCTTCGAGTTCTTCCAGCGTTTCTCCCTGTGTCATTATTTCCGGATGCTCAAGTAATTTGCCCACCCAGAATTTATCACCCTTCCAATAGATCATGTTCAATTTAGCTTTCATATTCACCTCTCGATCCACTTTTCAAAATGATATCATATTTACAGCGGTTCAGGCCCATAGTGCCAGGGCCGTATTGATGGGTGACACCCCTGCATCCCTTGCTACTTCCACATCCTGGGATCGAAGCTGAACTGCAAGGGGGGATGAATTATCAACTTCCTGAAGTCCGGGTGAGAAGGATTAAGGATGTAATTGTTCTCCACAGGGACAATAACCGAGGGGACTTTCATGACGGCTGTATGCGCTCCGTGGAACCAGGTCGTTCCGAGTGTCCTCGTTGAATCAGTAGAGGGGGTGTCCCTCCAGTTATGCGGGACCTTTGGGGCATGGATTTCAAGATCTTCGGGTATTTCGATCTTGACGGCAACGAACTTCATGCCGTGAGCACCGGGAGGCAGGTGCACGAATATTTCAAGGGCTGCAAGGGCGAGGCTGTCCGCTGCGTACACGATGGGCACCCCGGCGTGATGCCACCTGCCCGACACCATCTGGCCGCCAAAGCCGCTGAGGGCCTCCGGGGCGTATTTCTCCTTGACCAGTCGCCAGGCGGGTATCACGCAAGGACGCCGTATTCGATCCTTTTCAGCAGCTCGATGACCTCCTTCGTGCCGACCTCCGTATGGATGAGGTCATAGGGCACTTTGCCGCCCAGCCCGATTTGCGGAGTTTTCAGCCATGCCCTGGCCGCCTCTTCGTTTTCGAATACCGCGCTGGCGAGTGCAAAGACGTTGGCAAGGCGGTATGCGCGGTCGCTTTCCACCGGGGACAGCCGTCTGTGCTCTTTCCTTGCCCTCTGGAGCGTTCTCCTGCTGGTTCCGAGCAGTTCTTCCAGAGTCGCGTGTGGGACACCGAGGCTGGTGCGGAGATTTTCAAGCGCATCCACAGAGAGTCCACGTCTGATCATCAGATCAAGGTGCTCACCGGTTATGTCCTCCCAGCTTTTGGGGGCGCTCTGCGCAAGGTCGCCCCTGAACACCGCGCGAACCGCCGGAAATCTCATCCCGAGGATCGTGAGGGCCTTCTGTTCCAGATTCAATTCTTTTTCAGCCGCAGCTGTCATTGTATAACCCCGCTATAAGAAAGATTCAGGTTGTTATTTTATTATATGCGTCATTTGACATATTGTCAATGTCATATGACGCATAAGGAAGTGGAAATCCGACATTCGTGGTCCTTATGACACATTTCAGAGCATGTCACCTTGGCGCATCGCATGACACCGGCAGAGTAAATACCGGAGTTTTTCCTGTTGTCGTCGCGACGAAAGGAAAGGATAATATCCCGGGACGGTTGATTGGGGAATAGTACAGAACTGGTGATGCTGAGGCTTGCCCGCGCGTTCGAAAACGGACGCGCCGATAAGCGGCGCACCGCTCAACGCGAACGTTCGGCGAATAATTGAAGAGGTGACAGAAATATGCAGAGCCCTTGCTCTATTCTATTCTCGGCATTTAGGAAACGAAAAGGGGTAAGCCCTTGAACCTTGACAAAATGAGAAGAGAAGATAGATCACAAGTTGAACGTTTAGAATACCCCCGACCGGAAAGTCGGAGAAGTTTACAATTGAGTCGGCATCTCTTCTTCGCCCGGCAGAAAATAAGGGAGGATGATCTTGTCATCTTCCTTGCGCGGTCGATATTTCACCATTCTTTCCATGGCAATGGTATAAAGCAATTCCGTCTTTTCCTTGCTTCTCGGTTTCTTTCGTATCTTCCCCCCGGAGACATCGATAGTTCCTTTCAACACAAGTTCCGCCCTGACTTCTGATGCAATATTCTTCAATCTGTCATAGGCTATTTCCATATATCAGCCACCCGATGCAAGGATTTCTTCGAGCAGATTCAAGAGGTCTGCTTTCTTTGCCCTCTCTCTGAGATAGTTGTCATCGAGGCTATCGATGGACGTCTTTACATTGATAAGAACCTTTGCCCACATCAGACTATCCGTGTCTCCCCACCGTCTGAAGGCGCTGAGTCTGTCGATAATGAGGTCTTCCATGGAAACAACCTTGACTTCGAGTCCTTCCGCTATTTTTATGGTAGTGACCCTCTTTTCGGCCTCCTCACCCTCATCCAGTGAACTTCCAAGCCAGTCTATGTATATGTCCAACTCTTTGTTGAGCCAAGTCCTGCCGGCCCGGAGGAATCCCCATTCCTTCAGAATGGCTTCTGTCACGTCCGGAGGGGATTTAATGTCTATGTCCCCAGTGGTGTAACTTCCCTGGGTGTAAAGCTCTACGGCCTCACCGCCCACGATTATGGGAGGGGCGCCCCCTCGGCCGGCCACTTCTTTCGAAAAAATGGCCATGAACATCGCCTTCCGCTTCACAGGGTCCTCTATGGCAATGAGTTTTTCGATATTCATACTCTTATCATACTAGATCGGGATACAAGAGAAAAGCGGCCCCTCGGAAATCGGCCGATCAGGCTTATACTGCCCTCAGGAGATCCAAGGTGGTATAACAGGGAACCTTTAATCCTTCTATGCCCCGTGTCTGCCGGATTTTTTTTGTGGTACACGACGATGAAAAAAACGGGGCCGGTGCAATCACCGACCCCGTCCGTTTGTTCCTGAAAAAGGAAATCGTTCCTCGCTATTCCGCCTCCACCCACTCCTCGTTCATGGCAAGGGCCGTGCTCGCCGAGAGGACCGAGAGCTTGACGGCGGCGATGGTGCGGTAGACATCCTCCGGTTTGCGTTTCACTCCGTCGACGGTCAGCAGCGCATCGACGGAGATGCCGAAGAGTCGCTCATTCTCCTTCAGATAAGGCAGTATCAAAGCCCAGTCTTTCCTGGTGAAGCGCAGGATCTGCCCGCCGTTGAGCTGTTCGGGCACGATGCTGTGACGGGGATCGCGGACGAATATGGCGCCTCCCGAGGCGAGCGAGAAGAGGTTCGACCCGGGATAGGGTATTTCAAGGGGCGTGACGCGGCCGTCCCTGTCGAAGGTTATCCCGTTGAGGATGACGAAGCCTCCGCCGTTGTGAGGATCTCCTGCCATGAACGATTCGGCCAGGTAGTCCAGGGCCGTGCCGTTGATGACGACGCGCGGTTTCCCCACGGCGTTGATGAGAGGGCGGCCCGCCGCGTTCCCCAGCACGAAGACCTCACCGCCCTTGGCGCCGTACATGAAGGTCTGGCCCACATCGCCGTGCACCACGAGTTTCCCTGCCTTCATGATCTGGCCGAGCTGGTCCTGGGCATTGCCGTGCACGTGGATCTCCATGCCGTCGACGCCGGAGGCGAGGTAGTCGCCGCTGGAGCCATAGGCGTCGATGCGCACTCCCCTCGTGTCCGGTCCGAAACCGCAGCCGAGGAAGCGCTGACCGCGATGGCCGAAACAGATGAAGCGCTTCCAGCCGAGGTCGTAGGCGTTCGATATCAGGCGTGCGAACGATTCATCCCCTTCGGGCGGGAAAGGTCCTGCATCGGCGACAAGGACCTGTTCTCCTTCCCTCGGGCCGCTCAGGATATGGCGGCTTTCAAAGCCGATCCTCCGGAACGAGGAGACAGTCCCCGTATCGTTGATCAGGGGTATTGCCCTGAATATTGGATCAAGGGTGCCGCTGACCATCTGGAGCACGGAGCGGCGTCTCTTGTTGCCGGTGGGGTAGCGGCGGTCCAGGAGAAGCGTGAGGAGCCTGATCACAGGACCTTTCAGGTTGTCCTTGTCCGCAAGGCCGACGAGGTGGTTGAGGAAGGCACGGAGCTGTGCATAGTCCCATTCCTCCATATCACGCCTGAGGCCGTTGAAGAGCTCCTCGACCGTATTGCCGGAGAGACCGCGCATGATGTCCGCCATGTGGTCCACATAGGGTGTCGCCGCGACAGGAAGTTTCGCACGGACGTCGAGAGGGGGCTGGTCCGTGGGGACATCGACGGGCCGTCCGAACTTGTCCGTGCAGGTGAGGGACATCTTTCCGGGCTCCGACCCACCGATAGAGAAGATGAAGGCGCCGCCGTCGGTATAGCTGCCCCCCCGGGCATTCCAGTAATGGTCGGCCACGGTCCCGAACCGGGGGTCTTCCTTTGCGAGGCTCTCCAGTGTCGCGTCGATAGCCTGTTTCTCGGAACAGATCAGCCCGATCTCCACTTCTCCTTTCTGGATGGCGAAGACCTGGGGCCGGAGCATCGCCGTATCGGTGATGCCGATGAGCTGGAACTGTTTTCTGCGGCGGTGGTTCCGCGCGATGATGAAGAACCAGGGACCGTCCGGTGAGCCGTGGATGTGCGTCGCCTGGATCTGCCGGTAGATGCGCTGCTTTTCCACCGGCAGGTGATCGAAATCCATCTCGCCCGTCGGCGCGAGTGCCTCGATAATGTATTCCAGGGGATACCCGCAGACCCTGTTCAGGAGGTCGAAGACCTGGACGGAGACTTCCGTATCTGTGAGAAACAGCGGATAGATGTTGCGCTGCTTCAGGTATTCCGAGACGGAATAGTAGTTCGCAAAATCGCCGTTGTGCACAAGGGCCTCGTCGAGGCCGATGAAGGGGTGCGCTCCGCCCGGGTGCCACACGCGGCCCTTGGTGGGATAGCGCTGGTGGGCGATCCAGATGTGGGCGTCGAAGTGCTCGAGTTTGTAATACTGGGCGACCATCTCGGCATAGCCGACGATCTTCAGGATCATCATGTTCCTGCCGTGGGACAGGACGAAGGCCCTCTTGTCGCCGAGGGAGCTGTAGAGGGCGAGGTTCAGCTGATAGCTGTTCTGGTAGATGAACTCCTCTTCCAGCCTCTCTGCGGGCAGGCTTTCGAGTCCGCGATCCTTTGCGAACCGGTCCAGGGCCTCCGGCGTGGCCCGCACGAAATAGCGTTTCACTGCCGGCGGTTTCACCTCGAGTCCGGGGATGTCGCGGTAGTCGTCGACGGTCTCGACGAAGGCCTCGTGGGCAACGCGGAAGTGAGGGCGGATGAAGCGGGACTCCATCTCGGGCAGGACTGTCTCATCGATGAGCGCCACCTGCAGGAGGAAATCATTGTCGAGGGTCTCCCTGTCTACCCCGAGCTGCTCAGGCCTGAGCCCGACGGCCGCAAGACCGCCTCCCTTGCCGTTTCCCCTGTTGTGCATCTGCACGGAGGGCTCGAAGATGTGGCGGCCGCTCACGGGGATGCTGCACGCGAACCCCGTGACCCCGCATCCGCCTTCCTCGACCTCCATGCCGGATCTGTGCACCAGTCTCTCGGCCTCGCGGAAATGATGCCGCGAAGCGATAATCGCGTCTGCTCTGCTTTGCCCTTTCATCGTGAACCCCCGCTGTTTGTCATAGTTCCAGTTCCCCCTCGATGTCGTCCTGACTGATGTAATCGAGGTGCCCGATCACGTCGAAGCGGCCCACGAGCTCGGTGACGCTCCTCATGCCCAGCCGCCTGAGGATGCCGACGAGCTGGCGCCGCCAGCTCATGTACATATTGATGATCCGCTGCGTTGCCCATTCGAGGTCCATGAGGTGCGTCAGTTCCTCGTCCGTCGTGGCGATGCCCCGCGCGCAGCCCCTGCCCGATTCGCAGTGGTGGCAGCGGATGCATTCGAGGGCGACGAGATCGGCCGTGCCGAGGCAGACGCCGTCGGCGCCCAGGGCGATGGCCTTCGCCATGTCATAGGCGGACCGTATCCCGCCGCTGGCGATTATGGTTATCTTGTCCCGGATGCCCTCTTCGCTGAGGAACTTGTGCACCTTCGGGATGGCGTACTCAACGGGCATGGCGATGTTCTTCTTGGCGATGTCAGGCGCCGCGCCCGTGCCCCCGTAGCTCCCGTCGAGCTGGACGATGTGCGCGCCGGCGAAGTAACTCCCCACGGCCACCATGTCTACGTCCGTCGGCGTCGAGACCTTCACCGACACGAGGGTGCGGGGGTTCGTCTCCTTGATCCAGTCCACGTGCTTCTTGTGGTCTTCCACGGAATAAACGCTGTGGAACGGGAAGGGAGAGAAGAGGGCGTTGCCCGCGACGGCCTCGCGCATACGGGCCACACGGGGCGTCACCTTGTCGCCGAGGAGATGTCCGCCGAGGCCCGGTTTCGCCCCCTGGGCATATTTAAACTCCACGATCCGGACGCGCTTGATCGTCTCTTCCCTGACGCCGAAGAGCCCCGTCGCCACCTGCGTGATGATATAGTCATCATAGGGGATGAGCTCCTCGGGGTACCCGCCCTCGCCGGTGCAGCAGAAGGTCTTGAGGGCCGCCGCCGCCCTGACGCGGGAGAGCATGGTGACGATGCTGACGGAGCCGAAGGACATGCCGCCGAGATAGAAGGGAACGGGGATCGAAATGCCGGGCCTCGAGTCTCCCGAGCGGTTCAGCTCGATGGCTGTCGATATGTCCTCTTCGGTGATGTCGGGCCCCTGCTCCCGGGGAAAGATGAACCGGAGCTTGTCGAAGCCGCCGCCGGAATCCCCCGTTTTGTAATTCAGTCCCTGGTGCGGGATCTCTCCCGTCTCGGCCATATGCCAGGTGGCGGCGAGCAGGTCCGCCGGCCACCGCCTGTCCCCGAGGATCTCGAAGGACGGGTTGAGGCGGAGGTCGATGGCCCCTTCGGGACATCTCCGCACGCAGTGGAAGTCCTTTTCGCTGCAGGGAAAGCCGATGCAGAAGTGCTCCGCGGCGACTTTCGGTCTTTTCGCGCCCGCCTGGTACACGCCGTACGGGCAGAGCTCCACGCAGAGCCCGCAGTTCGTGCAGGCCTTGCTCACGGAGATGCGGTATCTGCCGAGGGCGTTGCGGAAACGGCTCGGCGCCGGCCTCACCGCCGGCAAATCCAATGTCTCATATAGTGTCGTCACTGTATCACCTCATCTTGTCTCACGCAAAGTCGCAAAGAGCGCAAAGAAAAATTCGTCCTGTCGTTGCATACACAGGCGGTGCGAAGCGCCTCAAAGCCTTGCATATCCCCGGTCACCTTCGACCCAAAGTGGCGAACATGTCCCTCTCGAGGTCCTCGAAGAACATGGCGCGGCCCATTTCTCCCCTAATCCTGCGCACTTCACGGATGCCCATCGCCCCGAGGATCTCGAGGAGTTGGCTGTGCCAGCCGGCCATGAGGTTCCGGATGCGGGCCGAGCCCCACCGGGGGTCGACGCTTTCCAGTTCCACGGGACAGTCGATGCCCTCCCTGCAGCGCCTGCAGACGCGGCATTCCATCGCGACGAGGAGCGGGATGTCCACGGACACGAGGTCCGCCCCGCAGATGATGAGCTTCGCCACGTGCTCCGCCATGGCGATGCCGCCTCCGGCAATGAGGGTGACCCGGTCCCGCACCCCCTCCTCGACGAGGCGGAGGTGGATCTTGCGCATCCTTTCCTTGATAAAGAGAGGTTTCTCCGCCATCTCATTGCCGAACTCGTCGGCAACGAGATGGACGGCTTCAGCGCCCTCTCCGACAAGCCTGCAGACCCTCTCGGCCGATGAGGGATCGAGGGATATCCTCACAAGGACCACCAGGCCGGGGTTCATCTCCTTCAGCGTTCGCTGCGCCGTCATGACACTGTCCCCGTCCGGTATCTCCACCATGCGCAGCCGGGCGATGACGGACGGGTGGACGGCGGAGACATCCTCGTCGGCATACAGAACGATGTAGGGAAGGTACTCATCCATGGAAGGACCGAATTCCCCCTGGCGGATGACGGTCATGGTCCCTGTCGACCTCGCTCCTTCGAGGAAGGCGGGATGGATCCCCCTCCGCGGCGGCGACCAGGGCAGGACGTCAAAGAGGATAGGCAGGGGCAGCTCGACGAGGGGCGGCGGAGTGTGCGCCAGGGCGCCGTTGCTGTCGAACTCGAGGAAGGATGGCTTCCTTCCCACGTCGACGGTGGTGCTGATGTATTCACGGCCATGGATGCCGTCCCGTGTGGGGCGGACGATTTCGGACATGTCCGTCCACATGGCGTCGAAGCCCGCTCCCGAAAAAGGGCCACCGTAGCCGGCGCCTGAGACGGGTATGCGGCCCGATTCCGCCTGGTACCAGAGATTGCTGATGATCTCCGGCGTCCAGTAATGGTCCCCGAGGACCTTGTAGGATGGATTGAGTCCCTTCTGGATGAGCCTGTTCGGACAGCCCTGGACACAGCGGAAACAGTCCATGCAGACGCTGTCAAGGGACTCGATCATCTGCCGGGCATCGATGCCCCGCTTGTGGTAGACCTGGTAGACGCAATCCTTTTTCACGCACCGGGCGCACTTCAGGCACCCCTCCTCCCAGGCGATGACGCCGGACCGGGTGATCGCCTGAAAGTGGTTCGGCGTTTTTTCGCTCTTGATATGATATTTCGGGGGCATACCGGTCCTCCTCTCAGACCTGCGGTCTCGGGAAGAGCTTCGACTCTTCCACGATCTGCGGGACGATCTCTTCCCATTCGATTGCCATGATATGAACGCCTCGGACGCCGTCCATCTCACGGAGGGCCTGTATCGTCTCCACGGCGATCCTGATGCCTTCACGGCGCTGTTCCTTCGGAGGCACGGACTTCATCCTGGCGATAACGTCGTCGGGGATATCCATGCCTGCGACATTCCGGCTCATGTATTCGGCCATTTTTGCCGACTTGAGGGGAGTCACCCCGCCGAGGATGAAGACCCTGTCGAGGACGCCGTAGTCCTTCACGAGGTCCATCCATTCCCTGAAGCGGCCGAGGTTGTAGATGCACTGTGTCTGGATGAACTCCGCGCCTGCGTCGGCCTTGACGGCAAGGCGGGCGGCGCGGTATTTGAACGGGTCGGCAAAGGGATTTGCCGCCGCCCCGATGAAGAGGTCTGGCGGCTCCGTCAGTTTCTCTCCCCCGATGATCTCACCGGCGTCTCTCATGTGCCGGACTGCCTGGATCAACTGGATGGAGTCGATGTCGAAGACGCCCTTTGCCTGGGGCTGGTTGCCGAAGCACTGGTGATCGCCGGAGAGACAGAGGATATTGCGTATGCCGAGGGCGGAGGCGCCCAGGATGTCCGACTGGAGCGCGATGCGGTTGCGGTCACGGGTGACCATCTGGAGCACCGGGTCGATCCCCTCCTGCCTCAGCAAGGCACAGGCGGCAAGGCTGGAGAGACGGACCACGCCTGTCTGGTTGTCCGTGACGTTCACGCTGTCGGTGTATTCCCTGAGGATTTTTCCCTTGTTCTTCACCACCTCCGGGTCGGCCCCCTTGGGCGGACCGCATTCGGCGGTAACGGCAAACTCTCCCTTCTGCAGCACTTCCTTGAGCCGGCTTCCTGTCTTCACGCTCTCTGATCCTCCCTGTAGATTTTCCTCGGTCCCTTCCCCTGCTGCTTCGACCAGTCAGCAGGCGGATGAACCGCCCTGAGGAGGCCAAGGCGGCCCGTGTCTTCCAGTCTCGTCACGATCAGCTGCCACGCGCAGGGCACGTCCGGGTCGACCTCGCAGAGACCGGATTGGGACCCTCCGCAGGGGCCGTTGAAGAGTCCCTTTGCGCAGCGGGTGACGGGGCAGACGGCTGCGAAAAAGCCGAGCTTGCAGTCGCCGCAGCCCCTGCAGTTTTCGATCCACAGGCCCGCTTCCTTCGTTTGCCCTATAAAAGTCGTGTTGAGGGCGGGAACGATGGGGACTTTCGGGAAGACCTCCGCCACGGCCTGCACACCGGCGCCGCACCCGAGGGACAGGACGACGTCGTAACGGTCGACAAGACCTGTCAGTTCGTCGATGAATTCATAGACGCACTGGCGGTCCAGCGTTATTTCGTCAATGACCGGGTCTTTGCCGGACATCTTTGCATCCATGCGGAGCGCCGAGGCGAGGAGTCCCACCTCCTTCTCTCCGCCTGAGGCGCACTCGGCCACGCAGGAGCCGCAACCGGCCACCAGGATCTTATTGTACGGCGCCAGCATCTCCCTGATTTCCTCCAAAGGTTTTCTTTCTGCTGTAATCATGCCCACACTCCTTTTATATCCAGTACGAAATTTTCCTTGCTGACTATTGACTACTATCTATTACCTACTGTCTCCCTGTCCCTCACCGGAGATGCCCCGACCGTCGCCTCCCGGGCCAGGAGTCCCCTCGCCAGTTCATCAACCGTAGCGACGGGGCCCGGCGGTGACAGGATCAGCTCGATGCGGTCCCTCTCAAGCCCTATCTCTTCGATCAATGTCTGCGTATGGGCGACACGTTTCCGCGCCCTGATGTTTCCCTCGCGGTATTGGCAAGCCCCTTCGGGACAGGTGACGAGATAGACCTTGTCCGCCCCCGATTCGAGGGCACGCATGAGGTGGAGGGGATCGATCCGGCCGCTGCAGGGCAGGGGGAAGAACCTGATGCGTTTGCCGAGTTCTTTTTCAAGGGCCCGCCTGTTGACATCCTGATCCGGGTCCAGTTGCTGGCAAAAAAAGATGGAGAGGTTGAGTCCGGCGCTTCGTTGGTCCATGAGGGTCTCTTTTATCCTTTTGTTAGTTTCACTGTACCCGTCTCCACATAAAAGAGCGTCTATGCCCAGACGGAGGGATAGACGCCGACGGTAACCGATTGCCGAGTGACAATAATTCCTACTCCATAGTAAAGGCAAGGCGACAACTTTGTCAACTCATTGATTCTAATATATTTTAAGCCACACGATTGGCGTTAAGTATTACTTGACAAAGGAAGGGGCACTCATTTATAGTTGAAGTACTTAACAGTAGGTTGCCGTTTACCGTGGCTAATATTTCATCAGGAATACCATCGCTCGACAGTCTTATCGACTCACTCCATATCGGCGATAATGTCGTATGGGAGGTGGACTCGGGGACGGCCTACGACATATTCGTCAAGAATTTCGTCCGCCAGTCCAACAGCGAATCCCAGAAAGTCATCTACGTCAGCTTCAACAGGTCGCCTCAGAGCATCATCAACGAGATCGCGCCGTACCTGACACCGGAATACTTCATCCTCATCGACTGCTTCACGTCGGGCAAGGGAAAGAACGATCCGACGTTCCTGAAGTATTACGAAAGGGAGAGAAACGTCAGGACGATCCGCGTCAACGACCCGAAGAACATCGAAGAGTTCACCCGCATCCTCACATCCATCGAGGACGATGTCCCCGCAGGCACACGGTATGTCCTCGACAGCCTCACGGGGATGCAGGACCTCTGGGGTGACGAGAACAGCACATACAAGTTTTTCACGTACATGTGCCCGAGGCTTTTCGATCTCGATACCGTCGCCTACTGGATTTTGGACAAGGACGCTCATAGCCAGAATTTCAAGGCCAATCTGCGGCACATCACGCAGGTCGTCATCGATCTCTACAAGAGAAAGGAAAAGCTCTTCATCAAGGCGTTGAAACTCTCGGGACGACAGGACCGCGAGGCCTTCAAGCCCCACCTGTACGAGATCACGCAAGATATGGCGACCATCACGTCCCAGAAGCGGGAGCCCGCCACCGATATCGGCGGCAGGCTCAGGGAGATGAGGACGAGGCGGGGCATGAGCCAGAAGGAGCTCGCCGTCAAGGTCGGGCTGACACCGAGTTTCATCTCTCAGCTCGAAAACAATCAGATCAGCCCGTCCCTGAGCTCATTCCTCCAGCTGTGCGCCGCCGTGGCCGTCAAGCCGGGGGATTTCCTGGAGGGAAGCAGGGAAGAGACGGCGCCGTGGCTTTTCCCAAGGGACAAAGTCTTGTCGAAGCCCCCTGCGCTTGAAGACGGGGTCAGGGTCTTCCCGATTCTCAACTCCGGTACCCTCTCCGTCAGCCTCGCCGTCATTCCACCCGGGGCGGACCTGGGCAGGCACTTCCTCTATCACACGTCGCCGCAGTTCCTCTATGTCGTAAAGGGCGCCGCGGAGGTGACACTGGAGGCCAAAACGGAATATCTCAGCCAGGGAGACGGGCTCTTTGTGAGGGACACCTTTCCGGCGCGCTGGAAGAACGATGGGGAGGAGGAGACGGAAATTCTTGTCATGTGGGAAAGAACGGCAGGACTGGTGTGAAACGGGAGTATTAGACGGAAAATAAGCGGGGGCGAGGAGATATCATCGGTATTTTTTTGCCTCCTAGGGTTATAAATACTGAAAATTATGGCCCGAAAAATAACTAATCATTAAACGGAGGTCTTCCATGAAGCAAGGTCAGCCAAACGCAAGTTCAGCTACGGGTACGCGGAACAGGGTTCCCGATCCCGCGCCCTATTCCGGTATTTGTTCGGTCTGCCTCGACGGCTGCCCGGGTCCGTGCGAGATAGGGAAGTCGTCATACAGGGGCAGGGAAGTCATCTACCCGATGCCTTTCGGCAAGGTGACGGCAGGAGCGACGAAGAAGTATCCCGTCGATTACTCGCACATCAATATCCAGGGCACGTGCGTCGGCGCCGTCGGCATCGAGGCCGACCCCGACAAGGCCATCTTCCCCGCCGTTTCGACGGAGGTCACCCTCGGCGGCAATAGCGGCAAGGGCAAGAAGATCAAGATGAGCCTGCCTGTGTTCACCGGCGCCCTGGGCTCGACGGATATCGCCCGCGATAACTGGGACGGTCTCGCCATCGGAGCCGCCATCTCGGGCATCATCGTCGTCATCGGCGAGAACGTCGTCGGCATGGACATGAACGCCCAGTTCAAGAAGGGCAGGGTCGTGAAGTCGCCCGAACTCGAAAGGCGCATCAAGGGCTTCAAGGATTGGGATGAGGGTTTCGGCGAGATCATCCTCCAGCAGAACGTGGAAGACACCAAGCTCGGATCTGCTGAATACGCTGTTGAGAAGCTTGGCGTCGAATGCATCGAGCTCAAGTGGGGCCAGGGAGCCAAGGACATCGGCGGAGAAGTGAAGGTCAAGAAGATGGAGAAGGCGCAGGAATTGAAGAACAGGGGTTATATCGTCCTGCCCGACCCGACGGATCCCATCGTCCAGAAGGCATTCGGCGAGGAGGAGTTCAAGGAGTTCGAGCGTCATTCAAGGCTCGGCATGGTTGACCCTGATGGCTTCGCGAAGGCCGTCGAGTATTATAGGAAGGTTGGCGCCAAGTTCGTCTCACTGAAAACGGGCGCGTACAGGGTCTCCGACCTCGCCAGGGCGATGCGGTATTGCTCCGATGCGCAGGTGGACATGCTCACGATCGACGGCGCCGGCGGCGGGACGGGCATGAGCCCCTGGAGGATGATGAACGAATGGGGCATCCCGACGATCTACCTCCAGGCACTCGCATACAAGTATGCCTCCCAGCTCAAGGCAAAAGGGAAGTACGTCCCCGATCTCGCCATTGCCGGCGGCTTCTCCCTTGAAGATCACCTCTTCAAGGCCCTCGCGCTCGGCGCGCCTTTCTTCAAGGCCGTCTGCATGGGAAGGGCCCTCATGATCCCCGCTTTCGTCGGCAAGAACATCCAGAAGTGGATCGACGAGGAGAAGCTCCCCGCCGAGATCAAGAAGCACGGCGACGTTGCGGAGAGGATATTCATCTCCTATGAGACCCTGAAGAACAGGTTCGGCAAGGATTTCGACAAGATCCCCCTCGGCGCCGTCGCGATGTACACCTTCTGCGACAGGCTGAAGCTGGGTCTCCAGCAGCTGATGGCAGGCGAGAGGAAGTTCGCCCTCAAGTACCTCGAGAGGAACGACCTCGTCTCCCTCACCAGGGAGGCTGCGGATGTGACGGGTATTCCCTATGTCATGGAGTCCGACATGGAAGAGGCCGAGAGGATACTCTTCAGCTAATACATTCGTTTCTGCGTGTTGCGGAGGGAGGCCCGGGCCTCCCTCATTTTTCCGCCCCATAAGGTAACATTATGGTACATATGAATAAAACGATGCAGGCCATCCTCAGGGTTCTTGACGGACAGGCCGACGTTGTCGGGTCGAGGGAGATCTCTCGCCAGCTCAAGCGCTACGGCATCGACCTCACCGAGAGGACCGTCCGGTATCACCTGCGGATTCTCGATGAGCGGGGGTACACGGAGGTGTTCGGAAAGGAGGGCAGGAAGATCACCGAGCGGGGAAGGGGCGAGCTCAGGGACGGGTTCGTGACGGAGAAGGTGGGCTTCGTGATCAACAGGATCGAAACCCTGTCGTACCTCACGACGCTGAACCTCGCCACCATGGACGGCGACATCATCCTGAACGTCTCCTATATTCCCGAAGACATGGAGAGCGAGGCCCTGCGCATCGCCGCCCAGATCTTCTCGTCTCCCTACGTGATGAGCAGCAGGGTCATCATACGCCGCGGCGGGGACCGCATCGGTCACATCACCGTGCCGGACGGAAAGGTCGGTATCGGGACCGTCTGCAGCGTGACGATCAACGGGATCTTTCTCAAGGCCGGCATCCCTGTCACATCCCGCTTCGGCGGGGTCCTCGAAATCGACAGGGGAGAGCCGGCGCGTTTCCTCTCCCTGATCAGCTACGACGGTTCGTCCCTTGATCCCCTCGAGATTTTCATCAGGGGCAAAATGACGGATGTCCTCGGGGCCGTGCGCAACCGCTCAGGCTGCATCCTGGCGAGTTTCCGCGAAATTCCCGTGGTCTGCCTCGACGAAGTGAAAAAATTATCCGGAAAAATGAAAGAAAGCGGCATCGAGGGGATCCTTCTCATCGGCGACCCGAACAAGCCGCTCCTCGAAATACCGGTAGGTTTCGACAAGGTCGGCATGGTTGTCGTGGGAGGGCTCAATCCGCTTGCCGCCATTGAGGAATCGGGCATCATGTCGGAAAGCAAGGCCATGTCGAGCCTCTTCGAATATGCCCGGCTTGAACAATTTGACGATGCTGTGAGGAGGCTCCATGAAGAAATTAGAGGCGATCATCAAGCCGTCAAAACTTGATGATGTGAACGATGCGCTCAGCAGGATCGGCATTCAGGGGATGACTATCACCGAAGTGAAAGGGTTCGGGAGGCAGAAGGGCCATTCGGAGCTGTACAGGGGCGCCGAGTATGTTGTCGATTTCATCCCGAAGATCAAGATCGACATCGTTCTGCCGGACAACATGGTCGAGGAGGCCGTCGCGACGATTACGAAACACGCGTGGACGGGAAAGATCGGTGACGGCAAGATCTTCATCAGCCCCATCGAGGACGCCGTGAGGATCCGCACCGGACAGAGAGGCGAAGAGGCGATCGCCTGAAGCCGGACTGAATGGTTCCTCTGCCGTTCAGGTTGACGACTGCTCTACCCCTTATTCGCGAAAGCCGGACCGATGACTCACGCGATTTCCCGATAGTCATCGACGGATCTCGCTTGTCAGACGGAGTAGGGATGGCCGGTTTGCTGCCGTCCCTCACCCGATTGGACTATAACCCTTCCCATTCTTCCTTGGAGATCCCGGCTTGACGAAGTATTCTCTTTAAGAACTCCCGTCCGATGTCTTTCTGATGAGGGTTGGGAATGGTGAGGGTAAGATCCCCCTTGACCATGAAAGGGTGCTTCCCGCCGGAATAGGGGCCGTCGAAACCGCATTTCCGAAGATACCTGACCAGGTCGGACCTCTTGATCGGACCAAAGGTCGGCATCAGGCAATCGCCTGCTTCCTGATCTTGATTTCGATGTTATCAATGACGGGAATATCCAGATTCTTGTATACACGAAACAGAATCCATTCCTCAAGAACCTCCTCCAGCTCACTCCTGCACTTCTCCAACGTCGGAGCGTTTGAGTAGACACCGGGGCACTCCCGAATCTCGCCGTAATACGTGCCGTCGTCCTGAAGGATCTCGTAGTTGGCGTGCTCCATCGCAGTTTGAATATATTTCCTGATCATTTCCTTCCCCTTCTTAGCTTGCTCAACATTCCGGCAAAACATATTGTTCCACTTTAATCACCTTCTTTCAAGAAAATCATTAGGCCTGTCTTTCAGAGTTGGGCCGCCCATTGGACCTACGGGTTATTATTATGCCGATTTAAAGAGATAATCCACCATCCTTCTGTCATTTGCAGTCCAATACGGGTTATCTCTTACATGACGATGTATCTTTGCAAGAATGTTCTGTATTGTCGAATATGAGAATATTCTCTTCAAACGACTGACGACCCATTCTATATGAATGGGATGTCCACCATTCGGCCGAAGCATCTCTTTTTCGAGGAATTCGACGAGTATCGGCAAAATGATTTCGGGATTGTGTTCCGCATATAAGGTAAGAGCTCCTGATGACCAGTCGACGGGGCTGTCCAACATTTGGTAGCGGTCATAGTTAAGAAGTATCTCTTTTGTGATTTCAAACCCTTCAGCGTCTCCCAACCTGCAGAGCGTAAGTGCTATATATGGATTGACCTGGCCATCTTTTCTGAGTTCATCACGCAAAACAGGGATTAACGACGTTCCCCTCTCCTCGATTAGATGACCCGAGATATAACCGTATGCTCCCTGTCCTATAAGAGGAATCAACTTGTCGATATCTTCCGGTCGGACATAATCGACGATGAGTTGACACGCCCACATTCTATCGTGGTAATTTCGAGCGTCATATCGGGGATCGAAATCGATCGCCTGTCGAATGAGTTCATCAAGACCTTCCGACAATATGCATGACGGTACAAAGCCAATCCGCACCGTATGAGAACCGAGTGCTTCAACGCCTCATATTCATTTGCTCTATGCCCTTAATTTTCTTACGGAGTTTATAAATTCGTGATGCGGCCAGAAGCGACCTACTCGCTTCCGCCGCCCAGGAGCCTGTCCCATAGAGTGGCACGATCCTCCAGACAACTCTTAATCGCCGCTCATTGCAGGCTCGGTATTCGCAGTATGCAAAGGAAGTGGAGTGCAGCCGGTTTGTTGATTATATTCTTTTAGATTGTCTGCATATGTCTCTGAGCTGAATAATTTTAATGAGCCTTGTCTATATCCTTCTTGTCCAGTATGTTGTAACTCAGCTTTCCATAAGGAAGCAGCCTTCGGGGTTCAGACGTGTTGGTGCTCGCGCTAGGCTCATTTTGCCACTTCACGAAGAGTTCTTCCAGTTTCTTGGATATCATGACTTCCTCTACGGTTTATGCTATCACTCCTATCCGGAATATTTCCGGTGATCCTCCGAGTGACGAAACCGTTATTTCGTTTCTGAAACAAAGTTACCGCTCTCCTTCCCGCTGCGGCTATTGAAACAGACATGCCCAATGTGCGAGGTCATTGTTATTACAAAACATTTAGAATCATTTTTAGGGACGCTTTGTTATTATGCTGGAATCCGGACCGGATCGCTGGTATTGCTAATCACGATCCGCCTGAAGAGATCTTATTACTAATCGTATTTAGTGAATAGCGTCTGACGGGAGTGAATTCAGTATTTGCTCTCCTGGTCAACTCCCGCCCTCATATCTACCGCGATCAACCTTACCTCTCCTTTCCGTCGAAGGGCACCAGGAGCAATCGCGGAAGAGTCAGCATTTCCGCTTTCCGGTAGTTCGCAAGGCCGATATTCATAGCGTCATGCCCCGCTTCCGGCTGGGCGCGATAGCTCCCGAAGATGCGGTCCCACCAGGGCAGGTTGAAGCTGTAGTTGCTGTTTGTCTCGCGGATCAGGACCGAATGGTGGACGCGGTGCATGTCGGGCGTGACGACGAATAGCCTCAGGATCCTGTCTATGGCCGGGTGGATATACACGTTGCTGTGGTTGAACATGGACGTCGCGTTCAGGAGCACCTCGAACAGGATGACTGACCAGGCAGGTACCCCCAGCAGGAGGACAATCGCGATCTTGATCACCATTGACAGGACGATCTCAATCGGGTGAAACCGCGCCCCTGACGTCACATCCAGGTCAAGGTCGGTGTGGTGCATCTTGTGAAGTCGCCAGAAGGGCTTCACCGTGTGGAATACCCTGTGCTGTGTGTAGATGGTGAGGTCGAGGATGAAGACGGAGAGTATGCCCGCAGAGAGATCCGAAAACCCCATGATCCGGAAGATGCCCCAGCCCCGGTCGGCCGCGGTGACAGAGGCGGCGGTCGCCGAAAGAAGCGGGACAAACCGCACCAGCAGGGAGTTGAGGCCCGTTATGCCGATATTAGCGAGCCACCGGGCACTCCTGGGGATCGTGCGACGCCGGCGCGGGGCAATCGCTTCCCAGAGCGCCATGATCACAAAAATGCCGAAAAAGCAGCCCAGCCTGATGAAGATTTCGTAATCGGTTGAAAGCATGTTCATCGGATCATCTTCCCCATCATGACTTATCACCTTCCAATTGCATGCAAAGAGCGCGACAAAGTGCTCTGAAAAAACAGTGTCAGTGTCAGTGTGAGTGTCAACAAAAGGTTCATCTTTTTTTCAACCGTCATCCTGAAATGAACCGCATCGGGAAGGCAAAGGTGTCGTAGCACACCCTTTATGTCATCTTCGCGCCGTTTCCGAGATTTCCTCTTGCACCGATAAGGTTCATTCGCGATTTTCCCATGCCTTGTGAAATTCTATCTGCAAACACGTGGCGTGCACGTTTGAATCCCCTGGCTCCGAACCCCACCTGCCCTCTCTATCGCTGCAAGTCTTCATGGTTCGCTGCCAAATCTTGGACACATGCTGCGATGCTCTTCCGGACGTTGTCGTCAGGATTTCTGCGGTTACAGAATTCGTGGAAACGGCTCACCCAGTGAAGACAGGTGGGCAGTCGCTTCAGGGACAAAAATAACAAATCCTGGTTTTTGTGCGGTGACTGGATAATATACCTTGCAGTTACATGGAAAGGCGGGGCCCGAAGCGCTAAAAAACAGTGACAGTGACAGTGTGAGTGTGAGTAAAGAGGATCATATTTCGACCATTGGCTTGAAAGATACTTTTTGTTACGGTTAAGGTGTCGCCTCAGCAAGGTTTTCGGCGCATACACCCCGCCTTTCCAAAAAGCGTATGCAACGATAAGGTATACCTTCTCGGTAATGTAAGACGGCTGCTTTATCCCCTAAACGTTGCAAAACCAGTCCTTCTGATTGACTCGCCCTCTTTTTTCCGCTATGATGTGATCAAATACAGTCGGCAGCGAAAGAATAATGTTGCCCGTCAATACGGGGATAGCCAACCATGGTAACTCGAAGACAGTTTCTTCTTTCCTCCATAGCGGCCACGGGTGGGCTGGCGACCGTATCGGCATGCTCATTGGGGACCATTACCGACAGCTACGAGCATGCTGTGCGCCGCACTTGGCGTCACGACAAGGCAGACGAGGGCAACAAGCCGGCGGTCCTGCGTGAACTTGTGCGCTATGCGACACTGGCACCGTCCAGCCACAACACCCAGTGCTGGAAGTTTCGCATTGAAGATCGTTCCATCTCGGTCTTGCCCGATTTCTCGCGCAGATGCCCCGCAGTCGATCCGGACGACCACCACCTGTTTGTCTCGATCGGGTGTGCGACCGAGAACCTGATACAGGCCGCATCAGCCAACGGGCTGAACGGGACTGCCATGTTCGATTCGTCCTCGGGGGGGACGCTGCGCTTGTCGTTAGAACCAACCAAAGCCGTTGCCTCCGCGCTGTTCAACGCGATACCGGAGCGCCAGAGCACCCGGGGCGAGTATGATGGGAAGCCGATCTCCACGAATGAACTTGCGATGCTGGAGAGAGCAGGTACCGGCAATGGTGTCCGGGTTGTCCTCCTCACTGAACGTGCGGCCATGGAAGAAGTGCTTGAATACGTCGTGCAGGGCAACACGGCTCAAATGAACGACCGCGCCTTTGTCGAAGAATTGAAAGCATGGATCCGATTCAGCGGCAGCGACGCGGTACGGACAGGAGACGGACTGTATTCGGCATCGTCGGGTAATCCGTCCGTGCCTTCGTGGCTGGGCAGTCTCCTCTTTGGCTTGTTCTTTACGACAAAGAGCGAAAACGACAAGTATGCGAAACATGTGCGCAGCTCATCCGGCATAGCGGTGTTTGTGTCTGAGACTGAGAGCCCAGCCCAGTGGATCGAAGTTGGGCGTTGCTACGAACGATTCGCGCTCCAGTCCACGGCCCTGGGGATACGCAATGCCATGCTCAATCAACCGGTGGAAGTCACTGCGCTGAGGGCTCAGTTCGCGACCTTTCTCGGTATTGGCGGCCGCAGGCCGGATCTGGTTGTGCGATTCGGCCGCGGCCCGAAACTGCCGCCGTCGCTGCGACGCCCGATTGAAGCAGTCCTGACATGACGAGGCACTTTGTCCCGCCTTTCTGTGCAACCGGAAGGTAAAGACGCTTGGCCCTCTATGGTTTGTGTTATAATTTCGTTATAACGTTGTCAGGGAGGAGGCCATGCACAGAAAGATTGTCTCCATCGGCAACAGCAGGGGCATATCGATACCTGCCGAATTCCTCGAAAAGCTCCGTCTGTCCGTCGGTTCCGAGGTTGATGTCAGCGTCGACGAGACGGAATCAAAGATCGTTATCGAACCTGTGAGAAAGAAACCGACCTTAACGGATCTTGATCGTGAGTTCGTCTCACAGGTGAATGACTTTATCGCACGGTACGAACCTGCCCTGAAAGAACTTGCAAAGAAGTGAAATACCTCTCTCCGGAGCAGGTTCTTTTCATCCACAGCAGGCTGATCGAGGCCACGGGCGGCGCTCACGGCATTCGCGATATAGGACTTCTTCAGTCAGCAGTCTCACGGCCCGGAGCGGCCTTCGAAGGCATGGATCTCTATCCCGATCCGGTGCAAAAAGCGGCTGCGCTGATGGAATCGCTCGCGAAGAACCACCCGTTCATTGACGGCAACAAGAGGACCGCTATCGCGGCTGCGGGAATATTCCTCGGCATGAACGGGTACGTTCTGGAATGCACCCAGAAAGAACTTGAACGGTTCACGCTGGCTGTTGCAACAGGACGCCTTTCAATTGAACGTGCAGCCGGGTGGTTCAATGAACACTCAACAAAACGGTCCACCCGGAGTGCACAAAAACGCAATCGTGAGTGAAAAGCAACCCTCAATGATGTCTGACCTTGGCTTGCGTCGGAACATAGGTGTAACCGTATCGCATTCGCCATTCGCGATTTTACCATGCCTTGTGAAATTCTATCTGCAAACACGTGGCGTGCACGTTTGAATCCGTTGACTCTAAGCTCCCCCTGCAGGCAGGTGCCCCCAGCAGGAGGATAATCGCGATTTTGATCATCATTGAAAGGATGACCTCAATCGGGTGGAACCGCTCTCCCTGTCGTGACATCAAGGTCAAGGTCGGTGAGCGGAAGTGAAAGAGGTGCCCCTTATTATGATTGTACGCCCTTGATCCTTGACAAATAGAAGTTGTGAGGGCAATGGAAAGACATAATTGTCACGCTTCAGGGGCTGGCCTCACAACTGTCTCCCTCAAATGGAAGGTCCCTGTCCGCTATTGACAGCCGATCTCAAAATTTGCAATAGACATCCCGGGAACGTTTTGGTTGCGCATTGACTCAGGGCGCGGGCTGTTGAGGTTGTGGTGATGAGGCGGGGCGTATTGAACGCCGAAAACCTTGCTGCGGCGACACCCGTATAACCCTCACAGAAGATAACCACTCAAAGGCGAGTGCCAGTATGGTCGATGACACAAAGCGGTGGAATTCTGTAGGGGCCGTTTTTCCCGCCGCCCTTCATACGGCCCTTGATATTCATGACGCGCAGCGAGGGCCACTTTGCATTTCATCAGCTTTTTGTCTTTTAGAGGAGGCGCTTCCATGGATGCCCGTGGCCTATCAGTCGGTTTTTTCTGTCTTCTTTTAATAGTTACATGTGCTTTCATTGCCTCAGCCGATCCGCTCGACACGTGGCATTGGATAAATCCGCAGCCCCAGGGCAATTCTTTGAACAGCGTCATCTTCGGCAATGACCTGTTTGTGGCCTTCGGCGATACGGGGGGCATAATTACTTCACCCGACGGAGAGAGCTGGACGCCCAGGGCCACGGGCACTGTCAAGGCACTTCACGGCAGTATTTTCGGTAACGGCATGTTCGTCGCCGTGGGAGAAGGCGGCACTATAGTCACCTCGCCTGACGGCATGTCCTGGACAAACAGGCCTTCCGTCGCAGACAGCTTGCTCCGGGGCGTTGCTGCCGGCAATGGTTTATTTGTGGCTGTTGGAGATCAGGGCACGATTGTCACTTCGCCGGATGGCGTGACATGGACCAGACAGGAATCGGGCACCTCAAACCGACTTTCGGCGGCAACCTTCGGGAATGGCGTCTTTGTCGTTGCAGCCGAATCCGCCTTCTTGATATCACAGGACGCTTTTCCATGGACACGCGTGGCTGTGGGTGATGCTGATATCTTTTCGACAGTGGCCTTCGCTAACCGCCTTTCTGTAGCCTCGGTGATCGCCCGACCTGACTTTCCCTGTCTTTTTATCCCCTGCTACCCGCAGGACAAGCAGATCTACGTCTCGACGGACGGAGCAAGGTGGAGGGCCGTGGGAGAGAAGCGGTTTTCCGACACCGGCGATGAGGCACTCACCTTCGACACTGCTTTTCATCGGCTCCAGCATCAAGTTTCGCCTTCTACGCCTTTCTGTGCAACTCCAGCGCTGACGCTGGAGTGACTTGCCCTGCCTGCCCGCGATTTGTCGCCGTCAGGCATCGTAAGGGGAGACGCAGTCTTTGTGGCCGTGCGGGACAGGGATATATTTACCTCGCCGGACTTGGCAAATTGGACCCTCAGAACCCGGTACACGGTACCAGACGTGAGTGGTGACGGATCGCGCGTACTTTCGGCCGGCGGCATGCTCTTCATCACTTTTCCCGCCGCAGATGAAATCCTGGTAGTGCGCAGCGTGTCGACAGGGACATTGGTGCGGGACGTCACTCTTTTCGATGTCGCCTTTGGCAACGGGATCTTTGTGGGAGTGGGCGGAAGCGGTCTCTCGACGTCCTTCGATGGGCTCACGTGGACATTGAACGTCCCGGGAGGCGATCTCTCGGGGATTGCTTACGGCAACGGCAGCTTTGTCGCAGTCGGGTCTGCAGGCGTCAGTTTCACATCGCCCGACGGCATGAGCTGGGCCCCCCGGTGGTCCGGGACATTTCACGGATTTAGAGGGGTGCGTTTTGGAAATGGCCTCTTCGTCGCACTGCGTGATGACAACACGATTGTCACATCTGTGGATGGTGCGGCCTGGACCCTGAGGGCAGCGGGACTTCCCGGCTTTGAACTGCTGGATCTCTTCTTTGATAACGGGGTGTTCGCCGTCATCGGAGCGGATCGCTCGGCAATATCAATGGCGGCAGATTTCATTTTTATGACGTCCTCAGATGGGATAAGCTGGAGGACTGTGAGGGCCCCGGACGACGTCGGTCCCTTCCGCAAGGTGGCTTTCGCAACCGTATGTTTCTGGCCGTCGGCGACAGGGCCAGGGGCCCATGGGGCAGGATACTGGCGTCTATCGACGGCATGCAATGGACAGTCAAAACATCCCCTACCGATCTCGATCTTACAAGCGTCGGCTTCAGCGACAACGCGTTTTTCATTGTGGGAAACAGGGGCACAATCCTCCGGTCAGATCGCCTCTATACCCCTGAGATTGAAGTCAACGATGCTGGTGGCCCGCTGACCCTCAGTACCGCAAGCGAACTCTCCCTGAAGGTCGGCCTCAAGACCCACGCAACAACGGGGAAGACGCAGACTGGTGGGTCGTTGCGTACACTCCGGCGGGTTTGTTCTACTACGTTCATCCGGACATGTGGCATTTCGCGCCCCTTTTTGAGGATCTCATGCCTGCCCACCAGGGTCCCCTCGGGGATATTCCGGCTATAGAGGTGCTTCGCGCGAGCGGGTTACCCCATGGGGCCTACTCCGTCTACTTCGCTGTCGACACGGTGAGAAACGGCCGCATCGACTTCGATCATCTTTATCTCGATTATGTCGATTTCCTCGTCGCCCCTTAGTTCCTGCCTTTGGTCCTCTTCTCTATAGGAAGGTAACAGTAAGGTCACAAGGGGTGATAAGGGGCTTGCCCCTGAACCCCGGCAACGTCCTCTTCGAAAAGTCATCTGCATCGTCCATGACCGTCTCAGGCCAAATATCCCCACCGGACAAGAAAGGGCTTCATCGTCTCCTCTACAGACTGTTGCACGTCCTCCGGCAGCGGTAGGGAAGGGTTCCCGCGATAGCCGGCGATTTCTGCCAGGTAACGGCGCAGACGCTCCTCGAAGTGCCCGTTCCAGGGCAGTTCCAGCTCCCGGTAGATACGGCGAATCTCTCCCATCGGGTCCGTCTTCAGGTCCTCGTAACGCACCTCCGCGAACCGTCCCGGCGGACAATCGGCGGAGTCCCGGTACAGCCGTTCCATGGCATCACGGTAGCCCTCAAGAAACTGCCGGCCATAGGCCCGGTCGTCAGGATGCTCCTGCAGCTGAACCAGGGGATAGAGGTGATGCTTCATGTGCAGGTTGGAGCGATAGACCGCGCAGGGATTCCGGTAGATGTGGATGAACCGCGCGCCGGGGAACATCCGCCTCAGGAGGGCGATACGTGTCGTATTGCAGGGGTTTTTGAGCACAGGCCGCCGGCTGGTGAAGAGCGTCAGCTTCCGGAGAAAGCGCAGGTAATGCCTCTGCCAGATCTCCAGGTCCCGGGGCGAGAGGCGGTCGGGATAGGCGGTCTCAAGGTACGGCCCGTAATGTTGAGGAAAAGACATGGCCCAGTAGGGGGACAGTCCGGTGGAGTTGAGCATGGCGAACTCGTCTTCCTGGGGACTTAGGATACCCAGGTCCATGTGGTCCTGGGGGCGTTTCCAGGGCATGAATGCCGCCAGGATCACAGCCAGTGGCCAGCCGCATACCATGTACCCGTTGGGGTTGAGGACCTGAAAGGTGCGGGCCGGAATCAAGCCGGGATCCAGGGCCAGCAGGTTGTGCAGGTGGGTCGTCCCGCTGCGGTGGGCCCCGACGATGAAGACGGGATCGGGGACCTTGCACCGTCGCAGTATCAGCGGCAGGAGAAAGCGTTCCGGCAAACACACCAACGTGTTCAGGCAGGATACGGACAGTGCCACCGCCAGGCGGGGCAGATAGACCGGAGGGATGCGGAAGCGCGCCTTGAACAGCCGTGCGAGCCATACATCAAGGGGGGCCCCCAGGTTGAACATGGCAAGGGGATAGATGCGGCGGAAGCTTTCAGGGATGTCCTGACGCCCGTCGGGTTCCGGCTCGCCCCGTCGCCAGAGGACCAGCAAACCCGCGACCACGGCCGCTGCCAGGATCGCCCAGAGGACCGGGGAGCGCAACGGCTCCAGTCCCGGCGCCAGCAGTGCCATCAGGTCTGCGTCGCCCGGTGTTCTGACCAGGCGCAGGGTTTTGTTGCTGCGAACGACAAAGATGAAGCCGGCCAGCACAGCGGCGGGGAGAACGACGCTTCCGCTGGTCAACCTCAGGACATTGAGCAGTGCAATGGCAAAAACCAGGCCTGCCAGTTGCGGCTGGTTTTGCGTCCAGAGCATCTCCCAGGGCGCGTGCACGCGGCTGAGCAGGCCGAAGAGCAAGGCCGGCAGAAAGACGGCGGCGAGCGTAGCCGGCAGACCCTTGCCCCAGGCCCGGCGGAACAGGCCCACCACGTAACCGGAGAACAATACCACCTGCGTAGTCGCCAGTACCACGGACACGGGAAAGATCCACAGCACCGACAGCCAGCCGAAAGGCGGGCGGCCGCGAGGGTCCGGAGCGGCTGCGCCGCTGTACCACAGCAGGCCGAAGTACAGGGCGTACGCACCCGTCCCGGCCAGGAAGCCGAGCCGGAACTGCCGCGCCCACTGCGGCCCCACGGCGAGGCCATAGTCGCTCAGCGGCCTGCGGTCCATCCGCGCAAGAATGCCAACGGTCAGCATGGCCAGCGTCAAGATTAGCCATGCGCCGCGGCGGGAAAACACGGAGAAGTCCGCTCCGGCCGCGGTGAGGAGCGCCTGGATCGCCAGGCCGCAGCCGTATGTGCCTGCCCCCCAGATGGCGACCTTAATCAGAGGCGGCCAGTCGGCGAAGCGGGAAGTTGAGGTCAGAGCCCTATTTTCAAGGCTTCCCGTACGGTTTTGGTTCACAGAATCGTTCCATGATCTCGCAGGCAGATCGCAGTTCCTGAGTTCTCACGTATGGGCTCAGGGAGTCGGGAGGAATCGACTGCATCGAAGGCTTCAAGCCCTAAAGTATATCGTCATCGTGTCCATGTGTCAATCTTGCCGGTCTCCTGAAGCAAAGGTAATGGGTAAAGCCCCTCGTCGCACAGGCCCCGCCTTTTGACGCAACTATACACAACTACATAAGTCCGTTCAGTTTGTCATTTCGGCTTGTCCGGAATCTATCTTTGTAGTCAGAAGGATTCCCGACGCCCCCGCATCAAGTGCGGGGTTGCGGGAATGACAGATGATTTTAGACGCTATGTCCAATAAGTAAACGTACTGATCCATGGTATTCTATACACATGGATGTCATAACGACGCACATCAACGCCGATTTCGACGCCCTCGCCTCGGTCATCGCCGCGCGGAAACTCTATCCTGAAGCGGTCATCGTGTTTCCCGGGTCCATGGAAAAAAGGGTCCGCGACTTCGTCGACGTCTTTCAGCCCGTTGAGATCAGGAGGTTCAGGGACCTCGCTCTCGACAAGATAAATCGCCTCGTCGTCGTCGATACGAAGCACCCGGACCGCATCGGTCCTTTCAAGGAAGTGCTGGCCCGGCGTGGCATCAAGGTCCACGTGTACGACCATCACCCGGGCAGCAAGGATGACATACGGGGAGAGGTGGAGATCTTCGAGAACGTGGGCGCCGCATCGACGATCTTCGCCGGGATCCTGCAGAAGAAGGGCATCATGCCGACACCCATGGAGGCGACGATCCTCTGCCTCGGCATCTATGAGGAGACGGGCTCTCTCCTCTATGCGTCCACGACGCCGAAGGATCTCATGGCCGTGGCATACCTGCTCCGCCGTGGCGCAAACCTGAACATCGTCTCCAATTTCCTCAAGGTCGAGCTGAGCAAGGAGGAATTCGACCTCCTGAACGAGCTCCTCCGGTCGATCCGCGAAATCGTCGTCCAGGGAGTGAGGATAAAGATCGCGAAGGGGAACATGGAGGGGTTCGGCGATGTGGCCCATCTCGCCCACAAGATCATGGACATGGAGGACACCGACGCCGTGGTGCTCCTCATCGGCATGGCAGACAAGATACTCATCGTCGCCCGGAGCAAGGTGCCGGAACTCGACGTCGGCCGGGTGTTGTCCGTCTTCGGCGGAGGGGGTCATCCGAGCGCCGCCTCGGCGACGATCAAGGACATCCCCTTCGAGATCGTCGAGGAGCGTCTCCTGGATTCCGTGGAGAAGCATGTGCGGCCCATGAAGGTCGCCCGCGACGTTATGACGGCGCCTGTCGTCGTCATCGCCTGGAACAGCACCGTCAAGGAGGCCGAGGACACTATGACACGGTACGGGGTGACGGTCCTCCCCGTCGTCAGGGATGACGTTTACAGCGGCATCATCACAAGGGAAATCGTCGAGAAGGCCCTCTTTCACGGCTTCGGCAAGAGCAGGTGCATCGACTTCGCGACGACGGACGCCACGACCGCCACCCCCGACACGCCGATCGCCGATGTGGAGGAGGCCATGGTCGGGCAGAACCAGCGGTTCATCCCCGTCGTCGAGGGCGACAGTGTGACGGGGGCGATCACGAGAACGGACATCATGCGTGCCCTTTATGAAGACCTCCTCCGCAAGAGCAGGGTGACGTCGAAGGACCTCTCCCGAGATGAAACCATGCCCGGGTTCGGGAGGAACCTCTCGACGATCCTGCGGGACCGGTTGCCGGACGATGTCTATGAGATCCTCCGGACGGCGGGCGACGTGGCCGATGAGCTCGGCTGCGCCGCGTACCTGGTCGGAGGCTTCGTGCGGGACCTCCTGAGGAGCGAGGAGAATCTCGACATCGACATCGTCGTCGAGCAGGACGGGATCACCTTCGCAAAGGCCCTTGCCGCGAAGATCGGCGCACGTGTGACGGTCCATCACCGTTTCGGCACCGCCAAGATCATCAGGGACTCCTTCAAGCTCGATGTGGCCACGGCACGGACGGAATACTATGAATCACCGGCAGCCCTGCCGACAGTCGAGGCGTCATCTATCAAGAAAGACCTGTACCGCAGGGATTTCACCATAAATACCCTTGCAGTGAAGCTGAACAGGAGAGACTTCGGCCAGCTCATCGACTTTTTCGGGGGACAAAGGGACCTGAAGGAGCGGGTCATCAAGGTTCTTCATAATCTCAGCTTTGTCGAAGACCCGACGCGGGCATACCGCGCCGTCCGTTTTTCGGAGCGTTTCGGGTACAAGCTCTCGAAACATACGGAGAACCTCATCAAGCTCGCCGTGCGCATGAACATCTTCGAAAAGCTCTCGGGGACAAGGATCTATGACGAACTGAACCTCATTTTCCACGAGACGGACCCTGTCAGGGCGATCCGGCGCCTGAGCGCGTATGAGCTCCTGAAGATCATCCATCCCCGGATCACGTGGACGGCCGGGCTCGAGACGCTCCTGCAATCGGTCCAAACGACCATTTCCTGGTTCGAATTGCTCTATCTGAAGGAGAGCTTCGACAGGGGCGTCCTCTATACCATGGCGCTTCTCCACAGGCTGACGGCGGCGGAAAGGGAGGTGGCGCTCGAAAGGCTGGGGATCTCGGCGAAGATCAGGGGCAAGATTCTTTCGGGACTGCAGTCCGCCGACTCCGTCCTCAGGAGACTGAAACCGGACGATCCCATACGGATTTACGATGCCCTGACAGGGTGCGATCTCGAGACCATGCTTCTCTGCATGGCCCTGACGCAGGACCAGGAAAAGAAGAAGAGCATCTCGCAGTTTCTGACGAAGCTCAGGAACACGAGACCGATCATCAGGGGAAGCGACCTGGCGGCGCTCGGGATCCCCCCGGGACCGCAGTATGCCGCGATCTTCAACGGCATACTGAAAGAAAAACTGCTCGACCGCCTGACGACCAGGGAGGATGAAATATCATACGTACAGGAGCATTTTCTGCCCGCCGGGAAGACATATTGAATCTTTCTGATGAAATACCGAAAATAAATATAGTAAAATTAAGAATTACAAATAGAGGTGTGTATGAAGAAAAGTGTACAGTTACCGAGCCAGGGCAAGAAAAGCCTTCCTCTTTATCCGATAGGCATCGTTGCAGAGCTGATCGGCATCACCAACCAGACATTGCGCCTGTATGAAAAGCACGGGCTCATCGTGCCGGCACGGCGGAACAAGAACCGGTATTACTCGGAGAATGACATACAGTGGCTCAGGTGCGTGAGGGATCTCATTCACGGCAACAAGATAAGCATCGAAGGGATCAAGCGGTTGCTCGACTATGTCCCCTGCTGGGAGATCAAGCGCTGCACCGACGAGAGCCGGTCATTCTGCACGGCCTTCATCAACAGGTCCAAGCCATGCTGGGAATTGAAGAAGATGGTATGCAGCCAGAACGGGACATCCTGTGAAGACTGCGTCATTTACATCGCCAGCAGGACCGACAACCGGTCCCCGCAGTGAATGCCCTCAATCTGCGGGCGGGATAGGATACCCCCCCTTCAATAGACCTTAAACAGTGTCAGTGTGAGTGTCAGGAAAAGTGTCATTAATGTCGGGCCGTTCGGGGAACGGCCCCTGCAGGATTCCACTCTTCGTGTGATCGACCATTGGCTTGAAAGATTGTCTTCTATGAGAGTTACGGTGCTGCCGCAGCAAGGTTTTCGGTGCATACGCCCCGCCTTTCCCGGGACTGCGATACGGTAGACCTTCTCGTTGCATACGCCTTCCGGAAAGTCGGGGGTTTGGGTGTATGCGCTAATCATAGTCGCCTCTCACGGGCGCCCGCTCCGTCCGTAACGAGGACTTCGCGAATTCCCTCGGTTGCGTCCCCTCTCTGAAGAACTCCTGCACGGCATGGGCGGGATCATTGGCAAGGAGGCCCGTGGCAGCGTCGATGGGCACCCTGATCAATCCGTCGGGTTGTGTGAAATCCGTCGCTCCCGAGCTGTCAATGGCGCCTCTCATGAAATTCGCCCAGATGGGTGCGGCAGCCCGTCCGCCCACCTCACCGGGGCCGAGGGACCGTTTCATATCGTCATAACCGACCCAGGCGCACCCCACAAGCTGGGTTGTATAGCCGACAAACCAGGCGTCCTTGTAATCGTTGCTCGTGCCGGTCTTGCCCGCCGCCGGCACGCCGATCTGGGCCCTCCCCCCGTTCCGTACCGCATGACGTCGGCAAGCATCGAGGTGACGAGAAAGGCCGTTTGAGGGGACATGACCTCCGTCGCTTCGGGCTCGTTGCTCTCGAGGAGCCTTCCTTTGCCGTCGAGGACATACTTGATCGTGATCGGGTTGGTCCTGAACCCGCCGTTTGCGAAGGACGTATAAAGAGTCGCCATCTCCATGGGGCTCATTGACATCGAACCGAGGGCTATGGTGAGGTCCCTGGGCATGGACGCCGTGATGCCCATATCCCGGGCGAAGTCCAGAAGATTGTCGATGCCGATTGTGTCGACCAGCTTGACCGTCACGACGTTCCTCGAATAGGCGAGCGCTTCGCGAAGGCGCGTCGGCCCGTAATGCCTGTGGTCGGAATTTTCAGGACTCCAGCTGCCGCCCGGTCCCCCGGGGTATGTCACCGGCTCGTCGTTGACGATGCTGGCCGGCGTGAATCCCCGCTCCAGGGCGGCGGCATAGACAACGGGTTTGAAGGAAGACCCCGGCTGTCTCTTTGCATGCAGGGCACGGTTGAAATCGCTCTTTGCGAAGCCGAAGCCGCCCACGAGGGCCTTCACATATCCCGTCTCCGCATCGATGGCGACGAAGGCCCCCTCGACCTCCGGCTCCTGTTCGAGGCTGAACAGGACCTGTTTGCCGGCGATGCTCTTCAGCTTCACCCAGATGACATCCCCGCGGTGGAGAATGTCGGTGAGCTTGAAGTTCTTGATAGTGGTGGCCCGTCCCTTCGCCTTGTCGATGACGGTGCCGGCCCAGAGGGCATCGGAGAGCATCAGCTTTCCCGTAACGCCCCGGGCCTTGACGAAAGCCTCCGCCGGGCCGACGGACATGACGACGCCCGTGGAAATGTCCCCTTCGCGCGCGGGGAAGGAAACCCTCAGTTCGTCGGATTGACCGGCGATGTTTTCCTTCCGGCCCACAGGTCCCCTCCAACCCTTGCGTTTGTCCACGTCGCGAAGTCCGCTCTGGAGGGCCCGCTGGGCGACCTGCTGCATCCTCCTGTCGAAGGTGGTGTAGACCCTGAGACCGCCTTTGTAGACCGCCTCAACGCCGTATTTCTGCTCCAGTTGCTGGCGCACGTATTCGAGAAAGTAATTGTTCGTCTCTCCCGAGGACAGGAGTGATGCGAAAGCAATGGGTTGTTTCTTCGCTGCATCCCGTTCCGCCGGCTTCAGGTAGCCCACGTCTTCCATCCTCGCGAGAACGATCTCCTGCCGTTCCTTTGCCCTCACCAGGTCATTATAAGGAGAATAGCTGTTCGGCGCCTTGATGAGGCCGGCCAGGAGGGCGGCCTCGGGAAGGGTCACCTGGCTGACGGGTTTGCCGAAGTAGAGACGCGAGGCCATTTCGACTCCGTAGGCGTTATGCCCGAAATAGACCTTGTTGAGATAGAGCTCAAGGATCTCCTCCTTGGTCAGCTCCTTCTCCAGTCGTATGGCGAGCTCGGCCTCGCGGAGCTTGCGCTGCAGCGTCTTCTCGGGCGTGAGAAAAACGATCTTTGTGAGCTGCTGCGTTATGGTGCTCCCTCCCTCTTTGAGGCTCGCATACATGATGTCCTTGACGAGGGCCCGGGCGATGCCTATGTAGTCGATGCCCTTATGACTCCAGAACCTCGCGTCCTCAACGGCGACGACGGCTTTCTTGAGGTGTTCCGGCACCCTGCCGATGGGAACGAATATCCCCTTGTCGGCCTTGAATTCCCCGATGAGCGTGTTGTCGTCGGCATAGACCTTTGTTCCCTGGATGGACCTGGACTGTTTCAGTTCCTTGATGGAGGGCACGTCCTTGGCGAGGGCGAGATATCCGCCTGCAGCAAAACCCAGGAGCAGGACGAACAGGGCGAGTATGATTTTAAGACGCATGTTTGATTATAATGGAAGGTGTTTAGCTATGTACATTACGGAAAGTGTCAGTGACAGTGAAGGAATAATACAACAGGAAAGTGTCAGTGTGAGTGTGAGTGAAGGAGCAAAGAATTCCCTTTCTCTGGAGGACCTGCGCATCATCTATCGCTGCGAAGGCGGGATGGTCGTCCGCATTGACCTTGAGGTACTTTCGGAACAGGAGAGGGCCGCTTCGACCCCTGCCGGTCACGGACATTCTCCTTCACCCGGGTCAGGCCTGTACTACCCGCCCGGCTCCCCCCTCAGGCATCTCATTGCTCATCATGAGACGGCATCGGCCTGTGCCGGCGCCCTTGTGGATCAGATGGATGCCTATTTCGGGGGCGAGTTGCAGGACTTCACCCTCGATGTGAAATTCCCCGGTGGCACTCAGTTCGAGCAGGCCGTATGGAGGACTCTGAGGGACGTTCCTTATGGAGCAGCCCGGTCGTATCACTGGCTTGCAGAGCGGATCGGCCGGCCGCGTGCGTCCCGCGCCGTCGGCCAGGCCCTCGGAAAAAACCCGTTGCCGATCGTCCTGCCCTGTCACCGCGTCATCGCCTCGGACGGTTCCCTGGGAGGCTATTCCTGTGGCGTGGCGATCAAGGAGTTGCTGCTGCGGCTCGAGTCAGAGGGACCTGCGCACAGCCTCCTGCGTCACCTGATGTAAGCCTCCGTCACGTACCTCCTCATCATCCTGTGGGTGTTGAAGTAATAGGCGTTCTTTCCGATGGCGTTCTTCATGATCCTGATCCACATGTGCTTGTCGCTGTAAAAGGTCGGGATGATGAGAGTCTCCAGTTTGTAATAGAGGTCATCGGCATCCCGCGCGGGGTCGGCGGGCACATCCGGCGAGGGACCGATGGCCCAGCCGGTGTATCCCTCGATGTATCCTTCGATCCACCAGCCGTCAAGGACGCTGAAGTTGGGTACGCCGTTGTGACAGGCCTTCATGCCGCTCGTGCCCGATGCCTCCAGGGGCCTCAGCGGCGTGTTGAGCCAGACGTCGACGCCCGACACGAGCTGCAAGGCGAGGTCCATGTTGTAGTTCTTGAGAAAGGCGATCTTGATCTTGTCCTTGAGGCGGTCCTTCATTTCGAATATACGCTGGATGAGCTTCTTCCCCGCCTCGTCATGGGGATGGGCCTTGCCCGCGTAGATGATCTGGAGCCTGCCCTCACCGATCCGCGCCAGCCTCTCCGTATCGGTGAACAGGAGGTCAGCGCGCTTGTATGCCGTCGCCCTCCTGGCGAAACCGATAGTGAAGGTGTCATGATTCATGCCGACCTGCGTCTCGCGGTTGACATAGTCGATGAGATGCTTCTTCGCCTCCATATGGGCGGCCCAGAATTCGTCATCAGGGATGCGGTCGACTCTGACGAAGATTTCCGGTTCATTCGCCCAGCCCGGAAAATACTTGTCGTAGAGTCTCTTGTAACTGTCACAGGTCCAGGTAAAGGAGTGCACGCCGTTCGTGATGGCATAGATCTCGTAACCGGGGAACATGCTTTTTGAGACTTCGCCGTGTTTCTTCGCCACGCCGTTGACGAAATTGCAGAGGTTCAGGGCGAGCTTCGTCATGTTCAGCTCGTCGCGACCGGCGAAGTCCTTGATAATGTCGAGGGGGATCACGCTGTCCATGGTCTTCTCGATGAGATCGTAGGGGAACCTGTCATGCCCGGCAGCCACGGGGGTATGGGTGGTGAATACGCAGAGACTTCGCACCTTTTCCGTGTCCCACACGAGCCGCTCGTCCCAGACCTCCTCGATGTCGCGCTTGAATTTCCTCAGCAGCTCCAGTGTGAGAAAGCTCGAGTGACCCTCGTTCATATGGTATTTCTTGATCTCGAATCCCAGCGCGTCGAGCATCCTGCAGCCGCCGATGCCGAGGGCGATCTCCTGCTTGAGCCGGTATTCGAGGTCGCCGCCGTACAGTGAGTGGGTGATCTCCCTGTCCCTCGGGTCATTTTCCGGGAGGTCGCTGTCGAGGAAGATGACGGGCAGCTTCCCGCCCGTTTCACTGGTGACGACATAGAGCCAGGCACCGAGGAGGACCTCCCTGCCCTCGATGGAGATAGTTACGCGTTCCTTGAGAGGAAGCATGAAGTGGTTCGGGTCCCATTCCTCGGGGCGTTCGGTCTGCCTGCCGTAGATGTCGAGGTCCTGTTTGAAATACCCCTTTTTCGTCAGGCTCGTCACGGCGACCATGGGGAGTCTCAGGTCAGCAGCGGATTTGATCGTATCGCCCGCAAGCACACCGAGACCGCCGCTGTATGTTGCCATGTCGCTCCTGATGCCGATTTCCATGGAGAGGTAGGCGATCTTCGGTTCCTTCGTGAACTCTTCTATGACAGTCATGCGATTCTCCTCACTCTTTGCAGTAATGTGTACCCAACAGTTGTGCGAAAAGGCGGGGCAAAACGCCTCAACGCCTCGCTGATTGCGAGATTGATCATTCTATGTTCGTTTTTCAAGGTTCCATCCTTTGTGACACCGATCGTTTGCCTGAAATAGTCTGTATGGGAAGGCAAAGGTTTCGCAGCACCGATGATTTCCGGCGCCATCGCCCCGCGTTTTCTGAGGGCATCTGCAGGGTGTATTCTTCACCATTGGAGTCCAATGTAATCCAACAAACACACTCTATCCTCGTTTTCAAGGTCTCTCTGTCGTCTGCTTTCGACACGAGAGATTTTTCACAGGTGCGAAGCGCGCTCCAGAAGCTCCTTCAGCGCCTCGTCCCCCTCACTACCCATGTCGACGGTGAAATCGTTCACGTAAAGGCCGATGTGGCTCCGGATGACGTCATCCGACAATTCCTGTGCATGAGCCCTGATATAGGGCATCGGCTCGTCGCCGTGAGAACGGGCGTAGAGGATGCTTCGGCGGATACCGTCCTCGATGGATTCGATCGCAGGCTGATCGAGATGCTTTTTCGCGACGATGCCGCCGAGGGGGATGGGCAGGCCCGTTTCCCGCTCCCACCACTCGCCGAGATCGGCGATCTGCTGAAGTCCGTACGCCGGGTACGTGAACCTCCCCTCGTGGATGATCAGGCCCGCGTCGACGGCGCCGTCCCTTACCGCAGTCATGATTTCGTGAAAGGGCATTTCGACGACCCGCGCGGGAGGTTGGCCGTACCGTGAGGAGAAGAATAGCTTCAGGAGCAGATGCGCCGTCGTGAGGGCCCCGGGAATGGCGATCGTCGCTGACCGCAGGCGGCTGCCGGCGGCTTCATCGCGGACGACCACGAGGGGGCCGCATCCCCTCCCGAAGGCCCCGCCGGAGCGGAGAAATATGTAAGAATCGTATAAATGCACATAGGCATGGCAGGATATCTTTGATACGTCGAGAGCTCCTTTGAGGCTGAGCCTGTTGAGGGTCTCCACGTCCTCGATGACGGGCTCGAAGACGAGGCCGTCGGCCCGCACGCGGCCGCTGACGAGGGCGTAGAAGATGAACGTGTCGTTCGGGCATGGTGAAAAACCGAGGCGCATAGTTTGAAATTTTAGCATTTACCGTTTATTATTTACCATAAAAACAGCCTGCAGTCGTACATAAGAACAGGCCGAAGCATACCTCATCGTTGCATACGCCTTCCGGAAAGGCGGGGTGTATGCGCCGAAAACCTTGATGCGGCGACACCTGTATTGTCACGAAAGACGAGGCACAAGCCGATGGTCGATGGCACGCAGACGGATTTCTGAAAGACGAACCTGACAATGATCATCGTCGCCTTCAGCAAGGCTTTGAGGCGCTTCGCCCCGCCTTTGACTGAAAGGCACAGTCTTCCCTTGCGTTTTTTGCTTTTTTTCGAGACACGGTATCCTGTAATGATTGGAGAATAATACATGAAGAGATATGATCAGATGTCCCTCATCATCGGCAACACTCCTCTTGTCAGGATCAATCACCTCGTGCAGGAGGGCGATGCCGATATTTGGGCGAAGGTCGAGGGTTTCAATCCCGGCGGATCCATCAAGGACAGGATCGCCCTCGAGATGATCGAGGCGGCGGAACGGGAGGGCCTCCTGATACCGGGAGGAACGATCGTCGAACCGACGAGCGGCAACACCGGCATCGGCCTCGCCCTCGTGTCTGCGATCAGGGGGTACCGCCTTGTTTTGACCATGCCGGAGACGATGTCCCTGGAGCGGAGACAGATGCTCCAGGCCTTCGGCGCCGAGCTCATCCTGACACCGGGAGAACGGGGCATGATGGGGGCCGTCGAGCGGGCGGAGGTGCTGTACAGGGAAAGGCCGGGCGTGTTCATGCCGCACCAGTTCGAAAACAAATCGAACCCCGAGGCCCACAGGAAGACAACGGCCCTCGAGATCCTGAACGACCTGGGCGGGGCGCCGGACGCTTTCGTTGCCGGCGTGGGCACGGGCGGCACGATTACCGGAGTCGGTGAGGTCCTCCGGGCGCGGAAGCAGGACATCTGGATCAGCGCAGTGGAGCCTGCCGGGTCTCCCGTGCTGTCGGGAGGAGACCCGGGAAAGCACAGGATCGCCGGCATCGGCGCCGGATTTTATCCCGGCATCCTGAACACAAAGATCTACGACGAGGTGATTCCCGTCACCGACGACGATGCGGCGGACATGACGCGTCAACTGGCGTTGAGGGAAGGCATTCTGGCGGGCATATCGTCCGGTGCGGCCCTGTGGGCGGCTTTAAAGGTGGCGAAGCGTCTCGGCCGGGGGAGAAAGGTCGTCGTGATCCTGCCTGACCGCGGCGACCGGTACCTGAGCACGGGACTGTTCAGCCAGCCTTAGCCTTGCAGTTGCATAGAAAGGCGGGGCGAAGCGCCTCAAAGCCTTGCTGAAGGCGACGATACTCCTCATCAGGTTTGTGTTTCAGGATTTCACTCTTTGTGTCATCGACCATGGGCGTATAGTGCATCTTTCGTTTTGATACAGGTGTCGCCGCAGCAAGGTTTTCGGCGCATACGCCCCGCCTTTCCCGGGAGTGTATTGCAACGAGAAGGTTAACCCTGCAATGCCGGAAGCATCCGGAAACTGCGGGCTCACGCAAAGTCGCAAAGCGCGGAAAGAAAGATAAATTCATCCCTTCATTCCGCCTTTCTTTGCGAACTTGGCGTCTTTGCGCGAAAATAGGCTTTTAACTTTTCGTCTTCCTGCCTCGGTAAAAAGGTATACGGGTCAACGATTTTCCCTTGTGGCACATTGACAAAGAGTGACTCCTCTTTTTATGATTAATATATGATCAGTTGACGAAGCAAGTGGCAGGGTTGACCATGTTCAGCGTCTATGCCGATCAGGGTATAGGCGCTCTTTTTTACTCATAAATGAGCTGTCCGTCTCCTTGTTCCTGCCGGCAATGAGAGCGGACGGCATCGAGGAATCAGACCATGTGCAGACTGGCGGCTGTAACATCGAGTACGTATGTGTCCCCGATGGAACCGATCCACGCCCTCGAGACGATGAGGGAGGGTCACGACGGGAGCGGTCTCGGGATCACCATGAAAGACCTGGACGGGGAGTTCGAGGACCTCAAGGAATACCCCATATTGTCCGGCATCTGTTCCAAGAAGGGCGCCTGGACGATCGACGAATACATGGACAAGCTCGGGTTCAAGCTCCTCCATGTCTGGGCGCCGAAGATAAAGAAGGTCAGGGGGGTGGCGCCGCGGGAGTATTATTTCGCGAGGGTCTACGATTACCCCGACTCCATCAAATACAAATCGAAACACGACAAGGAAGACCTCCTCATGAACACGCGCATCGCCCTGAGGAGGCTCGGAGAGACGGACGAGTCGCTCTTCGCCTTCTCCTTTTACCCCGACGTCATCACCCTGAAAGAGGTCGGCGACCCCCTTCAGTTGGGCGAGTTTTTCGGCCTCGACCGCGATGACGTGAAGGCGAAGATCATTTTCGCCCAGGGCAGGCAGAACACGAACTACGCCATTTACCTGTATGCCTGCCACCCCTTCTTCATCCAGGGCTTCTGCTCCATGACGAACGGCGAGAACACGGCCTTCGTGCCCATCCGGGAGTTCCTCACGGGCAGGGGCTTTCCCGGCTACATCGGGTACAACAGCGACAGCGAGGTCTTCACCCACATTCTGCACTACACGTCGCGGCAGCTCGGCTATCCCCTGACATACTACAAGGACGTCATCACGCCGCTCCAGGACGGGGAGCTGGAGCGGAGGGATGACCACGAGGCGCTCAGGCTCATGAAACACTCCCTGAGGCCCCTCTGCATCGACGGTCCCAATCTCGTCATCGGCTTCACTCCTGACGGGACCTGCTTCATGGTGCACGATGCGAAAAAGCTGAGGCCCGGCATCGTGGGTGGTGCGAAAGGCAAGTACGCGCTGATGTCCGAAGAGTGCGGCGTGGACCGGGTCCTGCCGGACCGCGACCGCGCGACGGACATATTCCCCATGAAATACGACATGGTCATCGTGTCGCCCCAGGCGGAGGAGGTACAGGTATGGAACCAGCTGCACGGTTAGACCACAATCACCAGCTCACATTCAAAGAGTTCCCCTATATCGTCCGGTGGAGAGACGACCGGTGCAAACGGTGCGGACGGTGCACCGCCGTCTGCCCTGTCAAGGCCATCGAGCCGACGGTGAAGCTCATGCGGACGGTCCATTCCGAGGGACCTGTACCGACGCCGAAGGCGGTGAGACGGGTCGTCCAGGTCGTGGAACAGGTGACCGACATGGAGCGCTACTGCGTCGGCTGCGGGACCTGCACCCTCGTCTGCCCGAACGAGGCCATCGAGCCGGAATACAACTTCCAGAACAAGCTCCTCCATTACAAAAACAGGGGAGGAGAGGGGTACAGGCGCGGCGGGCGCAGGAACGATCCATCGCCTTCGACGCTCGACCGCCTGAAGTTCACCCGCATATCCATGCTCACGGACCCGGCCCTCGACGCGGGGCGCCATGAGTTCCGGATCAGGACACTCCTTGGCAGGATCCTGCCGCCGGAAGACCTGCCCCTTGTCGCGGACAACGGGAGTCTGGTCATCAACAGGGACAACGGCCGCTTCATCCCGCCCGTCCGGGAGATCTTCCCGATCATGATCGGGAGCATGTCCATCGGCGCCCTTTCCCCGCCCATGTGGGAGGGTCTCGCCATGGGTGTGGCATACCTCAACGAGGTGGAAAACATGCCCGTCGTCATGTGCTCCGGCGAGGGGGGCATGCCGCCGCGCCTGCTCAGGTCGCGCTACCTCAAGTACTTCGTCATCCAGATCGCCTCGGGTTATTTCGGCTGGGACGAGATCATCCATGCCCTGCCCGATATGGTCGAGGACCCCGCTGCCATCGAGATCAAGTACGGCCAGGGCGCAAAGCCCGGAGACGGCGGTCTCCTCATGGCCCAGAAGGTGCTCAAGCTGATCGCCAAAATCCGCGGCGTGCCGCAGTTCGTGGACCTCGCGTCGCCGCCGACGCACCAGACGAAGTACTCCATCGAGGAGTCGGTGGCGAAGATGATCCAGTCCATGTCCATGGCCTTCGGCTTCAGGGTGCCCGTCTATCCGAAGATATCGGGGACCAAGACGGCCCGGGCCGTGCTCAACAACCTGGCGAGGAACCCTTACGCCGCGGGCCTCTGCATCGACGGCGAGGACGGCGGGACGGGCGCTGCCTACAATGTCTCGATGGACAAGATGGGCCACCCGATCGCGTCGAACATCCGGGAGTGCTATCTGGACCTGGTGAAGCAGGGCAAGCAGAACGAGCTTCCCCTCATCGCAGCGGGAGGCGTCGGCAAGAAGGGAAACCTCGCTGCAAACGCGGCGGCGCTCATCATGCTCGGCGCCTCGGCCGTCGCCATCGGCAAGTACATCATGCAGGCCGCCTCGGACTGCTTCGGCGACGAATACAACCGGTGCAACCTCTGCAACACCGGGAAGTGCCCGCGGGGCATCACGACGCAGGACCCCAGGCTCTACCGGCGCCTCGACCCCGACAGGGTGGCGGAGCGTGTCGTCGAGACATTCAAGGCCGCCGATGTGGAGCTCAGGAAGATCTTCGCCCCCATGGGACGGAGCACGGAGCTGCCCATCGGCATGGCTGACGGTCTGAGTACGGACGACAGGGCGATGGCGGAGAGGCTGGAGATCAGCTATGCGTGCTAAATGGGATAAAGACGTGAAGCGTCACGAGAAGGACAGGAAAGTTATAACGATCCACGGGCACATCCGGGGCAAGCGCGTCCCGACGAGGATACTGGAAGAGCAGATCCAGCAGACCGTCGCCGAGGGTGGCCGGAACCTCCACGTCACGGCCGACGGACAGCACGGTATCGGGGGACGCATCTGGAACCGCGGCGAGACTGTCAGGATCGTCGTCGAGGGACCGGTGGGACAGCGGCTCGGGAGCATGGGCATGTTCGGCACCGAGATCGTCGTCAGGGGGAGCGCCTCCGACGACGTGGGGTGGCTGAACTGCGGGGCAAAGATCACGGTGCTCGGCGACGTCACCAACGGCGCCTTCAACGCCGCGGCGCAGGGCATCCTCTATGTACAAGGCAGCGGCGGAGCCCGGTGCGACACGATGACCAAGCAGAACCCCCGGTTTGATCCTCCCCAGTCCTGGTATTTCAGGGACGTGGGCGATTCCTTCGCCGAGTTCAAGGCCGGCGGCATCACCGTCGTCTGTGGTGTGAACCCGAGGAACCCGGACAATATCCTCGGCTATCGACCCTGTGTCGGCATGGTGGGCGGCGTTATCTACTTCAGGGGACCCATCAGCGGATACAGCGAGCGGGACGTGAAGCTCCTGGACCTCACGCCCCAGGACTGGGAATGGCTGACGACCAACATGAAGCCCTTCCTGACGGAGATCGAGCGGCTGTCCTTCTACAAGGAGCTGACCCGGTCGCCGGAAGACTGGAAGAAGCTCATGACGTACACTCCCCGGGAAAAACGGGAGCGGACATGGTTCAGGATCTCCACGTCGGACTTCAGGAAGACGGAGTGGGAAAAGGACCTCGGCCAGGGCGGGCTCTTCGCCGAATACATCGATCATGACCAGACGCTCCTCCCCTACATCACGACGGGGAAGGAGAGGAGGAACCGCCCCGTCTGGGCGAACGAAAAGTACCTGCCGCCCTGCGCGTTTTCCTGTCCCTCGCGCATCCCCTCGCACACGAGGACGCGCCTGATCCGACAGGGCAGGCTGCAGGAGGCCCTCGAGCTTGTCCTGCAGTACAGCCCTCTGCCCGCGACGGTCTGCGGCCAGATCTGCCCGAACCTCTGCATGCAGACCTGCACGAGGGGGCAGCTCGACGAGCCGGTGCATATCGACAATTACGGGCTCCTCGCCCTTGACCTGCCGGCGCCGAAACGGGCAGAGCCGACGGGACATTCCATCGCCATCATCGGCGGCGGACCGGGCGGCCTGAGCGCCGCGTGGCAGCTCGCCCTGAAGGGTCATTCCGTGGACCTGTATGAAGCCGCGGACAAGCTGGGCGGGAAGCTGGAGATCTGCATCCCCCGGGAGCGCCTTCCCCAGGAGCTCCTCCAGAAAGAGATATCGCGGCTCCTTGAGCTGGGCATCACCGTCCACCTCAGGAAGAAGGTCGACCAGCGCACCTTCGATGAGATTTATAAACAGCACGAGATCGTCGTCGTCGCCTGCGGCGCCCACAAGCCGAGGGTGCTCAACTTCCCCGGTTCCGAACACACTGTGACGGCGTACGATTTTCTCAAGGGCGCGAACATCGGGAACCTGCCGGACCTGAAGGACGCCCGGGTCGTCATCGTCGGCGCCGGGAACGTGGGCATGGATGTGGCTTCGCAGGCATTCAACTGCGGTGCCCGGTCCGTCATCGCCGTCGATATCCAGAAACCGGCCGCCTTCGGCAAGGAGATGGAACTGGCCGTTGCGAAGGGCACGGAGATCGTCTGGCCGAAGTTCACGGAGCGGTATGACCAGACGCTGAAGAGCCTATTCTTCACTGACGGAACGTCTCTCGATGCCGACCTCGTCGTTGTCGCCGTCGGCGATGTGCCCGTCGTCGATTTCCTCCCGCCGAGCGTTCATGCCGAAAAGGGGTGGATTGCCGTCAACAGTATCGGCCAGACCTCGGACGTCAAGGTCTTCGCCATCGGTGACGCAACAAGGCTCGGCCTCGTGACCCACGCCATCGGGCAGGGCCGGATCGCCGCCGAGACGATCCACTATCAGCTCATGCACGCGCCGCGGCAACCCGAGGTCGAGCAGGTCATCCCCTATGAGCGGATAAAGTCGGAATACTACGACGCCTGCGCCGGCGAGTATGACCCCGAGAAAGAGGCGTCGCGGTGCATGTCCTGCGCCACCTGCCGCGACTGCCACATGTGCGAGTCGACGTGCTACTGGGGTGCAATCAGCAGGGTCGAAAAACCCGGAGGTGCCTACGAGTATGTCGTCGACGAGAACAAGTGCATCGGCTGTGCCTTTTGCGCCGGCATTTGCCCCTGCGGCGTCTGGGAGATGGAGGAGAACATATAGTCGTCCGCTTGATAGATTATGTGATTTCAGGAAGGAACCCCGCACATCCTGCGGGGTTCCTTCTTTCACAGCACGCCGCTGATCGTGTATTTCCGTCGTCCTTTCGGTCTCGCATCCTATCCCTTCTATCTGCATTTCTCTGCTCGTGGTGGAATGTATCAGACTTCTTCTGAGAGAGACTTTGATCTCACCCAATCCGGTCAGGATTCAGTTAAAAGAGTCAATCTTACAGTTGCACGGAAAGGCGGGGCGAAGCGCCTCAAAGCCGACTCGGGCACACACCGGCCGATCGAACCGCTGAATCACAATATCTTGAACATTATCTTGACATTATCTTGACATTCAACGATTTTGCGATTATCTTTGAGATAAGAACGGGGGAGTCACCTTTTCGGTGGTTGCGCACCGGCATTCACGGCTCCTGAAAATGATGGACCAGTATTGTCAAGATTCAAGGGCTGACCCTGCTCAGCACTTTGGGATGGCTCTGTTTCGAAGCACATCAATGAAATCAAGCGCATCTAGAGAAAAAAGGGGGACGGATTTATTTTTACAGTATTTTTACAGTGTACAGTGAAAAGAGAG
>CAVPIW010000018.1:0-27064 GCA_963705105.1 uncultured Nitrospiraceae bacterium | reverse complement strand
GGACGCCGGTGAGTCTGCTGACTTCGCTGATCGAATAAAGTCGGCCATCATTGTTCGCTGTGATTTCCATCACATTTTGGTATCGGGGAAATGAAAGATTACTTTAAAGTTTGGTTCAACATTAGAACTTATAGGTTTCTCATGAAAAAGCTGTCATGCCCGCAGAACTGGCATCTGCACGAATCTGGATTCCCGCATGCGCGGGAATGACAAAGAGGGGTATATCGGGCTAACTACGCAGTCTTCCATGCTCAACAACATCAGGAGGAAGGAAGATGAAGGGAGGGGTAAGGCGAATTTTGAATTTAATGCAATGTAGTGTTGACTCTTTTTCCTATGCGCTTACATGAACCTGGTTACCGGAGTCGCGGTAGACTTTTCCGGGGGCGAGATTCTGTCTCGTCTCCTGGACGGTCAGAAGCTCATCCATGATGGTGCGCATGCCCTGCTGGACGATCTTCCCCATATCCGTATCGATGGAGAGGATCTCTTCGGCTATGTTCATGAGGTGTGCGGAATTTTCCCTCGTGGCGGCACTCTTATCGACCAGCACGGCGGCGGTCCGCATGCGGCCGATGATCTCCTCGCGTTCGGACATCCGGAGGAGCGCGCCGTCAAGGTCTCCGTCACGCAGGTGTTCCATCTGTTTCCGGGCGCAGGACAGGAGGTCTTCATAGAGTGACGTGAGATTGTCCATCAGATCCTCACTTCAATGCCGTTTTCAGGGGTTTTCTGGTTCTGCAAAGGTCTCTTCTCGATCTCTTTCCAGGCTCCCCGGAGTTCCTGGAGCACCCGTTCGGCGTCATCGCAGGCAAACGTATCGTCCTTTAGGTTAGCCTGAAAAAGTCTGTCGAGTACGAAATCATAGAGCTTTCTCAGGTTCCCCGCGAGTTCCCCTGCATCCATGTTGAGAGAGGCCGAAAGCTCTGCGACGATCGACGTCGCCTTGCCGATATACAGGCCCTTCCCTGCGATGTCACGCTCTCCGATCTTAAGCTTCGCCGCCTGAATAAAATTAATAGCCCCGTCGTAAAGAAGGGAAACGACTTTTATGCTGTCCGCTGTATTGACTTCCGTCGTCCTGTAGGCTCCCGCCTGCTGCTGCATTCATGCCTCCGTGAATAATATTTTGTCAGGACCAACTGCTCATCTGGCCTGAGAGAAACGATCCCTGTGCCGAGAAACCGCTCAGCAGGGACTCGAGTGCCGCATACTGTCTCCTGAGGGCCTGCTCCTTATAAGCAAGCCTGCTCTCGATTCTCCGGATATCCGACGAGATGTCGTCGATGACTGACTGCAGTCCCTTTGTTCTGCCTGTCAGGGCTCCGCTTGATCCCGTAATCTCTGTGACATAATCGGCAATCTTGCCTGCTATGCCGCTGCCTGACGAGGTAAAAATATCGGCCACCTCTTCCAGGTTGGTCGATAACTTGCCGCTCAGAGTCGCCGTGTTGACAACGAGTGTCCCGTCCTTGCTGTTTGTCGTGATGCCGATCTCGGCAAGGGAATCGATCCCGCTCCCCAGTCCCGACACGGGCGTGATAAGCATGCTCCGGAGTTTGTTGACGATTGATTTCGCCGTCGCCTCGGCGTTCAGGGGCCCTCCCTTCTTCGCCGTCGTGTCGTATGTCGATTTCGATGAGACGAGGTTCACGACATCGTTATAGGCCGTGACAAAATCCTCTATCTTCTTCCTGATAGCCTCCGAGTCATTCTCAACAGTCAGATTGACTTGTACAGTGCCCTGCTGCTTGATCGTGAAGGTCACGCCGGTAATGACATCGCTCACCGTGTTCGAGCTCTTTGTCACCTGGAGCCCGTTGACTTTGAACAGGGCATTCTGGGCAGCCTGCATATCAACGCGATATTGTCCATCTGAGTCCGAATCGGCCCCTTGAACTTGGTCAAGGTCGAGGGTGGAATCGTCGGCGTTGATCATCATGCCGTAATCAGCGCCGGTAGCTGTGCTCGCGAGGACGAGTTTGTAGGATGGTGACGCCGACGTTCCCGTGTTGATGACCGAAGCCTGGGCCTTGATGGAGCCTGTGTAGGTCTTTTCATTGATGGCATCGGCAAGCTGCCGGAGTGTCATGTCAGACGACGCGTCGATCGTCTGTGTCTCCCCGTTGATTGTGAACTGAAACCTCCCGCCGGCAGACAGAACGACGGTGGAGTCCGCGTCGGCAAGGCCCGTGTTATGGGTGAACTGATGAGCCCTGGCGATCTGGCTTATGTCTGATATGGTATAACCGGCCGCTAAAGCAGTATTTGTCGCCGTCGCGTCCACGACGGAGACATCACTGGATGAAATCTTCTTGGAAAGGAAGTCCGTCGTCGTCTTGAGGGCCTGAGCCGCAGTCTTGAATGCCGAGAGCTTTGAAGAGAGATCATTATAGATGCTGATCTTCTCCTTGTACTTGTTCTGCCTGCTCTGGAGGTTGGTGACCGGCTGCCTCTCCAGGAGCAGGAGATTCGTGATAAGACTGCTGTAATCAAGACCTGAGCTCAGGCCGATACCCGCCGATATGGCCAACGTCATACCTCCTTGTCGACGAGGGACATCCCTTTAATGTTCTTCATTTTTTTTGCGAGGTCAACAAGCTCTTCAGGCGGTATCTGTTTGATGACCTCACCGTTTTCCCTGTTGACGATCTTGATGATGACGCTGTGGAGTTCCGTATCGACCTCCAGTCGGACTTTCCTGTTCATGAACTGTTCAAGCATGCGTCCTTCCGGCCCGGTCATGCTCTGCGGAACATCGCTTTTCGTCTCACTCCTCTGTGCGACCCCCTCCTTTGCGCTTTCCTGGGTTTTCTTTTCCTTGCCAGCGTCTGTTCTCGTGACGGTCTTGGGAGGTTCGAAAGGCATTGACGCAAACATATTTTTGTCATCGCCCCGTATGATCATTGCTGTCCTCCTTGTAGGGTTCAGGCGGCTTCACAGGGAAGCCGCCCGCCCGGGTCATGAGAAACGCTGTATTACCTCAGGAGCTGCAGTGCGGACTGGGGCACCACATTGGCCTGCGCCAAGATTGCCGTCGAGGCCTGGACGAGGATCTGGTTCCTCGTGAACCTTGCCGTCTCCTCAGCAAAGTCTGCATCCCTGATCCGCGAATCCGCCGCCTTCAGGTTCTCGTTGGTGATGCTGAGATTTGAGATCGTCGCCTCGAGCCTGTTCTGGATGGCGCCGAGGGTGCCTCTCCTTGTGGCGACGGTCGTGATGGCGCTGTCGATCTGCGTGAGGGCAGACTGGGCGTTACCGGCCCCAGAGATGGTCGCAAACGCTCCGGTGATGCCGAGGCCGGTTGCGTTGGTCGCTGCAATGCCGGAGAAGAAAGTGATCCTGTCGTTGGCATCGTTCTTAAAACCGACCTGCAGCGTCACGCCGGCGCTGCTCATGCTGCCGTCGAGCAGCTTCACGCCGTTAAACTCCGTGACGTTGGAGATCCTGTTGATCTCCTCGATCAACTGCTGATACTCGTTGTCAAGAGCGCTCCGCTCCGACGTGCCGACGGTGCCGTTCGCCGACTGTTCTGCCAGCTCCCTCATTCTCGCGAGGATGTTGCCGATCTCCGTGAGACCGCCTTCAGCAGTCTGGGACAGGCTGATGCCGTCCTGGGAGTTCCTGATGGCGACGGAGATGCTCCGTGTATGGGCGCGCAATTTTTCCGAAATGGACAGACCGGCCGCATCGTCCTTGGCCGAGTTGATCCGTAAACCCGAAGAAAGACGCTGAACGGAAATATTGATGCTTGCGTTGTTTGCTGCGAGGTTCCTCTGAGCGTTCAGAGAGAGAATGTTTGTGTTGATGACGAGTGACATGGTACTTTCCTCCTTGAAATGTTGTATCAGGCATCCTTGCCTTGATTTTTTCAGAGCCCCGGTCCGTAAATCCCTATCCCCCTTTCCGACCTTCGCTCTTTTTTCTTTAATTTGTTATCGGTGCCTCCCCGGTGATCTTTAGCGATAAAATGTTGTAATTTATTGCTATTATTGGGAAATATTGCTGATTTGAGCCCTCAGTTAACCAATTTTGTCACTTCTTGTTGCAATAGGATTTCCGGAAAGGCGGGGTGTATGCGCCGAAAACCTTGATGCGGCGACCACATTAACCGTCACAAAAGGCAGCTTTTCGGGTCAATGTCTGAAAATAATGAAGCTTTTGCTGACACTCACACTATCACTGACAATGTTTTCCAGAGCGCTTCGCCCCGCCTTTTTACGTAACTACGAGGGTTATCTTCTTGGATATACTCTATTTGGGTTTATAATGGAAGAAAGAACTTGCAACGGAGGTCTCCATGAAAGTATTCGTGACCGGCGGGACGGGTTTTGTCGGGACCAGGCTTGTTCGGAGGCTTGTGAAAGAGGGACATGCCGTCATGGTTCTCACGAGGTCCAGGAGGGGCCGTGATATCCCCGGGGCGGAGATGATCGAGGGCGATCCCGTGCAGCCCGGGCCCTGGCAGGAGAAACTGGCCGGTGCGGAATGGGTCATCAACCTTGCCGGATCGTCCATTTCACGCCGCTGGAATCCGGAGGTCAAAAAAGACCTCCGTGACAGCAGGATATTCACGACGAGGAACGTCGTCGACGCGATCCCGGACAAGGCCGGCACGACTCTCTTCAATGCTTCGGCCATCGGCTATTACGGGTTTCACGGCGATGAGGAACTCCGTGAAAACGCGCCGAGCGGAAGCGATTTCCTCGGACTCCTCGCGAGGGACTGGGAACAGGAGGCGATGAGCGCGGCCGGCCGCGGTGCGAGGGTGGTCATCACCCGGTTCGGGCTCGTTCTCGGCGAAAAAGGGGGTCTCCTCGGGTCCCTCATCCCTGTCTTCAAGCGGTTTCTCGGCGGACCCGTCGGTTCGGGAAAACAGTGGGTCTCCTGGGTCCACATCGACGACCTTGTAAACTCCTTTCTGTTTCTCATTGACAGGCGCCACGTCTCTGGACCGGTCAACATAACATCACCCAATCCAGTCAGAAATGCCGAGTTCTCAAAGGCCCTTGCCGAGGCGCTCAAAGTGCCCGCCTTCCTGACCGTTCCGGGTTTCGCCGCGAGGATCGCCCTGGGTGAATTTGCGAAGGCCGTCCTGAACGGGCAGCGTGTTATTCCCGGCGTGCTCCTTGCCGAGGGATTCCCGTTCTCCCATCCGGACATCTACAAGGCCCTCAGAGATGTGATCGCTTCCTGGAGGGAATGAACTTCAAGGTTCTCCTATCAATACAGAAGAATTTATCGATAAAAGCTATTGGTATTTCCTGTCCTTCCCAAGGTATTGTTAAACAGAAACATCGGGAGGGAAGCATTATGTTTATCGACGCGCGGGGCCTCGGATGTCCCAAGCCTGTCATCATGGCTGAAGAGGCCATATCGAAAATCGATGAGGGATCGGTGGATATCCTCATCGACAACGAGGCATCGTTGAGAAACCTCATGAGGTTCGCCCGGAAGAGCGGGCTCTCCTCTGAAGAGGTCCGGGAGAACGGTCACTGGCGGGTGAAGCTCATGAAGGGCTACGTCTGCGAACCGGCTGAATCTCCCGCAGAAGCGATCAAAGAAAAAGACCTCTTCTGTATCGTCGGCTCCGACACCATGGGAAAAGAGGAAGCCCTCGGCAGGGTCCTCATGAAGGCCTTTTTTGAAACCATGCTCGTGACGGGTGAGATGCCGCACACCATCTTTTTTCTCAATGCCGGCGTGAAGCTCACGACGACGGACGGGGAGATGATCCCCATCCTGAAGAGCATCGAGGGAAAGGGCGTTGAAATCTTCTCCTGCGGCACCTGCCTGAAACACTATGACCTCGAATCGAGCCTCAGGGTCGGCTACCGGGGAACGACGAACCACATTGTCGAAGGCCTGAAAGACTTCAAGAGAACGGTCTGGATCGGGTAGCGCGGCGCCGGATTTGCAAATTGTCCCGCCCCTGACTCATGATGATGAGATCATGGTCGGACTTCACCTCATCACTCTGGCTCTGATCCTCTGCGCGATCGCCGTCCCGGTATCGGCAGAGGAATTCGCAGATGTCACCCCCTCCAAGTCCGTCGCCTTTCCCGGTGACATGCACTACCGGGATGACTACAAAGTCCAGTGGTGGTACTTCACCGGCCATCTCCGCGACGACCAGGGGAGATTGTTCGGTTACGAGCTCACCTTTTTCGTTGTCGGCGTCCAGAAAAGACCCTACCGTTCCCGCTTCGGTTTGAACAATATCTATATATCCCATTTCGCCCTCACCGACGTCGCGGGAAAGAGATTTTCCTTCAGCGACGTTGCGGACAGGGGGGCCTTCGCGAGTTCGGGGACGGAACACGGCGACCTCCTCGTATGGACCGAACGAAATCAACTGCAGTGGTCCGGAGACACCATACGCATCAGGGCCGCAGACGACGAGAAGGCCATCGATTTCCTCCTCGTTCCCGAAAAGAAGGTCGTGCTCCACGGAAACAACGGGTATTCCCGCAAATCCCGGGAATCCCCCCTGTCCGCCTCTCTGTATTTCTCCCTTACGCGGCTTATGACGACAGGGACCCTTCGATACCGGGACAAGGTCTTCCGCGTGACAGGGTCAAGCTGGTTCGACCGCGAGCTCTCCGACGAGGGACCTGGAAAAAGAGGTGAGGGGTTGGGACTGGTTCGCCATCCAGCTCGACGACGGACGGGACATCATGATCTACCGCCTTCGCAGGAGCGACGGAACGATCGACCCCTTCTCATCGGGTACAATCGTCGAACGCGACGGCAGTGCCCGGCAGCTCTCCCGCGACGACGTCGTCCTCACCGTGCTCGGTCACTATACATCGAAAAAAACCAGGGCCCGTTATCCCTCGCGATGGCGGATCGCCATCCCTTCCGCGGGTATCGACGTGATCGTCATCCCGTCCCTGGAAGACCAGGAATGCGTCGCCGCCCATTCGACCCTTAATTATTATTGGGAAGGGACATGCTCAGTCGAGGGAAACGCGACGGGCAGGGCCTATGCCGAGCTGACGGGATACTGAACCTTATCGTTGCAATACACTCCCGGGAAAGGCGGGGCGAAAGCGCCGAGAAACATCAGACAGGAGACAACGGATGGGACCGGACGACAAAAGGACTGACGGGAAGGCTGATGTGGTGAAAAGCCTTTCCGCTAAGATACCTTATTCATCACCAGGCCACCCTTTGCCGTGTCAGTTGATACCAAGTGCCCGTCAGGTAACGGGCACTGAACACCTGGAAAAGTCTCATCATCGCATTGGAAAGGCTTTGAACCGTATCTGCCCTCCCGGAAGCAGCGGTAGTGACACCGACACTGACACTCACACTGTCACTGACACTGTTTTCAGAGCGTTTTGTCCCGCCTTTTCATGCAACTGCGCGGTAAACGATGATTCTCCTTGAAGGAATCAACAGGCATTTCGGCGACACCCCTGTCCTCAGGGACGTCACCCTCACGATCGGATCGGGAGAGTTCGTCGCCGTCATGGGGAGTTCGGGGTCGGGCAAATCGACGCTGCTGAACCTCATCGGCGGCATGGACAGGCCCGACAGCGGGCATATCGTCATCGGCGGCGACGACATCACGCGGTACACCGATGAGCAGCTCACGCTCCACCGGAGGAAGAGGATCGGCTTCATCTTCCAGTTCTTCAACCTCCTGCCGAACATCACCGTCCTGGAGAATGTCCATTTGCCCCTCCTGCTGAACGGCATCGACGACGAGCGGCGGGCCGCCGACTTCCTCGGACGCGTCGGGCTCAGGGAAAAGGCCTCCTCCTATCCCTATCAGCTGTCCGGCGGGGAGCAGCAGCGCGTCGCCATCGTGCGTGCCCTCATCCATGACCCGGCTATCATTCTTGCCGACGAACCGACAGGGAGCCTCGACAGCCGGACCGGCGAATCGATCATGAAACTCATCTGCGGCGTCACAGCGGAGTCGGGAAAGACCCTCGTTCTCGTCACCCACGAGCAGCACATCGCCGCATACGCCGGGCGGATCGTCCGTATCAGGGACGGCAGCATAGCGGAATGAACCTTATCGTCGCATATGCCATCCGGGAAGGCGGGGTGTATGCGCCGAAAACCTTGATGCGGCGACACCACAACCGTCGCGGAAGATCCCTTTTCAAGCCAATGGTCGATTACACAAAGAGTGGAATCCTGAAACACGAACCTGGCAATGCTCATCGTCGCCTTCAGCAAGGCTTTGAGGCGCTTCGCCCCGCCTTTTCACGCAACGGGAAGGTGAACATGATCGCTGCGATACCGGCATGAACAGGACGATCAAACTCCTCCGCCTCATCATCCTCAGAACGATCAGGGAGGAGCGCTTCCTCACGGCCCTCTCCATTGTCGGCGTCGCCCTCGGCATCGGCCTTTTCACGGGCGTGAAGGTCGCCTCGGACAGGGCGATGAATGCTTTCGAGACGGAAATCAGGGGGATCAACCCGGCGGCGACTCATGAGATCCTGAGCCTGTCCGGAATCGACTTCGACGAGACCCTTTACCCCCTGGTCCTGCAGAAGGCCGGCGCCTGTTTCCCCGTCATGAAAGCGACGGGGTACGTCCGGGCGCGGGACGAAACAATCGAGATCAGCGGGATCGACACGGTCAAGTCCCTCAGGTTCATCGGCGCGACACCCCGCAAAGCGACCGATATCGAGACTTTTTACAGAAATCAGAACGCCGTCCTCATCACAGCGTCCTTTGCCGCGGCCGCGTCGGTACGCAGGGGTGACACCCTGCAGGTGCTCGTGTATGACCGTGAGTACTCCCTCCTCGTCGCCGACATTCTCGACAGGGACGTCCTCTCAACCCGTTCCTTCATTATGGACATCGGCAATTTTCAGGAACTCTTCGGCAGGACAGGACAGCTCACAAGAATCGATCTCATCGCCGACGAGCGGCAGGCGGCGGAGATTTCGAGGATACTGCCGTCGGACCTTGTTCTCGAAAGGAAGTCCGAGCTCATCAGGAACCAGAAGTCGCTCCTCTCCTCCTTTCAGTACAACCTGCAGTTCGTCAGTCTCATCTCCATCCTCGTCGGGGTTTTTCTGCTCTACAATACGATCTTCATCTCCGTCGTCAAGCGCAGGACGGAAATCGGCATCCTGAGGGGACTCGGCGCGGACCGGAGAACAATCATGATCCTCTTCACCCTGCAGGGCCTCATCATCGGCTCTGTCGGCTCTCTCTCCGGGATCGTCCTCGGTCAGGTCTTCGCGTACTTCTCCGTCATCGCCGTCGAGAGGACCATCTCCTCCATGTACAGTAACGTCGCCGTCTCCGATTATCTCCTCACATTTCAGGACTGGCTGACGGCACTGGTCCTCGGCCTTTCCGTGTCGTTCATCGCCTCTCTCTTTCCATCCGTTGAGGCGTCGAGAATCCATCCCGGCGAGACCCTGAGGGAGGGGTCCTTCGAAGGCCGGTACAGGAGATACCTCGTTCTTTTCAGCACCCTCGGCCTCCTGTCGGTCATCACGGGAATGGCGGCGGCCTATGCGGATTACCGTTTCATGCCCTTCCCCTTTCCTTTCCTCGCCTATACGGGTATCCTTCTTATCATTCTCGGGTTCACTCTCCTATCGCCCTCCTTCCTGCTCGTCTTGCTGAGGCTCCTGCGCAGGGTGACGGGGCGGATGTTCAGGTCGCCGGGCCGAATCGCCCTGGGCGATATCCGGGGCAGCCTCTACCGTTTTTCCGTTGCCCTCATGTGCGTCGCCATCAGCAGCGCCCTCATCGTGGCCCTCCTGACGCTCATCTTCTCCTTCAGGACGTCCCTCAAAGAGTGGATAGACAGAAACGTCTCCGCAGACGTCTACATCAAACCCGCCTCCTGCGTCTCGAATTACTGCTTTTTCCCCCTGTCGGAGGATGTGATCAGGACGATCGAGGGCCTTCCTGACATCGGGGGGATCGACCGATACCGGGCGTTGCAGTCCGAGTTCCTCGGGTCGCCGGTGACCGTAGCCTTTGGAAACACTGAACTCTACGGCCGGTATCTCGAAACCCGCTTCGGGTCGCGCATTCGCCCGGAAGAGCTCCGGGCGCTGAGGGACGAAGGGAAAGTCGCCGTTTCGGACTTCCTGAGGCTGAAACAGGGCCTTCAGCCGGGCGACAGGATAGAACTCATGACACCGAAAGGGAAAAAGACCTTCACGGTCAGCCACAGCTTCATGAACTATGCGGCCACGTCGGGATTCATCTTCATGGACAGACGCTGGCTCAAGGAATACTGGGGTCTCGATGACGCGACACAGATCAGCGTCTATCTTCGGGAGGGGGCCGACGCCGCCTCGTTCATCGGGACGCTGAAGCAGCGGCTCCCTGCCGGCTATGCCCTGACTATCATGAACAACGGGGATCTCCGCAACACAATCATGAGCATTTTCAACAAGAGCTTCGCGATCACCTATGCGATCGAGCTCATCGCGATCCTCGTCTCCGTCATCGGGGTGATCAACATCCTTCTCGCCCTCGTCCTCGAAAAGAAACGGGACATCAGCATCATCCGCTACCTCGGGGGATCGTGGCGACAGATCAGAGCGACGCTCACCATCACAGCGGGGATCATCGGTCTCGGCGGCATCGTGCTCGGCCTGACCATGGGCCCTATCCTGAGCATCATTTTCATCCACGTAATCAACAAGATTTCCTTCGGATGGGAGATAACCTTCAGGGTGCCCGTCCTTTTTCTTTCCCTCGTGACGGCTTTCCTGTTCGTGACGATACTCGTCGCCGGCATCATCCCGTCCCGGGTGGCGCAAAAGGTGGACCCGAAGCGATTCATCAGCTTCGAATAAACCTGAACTGCCGGCCATCGAGTGCAGTCCCGAATCCATTGTTTAGATGAATATAAATGAAGTACTCCTTTCACTGACACTTCCTCGCGTCTTTTCGTGCTGCGACAAGCACCATTATAGACACCGGTGGTCTTCTGTGATATCATTTTGAGGTGCATTCCGCCGTAAAATTTATTCACAAGGAGGGAACATTATGAACGGATTGCTGTACCGGACAATGCGGTTATGTCTCGTGATGCTTGCTCTCGCCGTCACGCTCGGATCCACTGGATGCATTACGACTTCTTCAAGTGTGTCGCCTGATGATCAGGCCGTTTGGCAGCGCGTCGAGGGCATCCTGAAACAGGTGTCCGTCGGGAGCAGTCAACAGATCTGGGGCTCGAACCCGTCGAATGAAGTCTACCGGTGGACCGGGGGAGGTTGGCAGAAAATCGAGGGGAAGATGAGCAATGTATCCGCCGCGGCGGACGGCACCGTCTGGGGAGTCGCGCCGAACAATGAATTGTTTCGCTGGACCGGTTCCTCATGGTCCAAAATGCCCGGAACATTGAGGCAGGTCGCCGTGGGAAGTTCCAGCAACGTTTGGGGAGTGACCGTCGCCAACGAAGTGTACAGGTGGACAGGCAGCGACTGGAAGTTCATGAACGGCACCCTGAGAAATATTTCGGTTGCACAGGACGGCACTGTCTGGGGGGTCACAATTCACAGATGAAGTCTACCGGTGGACAGGAACGACATGGTCCAAAATACCCGGAACGTTCAAACAGGTCTCTGTGGGCAGTTCCGGAAACATTTGGGGCGTCAACGACATGGGGGAGGTCTTCCGGTGGGCAGGCAGTGACTGGAAAAAGCTGGACGGACGGATTGATTATATCTCAGCCGCAGCCGACGGGACGGTCTGGGGAGTGACCTCATCGGGCGAGATTCACAGAAGAGTTCGGAACTGACCGAATTGACAGCTTCTGTCCGGGCCTGCCTCAACCGCCGCGTTGCAGTCATGCCCTTCCTCGGTTTTTCGTCAGGCCTTCCCCTCGCATTGACGGGAGGGACCCTGCAGGCATGGATGACCATCGAGGGCGTCGACATCAGGACGATCGGTGTCTTCGCCCTCGTCGGTTTGCCCTACACGCTCAAGTTCCTCTGGTCTCCCGTCATGGACCGGTTTGTTCCTCCCTGGCTCGGGAGGCGCCGCGGCTGGATCCTGCCCCTCCAGCTCGCGCTCATGGGAGCCATTGCTGTCATGAGCTCCCGTTCACCCCAGAGTGCGCCGCTCATGCTCGCCCTCCTCGCTCTCACCGTCGCCTTCTTCTCGGCCTCCCAGGACATCGCCATCGACGCCTACCGCACGGACCTCCTCCGCGATGTCGAGCGGGGGATAGGCGCTGCCGTCTTTGTGACAGGGTACCGCGTTGCGATGCTTGTTTCCGGCGCCCTCGCCCTCATCCTGTCCGATGTGATCGGCTGGCGCAACACCTATCTGATCATGGCATCGCTCGTCGGGATCGGGATCTTGACGACCTTAGCCGGACCCGAGCCCGTTTTCACAGCATCGGCCCCGAAGACCCTCCAGGAAGCGATCGTCGGCCCCCTCAGGGAGTTCCTGTCCCGTCCCGCAGCTGTCTCCTTTCTCCTTCTCATGGTCCTCTACAAAATGGGCGACGCCTATGCAGGCACACTGACAACAACCTTCCTCATCCGCGGCGTGGGGTTTACTCCGACCGATGTCGGCACGATCAACAAAGGTATGGGTCTTGCCGCCTCACTCATCGGCGCCGCCGCCGGAGGCGCCCTCATGGTGAAGCTCGGCCTTTTCCGGTCCCTGCTCGCCTTCGGTATCCTTCAGGCCGTCTCCAATCTTTCGTTCGCCCTCCTCGCATGGACGGGAAAGAGCTATCCCGTTATGATCTTCGCTATCGCCTTCGAGAACCTCTCGGGAGGCATGGGCACGGCGGCGTTCGTATCGCTCCTCATGGCGCTCTGCAATCACCGGTACAGCGCGACGCAGTTCGCCCTCCTCTCCTCCCTCGCGGCCCTCGGGCGTGTCTTCATCTCCCCGACGTCGGGATATGTCGTCGAGCTGACGGGATGGATCACCTTTTTCATCCTGACGACGGTGACGGCCCTGCCCGGCCTCTGGCTCCTCTGGGTGCTCCGCAGGGAAACGGATTCGCTGGAGAACAGGTCGCAATGATCAGTGGGAGTTTCACGCCTTATTATTCGTCACCGGACCACACTTTGCCGTGTCTATTGATATCAACGGCCCGTCAGGCGACAGGCGCTGAACACCTCGACATGTCTCATCATCGCATTGGAAAGGCTTTGAACCAGATCTGTCTTCCCGGAGACAGCATCGGTATCAGCAAGGCTTTAAGGTACTTCGTTCCGCCTCTGCATGCAACGGAGGTTTAGACAGGCCGCAGGACGATGATGCCCGGTTTGCCTTCCATATAATCGATGAGTCCCTGTTCGACGACCATGCCGTGGGCCGGCAATGACGAGGCGTGTCTCAGCATGAGCGCCCCCCTGCGGCGGACGACTATCCCGACGTGTGAAACATCGAGACCGGGCGACTCGGAACAGACACCGACATAATCGCCCGTATGCAGCCTCCGGCAGACTTCCCCGCTGAGACCAGCCGCGGGGATACAGGAAATAAACCGGTTTCGGGCAGGAATGCCGGGCAGAAAGAAGGGAACCGTTTCCGCGATCATTGAGTCTTTTTTCGTATGTCCTTGTTGCACCCCTGCCGACAGTCCCGGTCACATCCCTGACATTGTTCCCGGCGGTCCAGTCGGTGAAAAAATGGTTCCTCTCCTTGTAGCACACGATCCCCTGCCGGTAACGAACACGCTTCACCATGTCCTTGAACGCAACAACGGTGTCAGACAGGCGCAAGGCCTCCACATAATCCAGGAAGGTGAAACAGTCCACATGGCGGAGGTTGATGACGAATACCTCCCGCCTTCCCTCGCCGCCGATAAGTGTCGATGCGCCATAGGGCAGACCGAGAAACTGTCGCGAGATGAATGCGACTTTCCGGGCAATGCCCTTCAGCGACGAGGCCCGCCGGATAAGGACATCGAGGTCCCGGGTCGTCCATGTCCCGAAGTCGATCCTCTCCTGGTATGGCGTTGATTCATTCATTGTTCCTTCCATGCTATCATAGCAGATCTGCGGGCCATGAAGATCATCGACATCCACACCCACGGGATCGGCGGGTATGACACGAGAACAACCCTCGGGGAGCACATCCTCGAGATCTCAAGGATCCACGGAGCCCTGGGTGTCGACGAGATCATCCCCACCCTCTATGCCTCCCCCGTCCCGGTGATGCGGCAGCAGATGGCGGTAATCAGGGAGGCTATGGATCAACAGGAACAGGTTCATAGGGAGAGTGCTCCTGCATCCGGCACTCATGGACCAGCCCGCATCATCGGCGTCCACCTCGAGGGACCCTTTCTCAATCCCGCGCGATGCGGGTCCCTCAATGCCGCCACATTCCTCGACCCCTCGGAATTCAATCTCAATGCGCTCCTCGACGGCTTTGAGGATATAGTGCGCATCGTCACACTCGCTCCGGAACTCGACGGGGCGCCGAAGCTGATCACCCGCCTTGCCGACGGCGGGATCCGGGTCAGCATGGGCCATTCCGACGCGACCTATGCGGAAGCTGAAGCCGGCTTCAGGGCCGGCGCCCGGTGCGTCACCCACCTCTTCAATGCCATGAGGACTCTCCATCACCGGGAGCCCGGCCTGGCGGGATTCGGATTGATGAACAGGGATGTGTACGCGGAGATCATAGCAGACCCCTTCCATCTCCATCCTATGACTGTCGATCTCATATTCAGGATCAAGGATCCCGGGAGGATCATCATCGTGTCGGATTCCGTCGCAGGGACGAGGAAAGACGGCGGCATGCGCCCACAGGCCCTTGCCGACAGACACGGAACGCTCATCGGAGGGGCTTGCAGCGTCGTTGCGGCAGCCCGAAATCTGATCGACCGGGGATTTCCTGAAGATGATATAATGAAAGCAATAACGGAAAACCCGGGGAGGTATATCGCGTCATGAAAAAGCTCGTGTCTTCCCTCATTGTCGTCTGTCTGCTGACTTTGTCGCTACTGGGCTGCGCCACCAACCCCGTGACGGGGCAGAGCGAACTGATGCTCGTATCCGAGGAACAGGAGATCAAGATGGGCCGTGACCTCTATCCCAACGCACTCTGGGGGGCGGAAGGGGGCGGAGGACCTTACAGGGACGATCAACTGCGGACATATCTGACAGGGGTCGTCCGGAACATCCACGGCGTCTCGCACCGGCCCAATCTCCCCGTTGATTTCGCCGTCCAGAACAGCTCCGTCCCCAATGCCTGGGCCATTCCAGGCCACGTCGTCATGACCCGGGGACTTCTCGCCGGTCTCGACAACGAGGCTGAGTTCGCCTTCGTCATGGGCCACGAGATGGGCCATGTCGCCGCCCGCCATTCGGCCCGTCAGACGTCATACGGCATGCTCCAGCAGATCGGCCTTGCAGCGGCGGGGACCGCCCTGGGCGGACAGGCTTACTCCGACGCGCTGCTCAATGCAGGCGCCATCGGGAGCAGTCTCCTGCTGCTGAAATACGGGAGAGACGATGAACTGGAGGCCGATCGCCTCGGTATCCAGTACATGACCAGGCTGGGATACGATCCGGAGAATGCCGTCAGGGCCCATCAGAACCTCGACAGAATCTCGCAGGATTACCTCCGCTCCATCGGCAAGGAACCCCAGGAAAGGGGGTTCTTCGAGGACCTCCTGTCGACGCATCCGAGGACATCGGTGCGTATCGACGAGATCCGCCAGATGATCGCTGCAGTGCCGCCTTACGTCAGAGTCGGTGACGGGACAGGCAAAGAGCGCTTCCAGCGCATGTCCGCCGACATCAGGAAGACAAGCAAGGTGTACCGTGATCACTATGACCCGGCGGCGAGGGCCTATCAGAAGAACAGCCTGGCGGAAGCGGAGAGACACGTCGACGGTGCCATCGCCGCGGACCGGACCGAGGCGCCCTTCCCTTCTCTGAAGGGTTATATCATGCTGAAAAAGAAGGACTACGCGTCGGCGGATCGCTTTTTCACGGCGGCGCTGAACATCAACAACGCATACCAGCCCGCATTGCGCGGCATGGGGATATCGCAGTACTTCAGGGGCAATTACGGCGCCGGCGTCGAAAATTTGAAGCGGGCCCTCTCCCTCTTTCCCGAGGATGCGTCATCCCATTATTTCCTCGGCATGAGCCGCTACAGGACAAAGGCCTACCGGGAGGCGATTCCCCATCTGAAAAAGTACGCCGAAGCGAACCCCAAGCATCCTGAAATCTTCGGCGTCCTTGGGATCTGCTATGAGAACACGGGTGATCAGTCCTCGGCGTATCAGGCCTATTCCCTGCAGGTGAAGGTCGCTCCGGACAATGAGATGGGGAAACACGCGGCGTCACGCATCCCGGCAATAAGGCAGTAAAAGGATCAATATATTGTGGGGGCCCTTCCCCGAAGGGCCCGAAACATTTCTTTCACTGCCACTGCCACTCACACCCCGACATATTCCTTTCACTGACACTGACACGCGCACTCACACGCGCACTCACACTGCTATTATTCCTTTCACTGACACTGAAACTGACACTCGCACTCACACTCACACTGCTTTTGCACCTATTCCTTCCCCTTACCCATGAGCTTTTCAATGTCGAGAAGGATGAGCAGCCGGTCTTCGAGCTTGCCGATGCCCATTACATAGTCGGTGCTGCCGTTTCCGGCGATGTGCGGCGGCGGTTCGACCGTATCTGAGGGGAGCCTGAGCACTTCCGACACGGAATCGACGATGAGACCGATGGTGGTACCGACATCGACGACCATGATGCGTGAATGGCCATCGAGTTCCTTCGAATCAAGCCCGAACTTCTTCCGAAGATTTGTGACGGGGATGACCCTGCCTCTGAGGTTGATGACGCCTTCAAGGGAACGGTCGGCATTCGGAACGGCGGTAATGTGCACCATCCGGTTGATCTCCTGAACCTTCAGGATATCGACTGCGTACTCCTCATCACCCAGCTTAAATGTCACCAACTGCAGTACTTCCTGTCCGGACGTCGCCTTCACGCTGTTCTCCTTCTATGATTTACACCGTATTTCCATGACAAGAGATGTTACATTCATATCGACAGAGGGGGGATTTTCTTTACTTTGTAGCTGCATAGAAAGGCGGGGCGAAGCACTCTGAAAACAGTGTCAGTGTGAGTGTCAGTGTCGGAAAGGATGCCCAATTCTCCTGACATTGGCTTATGCCTCCTCTTCAGTCTCGATACAGGTGTCGCCGCAGCAAGGTTTTCGGCGCATACGCCCCGCCTTTCCCGGGGGTGTATTGCAACGATAAGGTTTAGACGAGGAAAGCCGGACGGGCGTCAGGAGCTTTGTCTCTTTTCTCTCACCTGGCCGTTTTGATGTCTCCGGACGATACTCGGCGACGACTTCGTGATCTTCCTGAAGGTCCTCGCAAAATGGAACTGGTTGGTGAATCCGCAGGCAAAAGCGATGTCACTGATGGCAAGGTCGCTCTCCTTCAGCATGGCAAGGGCTTTCGATATGCGAAGTTGATTCGCGTATCGGGTGAACGTCATGCCCATCTTGACCTTGAAGAGCCGCTCAAAGCAGGACACGCTCATTCCCGCCTCGCGGGCAACCTGGCAAAGCTTCAGCTGCGTGTCATAATGATCATTGATATATCCGACGGCGCGGAAAAGACCATCCCTGGAACGCTCCGAGTCGGCCCTTTTCAATATCGTCCGTATGCCCAGGGCGTCCCCGACAGAGACCATGAAGGATGGCATTTCGAGGGGCTTCTTGAAATAATCACGGGCGCCGTTCCTGAATACCGACACGGCAAGGCTCTCGGAACCGCAGGCCGTGACGGTGACGACGGGTATGGACGGTCTCACTGACTTGAGGAATTGCAGGAGTTTCGTGCAGTCCTGACCTGTTCCATGGTCAAGAATGACGAGGTCCACATGGTTGTGGAAGAAAAACTCGCAGGCCCTCAGCCGGTCGGGCAGATGGAGCACCATGCAGTTCCTGATCGTCCCGAGGGCGCTAAGATAGTCGGCCGCATCGTCATCGATGACGAGTATCCGGTACTGCTCCCGTGATTTTGCGGATATACCCATAAACGGAATCCCCGCGCTCCTTCACATCTCTCTCGTCGTGTATCCCCCCCGTTGTCTGCCGAATGATTCAGACGGCATCCCTAAAAAAAGTATACGACGCGATATGGGGTCCGTCAACAAAAAAATGGATTCACTCGTGTCCAAAATAACCTTATCGTTGCAATACACTTCCGGGACAGGCGGGGCATTCGCCCCGCCTTTTCACGCAGCTGAAAGGTTCATGCAAAAACAAGGTCACTTCCGGCCGGGCTTGCAGCGGGGGGCTGTTCTCTGCCTGACAGCTTCGTAGAGGCAGATTGATGCCGCCATGGCGACATTGAGGCTCTCAGCCTTCCCCACGATGGGGATTTTCAGCAACACATCGGCCTTCTCTCTCAGCACCCTGCCGGCGCCCCTCGCTTCGCTCCCGAAGGCGAGGGCGAGCGGGCCCGTGAGGTCCGCGTCAAACAGGGAGACCGCTCCGCGCACGTCGGCGATGGCAAGCGGGATATGATGTGTTCTCAGAAAATCCACGCATGCCTCCGGACCGATAGGGACGAGGGGGATGTGAAAGATGCTCCCTGCCGTCGACCTGATGACTTTGGGGAGGTAAGGATTGCATGTCCCGGGGAGGATGAAGACGGCGTTCGCACCTGCTGCGTCAGACACCCTGATGAGCGACCCGAGGTTGCCGGGGTCCTGGATGCCGTCACAGATGACCACGAGGGGAGATTCACCGATAATTAGGTCTTCCGGTGCCGTGGCGCCGAACACCACCACTGCCAGAATGCCCTGGGGCGTCTCCGTATCGCTGAGACGGTCGATGACAGAACCGGACATCTCGATGATGCCACCGGCGGGCACCTTCCCCATGAGGGACCTCAGCAACCTGCGGCCGTCCTGGCGGGCAAGGAATTCGGCGGTGAACAGGACCCTCTCGATGGCAGCTTGTGACGAGAGGGCCATCTCGATCAGATGGGGACCTTCGATGATGCATCGTCCCTCCTGACCGGTCTTTTTCCCCGCTTTGATCTTCAGGATCTCCTTGACAAGAGGATTGGACGGGCTCGATATGACGGACGCTTTCACAGGACGAGCCGGAACGGTGAGGGGATGAAGGTGATGACGAATATGACCAGGGACAGGAACCCGACAAAACGCCGTCTTGAGTCAAGGGGAATCTCCCAGTGGATGACGGGCGGATGGCGGATCCCGAGGACGACAAGAAGCACGGCCCAGAGGATCCACCCCTCCCAGAAGAAGATGCCCATGAAGGCGAGGACGAAGACGAGCACAAGGGAAAGCTGCCTGTGCCTCTCACCAAGCAACGCGAAGGCTATATGCCCTCCGTCGAGCTGTCCCACGGGGATGAGGTTCAGGGAGGTGACAAAGAGACCGATCCAGCCTGCAAAGGCGACGGGGTGCAGGAGGATGTCGTGCTGATCAGGCGTCACACCGAGCACGATTTGTGAGAGAAAGGAGAAGAGCAGCGAATCTCCTAAGATCAGCCCTTTCTCCGCCTGGGGCAGCCTTGTCTCCGACATGCTGAGGCCGGCCAGGCAGGCGATGATGGAAATGATGAACCCCGCAATCGGTCCCGAGGCGCCGATGTCGACGAGGGCCTTTCTCGTCACAATGGGGGATTTCATCTTGATGAAGGCGCCGAAGGTGCCGATGATGAATGGATAAGGAGGTGCAGGGATGAAATAGGGAAGCGTCGCCGTGATGTGATGCATCTTCGACGCGATATAGTGGGAGAATTCGTGGAAAAGGAGGATGCACATGAGGGTCCCGGCGAAGGGGAACCCCTCGATGATCCTTTCCGGCTGCTTCAGGATGTCGATCCCCATATGGAGCGCCCCTGCCGCGAGGGTCGTCAGGAAGGTGGCGCAGAAAAGGATGATGTGCAAAAAGGGAAATTTCTTCATGTTTCTCCCAGTTCGTTGCCACGTGCTGCCACTGATGCCCGGAATGACCTTGATCGCTGCAACAAGACATCCGGAAAGGCGGGGCGATGATGCCGAGAAGCCCTGGTGCTGCGAAACCTTTGTCTTCCCATGAGGAATATATCAGGCCCGCCGTTGATGAAATAAAGGAATGAATCCCGGATGCCCAATTTCAAATAATCATGCTCGCTATCAGCAAGGCTTGAGGCATTTCGTCCCGCCTTTTCATGAAAGCTACCCTGGCACGAGGATAGGACATGATTGCGAGACAGGTGCGACGATCACCGCCTCGACATCGTAATCGTGAGCCCCGGTAATCCCGACGGTCACGATGTCGCCGACAGCCGGTTGCCGATCATCGACTGTTTTTATGATCACCACCCCGTCGATCTCCGGCGCCTGCGAGGGGAGACGGCCGATGGCGACGCCGCCGCCGACCTCGTCGATGACGGCCCTGAAACGCTTGCCCACAAGCTCCGCATTCAACCCGGCAGAGATGAGGGCCTGGCGCCGCATGATCTCGTCGAGCCTCCGCTTCTTCACCCTGTCGGGCACCTGTCCTTTCAACAGCGCCGACGGCGTTCCCTCCTCCTTTGAGAATGCAAAGACGCCGAGCCGGTCGAACCTCACCTCCTCGATGAAGTCCACGAGTCCGTTGAACTCCTCCTCCGTCTCCGTCGGGAACCCCACGATGAAGGTCGTCCGGAGAGTCACACCGGGAATGGCCTTCCTGATCTTCCTCAGGATCTTCAGATACTCCTTCTTCGTCCCCCTTCGTCCCATAAGCCGCAGGAGCCGGTCCTCGGAATGCTGGAGCGGGATGTCGAGATACTTGACGATCTTCTCTTCCGTGGCGATGAGGGACAGCAGCTCGTCGTCCAATGCCGTCGGATAGAGATAGAGAAGACGGACCCAAAAATCACCGGGCAGCGCCACGAGGCCGCGGAGGAGGGATGCAAGGTTCCAGCCCTTCAACTCCCTGCCGTAGCTCGTGATGTCCTGGGCCACGAGAACAAGCTCCCGCGCGCCTCCTTTAATCAGTTCCCCTGCCTCCTCCAGAAGGGCCTCCGCGTCGATGCTCCTGAACCTGCCCCTGATGGAGGGGATCACGCAGAAGGTGCATTTCCTGTCACAGCCGTCGGCAACCTTCAGATAGGCGTAAGATCCGGCCGGAGACGGCGTGAGGGGGTGGCCTGACCGGTCATGACGGTCCTCCCCCTCTGTCCTGAGGGTGTCCAGATAGCTCAGGATGCCAGCCGTGTCGCCGACGCCCCAGAGGCCGTCGATCTCGGGCATCTCCCGCTCCAGGTCCTCGCGGTACCGCTCCGCGAGGCATCCGAAGACAACGAGCCGCTTCCCCTGCTCTCTCAGCTTTGCAAGCCTCAGGATCTCCCCGATCGACTCCTCCTTGGCGTCCCTGATGAACCCGCAGGTATTCACAAGGATGACGTCGGCATCCTGCTCCTCCGCGGGTATGAACCCCTGTCTCGTCAGTTCATCGCCCATATGACGGGAGTCGACGGTGTTCTTCGGACACCCGAGAGTAGAGATAAAGAATTTCACCTTACTGTTGCAATCGGACATCCGGAAAGGCGGGGCGTATGCGCCGACAAGCCTCGGTGCTGCGAAACCTTTGCCTTCCCGTCCAGACCCTTTCAGGCAGATGGCGGATGACATCAAAGATGAATTCCCGATACACCAATAATAAACGATCATTCTCGCTATCAGCGAGGCTTTGAGGCGCTTCGTCCCGCCTTTCCATTGCAGCGACAGGGCTCACTGAGGTCCTTCGCTGCCGAGGCTGTGCCGCCCCTGCTCGACCATGAGACGGGCCACGGTCTTCGCAAAAGCGATGGGATCCCGGGGCTGCGCGCCCTCCAGGAGAAGGGCCTCATCGTAAAGGATCGACGCGAACTCCCCGAGCAGGGGACTCCCGCTGTCCTTCCGGAGGATGCTGTTCATCGTCTCGACGAGGGGGTGCGCCGCGTTGATCTCCAGGATCCGTTTCATCGGCGGCACCTCCTGACCCATGGCCTTCAAAATGCGCTCCATCTTCGGATTGAGCGCGCCTTCGTCCGTCACGAGGCAGCAGGGCGAATCCTTGAGCCGCCCTGACAGCCGCACGTCCTTGACTTCCTCTTTCAGCGCATCCCTGATGAGCCCGATGAGGTCCCCATAGGCGCCCTTGTCACGCTCCAGGGCCTCTGCCCCGGCGGCATCGAGGGAGATGTCACCCTGGAGGACGGACTTGAAGTGCTTCCCTTTATACTCGAAGAGGTCGCCCATGATGAAATCATCGATCTCGTCGGGCATGACGAGCACCTCGATGTCCTTGTCCCTGAACGTTTCCAGGTATGGCGAGGCGAGGGCTTCGTCGATCTTCGATCCGCTGATGTAGTAGATCGTATCCTGGCCCTCCGTCATTCCGTCTATGTAGGCCTGGAAAGTCGTGAATTCACCCGGCTTAGTCCTGGACGACGGGAAAAGGAGCAGGTCGGCAATCGTCTCCCGCCGTGAAAAGTCGAAGTGAATACCCTCTTTGAGAATCTTGCCGAATTCACCGTAAAAGGCGAGGTACTGCTCATAGGCGCCCTTCTTCATCTCCGTGAGCGTGTCGAGCACCTTCTTTGTCACATTCTTCCTGATGATCTCCACCTGCCTGTTGTTCTGCAGCGTCTCCCGGGAGACATTGAGCGGCAGATCGGACGAGTCGACGACGCCCCGGACGAACCTCAGGTAGACGGGGATGAGCTCCTCGCAGTGGTTCATGATCTGGACCCTGTTGACATAGAGGGCCGGGCCGATCTTGAAGTCCTTGTAGAACATGCCGAAGGGGGCCTTGGACGGTATATAGAGGAGGGCCGTGAATTCAGAGGTCCCCTCGGCGCGGTAATGGATGACCTTTGCGGGGTCCAGGAAATCATGAGAAATATGCTTGTAGAATTCGTTGTACTCCGACTCGGTAATCTCGGACTTGTCCTTCAGCCAGATGGCCTTCCGCGAGTTCAGGACCTCGTCCTCCCTAACGGTCACCTGCTTCTTTTCGTCCTGCTCGTCGGGCTTCACACGCTCCGTCTCCATGACGACGGGATGCTCTATGTAGTCAGAGTATTTCCTCACGACGTTCCGGATTTCCCATTCTTCGAGAAACCGCTTCTCGTCCTCCTTGAGGTGGAGGATGACATCCGTGCCGGAACGGTCCCGCCCGATATCTTGGACGGTGAAGGAGCCGTCGGCGGCGGACTCCCACTTCACCCCTTCTGCGCCTTTCTCGCCCGCTTTCCTCGTGAGCACCGTCACCCTGTCGGCGACCATGAAGGAGGCATAAAACCCCACACCGAACTGGCCGATCAGGTCGGGGTTGGCCTGGGCCTCCTTGCTCTGCAGTGCCCTGAGGAAGTCCTTTGTGCCCGAATGGGCGATGGTGCCGAGTTCGCTGATGACCTCATCCCTCGTCATCCCGATGCCGTTGTCACTCACCGTCAGCGTCCCGGCGACCTTGTCGGGGGTGATTCGTATCGTCCACTCCCCGAGACCCTCAAGGACGGAGCTGTCCGTCAGGGACAGGTACCGGAGCCTGTCGATCGCATCGGACGCGTTGGAGATGAGTTCCCGAAGGAAGACCTCCTTGTGTGAATAGAGAGAATGGATCATGAGATCGAGGAGTTCCCGCACCTCGGCCTTGAATTCCAGCATCTGTACAGCCATATCTTTACTTTCACCTCTTTCTGTGATGATGAGGCCCTTGGAAAAGGGCTGAAAATATAGTATAATCAGGCTCTTCAGGTTAAAGCAACACGGAGACAGTGTGAGTGTGAGTGACAGTGAAAGGAACAGGACTGACGGCTTTTTTTGCGCAAAGCCGCAAAGAGCGCAAAGAACAGATATATTAGCCACAGAGAGCTCGGAGGGCACCGAGAAAAGCCCATATTTAAACCGGCAATTAAATACCAATACTACTGTCATTGCCGCAAGCCCCGGTCAAGACGGAATGACAAAGCACAGCGCGGTTCATCCGTTTAATTGCCGGGTCAATAGCTTGTCTGAGTTTATCTCTGTGATCTCTGTGACCTCTGTGGCTGAAGGGCTGTTTTTGCCGTTGACAGTTTTTGTAAATGACAAAAGAGGTATTTCATGCCGGTGCTGACAGGTCTCGATCTCGTTGACAGGCGGTGGCCCCGGTCGCTTAAGGGAGCGCGGGCGGGCCTTCTCATCCACCCGGCATCGGTGAACCGCCATCTCCTCCATGCGTTGGATGTCCTGACGGGCATGAAGCAGCTCTCACTCCGGTGCTTATTCGGTCCCCAGCACGGCATTCTCGGTCAGACGCAGGACAACATGATCGAGTGGGAGGGCTTCCGGGACGGGAAAACGGGCCTGCCCGTCTACAGTCTCTACGGGCGGACGCGAAAGCCCTCTCCGCCGATGCTCGAAGACATCGACGTCCTCGTCATCGACCTGCAGGACGTGGGCGCCCGGTATTACACCTTCATCTGGACCATGGACCTCTGCATGGAGGCCTGCGCCGAAGCGGGGAAAGCGGTCGTCGTTCTCGACCGGCCGAACCCGATCAACGGCACGGCGACGGAGGGGCCTGTACTCGATCCGGCCTTCTCTTCCTTCGTCGGTCTCCGACCCCTGCCCGTCCGCCACGGCATGACCATAGGCGAGATCGGGGCCTGGCTGGCCGGGACGTTCCATCGCCCTCTCGACTACCACGTGATCCCGATAGAAGGATGGACGAGGGACCTGTGGTTCAACGAGACGGGATTGCCCTGGGTCATGCCGTCTCCCAACATGCCGACGCCCGACACGGCCCTCGTCTATCCCGGCATGTGTCTCCTCGAAGGGACCCTTCTCAGCGAGGGACGGGGCACGACGCGGCCCTTTGAGATCTTCGGCGCCCCCTTCATCAAACCGGAGGCGCTTGTCAGGTCACTGGAGGACTACCGCCTGCCCGGCGTCCGGTTCCGTCCCCTCTCATTCGAGCCCACGTTCCAGAAACATGCCGGCAGACTCTGCGGCGGCGCCCAGATCCACGTGACGAACAGGCGGGTCTTCCGTCCCTTCAAAACGGCTGTGGCGATCATACGGACGGTGCGGCAACTCTACCCGGAAGAGATGATCTGGAGGGACCCTCCCTATGAGTACGAGACGGAGAAACTCCCCTTCGACATCCTGGCGGGCACGGACCGGCTCAGGCTCGACATCGACAGGGGCGTTGAACCCGACGCGATGGAGGCGTGGTGGCAGCCTCAGTGCCGGCAGTTCAGCGCGGCCCTGAGGAAACGATACCTGTTCTATGACTGAGAGACTCCGCTGCTTCGTCCTCGCCGCGGGACTGGGCGAGCGCCTGCGTCCCATAACTGACCACATCCCGAAACCCCTGCTCCCCATCCTCGGAAAGCCCCTGATCGGAATGATCATCGAACGCCTGCTCACGCTCGGCCCGGAAGGCATCGCCATGAACGTCCACCACGGGAGGGAGGTCTTCGAGGAGTGGCTGAAGCGCTATGGCCCGGCGGGGGCGATGACCGTCTTCCCGGAAGATCCCATCCTGAACACGGGCGGGGCGCTGAAGAACGCCGCCGCATTTCTCAGGCACGGGCCTTTCCTTGTCCACAACGGGGATATCCTCACCGACATGGATCTCGATCTCCTCGTCACGGCCCATCTTTCCTCCAAAAACCTGGTGACGCTGGCCGTCCATGATGTACCGGCGATCAACAATCTTGCCCTTGATCGTGACGGCATGCTCCTGGGAGCAAGGGAGCCGGCACCTTTGCCGGGAGAACATGCCCGGAAGGCTTTTACCGGAGTTGCCGTCTATGACCCTGCATTCCTCGACCTCCTGCCCGACGGCGCGTCTGATGTCGTCCTCGCCTGGAAGATCGCAATCGCCGAAGGTCTCACGATCGGCACCTGCGACATGAGCGGCTGCGCCTGGAGCGACATCGGCTCCCCCCCTGCGTATGCGTTGGCGCTCTTCCAACGACTGCAATCACTGGGTGAGTCTGTCTACATCGACGGAGCCGTCACGGGATGCAGAGGCGCTCTGTTCGGAGGACGGGTCGTCATAGAGGGTGATCACCATCTGCCGGCGAACATCCGCCTTCACGATTGCGTCGTCCTGCCCGGAGCGGACCTGCAGGCCATCGGCCATCATGCATTCTGCATCCTCGGCCCCGGGTTCACCGTCCCCTTCGAAACGGCAGGATCTGCGGGCCACGACCCGGTTCCCATCGGTGTGGGTGGATCGGCGAGACGCTATTTCAGGGTCGTCAATGACGGAGCGACGGCCGTCCTCATGCAGTGCCCTGAAAATGACCCCGATTACCGGCGGCACCTTGCCCTGACCGGTCATTTCAGAAAGTTGGGAGTGCCCGTTCCGGACCTCATCGAAGAAAGACCCGGTTCCATGGAGGCCCTCTTCGAGGACCTCGGCGACGTTTCGCTCTATGCATGGCTGAAATGCCCGCGCGGCACCGGGGAAATCGAAGACGTCTACGGCCGGGTCCTTGAAGGCCTCGTCCTGATGCATCATGACGCCACGCAGTCGGCGGGGGAATGTCCCGAGCTGACGGAGAGGGTTTTCGATTATGAGCATCTCCGTTGGGAAACGTCGTATTTCACGGACCGGTTTGTCTCCCAGGTGCGGGAGGTTTCCGCCGGGGACAGGCAAAGACTGGACGAGGAATTCCACCGTCTCGCTTCCCTTGTCGATGCCTTCGAAAAGACCGTCGTTCACCGCGATTTTCAGTCCCAGAATGTTATGATCACGGGCGGCGACATCCCCCGGTTCATCGATTATCAGGGGGCGAGGATCGGGCCTCCGGCATACGATGTCGCGTCGATGCTCTGGGACCCCTATTACAGGCTCGATGACGCATTGAGAGAGCGTCTCCTCGGTCGATATGAGGACATGATGGCAGAGCGGTCCGAACGGTTCAGCAGGGAAAGGTTCCGCACCTCCCTGCTCCCCTGCCGCCTCCAGCGCCACATGCAGGCCCTCGGGGCGTACGGTTTTCTGGCCCTGGTGAAGGGAAAGAGGTATTTTCTCAAACATGTCCCTGAGGGTCTCAGGCTGCTGAAGGAGGAAACCCTCCTGACCCGGGAAACCTACCCCGCCCTCTTCAGCCTCGT
>CAVPIW010000017.1:0-117820 GCA_963705105.1 uncultured Nitrospiraceae bacterium | reverse complement strand
TGAGTACAGACCCGCAGGAGCGGGCTTTCGGGCATGCGCTGGCATCTGGTGTCGAGAAGGAGGCCCTGCATTTCCAGGTCATCATGACGCCTTTTACCTGTGGAGGCGCCCTGAGTGACGCCCCCCATGCGCTGTTTCCCACGCGGTTCACTGACGGCAGCCGGTTTGGTGTGTGGTACGGAAGTCTTGAACTGCTCACCAGCGTTTATGAGACGGCCTGCCACTTCAAAAAGCGGGTTTCGGACATGCTCGCCGGAATATCCGGAGAGGTTACTTCCGAAAGAAAGGTCTTCCTGGTGCACGCGGCGGGAATCCTGGTGGATCTCAGGCGTAAATACCGTAAGCTCCCGAAGCTGCTGGATTCGACAAGTTACTCCTTTACGAACTCTCTCGGCGCATACTTGTACGATAAAGGACAGAGCGGCCTCCTCATTGAGTCCGCGCGCTATCATGAGGGGTCGAATATCGTTGCGTTCAGCCCTGACATTCTCTCAAACCCCCGATATCACAGTTCTTTGATCTATCGATGGATACCCGGAGATTCCACTGTGAGGATAGAAAAAGTTCCCGGCAAGACGTGGAGAATATTGCGCCTTTAGTCATGGCAGGAAGAATATTGATCGGGGCGCCTTCCGGGGCCGGGGATGCTCCGGAAGGCGTCAGGACGCGTGAACTTTAACTGCTGCTTCACTGTGAGATCAGTCGAGCAGGCAGTTCTGCATAACCCCGGTAATGGTGACAGTTCGATCCTGTTTCATGTCCAGAGTCAGTGAGCCCACATCACCGAGGTCACACGACCAGACCCCCACGATGTCGCCCGCAGCACCTCCGGCCCTCGTGCAGAAGATCGAAAGCGGATCCCCGGCCTCCAACGGCTCGACGATAGTGAAGTTCAGTGCAGTGTCGGTGATGCCCGAGATATCGAGCACCTCGATGCCCCTTTCGAGGCCGCACCCGAGGAAATTGGAGGACTCAATGTCGATCACTACGATACTCTTCTGAGCATGGTACAGGTACCTTCCGTTTGCCGTCCGCGGTCCCAGTTTCGGCACATCAACGGTGAGCCCAACATCCACCAGGTCCCATGCTATGGTGCCCAAGTTCAATTTCCACGTCACCCACCCCTGGACGGATCCGCTCCTGATCTCAGGTATGGTCAGAAAAAAGTCGTTGCCGATGGTGTTCACATACCCTTGACTGAAGGATATTTGGGCATCGGCGGCCCCGAAACACATGGTCACGAAAAGAACTGTTACTGCCAGACCGATCAACAAAGATTTCATCACACCGCCCTCCTTCGTGGAAAAAGTTCGAAATCAATATAGTAGAGCACCTCGGTACAGAAACTGCCCAATATTCGTTGTCCCTTTGCGTCTTTGCGCCACACAGTGCTTCAACACCGCACTTCCATGCCTCATTTATAACCGATAAAAAGGTGGCTGTCAAGAAGAAATGTTAGCAAGATAAGGAAAGGCAGAAATGAAGAATATGAGAGACATTTTCATCTTTCCGTCACGATCGCGGCGATGTCCATCGCAGCACGGGGCCGGCTTATCCGCAGGGCGTTGCTCCTCATCATCCTGAACCGTTCGGGATCTGCAAGGATCCGTTCGATTTTGTATGTGAGGGTGGGCAGGTTATTGCACCGGATCGCCGCCCCCTCTTCCAGGAAGTGGTCGGCATTCCTTTCCTCCTGCCCCGGCACGGGGTTGATGATGACCAATATGAGGCCTCTGGCCAGCGCTTCGGATGACGTCAAACCGCCTGCCTTCCCGACAAGGATATCCGATCCCGCCATATATCCGTCCATTTCTTTTGTGAAGCCCACCACGACGAGAGGGTTGCGCGTCGCGAGCTTTTCTATGCTCTCTTTGAGGCCGGCATTCTTCCCGCATATGACGATGGTCTGGAGGGGGTGAGCGGACTCATCAAGGGTACGGACAAGGGACTCGACGGGTCCAACACCGAAGCCGCCGGCAGATACCATGACAGTCGTCCTTTCCGGATCGAGGCCATACCGGATGCGGGCATCGCTCTTTGACGTGTCCCTGGAAAAAACGGGATCGATGGGGATGCCCGTCACATGAATCGTTTCCGGCGGAATGCCGAGCTTTTCCAGGTATACTCTCGTTTCGTCGCAGGCGACAAAGTACCAGTCGACATTGCGGTAGAACCACATGGCATGGGCATCGAAATCTGTAATGACGATACCGATGGGGATGTCGATCAACCTTTTCTTCTTCAGAAAAACGAGGATTTCCGCAGGCAGGAAATGCGTGCAGATGGCGATGGAAGGGCGCTCTTTCTTCAGCAATTTCATGAGAGGGGCGGTGTTCAGCAGGTCGAGGGCGAGGCGTCTCTTCTGAAATTTCCAGGGCCGGTCGAGGGAGTCGTATAACCATCCGAGGATTCCCGGTTGTTTGTTGACGAGCTCTATATAGAGGTCCGAATAGACCTTCCTGAAAAGCGGTGTCGTGTATTTCAGGACCTCCACGTGGCGCGCACCGACTCCCTTCATTTCGAAGGCTGAGACGATCGCATCTGCCGCCCTGACGTGCCCGGCGCCGGATGCTGCAGAAAGGACCAGAACGGACGACCCCGTTTGCTCCATGGGTTCCCCCTTATTTGTTAATGAAATTTCCTTGTCCCGTGACCGCGGCCATACACCGGCTGCAGGGAAGGATTGATCCTGCAAACTTGCCGTGAAATATACATCGCCTTCATGTCTCTACGGGATGTATTTCGTATCGCACTTAGATGTCACAGGAAGGGCCGAGGGGCTGACGATGAAATTCGCAAACGTGTCCAGTCCCCTGAATGTCCATCCCCGGGGAATCGACCCCTCCTGATTCCAGACGGCCGCTTCCTCATAGGTCATCACAGGCATCGGTCTCATCCACAGGTTGTCCTCAGGATCGGTGTGCTCGATCTTTGACGGATAGAGACTGACGATGAAATAGGACTCGGTCAGCAGATACACCCGCTTGTACTCTCCCGCCTTGAGCAGGGGAATGTGATACTGGTAGTCTGTCGGTGAAACATTCTTCGGCGTCCAGTAGAAGGAAAACCTCACATAAATGTCTTTGAGATCATGGGAGAAGACGTCGGCAGTCATGGTGATGGGCCTGCCGAGAGGGTCCGTCTGCTGCAGGATCTCGTCGCTTCCCGCAATGTACCACTTGTTGTACAGGCAGAAGCGGTCCATGCTGTTGTACACATCAAAGGGGGTGGGTTCCCCGATGTTGCTGAACCCCACGACGACAGCCTCCGACTCTGCGCCGAGCCGTCCCTTGTAGACAATCTGGATGGACAGATCGACGGCTTCCAGGGGGATGGGGTCGTTGCTCAGGTCGAATTCGAGGATAGCGAATTCCGTGCGCGGGATTGTCCGGATCCCCTGGGCCTCCGGATAGACCTTGTATTCGAACTCTTCCGTCACAGGAACGGGTGAGGTGCGGACACGGAAGGGATATTCAAGTGCCCGTTTGAATTTCACGACCAGTTCGATGCTGCCGTCCCGCATCTCTTCACCGGAGGAGGTGATGTTCAGTGCGCTGAGTGTCAGTTTCTGGAACCCTTTGCCCGGATCGTCGTCGTAGTGGATGAAGGAGAAGACCCCTCTGTCGGTGGGACCGATGTAGATGTTGCCCCTGAAGAAGTAATCAAGGAGGCCGGTTGAGTATCCGACGGCACGGGGAATGAGATGGGCGGCATAATCACTGTAAACTCTGTCATCCAAGACTAAGACTGAAAACAAGTGTCCCCCTTCAATCGCATCACGCGACAGATACCCCATCCCAGCAAGGCGATAATCGTCGGGACCGATTGTCTTCTTAACATAGATTCTGGCATCGAGTTTTCCGTCCTCTGCATCCATAATTTCCGGGTTTGACCAGTCAATGGAAGCGTAGTCCGTCTCGTCGTAAGAAGGATGGGGATAGTTCCAGAAAATGGTGTCTTCGCTGAAGAAATTGGCGTTGGCGAATTCGGCGATGCCGATAGTGGTTCCCCAGGTAACGAGAGGGTTAGAACCAGTGTATGTATTTGTATCGAAGACATTTGCAATTGGAACCGGAGCAGCCGTCTCAGTCGGAAGATCCAAGATGGATTTGTTAAAAGCAGCCGGCATTGTATTGAGCTGTCCATGCCGACCTTTCGCCCACAATTCGTAATGAAATCCCCAAATATGAGCGTCGTTTCTAACATGAGAGGGGACAGAGGAGTCCTGCACCAAATGCATGACCTGACCGAGGGCCCGGAATGTATCTGCAAAGTTCCTGTCTCTGTCCAGTTGCTTTGTGGCTGTCAAACCCCGATAAAAAGCCATTCGCGCCTTCTTCCATGACCAGTCATCACCAAAAAGGGATCCGAATGCTCCTTGATCCTGTGCCCAGACGAGAGATGACTTGAAGGTCCCTTTGAAGCCCGCACTATTCCAGGGCTTCAAGGGATCATGGAAATGATTGAACGACCTTGTATACATGGGTTCATCTTCTTTCCTGCCGCCAGACATAAGCAATTGAATGACTTTCGATCCACTGATAAATTCCTGAATACCATGCCTAAAACCGATTTTTCCAAGATGTTGATTCATAGTAGGGGCGATAGTGGCATTAAGCGGGATATATTTCGTATCACACTTAGATGTCACAGGAAGGGCCGAGGGGCTGACGATGAAATTCGCAAACGTGTCCAGTCCCCTGAATGTCCATCCCCGGGGAACCGACCCCTCCTGATTCCAGACGGCCGCTTCCTCATAGGTCATCACAGGCATCGGTCTCATCCACAGGTTGTCCTCAGGATCGGTGTGCTCGATCTTTGACGGATAGAGACTGACGATGAAATAGGACTCGGTCAGCAGATAGACACGCTTGTACTCTCCCGCCTTGAGCAGGGGAATGTGGTACTGGTAGTCCGTCGGAGAAACATTCTTCGGAGTCCAGTAAAAGGAAAACCTCACGTAAATATCTTTCAGATCGTGGGGGAAGATATCGGCGGACATGGTGACGGGCCTGCCGAGAGGGTCCGTCTGTTGCAGGATCTCGTCGCTTCCCGCAATGTACCACTTGTTGTACAGGCAGAAGCGGTCCATGCTGTTGTACACATCAAAAGGGGTGGGTTCCCCGATGTTGCTGAACCCCACGACCACCGCCTCCGACTCTGCGCCGAGCCGTCCCTTGTAGACGATCTGGATGGACAGATCGACGGCTTCCAGGGGGATGGGATCGCTGCTCAGGTCGAATTCGAGGGTGACGAATTCCGTGCGGGGAATTGACCGGATACCCTGGGCCTCCGGATAGACCTTGTATTCGAACTCTTCGGTCACGGGAACGGATGAGGTGCGGACACGGAAGGGATATTCAAGTGCCCGTTTGAATTTCACGACCAGTTCAATACTGCCGTCCCGCATCTCTTCACCGGAGGAGGTGATGTTCAATGCGCTGAGTGTCAGTTTCCGGAAGCCTTTGTTGGATCGTCGTTGTAATGGATGAAGGAGAAGACCCCCTTGTCGGTGGGACCGATGTAGATGTTGCCCCTGAAGAAGTAATCAAGGAGGCCGGTCGAGTATCCGACGGCACGGGGAATGAGATGGGCGGCATAATCACTGTAAACTCTGTCATCCAAGACTAAGACTGAAAACAAGTGTCCCCCTTCAATCGCATCACGCGACAGATACCCCATCCCAGCAAGGCGATAATCGTCGGGACCGATTGTCTTCTTAACATAGATTCTGGCATCGAGTTTTCCGTCCTCTGCATCCATAATTTCCGGGTTTGACCAGTCAATGGAAGCGTAGTCCGTCTCGTCGTAAGAAGGATGGGGATAGTTCCAGAAAATGGTGTCTTCGCTGAAGAAATTGGCGTTGGCGAATTCGGCGATGCCGATAGTGGGTCCCCAGGTAACGAGAGGATTAGAACCAGTGTATGTATTTGTATCGAAAACACTTGCAATTGGAACCGGAGCAGCCGTCTCAGTCGGAAGATCCAAGATGGATTTGTTAAAAGCAGCCGGCATTGTATTGAGCTGTCCATGCCGACCTTTCGCCCACAATTCGTAATGAAATCCCCAAATATGAGCGTCGTTTCTGACATGAGAGGGGACAGAGGAGTCCTGCACCAAATGCATGACCTGACCGAGGGCCCGGAATGTATGTGCAAAGTTCCTGTCTCTGTCAAGTTGCTTTGTGGCTGTCAACCCCCGATAAAAAGCCATTCGCGCCTTCTTCCATGACCAGTCATCACCAAAAAGGGATCCGAATGCTCCTTGATCCTGTGCCCAGACGAGAGATGACTTGAAGGTCCCTTTGAAGCCCGCACTATTCCAGGGCTTCAAGGGATCATGGAAATGATTGAACGACCTTGTATACATGGGTTCATCTTCTTTCCTGCCGCCAGACATAAGCAATTTTTCGATTTCTGTTCCATGAAAATCTCTTCGATGCCATTCCTGTAACCAAGTTTGTTCCTGACAAATGATGACAGCATTGAATTGTTAGCTAAATTGGTATGAAGATTTTCATGGGTAATTTTCTCAAGTGCCCAGATATCATTACAAATAGGCAATAAGAAAAGAGGAAAGCATAAAACTTTCAGTATAGAGTGACGTCATTTCTTCAACATTGTACTATCTCCTTGATTCGTGCGTAATCGATTTCAAACCGAGTCTCTGTTTTCTTCATCAATACGTTTAATCAAAGTCTGGATATTGTCCTGCGGGACATCGTCCCAACGGTTGAGCTTCAACAGTTTAAGCTTTCAATCTTTCTTCTTTCGTTTCAGACGTAATATTTCAATGACCGAAATCCTTTTTTTAGGATATTAGATAGATCATCATCATCGACACGTCAATGGACTGAATGGAAATGTTTGTGATTATATAACTACCAGGCTCCAGGGAATGGAGCTGAACCAGGTTTATATATTTTGAATCGTGGTCCTTCTATGCCTGCCAGGGGATTAAAATTAACGGCACTGAATTTTGGAATGACGAATTCACCGTTCTTATTTGTCAGCACTTCTGTGGCATCATAAAAGTAGGCGTTTCGACCTGCCGGTGTGCGGTAGAACTTCTCCCACACGGCAAGCACAACGACACCTTCAATGGGTTGCTTCGTTTCAGCGTCAACGACTGTACCTTTCCATGGTCCGTCTGAGTAATAGAATGTTGCTGACCCGGCAGCAACATCTGTTGCAAGCATTGCCAGCAAAAGTAAAAATTGCAGGGCCATAACGAACATAGTGTTCCTCCTCAGTGTCCCTTTTGCCTTATGCTAAAACTTGTCGATTCTCCAGATGCCATCTGCACCCCTGCCGAAGTAGATGTAATAGGTGATCTGCACTGTCCGGCCGTCGATGATATGATCACGGCGTATCCGGTATTTGGCAATGCCGTTTTCCAGATAAATCATCTCGATGTCCTTCATGTCCGAGACGATCCGGGGAAGATCGTCTATGAGGAGCGTGAAGATCTGCCCATACCTTTCACGGGCATGCTCCAGGAAACACTGCACCGCCCCTTCAACGTCCTTGCGCAACAGGGCGACCTTCATGTCCTCCCAACGTTTCTTCAATATACCCTCGATCTCCTGCTTCGAAAACACCGTAATGGATATAGTATCCGTATATGTGTATCCTTTGTTATCGGTGACATGGATTGCAGGATAATAGATGCCCTCCGAAGGATAGGTGAACTGGATATCACTGAAGTCAGTGCCGGTAAAGTCGGCGACGCCGTCTCCCTCGAAATCTATTGCATAACCGGCGATAGGGTTATCCGTCTCTGTCATCACGTTGAAATACGTTGTCAGAGGAGCGACGCCGTTCCGGATGTTTGCCGACAAGGCGACATGCCGCATTGTATTCTCTACAAAGACAGTGACCGTCTTCGTTTCCGCATTCCCCCGCAAATCCGACGCCGTGACAGTGATGATGTTTTCCCCCGGCACGAGCGGCACATCACTGACGACCCATGTATTGCCCTTGATGTCAGCGGCCATCCCGTTGACCTGAATGCCGATGTCGCCGGAGGCGGAATCGAGGGTTCCCTGCACGATGGTCCGTCCCTGACTGATTGTCTGGTTGGCAACAGGCGACATGACTGTTACGTCAAATGTCTTTCCCTTCACGACGAAGAACACACTGTTTGACGCGCCGCCGCCGGGAGGCTGATTGACGGCAGTTATCTGATATGTGCCCGGCGCTGTCAGGTCTGCTGCCGTGAGGTGAATCTGTATTCTCCCTTCACCATATGTCAAAGCTCTCTTGGCGCCTCCGAGCAAAACTTCCGTGTCTTCAAAGAACCCCGTTCCGAGAAGTGTTATCACTACTTCAGAAGTGCCTGCGCTTGCTTCCGCAGGGGCTATCGAGGTTATCGAGGGGACGGGGTTTTTTACAGTGAACGGATAGGCTGTTGATGTTCCCCCGGAAGGAGCGGGATTGTTTGCAGTGATCTCAATCCGGCCTGCTCCCTGCAGGAGGCTGCCGGGAACAGAAACTCTCAGTTTCCCGCATTCGATGAAGGCGGAGACTACTGTTTTGCCGTCAAGACGGACCTCCGTGTTTTGCAGAAGACCCTTCCCCTCAATCATGAGTGTTGCCGCCGTCTCACCCCTCATGACATGCGCGGGTGTCAGGACAAGCATGTCCGGAACAGGATTGGGCAGGTCGATCAGGGAAACACCATCCCTTCCCGTTATGAACGCCCTGTTGAGAGGCGAGTGGACGACAATGGTTTCCGGTTTGTCCATGGTTACCTGCGCGCTCTCTTTCTCCAGGGTGTCCATGTCAATGCCCCACATCCATCCCTTGTCCTCCCCGCCGATGACTGCCAGACTGTTCACGCATTCGCTGTATGATAAGGACAGGGGGTGTTTTTCAACCGACAGTGACTCTCTTTTCATCAGTGAATGCAGATCCACCACGGTAATGTCATCGCTTTTTTCATTCGCAACGATTGCCTCGTGCGTGAAAGGATTGACGGCAACGGACAGGGGATTCTTGCCCGCCTGCACAGTTGCACGAATAGAAAGGCTCTGAAGGTCGACAAGGGTGACGTTGTCTCTGGACTCACTGTCTTTTCTCTGTCCGTCCTCCCGCACTCCCCATGTGCCATGAACGATAATGGCAATACCGAGGCCGGCATCCACCGCTATGGCAGAAGGTTTTTCGAATGACTGTATCTGTTTCATGACTTTCAGGGTTGCCAGATCAACAAAGGTGATCACCCCCCTGTCGTCCGCTGTGATCATGATGTTTTTCTTACTTTCGACGGCTATTGCTGAAGGTTTTCTGCCGATTTGAAAGGATGAGAGCATGTCGAGGGAGTCCGTCGATACTGCCATGATCAATCCGTTGCTGTCGGCGACATAGAGAATCCCTCTCCGGCCGTCCGCCGCACAGAGGTGCACGTTATTGTCCGGAAGGATGCTGTCTGTGACCACACCGGTCAAGACCGAAATCACGTCAACACCCTTTCCATCATCCCTCACCGCAAAGACCCGGTCGGCATCGATGCATGCGTTTCCATAACCATTCCTCGCATCGCCGGTTTCCAATGGCATAGTTTGGCATGGGGCAATGCCGGTGAATATGAGGAGGGAAGTGAACATCATGCAAACAGAAAAAATACAGACTTTCAAGACGGAGCTTTTCTTCATGGCACACTCCTGTTGGTTCAATGAGTATCTTTTGTCTGGGATAAATGACTGGCGGGTATTGCCCGCTACCGATGTCAGGGGATGGGGATACTTGTTTTTTCTTGAATAACACAACGCACGCAGTCTCATCATGCCATTTCTCCTGCGAAGGGAGTATCGCTTTAACGATATGCCAATCGCCGGTTCAATGGCAGTGATTGTCCGCACAGAGGCCAAGGCGGGATTAAAAAGAAGGACACGCACGGCTGCCGCTGCAAGACTGCGCGACAGGTTGTCGCACATCTTTTCCCGGAGAACCCTACTTCATGCGATAGCGCAAGTATGCGAGGGCCAGGAGGTCATAGAGGAAGTGGAGGTGAATAACGGCGAGGAGGCTGCCGGTATACTGGAAGAACAGCCCCAGGTAGGCGCCCATGACCAGGGCGATGACGAAATAGGCCGGCGTGATGAGATGGGCAAGTCCGAAAACGATGCTCGCGGCAACGATGCCGAACTTGACCTGCAGCACTCCGCGGAAGAGGCACTCCTCGGCGAACCCAGCCAACAGGGCGATGCCGACGAGGTCCACAACGGTCGCCTCATGGAAAAGGTCCCTGATCGGCCCTCTCAGGACGTCTCTCAGTTCCCGTATCCCCGGTATGACGGTGGCCCTGTCGGAGATAAGGAAGCTGAAGAGGATGAATGGGGGAACGGCCCCGGCGGTGCCTGTCAGGATATCCCTGAAGAAGTCCGTCGTAAGGGGCGTCAGGGGAATCGATAACCACTGTGACAGCATCAGGGCCAGCAGGAGCACCGATCCCTCCGTCGCGGCCGCAAAGATAATGAGTTTATACCGCTGATAGCTCATGGCCGCCGGAGGGCCTTCGGCCTGAAGTCGCCACCTGCCCATTCGGCGATGCGCACGGCGCGGTATGAGAAGATATCGGTGAGTTGCCCTCTGATCATGAGGTCATGAAAGGGGACGCCGATCAGGGGAGGTTTGTATGTCACGACATCATTCAGCAGCGTCCCGTCCGGCGTGCCCCCGAAGGTGTGCAGATGATGCCAGGACCTGTAAGGGCCCCTGATCTGGATGTCGGTGAACCGCTCCGGGGGAAGGTAATCGATGATCCTGCTCCGCCACCGCATCCTGATCCCATACCAGCGGATCGTGTAGTCGAACTCTGATCCCTCGGAAACCTCACTTGTATCGGGGTTGACAAGGCGGAAGTCGAGCCAGTCGGGCGTGATCTCGAAGAGGTTCCGGGGGTCTTCAAAAAAAGTGAACGCCCGTTCCGGGGAAAGCGGTATCGTCTGCGAGGTCGTGAGTTGAAAGGTCCCGGCGGACAGCTTCCGGAACGAGATATCGAAAGAGCGGGGCAACCCTGAATTCATTGTCCCCGCAGGGTCACAACGGTGGCTCCCCAGCCGCCCCTGTCACTGCCGGCAAGCCTGAAGGCCTCAACGGAAGGGTCCCTCCGGAGTATGGCGTGCACCGTCTCTCTGAGTGCTCCTGTTCCTTTGCCGTGAATGATGCGGACCTCGAGGATGCCTTTGTCCCTGCACAGGGCAAGGTAATGGGGAACGAGGTCCTTCACGTCGCGGGGAGCGAAGGTGTGAAGATCGAGGACCCCGTTGACAGGTGGTTCCACCACATCGGGCGGATCGAAAACTTCATCGTCCATGGCACTTATAATCCGGTCGATGATCTGGCCGGTCAGATGAGGGGACGTATTTCAATGACCTCGAAGTATGCCACGTGCTTCACGGCGGCTGCAGCCTCAGGACTGACGATCTCCGCCGTCCGCTCCCTGATCGCATTAAGCAGCACCCCTGAGTCCTCCATGTTCTTCAGCTTCAGACTGAGCCGCACGCCGGAATATCCCTTGCCCGGGTTCATGTACAGGTAGGCCGCAAGGGGGTTGATCAGGACGTTCCGGTATGTCCTGCTCTCCGTCATGCCCCAGGCGACGGTATTTTCGTCTATGATGTGAGGCAGGGCGTACACAGCGGTATTGACGTTGCCCCCGTTGTCAGCAGTGGCGATCACGCCCCTGCCGCCGGACTTGAAGAGCTCTGAAAGTTTCATCTTTCCACCCCGTGTGGTTTTTTTCTATTGTACCGCACTCCCGTCCAAAATAACTCGAACAGCAGATCAGCCACAGGGTCACAGAGAACGCAGAGTATACCCCATGCCCTCAGAAAATGCGGGGCGAATGCGCCGAAAAGCATCGGTGCTGCGAAACCTTTGCCTTCCCATACAGACTATTTCAGACAAACGATCGATGCCACAAAGAATGGAATCCTGAAAAAACGAACTTGGAATGATCAAACTCTCTATCAGCGAGGCTTTGAGGCGTTTGGCCCCGCATTTTCGTGCTACTGTCGGTATTCTGCAATTGTTAACGGAAAAATACCACTGTCATGTGGAGCACGAATCCCGAGGGCTTGAAACACAGACCGGACAACTCCCGACTTGCTGCTATTCGTCATTTGATGTCAAATCAGGTTTGTCTCTGTGAACTCTGTGCTCTCTGTGGCAAATCTTCTTTGTTGTATGTGTTCTTTTCACTGTCACTCACACCGACGCCGTCGTTGGCCGGATCCGGAGGGGTCATGGTATCATGAATCAGGTTCAGCGTCTCATGGATACGATCAATTTAAAAGCCCTCTCCGCAGCAGAAATGGAGGCCTTTGTCCGCACCCTGGGGCTTCCTCCGTACCGCACCCGCCAGATCCTGCACCGCCTGTACGAGAAAGACGCATTGTCCGTCGGCGAGATGACAGAGCTGTCGAAGAGGTTGAGAGACACTCTTCGCGAGAGGTCTTACATCAGCAGCCTGCCGATTCTCGACTCCAGGAGGTCCGCCGACGGCACGCGCAAGTTCCTCTTCGGCCTCGAGGACGGGGAGAAGGTGGAAAGTGTGCTCATCCCCGATGAAGACAGGCTCACCCTCTGCATTTCCTCTCAGGTCGGCTGCGCCCTCCGGTGCCGGTTCTGCCTGACGGGAACGCTCGGCCTCAGGCGGAACCTGCCGCCCCACGAGATCGTCGACCAGGTCATATCGGTGCGGCGGGCCGTCTCACCGGCGCAGATCACAAACATCGTGCTCATGGGGATGGGTGAACCTTTGGCAAACTTCGACAATGTCGTCGAAGCCCTCGGACGGATGACCGGTCTCATGCATATCTCACCCAGGCGGATCACCCTGTCGACGGCCGGCATCGTCCCGAAGCTGCGGGAGCTTCCCCTGCGGGCCCCCATGGTGAATCTTGCGATTTCACTCAACGCGACGACCGATGAGGTGCGGAGCATGATCATGCCCATCAACAGGACCTATCCCCTGCGCGAGCTGATCAAAGCCTGCAGGGAATTCCCCCTCCCGCCGAGACGGCGTATCACCTTCGAGTATGTGATGCTGAAGGGGGTGAACGACAGCCCCGAAGACGCGCGGCGGCTCATCGGGCTGCTCAAAGGGATACCGTCCAAGGTCAATCTCATCCCCTTCAATCCTTTTCCCGGGTCGGAGTTCAGCAGACCTGACGACGGACGGGTCCTGGCATTTCAGGACATCCTCCTGCGAGGGCACGTGACGGCCCTCGTCAGGAAGAGCAAGGGGCGGGATATCCTGTCGGCCTGCGGTCAATTGAGGGCCGACTATACCGCTAAGGCTTCATCTTCGGCTTGAGGGTCTGGTCCATCATGAGGATGAACTTGGTGTAATCGGCGCCGAATTTCATCAGCTCCGTGTCATCCTCCTTCATCTTCTTCAGCCGGTCCTCGTCGATGTCGAACTTGCCCAGGAAGCCGCTCTCGAAAACGAAGCGCCTGAACCTGTCGACGTCGTAACAGGCCATGTAAAAGGCCTTCTGTTTCCGTTCGTCCAGTTCGAGCCCCGGCAGGTTCCGCCTGAAAAGGATCTCTTTCCATCCCCTGTTCATATCGTCGTAGATGTCCACGCCCTGATCGTCGCGCCAGCTTGCGATCGTCCAGTCCGTGTCCTCGCGGAATCCGTGACAGTGGTCCTCCTTGACGAAGAAGTAGAACTCCTGGGTGATGACCTCGTCGATGGTCGTGTCAAGCTTCTTCAGCGACGCCTGACCGACGGGATAGTAACGGCAGTTGGCCGGCCTGTCCTCATAGATCGTGCACCCCTCGGCCGTCACGAAGGGACATTTGTTATCCGCGTCATCCTTCATCTTCAGGAAAACGAAAGGATGGGACGTCTTCTCCTCGACCTCGACGTAGGTGTAATCGCTGAGGAATTCGCCCGACGAGATGCCGAGGCGTTTCTTCAGGCGGATGATATCGTAGGGTGTGAGCAGGATCTTAATGTTGTTGCAGCATTTCGTGAAACAGTCTATCCCTTTATGGCACCTGAATTTGAACCGATGGTTCAGAGACAGGTGGACTTTCTCGACGTCCTTCATGTTGAGCATGCCGTACCTCCCCAAAGCAATTTTCTCTATTTTACCATTACTGCTCATCCTGTCGTCTAATACCCTTATCGTTGCATATACCCTCAGGAAAGGCAGGGCGAAGATGCACGTAATAACAAACCGTAGAAGAATACAATAAACCTTTCTGTTGCATGAAAAGGCGGGGCGAAGCGCCTCAAAGCCTTGCTGAAGGCGACGATACGCCTCGTCGGCTTCGTGTTTCAGGATTCCACTCTTTGTGTCATCGATCATTGGCGTATAGTTCATCCCCCGTTTTGATACAGGTGTCGCCGCAGCAAGGTTTTCGGCGCATACTCCCCGCCTTTCCCGTGAGTGTATTGCAACGATAAGGGGAAACATTCGACAAACACACCGACGGGGAGGCTGATGTGGTGAAAAGCCTTTCCGCTAAGATACTTTATCTGTCACCAGACCACCACTTGCCGTGTCTATCGATACCAAATGTCCGTCAGGCAACGGGCGCTGAACACCTTGAAATGTCTCATCATCGCATTGGAAAGGCTTTGAACCATATCTGTCTTCCCGGAGGGGGCGTAGATATCAGCAAGGCTTTTCGACATCTTTGCCCCGCATTTCGGAAGACGTCGGCAACGCTGAGTATACCTTTCTAAAATTGACAATCGGCGAAAAGGTTTAGTAATCTAACATGTTACGGGGCGTAGCGCAGCATGGCAGCGCACCTGCCTTGGGCGCAGGGGGTCGGAGGTTCAAATCCTCTCGCCCCGACCATTCCTCCAGGGCGTCTTCTGAGTGCCACCGCCGTCCTGCTCCACGCCGAACAATGCCTTTGATGACATGTGCGCTCGGATCGCATCCTACGGCGCAGCATGTTTTAAACGGCACGTATATGCAGCCCGATGTCGTGAGCGCCTGTAGCTCAGCCGGATAGAGCAACTGCCTTCTAAGCAGTGGGTCGGGAGTTCGAGTCTCTCCAGGCGCGTTAGACGACATGCAGAGGAAAACCGGGCTTCCCCGGCCGCTGTGACGTAGGAATTCTTTGCTGTTTTGCAGTATACTATTCAGGTCGGTGGTCGCTGATCACTGACGCTTTTCCCCGATGTCGTCCCCCGGTGGGCGTAGCTCAATTGGTTAGAGCACTGGACTGTGGCTCCAGGTGTTGGGGGTTCAAGTCCCCTCGCCCACCCCAAATCACCGCTCAATATCGTTCCGGACAGTGTAACACCGCCTCTTTCTCCCCCTTTGTTTCGATTGACTCCCTCCTCGTCTTCCGTTATTATGGAAAAAAGACAGTTGGCAGCTAATGATTATTAATTCATATTTGTTTTGCTTAAATGAAACATTTGTATCAATTTTCTTGGAGGGCTGTAGATGAGCATGTCCGAAACCTTGATGGAGATGTATTATTTTCCGGCGATTAGAGATTTTCTCGCGTCTGAATTTGGAGTCCGAGTGCTTCGGATACTCAAACCTTCTCAGCGACGTGAGGGCTGGGTAGGGTTTGACCAGGGCTGGGTACGAACGGACCTCTCCGACGAGGAGCTGTATAATCAACTATCCAAAACTCTCCATGGAGTTGCGGCGAGCAAGCCTCTTTTCTACTTTGGGTTTTTCCTACAGTTCAAAACTGTAGATATAATGAAGAGGCGGAGTAAACATACACCACCTGGCATGGTAGCCGACTACTATCGCTCCGAGCTGGACCTGACAAGGTCGCTGGAGTCTGGTTCAATCCAGCACCATCTCCTCGTTCGCCTATCGTCGATTTCAGGTGCGAGAGTTGCTTATGCCTGCCCAATGTTCTTCGATATCGATAGTATCTACGATCCTCCAGACCTCTCAACGCTTCGCTGCATGCCAGTGACAAATGACACACCTCTATATAACGAAGGGGAAAGGCATTTCATTGCGGTTCAATTCCCCAAGTCCCCCAGCGGGTACTGGTGCAGCGAACCAATTCACGTGAAATCGATATCGTTTGCTCAATGGATTACTGACCACAATCTTCCACTAATGTTCATGGACGGCAAGAGACTATCTTCACTGATTAAATCAGCCAGAGAGATTTGTTGGGAAGACCGGTCGTTTGGCGAAAACGAACGAGACCATCCCGGATCGCTTCTGCCACAGGCCTTCACAATAATGGAGGTGGCGAAGGATGCTGAAAGATAAGGTCCGGTTTCGAGAATACAAATCCCTGAGAGTGCATTGGATTGCCTATGCACTCTTGACATGCGATACTACTGAATATGAAGCTGGACACGAAGGTTAAGAAGTCAATTGGTAGAGTGCTGGTGAACCTATGATGCTTTCTAATCTGAGCTTATGGCTACCAGGAATCATTATTCTGCTGGCTGCCATTGCGTCTGCACTTAAAGATTTCTTATTCAGCCAGCCAAAAACCCGTCGAGAAAAAATATTTGGTCTCGCTTTGTTTGTCTTCCTTGTCCTCGGCGGACTTTGCTCATTTTGGCTGACTTTCAGCTCCAATGAACAAGCCAAAAATATAGAACAGCAGAATCAACAAATCATTCGCCAGAATAACGTGTTGAATCAACAATTGTCTGAGACGAAAGAGGAACTCGCTCAGACGAAAATTGAACTCTACAAAAGGACGGGGGAGCTTGTAGCGAAGAGTGGAAAAATAGAACAATTAAATGATTTTATACTTTCATCGGTTACCGGAGGTGAATCGTATTGCTATCTACTTCCGATGTTTGACGACATGTCAGGTAGGCAAAGGTTTTTCCTCACTCATGAAGGCAAATATCCAGTATATGACATTCAAGTACGGATAATTAACATAAGCATGTTAGGACAATTACCGTTTGACAAATTGCTTCCCAAAGGAAACATTTCAAAAGAGAACTGGCAACGGATGGTTAGGAAACGGGATTTATGGCAGGAATTTCATGTTTTGAGAAATCAGGCGGAAATACTTTTTGCTTTAGCAACCCTGACACCGGGAACAGGTTTTTTTATAAATGGTCATCAATTGCCGGAAGGCGCTGAAAAGCAGGAATACTTGGTCGACATATTTGCAAGGAATGGAAAGGTTTCACAAGAAATTAGATATGTGAAAGAAAAAGGGAGTTGGAAGATCTCGATGCGAGTGGTTGTAAGTGGTCATGAGGGGAAAGGTCGTGTTGTCTTGGAATGGCCAAACCAACAATGATGTTCAATACTATGCCAAAGGCCTGGCTTTCAGAGACGTGATCATATTCCCCCCCTGTTAGTTGAACCAGCGATGAAGAATCACTGAGTCCACGCAAAGGCTGAGCCTGCGAGGCCTTATCTCACACGACTGGGCCTCTTCCGTTTAAGCCTCCTAAAGACCTCACCTCATCACGATGAAGTTGAATTGTTCCTATTTGTGAAACAGCACCGCGTTATCTCCTCATTCTTGTTCTCGCAAAAGCCAATCCCGCAAACCCTGCACCGAGGAGAAAGAGGGTAGAGGGTTCAGGGACATTGTGAGGAGTTAGCAGAAAAGCATGTTGTTCCCCATTGATTAGACCTGCCCCGACTATCTGCCCTGCCTCGTTAATATCGGTTGCTTCCAGAAGAATTCAGCCAGAGTTTGTGGGAAGAAAGGAATTTAAGTCGATCAACTCGCCGTTGTCCCACATGACAGCATTATATTGGTAGTCTCTGCCACCATCTTCTAAGAGGATGCCCACGACTTGACCGCGGTCATTGATTGACCAAGCTTTACTGAAAGCACCCCCTGGCGTGCTTAATTTATGGATTCCATCCGAAGCGCTCCAGATGAATGCTGCGAAATACGGTTTACGAGCGGCATCGTATGTTTCCATTTCACCCACGACAATGCCCCTATTGTTAATGTCATAGGCTATAGACTCGATAGAGTTCGACAGTTCTCTCATCCCCCCTGCTCATCCCAAATAAATGCATGAGGGTCATAAATGGAGTCCATGCCAAAAGCTCCGACCACCACGCCTGAGTTGTTGATTGCAAATGCATAACTGCCGCCGTAAGGTGATCCAAGGTCCCACACAGTCCCGTCACTGCCCCACAGTGCGGCATGGGTATGTGTTGGGGCCGATTGCTGGTCAAAGTTAACATTTATTGCCCCAACAACTTGTCCCTGGTTATTTATATCATATGCAATGCGACTACCGAATGAGATACCAGGTAGTGCTTGCATCCCCGTCCTGGAGGTCATGTCAATAGGTGTGTAAAAAGCCATTAGGCGGCGATCCTTTCGACAGCCCCTTCCTGCCCAACGGCAATGCCGTCAGTGAAGTGTTTCCCCTCGTAGACATCCCTCAGTAACCAATATCCCTTCAGTCTGCGGAATCTCTTTTCAGCGACACCCAGTAACTTCCAAATCATCGCCGTCGCGTTTTGGACTTTTTTATATCGCTTCGCCGCATCCGTCCTCAGCCTAACCGCACTGAACGGTGACTCCACCACATTGGTCGTCCTGATATGGACCCAGTGCTCTTTCGGCAATGAATAGAACGTCACCATTCGCTCCCAATCTCTCCTCAGGGTCTCCGTCGCCTTCGGGAAATCCCTCTCATACCGGCGGAGAAAGCTGTCCCTGAGCCTCTCACACTCTGCCTGCGTCTCTGCATAGGGGATCTTGGTGAGATACTCGCCTGCCTCGGCACGTATCCTCTTGGGCATCGCATCCAGCACGTTGGTTATCTTATGGTTCCAACACCTCTGCTCCTTGCCCTCGGGATGAAGCTCTCCCAACGCTGACCATATCCCCAAATGACCATCGGCAACCGTCAATGTGCCCAGCTTCAGTCCCCGAGCGGTCAGATCCCTCAGGACCCCTGCCCAGGATTCCTTGCTCTCCCGATACCCGCTCTCGCAGGCCAGCAGGATCTTTTCCCCCGTAACCAACGCCCCGATGATCACCAGCAATGCTGCTTTGTCTTTCTCCAACCCGGCCTTCACGTATATCCCGTCCGCCCACTGATAGACGACCTCAAGCCCGGAAAGATCCCGAGCCTTCCACTCGTCGTATTCGCACTGCCATTTGCCCTTCAGCCGCTGGATCGACGAGGACGACAGCGGCGCCCCTTCTCCCAATAACCCCCGGAGCGCTAAATCAAAATCCCCCTGCGCCAGTCCGTGGAGATACAGTTCCGGCAGGAGCTGCCCCACTTCTTTGGACCGACGTATGAATAACGGCAGCACCTTGCTCTGAAATCGCTCCTCCGCTCCCCGCACACGGGGCCGTCGGACCGTGATCGTCCCGTTCATCAGCGTGAACTTCTTCCGCTTCCCGTGTCCGTTCCAATACCCCCGCTTGCCATCCACCTTCTTGATCCTCTCGGATTTCTTCCTCCCCAAAAATATCTCGACTTCTTCTTCCAGTATGTCCTGAATGTACTCCTGTACTTTCAGCCGAACTATGCTTTCCAATGCCTCGTATGTCGCCCTTGACGGCTCAACTGCCTCGGTGATACTCTTGTCCATGGTGGTGTCTCCTTTCTCTGTGTTGATCCCAAGTCACCTGATTAAGGATACACCGCCTTCTTACTCATTTACACACTTTTTGATCTTACCTCCCGTCCTGCCGGTCACAAATTCAGCCGCTTCCTGCCGTTGTATTTCCGTCCGGAAGATAATACTGAGAATAGCCGACTACTTGCCCTTGGTTATTTATCGCACTTGCCTGGCTGAACGTTCCCCGTTCATATCCCCCCAATGTGCCTAGATCTGTGATTGTTCCCCTGTCCCACAAGAAAGCATGCCTTTCTGTCGGTGAAGAAGAAATCCCGACTACTTGACCCACATCATTTATTCCGAAACCATAATCACCGCGAACATTCGGGCCTCCAAGAGTGCCAATGTCAGTTATGGTCCAATTCAAAGCAATAGCATTCCCGACCATTGACAGAAGGATTACAATAATGGGGCAAAATAATAAAGAAGCAACTGTTCTGGCTTTATTACACATCGTGTTCTCCTCTGGAAGATACGCTCCCTTCGTTTTTGGAATGGTCGTTCGCAAAAATGACTATCAGAACATTCTCAACGAATTTCGTTTACTGCAGTGGCAAGATATCAATTAAATATGACGATTATAATCTCCTTCTCGCAAAAAAAAGCCCTGCTAATCCTGCACCGAGGAGAAAGAGGGTGGAGGGTTCAGGGACTGCTGACGTGCTAATGTTGTCCAGATAGACTGTTGGAGCGGTGTCAGGATAATAGTCTGTGAGCACAAATCTGATCTGCGCTGTCGTTCCCACAAGATTATCTGGGACATCGAATGTTATCGTCTGCCAGCCATTTGATGAACCGAATGCGGTTATCTGGTTGATAAACTGCCAACCCTGTCCTCCCTGCAATGCCATAACGTCGAACATGTAGCCTTGCTGATAAGGGGGCGGCTCTGTCCCCATTACCCACCAATAGTCAAAGGAGATGGTATCGCTGAGAAGCAGCGGACCAGAGACATATGGAGAGGATGTGGAAACCGAAGGTCCGGTGTGTCACCATCACGAACAGCCCAGGCGTACTCGTCACGCTGCCAGTCCAACGTCTCGCCCTGACCACCGTCTCTGAAACTGAAGCTCCACGCACGGTCAGCAATGCTATCATGATGAGTGGCAGACCAATACATCGCAGCTTGCACATTCTGAAATGGCCCTGTGTTAGAGAGAGGTCCACCGGCCGAGTTCATCAGCTCCGTGTAATAGAGATGTCCCATTTCGCTGTTAATGACATTGTAGCTACCGACAGGTCCACTCCCGTCGGGATTCAAGGCAGATGGAAGCCTCCAGTCGCTATGCCCACCATAAACAAGAGTATTCGCCCAAGTATTTGCTTCTGCCCATGAAAAGCGACCGTCCGGCCTATACCCCGATGTCATGGCATAATTAGCATCCTGCAACCACGTAATGCCCAAATCAGTCTCATAGACCATCCCTGTCCCACGATCAATCAGTGCGGCATCTAAATCGGCCGCCAGAAACAGCCCGGCAAGTAGCAGGGCTATCGATGTAAGAATCTTTTTCACGGCTCTTCCCTCCTGGCCTACAAAGTATCAACGTGTATCGGGTTGCCAGTCTCACATGATTTGTCCGATAGTTGGAACACCCGTCAGTCTCATGAAACCATAAAGGCCTGAGCTTGCAAGATCTTTCCCCTACCATCTCTATGCATCCTAAAGCACACCTTGCGGGAACGAAAGGCGTGTTGTGTTCCTATGGGAGCACCTGTCGCGTTATTTCCTCAGTCTTCTTCTCGCAAAGAAAAGCCCTGCCAACCCCGCGCCGAGAAGAACAATGGAAGAGGGCTCGGGTACGGTGGCTCCATAAGACAAGTTGTCCCATGCCTCATGATCGATATTTGGTGTAAAGAATTCAACTTTAACTATGTCATTTCCAGAAACAGACAAAAGTTCAAATTGAAGAGAGGAATCAGCGCGGTCTTCTGCAACCAATACATCCGACGAATTAAATGCTCTTATGTAGATGCCAGAGCTCAAATTGTCTGGGCCTGGACCCGAAATAACCCATACTGATATCTCTGTTTGAGGATTTGAAAAAAACGCAAAACCCCACACTCCACCAAAAAATGATGTAGGCCCGAACTGCAATGCTTTTGTCCCGCTGTACGCTCCGCCGTCTGGGTTTTCCAGAACCGTTTCTCCAGACCACGACCAAAGCCGAGACGGAGATGAAAATGTTACCTCGGGCGCATATGCACCCAAGTCCCAAATGTCGTCAAAGGTTAAAGTTTCAGCGTTCAAAAGAGAGTTCGTTCCCAAGATCAGTAAGATCAACGTCACAATCACTGTGATAATTTTTTTCATTTCTTAACCTCCCTGTGATTTATATTTACTCGTTGACATAGCAATTACCATTCCACCATGCAACTTGTTGATATTAGGAGATTTGTATGGCTCCCTACAAAAGAGTGTTAAGAATTCCGACACAAGCGTGCTGAAATGTGAGAAGAACGAAATGAATTGAATTATATAGATATATGTCTCAAAAGCTTGTGTGGAGATGTTTCTTTGATTTCCAGAGTTTGAAAATGTTCCATATAGTGTAAACTTTCCCAACAAACAGAAGTTAAGAAACTGTAAATCGTGCAGGTTATGTCATGAGAAGAAGAACAGATGCCGAGGCTGTACCATAGACTTGCGTGGGATTGCAAATGAGGACATAATCAGAGAGCATTTTCTTGACGATATGGTTGACGGAATGCTATCCCCTTGCCAGAGGACTATGAATGAGAAAACATGCCCTGTCGAGCCGATTTTGAGCACAGAAGCCATTTCTGAAGGGAAACGTCGAGGATAATTTGATTATTCTTCGACCCGTCCATAGGAGTGATTTGGTTGACTGTCTGAGGCCCTAAAGGAGTAGTCTCACTTTGCCCATTTTGTGCCTGAAAGAGCAGAATCCCACCAATTCCATCCAACTCCTGCCAAGTTCGAGAAAAGATAAAGCCCCTGATAATGTTACGAAATATCACACTATCAAGGGCTTTTCGAATCAGGCAAAAATGCTATTCGGGGACTGTGGCTCCAGGTGTTGGGGGTTCAAGTCCCCTCGCCCACCCCAAATCACCCTCCAGACACTGAACGAAGTCAGGCAGTTAGACTCTTCGGCCGCTGTCTCCTCGGCAGCGACGGCCCAACCGGCAAGCCATTATCCGCTGGACAACCGCAACTTTGTGTGATTAGATCAGGCGGGAAAGGAAGAGATAAACCATTAGCCGTCCTGTGCCGGCAAGGAAGAGGGGGAAGACATCACGTTCAATATGCCAGGGCCGTACATCTGAAAGATCTTCCATTTGGCGCCAGGCGTTCTTATCGGAAAGCGAAAGAGGGAAATACGAACGGTTGGAAGAGAACGTTCCTTCTCGGGAGCTTCGTGGCGTCACTTGCGGTGTTGGCGAACATCCCTGTTTTGCGGAGCCTGTTGAGGTCATAGGGATCTGAGGGTAAGGGGCGGGCCTGACCCCACCGGCGTTTCAGTCAGCCCCTGTTCGAGACAAGGTTTAGCAGGAGTATAACGGAAATCGTCATCCGGAAGAAACAGCAAGGATGCATGTTCGTGACTGAATTCCGTTAGTGCATCGGCGCTGAGGTTGTGCCCTTTTCTGATATAATGTGATCAGCCGAGCGCACAGCAGCGCGGCTGGGCCGTTGGTGCTGCGGTCCTTAACGGATTGTGGGGACATTAAAAATCGCGGCGGGCTTAGGACAGGGGGAAAGCAGGCTTCGTCTGCCGATGGGATGCCAACAGATGCAGTGATGACTCTCCGGAGGGACAGGGGTCATCGGGAGGGATATGACATGAGAAGGTCACAGGGCATTTTTATTGCTTTCACGATCGCTTTGCTTTGTCTGGGCGCGGTGATGGCCTCATCTGTGTGGGCGCTCCCGCCCACGGCGCAGGACTGCAGTCAGACGGACAGCGGAGAGCGACTCAAATGCAAGTTCGACAGGATGAATTCCCAGATCGACGATACGCTTACCGAGGTTGAGAGGCTCGACGTCGTTTCCCCCGAGCAACAGACCATGCTGAGAAACGCTCACAGCCGTACCCAGAGCGAGAAGAACCGGGTCACCGCTGAGGGATTCAGAAATCTCACGAAGAAAAAAGGCAAGTGCTATTTCAAGGAGAAGCAAGGTTCCGGCAACGGTGACGGCGTCTGTGACCCGAAAACCGAGCAGTGCGAGGAGGTCATCGGAGACCAGATCGGCAACGAAGACGGCAATTGCAGCCCGATGAAGGGCGGGAACAAGGAAGTCTGCGTCCGGGTCTGCGACCAGGAGCCAGGTGCGGCGGACGAGGAGGACTTCGATCCGTCTGCGGGGAATGACATCGAGCAGACTCTCGACGACACGGCAGAAGTACTCTATGCTGCGAGCACCAAGGTAAAGAGCGCGGCACTCCGGGCGGGCGCGGTACGTGCTGTGTCCAGTGACCCGGCAAGCAAGTGCACGAACGTTCTCGTGGGCACCCGCACACTGTCGGACGTGGAGCTGTGGGGCATCCGCGAAGGCGCGAATGCAGTCAAACTGGCAGCGGACGCCTGCGATTCAGGGTGCAATCAGGATTCCCTCGGCTTCAACTGCTCGGCGGTCTGCATCCCGTTCAGGCTCGCCGAGAACATAATGGGAGCGATTGCTGACGGCTTTGAGATGAATGACGGCGCGGTAACCGACAACCGGATTGACGCGATGGCGGAGTGCATGCAGGAACTCGGACAGAAACTGAACGGCATCGAGACGAAGCTGAACGAGGTCATCCAGCTCCTTAACACGCCTCAGGGAAGAAGGCCGGAATTCCCCGTCAAATGAGCAGCATTTTCGGGGAGCGCCTTTGGATTCCCCAGTCGGAGGGAGAGAATCGGGGTCACAGCGCCACCCTTCAAGGGTGTCCCATGCTGCACCGGAACGAGGCGGCCTGCCGCAACCGCATCTCGGTCAGGGTCGACGCTTGAGGCGCTTCTCCGCATCGATCGTGCTCGATCCCTGACGGGACGGTGTGAGAAATACATCCTCGAAGCGATTGTCTTCATTTGCGGCGCCGTCGTCATGATCCTCGAGATCGCGGGATCGCGCGTCCTCTCCCCCCATCTCGGCACCTCCTTCGTCGTCTGGACGAGCCTGATCGGGATCGTCCTCGGCAGCCTGAGCATCGGATACTGGTGGGGAGGACGGCTGGCCGACAGGAAGGCGAGCTGCAGGACGCTCTCGGCGATCATTATGGCCGCAGCCGTCTCGGTCGGCATCCTCCCCGTGGTGAGATCGGCGATCTTCGGTCTGCTCGAAGGCAGAATCAGCAACGTCTACATCGGATCAGCCGTCGCTTCGGTTCTCCTCTTCACCGGGCCGAGCGTGCTGCTCGGCATGGTGTCGCCCTATGCCGTGAAGCTGAAGATGAAAGACCTGAAGCGTTCCGGCGCTACCGTCGGCAGCCTCTATGCCATATCAACGGTCGGCAGCATCTCCGGAACGTTCCTTGCCGGCTTTGTGCTGATAGCCTATCTGGGCTTGACGAACCTCCTGCTCGCGCTGGCGATCGTGCTCGGGCTCACGTCTCTGCTCGCCTCATACCGTGATATCACGGTCACCAAATCCGTTATCGTCCTTTCGCTCGGCCTCTCCGTGTTCCTCTTCAATTCCTACGACCGGTTCCTGAAGAAGCAGGATATTATCGAGGTGGACACGGCGTACAACCGGGTGCTCATCTATACGATGGTGCAGGATACCACGGGAAGACCGATACGGCTCATGGTGACGAATCCTCGCGAGGCGCAGTCGGCCATGTATCTTGACCGCGATGACGAGTTGGTGCTCGACTACACGAAATTCTATCGCCTGGTCCGCCAATTCAAGCCCGATATCCGACATGCCCTCATGCTCGGAGGCGCGGGTTACTCCTATCCCAAGGATTTCTTAAAGCGGTTCGCCGACGCCCGCATGGACGTGGTCGAGATCGATCCCGGGGTGACCGATCTGGCCCGGAAGTATTTCAGGCTGTCTGATGATCCCCGTCTGGCGATTTTTCACGAAGACGGCAGGACGTTTCTCAACAGGACGGAGAGCCGCTATGACGTGGTGTTCAGCGACGCCTTCAATTCGCTCTATTCCCTGCCCTACCAACTGACGACCAGGGAATCGGCCATGCGGATGCGTGACGTCCTGGCGGACGACGGCGTGGTATTCGTGAACGTCATCTCAGGTATCGAAGGAGACAAGGGGAAGTTCCTGCGTGCCTTCTACGCGACTTTATCGGAGGTCTTTCCCCGGGTCTATCTGTTCCAGGTGCACGCCGGAACTCCGCCCGATGAAGTGCAGAACTTGATGCTCGTGGCGTTCAAAGATACGACGCCTCCATCATTTCAGAGCAGCGACCCCGAGCTGCACCGCTATCTCGGACAGCGCTGGACCCGCAGGATTCCTCTCGATATGCCGGTGCTGACCGACGATCACGCGCCGGTGGACAACTACATGCTGTCGGTGATCACGTCAGCGAAGTGAGAAAGGAGTGTCTCAACCTTTCAGTCATGAAAAGGCGGGGCGAAGCGCCTCAAAGCCTTTCTGAAGGCGACGATATGCATTGTCAGCTTCGTGTTTCAGGAACCAGCGCCGTGTGCAAGGCATCGTGAGTTTGAATAAATGAAAACAAACAAGGAGAATGCAGGATGTATGAAATGAACAGGGCTCATCAGGGGAGAGTGGCGATCAGGGCCTTTCAGGTTATAGCTCATGCGCTGCTTCTGCGAGGGCGTTACAGCATGAGAGGGGAATCCGGGCAGGCCCTGGAATCTGCGCTGAGAAAGCTCAGCCCCGAGATCTACGGCAGCATGAACGATCCCGAGAGGATAGAGCTGAAGGGGCTGGAGTACATCATGGACAGGCTGCCGAAAGGGATCGAAAACTGCAGCCGGTTCGTCATGACCGTGGAAGATGACCTGGAAGGCACTTCGTTCGAAAAGCTCGTCCCGCCCAAAAGGAGAAGGGCTTCCTATCGGGTCAGTGAAAACGAAATGAGTTTTGTGGTCACGACAGGGCTGAGCGAAATATATGACATCCTGACTCACCTGACCTTTCTCTATATAGAAGCGAAGCACGTATACAGAAAAACGAGGGACGAGGCCGGAGGCACGATCAGGGAGTGGCGGCAGTTCGAAAAAGACCTCCAGAGAGAAGAGGAGCTGAGCGGTACCGAACTGGAGAAGGCCCTATGGAACCTGAGCATTATTCTGGGTCGGACCTATCATGAAACCAGGGAGACCTACGACTATTTCGAAGAATCAAGAGACAAGCTGAAAAGCAACAACGGGCTTTTCCGTATCGTCCACAGCCTCGGGTGCCTCATCGAGAGGGAGATTAAAGAAAACGACCCTCTTACCGTCTATTTCAGGCCCTCTCTCATCGACCAGATCATGCACCAGATGTGCGGGAAAAAGTGGGCCGCCGCCGCCAAAGACAAACTCTGCGAACTGGGGCTGGAGGACCGGCCGTTACACATAATCAGCGCGAATCTGCACAGTGTGGTCAACCTCATTTACGGGTATCATGCAGTGACCGCTGAAGAGAGGAAACAATGCGACCGCGTTCTCTGCGATTTCATCCTCGGCATACGTGACAAAGGCGAACAGATAAGAAGCTTTGCCGGCGAGCACGGTTTTTACGAAATAGAAGACAAAAGCGGGGCGCAGACGAATGTGCAGATCATAGATACGTCCGCACTCGCCGCTATAGAATTTCATCCCGGCATGAAGATCGACAAACAGCGGCTCATCGATGAGAAGCCCGTCCTGTTCGTTATGGATTATGCTTTCGGCTTTCAGGCCTTCGAACTGATGGACGAACTCCTGCAGCCCTGGGACCGGGATGATGTGACCAGAACGCTCAATGTCAAATCCGTTTCCATAATGGGTAAAGCCGGCATCCTGCCCGGAGAAAAGGGAGACATAATGCTTGCGACGGCGCACGTCCTCGAGGGCCGGGCTGACAATTACATCCTGAACAACGACCTTCGGAAAGAGGATTTCGACGACAGTGTGGGTGTTTATACGGGCCCGATCATAACGGTGCTCGGCACGTCGCTGCAGAACCGGGACATATTGGAAATGTTTCATACGACAAGCTGGAAGGCCGTCGGCCTCGAAATGGAAGGCGGACATTACCAGCGTGCCATCAGCGCGGCGATCATCAGGGGCCACATTCCGAAAGACGTCCAGGTGCGATACGCCTACTATGCCTCTGACAATCCCATAAAGAGCGGGCAGACACTGGCTGCCGGGCCTATGGGCATCGAAGGGATCAGGCCGACCTATTTGATAACCAAAGCCATTCTCGAAAAGATACTACGATAAATAGTGTCTGTCCACAAACTCATGAAGTGCAGTACATTTGTCATTCCGGCTTGTCCGGAATCGTTATTTCAGAAGGATTCCCGACGCCCCCGCATCAAGTGCGGGGTTGCGGGAATGACAAATGAAGGTGCTTTATGGACAGACTCTAAATAACGATCGTACCTGAACTCACTCCCTGACGAATCATGTCAGGATTCACAAAGGGCACTATGCCACCACAGAAAAAAGTGTACTCTTGCAGGGGCCGTTCCCCGGACAGACCGACATCGATGAAGCGATTTCAGGCAGACGACTGAAAAAAGGTGAACCCTTCGCTGACACTCACACTGACACTGACACTGTTTTTGAGAGCGCTTTGACCCGCCTTTTCATTCAACTGACAGGCAGACGAAACCCATGGTACCATGCGTGTCTCAGGCCCTTTTGGACAGCACAGCCGTCGAATAGGTAGAATAATATAAGGAGTAAACGATCGGTGAAACCCCTCAGTCTAATCAATAAACCCCAAAAGGATAAAAGACATGAACGATAGACGATTACGCAGTTCTTTCAGCAGAGGCTTTCTTTCTGTTTTCGTAACCCTTTTCCTGCTCTGGGCATCGATGGCCCAGGGATTGGAACTGTCCGGGGATCATGACGCCGACCGGGCAAATGTCATATCCCTGCTCATCCGGCAATCCCTCGGCATGAACCATTTCGCGCAGAAAAAAATCGACGACGATCTCTCGAAGGCCGCCTTCGACCTCTACATCAAGCTGCTGGACCCGCAGAAGCGATTTCTTTTCAAAGAGGACGTCGAAAAGCTGAGGGCCCACTCGACGAAGATCGACGACGAGATGAATACCGGCGTCATCAGGCTCCCCATGATCGCGATGGGGCTGCTCAACGATCGCACACGGCTGGTCCAGGGTATGGTCAGGGACATCCTGTCCGAGGAGTTCGACTACAGGCAGGACGAAACTCTCGAGACGGACCCCGAGAAGTATGAATTCACCTCTTCAGAGGCCGAGTTGCGTGAGCGGTGGCGAAAGGTGCTCAAGTATCAGGTCATTCACCGCTATCTCGGCCTGGTCGACGATGAGACTCCCGAAGGGGACGGCAAGACAGGCGATGAGAAAGAAAAGAAGACACCCGAAGAGTTGAAGAAGACCGCCCGTGAGAAGGTCGCAAAAAATTACGAAGACGCTTTTTCGCGGATGCTCCAGGAGAAGCGGAGCGAGCACTTCGACCGGTATTTCAGGGCCTTCACGAAGGCCTTCGATCCGCACACGGACTACATGGCGCCCATGAGCAAGGAGGATTTCGACATCAGCATGCGGGGGTCGCTCGAGGGTATCGGTGCGACCCTGCGGGAGGACGAGGGGTATATCAAGGTGGAGAGCATCATCCCCGGCGGACCGGCATACCGCCAGGGCCAGCTCGAGCCGGGGGATATCATCCTCCGTGTCGCCGAGAAGGGCGGTGATCCCGTCGACATAACGGACATGCGCGTGCGCGACGCCGTCAGGTACATCCGCGGCAAGAAAGGCAGCGAAGTGAGGCTGACGGTGAAAAAGACCGATGGCAGGAGGCTCCTTATCGCCATTGTCCGCGATGTGGTGAGCATCGAGGACACCTTCGCCAAACGGGCCGTCATTAAGGACGAGAAGACGGGGAAACGATTCGGTTACCTCAAGCTTCCCCATTTTTACCGCGATTTCGAAAAGACGAAGGGAAACGGAGGACGGAACTCGACGGATGACGTGAGGAGCGAGCTGAAAAGGCTGGAAGACGAGCAGATCAGCGGGCTGATCCTCGACCTGCGGAACAACGGCGGAGGCGCGCTGACCGACGCGATCCAGATAGCCGGGCTCTTCATCGAGACCGGTCCCGTCGTGCAGATCAAAGACCGGAAGGGAGATACACGGGTGCTGTCCGACACGTCACCGGAAATCGAGTACGGCGGTCCCGTCGTGATCCTCGTCAACACGTTCAGCGCATCGGCGTCGGAGATCCTCGCCGGCGCCCTCCAGGACTACGGACGGGCCTTCGTCATGGGAGGCGACCACACCTTCGGCAAGGGCACGGTCCAGATGGTCGTCAACCTCGACAATGCCGAAGTGCCCGATTTCGACAAGTACAGGCCTTTTGGCGCCCTGAAGGTGACGATCCAGAAGTTTTACCGCATCAGCGGCGAGTCGACGCAATACCGTGGCATCATTCCCGATATCGCCGTCCCCGAACAGAAGACTTTCAAGACGGGAGAGCAGTATCTCGATTATGCCCTTCCCTGGGACACGATCAGTCCCGCTCAATATCGCAAGTGGAAGGACCTGCAGGAGACGAAGTCGTCCCTCCGCGAAAAGAGCAAGGAGCGGATCCTGACGAACGAGGACTTTCAGCGCATCGAGAAAGATAACAGGATGGCGTCGGAAAAGCGGGAGATGACGAACCAATCACTTCATGTCGACAATATCCGGAAAGAGCGGGACGAGCTGAAAGCGGCCGACAGGGACGGCAAGAAGGACCCGAAAAAGACCGACCTCGACAAGAAGAAATCGGCGGGACGCCTGACCGAAGAAGAGCGGACGAAGCTCTGGCTGGATGAAGTGGAAAAGGACCCGCAGGTGAGGGAGGCGATGGGCGTGCTGCGCGACGTGCTTACGCCGGACGGTGGCGTGTCGTTGAATTAAGCGCAGTTGGACGAAAAAACGGGGAGAAGCGCTCTGAAAACAGTGTCAGTGACAGTGTGAGTGTCAGTGTCACTACCGCTGTCTCCGGGAAGGCAGATATGGTTCAAAGCCTTTCCAATGCGATAATGAGACGTCTCAAGGTGTGAAGCGCCTGTTGCCTGATGGGCTGCTGGTGTCGATGGACACGGCAAAGGGTGATCTGGTGATGGATAGGGTATCTTAGCGGGAAGGCTTTTCACCACATCAGCCTTCCCGGCGGTGCGTCTGTCGTCTTTTTCCTGTCTTTGCCTGCTGTCTACTGTGTATTGTTCGGAGGCGCATTCACCCTACCTTTCCGGAGGGCATATGGCGACGCCCGAAGTGTCTTTTTGAAAAAGAGAAATGGTAAGATAGTGATGACGCTCGTGCGCCTGTAGCTCAGTGGATCAGAGCATCGGCCTCCGGAGCCGAGGGTCGGAGGTTCGAATCCTCTCAGGCGCGCTCTTTCCTCTCCCCTATACGTTCTCCAGCATGTGGCCGAGCTTTTTCTTCTTTGTCTTGAGGTAAACCAGGTTCCGCTCGTTGGGGGCCGTCTCGATCGAGACCCGTTCGACGACCTTGAGACCGTACCCTTCCAGCCCAACGATCTTTTTCGGATTGTTCGTAATGAGACGCATTTTTCTGACGCCGAGGTCGACGAGGATCTGGGCGCCGATGCCGTAATCCCTCAGGTCGGGCTTGAATCCGAGCTGGATGTTCGCCTCGACGGTGTCGAGTCCCTTTTCCTGGAGTTCATAGGCCTTCAGCTTATTGGCGAGCCCGATGCCCCTTCCCTCCTGTCTCATGTACAGGATGACACCCTTGCCCTCGCTCTTGATCATCTCCATCGCCTTGTGGAGCTGATCGCCGCAGTCGCAACGCTTCGAGCCGAAGACGTCGCCGGTGAGACACTCCGAGTGGACCCGTACGAGCACCTTGTCCTCGGGCTTGATCTCTCCCTTGACGAGGGCCAGGTGGATATTCGAGTCGACGATATTGGAAAAGGCGATTGTCAGGAATTCCCCCCCGTACTTCGTCGGCATCTGGACGCTGGCGATCCTCTTGATGAGCCGCTCCGTCCGCATCCTGTACTGGATGATGTCCTTGACGGTGATGATCTTCAGGTTGTGCTGGGCCGCGAATTCCATGAGCTGGGGGACACGGGCCATCGTGCCGTCGTCATTCATGATCTCGCAGATGACGCCTGCCGGATAGAGTCCCGCAAGCCTGGAGAGGTCGACGGAGCCCTCCGTCTGGCCCGCCCTCTGGAGGACGCCTCCCGGCTTCGCCCTGAGCGGAAAAACGTGTCCCGGGCGGGCAAGGTCCTCGGACGTTTTCAGGGGATTGATGGCCGTCTGGATGGTCACGGCCCTGTCCTGCGCTGAAATGCCGGTGGTGACACCCTTCTTCGCCTCGATAGAGACGGTGAAGGCCGTCCCGAAGGCCGACGTGTTGTCGTCGGTCATCATGGTGAGCTTGAGTTCCTCGACCCTCTGGGCGGTCAGGGAAAGGCAGATGAGTCCCCGCCCGTACTTTGCCATAAAATTGATGGCCTCCGGCGTGACCTTCTCCGCGGCCATGGTGAGATCGCCCTCGTTCTCCCTGTCTTCATCGTCGACAAGGATGACGATTTTCCCCTTCGTTATGTCGTCGAGGGCCTCCTCTATGGTGTTGAATTTCTGTTTATCCATAATTCCTGTGAACCTCCGGGTATGCCGCAAAACGGCGGTTATGGTATTCGTGAGCGTGTCCGGATTCCCGATCACCTGCATGAACTCTGAGAGGGTGGGCCGGCTTTGTACAAAGTATAGCAAAAGGGACGGCTATCTTTCCATGGCGCCCGGCATGCGGCGCCGTGGATTAACCTTTCGCATGAAAAGGGGCGATACCCCGCCTTTCGGTCAAGCCTTTGCAACGCAACCCTGTCCGAAATGTTTTGCAGCCGGACTTCGAAAACGAGGATAGGGCTTGGTTTCTGAAGCAAAATTCACGGGTAATGTGAACGGCGGCGGGAGACGAAGGCGCAAGCCGCAGCGGGAGCCGCACAGTGTCCGTATGAAGACATATGTTTTCAAAATAAACCTTATCGTTGCATAGGCCATCCGGAAAGGCGGGGTGTATGCGCCGAAAACCTTGCTGCGGCGACACCTTAACCTTCACTGCAGACAAGAAAACAAACAAATGGTAGATCACACAAAGAGTGGAATCATGAAAGACAAACCTGACGAGGAGTATCGTCGCCTTCAGCAAGGCTTTGAGGCGCTTCGCCCCGCCTTTTTGTGCAACTGCAAGGTAACGATATGCTCATGAGGAGAGGTAGTTTATTTTGCGAAGAAAGCATGCCCTATCCTCGCGTCGCGTTATTTTGGACACCAATCTGCGCAACGACAGGGTTTGCGAAATCGTCAGTAGAGGAAGCCGGATTTTTTCAGGGAGGACATGAGGGAGGCATCCGAATCGGGGAGCACGAATTTCGCCACATACTTCGCGAGGATGTCAGGCTCGAGGTTCACCGTGTCCCCGCCCTTCTTGAACCCGATGGTCGTCATGTCCGCGGTATGGGGAATGATGACGATCGAAAAGGCGTCCTTCAGGACATCGACGACGGTCAGGCTGATGCCGTCAATGGCGACGGACCCCTTGCCGACGAGATAACGGAGTACCTGTGCAGGAGCCTCTATCTCTATCCTGTCGGCATTGCCGATCCGTCTTCTCGACCGGATCTTCCCGATACCGTCGATGTGGCCCGTCACAAAATGACCACCCATCTTCGAGTTCGGCTTGAGCGCCGGTTCGAGGTTTACCCGGTCCCCTCTCTTCAGGGAACCCAGATTCGTGCTGTTCAGGGTCTCAAAGGAGACGTCGAAAGAGATCTCCTTCCCCTTGATCTCCACGACGGTCAGGCAGATGCCGTTGACGGATATGCTGTCGCCGACGGCGGCATCACCCGTCGTTTGCGGCGCCCTCACCGTCAATTGCGCGCCTTCCCCTTTCCTGTCGAGGGATGCGATCTCTCCCAGCTCCGTTATGATTCCCGTGAACATGCCGTCAATGAATCAGTTTCCCGATCCTGCCGAATCTCGGCATGGTTTTGCTCGAGTCCCAGGACCAATAGATGATGAACGCCTTCCCCCGGACCTCCTTCAGATCGACGTATCCCCAGTACCTGCTGTCATAGCTCTGATCCCTGTTGTCCCCCATGACGAAGAACTTGTCCCTGGGAACGAGATAGGGGCCGAAGTTGTCCCTCTGCATGACTCCGCCGTATTGCTGGGCGCTGTCGGTGTGCTGGACATAGGGCTCGGTGACGGGCTTGCCGTTGACGTGGATCGTCTTGTTCTTCCCCTCGACGATGTCTCCCTCGATGCCGATGACCCGCTTGATGAAATCCCTCGACGGGTCCTCGGGATACTTGAAAACGACGATGTCCCCCCGTTTCGGCTTCGTCAGAATGAGCACGCGCTTGTCGGTGAAGGGGATTTCGGTCCCGTACATAAACTTGTTGACGAGAATGTGGTCGCCGATGAGGAGTGTCTGGAGCATGGAACCCGAGGGGATCTTGAAGGCCTGGACAATATAGGCCCTGATGATGAGGGCCAGGATGAGGGCGGTGATGATCGCCTTGGCATATTCCCAGATCTTGCTCTGCGTGAAAGGCTGACGTGACCGTTCTTCCTGTTGCTTTTCCTGCATGCTCACTCTGTTCAGAGCCCTTCCTCCCGGATCATTCCCTGACTTTCAGCACCGAGAGGAAAGCCTCCTGGGGCAGCTCGATTTTGCCGACCTGTTTCAGTTTTTTCTTCCCCTCTTTCTGCTTTTCCAGGAGTTTTCTCTTTCTCGTTATGTCTCCACCGTAGCATTTCGCCAGCACATTTTTCCGGAGGGCCTTGACCGACTCGCGGGCGATGACTTTTCCGCCGATCGACGCCTGGATGGCTATCTCGTATAGTTGCCGGGGAATGACCTCTCTCAGCTTCTCGACGATAAGCCTGCCCTTATAATAAGCCTTGTCCTCGTGAACAATCAAGGAAAGGGCATCCACAGGCTCGCCGTTGAGGACGATGTCGAGTTTCACCAGGTCCGACTCCCGGTAGCCGAGGAACTCGTAGTCCATCGACGCGTAGCCCCGCGAGAGTGACTTGAGCTTGTCGTAAAAATCCCAGAGGATCTCGTTGAGCGGCAGGTCATAGCTGACCATGATCCTGTCTTTCGTGAGGTACGAGAAGTCTCGCTGGACGCCGCGGCGCTCCTGGCAGAGTTCGAGCATCTGGCCGATATAAGAGTTCGGCACGAAGATGGTCACCTTCACGAAGGGCTCTTCGATCTTCACGACCCGGTCGGGGATCCTGCTCGGGTTGTCGATCTCGGTCACCTGCCCCGACATGTCCGTCACCCGGTAAACGACTGTGGGAGCGGTGCTGATGAGGGAGAGCCCGAATTCCCTTTCGAGGCGCTCCTTGACGATCTCCATATGGAGAAGGCCGAGAAAACCGCACCGGAAGCCGAAACCGAGGGCCGACGACGTCTCGGGTTCGAAGGTGAACGAGGAATCGTTGAGGCGCAGCTTGTCGAGGGCCGCCTTGAGGTCCTCGTAATGCTGCGCTTCGACGGGGTAGAGACCGCAGAAGACCATGGGCTTGATCTCCCGGTAGCCGGGCAGCGGCGCATGGGCCGGATCACCGGCATCGGTGACGGTGTCACCGATCTTCGTGTCGGCCACGTTCTTTATGCCCGCGATGACGTAGCCCGCCTCCCCCGCCGCGAGGGCAGAGACCTCTTCCATCTTCGGCGTGAAGACTCCCACCTTGGCCACCTCGTAATCGCGCTGCGCCGCCATGAGGCGGATCTTCATACCCGGGCGTATCACCCCTCCGAAGACACGGACGAGGACGATCACACCCTGGTAGTTGTCGAACCAGGAATCGAAGATGAGCGCACGCACCTTGTCATGCGCCTGTCCCCGGGGCGGAGGGATCTTCCTGACGATCGCTTCGAGGATCTCTTTCGTCCCGATGCCCTCCTTCGCGCTCGCCATAATCGCTTCAGAGCAGTCGATGCCGATCGTCTCTTCGATCTGGCCCCTGACACCTTCCGGATCGGCGCCGGGAAGATCGATCTTGTTGATGACCGGTATGATTTCATGGTTGTGGTCAATGGCGAGGTAGGTATTTGCGATGGTCTGTGCTTCGACGCCCTGTGTGGCATCGACGACGAGCAGGCTCCCCTCGCATGATGCGAGACTCCTCGAAACCTCATAGGAAAAATCGACGTGTCCGGGGGTATCGATGAGGTTGAGGATGTAGGACTCCCCGTCGTCGGCACGGTAGTTAAGCCGCACGGCATGGGCCTTGATTGTGATGCCCCGCTCCCTCTCGAGGTCCATCGAATCGAGCACCTGCTCGACCATCTCCCGCGAGGTCAGCGCGCCGGTGAACTCGAGGATCCTGTCGGCGAGCGTGGACTTGCCGTGATCGATATGGGCGATGATCGAAAAGTTCCTGATGTTTTTTGTAGGGTTGCTCATATCTCGTTATAGTCCGAAAAAAGCATAAGTTTTATTATAACAGCTTGTTCTCCCGTCTTGCTCATGATCCCGTGTCAGTGTGATTGAACATTACCGTTGTGATAGGGCTTCCGGAAAGGCGCGGTGTATGCGCCGAAAACCTTGCTGCGGCGACACCTTTGCCTTCCCATGAAGACGTTTTCAGGCAAACGGCTGAAAAAGGTGACCCTTTTGCTGACACTCACGCTGACACTGACACCGTTTTTCAGAGCGCTTCGCTCCGCCTTTTCATGCAGCTGCAAGGCATCGGCCGGCGGCTGCCGCCTGCATTGTTCATACATCACGAAAGGCGTGCAAGTATTCCGTGGAACTTGAAAGCAAATTATGATATACTAACCTCGTTTGTGTCTTCTATATTCAATATATTGAACAACCGGCGAGATAACATCATGAAAAAGAACATTTTATCTTTCCTATGCATCACGTTCCTTGCCTGCCTTCTTCTATCCTTCACCGCTATTGCCCAGGAACTGCCCATTGTGACCATCATCGAGGTCAAGGGACTCAAGAGAATCGACGAGGCGGCCATCAGGGCGAAGCTCTCCCAGAAGATCCGCGAGCCTCTGGCCCAGGAAAAAACGTCGGAAGACATCAAGTCGATTTACAAGATGGGATATTTTGACGACGTCAAAGTCGAGATCGAGCCCTTCGAGGGCGGCATAAAGGTCATTTACGTCATCAGGGAGAAGCCGACGATCATCAGGGTCGATTTCCAGGGAAACAAGGAGTTCGACGAGGCCAAGCTCAAGGAGAAGGTCACCATCATTCCCGGCGCCATTTCCGACATCACCCTCATCAATGACAACGCCGTGAAACTCAAGGCCTTCTATGAGGATGAGGGGTATTACCTCGCCCAGGTCGTGCCGGTCGTCAGGAAGGTCACAGAAGGCGAAGTGGCGGTCACCTACCAGATCGAAGAGGGGGAAAAGGTCAAGATCAAGGAGATCCGGATCGAGGGGAACAGCGCCATATCCGCCAAGACGATCAAGAAGGCGATGAAGACCGCCGAGAGGGGCCTTTTTTCTTTCATCACCGGCACCGGCTATTACAAGAAAGACGTGATGAAGGAGGACGTCGAGCGGATTAAAGACGTCTATTACAACAACGGCTACCTCAAGGTCATCGTCCAGGAACCGAAGATCGAGCTTGTGGACAACAAAAAGGGCATGAGGATCTCTATCGCCGTCATCGAGAGGGAACAGTTCACTGTGTCGTCCGTCGACATCACCGGCAACAAGGCGGTCCCGAAAGAACAGATCCAGGGTCTCGTGAAAATGACACCGAACAAGATCTTCAGCAGGGAAGTGCTGAAAAAGGACGTCGTCGCCATATCCGACCTTTACTCCAACAGCGGATACGCGCTCGTCAGCGTTTCTCCCGATCTCGTGCCTGATGACGTGAAAAAAGACACGAAGGTCATTTACAAGATCGACGAGGGAGACAAGTTCAAGATCGGCCGGATCGAAATCTCGGGCAACACGAAGACCCGGGACAAGGTAATCCGCCGGGAGATACGGCTTGACGAAGGAGACCTCTTCAACGCGTCGTCACTCAAGCGCAGTTACGAGCGCCTCAACAACCTCCAGTATTTCGAGACCATCGACATCGTGCCGAAGCCGAAGGCAGACCAGAAAGTCGTCGATCTCGACGTGAAGGTGAAGGAAAAGCCCACGGGCTACCTGAGCATCGGCGGCGGGTACAGCTCCATCGACAAGCTGATCGGCATGGTCGACGTGACCCAGTCCAACCTTTTCGGCAGGGGCCAGTTTGTCAAGCTGAGGGCGGAGCTCGGCGGAGAAAGCTCGTTCTATGAGCTTTCCTTCCGCGATCCCTGGTTTCTGGACAAACCCTTATCATTTGGCGCAAGCATCTATAACACGAACAGGGATTACGGCAACTACGAGCGGAAAGCAACGGGGTTCGGCATCACACTCGGAAAGAGCTTCGGAGAGTATTACTTCGGCTCCGTCGCGTACAATTTCGAAGACGCCACCATCTTCGACGTCAGGGAGGACGCATCCCAGCAGATCAAGGATCAGGAAGGATCGGGCACGACGAGCGGCATCACCCTGACGGGCATCCGGGACACGAGGGACAACGTCGTCGATCCCACGCGGGGCTCCAAGAATGCCGTCTATTACACCTTCGCCGGTCTCGGCGGGTCTCGCGCCTTCCACAAGCTGCTCTTGGACTCGGGCTGGTACTTCCCCGTATTCGATGTGACGGCGTTCTTCGTCCGCGGCAGACTCGGCTACGCGCAGGGCCTCTATGGGAAGGAGCTCCCGCTTTATGAGAGGTACTACGTCGGCGGCATCTATACCGTTCGCGGTCTCGGATACGGCCAGGCCGGCCCCAAGGATATAAACGGCGAACCCGTTGGTGGTGAAAAGGAGCTGATCTTCAATTTCGAATACATCTTCCCCGTTCTCGCCGAGTTCCGCGTCAAGGGGGTCGTTTTCTTCGACGTCGGCAGGGCCTATCTGAAAGACGAGAGCCTCGGCACCGATCTCCGGTATACGGCGGGCGTCGGGGTGCGATGGCTTTCGCCCTTCGGCCCCCTCAGAATCGAGTGGGGCTGGAATATCGACAGGAGAGAAGACGAAGATCAGAGCAAGATCGAGTTCAGCTTCGGCTCTGTCTTTTAGGCATGGATCCCCTCCGTCTCCGTCCAGCCCTTCCGGCCGGCGCCACGGTCGACTCATCCTGAACGACAAAGGAATTCCGTCATTGACAGGGACCGCCGGATTGGCGGCACAAGATACAACGCATATCGACCGGTTCAATCGTCTTGACAGACCTTGGACGGAGGAGGACACGTCAGCATGAAAAAGACAATTCTTGTGATGTTCATCGCCATAGCCATCGCCTTTGCGGGGCCGCTGGCTATGCAGGTTTCGGCTCAGACGCCGAAGATCGCCATTGTCGATCTCCTGAAAGCGCTCAACGAGTCGGAGACGGGAAAAGAGGCGAAGACGAAACTGGAGTCCCTGATCAAGTCCAAGCAGGTCGTCATCGAGGAGAAGGGCAAGAATATCGAGAAAATCAAGTCCGACGCGGAAAAGCAGGCATCCATCCTTTCGGCCGACGCGAGAAAGGCCAAGGAAGAGGAACTCGAGCGGCTCATCAGGGATTATCAGCGGATGGTGACCGATTCTCAGGCCGAGGTGAAGAAGCGTGAAGGGGAGCTGACGGCCGAGATCCTGCGGGATTTGCGGGAGATCATCAGGAAGATAGGACAGGAGGAAGGCTACACCCTCATTCTTGAAGATGCCGAGGGGCTCCTGCTTTACTCGGACAAGGCGCTCCATATAACGGAAAAGGTCATCAAGCAGTACAATGAGTCGAAGGGGACGGGAGAAGTCAGGGAAAAGCCGGCCAAAGAAGAACCGAAAGCCAAGAAGAAATAGCGGTCGACCATGCGTCTCGGAGACATCGCTGATGCCATCGGGGGGGCTGTAGCCGGCTCCGCTGAGGCGCAGGATATAGAGATCATCGGGGTGTCAGGGATCCTCAGTGCCCGGGAGGGAGACATCACATTCCTCTCTTCAGGGAAGATGCTGAAGGACCTCCACAGGAGCAAGGCATCGGCCGTGATCGTCAGGGAGGTCCTGGCGGAGACCGACAAACCGCAGGTCCTCGTGAGGAATCCCCTTTACGCGTTTGCGCAGCTCCTGGCCCTCTTCCATCCGCAGTCTCACCCCTGCTGCGGTCTCAGCCCCCAGGCCTCCGTGTCGCCGGCGGCCCGCCTCGGATCGGGAGTGACCGTCGGCGCCTTCTCTTACATCGCCGATGACGTGTCGGTCGGGGACGGAACGGTGATCTATCCCGGCGTTTTCATCGGCACGGGGAGCACCGTGGGAGAGTCGTGCTTGATTTATCCGAACGTCACGATCAGGGAAGGCATCACGATCGGACACCGGGTGATCATTCATGCCGGCGCCGTCATCGGGGCCGACGGTTTCGGTTTCGTCTTCGACGGCGGGAAACACAACAAGATCCCCCAGGTGGGTGGTGTCGTCATCGGCGATGATGTGGAGATCGGGGCGAACACGACGGTCGACAGGGCGACGACGGGAAACACGGTGATCGGATCGGGCACGAAGATCGACAACCTTGTCCAGGTCGGACATAACGTTCAGGTGGGACGAAACGTCATTCTCGTGGCCCAGATCGGTATCGGCGGAAGTACGGAAATCGGCGACGGGGTGATGATGGGCGGCCAGACGGCCGTCGCCGAACACAGTGTCATCGAGCCGGGCACCATGATCGCCGCCAAGTCGGGCCTCATGGGGATCGTACGGAAAGGGGTATATGCCGGAGCGCCGATCATGCCGCACAAAGACTGGTTGAAGGCGAGCGCGGCCTTCGCGAAGCTGCCGGGTCTCGTAAAGAGAGTTCGCGAGTTGGAAAACAAGCTGCAATCCCTCTCAGGGGACAGCGAGAAACAGTAAACTAAACGTTACATGAAAAGGCGGGACAAAGTGCCTCAAAGCCTTGCTGACAGCGAGGACGATCATATTATTATGGGAAGTCGGGATTCCATCCGACCTGTCATGAACCGTCGGCCTGACAGAATCAGCATGGGAAGGCAAAGGGTTCGCAGCACCAAGGCTTTTCGGCGTCTTCGCCCCGCCTTCCCGGCGGCCCTTTTGCATCGATTAAGGTATATTCCATCAGGGAGGTCTCATGATTGATATACGGGAAATACAGTCGATTCTCCCGCACCGCTATCCCTTTCTGCTTCTTGACAGGGTAACGGAGCTCATTCCGAATGTCAAAGCCGTGGGGATCAAGAACGTCACGATCAACGAACCCTTTTTCCAGGGCCACTTTCCCGGCAACCCCGTCATGCCCGGGGTGCTCATCGTGGAGGCGATGGCCCAGGTGGCGGCGATCCTCGCGTTCAAATCGGGCTTGCAGGGGAAGTCGGTCTACTTCATGAGCATCGACAAGGTCAAATTCCGGAGGCCCGTTTTTCCCGGCGATATCCTGATGCTCGTCATCGATGTCATCCATACAAGGGGAAACGTCTGGAAAGTCTCGGGACACGCCTATGTAGAGGACAAGCTGACGTCGGAGGGTGAGTTCACGGCGATGGTCACCGACAAGGAACTGTAGGAGGTCGAATGGCGAAGGGCATTCATAAAACGGCCATTGTGAGCAGGAAGGCGGAGATCGACGATGACGTCGTGATCGGGCCTTTCTGCATCATCGGCGATGATGCGGTGATCCGGAAAGGAACGGAGCTGAAATCTCATGTCCTGATCGAGGGGGAGACGGTGATCGGCGAAAACTGCACGGTGTACCCGTTTTCTTCCATCGGGCTTCCTCCGCAGGATCTCAAGTACAGAAACGAGAAAACGGGCCTGAAGATCGGCAAAAACAACGTCATCCGGGAGTACACGACCATCCACAGGGGATCAGTCGGCGGTGAAGGATACACGGAGATCGGCGACTCGAATTTCCTGATGGCCTACGTGCATATTGCCCACGACTGCAGGATCGGCAACTACGTCGTCATGGCCAATGTGGCGACCCTGGCAGGGCATGTCCTCGTCGAAAGCCACTGCGTTATCGGCGGCCTCGTGGCGATCCATCAGTTCACGAGGATCGGCGCCTACGCGATGGTCGGCGGTTTCAGCGGTATCGGCCAGGATGTCCCCCCCTACATGATGGCGTCGGGCGCACGGTCGAAGCTCTATGGTCTCAACGTCATCGGACTCAAGAGGCATGGCTTTTCCGAAGAGACGATCAATCTTCTCAAGAAGGCCTACAAAATCCTCTTCAGGGAAAAGAGAACGCTCAGGGACGCGCTGAAAAAGATCAAAAGCGAATTGCCCGAGTCGAAAGAGGTCAGGCATCTCGTTGAATTCATCGAGCAGAACAAGCGGGGCATATGCAGATGATCGCCCCCGGCAATCGCCGGCCCTCGTCACCGGCATTCTCGAACCGGGAAACGTGCGGATAGGGATCATCGCAGGCGCGGGTGATCTTCCCCTCATCGTCGCCAGGGATGCCCGGGAACGGGGATTCGTGGTCGTGACGGCCGCCCTTGAACAGATCGCATCTCCCGAATTGACAGGGTGCTCCGACGAACTGGCCTGGGTGAATGTCGGAAAGCTTGGAGATCTCATCGACACGCTGAAAAGAGGCCGCGTGGACCGGGCGATCATGGTCGGAAAGGTCTCCAAGTCCCTCATCTACAAGTCCGCAACCGTTCCGGACCTGAGGGCGATGAAGCTCCTCTTTTCCCTCAAGAACCGGGGCGACGACGTCATTCTGCGGGCCCTTGCCGCTGAATTTGAGAAAGAGGGCATACACGTCGTTGACACGACCTCCTTCAGCCCCCACCTCCTGACGCCGGACGGCGTCATGACAAAAAGGGCTCCCACAAAGGAAGAATGGAGCGACATCGAATATGGAAGCAGGATCGCCAGGGAAATCGGGAGGCTCGACATCGGGCAGACCGTCGTCATAAAAGACAGGGCCGTCACGGCCGTCGAGGCGATCGAAGGAACGGACGAAGCGATCCTGAGGGGCGGACGATGGGCAGGTAAGGGCGCCGTCGTCGTCAAGATGAGCAAGCCCCAGCAGGACATGAATCTGGACGTCCCGGCCGTCGGTCTGAGCACCATCGGGACGATGATCGAAGTCAGGGCAGGGGTGCTCGCCCTCGAAGCGGCGAGGAGCATTATGATCGACAGGCAGAGGATGATAGACCGGGCCGATGAGGCGGGGATCTGCCTTGTGGGCATCTCTCATGACCGTTCAGAACATCACTGAAGTCCGCAGAGACGCCGGAACGGGGATTGTGAAAAGAGACAGCGCCACGCCTTACCCGCCACAGACGTCTCACGCATGAAAAGGCGGGACGAAGTGCCTCAAAGCCTTGCTGATAGCGAGCATAATCATTTGAAATTGGAAATTCGGGATCCCATCTTTTATGCGATCAACCATAAGCTTGAAATAATCCGTATGGGAAGGCATAGGTTTCGCAGCACCAAGGCTTTTCGGCATATGCGGCCCGCCTTTCCGAATGCCCTGCTGCAACGATTAGGTCAACCGCACTGAATGTTTACGACGGCTATCAGGGAAGGCATCCGCATCGTCAACAGGAACTGGCACCTGGTGATCGTCCAGCTTTTCGCCATGATCCTGAGCTTCTTCAGCTTCTTTTTCATCGTCGGTCTGCCTGTCGCCATCGCATTTATCCTCTTCGGCCTCGATCTGACGGAAATCCTGAAATTCGACAATTTCTTCAGCGCCCTGAGGAGTTCAGCCGAGCTGCTCCAGCGTTATTTCGCCATGGCCATCGTGCTGATCCTGAGCCTGCTCATCTACATCTCCTTCATCGCCCTCCTCTGGGTCTTCGTCGTCGGGGGCACCGTCGGCTCCCTCACGGACCTGATTCTCGGGAGGACGGACAGGTCGACCCTCAGGTCGTTCTTCGAGCAGGGAAGGCGGTACTTCATCCCCCTGTTTCTTTTCTCCCTCCTCATCGGTGTCATCGTGATCATGATCGCCTTCATTCTCGGCGTCCTCGGCGGGGGGGTCTCGGCGGTCATCGAATATGCCCAGTCACAGGAGGCCACGCTGGCACTCTTTCTCGGCATATTCTTCTCCCTGATCCTGCTGTCGGCAGGGTGCATGATGATACTCGTCACCCTCTCCGTGACCGTGTATGGCATGGCCGACATCACCTTCAACGGGACCGGCCCGATCGGCGCCCTGCGTGAAACGCTGAGCTATATCTTCAGGTTTCCGGCAGCCACGGGATTTTACAGCCTCCTGATCGTCGGCTACATGATCGCCAATCTCCTTGTCATCTTTCTCGTGTCCCCCCTTGCGCTGATCCCGATCGTCGGATCCATCCTCTCGCTCCCCTTCCAGGTCTTCATCTCCCTGGTGCAGGGATACCTCGGACTCGTCGTGCTCGCATCGGTCTTCTACTATTTCCGCGAGACAGGATACCGTGTCAGCCCGCCTGAGGAAGGCACAGATTCCGATACGTCCGTTCAGCCAGTTGAAGAGCCCGCTCCTGCTCCCGCGGAGACGGATGAGACCGTTCAAGAGTGACGGAAAAGAGTCTTTCGAAGGATTCGATGACGTGGAGACGGAGGACGTCAGGCCGGAGCCCGGGCAGGAAATCGGCGAGGCCGGCCACCATGCCGGGACCTGCGCTTCCGGCGGGCCGCCTGAAGACCCTCGCCAGCCTGGAGGAATCGACGGAAAAGGGAATGGACCCCTGCTGCAGAAAACCGTTCCTGTACCTTCGCTGAGCCGATCCCGCCAGTTTTATCCCCCTGCAGGAGATTTCGCCGAAGGAAGTCGACTCGAAGCAGAGGGGACTCCGGGCCCGGACATCGTCTGCTTTCCGGCTTCTTTGGACCGTCACGGTCAGCCCGGCAAGCCTAAAGGCCTCTTCCAGTGCCCGGCCCAGGAGACGATAGGTTTCGAAAAGTCCCCCTGAAAAGATGCCGTCATTGGGGGAGGAAAAACTGTATGTCAATTCATGACCGTGGAAGACCGCCCTGCCCCCTGTCGGCCTCTGCACAACGGGGATGTTTTCACGGCTGCAATAATCGGGGTCTACGTCCGCTATCCTCTGGAAGTGACCGATGCTGACGGAAGGGCATTGCCAGCCGTAGAACCTCAGGGTAGGCGGCTCCGCGCCCTCCCTGACCGCGGCCGCGATCGCATCGTCGAGGGCCATGTTGAAGGAGGCGGCGCAGGGGCCCGAATCGATCAGCCGCCAGAGGGTCATGCTGTTGTTGAAGCTATGATGCTTCCAGAACGATCCGGTGCTTGAGGAGAGAGATCTCTTTCAGGTGACCCTTGAAGGTCTTCTGCTCCCCGAAGAGGTTCTTCAGGTAGATCTGGCTTCCTTCCGGAATGAGTAAATCCACATTTTCGAGAAAGAGCTCCTCCCTGCCGTTTGCATAGACGTACACATTCGCCTCACACATGAATGACCTCCTTTAGGCGTTCTATGAGATGATCGATGACATGAAGGAGCGGCTCCCTGACGACGCCGATCACCTCGACTCCTTCCTGGTTCAGTGGAAGGAGAATCTTCCTCGCCGGCGACGATGCGATGGCCTCCGCCATTGCCGATGTCAGCTCACCATACATGCTGTTGGATAGGATGATGCTGAGGGGGCCGAGAATCACATCCGCCCTGCCCGCATTCCAGACGATGGCGTTTTCCCCCGTCGCGCCCTTGTTCGCCCTCGCTTTCATCATGGCGAACGTGGCCGTCGAATTCGTCCCCAGGGCGATGATCTCGACGGTTTCGCCGCATTCCTCACGGACACGCTTGATGATGAGGCTGCCGATGCCGCCTCCCTGGCCGTCGATGACAGCGATCTTTTTCATGTGTTAAGTATAGGGAGTCGCGGAAAGGGGAGTCAACGTATCGGGAGATGCTATAATGCAGCATGATCGACCTCATCAGGATATCCGTTGTTTTCGCGGCCATTCTTGTCCTCCTGAGACTGAAGTGGAATGTCGGGTATGTGCTGGCAGCGGCATCCCTGCTCCTCTGGCTCCTCTACATGATGTCGCCCGGAGCCGTCCTGTCGACGGTGACGGCCACCGTCACCGATGTCACGACCGTGAAGCTGTTCTTCGCCCTCACCCTGATCAGGGTCCTCGAAATGGTCCTCCGGGAACAGCAGGTGCTGGCGCGGATGACCGAAGCATCGCGCCGCCTGCTGAAGCGCAAAAAGGCGGTGATTGTCTCGATGCCCATGCTGATCGGGCTGCTGCCGTCCCTGGGAGGCGCCTACTTTTCCGCTCCCATGGTCGAAGAATCGACAAAGGGACTGAAGATGACATCGGAGGAAAAGGGGTTTGTCAATTACTGGTTCCGCCATCCCTGGGAGTATGTCCTACCCCTCTACCCGGGCATCCTCCTCGCCTCGGCGATCTCCGGCATCGAGCTGAGAAGCTTCATCCTCGCCAATCTCACCTACGCCCTCCTCATCTTTCTGACGGGGTTCCTCTTCAGCATGAGGAACGTAAGGGGAGCCTTCACGCCGGGGCGTCATGATACCGGGAGGCAGGACGGTGAGGCTTCTGAAGTGCAAGGCAAGGGCCGGGCGGAAGGGGGCGCGTTTTCAAATCCCCTCTGGAGTTTTCTGCCCGTCAGCCTCGTGCTCTTGCTCGTCATAGCGCTTCGCATCGAGCTCCACATCGCCCTGGCGTTGACGATCGTGGCGCTTTTCCTTTTCTACAGGGTCGGACTCAGGGACATCGGCAGAACGCTGCGGTACGGCTTCACCCTCGATGTCGTGGTCCTCATCTTCGGCGTCATGCTTTTTAAAACGACGATGGAGAGTTCCGGCGCCGTATCAGCCCTGAGCAGATACCTGGCGGACCTGGGGATACCGGCACTGCCTGTGATCGTCCTGCTGCCCTTTCTGAGCGGGATCCTCACCGGCATCACCGTCGGCTTCGTGGGGAGCACCTTTCCTCTTCTCATCAGCCTCGCAGGGGGCGCTCACCTGAACGAGATGACCCTTGCCTTCGCTTCGGGTTTCCTCGGCGTGCTCCTCTCGCCAGTTCATCTTTGTCTCGTCCTGACGAGGGAGTACTTCAAGGCCGACATCTGGGGGATATACAGGAAGATCATCCCGGCAGGGTCCATCGTCATGGCAAGCGCCTTCGTCGTTTACTATTTCGTTTGAGAGACTGTCGGCAGTTGACCTTGTCGTTGCATGAAAAGGAGGGGCGAAGCGCCTCGCAGCCTCGCTGATAGCGACGCTGCCTCCGGGAAGGCAGATATGGGTCAACGACTTTTCAATGCGACGATGAGACATACCAGGAATGTCAGGAGCAAAACCGCACAATTTGTCATTCCCGCAACCCCGCACTTGATGCGGGGGCGTCGGGAATCCTTCTGAAAAGAGAAAGATTCCGGAGTGATCCTCGACTGAGCGAGGACAAGAGCCGGAATGACAGAATCTTATATTGACCGTGGCTCTACAAATGAACCCATCAGTATCAGGTGCGTGGGGCGGACTTGAACAAACGGGAAGGAGGTATTATGGGACAGATTTCACTTCAATGGTGCGGAGAAGACAGCAGGATGTTTGTCGGCCGGGACAGCCACGGCGGCACGGTCGTCGCCGGGTCGTGGCAGAAGGGAAAAGACGAGCAATGGACGGAATGGAAGGGGCTCAAGCCGTCGGATCTGCTGGTCGTCAGCCTCTGCTCATGCTCGGGCTGGGACGTCGTCGAATTCATCACGAAACAGCGCCAGCGTCTGACGGGCCTTACCGTCACCGCCGACGCCAAACAGGCCGAGGAGCCTCCCTGGCAGTTCACCGACATCCACCTGCATTACGTGGTCACGGGAAAGGACATGTCCGACAAGAAGGTGGAAAAGGCTATCGAGCTCTCACAGAACAAATACTGCTCCGTCGCCGCCACGATCCGGGGTGTCGCAAAGATTACCTATAGTTTTGAGGTGAAGAACGAGTAGCCCCTTTCGAGCAACCCTATGGCTGCATACGCCCGACGGGAAAGGCGGGGTGCATGCGCTCTGAAAAACAGTATCAGTGACAGTGTGAGTGTCAGTGGAAGGCGCGCTTTTTCACACAATGGCTTGAAACGCCGTCCTTTGTGACGGTTAAGGTGTCGCCGCAGCAAGGCTTGTCGCCGCATTCACCCCAGCCCCGCCTTTCCGGAAAGCGCATGGTCGCGGTAAGGTCTATTTTGCGAAGAAATCATGTCCTATCCCCGGGGCCGGGTTATTCCGGACGCCAGTGATTATGATCGTCACGGGCCCTTCCCGGTCACTGCGGCATCGTAATCAGCGGCTCCCTCGGGGCGAGGCCGCCCATGTCCGCCTTCAGGACCGTGCCCGTCTCATCCGGGACAGGGATGGTCATGGGGGAGTTGACGACGGGCCATCGTCCCTTCACAATGTTCTCCGGTTCATCTCCCCTGAAGACGAGGTAGCTGTAGCGGTGATAATGAGGGAGCTTCTTTCCCAGTCCCTGGGCCGATGCCGGGGTATCTGACGCGATAAGGAGGAGGGGGTGCCTGTCAGCGCCGGCGAGGCGGGAGGAAAGGACAAAGGAGTGGTTCTTTTTCGGAACGTTCGCCTTCCCGATGCGGAGATCGACATCTCCTGGTGTGACGTCGTACCCTTCAAGAGTCGAGAGGAAGGCCGTCAGAAAGCGGTTTTCCCAGCCCAGGACGGCAATCGCCCTGTCTGACGGAAGCATGTCGATTTCGTTGTCCCCTTTCACCTCCACCTCGTCGGGGCCTGATCCTTCGATGGCTTTTGCCAGATCCCGGTAGGAACGGATCATCGCCTCTTTCGCACCAGATGGAACGATGATGAGCATTTTCCGGGAGCCCAGGGCCTGCGAGAGGGCCGGGGGGATTTCGCCCCGGTCCAGCCTGCGGAAGACGTCGAATTCAGGGTCCCCGTCGATCCTGATCGGCCGCCCCGGCAGGTCAAGGGAAATCTCCGTCTTCGGCCCGTCCATGACAATGACCGCCTGATAGGCCTGTTTTCGTCCATCCAGGGTGATCGCGAGGGGGAGCCGCAGTTTGAAGGACTGCCCGGGCTGCGCCTGCTCGACGACCGCCTCCAGCCTGTAGCCTTTCTCCGTCTTCCTGCTTTGCGCACTGTGGATGCGGACCTGCGGCGCACCGGGACGATGGACCCACTGTTCGAATTCATGTGCAAGGTCCATGTCCGACACCTTCTCGAAACTCTCTCTCAGGTCGTCGAAAGAGGCCGTCCGGAAGCGGTTCCGGAGATAGAAATCCCTCAGGCCGGAGATAAGCTTTTCGTCGCCGAGCCTCAGCCGCAGCATGTGGAAAAACATGAGGGATTTCCCGTACCCGACGGCTTCGCTGGGCGAGCTGTGGCGCGAAAGGAACCCGCTGAGAGGGAAGTCCCGCTCCGCCACCACGTAATCCGCATATTTCTGGAGGGTCGTGAGCCGGTACTCGGCGCCTGCGCCCTGCTGCTCCTTGAGGAGATGGTCCGACAGGTATGCCGTCAGACCCTCCGTCCAGTTCCCCTTGCCGTAATCGGCATAGACGCTGTTCCCCCACCAGTTGTGGAGGATCTCGTGGGGATAGGAGGAGACGATAATGAAGGGGAACCGGATCACTTTCGGTCCCAGGAGCGTGAAGGACGGCATGCCGTAGCCCGTCTCCCAGAAGTTCTCCACGAGGGCGAACTTGCCGTAGGGATAAGGTCCGATCAGCCGCTCATACATCGTGATGTACCGGACAGTCGCGTCGAGATACCTGCCGGCAAGTTCACGGTCGGGAGAGCGGAGAAAGACCATCGCCTGCACCTCGCCCCGCGCCGACCGGAAGGGCCTGACATGCTCAGTGAAAGCAGCCGCAACGAGATGAATTTCGTCCTGAGGCTCCTGAGAATTCCATCGAACAAGGGAGGACATGTTCGACTGTTCGATGGCCGTCCGCTCCCCCTGGCTCACGGCGAGCCATCCCCCCGGTAGTGTAACGGTGAGGGAAAATGTGACGATGTCGCGTTCAAACCGGGGATACCAGAAAGAGCTGCCGGAGAGATAGACGCCCTCGCTGCCGATCATCCCTGCCGTCGTGCCGAATCCCCTTGCATGCTCCCTGCCGACAGGCCGGATGTCATGGTAAATCGTCCCGCCGTAGCGGAGCACGAAGGTGCGCCGTCCTGCAGGCAGCTTCACACGATAGACCTCGAAAATGGACCCCTTCTTCTCAGTCTCGACTCTGGCGAGAGAGACGCCCTCTGTCGGGGTCATCGGATTGAGGCCCCTGTGAAGATAGATCACCGAGGCCGACGGAAAGTCATCAGGCACCGTTATGGTGTCCTCAGCCGTGATGCGGTGTTCGTCAGGGACAAGGGAGACGGACAGGACATGCCGGACGGGGAGGCCCCCGGGCTTTTCCGACGCTGCGGGACGGGCGAGAATCATCGTGAACAGAGCAGCCATGAGACAGAGAAGGGGATATGACACTGACATCGGCAAGGACATCCTCCCTTTGTATGCACCACCATACTTAATACTGTAAACTTTATTTCTTAATTCCCGATACTATCCTATGATGGCAGCGCCCTGCTTAGCGACCCTTCAAAGAGACCCTTATTTATAGGTACGTTTTCGCAGGTAACAGTGTCATCGGCAGTTCTCGAAAAACACAGAGAATTATAGCTTTTTCTCTTACTGTTTCATGTACCATTAACGTCCATTAAATCTGTGGTTGGACACTTGTTTATAACGAATCCATTACATTTGAGGAGGAGGCACATGCAACTTCGCCGGGGTTGCCGTTCCATGGTCCCTGCAGTCCTTTTATTATGCACGATAACTATATTATTCGGAATAGCCGTCAATGCCCATGGAGAGGGCAGCCGATCGCTGTATCCGGCGACGTATGCCGGCACGAACAACGCCCGGGCGAATCTCGACCTCTCTGCCGGCGCCAAGTACGCCAATGTGGTCAGACGAAGTACCTTCCTCTACGTCTATGCGCAGGCGGGGGAATACATCGTCCTCGGTTCCCGAAACCGATCCACCACCGGAACGACGACGGGCGATATCAGTGTCTACAATCCCCAGAGCTTCGGCATTCCCGGTGATGAAACCATTCCCGGGGCCGCAGATTTCAGCTGCTCGGGCGGAAGTACGCAATCGGGTGTCCATTTCTCCGGCGGCACCGGCGCGACAACGACCGGCTTGATCGCCGATCGAGCCCAGGAACTGGCGGGACCGAACAGCGCCGACAATTCGGTTCTCGTTTCGGGCGGCTTCAGGCCCTGCGCCTACCAGGCGCCCCAGACGGGCGTCTACGGCGTGGTTTTCACGGTTGCGGGCGCCGGCGGTGGTCCCAACGGATCAGTAGACCCTCCCGCAACGTCCACCAGCACCGTTTCTGCATGGGATGTAACCGTACGGGCTGATGCAACGTCCGTCGTCGACCTGAACGGACGGTTGTTCACATACGCTTTTGCCGGATACACCGGCTGCAACAGCTGCTCGCTCTACTCGACCCTCTATTACATAACCCAGGACGGCTACCGGTACAAACAGCGGCTCACCGGCCTGGACCCTAATCAATATGCTCTGTATGCCAACTCACTGGGGTTCCTCGACAACGGCAACCCTCTCTACAAGGACCTGCGAGGCAACCAGCAGGCCGTGACCACGCTTCCGGTCGGAGTCACCTCCCAGATCGCCCAGTACCCGATCTTCTTCAGCGACGCCAGCGCAGGCGGAGCGAACGCGGCGGAGATAACCCGGGTGCTCACAGCACTCGGCATTCCTCTCGTGCCGCCGTCGCCGGTGGTGTCAAACATGTCCTTCGTCGGTAATATCACGGGCTCCCGGTCCACCGTGGGCGCGGGTGGGGTCTTCAGGTTCGATACGACGGACACCATTACCTACCAGATCGTCATCAGCGTCGACGGAATCGACTTCAACCCGGAAAATATCAACAACCGCACCCTCACGGGTGTTGCGCGGACCGGCAGCCACACCGTTACGTGGGACGGCAAGAACAACAACGCCGTCAACTTCCCGGCCGGCGGCCCCTACCCGTTCAGCGTTTCCGGGAGAAACGGAGAGACGCACTTCCCCATCATCGATTCGGAGAACAACTTCTTCGGCGGCCCCGAAGTCACTCGCCTGAACGGCGTCGGGGCGCCAGACACAACGGTCTACTATGACGACCGCGGCTACCTGACGAGGAGCGGCATTCTCGTCGGTACTCTCAACGGACTCCTCTGTCCGATCGCCGTTCCGGCGCCTCCTGTTCTTGACCTCAGCCTGAATGGCGTAGATTCTTCAACGGCCTACCGTACATGGGGAGTCCAGAGCGGCACCGGCGGCGCGACGCAGAACAACGACTGCACCGCCACGTCAACGAAGAACGATTGGGGAGACGCCAAGGGTGTCGACCTCTGGACGTTCTACTCCGTGACTCCCCCGGTCGAAACGTTAACGATCATCCCCGTGGTCATCGATGCGGCGACATCAGTCGGCGGACCCGGCACTGCGGCGCCGGGCAGCACCGTGCAGGGCGCCTTCAGATTTGAGAACAACGGGACGGGATCGGCCCTCAACGTGACGTACAGCATGTCACTGTCTCCCGGGTTGGGCACGGTAACTTTCGGCAATTTGCCGACGGGAACCACCGCCTCATACGACAACATTACCGGTGTCGTGACCTTCGGCGGAACCCCTCTGACGACCACGCTCACGCCGGGACAGACTGTGCTTGGAGCGAATCCGGCGGCGCCGATGACATACAGCTACACAGCGCCGGCCTCGGGAACGATTACCGTAACGACAGGTATCAGCACGGCATCCGTCGACGATTATCCGGGTAACAATACAGCCTTTATCAGCACGGGTATCGGCGAGGTTGATGTCATCGCGGCTGTGAGCGTACCCGCAGGCGCCGCCGCCGGAGATACGGTGGCCGGGACTTTCACCTTTGCTAACAATGGGGCAGGGCTGGCAGCGGGCGTGACATACGCCGTGACAATAGGAAGTCCGGGCAATTTCCCCTCGGCGGTGAGCTTCACGACGCTGCCCTTCAGCGTAACCGCAAGCTACGACAACACGACCGGTGCTGTAACTTTCGGCGGATCGCCTGGGCTTCCTGCCACACTCGCAAGCGGTCAGAGTTACTTCTTCGGATTCACCTATACCGCTCCAATAGCGGGATCGGTGCCGGTGAACGCTTTGATTACGACGACATCCTCGGACGCCAACGGTGCGAACAACACGTCGACGGGTACGACGGTGGTTTTGGTCGCAGACGTTACCACCACCGTCACGGCGCCGGCTGAAGCGCTGCCCGGAGGCACGGTGAACGTGCCTGTCAGTTTCGGCAATGTAGGACAGTTGCCGGCGGCGGGGGTGACGTACGGCGCTTCATTGCCGCCGGGGTTGAGCGGCGTGAGTTGCGCCGGAGCGACGTGCAGTTACAACGGCCTCACCGGAGCGGTGGACATCAGCGGACTTCCGGGAAGTCTCAGCAGCGGGCAGACGGTGATCGTCACCCTCTCGTACACTGCGCCCGCGTCAGGATCGGTCGTTGTCGGGAGCGCCATCACGACGACGACGAACCAGGGAGTGAACGCGGCGCCTGACAGTGCGAGCGGTACTACCACCGTCAATGCAGGGGCAACATCGGCCGATGTGACGACGTCGTTAACCCCTCCTGCCACGGCCGTCGTCGGGAGTACCGTCAATGTGCCGGTGAGCTTTACGAACCTTGGTCCCGCAACAGCGGCGGGGGTTACCTATGGAGCAACGCTGCCTGCGGGTCTGGGTGTGGGAGCGGTGAGCTGCAGCGGGCCCGTCGGACTATCCTGCGCCTATGACAACGTCACGGGTGCGGTCGCCATTTCGGGGCTGCCAGCGACACTCATCAGCGGACAGGCGGAAACCATTACGCTGAGCTATACGGCGCCGGGAGTTCCCGGCACCGTATCAATTACATCGACGATAGGCACGAGTACCGGTCAGGGATCGAACATCGGTCCTGACTCCGCAACGGGAACGACGGGCATCACTGCGGCGGCGGCGACGGCGGACGTATCGACCACCGTCGCGCCACCGGCCAGCGCCATCGGAGGGAGCACTGTGAATGTTCCCATCACCTTCACCAACAACGGTCCCGCGACGGCATCGGGTGTGACGTACGGAGTGACGATGCCTGCCGGTCTGGGTGTGGGAGCGGTCAGTTGCAGCGGGCCGGCCGGACTGACCTGCGCTTACGACAATATCACGGGAGCGGTGACGATCAGTGGGTTGCCGGTGACACTTACGAGCGGTCAGACGATATCCATCACCCTGAGCTATACGGCACCTGCCAATGGTGCGGTGACGATCGGCAGCGCGATCAGCACCGCTACGACCGACTCCAACCCCGGCAACAATACGGCGAGCAGCACCACGACGATTACCGCCCTGGCTGACCTGACGATCGCAAAAACCCATACGGGGAACTTCACGCAGGGACAGACGGGGGCGACATACAGCATCACGGTGACGAACAGCGGAGCGGGGTCGACAACCGGGCTCGTAACGGTGACCGAGACGCCGCCGGCAGGACTGACGGTGACCGGCTTGAGCGGCACGGGCTGGTCGTGCGTCCTTGCGACGCTCACCTGCACACGGAGCGATGTGATTGCGTCGGGACTGAGCTACCCAGCCATCACCGTGACCGTGGATGTGGCCGGCAACGCTGCGCCGATCGTGACGAACTCTGCCTCTGTGTCCGGGGGAGGCGAGCTGAATGCCGGCAACAATACGGCGAGCGATCCGACGACCGTGACGGCGCTGGCTGACGCTGCAACCGCCATGGTGGGTCCTGTTAACGCCGCCGCAGGCAGTACGGTAAACGTCCAAATTACATGCAGCAACCTTGGGCCGTCTGCGGCCGCGGGGATGAGTTACACTTTGACTCTCAACCCTGGTCTCGGCGGTGTTTCATGCGTCGGCAGCGGGGTCTCATGCGTCTATGACCCGGTGACCGGCATCGCGACGTTGTCAGGACTCCCTCCCACGCTCACCAGCGGACAGAGCGTTCTCTTCACGCTGAGCTACACGGCCCCGGCTTCGGGATCTGTGACGGTGCAGGCGGTCATCTCGACAACAACCACGGACCCTAACCTCACGAACAACAGCGCCGCAGGGAGCACAACCATCACAGCCTTGCCGACCGGCGGCATATCAGGAGTCGTTTTCAGCGACATCAACGGGAACGGAGTCCAGGATGCCGGTGAGCCGGGACTGCCCGGCGTGACGATCAACCTTCTGGATAACACCAATGCCGTCATCGCGACGACGGCTTCCGCGGCGGACGGCACCTACGTGTTTGCCGGCATCGTCACAGGAAACTATACCGTCGTCGAGACGGACCCCGCCGGGTTTGTCAGCACGACCCCTAATACGGTTGCGGTGAATGTGACGGCAGGTGGAACGGCGCCAGCCGATTTCGGAGATGCACAGACCGCGCCGGCAACAGGGTCCGTAACGGGAAGGGTTTTCAATGACATCAACGGCAACGGCGTTCAGGATGAGGGGGAGCCGGCACTGCCCGGCGTGACGATCAACCTCCTGGACAACGCCAATGCCGTCATTGCGACGACAACGACGGACGGCAACGGCAACTACGTGTTCGTGAACCTGCTGCCGGGGCAGTATACGGTTTCTCAAACCGTGCCGCCGGGCTTCGTGGGTACGACAAACACGGTTGTATCTGTAACCGTGACGCCTCAGGGCGCCGCGACGGCAGTCTTCGGAGATGTGCAGGGAGGGGCCGTGCCGGTACCCACCATGACGGAGTGGGGGATGATGCTGTTTTTCCTGATCGCCGGAGGGATCAGCGCGTACAGGCTGAGAAGGCAGAGTGCGCAGTTCCTTAGCGGCGCCTGAACCGGAAAAACAGGTAGCTGCCGATAAGGAAGGGCTCGAACCGGATGATCATGTTGTCGGTGAAGGTCCAGAGAAACTCATAGAAGAACTCTTTCGGGACATTGGCCTGCTCCATGCCGCGGTCGATGAGAACGGCAGTCATCTGCTGGGCGCCGTAGGAAAACACGTAGAGCAGATGCACCGTCATCAGAAGAAGGCACGCCTCTGTATACGCCCTGCCTCTCCTGGCAAGGTGCGGCCAGAAGGCGGCCATGATCGCAATGGTCAGGGGGACATTGAATGTGTAATTGGAGGTCTTGAAGGGGATATCGACGAGCATACCTCCCGTTTTTCCGGACGGCGCAAAGGTTGCCTCGATCGTGTCCCCCTTTCCGGTTATCTCCGTCATCCGCGCATTCTTGAGGCCCGCGACGAACTTGGACGAGACAAAGGTGACGGCATATCCGTAATGGTCCTTCACCTGTATCCAGCATAGGAGAGACAGTATATAGGCGAGGACAAACACGAGGGCCGTCCTGATGACCGGCGATCTAAGCATCGACTGTCCCTTTTTCCCGCAAATAATGAAGATAGAGGAAGAAAACGGCGAGGGCCACGGCGATCATGATGCCCTGGGCCACATAGAGATGAATAATTTCAAAGAACCTCTTGAAGTGAATTCCCGCATAGACGAGTGAAGCGATTCGAAGGATGTTGATGATCTGGATCACGAGAAAGCCGGCCGCGATGCCCGCCAGTTTTTTCCGCCATGACGCCGGATAGGCCAGCACGGCCACGGAATAGATCATAACGGCCTCGAGCCCGTTGCAGCCGAAACGCACGTCGAGAGAGATCGACTCAAGCCGGATCACCGACCCGAGGGTCTCGCATGGGACGGAAAGGACGCCGAGCACCTTCGATGTGACCGCAACGACGGCCTGTGTGTAAAGACCGTTCAGATCAACAATATCCTGGACCGGTTTCAGACCGATGAGCAGGAAGAAGATGCCCATAAGGATGACGTAGGTAATGGCAAACCGGGCAACGCCGGACCTCCTCGCAGCGCCGGCAGGCGCCGTCCCTTTCCCCTTCTTACCCTGTCTGTCCTTTGATCGCGCCATGTCTTCCGGAAACCAGTCCCTCTATCGCAGACAACTGTGTCGGCCTCGAAAAAAGTCCTGTGCGGGGCTTATCCGTCATTCCCGTGCAGACGGGAATCCAGTCCTTTCATGCAGTTATTTGTAATCTGGATACCCGCTCCCCGCTTACTATCCGCGAGGACAAGCTTCGCGGGTATGACGACTTTTTACGAATCCGTCAACTGTTATACATAATGCCACAATTATCGTAACATTGCATACGCCCGACCGAAAGGCGGGGCGAAGATGCCGAAAAGCCTTGGTGCGGCGACACCTGTATCAAAAGGAAAGACGAATCAGAAGCCAGCATTGGTGTCCAAAATAATGTGACTCGAGGATAGGGCATGATTTCTTCGCAAAATAAACTACCTCCCTCAAGGACATGTCTTTGTTATGAAAACATATGTCTTCACAGGTACACTGTGCGGCTCCCGCTGCGGCTTGCGCCTTCGTCTCCCGCCGCCGTTCACGGTACCCGTGAATTATGCTTCAGAAACCACACCCCATCCTCGTTTTCAAAGTCCGGCTGCACAATATTTTGGACAGGGGTGAGTGGGCAATAGACAGTAGGCAATGATAGAAACCAGACGACAAATACCCTGACGGGAAGGCTGATGTGGTGAAAAGCCACCGTTGCATGCGCCCTATGCTCGTGTCAGGTTATTTTGGATGCCGGTGATGATAAATAAATCTTATATTTTCATCAGATTTTTAAAATTGCCTTTTCTCTCCCCCTCCGCATAACATAGCGGTCACGATCAGCCGGACTTCCGAGCCCGCTAATCGCCCGCAGAAGGGGGCATGTGCCTTGACGAGACAAAAAATGAGGCATCGACTGCAGCACCGCCTGAACTCCGTGCATGTCTACTGCCGCATGTGCAACTTCATGCCGAAGACCATGGCCTTCAGGCTCGCAAGGGTCTACGAGAGGCTCGTCCATCCCCTGCTGTACAAATAATCCTCCTTTCACCGACACTCACACTGATACTATATCTTATCGTTGCAATAGGGTCTCCGGAAAGGCGGGGTGTATGCGCCGAAAACCTTGATGCGGCGACACCTTAACCTTCACTAAAGACAACCTTTCAAGCTAATGGTTGATCACATAAAGAGTGGAATCCTGAAAAACAAACCTGACGAGGCTTATCGTCGCCTTCAGCAAGGCTTTGAGGCGCTTCGCCCCGCCTTTCTGTGCAACACAAGGTATATTCTCTTCCATCGCCTCTTTCCCCTCTGGTATGATTAGGGACGCTATTCACCGCAGCTAATTCATGTGCAAGGAGGAGCCATGGCTGAACTGAAGAAGATGTACAAGACGATCATGGATGATGATTTCCCTGACGAGATCACCGTGACATTTGGAGAGCAGACCCTTGTCTACAAGAAGAGGACCTGGAAAATCCCGGATGACAAGACAGGTGATCTCATCGAAAAAGGGCTCCGCTACGGTGAGAATCCCGACCAGCAGGCCGCCATCTACGAGCTCGTCAAGGGCGGCCTCGTTCTGAAACAGTGCGAGTATATCAGCCCCGGCAACGGCCTCGTCAGCGGCATTACCGAAGACGACATGCTCCAGGCCGGTAAACACCCCGGCAAGATAAACTTCACCGACCTGGACAACGCGCTGAACATCCTGAAGTTTCTGACAGACCGGCCTGCCGCCGCGATTATGAAACACACCAACCCCTGCGGCGTCGCTTGCGGAACATCGGTCTCCGACGCATACTACAAGGCCAATTACGCCGACCGGATCGCCGCCTTCGGAGGCTGTCTCGTCGTCAACCGGGCGATGGACAAGGAAACGGCCGAAATGGTGAGCGCCAACTACCTCGAGGTCGTCGCGGCACCGGAGTACGAGGAGGGGACGGTCAATATCCTGGCCCAGCGCAAGAACCTCAGGATCATACGTCTGAAGAAGATATATGATCTCGAAAAGTACCGCACACTCAGGTTCGTCGACTTCAAATCCCTCATCGACGGCGGCTTCGTCGTCCAGCAGTCTCCGCTGAACAGGATCCGGTCCAAAGAGGATTTCCTGCCCGCAAAGGCGACCTTCAAGGGCAAGGACTATGTCATCGAAAGGACCCCGACGGAAAGGGAATACGATGACATGATCTTCGGCTGGAGCGTTGAACAGGGAGTCACGTCGAATTCGGTCATTTTTGTGAAAGACGGTGTCACCGCCGGCATCGGCACAGGAGAGCAGGACCGTGTCGGCGTTGCGGAGATCGCAGTGTTCAAGGCCTACACAAAATACGCCGACGCCCTTTGCTTTAAGAAATACGGTATCCCCTACAAGACCTATGAACTGGAGGTCATCCTCGGCAAGAGGGACCAGGAGGCGCTTTCCGAGATCGATGACGAAACGCGGGACCAGAGAGGCGGACTGATCGGCTCCTCCATGGTTTCGGATGCCTTCTTCCCCTTCAGGGACGGTGTCGACGTGGGCATCAAGGAGGGCATTACGGCGATCGTCCAGCCCGGCGGGTCGGACAGGGATTTCGAGTGCATCGAGGCCTGCAACGAGGCGGACCCGAAAGTGACCATGGTCTTCACCGGCCAGAGGGCCTTCAAGCATTAGGCTTATGCAGGCAGGGGTGCGGCATGCCGCGCCCCTGCCCCCCGATGAGATCGCACCGCCATTCTAAACCTCCGATATCCCGTCACGCGCGCTTCCCCGCCCAAGGCTGACCTTCCGGTGCATGCAAAGGCGGAACAAAGTGCCTCAAAGCCTTGCTGATAGGGAGCATGATTGTTTATTCTCACGCAAAACCGCAAAGAGCGCAAAGAAAGATAAAGACCTTCATCCTAAAAAAAGATTTTATGCACTTGTGCATTTGCCGTTCTTGGCGACCTTGGCGTCTTGGCGCGAGGATAGGCCTTTTCGTGGTTTCTCAGCACCAGGGCTTTTCGGCATCTTCGCCCCGCCTTTCCGGATGTCCTATTGCAGCGATAAGGTTGACAATCTCCCCCATGGTTGATAGAATGAGCTATAGATAATGAATATCTTATAGTTAATATCTATAGTACAAATTGCAGGGACAGGCCCTGCGCTTCTCAACGAAATCGCAGTCACGTCGCTCCACAGGAAGGAGGTGACAACATGGACAAGGAGCATCTCAAGAAGGTCCTCGCCGGAATCGGCATTGCCAGTCTTCTGGCCGGCACGACCCTCGGGCTCTACGGCTGCTCGTCGGCCTGAGCGGGCAAGAAAGACGGCGCTGGAAGCGCCACTGAAGAGAAGAAACCGGCCCAGAGTGGTTGAGGCGCGAAAAAGGAAGGTGCTGGAGGCACCACCGAAGAGAAACCGCCTGCCAAGAGTGGTTGAGGCGGCGCCAAGTAACCGTGCTGGAAGCACGGATTCGTTTCGTTCTGCAATCGATAAAGACGGGGGTCTTAGACGGAAAAGAGGGCGATGCCGCCGGTGAATTCCGCCCGCGGCATCGCCCGAAACAAATCGTCCGGGCATAGGTATACCTTATCGTTGCAACACACTCCCAGGAAAGGCGGGGTGTATGCGCCGAAAACCTTGATGCGGCGACACCTATATCAAAACGAGAGATGAACTATACGCCAATGGTCGATGACACAAAGAGTGGAATCCTGAAACACGAAGCTGACGAGGCGTATCGTCGCCTTCAGCAAGGCTTTGAGGCGTTTCGCCCCGCCTTTTTATACAACTACAGGGTATATTCATAACAATGACAGGGCAATGCGCTCAGGCATCGAACACAGACGTGCCACTCGAGTCCGTCTACCCCGTTCTTCTCTCCCTCCTACCCGCTGCGATACGGTCAGACACAATTCTGACCTGTCCTGCCGGAGCGGATGCTGAAGAACTGATCGCTTTTCTCGCGAAATTTCCGGACGACCGGAAAATTCCGGCCTATCTCGCCGGTCTCGCCCGCCTGGAATGGACCGTTGCGTCGGTGAGGCAGGCATCTCCGCCTCCGGACCGGCTCAGTCAGACCGATGTGAACCCGACGCTCAGGCTCCTTACATTGCCCTGGAAACATCTGGCAGAGCTGGTCGCTCCAACGGGGATTGACAGGGTTCCTGAAGCCGGCGAAGAATTTGTCATGGTCTGGAAAACCCCGGGAGGGGACGTCGTTGTCCGCGCCGCCACTGAAGAGGATCTCCTGGCGGTTAAAATGGTTGTCGAGGGCATCGATGCCGGGGATGTTGCGCGGGAAGCTGGCATTCCCGTCGGTCATATAGATGCTGTCATTCAGCGGGCGGCAGGCAGGGCCATTCTCATCTCGTCACCGTCCCTCATTCAGAGGGACCCTGCCGTCTTTTCCGGATTCGGGCCTCAATACGATGAATTTATGACATCCCCCTCCTTCACGCTGCAGTGGCACATCACCCAGGCTTGCGATCTCCATTGCAGGCATTGTTATGACAGGAGCAACCGCTCTCCCCTCAGCAGGGATGCGGCGCTGCGCATCCTCGGCGACCTCCGCTCTTTCTGCGAGAGCAAGCATGTCTGGGCGCAGGTTTCCTTTACAGGCGGCAATCCCCTTCTGTATCCCCATTTCACCGACGTGTACAGGGCCGCCTCCGACTTCGGCTTCGAGATCGCCATCCTCGGCAATCCCGCTCCCCGCGAGAAGATTGAGCCGCTCATCGCGATACGCCGGCCCGTCTACTATCAGGTGAGCCTCGAGGGACTTGAGGAACAGAACGACCTCATCAGGGGCCGGGGACACTACCGCCGCGTCATGGAGTTTCTCCCGGTCCTGCGTGAGCTCGGCATATACTCCATGGTGATGCTGACCCTGACGAGGGATAACATCGACCAGGTCATTTCGCTCGCTGAGCGGCTCCAGGGACTGACGGACCTCTTCACCTTCAACCGCCTTGCCCTCGTCGGAGAAGGCGCACGGCTCAGCCTGCCGTCACAGGAGCGTTTTTCCGCTTTTCTTGACGAGTATCTCGAGGCTCGCCGGCGCTTGCCCGTTCTCGGGATCAAGGACAACCTCATCGGGATCAAGTATCATGAAAGGGGCATGGAACCTTTTGGGGGGTGCACGGGATACGGCTGCGGCGCCGCCTTCAACTTCTTCGCCCTCCTGCCGGACGGCGAAGTCCATGCCTGCAGGAAATTCCCTTCCCTGATCGGCAACGCCTTTCAGCAGAGTCTCACCGAGATCTACGATTCTGAGATCGCCCGGCGCTACCGCTCCGGTTCGTCGGCATGCCGCTCCTGCGCGATCCGCCCCGTCTGCGGCGGCTGCATTGCCGTCACGTCAAGCTGCGGCCTCGACGCCTTCAGCGACCGCGATCCCTTCTGTTTCCTGAAATCCCCTATTTCTTCCTGAGCGTAAAGGTGAAGAGGTTACCCCTGGAATCGCAGACCGCCCCTTCAAACCTGCCCGTCCCCGTTTTTCTGCCGGCAAAGTTCGCCTGGTAGTCGTTGTCCTGCTGCCTGTACTCGATCCGGGACCCGTCCGGGGATATGAAGCCGCTGAAGGAGCTTTTGTTGTTTCCCGGATCGAGATAGACCCCCTCGAAATTGTTCCCGCGGAAGGTCAACGAGTATGCGTAGCGGTAGGTCTTGAGGGTCTTCAGGTCGAGAAGCGTTATCTCCCATGCGCCGGGCTTTCCGATGTCGGCGCCGGGCGTTCTCGTTCCCGGCGTGGTCCCCGTCGCAGGGGGAGGGGTCGGGGGCTTTGCGGTTGGAGTGGACGTGGACGGCGGGGGAACGGCTGTGGGACGGTCGGACGTCGAGCCCGCACCGCACCGCCTGAGATAGTCCTGCCGCGTGGCGTTGTCGCTCTCGATCGATGTGCCAACCGATGACATGCACCGCGTGTAGTGGGATTTGTATTCCGTCGTGAAGAGCTGGGGCGCGATATTGAGCTTTTCGCGACACCTGCGCTGTTCCCATTGCTGCGAGTCCTTCATTCCCTGGTCCGCATAGGCCCTGCAGGCCTGTTCGAGAACACTCCCGCTCAGGGGTTTTCCCTGCGCGAGCAGGATCGATCCGGGCTGATCAGGGATCGTCGATCCTGCGCAGGAAGAGCCGGCGTCATGACCGGCCCCCGTCGCCGCACCGGCGGACACGGCCCAGACCATCGCGCAAATCACCATCACTGCCAAACGTGTTTTCATAAACCCTCCGGATGGAATGTTGTCTTGGCCGCCATGTAACCCTTATCGCTGCAATACACTTCCGGGAAGGGCGGGGCGTATGCGCCACTGAACAGTAGACCATAGGCAGTAATCAGTAGTCGGAAAAAGGCCACGACCAACTGACGGGGAGGCTGATGTGGTGAAAAGCCATTCCGCTAAGATACCTTATCTGTCCCCAGACCACCCTTTGCCGTGTCTGTCGATACCAAATGCCCGTGAGGCAACGGGCATTGAACGCCTTGAGATGTCTCATCATCGCATTGGAAAGGCTTTGACCCATATCTGCCTTCCCGGAGGAAGCAGTAGTGACACCGACACTGTCACTCACACTGACACTGTCTTTCAGAGAGCTTCTCCCCGCCCTTCTATGCAACGACAAAGTAACCTCCGCGGGGATGGGACCCTATTCGGAGGCCCGTGGTTTTCCGAACTTCCACTGCCCGTTTTCCTTGAGCATGCGGACTGTCGTTTTTTCCGACGAGGTCCCTTCCGGAGACGTCCTCTGGATTTCTTTCGTAAAAATGACCTGGTTTTCTTTCACGCCGGCCTTGAAAAGGTCCGGGTTTTCCTCGGCCATCACGTCCATCATCATGTCGACGAAGCCCTCCTTCTCCATCTCCTTGAGGTCCTCTCTGGCGATGTATGACTTGAACTCCGCCGTGTTTTTCGCCTTTGCCGCATTGACGAGCTTCACAAAAACCGCCTTGGCATCCTTTGCCGGGTCCTCGGCAAAGGCGGGCTGATGCAATAACAGGATGAAAATGCTCAAAACGATGCTCCAGACAACGGGATGTGTCTTCATGCCGTTCCTCCTTTGTTGACCTTATCGATCGGTGCATACGTTTTTTGGAAAGGAAGGGTGTATGCGCCGAAAACCTTGCTGCGGCGACACCTGTATCAAAACGAAAGACGAGGCATACGCGGATGTCAGGAGAATTGGACATCTTTTCCGACACTGACACTCACACTGACACTGACACTGTTTTCGGAATGCTTCGCCCTTCCTTTCCATGCAACGAACAAGTATACTATCAAAGTCGCAACGCGCGCAAAGAAACGAGAAAACGAAAAGAGGAGGGGCCGCTCACGCGGCCCCTCCTCTTTTGATCTGTGCGGCCTGATGCCGGACTGTTACTTCTGTGCGCAGGCGCTCTCCTTGTGTGAGAAGGCTGGGACGCACTCCGGCTCTTCGCCATAGCCGTGGACGGGAGATCCGATGGGATGGAGCTGGAGGTTATAGGCCCTTTCACCATGCTCGCTCTCGTCCAGTCCCGTCATCTCAGATTCCGCATCGACCCTGATACCGACGACGGCCTTGACGATCATGAAGATCCCGAAAGTCACGACGCCTGTGTATGCAACGGTGGCGCCGACGGCGATGATCTGAATCAGGAGCTGGCCGGGATTGCCGTAGAGCAAGCCTTTGCCGAGCTCGTTTATGGACGGGTCGGCGAAAACTCCCGTCAGAATGGCCCCGAGCGTCCCTGCGACTCCGTGGATGCCGAAGGCATCGAGGCTGTCGTCATAGCCGAGTTTCGGCTTCATCACCGCCACGGAGAAGAATGAGACTACACCTGCCGCTATCCCGATGATCAGGGCGCCGGAGATGTTCACGAACCCTGCCGCCGGGGTGATCGCAACGAGTCCGGCAACGGCGCCGGAGGCGAGTCCGAGCACAGTCGGCTTCTTTGAGTGCATCCACTCGACGACCATCCAGGCAACCGCGGCCATTGCCGTCGCAGTGTTGGTATTGATGAAGGCCGCACCCGCGAGCCCGTTAGCCGCCAATGCCGACCCGGCGTTGAACCCGAACCAGCCGAACCAGAGGAGACCTGCGCCGGCGGCGACGAGGGTCAGATTGTTCGGCATCAGAGAAGGGTGGCGCCTCTTGCCGAGGACGAGGGCGCCGACCAGGGCTGCGATACCGGCGTTGACGTGCACGACGGTCCCACCCGCAAAGTCCAGCGCGCCGAGCTTGGCCAGAAAACCGCCTCCCCATACCCAATGGGCGACAGGCACATACGCGAAGGTCATCCAGAGGACCGAGAAGAGGATCCAGGCCGAGAACTTCATCCGCTCGATATAGGCGCCGCTGACAAGGGCCACGGTGATCGCCGCAAAAGTCATCTGATACATGATAAAGATATATTCAGGGATCGTTTTTGCCAGGTCCGAGATGCTGTTGACGCCGACGCCGGACAGGAACAGCTTCGCCCCGTCGCCGATCAGCCCCCCGATGTCACCGCTGAAGGTGAGGGAGTACCCGTAAAGGACCCAAAGCACACTGACAACACAGAATGCGACGAAGGACATGGCGATGGTGTTGAGAGTGTCCTTCCGCTTGGAGAGACCTCCGTAAAACAATGCGAGACCCGGCAGGGTCATCAGCATGACCAGCGCCGTCGCGACGATCATCCAGGCCGTGTCGCCGGTGTCGATCTTCAGAGGCGCCGCCGCCGGATCCTCCGCGAAGACGATACCGGCAAAACCAAGGAATACAGTGACCAGTGACAAAAAGAAATACCGTTTCATGACTCCCTCCTTCGTGATGCGTTTTCCGCGTCTTGAAACTGACAAACAATTGCCGCCCTTGAACTGTCTTCGATAAAGCGAGTATCATGCCAGGTCTATCATCTTGAAATTATGTGGATTACAACGCTCAAAGGGCAGACAAAATTGTCGTTCGTACATTTTTGTAGGACATATCACCCATGGCCCGATTTGTATTGACCCAGCGTTCTGTGCGACAATGCTGTACGGAGACCCCATTGGCATCCAAAATAACGTGACACGAGGCTTGGGCATGCTTTCTTTGCAAAATAAACTCCCTCTCCTCATGTGGATGCCTTTGTTATGAAAACCTTTGCATTCTCCGGTACATTGTGCGGCTCCCGCTGCGGCTTGCGCCTTCGACTCCCGCCGCCGTTCACGCTACCCGTGAATTTTGCTTCAGGAACCACACCCTATCCTCGTTTTCAAAGTCTCGCTGCAAGATATTCTGGACAGGGGTGACGGAGACCCGGATTATGACTCAGAGAAAACGATTAATCCTCATTCTCCTTTGCATAGCTCTTGCAACCCTCGCCGTCGGCGGCGCGGTCCTCGTCAGGCATTCCAACAGCATCCTCACCTACCTGGTCGGGAAGAGTCTCGGAGAACATGTAACGGTGCAGACCTTCGACGTTTCCTGGGGAAAGCTGAAGGTCTCGGGTATCAGGATAACCCGCGGCACAGAGCCCGTTGTCGATGTGGGAGAGATCAGGGCGGAAGCGGATTTTCTCGGCCTCCTGAAGAAGAACTACGCCATCTCCCATCTCACCGTCACCGCCCCTTTTGTCAGGCTCGGGACGGACAGGAACGGGAAATTCCTCCCGATCGTTCCGGAGCAGGGTGCGCAGAAGGGCGGCGAATGGACTCAGCCCCCTGACGAGAAGCCCGTGGACTTCAGGAGGATCTCGATCGGGCGGGGAAAACTCCTCTTCAGGGACGGAAAAGCAGGGGGCCATCCCACCAGGCTCGACAATATCGAGGCGGAGATCCGGGGATACAGCTTTCCCCACCGGAATGACTGGACGACGATCGATGTCAACGCAGGCATTCCCGGACGCACCGAGGGCAGGCTTACATGGAAGGGAAAGACGAACCTGGTGAACGCCGATGCGGAGGGGAAGCTCACGATCCGCAATCTCGACATAACGACGATGAAGCCCTATTTCCAGAAGAGGGGAGATGCCGATGTGTCGAGGGGAAAAAACTCGATCTCGACATGGACCTCGTCATCCGCTCCCGCCACGTCCGGGGTCCCGGGAAGGTCACGATCAGGGACCTCGCCTTCCGGGAAGGGAGCGACCCCGCTGATACCTTCGTCGGGATTCCGAGGGGTCTCGTGATCAGCCTCCTTACGACAGAACAGAACGCCATTGTTCTCAACTTCACCGTCGAGGGAGACATCGACAACCCCCGTTTCAGCATCAGGGAGGATCTCGTCAAGGAGGTAACCATCGGGCTGGCGAAGAAGCTCGGCCTCTCTTTCGTCGAGGCCGGGGGCGCCATCGTGATAGAGGGTGTAAAGGGCGCCGGCCAGGCCGGCAAGGGTCTCTCGGAAATCGGCAATGCGATCAGGAACCTGTTCCGGAAATAGACCTATGCGTATCAGTTGTCGAGATACCCGCCGGGAAAGACAGCCCTCCCCTGAGTGATATCTGCTTGTAGAAAATACTGATGGCTTCCGTCGGGATAAGGCCAGGGCTCCGAAGTGTCTCTTCAGCCCTAATCGCGCGCCATGCCCCAGCGCTTCCGCTTCTCCCAGAGGGCCTTCCGCGTGATGCCGAGCATGTCGGCGAGCTGCTGCTCCGTATACTCGTCCTGGTACCGGAGGATAAAGGTCTTTGTGTAATCCTCGATGGAAAGCCTCTGCGCGAGGATGCCGGCCTGGTCGAGCTGTTCCCCCCGGACCGACTCGGGGAGGTGTTCCTTTGAAATCGTGCCGTCATCGGAGATGAGTATCGCCCGTTCGATGATGTTCTGCAGTTCCCGGATGTTTCCCGGCCAGTTGTAGGCCTTCAGGATATCGAGGGCGATGCCGTCGATGAACGCGGCAGTCTTGCCGAGTTCCCTCGAAAATTTCTGGAGGAAGTGCCTCGTAAGAAGCTCGATGTCATCCCTTCTCTCCCTGAGGGGAGGGAGCTTGATGGTGATGACGTTGATCCTGTAGAAGAGGTCTTCACGGAACGTGCCCTCTCTGACCGCCGTTATGATGTCCTTGTTCGTGGCGGCGACGAACCTGAGGTCCACCTTGATGCTGTGAGTCCCCCCGACGGGCCGTATCTGCTGGTCCTCGAGCACCCTGAGGAGCTTCGACTGGAGACCGATGCTCAGGTCCCCGATCTCGTCGAGAAATGCCGTTCCCCCGTTCGCTTCCTCGAAGAGCCCCTTTTTCGTGGTAATGGCGCCCGTGAATGCGCCCCGCAGGTGCCCGAAGAGCTCGGACTCGAGGAGAGCCTCGGGGATGGCGCTGCAATTGATAGGGATGAAGGGCTTGTCGGCCCTGTTGCTGTTGAAGTGGATCGCCCGGGATATAAGCTCCTTTCCCGTTCCCGTCTCGCCGAGGATGAGGACGTTGCTCCGTGCATCGGCGATCTTCACGATCTCGTTCATGATCCGCTGCATCTCCACGCTTCTCGCCACGATGTTGCTGAAATCGTACTGCCGCTCGATCTGCTTCTTGAGGATGACGTTCTCGTCCTGGAGGGAACGCTGCCTGAGGGCGTTTCTGACGATCTGCTTGATCTCTTCGTGGATGATCGGTTTGACGACGTAATCGTATGCGCCCGATCGCAGCGCTTCGACGGCCGTCTCGATCGAGGCGTAGGCGGTGACGACGATGACGATCTGATCGCGGAGCCGCTCCCTGATGATCCTCAGGAGCTCGATCCCGTCGATCCCGGGCAGGATGATATCCGTGACGATAACGTCATAGGAGCCGCGCTCGAGGATGTCGAGGGCGAGCTCGGCGCTGCCGACGGTGTCCACCTCGTATCCCTCGCGCGAGAACACCCTCTTCAGGGAGGCGCTGAGCGTGTCCTCGTCTTCGACTATAAGGATCCTGGCAGCCATCAGGTGGCGATAGGAAGCCTGATTACGAAGGTCGTCCCTTCATTCTTTCTGCTTTTCACGGAGATGGTCCCGTCATGTTCCCTGATTATACCATAGCAAATGCTGAGGCCTAAGCCCGTGCCCTTCCCCAGCGGTTTCGTCGTGAAGAAAGGATCGAAGACCCGGGGAAGGAGGGATTCGTCGATGCCGCATCCCGTGTCCGCCAGGCTGATATCGACGGAATCGTCGTTCCTCTTCAGGGAGACCGAGACCACGCCCTCGCCGGACATCGCGTCGATGGCATTGAGCATAAGGTTGAGAAAGACCTGCTGCATCTGGTCCGGGTTGACGCGCACCTCGGGGATGTCGGCGATGTCCGTGACGAAGTTCACGTTTTTCGAGCGCTTGTCGTACTTCACGAGATGAACGGTGCGGTCGAGGACCTCCGCGATGTTGCAGAGGACCTTTCCCCCCGGCGATATGCGGGCAAAATCGCCGAAACTGCGCACGATACGGGCTATCCTCTCGATGTGGCCGTTGATGGCATTAAGGGACTGGATCGTGAAGGAGACATCCTCCGTCGACTCGAAGGGCAGGGCGCGCAGCTCCTGGACGAGTGACGAGATCGACGCGAGGGGATTGCAGATCTCGTGCGACATGCCCGCCGTGAGTCGACCGATGCTCGCCAGCTTCGCCGTCTGTTGAAGCTGCTCCTCCATCTGCTTTTTTTCCGTTATGTCCTCGATGATGACGACGAAACCTCCGGAAGGGTCCTTGAAGGGACTGATGTGGACCGTGAAGGTCTGGTCCTGGGACGATTGGAGAGACAACTCCCCCTGGTCCGGATGAATGAAGGCATTCCGGGGAATCCAGGGGAGGAGACCGAGGACGGACCGGTGAAGGGCCTCCTGTTTCGTTGCGCCGGTGATGTTCTCCATTTCCCGGTTCCAGTACATCACGCCGAGCAGGGCGTCGACCGTCACGATTCCGACGGGCGCGCTCTCGATGATGTTTTCGCTGAATTCCTTAAGGTACGAGAGCTGCCGGTTGGCATCGGCCAGTTCCTGCCGGGAATACCGGAGATTTTCAGATATCTGCTTGATCGACTCGGAAATTTCGTCCCTTTCCTTTTCGGTCAGGACGATCTTGTTCTCGAAGATGAAGGCCGCCATGGCCGAGCCGATGGCGCCGGACAGCACACCCTCGGCCTCATGACGCAGCTCCAGGAGGTCTCTCTGGTTCAAGGTGCTTTCGTCCTTCCCCCGGTCGGACAGGTACTTCACAATGAATTCCTTCGCCTCGGCCTTGCCGAGGAATTGCGACAGGATGCCCTCGATGTCGCGGACGGTGAAGGACCCGCCCGCAGGGAGGTCCTTCGCCTGCTCGAAAGACTCGACGAAGACGAGGGCCTGGATCTCTTCCTCCTTCGATTGGCGCGTCATGACGGAGACGCCGATATAAAAAAGCACATTGAAGAGCATGCTCCAGAACAGCGAGTGGCTCCATTTACCAAGGCCTTTCACGCCGAAAAGTTTGTTCGGATTGAGCAACTCAAGTGTTGTCAGGTCCGCCACGATGTCGTCGCTGATGAGTCCCGCCTTCATCATTGCCGGAAAGATCAGCGTATAGAACCAGACGACGAAGCCGGCGACGATGCCGGCGATGGCCCCGTGCTTCGTCCCCCTCTTCCAGTAGAGGCCGAGAAAGAAAGCCGGGGCGAAGAGGGTGACCGCCTCGAAGGACCGGAGGCCGATCTCGACGAGGCTGTAGTACTCGCCGATCGATACGGCGAAGAGATACCCGAAAAAGACCATGACGATAATGACGATCCTCTTGATGTTGAGGGCGACGGCAGGGAACTCCGGAGCCTCGTAGGGCGCTTCGTGGGACCTGATCAGGGCCGGCATGATGATGCTGTTCATGACCATGGTGCTGAGGGCGAGGGTCTCGACGATGACCATGCCCGTTGCGGCAGAGACCCCTCCCATGAAAGCGAAGAGGGAGAGCAGGCCCTGGCCGTGCTCCAGGGGGACGGTGAGGACGAAATAATCGGCGCGGAGATCAGACCCCCCGAGGAGAAGGCCCCCGAAGGCGATGGGCATCACGAAGGTGTTGATGAGGAGCAGGTAGAGGGGGAAGAGCCAGGCCGCTTTCCTGATGTGCGCTTCGTCGTAGTTTTCGACGACGGCCATGTGGAACTGCCTCGGCAGGAACATGAAGGCCATCATCGACACGACGATCAGGGCGAACCATTCATGGTACTCCGTGTCTCCCCCCGTTTCGAGATAGAGCAGCCGCGAATGGGCCGTTTCCTCTATGCGGGCGAATATGTCGCCGAAGCCGTCGAAGAGGACGAAGGTGACGAAGAGGCCGACCGACACGGATGCAAGGAGCTTGACGATCGACTCGAAGGCGATGGCGAAGACGAGACCGCCGTGCCGCTCCGAGAGGACGAGGCTCCGGGCCCCGAAGATGATGGCGAACAGGCCGAGGACGACGGTGATGACCAGGCCGGCGGCGATGCTGCCGGTTTCCGTCCCCGAGATGATCGTAAAGGTCTTGATGATCGCCTTTATCTGAAGGCCGATATAGGGAATGACGCCGACGACGGCGACGATCGTGATCAGCGCGGAGAGGAAGACCGATTTGCCGTACCGGGAGCCGATGAAATCGGAGACCGTCGTAATCCTGTTTGCCTTGGAGATCCGGACGACATGGGGAAGCACGACGAGCCACAGGACCGCCATGAGGGTCGGACCGAGGTAGACGGGGAGAAAGGACAGGCCCGACGTCGCGGCCTTCCCGACGCTGCCGTAAAAGGTCCAGGAGGTGCAGTAGACGGCAAGGGAGAGCGAATAGATGTAGGCGTTGTTGACGAGGCTCTTCCCTGCCTTTTCCTTCTTCTCGGCGTAGTACGCGACGGCGAAAAGAAAGAGAAGGTATCCGAAGACGATGACGAAGAGGTTCCAGGGCGCAAAGAGCGTTTCGATAGGCTCAGTCCTCCATGACCCTTCCGATGCTTACGATCTTGTCGTCCTGGTCGAGGTCCATGAGCTTGACCCCCTGGGTGTTGCGTCCCAGCACCGTGATCCTGCCGACCTCCGTCCGGATAAGCTTGCCGCTGCTCGTGATGATGACGATCTCATCCTCGTGCCTCACCTGCAGCACGCCCACGGCCGGTCCGCCCCTCTCGATGACCTTGATCGAGATGACCCCCCTGCCGCCACGGCCGTGGACAGGGTACTCCTCGATCTTCGTCCGCTTTCCAAGCCCCTTCTCGGTGACCGTCAGCAGCGTCGTCTGCTCGGCGATGACGTCGGCTGCCACCACTTCGTCCTTTTCGGCGAGCCTGATCCCGATCACGCCGTGGGCCGTTCTGCCCATGGGCCTCACTTCGTCTTCGTGGAACCGCGCCACAAGGCCCCGTTTCGTCCCGATGATGAGATCGTTCGTTCCCGAGGTCCTCTTCACCGAGATCAGTTCATCTCCCTCGTCGAGAGTCACAGCGATTATGCCTCTGCCCCTCGGGTTGCCGTATTCCTGCAGGGCCGTTTTCTTCACGATGCCGTTCTTGGTCGTCATGACGAGGAACCCGTCCTCGAAATTCTTGACGTTGAGGGCCGTCGTGATCCGCTCTCCTTCCGAGAGCGCGAGCACATTGACAAGGGCCTTCCCCTTCGCAGTCCGTCCCGCCTCGGGGATCTGGTAGATCTTGAGCCAGTAAAGCCTGCCGAGGTTGCTGAAAAAGAGCATGTAATCATGGGTGGAGGCGATGAATATCTGCTCGACGTAGTCCTCTTCTTTCGTCTCCATGCCCATGAGTCCCTTGCCGCCCCGCCGCTGGCTCCGGTACGTCGAAAGGGGGATCCGCTTGATGTAGCCGTGGTGGGTAAGGGTGATGACCATCTCCTCCTCGGAGATCAGGTCCTCCATGGTGAGCTCCTGCGTCTCGGCGATGATCTCCGTCCTCCTCTCGTCGGCATAGGCCCTCCTCACCTCGAGGAGCTCCTGCTCGATGATCTGCGAAACGAGGGCCTCGCTGGCGAGGATCGCCCGGAGGCGCTCGATCTCCCTGATCGTCTCCTCGTAATCGCGCATGATTTTCTCGCGCTCCAGGCCGGTCAGCCTCTGGAGGCGCATGTCGAGGATGGCCTGGGCCTGGATTTCCGTCAGGGGAAACCGCGTCATGAGGCCGTTTCTCGCCTCCTCCGGCGTCTTCGAGTTCCGTATGAGGGTGATGATCTCGTCGAGATGGTCCAGGGCGACCTTCAGTCCCTCCAGGATATGGGCTTTTTCCTCGGCCTTCCGGAGCTCGAACCGCGTCCTTCTGACAACGACGTCCCGGCGATGCTGCAGGAAATGCTCGAAGAACCGCTTCAGTCCCAGGATCCTGGGCTGCCCTCCGACGAGGGCGAGCATGATGATCCCGAAGGTGTTCTCCATCTGCGTATGCTTGTACAGGTTATTGAGGATCACCTGGGGGACCTCTCCCCGCTTCAGCTCGAGGACGACCCGTACGCCGTCGCGGTCAGACTCGTCCCTGATATCGGAGATGCCCTCGATGCGCTTTTCCCGGACAAGCTCGGCGATCTTCTCGATGAGTCTCGCCTTGTTCACCTGGTAAGGAAGCTCAGCCACGATGATGCTGTCTCCCCGGGGCTCCCGCTCGATCCTCGCCTTCGCACGGACCTTGATGAGCCCCCTGCCGTTGGTGTAGGCCTCGACGATCCCCTCAGTGCCGTAAATCGACGCGCCGGTGGGAAAGTCAGGCCCCTTGATCACTCTCATGAGATCAACGATCGTCACCTCCGGGTTTTTCAGGACCATGACGAGACCGTCGACGACCTCGCCGAGGTTGTGGGGAGGGATATTCGTCGCCATGCCGACGGCGATGCCCGATGAGCCGTTGATGATGAGGTTCGGGATCCGCGTGGGGAGGACGGCCGGTTCTTCCGTCGTTTCGTCGAAGTTGGCGAGGAAATCGACGGTCTCCTTGTCGATGTCGGCAAGGAGCTCCTCGGCGATCTTCGCGAGCCGCGCTTCCGTATACCGGTATGCTGCGGGGGGGTCACCGTCGACGGACCCGAAATTGCCCTGCCCGTCGACGAGGGGATAGCGCATGTTGAAGTCCTGGGCGAGCCGGACGAGGGCGTCATAGACCGCCGAGTCTCCATGGGGATGATATTTTTTGAGGACCTCGCCGACGACGCCGGCGCATTTCGAATATTTCCTGCCCGGCAGCAGCCCCTCGCGGAACATGGCGTATAGTATGCGCCTCTGGACGGGTTTCATGCCGTCCCTGATTTCGGGCAGAGCCCTGCCGATGATGACGCTCATCGCGTAATCGAGGTAGCTCACCCTCATTTCGTCTTCTATGCTGATCGCCTTTGGTAGGGTCATGAGAAACTCCTGGGGACTATAATTTTTCCTTATTTTACCATAGGAAGGGTCCCTTTGGGGCTTATGGTACGAGCCAGCGGGCGACGTGGTATAATCCCCCTATGTCCTTCATCGCGGACCTTCATATCCACTCGAAATATTCCCGTGCCACGAGCAGTGACATGTCGCCGGAAAGCCTCTGGAAGTGGGCCCAGATCAAGGGCATATCAGTCATCGGGACGGGGGATTTCACCCATCCCGGGTGGTTCAGAGAGCTCATGGAGAAGCTGGAGCCGGCAGGCGACGGCCTCTTCAGACTGAGGCAAAGCTTTTGCGAAGGCGCCGTCCCCGATGCCTGCAGGGCCGACGTCCTGTTCATCCTCACGGCGGAGATAAGCTGTATCTACAGCAAGGGCGGACGGACCCGCAAGGTCCACGCGCTCCTTGCAGCCCCGGACGCTGCCGCCGCCGAACGGATCAATCTCACTCTCGCCCGCATCGGCAATCTGAACTCCGACGGCAGGCCGATCCTCGGCCTCGACGCGAAAGAGCTGCTGAAGATCTGCCTCGCTGCGTCGCCGGAGACGGTCTTCATCCCGGCCCACGCCTGGACGCCCCACTTTTCCGTCTTCGGCGCCATGTCGGGCTTCGATTCCCTCGACGAGTGCTTCGAGGACCTGGCGCCGCACATCCATGCGATAGAGACGGGGCTCTCGTCGGACCCTCTCATGAACTGGAGGCTCTCGTCCCTCGACGGGGTTACCCTCGTGTCGAATTCCGACGCCCATTCGGCATCCAAAATCGGCCGCGAGGCGAACGTCTTTGATACGGCTTACTCATACCGGGCGATAAGGGAGGCGATCATCACCAGGCGGGGCTTTCTCGGGACGATCGAGTTTTTCCCGGAAGAGGGGAAATACCACTATGACGGTCACAGGGGCTGCAATGTGAGTCTCACGCCGGAGGAGACGATCCGGCACAACTACCTCTGCCCGGTCTGCGGCAAAGGCGTGACCGTCGGTGTCATGCACCGCGTCGAGAAGCTTGCCGACCGGGCCGGGGGCTTCCGTCCGCCCGGTGCGCCGCCTTTCCGCTCCGTCATCCCCCTGACGGAGGTCATCGCCGAGACCCTCGGTGTCGGCTCGGGCACGAAGGCCGTCGAAAGGCTTTACGGAGAGCTCATCGGCGCACTGGGGAACGAATTCAAGATCCTCCTCGACGTGCCCGTCGGGGAGATCGGGCTCGCCTCGTCCGGCCGTCTCGCCGATGCCATTAACCTGATGCGGCAGGGAAAGGTGCACATCGACCCGGGATACGACGGCCGGTACGGGAAGATCAGGATCTTCGAGGAGGTCGAGCGGGCCGGCATAAAGGGCCAGACCCTCCTCTTCTGACGATGTTGCACGGGAAGGCGGGGCGAAGCGCTCTGAAAAACAGTATCAGTGACAGTGTGAGTGTCAGTGGAAGGCGCGCTTTTTCACACATTGGCTTAAAAAGTCGTTTTCTGTGAGGGTTGAGGTGTCGCCGCATCAAGGTTTTCGGCGCATTCACCCCAGCCCCGCCTTCCCGGGAGGCATATGTGACGATACGGTTATCTCAATTCCTTTTTCAGCCGCTCTATGGTTCTCCCGTAGAGCTCCTCGTAGCGCTTTTCATGCTCTGTCACGAATTCGGCAAACCTCTGCTGGACAGCCTCGTCGACAGAGACGGAAGCCTGGTAGACCCTCTTTCCGTCGGGTGTCCTCACGGGGCGCATGCGCAGGCGGGGATCGCTCTCGATGGCCTTCCTCAGCTCATCGAGGGCCTGCTGCTTCTGGTCATGATACTCCCTGACCGTCTTTTCGACAGCCTTCAGCGCTCCCTCGACGGCAGACGTGTTCTGCCGCTCCTTGAGCGTCTCGATCGCGAGGATGCCGTCCCTTCTCAGTTTGATATCTTCGATCGATTCTGTCAGCCTCATTGAATCGGCGATGGCCGTCTGGGCGTCTCTCAGGGTCGCCGGATCGGCCCCGCGGAGCTGCTGCCACAGCTCTTCCCTCCCGATCTGCCTGCGGAAGAAGGCTGCCAGAAGGGACTTCACCTTCTCCTGCGCCCTGATGGCCTCTTTTTCCTCGCTCGTCGGCTCCCCCATCCCGGCTGCACGCTCCATCGCCTTCTCAAAGGCGCTCTTCACTTTGTCCATCTCCTTCACTCCTCCCTGTCGACCGGTCCTGCGGCCATAATCTGTTCCGTATTATTCTAATTCTAACCGGGATTGCTGTCCATGACAAATTTACGCGACATCTGCAAAAACCGGCTCGCCTCCTCCAGCACCATCCCGACATTGATCAATTCGAGGCATGTCCGCTCGCTGCAGATACGGGACCTCTCATCGCAGCAGGGTGCGCAGGGTTCATCGGAGGCGACCACCCTGACCCTCTTGCCGACGGGACGCCAGACCCGGGGATCGGTGGGACCGAAGACGGCGACGACGTTGCCGTTCACGACAGAGGCGAGATGAGACATGCCCGAGTCGTTCCCGATATAAAGACTGCATTCGGCTAACAGAGCGGCGATGGTCACAAGGTCACGCTTTCGGGCGTGGGCGGCCCGCAAGCCGGTACGCCGAAGGAAGTCCTCAAAAACCTCTGCCGCCTCATCGTCTGCAGGACCGGTGACGATGAGCGGGAAGACCCCGGCATTTCTTTCGAGGTGCTCCAGGCAGGCGATGAATCGGGCAACGGGCCAGCACTTCCTTTTTCCTCCGCTGCCCGGGTGGATCGCGACGAGGGGTTTGGTACCGTCAAAGCCGCATCCTGCAAGGAACTCCCGTGCCTCTTCTCGCGCCCTTTCAGGGATGGTCAGGAACGGCAGGTTCACATCGGCAGATCCCGCAGGAGATGGGTCAACCGCGCAGTTGCATGAAAAGGCGGGGCGACGCACTCCAAAAAAAGTGTGAGTGTCAGTGACAGTGTGAGTGTCGGCAAAAAGGCTCATTTTTTCGGCCATTAGCTTGAAAGGTTGTCTTTTGTGACGGTTATGGTGTCGCCGCATCAAGGTTTTCGGCGCATTCACCCCAGCCCCGCCTTCCAGTCGAGCATATGCATCGATACGTTCGATTTGCCGCACCCGGTAGACGGCGCAGTGGTCAGGGTGATCGTCCGGCGGAATCGTCAGGATCGTCTGCACATCTCCTGCTATGGAGCGGAGTGATTCCGCAAGGGGCGACTCCCCGTTCCTGGTGAAGACGAAGACCTTGTCATAGGAAGAAAAGAATGTGCGCGCCCCGTCATCGGGATCAGTTCCGTAGAGGGAGAGGAAAAGAGGGTGATCCGACGGCATCGCATCGTCGACGACGCCGGTGTCACGGAAAAAACGGACAACGTCGGCCCGTCCGGCTATATGGACGACATGGGCGCGCTGACGGATGATCCGGATGGCCGGGAGAGAGAGGAGGAGGTCCCCGAGGGCCCCGTCATGGTGGATAAGGACAGGCCTGGCCCGAAGGGCCGGCGACAGGTCATTCCTTTCCTTCATGAAGGGCGATGCGGATCGCCTCCCTGAACGAAGTCTTTTCGATCCGGACAGACCGGTCAATCGAATCGTCCCGGCATATCACCTCGTTCTTCAACCCTTCGATGAGGGGATGGGCGATGCCGGACGGGATCGGAGTCACCAGGTCGACCCAGTAGGCCGAGAGGATCGGCGTCAGCAGGGGAACGGTGATGACGAACCGCCGCGCAAGGCCGCGTACTTCGGCGAATTGCTGCATCATCTCACGGTAGGTCATGACGTCAGGTCCGCCGATGTCGAAGGTCTTGCCTGCCGTATCGGGGCTGAAGAGGCAGCCGACGAGATAGGCGAGAACGTCGCGGACCGCTATGGGCTGGATTTTCGTGTCGATCCACCGGGGGCAGACCATTATGGGCAGTCGCTCGACGAGATAGCGGAGCATCTCATAGGACGCCCCCCCGGCGCCGATGATGATGGCGGCCCTGAGGACCGTCGCGGCGGGCTTCCCCGAAGAGAGTATCCTGCCTATCTCCTGCCTGCTCCTCAGGTGTTCCGAGAGATTGTCCCCCGTCTCGCCGAGACCGCCCAGGTAGATGACCCGGGACACTCCCTCTTCCCCGGCGGCATTGATGAAGTTCTCTGCAGCTTTACGGTCGAGGGCCGCAAAATCCTTGTTCTTGAAGAGGCTCTTGCCTCCCATGGAATGGACGAGGTAATAGGCGGCCGTCACGCCCCGGACGGATTCGCGCACCCCGTCTCCCGCAATCAGGTCGCCCCGGACGATTTCCACGTCGCTCCCCTCGGGGACGAGCCTGCGCACCTTCGCCGGGTCACGGACAAGGAGACGAAGGGGCATTCCCTCCTTCAGGAGAAGAGGAACGAGACGGGACCCGACGAACCCCGTCGAGCCGAGGACGAGGACCCTGCCTTCAGGACGTGTTTTTTCTTTGGTCATAGGTCTATTCTACCACAGGCCGCCGGGGGGGGACAGATTTCGTCGATCAGCCGCATCATCCCGTCACAGGTCCCTTCGTGAAATACCCTGATCCTCAGGTCCCTGACAGCCAAACCATGCGTGTACCAGACGAAGAACTTGCGGAAGTGGATGACACCCCGCCTTTCGCCATGGAAGGCGATGTTCAGGGAAAGATGCTCTTTCATGACCCGTTGTCTCTCGGCGATATCGGGAGATGACATGACCGTACCGCCGGCCAGGTACCCGGTGGTCTGAGGGAATATCCAGGGGTTGCCGAGGGCGCCCCGGGCCGTGACAACGCCGTCGCACCCCGTCTCGCCGAACATCCTCCTGATGAGGTCCGAAGACAGGGCGTCGCCGCTTGCGATCACAGGGATGGTCAGGGACTCCTTCACCTCCCTGATGACGTCGTAATCGACGGCGCCGCTGTATCCCTGCACCTTTGTCCTGCCGTGGATGAAAACCGCCTGCACCCCGGCATCCTCAGCCCTCAAAGCCACGTCGCGGGCGTTGATGCTCCGCCCGTCCCAGCCGGAGCGGATTTTGACGGTCACAGGTTTGTCGGTCGCTGAAACGATCTCCCTCAGAAGGTCTTGCAGACGCGAGGGATCTTTCAGGAGGGCGGCGCCTTCACCCCGCGACACCACCTTGCTCACGGGACAGGCGGCATTAAAATCGACGACGTCGAAATGATCGTTGCCAAGGATGTCAAGAGCCTTCCGGATGATAATTGGATCACCGCCGAGGAGCTGGACCCCGAGAGGCCGGTCTTCGGCCGTCGTTGCGAGCATGCTCCGCGTGTGCCGGCTCCCGTGGACCAGCGAACTGGCGCTGATCATCTCGGTGAAGGCGAAGGGGCACCCGAAGGACCTGTTGATGAGGCGGAAAGGCAGGTCGCTGATCCCGGCCATAGGGGCCAGGACGAGGGGAGGATTGATTGTCATCCGTCCGAGTACAAGCATATCCTATTACCTTACCATGCTGCTGAAAAAAAGGGCAGGGCGGGGTTCGGTTATACTACGTATGAACGCGAATGGCGAGACAGATCATGAAAAAAATCATCCTTGCATCGGCGTCACCGCGCAGAAGAGAAATCCTCCGGTTGACGGGGCTGAAATTCTCCGTCGACGCGAGCGACTACGACGAGGATATGGAATCTTCGCTGCCGCCTCCTGCCCTCGCACGGTTCCTGTCGCGGGAAAAGGCGCGATCAGTGGCCGGGCGGCACAAACACGCTCTCATCATCGCCGCCGACACCTTTATCGTCTTCGGGGGAGAGATCCTCGGGAAGCCTCATACCGAAGAGGAGGCGCTGCGGATGCTGACGGCGCTGAATGGAAAGTCACACACGGTCATCACGGGATTCACGATTCTGGATCCTGATACAGGGAAAAGAATATCACGTTCCGTGAAAACGCGGGTCTGGTTCAACACGCTCAGTTCTGTTGAAATTGAAGCCTATGTCGGGACGGGCGAACCTCTCGACAAGGCGGGAGGGTACGCGATTCAGGGCCTCGGAGCGGTCCTCGTCAAAAGGATGGAGGGGGATTACCTCAACGTCGTGGGGCTTCCCCTGAACACGGTTGTCGAGTGCCTGAAAAAGTTCGGGGTGCATGTCTTGGGAAAGGAAAATCATTCAAATCTAACTTGACCAGAGTCCCCTCTTTATAAATAGCAATAACCCTTTTCCACGCCTGACGTATACATCCAAGCCGGAAGCATACTCTCCTGACGAGCCGAAAGAAACTCGAAATATGCCCCCTCGATATTCAGGTGACAAAAAGTCGAGAAACTGTCTCCGCATATTTTTCAGTGACTTCTTCTGACCACAATTTTGTTGACAAAGCCGGCATAATGTGATATACGTTGATTATATATCATCCATAAACTGCAGATGCATGAAAAGGCGTCAGGATCCCTTGGTGAAACTTACGCCGCGTCAGCAGTGACATGCCCGGGAAGTGGAGACGCTTTCTGCGAATGGAGGGATGGATGGACGGTTCTCAGATTTCCTTTTCATTCAAGGGTCTTGAGGACTTGAGGATCGCGCATCTGGTTGATGTCAATCCCCTCGCCGGCGCTGCAGTCGTCAATGTCCCTCTTCGTTTGAGTCCCGGCAGGTCAGGCTTCGGTCCCTCACTCGCACTGCAATACAGTTCCTCCGCCGGAAATTCAGTGTATGGTTTTGGCTGGTCCCTGGCCGGCTTGCCCGGTATTGGCCTGAGATCCAAGAAGCTGCCCAGGTATGACGGAAAGGACGGTTTTGTCTTTAATGGCAGCGAAGACCTGGTTCCTGCGCTGCAGAAGGAAGGCGCGACCTGGCAGCCACGCGTAGAGGAACAGGGAGAGTTCTGGGTGCATTACTATCGGAGTAAAGTGGAAAGCACCTACACCCGTTTTGAGAAATGGGTACACAGAACTACCGGACGCGTTCACTGGCGGTCGCGTTCCCCTGATAACGTCGTATCCATTTATGGCTTTGATCCGTCAGGTGCCAGCCGTATTCAGGACCCGGACGACGACAACCGAACCTTTCTCTGGCTGCTCGAAGCCCAATACGATAGCGCGGGCAACGCTATCATATATGAATATATCCCGGAGGATGCAGAGAACCTGGATTTCGGGCAGTCCTTCGAGTGGCATCGAATCGCCCGACGAGGCTCCTTTCCGCAATGCTATCTGAAACGCATCCTTTACGGGAACACCGTGCCTCTCGGGGCTGACCTACCCCTTCGTGAAGACAACCGCTGGCTTTTCGAGGCAGTATTCGACTACGGGGACCATACTGATGACCCATTTCCTTCACCGGCGCCCGATCGATCATGGCCCCTGCGGCCGGATCCGTATTCGAACTGTTGGCCTGGCTTCGAGGTCAGGACCTATCGCCTCTGCCGTCGCATTCTTATGTTCCATCACTTAGAAGAACTGGGGGGCGAACCGAGCCTCGTCGGCATTTCAGAGCTCAATCACCGCGAAGACCGTGCCGGAACCACGATGGAAGCGATCCGCTACACCGGGTATCGCAGGGACCTAGAAACCGGCCGGGTGTCGCAGCGGTCTCTTCCGTCCCTGAGGTTCCAATACACATCGCCAAGCGTTGAGCGATCGTTCGAGGCGGTGCCGAAACAGACGAAGGAGAATTTCCCCTGCGGCCTAGGCGACTCCAGGTACCGCTGGGTCGACCTCTGCGGAGAGGGGCTTCCCGGCATCCTGACGGAGACCGATCATGCCTGGTACTACAAGCCGAATCTCGGGCACGGCCGTTTCGGACCTCAAAGAAAGGTCGCCGAGAAGCCGTCTCAACGGGTCGGCAGTTACATGCTCACGGATTTCGACCATGACGGAAACCTGAACCTGGCCGTACTGGAAGGCCGACAGGCAGGATACTGTGAATATGACCGGGACCGTCAGGAATGGAGCAGCTTCAGACCCTTCACCTCGGCGCCTCATGTCGATTCTCTGAACGCCAGGGCGCAATGGCTGGATATTAACGGTGACGGACTCCCCGACATCCTCATCTCGAAACAGGATTGCCTTACCTGGTATCCCTCGGAAGGCAAGGAAGGTTTCGGGTCACCGGTCGAGTTGGCCAGGCCACGGAGTTCTGCCCAGCCGCAATTGATTGGCGAGAGCCTCGCGTTGGAGCTTTTTTTCGCGGACATGACGGGCGACGGCATGCTGGACCAAGTGCGCATCCGGAACGGCCGGGTCGAGTATTGGCCCCAGCTCGGAAACGGACGGTTTGGCGATTGTGTGGTAATGGAAGGCGCACCGACTTTTGATTACGACGCCGAATTCGATCCCGGCCGTTTGCGTCTGGTAGATCTCGACGGCAGCGGAACGGCCGATCTCCTGTACATCGGCCGAGGAGAAATTCGCTATTGGATCAATGCCAATGGGAACCGCTTTGTCGAAGGAAGCCGGCTGACCGATCTGCCGTACATCGACAATCTCTCCTCTGTTCAAGTGTTGGACTTTCTTGGCGACGGAACGCCCTGTCTGGTCTGGTCGTCGCCATTGACCACCTTTGCGGCGGAGCCGATTCATTATCTACGCCTGACCAGCGGCGTAATACCTCGGCTGCTCGTCAAGGTCGACAATTCCATGGGACAGGCGACCGAACTCCATTATTCGACCTCAAGCCGACACTATCTGCGCGACAAGGAGACAGGACGAGGCTGGATATCAAAGCTTCCTTCCCATAGCACCGTCGTTGACGAGAAGGTGGTGAAGGATTTGATCGGCGGTTCGCGTCTGGTCAGCCGCTATGAGTACCACGATGGGTATTTCGACGGGAAAGAACGTGAATTTCGCGGATTCGGACTGGTAGACCAGTATGATGCCGAGATTTTCGCCAACGCCTCGGTCCCCGAGAACCAGTACACTCCCCCGGCCTGCACACGAACGTGGTTTCACAACGGCGCGTTTGGATGGGATGCTTGGCGGGCTCGGGATTACTACCATGGCGACACGCGCCATCCGTTGCTTCCCACTCCGGTCTTTGAGGAACCGGAAGCGCTGGGATCAGAAGTATTCGAGCAGGGCTATCGCGCGCTGGCCGGCCAAATCATTCGTCGGGAGGTCTACGCCGTCAGCCCGAATGGACAACGCGCCGAGCACCCTTACCAGGTCACGCAGACGGCCTACCGCCTGCGGCGGCTGCAACCGTCGCTCAATGATCAAGACGCTAGCTTTATGTTCTATGCCGGCGAATCGCTCGACTACAACTACGAGCAGCAACCGGATGATCCTCGGGTCGCGCATCACTTCACGCTCGAAGTAGACCCTTACGGACACGCTCTCAAAACGTGTGCGGTTGCGTATCCACGCCGCAGCGGCCCAGAAGGGACCGTCAATGCCCAACGCCGCCATTATGCCACTGTCTCGCAGCAAGAATTCATTCATTTCGACGACGCGGATCGATACGAGTTAGGGATTCCCACGGAGAGCAAACAATTCGAGTTGGGAGGACTCAGGCCGGTGCGCGAGAACCTGTTTCAGTGGGGCGAGATCAAGACGGCGATCGATCCGCTTCTGGCCGCACCGCTCGATTTCCACGAAACCCTTGATGCCACCGGGGACAGACCTCAAGCCCGGCTTGTGAGCTGGAACCGAGGCTATTATTGGAATAGCGAGTCTGACTTCGCCGCTCGCCCTCGGCGAAGTCGGACCCATTGCGCTTCTCCATCACTCGGAGAGCGCTTGCTTTGACGACGCATTGAGGCAAGAGGCTTTTGAGGGTCGCGTCGAAGAAAGTCTCCTTGAGAGCGAAGGTCGCTATGTTCACCGCGACGGTTACTGGTGGCAGCCGAACTCGGTTCAGCATTACCTGACAGCAGAGGGTTTCTATAACATAGCGCAGGAGGAGCGCCTCGACGGGGGAACTACGAACTACGTGTATGACGCTCCCAATTACTTGGCTCTACGAGAGATGGTTGACGCCGCGGAGAACCGTACCCGTGCGGATATTGACTACAACGTGGTCGCTCCTTACCGCATTACCGACCCCAATGAGAACGTCGCGGAAGCGCTCTACGACCCCTTGGGCGTAATCATGGTCTCCACGGCTCAAGGCCATATTCTGGGTCAGGATGGTTCCCCAATTTTATACGGCAGTGACCGCCTCTCCGCCTATACGGTCCAGCCGGACACGGACTTTGCCTCCATCCTGGCCGATCCCGCACGTTTCCTCCAAAACACAACTCAGTTCTCTTATTACGAATTGGACACGTGGGAAAGGTTTCACCTGCCGTTGCGCAGTATCTCTCTGGTCCGGGAAGAACTTGTTCATGACGGCCGCGGCGGCGGAACGCCAGCCGGCCGCATCCAAACAACTTTGAGCTATATCGATGGATACGGCCGCAACCTGCAAAGCAAGCAACGGGTTGAACCGGGGCCCGCAATCCGACGAGACGAGAGCGGCGCCATTATCCTCGATCGTGACGGACATCCCGAAGAGGCGCAAGCGACAGAGCGATGGCTGGTGTCGGGTCATACCGTTTACAACAACAAACAGCAGCCGGTGCGTCAGTACGAGCCGTTTTATTCGGCCATCGCTGATTTCGAACCGGATGCGGCGCTACAAACTTTTGGAGTCTCCACCCATTCCTACTACGACCCGATCGGACGACTCGTCCGCCAGGAGTTGCCCAACGGGACCTTCACCCGCGTCGAGATCACGCCCTGGGAGATCCGAAACCACGATCTCAACGACACCGTGGATGAATCCCTGTACAAGGCCATCCGCGACTCTTTGCCCGCTGAAAACCCGGAGAGACAAGCGCTCGATAAGGCACTGGAACATGCCCATACGCCCTCCATCGTGCGGATGGATCCCCTCGGCCGGGAAATCGTCCAGATCGCTACCTCGGGCAACGGCACGGACCGCCTCACCGAAAACCATCTGGACAGTCAGGGCAACATCCTTGCCATCACCGATCCGCGCGGACTGGCCGCATTTACCTATCGACGAGACATGCTGGGTCAGGTCCTTCGCCAGCACAGTATCGATGCGGGAGATCGATGGACCCTGGCCGACGCTCAGGGCCGCGTCATCCATCAATGGGATGGGCGCGGAGTTCACACGCATTATTCCTATGACGCTCTGGATAGACCTATCTCGGTTCACGTCGATGGAACTCTCGGCCTCAATCAAGTCGTAGAGCGCATGGTCTATGGCGCCGCACCGGCGTATGCCGATGCGGCGCTGAAAAATGCCCGAGGCCGGCTGGTGGAACACTACGACCAGGCCGGCGTGCTGTCTATCCGCCAATACACTCCAGATGGCAAACCGCTCCGAACAGAGAGACGACTACTGGAGAACTACAAATCAGAACCGGATTGGACGACACCGGCAGCCGTCGTTCTCGATCCATCTTCCTTCATCACGGAAGGTATTTACGATGCCTTGGGCCGCATCACCGAGCAGCGACTGCCCGATGGCACAACACGTTTCATTAGCTATCTTCAGAGCGGTGGAGTGGCCCGTGTGGGTGTCACCACAGCCGATGGAGAGCTGAACAACGTTTCCATCTTGCGGGACTCCGCCTTCAACGCCCGAGGCCAACGCACCCGCTCTGCCTTAGGAAACGGCGTCGAGATCGCCTACCAGTACGATTCCGAAACCTTCCGCATGCAACGCCTCACCGCCGAATCCCTGCCCAGGGACGGAACAAGCGACGCTCGCGTTTATCAGGACATCGAATATACCTATGATCCGGTGGGCAACATCTCTCATCTTGTCGACCAAGCGCAGCAGCCCGAACCCGCGCCCGCCCATGTGTTGCAAGGGTTAAGGGTCTCATCGCACAGTGACTTTACGTATGACGCTTTCTATCAACTCAAAGTCGCGACCGGTCGAGTCCACCAGGCCCTGGAGCAGCACGATTACCGACCCGATTTGCCGTCTCCCTGCATGAAAGGCACTCGCCATCTAACCCTCAACAACGGGGCTGCGGTCGAGCGTTACACCCGGACCTACGACTATGATTTGTCCGGGAACATCCAACAGATTCAACATCGAAGCGTAACCGATACCGCCCGTGGTTGGACGACGACTATGTGGATTTCTACCAACTCAAACCGTTCCCTGCCGGCGGAGGATCACAACGGTTTCCCCATCGCGAACCCGGAATCCTGCTTTGACGCCAACGGCAATTGCAGTTCCCTATCCCACCTGCGGGCCATGGACTGGAACTACCGTAACAACCTGTCCCGAGCGGTGATCATCGATCGGTCGGCCGAGGGTCGACCTAACGATGCGGAGTATTACGTATATGGCAGCGACGGAATGCGCGTACGCAAGGTCCATGAAGCGCTGGTGAACGGAGACATCGAGATCACGGAGAAGATTTATTTCGGCGATTGCGAAATCAAACGAGTCCGCCGTGGCGGCGAACGGCTATTGGAACGGACGACGTCCCACATCACGGACGGCGTGAATCGCATCGCCCTCATCCATCAATGGACCGTGGACACACGCGGCGCCGAAACAGATGATGTCGCGCAAAAGAAGATTCACTACCAACTTTCCAACCATCTCGGCTCGTCCTCGCTGGAGCTGGATGAAACAGGAAACATCATCAGCTATGAGGAATATTTCCCCTTTGGTGGAACAGCATTCATTGCGGGAGACAATGTCCGTGAAATCGCGCTTAAGGAATACCGCTACAGCGGCAAGGAACGGGATGACAATACCGGTTTCTATTACTATGGCTATCGGTATTACGCGCCATGGATGGGGAGGTGGCTGAGTACCGATCCGATTGGGCCGGAGGATTCATTGAATCTGTATCAGTTCGTCTCGAATAACCCGGTTAATCTGGTTGATCCGAATGGTCTAGGAGATGAAATACCTCCGACCTCTCGTAGTATGAGAAGTAGCACCCATTTTCTAGCTGAGGAAGAGTCATCAAGAATACATAGAGAAATGTATGAAGCAGAAAGACTGCGAGCACAACAAAGACAAGCTGAAGAGAGAGTAAGAAGCGAGACGGCAGAAGCTCTTAGTTCCGCCACCTCAACTTGTGAGCAAGCAACCTCTGGAACTTGTTCTTGCGAGATAACAGACCTCTATGTGTATCATGGGAGTTCGGATCTTCCAGAAGAAACGGTTAGAGGTACTATTACCTGTACGCCGGAAGGAATTTCCCCTCCAGAAGCCCCAAGCGCTCCGCCTCGAAGCAGACACGAACCCCGTCGTCAGCAGAGACAGGAGCCCCCGCAACAAGCTGACGATCCTGCCGACGAGCCGATACCAGAGCCGGCGGCTGAGACTGAAGCTCCCCAAGAAGAAATAATTGAACCTCCCGAGCTGCCTTCGCCCTGGTCAGTTGATGACAAATTGAAACCGCCGGGGGATAAATATCAGCCCACGATGACGATGCGATCCCCTTCTGATTCTGAACCCAAACCCAGAGTTCGCACGGGAATTAGCAGAGACGTCGATTGGGGAACTGTTGCCGGCGAAGCCGGTATCACTATAGCCACCGGCGTCGGTGTGATTGCCGTTGGAGTTGCGATAGTTGCAGGTGGAGTCGTAACAGTGCCGACCATGGCCATTGTAGGGGTGGGATTGTTGGTGGTTTTTGGAACCTACTCAACCCTCGAAAGAGCGAGCGAAGCCCACGAGGCCGGATATACTGCCTATGAAAGTGGGGCGGGCGCCTTTATCGCAGGCTTTACAGATTTCACCGGCCTTCCAAGACTCTACGAGGGTGTTACAGGAACAGATATTCCAACCGGCAGAATGCTGCCCAATCAGGAAAGCGACCGTCGCTTGGGACAAGGTGTTGGCGGTGTAACCCTTCTAGCCGGTAGTATTGTTGTAGGTGGAGTTCGGGCACCAGGGAGGGGGGGCACATATAGAAACCTTTCTCAGAGGGGGGGATCGTTAAGACGCAACGCTCCTTTTGGCTGGAGTGCTCAAGGCTTAGAGATTCTATCGTCTCATCAATTAGCCTTGCATCAGCAGCTATCGCGCTCTTCCAGTAGAGGAGGTATCTTGTTAAGGCGTGGTGCTGCCAGTCTTGAAGACATTGCTGCATTAACACGAGCCACTGGTTGGGAACATGCCGTTGTGAGATTACGGACTGGTGAAAGGATGCTTATTCGGGGTAACGCAACGGGAATACCCCAAGCACGATGGATGGATATTAGAACTGTAATTTTTCATACCCACCCCGGAGAAATACCATATGCTCTTGCGCCAAGCGGCTTAAGAGGAGACGCCGGGTACATGTTGCGCATTGGTCAAAAATCCAGTTTCATTATGACAGGGGGCTCGAATGTACCGGGGAGAACCTATTTGCTTGGGTACTTCAATGTTTCCGAAGGCTATTGGCAGGCCGTAAATTTGCCGGTGCCGCGATTCGCTGGAAGTCAAATCGACTGGTGAAGTTAAAAGGGTGAACGAGTCAAAGAGGGTGAAGAGGGAATAAAAGGGTCACGTCTCGACAATCGACAATTTAAAGGGAGACGGGGAATCGGAGCTGGAGATAAACAAATAAGAGAAAAACCGACCTTGGCTCAGTATGAGGCCGCGCGCGGCCTGATAGAGTCGTTGATGTATGGAACAAACCGGATAAGAAACTGAAAAAAAACATAGGACAGGAGGAGGCATCATGAAGCTGCAGGGCAGAAACCTATCGCTTCAAATGGAGGGAGCCGACGTCAAACTCCTGCAGACGGAACTGAGCCAGCGGGGCTACGCCATCTCTTCAAAAGAGACCGACAAAAGTGTTTTCGGCGAAGAGACGCGTTTAGTAGTCTTTATGTTTCAGCAGGCGCGTGGATTGCCCACGACCGGGATCGTCGATGATGTCACCGCTCAGGCCATCAATGACGCATTCCTTGTCCAAGGCACGGTCCGCCGGGAAAATCAGCGGCCTCTGCCCCAAGCCACAGTGCGAGCATTCGACAAGGACTTGCGCCAAGAGCAACTTATAGGGGAGACAACCACCGATCAACAAGGCTTCTACAAGATTCTCTACTGCCGAGATCAGTTCCGTCGGGCAGAGAAGAGAGCCGCCGATCTTGTCGTCCGTGTCTTTCATCCCAACAATACGGATTCATGCCTCGGTGAGTCCGAATTGATCTTTAATGCCCAGACGATGCAGACAGTGGATCTGACCGTTGATATGACGGCTTTGTCTGAATACGAACAGTACGTCATCGCTCTTACTCCGGTTCGCGAAAAGATCCCCATGGCGCAATTCACCAAGAAAGATATCGTTTTCCTCAGCGGCGAAACCAGCATACCCACCCAGCGAATCGAATGGTTGGCCACCGCAGAACGCTTGGCTCGACGAACCAACCTGCCTTCCACCGTCTTCTATGGCCTGGCGCGTATGGAATTACCACCCGACTTGTCCAATCTGCTCGGCCGCGATCCTAAAGTCATTCGCCAAGCCCTAGAAACCGCAGTAGATCGCAATATCATTCCCAGCGCATTGAGGAAAGACCTGGACCAGGTCCTTGAGCGCTTGAGTAACCTTGCGAAGGTTGATCCGGGAGTTCAGCTTAAAAAGCAAAAAAACAAGTTGCGCAACCTTGGGAAAATCATCGATCTCGAGGACCAAAAAATAGATGCCGTGTTGAAGAAGGTCAGTTATTCGACTGCGCTGAATGACAAGATATTCGAAACGCTGGTCAAAGAGAACGACTTGGTAGAAAATGAGGCCAAAGAACTGGGGCTTACCGTCAGTCTGTACGGCCTGCTCGACGACAACCTAGAGCTGGCAGCAGCCGTCAAGAAAGGGGAATTTTCTCAACTTCCCGAGGGCAAGGTTAGCCACATCCAAGACCTGACGGCGTTTGATCGAGCGGACTGGCTTGCCGTGCTAACCCAGGCCAATGCAAAACCACCAAGCAATATAAGCCGTGAGGCTTATGCGACATTGCTGGCCAAAAAGATCGAGTATCTCTATCCCAGCAAGACGTTATGGGCGCGAATGAAAATTAAAACAACCGAGAAGTTTACGGAAGGGTTGGAAGAGCTGCAACCGCTGTTCGACAAGAATGATTCCGTCTTTCGCTCCTCTTCCTTCGACCGGCTAAAAGTCGAAGGAATAGCTCCCGAAAAAATTAAGACACTGCGTGAAACTCATACACGAATAAAGAAGACGGCGAATACATATGCCGGCCTTCAAATTACCGAAATCCTTGACAACCGCCAGCTTTCAGCCGCGAACAAGGAAAAACAGATTAACGCCCGGATCGAACTGCTCACTCGTTTTCACGCCCAAAATCCGGGCAAGGAGTTTTTGTTCCTCGACTACTCACCGGACAGCGCTGATCTCCAAGCACTGAACTTCAACGGATACAGCGCCAACGAAAAACGCATGGTGCTCAAGACGGTGAAAGCTGATCAGCGGATGTACTCCGTGACTCGCGACGTTACTCATACCAAGCTTCTGCTGGAAGCAGGCTATCACTCCCCGTTGAGCATCGCCAATATGAGTTGCACGATGTTCATTCAGGATACCGGCTTGGCTGAGAACGTTGCCACGGATTATTACAATCAGTGCCGTTCCACGGCAACCAGCACGATGATGGGACTCGGTGCGATTCACGATGCGGTGTTTGGTGGCTTTTCACAGATGGAGGTCGGAAATATCGAATCATCCATTGGGGAGTATCTCAAGAAGATCGACGGCTGGGAGACGCTCTTCGGCAACTTGGACTACTGTAATTGTCAACATTGTCGCTCGATCTTCAGCCCTTCCGCCTATTTCGTAGACCTCATGCATTTCTTGACAAAAAACGTTACCTTCGAGGAACACGGTGAGGGGGACAACGTCGCATGGGAAGGTATTTCATCATTCCGCGCTCGGGAGGATCATCCGCTCCATTTGCGTTCGCGACGTCCTGATCTATGGCAACTGCCGCTCACCTGCGAAAACACCAACACGCTGGTACCCTATCTCGATCTCATCAACGAAATTTTAGAAAATTATATCGCCGTTTATTTGAAATTTGTGGCTCAAAAGGATCTTCCCAAGGCTGGCGAAGACCGATCAGGCGTTGACAAAGCGGTCTATCTCGCCCTTCTGCATTCCATCTATTCCTTCCAACAGCCCTTCTCGTTGCCTCTAGAGCGACTGAACACCTATCTTGTCCACTTCGATGTCACGCGCGGCGTCGTGGCCACCTTGCTCGAAGAGCCCGTCGACGTTACTGCGGCGGCCGTGCTGAAGCTTTCTAAATACGGCAACGAGTCCGAGGAATCGGGCGAGTCGGAGGACCGAGATCCGAAGAGACGCGAGTACGAGTTGATCAGCCAGAGCCGTACGGATATCGAATTCCTCCGGGACATTTATGGACTCGAATTCACCGAAGAAGCCGATGCTGAAGTCAGCTTCGTTGTGGCCGGCGACGAAGCTGCGAAAAACGATGTCCAGATCCTTTTGAAATCCATGAACCTCACCCGCGGCGAATTGGGACAACTCATAGCCACCACATTCGTTCTCACCGGAAACCAGGAACATGGCGGACGTATTCGCCCGGTCAGAATACAAGGTGAAAAAAAAGTCCCCGACGGCGCCGATGCGAGCGTTCAGAACGATATCGAACGAATCCATCATCTCTCGAAGGTGGCGCTCGATCGCATGCATCGATTTACGCGACTATGGCGTCATTTGCCCTGGACCATCCGGGAACTGGACCTTGTTCTTGATCACATGGCTCAAGCGGGATTGGTTCATGGCATTGAAGAAGTCACGTTACAGCATTTGGCAGACATTCTTTCGATTCAGCAGCGCCTGAATCTCACCGTGGAAGAAGGATGCAGTCTTTGGAGCCATCTGCCCGATGACTCTGTATCGGAAGGGAAGGAATCGCTCTTGGACCGGCTGTTCAATCTGCCGGATTTCGTTCGGCTCAATGGCACATTCCCCAAGGATAGCTTCAGGTTCTTGCATCCTGCATTTCGTGACACAATTCCGCCCGATGTGGACTATCCGTTACACCGATTGTTGGCAGGACTGCAAGTCGACGATCAGGCACTCTACCAGCTCGTCACGCATCTGAGCGGTCCGCTTGGGTTGGACCTCTTGTCGTCGGACGTGTATCGCAAGGAATTCACACTTTCTTTGCGCCATCTGTCCTTGCTTTACCGCCACACCCGGCTGGCAAAAAAGCTGGGGCTCCCGATCCCGCAACTCTTTCAACTGATCTGCGTCGCGGACGTCGGAGGTATACATGGTGTCCCCTCCAATCATATCGCCGATCTGAACGATCTAACCGCGCTTTTGAAGTTCCATGATTGGTGGAAGTCGACCGATTACTCGCCGGACGATCTGGCCTACATCAGGAGCCAGTCTGTCGGAAATCCAAAGGCGTATCCGGATGCCATGGCGATTGCCGAGCAAGTCTTGAAAAAAGTAGACACCAATCAAGCCCTGGCTTTCAATCACTCCGTCTTCGCTTTTCTGGAAGGCGTGACCGAAGAACAATCGCGAGAGATTGTGGCAGAGAATCTAGGATTCATCGATAAGGCGCGGGGCTTGCGTTATCGCGTTGCTGAATCGTTCAATCCGGCGGCCGACCCGACCACAACGATACAGCTTCCCGAGACCTTTTCCGGCACTCCGGAAGAAATGACTGAAGTCCGCAGAAAAATCATGGATTTGCTCAAAACCTATTGCGCGCCGGGCGCGGTCTTTGACGATGATCTGTTTGTGACAATCCAAGGCATCACACTGGAGCAATCTCAGGCTATTGTCTCGGCAAATGCGACATGGATCACATCCGTTCCGCTTGAAAACGCCTACTGGCTGCATTCCACCTTTACCGACGCCGCTTCGTTGACGATTCCAGCCGGCATACCTGTGACCCAAGCCTTGGCGAGGGATGTCTTATTGACCTACCATGCCACCAAAGTAATTCCCAACGTTCTCGCCGCCGAGCTCGGTATGCCCGCGGAGAAAATCGCGTCGCTGATCGAACTTGCTGGCATCAACTTGTCCGGCGCGGAATTTACCTGCGCGTTACAGGAAAACGATGCCGAGGGCGTCTTACTCGGCCTTGTTCAGACCGTATTGCCATTAACGGTTCTATTTAAGGATGTTGTCTTCGATAGTAGCGCCCTCCATTTCATCCGCGAGCACAAGGAGTTGTTTGACGGTTTTGACGCCAAAGCAATCGGCATCTCTAACATTCGCTTACTCTGGATCTACCGCGGATTCATCAAGAAAATCGAAGAAGGCGGAAAAGAACGGCAAACGCTTCAGGACATCCTTTTCGCCTTTAAGACGGAAGACAATACGTTCAAGTTTTATACAGGAGAAACTCCAGGAGCCACTCGCCGGGAAATCCAGGAGAAACTAGCGCAAATCCTGGATGCGGAAATCGGTCTCGTGATCACAACCCATGACGAGATTTCGCTTGCGGCGACCGCGTTGGATTCGCTTGCCAAACTGGAACGCTGTCTCGAACTCGCCACACGCCTCGGCGTGGGCGGCGACGTCCTCAAACTCGTGGTTTCCAACCACTACGACAAGTTGAGCAAGGCTGCCAATGCCATCCTGAGCGCATTCCGCGCCAAGTACAACAACGAGGAGGAATGGCGGACCAAGATCGAACCGTTCGAGGACAAGATCCGATCCCGCAAGAGGGATGCGCTCACCGATTACCTGATCCACTCGATAGATCTGGCTGTCTTCAGCAATCTGAACGACCTGTACCATTACTTCCTGATCGACGTCGAGCTGGAGGGCTGTGCCCGTACATCGCGGGTTGTCGCCGCGAACTCCAGCGTCCAACTCTACGTCCACCGCATCCTCATGAACCTCGAACAAGATCGAGCCGGTGAAACTCGACTCTCCTTGTCGGAGGATGCCATCCAGGAGTGGGAGTGGCGGAAAAACTACCGTGTATGGGAAGCCAACCGCAAAGTCTTCCTCTATCCTGAAAACTACTTGGAACCAGACCTGCGCGATAACAAAACTCCTCTGTTTGAGGAATTGGAATCGACGTTGCTACAGCAGGAGATCAACGAAGATACCGTTCTGGACGCCTATGCCAAATACATGAGCGGCTTTCAGGAAGTCGCCAATCTCAAAATCGCCGGATCGTATCATGACACCTCCGCTGAAAGCGACATCCTGCACTTGTTCGGCGTGACTGTTAGCGATCCTCCTGTCTACTACTATCGCACGATAGAGAATATTTGCAGAGGGGTGAATAGGGATCCAAAAAACATTGTCTGGAATCCTTGGCGCAAGATCGATGTGCAAATTCCCGTATGGAAAGTCTCGCCGATCGTCTTTAATAAGCGGCTTTATGTGTTTTGGATCGAAATGACCACCACCCCTCAAAATTCTTCATTGAACGGAGGCACATCGCACTTTATCGGATATAAGCACGTTATGGCTCTTAAGTTCACGACTTTGAGACTGGATGGAACGTGGACACCGCCGCAAACGATCTCGCTAAACGGGAGCTCGCTCAACGAAGTCGATAATACTATTTACGACCCATTGTTCTCGGAAGGTAAGTATGAGTTGGCGACAAACACGGAAGGACAGACTGTTCTTACGGTTACCCCAAAATACGGAAGCGCACTAGATAAGCACTTCTCGTCGGTAACAGCGGGGCAAACGTATGAGAGACAGCCATACAGCGGGTTAATATCATATAATATTGGGTTGTCGTCCGAAGATCAGTCAGTGCTATACAATGGTACACTGGGTCAATCAATTCTAGATATCTTACACGACAACGCGGCCCAGATCACGAGTCTATTCCAAGACGAATTTAAGCCCCAAGATTATACTCTCAAAGGATATAAATGGGGACAAGTCTACCCGATGATTTGCGCTGGTTCCGACAGCTCAACTCTAGTTATTGGGGGAAGAAACTTCGAAATGTATTCGGCCATTGATTTCTACAGAAAGAAGCTCGGTGGTTTGAATAGCGACGATGTTAAGTCGTTTTTTGCATTCAGCGTATTCCAGGTGAGGGATCAAGGTCTTTTCTATAAAGACATTTTCACTTCGATCGATTATCAAGAAGCGACTCGTGTCCTATCCGCGGACCCCGGCGCAGCCTTTGCGGATGTGGTCCCGATACCTATTGCCATACTCTCCGTGGACGCCGAAGTGGCCGTGATAAACGGAATGTTGCCGGATTGCATTATTGACTGCACAGGGGATTTGTTGCTTCTCCAAGCGTCCCAATTTGGTTCAAGGCCCTATTTCCTCATGAGATTAGGAACGACACTCGATGAAACAATCGCCCAGCTATTATGGACGGAGGGCCTCGATCGACTATTCGATACGGATACCCAAATGGGCTTGAAAGAAGGGTCATTACCCTTGATTAATGTTTATCTTGATCTCAGCGCTTTCAACGGCGGCAAGCGCGACTTCGATGGATCGTACGGTGTTTATTACTGGGAAATCTTCTTTCACATTCCATCCCTCATCGCCAACCATCTCAACAGCCAGGGCAAGTTCGCGGAAGCGCAAAAATGGTATCATTACATCTTCAATCCGACAGCCAAAGCGACTGGAACGGAGACCTGTCCCGAGGATCGCAACTGGCGTTATATCGAGTTTCGTGAACGCGGCGGAATTGAAAGCCTGCGCAAGATACTCAAGGACGAGCAAGCCCGAGCTGCCTATCGGAAAGATCCTTTTAGTCCGCACACCATCGCTCGTTTGCGACCAAGCGCCTATCAAAAGGCGATCGTGATGAAGTACATCGACAATCTCCTGGACTGGGGGGACAGCCTCTTTGCCCAGGATACGATGGAGTCAATCAACGAAGCCACTCTGCTCTATGTGCTGGCCTCGGATATCCTGGGCGAACGCCCTGCGGAACTGGGCGAATGCGGCGAGGTAAGCGCCAAAACCTACGAGGAGATTGCTTCTGTTCTTGATGAGGATAACGAGTTTCTGATCGAGATGTATCATAACGTCGAGAGTGAAACTGCGAACTCCTCGGAAATCAGTTACCAGTATGCGATGGACTCCTATTGCTTGTATGCGGCGGGAAAAAAAGCCGAGGGCCATTCAGTCGTGAAGGCTTACAAGTTGGCGCGCTACGTGTCCGCGCGCGCCGGTGAAGGAGCCGATTCAGCAAATGTTTCCGTAGAGACGCCGGCAAATCGAGTGGGAATGGCCGCCAACCAAGCGGGCCTATCCAAGGGTGTTTTTCGTGGTTACCAATGGAGTCAGACATCAAAAGAAAAGTCGAACTACACATACATTTATTCCTTTCTGCTCTCTTTGGGTAATCAGATCGGCCCTGTTTTTTGCATACCGCCCAACAAGGATCTGAGAAGTTATTGGGACCGGGTGGAGGATCGGCTCTTCAAGATTCGTAACTGCATGAATATCAGTGGAGTCCGGCGCGATTTGGCGTTGTTTGCCCCTGAGATTAATCCGATGCTATTAGTGCGCGCCAAAGCGGCTGGGTTATCCCTGGAAGACGTCTTGAACTCCATCAGCGGCAACGTGCCGCCCTATCGGTTTAGCTATCTCATCGAAAGGGCGAAGGCATACGCAGCCCTACTTCAAGGATTCGGCTCTGCCCTGTTGAGCGCCTTGGAAAAGAAGGACATCGAAGACCTGAATCTTTTAAGGACCACTCAACAGCAGAATATCCTCAGAATGACCTCGCAAGTGCGCGATAATGAGTACAATGCCGCCTTGGCGACTATTGAGTCGTTGGAGGCGCGACGGAATACCGTGGAAGCAAGACGCGATTATTATGATGCACTCGTAACGGAAGGACTGAGTTCCGAGGAACAAACCCAGCAAGACGCTCGGGAAACCGCTCAGTATTTTGAAGTTCTTGGCGAGGCCACAAACATACTCGCTGCATTAACATATCTAGTACCTCAACTTGGCAGCTTCTTTGCCATAACCTATGGTGGTAGAGAAGGTGGGGCCTCCGGTGCTATGTTTGCCCAATGGATGCGAAGTGGAGCTGCCATAGCGAATAGCATAGCCGCCTCAGCAGGTCTTGAAGCCGGTTTCAAGCGCCGCGAGCAAGGGTGGCAGCACCAGAAAGATCAGGCAGATATTGAGCTGACCGAGATAGAACAACAGAAGAAAATTGCCGAGATTCGCAGAGACATCACCTTGGAGTTGAAAGACATTCACGACGAGACGTTGAAGCAGCAAAACGAGATCTACGAATTCTATCATGACCGATTTTCGAATCTTGGCCTTTACACATGGCTCTCTACGTCCCTGCAGCGCCTCTACCGAGAAGCGTATAACAATGCTTACAGCATGGCCAAGCTTGCAGAGCGGGCTTATCGTTTCGAGCGTGGGGATGACGCCGCGGAGTTGATCGGCGCCAGTCATTGGGAAGCTTCCAAGGCTGGACTGCTCGCCGGCGAACGCTTATTGCTTGATCTGCAAAACCTTGAACGCCGCTTTATCGAAACCAATTATCGCAGCATCGAGATCGACCAGGCGTTCTCTCTCACCCAAATCGCGCCCGATGCGTTGATACAGCTCAAAGAGACAGGCGAGTGTGCATTTTCGGTCCAGGAGATATTCTTCAATCTCTTCTACCCAGGCCACTATAAGCGCAAAATCAAGGCGGTGCGATTGACGATCCCCTGCGTCACGGGACCTTACACGAATGTCAGCGCCACGCTGGAGCTCACAGACAGCTGGATCAGAACCGAACCGAAGGCCAATGTCACTCTGCGGCAGGTGCCACGATCAAGAACAGTTGCTATCGCCACCAGCACGGCGCAAAACGATGCCGGCGTGTTCGAGCTGAATTTCCGGGACGAACGATACATGCCCTTTGAAGGCGCAGGCGCCATCAGCTCATGGAGCTTGTCTTTACCCAGAAACTTCCGCCAGTTCGACTACCAGACCATAAACGACGTCATCATTCACATCAGTTATACCGCAGAGCAGGACAGTGGATTCCGTGCCGCTGTGGAAGACCAGAATGGTCAATTGGAGGGGACCATCCGCCATTACCTTATGCATTATTCCTTGCCGCGAGTCTTCAGTTTTCGTCAGGAGTTCTCCAGCGAGTTCAACCGGCTATTGCACAGCCCGACGGGGACGAGTGTACCGAGTGTACGGTTCAGCATCTCCGAAAAACAGTTCCCGATGTTCCTGAGAGGCATGAACCTGACTGTGATAAAGGCAGCCCTTGTGCTCAGGACGCCGACAGGTCAGAACGTCGACGACGTGACGATCTTGGTGAATGAGAAAGAGCAGGCTAGCTTCTCCGTTACGCCTGATGAATGGGGAGGGCTGCCCTTCAAGGACGTCACCGCCGTCTTCGCCTCAGGCATAATGGCGGACCATACCATAAGTTTTGCAAATGCGGGGGCACTGGCTCCTTCGTCACCACTGCCAGGCGATGTTTCTGCTGTTGATTCGGAGAAGCTGACGGACATCTACCTGTGTTTGAATTATGGGATACGGTAGGATTCCATATCGGATTCCGGCTCAACAGAGTGCGGGAATGATGGTGATGTTGTCACTGTTTGAGGTTTGGCGGTGAGGACAGGGGCGGTTACTCGTACCTCTCGACGGTGAACCGGGAAATCTCGACGTCTGCCTCGGACCGTTCGATGCCGGCCTTCATCTTCATGATGCGGAGCTGGTCCTCGGCGGTGTCGACGCCCTCGAGGTCCGGCAGGAGCAGGCCCTTCCGGAATCCCTTCACGACGATGATGCCGTATCTTTTCGGGTCCAGCTCCGAAATGTTCTCAACCCACTCCGGTTCTGAGAGGACGTTGACGGTGTATTCGATCTCATCACGCTCCTGCTCGTAGAGGGCATAGCAGCGAGGCTGTTCCATCGCCGCCGACACCTTTATCGTCTTCGGGGGAGAGATCCTCGGGAAGCCTCATACCGAAGAGGAGGCGCTGCGGATGCTGACGGCGCTGAACGGAAAGTCACACACGGTCATCACGGGATTCACAATCCTGGATACTGATACAGGGAAAAGAATATCACGTTCCGTGAAAACGCGGGTCTGGTTCAACACGCTCAGTTCTGTTGAAATTGAAGCCTATGTCAGGACGGGCGAACCTCTCGACAAGGCGGGAGGGTATGCGATTCAGGGCCTTGGAGCGGTCCTCGTCAAAAGGATACAGGGGGATTACCTCAACGTCGTGGGCCTTCCCCTGAGCGCGGTTGTCGAGTGCCTGAAAAAGTTCGGCGTGCACGTCCTGGGCTTGGGGAAGAGGGATGACGATGGTGCTTTCGTGAAAGGAACTCCGGACGTCTCTGAATAGCGGATTTTCATGTTTATACGGCGCTGCACAATTACGATTACCGACATCTTTTCTGGACTGAAAAACCACCGTTTTTCCACTTATCCTTGACTCACCCTTGTTCGTCCGTTATGATGAAGAAAGACGGTCGGCAGCCAGATGTAATGTTGTGCGTCAAGAGACACGGGGTAAATAAATGCCACCAAAGATCAGAGATATCATTGCCGACCTGGAAAGAGCCGGATTTGTGAATCGCGGTGGCAAAGGAAACCATAGGAATTACGTTCACCCGATGGTAATCAAGCCTGTAACGGTATCTGGCAATGTCGGTGATGATGCTAAACAGTACCCGATCAAGTCAGTTCGATTGGCACTGCAGGAGGAGGAGGCAAAGAAATGAAGGATAGTGCACGATACGCCAAAATAGTAGAATGGTCTGAGGAGGATCGCTGCTACGTCGGCAGTGATCCTGGCTTAATCTATGGTGGGTGCCACGGCACCGATGGGAAGAAGTATTCGAACACCTTTGCCTCATTGTGCACCTTTTATATAAAGCCGATGGCAAAGAGCTGCCACCATCCACATCAGGCCGCGATTTCGCAAACAAGATGTTACAAGTCGCATAACCATTGCCCGCACACGGCCGGCCGTCAGTCTTCGTCTTCCGCCCACCGGTGCGCCTCCGCCACATTTCGCAACGCGAGCACAACGCGCACCCTCTTTTTCTCGAGGGTTAACCCCGACGCTTGTCCCACGCGGTGCCTTGACTTGCCAAATTAAGAGATTAGACGTAGGCCTTGCAGGACTAATTTTAGCCTTAATGTGTCACGTCGTCATGGAATGTATTCCTTCGCTCATTGCCCTGACTCGTGACGTGATACAGCGCCCGGGATATTCACTGCGCAATGGTCTACACATAATGTAACTTTACGCCACGGCTCCTCTTTGTATCAGTAGTCAATGCCTGACACCTTTCTTCCCTGCTTGTGCATGAGGGGAACGGTGGGTTTGGTTTGAGTGCAAACATAGACCCTATCAAATCCCCGGGCAAGTAAATCTGCCCTAAACTAAAGCATGACATACCTTCTTGGAACCCACCCCACAATTGGCAGAAGCTGGTTTTTAGCTATCGCATGGATGGCCAGACATAGATAGATTGTAGCCCGGGAGCGTCCGGGCTACGCATTGTTGAGGATGCGGAAACCGCTATTTCTTCTTTCTCGTCTTCTTCTCGGATGCCTTATCCAAGGGAGCGCCCGGCGCCGTGCCGGCATCCATAGCTTCCGCTGCGCCCTCGGCGACCGGACCGTAGCTTTTTGAAACCGAAACCGCGGCCATATCCAGATTCGTAATTTCTGCCGGAGCCGGTCCCGCGCTGTCGGCTCCCAAAGCGGCGGCTGCCTTCAGAAGTTTATCCGGCGGTGTCATACCGGAAGGGATAGCCACGGTTGTGACTTTGGGCTGTTCCTCCGTCCGGACCAGTTCCACTCCGTCAATCTCAATGACGATTCGCATGCTTCTTCTCCTTATGGGGATAACACGGCGTAGCGTCCATCAAAGGTCACCGTGATTGATGTTAAATTCTTGACCGTAATCCAGTAAGTACACTGCGAGGCGTTGGCTCTTTCGACGGCCACGTCCCAGTCGAGTTCTGGAGCGCCGCCTTTCGGAGTGGTCGGCATCAGATACCAAACTACATGCCATTCCACCGGCCAGCCCCAGGTAAACCATTTCTTGGTTTGATTTGGTGCAATCGTCCCGGTCCATTGTACCCCAGTCCACATATCGCGTCCTCCTATTGAAATATTTCTATTTCTTCAGAATGTCATAACGCCCTTCGAATCGCACTGCCGCCGAGGTCAGGTTTTTTACCGTGATCCAATGTGTGCAGGCCGAGGCCGAAGTCCGTTCCACCTGAACCGTAAAGGTCAATTGCGGCCCGCCCGGACACGGCGTCAGGGGCATGATATTCCATATCACATGCCAGGCCGGGGGCCAGTTGTAGGTAAACCAATGCTGAGTCTCATTAGGCCCGATCGTCCCGATCCACTGGGTGCCGGGAGGTTTCACCAGACAAGCGACATACGGTGGCGGGCCATTAGAACTGACGGCTCGAAGCTTTAGCTTGTTTCGATAGGTGTTCAAAACCTGCTGGGTTTTGGCGTAATTCACATCAGTCTCGGTATAGGTTCCGTTGTAATCCCTGTAAAAAATGGAGGCCGCCGATGCCTGCAGGACGGCGTTGGGGTCGCCCTGGACGTTTTTCCAGGTTGCCTGCGTGATCGGTTCATTGAACAATGAGGGATCGATGACATAAACCTGCGTTCCGCCACCGACGGTAACATCGAGTGTGGGCGCAACGTGCCAGCCCCATAAAACATGACAGGAGGGATGATTGGCAGTCGAAGTGTTGAGGTTGCCGTAGATCCAAACTTTCTTGGGCGTGACGCCCTGAGACAGAATCAGCCGGCACATCTCATGCGCCCGCCCCCAGCAGCCGTCGTCGGGGTACAAAAACGGTATGCAAGGGGAGGCTGCCACGGCCGGGCAGCATATTTCGCTGTTGACCAGATTGAAGAGTTCTCTGGCTTCTCGCATTGTGACGGCCATTACTCCTCCTTCCCGGCTTTAGCCTTCTCGGACGGTCTGACGTCGATGATCTCATGACCATCATGTGATTCGGTTACAACTACCATCGTTTTCTTCTCCAGTGCCCTCTGGAGGATTTCCAGATGCCGTTTGTAGTTGGGATGCGATTTCCTCAGATAGTGCCGCGCATGTGAAATAACCAACTCGACCTCGACATCGCCGGTATTTCCGATCGGATTAACGCCAGCCACGCTTACCACCACGGGACAGTGGAGCTCGGTGATAACGTTTGTCTCTGGATCGATTTCGACGTACGCCGGTTGGTTGGTCTGGCGCAAAGAATCAAGCACTTCGGCCCACACGGTCGACCGGGGTTCGGCCATGTCCAGAAACCCGGACTGCCCGCATAGAAAACTTACTGTAACTAATCCCGATTGCGGTCGGCCGGTCTTGGCCGCCAGAGTCTCAGGTGGCACGGACAGACTACCAACGCCATCTACAAGCGTTTTTGATTTGGGCATTTTATCTCCTTTCGTGTTGAGTGAAGTGACTTGAGACTGTCTTCGTAATTACACCGCGATTATAATTACCACCCCCTTTCTGGTTCATGAGTGATGCCTGACGGTCGCGTTCAACCGTCAACGTATTAAACAAGGTCAAACTCTAACACTAGTGAAGCGCTATCTGTCTCCGGGAATATGGTGTCCTGCCTAAAGCTCCCGAAAATATAACGGTCTAACGGTCGCAGTTCCTCATGGTCAGTCTCACCATCACGACGTCCACGGTAACCGGGTAATCTATCGTCGCATTTATCCTTTTTTATTTATAACAGAAAAAATCGACTTTGTCTTGACATATTTTCTCTTTTTTTTTGATCTTTTTTGCTTTTTAATACAGTTGGGGATCACAAGGCATTGTCCTTCATCCTCGGGGCTCTGCTGATAGTGCTGATAGCGTCAGGTCTACTATCATGTCATGAGCGATATTCTGCACGCTGCTTCGTCAACCGTAAAAAACCACATGGCAGACCTCATTCTGTCCACACCTTCATAGGAAACTCCAAAGGCACTCATCCGCTCTTTCGCACCAGGCGTTCTGCAACTCGCATCCAAGCGCCTTCTCGATCTCTTCTTGAGCATCGTAATCGATGTTCTGCCATAGTTGAGCGACTCGATCCGCGAGATCGCCGTCGACTTCGTCAGTTGGGAGAACTTGACAAATTAATCAGCAATAAGTACAATTGTACATATGAAGATAACTGCTGACACAAATGTATTCATAGCCGTTGCGTTAAATCAGCCCGAAAAAGGCAAGATCATTCGACTTACTGAAGGCCATGAGTTAGTTGCTCCCAATGTATTACCATTTGAAATAGGGAATGCATTAACGGCGATGATGAAAAAAAACACTTTGAAAAAAGAGGAAGTCGAATCAGCATGGGAGATTGTTCAGCAGATACCCGTTGATTTGAGGCGCACGAATATAAAATCGGCATTGGGCATCGCCATTAAACTTAACATTTATGCATACGATGCGTATTTCTTGGAATGCGCTGAAAACCTCCGAAGCCCGCTGCTTACTCTTGACCTTGGAATGCAAAGAGTGGCTCGGGAGATAGGAATTACAATTTTGGAGTAGGACATTATGAAAGTGTATACATACTCTGAAGCGAGACAGCATCTTGCCGATGTTCTCAATATCGCCAGAAATGAAGAGGTCGTTATCAAGAGGAAAAGCGGCGAGACTTTTTCAATAATTTTCAGGAAGAGCAACAAGTCACCCTTTGACATTCCGGGAATCCAAACCAAGGCAACGACAAAAGACATTCTTGCGGCGGTGAGAGAGTCCAGGGAGAGGTTTACCGGGCAAAACGCTGCAGAATGAAGCCGGCGGCTATTTGTACCGCTCAACGGTGAACCTGAAGATCTCGACGTCCGTTTCGGAGCGCTCGATGCCGGCCTTCATCTTCGTGATGCGGAGCTGGTCCTCGGCGGTGTCGACGCCCTCGAGGTCCGGCAGGAGCAGGCCCTTCCGGAATCCCTTCACGACGATGACGCCGTATTTCTTCGGGTCCAGGTCCGAAGGACTTTCCACTTTTTCGGGCTCTGAGAGGACATCGACGGTGTATTCGATTTCCGCGAGCTCCTGCTCGTCAAGGGCATAGAACCGGGGGTCTTCCATTGCCGCGGATATGGCGTTTCTGACGATCTCGAGATAGAGGTTGTCGGTGACGGGAGAGAAGGTGCCGATGCATCCCCGGAGGTCGCCCCTCTTTTTCAGGCAGATGAAGACGCCTGCCTTCCTCTGCATTTCCGGGGAGATGTCCTTGCCGGGGCAGAGGGTCTTGCGGTATTGCACGTATTGCTCGACGGCTTCCTTTGCGAGCTCTACGTACGGATGCACGTCACTTCTCCCTGTCCATGACATAATCGGCCATGGCAAGGATCGTCTCCTTGTGCTCCGAGTCGGGGAAAACGGACAGTTCGGCCTTTGCCTCCGAAATGAGATCGCGGGCCGTCTTGAGAGACTCCTCGATGGTCCGGTACTTGGAAAAGAGTTCCGTGATCCGCGAGAACCCGCCTTTGCCGTTGCCGCTGCCAACCTCACCTGTTTCGACGGCGACTGTCTCCTGGATGATCTGTCTCACTTCGGCCTGTTCGGCCTCCGATGCGGCATTCAGGAGATGAATGAGGGGCATGGTTATCTTTCCCTCTTCGAGGTCCTTGCCGATCCTCTTGCCCAGCTCTTTCTGGGCCGCCACATAGTCGAGGATGTCATCGGCGAGCTGGAAGGCGATCCCCGTTTTCATGCCGAACCGGCCGAGGGCCTCTTCCACCTCCGCAGGTTGCCCCGCAAGGATTGCTGCGATCCTGCAGGCCGCCGACAGAAGCACCCCTGTTTTGGACGAGATGATCTGGAAGTACTCCTCTGTCGTGATGTCAGGGTCCCCTATCTTGTTGAGCTGAAGGATCTCGCCCTCGGTCATGCGCGTTGTCGCTTCGGAGAGGGTCTCCATGACTTTCTGGTTTCTCTGGGCGACGGCGATCTTCAGGGCGTTGGAATAGAGAAAATCGCCGACGAGGATGACGATCTGGTTCCCCCAAATGGAGTGCGCCGCCGCTTTTCCCCTTCTCTGCTCCGCCCCGTCGATGACATCGTCGTGCAGGAGCGACGCGGTGTGGATCGCTTCGATGATCGCCCCGAGAAGTGCCCGGTCATGTCCCTTATACCCGCAGAGGTCGGCGCTCATGAGGAGGAAAAGGGGACGAATCCTCTTTCCCCCGCTGCTGAGGATGTGCCTGCCGATCATGGGGATGACGAAGACGTTGCTGCCGAATATCTCCATGAGATGCCGGTCGACGGACATCATCTCCTCGGAGAAATGGGTGAATATGTCAGATGCGCTTGTCATGGTCCGATTCTGATCGCTTCGATGTTCGTGTTTCCCCCGGCCAGTTTTTTCAGGTCCCGCGGGGCGAAGGCGCCCTTCTCGGTGAAGAATGCCGTCACATACCGTGCAGGGGTGACATCGAAAGCTAAGTTTATTACATTTACTCCTTCAGGAGCAAGTCTGCGCCCTCCGATGACGGTCACCTCCTCGGACGGCCTTTCCTCGATGGGAATGAGGTCCCCCGAGGCAATGGAAAAATCGACGCTGCTGAGGGGCGCCGCCACATAGAACGGGACCCCGTGTTCTTTGCAGAGGACGGCGACCGTGTAAGTCCCGATCTTGTTCGCCACGTCACCGTTCCTCGCCGTCCTGTCCGTCCCGACGATGGCGAGGTCGATCATGCCCCTCTTCATGATAGCGCCCGCGCTGTTGTCGGTGATGACCGTCACCGGAATCCCTTCCTCCTTGAGCTCCCAGGCGGTGAGCCGCGCCCCCTGGAGGACCGGCCTCGTCTCGTCCGCTATGACATGGATGCTCTTTCCCTGTTCCCTGGCCACGAGCATGGGGGCCGTCGCCGTTCCATACCCGCCCGTCGCGAGGCTCCCGGCGTTGCAGTGGGTGAGGATGGTGTCGCCGTCCCGAATGAAACGGGCGCCCCATTCACCGATTGCTCTGTTGACGGCAATGTCCTCGTCGAGGATCTTCTGCGATTCGTCTACGAGCATCGTCCTCAGGCTGTCGACGGACTCGTCCCGCCGGGACATGAGGAGGTTCACGATCCTTTCCACGGCCCACCGGATATTGACCGCCGTGGGCCGCGTCGCGAGCATCGTTTCCATGACGGGGAATAGCCCTTCCATGAACTCGTCGTAATTGTGCGCCCTGATATCCCGGGCGCCGAGGGCGATCCCCATGGCGGCGGCGATGCCGATGGCGGGCGCTCCCCTGATGCAGAGATGCCTGATGCCCTCCGCGACGGTCTGGTAATCGTTGCACTCGATGTAGGATACGTCGAGGGGGAGCCTTCTCTGGTCGAGCATGAGGACTTTGCCGTCACGCCACTCTATCGTCGCAATCATGCCAATTCTCCTTCACTGGTCAAATCGATTCGTCTCCGTATTGTACCCTTTTTCTCTCCCTGACGACATCTGCATAAACCCTCCCGTTGCATGCAAAGGCGGAACAACGTGCCTCAAAGCCTTGCTGATAGCGAGCATGATTGTTCATTCTCACGCAAAGCCGCAAAGAGCGCAAAGAAAGATACAGACCTTCATCCAAAAAAAGATTTTATGCACTTGTGCATTTGCCGTTCTTGGCGACCTTGGCGTCTTGGCGCGAGGATAGGCCTTTTCGTGGTTTCTCAGCACCAGGGCTTTTCGGCATCTTCGCCCCGCCTTTCCGGGGGGTATATGCAACGACAAGATCAACTGAGTCGACTCAATGACTTAGTGACTTAATAACTTATTGACTTAATTGACTTAATGACTTGTCTTTACGTGACGAGGGATGAGACGACCCAGGCGACGGTCAGGCAGATGACGGCGATGACGGTCCCCCATGCGACATAGTTGTAAAACTTGGAATTTATGTGTTCGCCCATCAGCCTCTTGTTGTTGACGAGAAGGATGGCGAAGACGAGGACGAAGGGGAGAAGGATGCCGTTGATGACCGCCGACAGGACCATGAGGAAGACGAGGGGCGCCCCTGGAATAAGGATCAGGAGTGCCGCTATTACGACAGTCAGGGTATAGATCCACATGAACTGGGGCGCCTCCTGAAAGGTCTTGTTGATGCCCGCCTCCCATCCCATGGCCTCGCAGATGTAATACGCGGTAGCGAGCGGGACGATGATGGCGCCGAGGAGTGACGCGTTGGCGAGGCTGAGGGCGAAGATGAAGGCGGCGTAATCCCCGGCGAAGGGCCTCAGCGCGATGGCGGCCTCCGAGGCCTCGTGGACCCTGATGCCGTGCGGATAGAGGAGGGTGGCGCAGGTCACGATGATGAAGAAGCTGATGATGTCCGTAATGGAGCACCCGATGATCACGTCGAGGCGAGACGCTTGGTAATGCTCTTTCTTGATCTCCTTTTCGGCGATGGACGACTGCAGGTAAAACTGCATCCACGGCGTGATCGTCGTCCCGATGATGGCGATGCTCATCATCATGTACTCCGGCTTCCACTCGATGCGGGGCACAAAAGAGTATTTCAGCACAGTCAGCCACTCCGGCTTCGCCATGATCCCGGAAATTATGTATCCGACGTAGATGACGCAGGCAAGGAGGAGGATCTTTTCGACGAGGCGGTAACTCCCTTTCGTCACGAGGATCCAGACCGTCGCGGCCCCGACGGGCACCATGATATATCTGCTGATGCCGAGGATTTCCATGCTCGCCGCCCATCCGGCGAAGTTCGCCACGGTGTTGCCGAAGTTGGCGACGAGGAGGCCGAGCATGAGAAAAAAGGTCGTCCTGACCCCGTAGTGCTCCCTGATGAGATCCGAGAGCCCCTTGCCGGTGATCACGCCCATCCGTCCCACCATTTCCTGGACGACGACGAGGGCGACCGTCGTCGGGATGAGAGTCCAGAGCAGGCCGTAGCCGAACCGCGCGCCGGCGACGGAATAGGTGGTGATGCCGCTGGCGTCGTTGTCGATGTTGGCCGTGATGATGCCGGGCCCCATGATCGTCAGGAAGATCAGGACCCTCCTCCAGGCGCTCACACCTTCCTCCTCTTCCTCTTGGCCGCAGGGGGCAGGATCAGGTCGATGACGTCGTCGAAGGTCACTATGCCGTGGAGCACGCCTTCATCATCCACCACGGGGAGGGCGACGAGGTTGTACTTCGAAACGATTTCCGCCACCTCCATGTCGTCCGTCTCGGGCAGCACCGTCTTCAGTTTCGTCTCCATGATCTCGAAAAGCCTCAGGGAAGGGTCGGCCAGCAGCAGCTCCCTGAGCGAAATGACCCCTTCGAGTTTTTCCTGCGCATCGACGACGTACAGGTAGTAGACCGTCTCGATCTCCTCGGCGTCGAGCTTGAACCGCTCGATGGCCTCCCGGACGGTGATGTCGGGGGGATAGGAGATGAACTCGTTCGTCATGAGTCCGCCGGCCGTGTCCTCTTCATGCCCCAGAAGCTCCTGGATGTCTTCCGCCTCCTCCTTCTCGATGTGCTCGAGGATTTCCTTCGCCTTCTCCGCCGGCAGGTCGCTCAGGACGTCCGCCGCTTCATCGGGAGGCATCTCCTCGATAATGTCGGCCGCCTTCTCCGGATCGATGGCATTGATGATCTCGGCCTGTCTTTCCGGTTTCAGCTCCGAGAGCGCCTCGGCGGCGACCTCAACGTCGAGGTCCCCGAAGAGATGGGTGCCTTCATCGCGCGAGACCTGGCTGATGATTTCCGCCAGATCAGCCGGGTGCAGCTCGGCCACCATCTGTCTCGGGACGGTGAGGGTGATCGCATCGAGTCTCGGCCCAAGGGGCTGCAGATAGTTCCAACTGATCATGTTGAAGGGGATCTGCGTCCTGAAGACCTTCATCACTTCCTCGCTTCCACGCTCGACTCCGAGCCGCCTCAGGATGCCCCTCATGCCGACGTCGACGGCGACGAGCACGGCGTCGGAGTTGTATCCCTCGATCTTGACGTCGTTGGCCCGCACAACCTTCGCGCCGTTGACGTCCACGATCTGCTTGTCCAGGATGTCCCTGACGATGAGCAGGTCTTCCTCCGTGGGGTCGTAGGGTTTAAGGAGACCTGCGTTCACGCGGCTGGAGATGATCCTCTTGTTGAAGATGCTCAGCTCCTCCCACCAGACGATGGAGGTCACCTTCTGTTTTTCGATGATCAGGGCCGAAATCCTCGGCAGGGGGTCTCCCTTGACGACGACGAGGTCCTTCACCTTGCCGATGACCTCGCCTTTCGGGTCGAGGACCGGCTTATTGATCACTTCACTGACGAAGAGTTCACCGAACAATGGCATGGTGCTCTTAGTATAGCCGATTCAGGAGACAGGAACAATGAAAAGGAGAGTTATCGAGTTTGCTGAGTTGATTGAGTTAATTTGGTTGCGTAAGTTGAATGAATTACTGCCGTCTTGCGCGGGAAGACCTGATGAGATGTGATCCTTTCACTGACACTGTCACTCACACTGTCACTGTCTTTCAGCCGTTGAGGATCTTGGCCGCCTCTTTTGCGAAGTAGGTAAGAATGAGGTCCGCGCCGGCCCGCTTGATCGACAGGAGCATCTCCATCATGAGCCGCGTCTCGTCGATCCATCCGAGCCTGCCGGCGGCTTTCACGAGGGAATACTCGCCACTCACGCTGTAGGCGGCGACGGGGACATCAAAGGCCGCACGCACGTCCGATATGATGTCCAGGTAAGCCAGGGCGGGCTTGACCATGACGATGTCGGCGCCCTCCTCGATATCGAGGGCCACTTCTTTCAGGGCCTCGCGGCGGTTCGCGGGGTCCATCTGGTAGGAGCGGCGGTCCCCGAACTGGGGGGCCGATTCTGCGGCTTCCCGGAAGGGACCGTAAAAGGCCGATGCGTATTTTGCGGCGTAGGCCATGATCGGCACGTTGCTGAACCCTGCCTCATCGAGGACCGTCCGTATGGCGTCGACCCTGCCGTCCATCATGTCCGACGGAGCGACCATGTCGGCGCCCGCCCGTGCATGCGAGAGGGACTCCCGGCAGAGCAGACGCAGGGTCTTGTCGTTGGTCACGTCCCCCTCTTCGACAATGCCGCAATGGCCGTGGCTCGTGTACTCGCACATGCAGACGTCGGTGATGACGTACAAGCCGGGGACGGCGTCCTTGACGGCCCGGATCGCCTGCTGCACCACGCCGCCGTCGTCAAAAGCGCCGCTGCCGGTCTCGTCCTTGTGCTCCGGTATGCCGAAAAGGATGATCGCGGGAACGCCAAGGGACGAGACCTCGCGGGCCTCCCTGACGGTCTCGTCGACGGACAACTGGAAGCAGCCGGGCATGGACGAAATCTCGCGCCTCACGCCCTTCCCGTACGTGACGAAGAGGGGGTAAATAAAGTCATCAGGAGAGATGGCGGTTTCCCTGACCATCCTCCTGATGGTTTCGTTCCTCCTCAGCCTCCTGTACCGGTGGACAGGAAACATGTTATCCGCAGTCGCAGCCGCCAGTATTGCAGCCCGGTCCGCAGGACGGAACGGGGCCCCCCTTCAGCACGAACCCCTCACGGTCGTCTTCCTCGACATAGTCGAGCTCCATGCCGGCCAGCGTTATCAGGGTCTGCCTGTCGATGAAGACCTTCAGCCCGTTCTTCTCGAATATCTGATCCTCCGCCATCGGCGCCTCGTCGAGGTCGAGCCCGTACGAAGGGCCGCAGCAACCGCCGCTGGCTGTGTAAATCCTGAGTCCCCATTCACCCTTGCCCTCGACGGACAGGATCGACTTCGCTTTCTCTGCTGCTTTATCCGTTATGATTACCACGGAAGCCTCCTAATAGTTTTTTTCTATTTTAACATAAATTTTTCTTATTTTTATCGCACCGCGGCGCCGTCCTTGCCTGCCGGAGGGACCCGTTTTGACCTTTCCCCCCACCATACGATAATGTAAATACTTATGTTTCTACTCCACAGGGCAATGCTGAGAGAGATCCTCTCGACCTTTCTCCTCTCACTGCTCTTCCTCAATTTCACCCTCATGACGGAAAAGCTCCTGAGACTCAGCAGGATCCTTGCCGGCGTGGGCGTTTCCATCATCGACCTCGTGCAGATCATCCTCTACCTCCAGCCTCAGCTCCTCATTCTCACCATACCCATGGCGATGCTCCTGTCGGTGCTCCTCGCCTACGGCCGCATGAACGTCGACAACGAGATCGTCATCATGCGGGGCAGCGGCATGTCGTTCCGGTCCATTTCACGGCCTGTGGCATACATCGGGTCGGGCTGCTTCATCGTCAGTGTCCTGATGAGCTTCTACGTGGGCCCGCTGGCGAGCACCCTGCTGAGGGAAAAGGTCACGGAGGTCCTCACGGTGCGGGCGCCCCTGACCATCGAGGAGGGGATTTTCAACACGTCGTTCCGCGATATCATCATCCTCGTCAGGAGCAAGCCGGCGCCGGACATGCTTTCGGGCATCTTCATCGTCGACGACAGGAAAAAGGACGAGCAGAAGATCATCACCGCCAGGGAGGGCAGGATCGTCCCCGGAAAGGACCTGCTGAGCTTCACCCTCTCGGACGGCCATGTTTACATCACGAAGAAAAACGTCTTCACGGAGATCCGCTTCGGCAGCTACCATTTCCAGCTCAATCCCTCGATGGAGCAGTCAGGCAAGAAGAAGAGCGAATACACCCCTCCGGAGCTGCTTCAGGCATCCCGGCAGGAGCCGAGCCGGGGGACCGATTATCTCCTCGAATTCCACCGGAGGCTCTCCCTGCCGGCGATCTGCATCGTGATCATATTTCTCGGCCTCCCCCTTTCGCTCATTGCGGGAAAATCGGGGAGACTGGGAGGACTGACGATCGGGCTGTCCGTCTTTGCGATCTACTATACGCTCCTGCTATACGGGGAAAACCTCGTACGGTCGGACTTTCTGCCCCATTTCGCCGGCGCGTGGCTCCCCTTCGTCGTCCTCGTCGGTGTGTCCTACGCCCTCTTCGACAGGACGAACAGGAGATAGGAGAAGGACGATGCTGATCATCCAGAAGCTCTATCTCCGCGAGTTCCTCGGCGTCATGACGGTCCTCGTTGTCTGTATATCCCTCATCTTCAGCCTGATCGGCCTCGTCGACAAGCTCGACGACTTCATGCCTCACAACCCTGAGACCCTGCAGATGCTCCTGTACGCGTCTCTCACCATTCCCCGGATCATCCAGTACCTGCTGCCGGTGGTGACGCTCCTGAGCAGTCTTTTCATCTTCACCCAGGCGATACGGAGAAAGGAGATCATCGCGATCAAGGCCGCAACGGGAAAGCTCAAGCGGGTGCTGATCCCCTTCGTGGCCCTCGGGATCGTCCTTTCCCTCGCCGGTCTTCTTCTCGGCGAGGTCGTCGTCCCTGTCACGTCAAAGAAACTCCATCACCTAAAGAACAGGATCACGAAGAAGGACAGGGGGTACGCCTTCAAGGAGGGAACGCTCTACCTGCGAGGCAAGGACGGGTCGATCGTGCGCATCGGGCTCTTTCTCCCCGAAAAGAACGTCGCCCAGGTCGTGAGCATTTTCCGGTTCGACGGAGGCGAGTTGAAGGAGCGGGTCGACGCAGAAAAGGCCGTCTGGGAGGGAGACCGGTGGAAACTGACAAACCTGCGCATCTACGACATCGTGAATGGAAAGATAGAGACGGCTGCAGAGTCCTATTCAAAGGCCGTCGAGTCGCCGACGCTCTTCGAGGAGGAGATGTGGAAAACCGAGGAGATGACGCTGCCGGAACTCGTCTCCTTTCAGAGGCGGCTCAACGAGACGGGGTTCAAAAACGTCAAGATCGACGTCGACATCAGTTCGAGGGTCTCCTACCCGCTCATCAACTTCTTCATGATGCTTCTCGGCATCTCCCTCTCACTGGGAGGGACGATCACGGACCGGCTCTCCCATGCGCTCACGCGCCATTCCCAGAAAGACCCCTCCGGCGGCAGCGGCATCATCGCAGCGGGCCTCGGCCTGCTCATCAGCGCCCTCTACTGGCTCGGCTACTCGTTCTTCCTCTCCCTCGGCTACGCCGGGGTGATCCCCGCCTATGCCGCGCCCTGGATTATACCGGTCCTCTTTTCCGCGGCATCCATACTGCTGTACCGTCAGATACCGGAGTGAAGGGCCTCGCTCATGATCGCCTCGCCCGCGCTGGTGCCGATGCGGGTAGCGCCGGCCTTTATGAACCTCACGACCTGGGCATAGGTCCTGATCCCGCCCGCCGCCTTGACGCCGACGCGGTCTTTCACGATGCCCTTAATCAATCGCACATCGCCGATCGTCGCGCCCCGGGGGCCGAACCCCGTCGAGGTTTTAATAAAGGCAGCGCCGCTTGCGGCGGCTATGTTGACGGCGATCAGCTTTTCCCGTTCCGGGAGGTGGCACGTCTCGATGATGATCTTGTGCAGGCACGCTGATGAGGCCCTGATGATCTCCGCAATCTCGCTCTCCACGTAGTCCCAGTTGCCCGAGAGGGCCGCCCCGATGTTGATCACGATATCCAGCTCGTCGGCGCCGTACTCGACGGCCAGTTCCGCCTCCCTGACCTTCGCATCCTTCATGGAGGCGCCGAGCGGAAAGCCGATCACCGTCGCGACCTTCGTCTCAAAGCCCGAGAGGATCGCCCTGCAGAGGGGCACGAAATAGGGATTGACGCAGACGGCATGAAAGCGGTAGTTCCTCGCCGCCTTGCAGAGCAGGACGACATCCGTCTCCGTCGCCGTCGGCTTCAGCAGCGTCTGGTCGATGAAGCGGGCGAGGTCATCGCCGCTGAATGCGCTCTTGCCAGCCCCTTCACTGCCAGAGAGAGGGGCTTTCTTCTTTCTTGGTCCTGACATATGCGTTTACCTCCCGGCGGTAATGGGACAGGAGAGCTGCAGAAACCTCCCCGACCTGATACACCTTTTCATCCACTCTGCGGACCGGCATGACCTCCATGGTGGTGTTCGTGAGGAAGACTTCCGATGCGGACCTGATGTCGTCGACGGTGAACTTCCCCTCCCGGACGGTGATACCGTTGCGGGCGGCGATGTCAAGGACGAGGGACCGCGTGATGCCGTCGAGGATGCCGCACTCCACGGCAGGGGTGCAGAGGATATCATCCCTGACGAAGAAGATGTTGCTGATCGTCCCCTCCGTGAGAAAACCCTCGGCGTTGAGCATGACGGCTTCATAGACGTCCGCCTGGATCGCCTCGATTTTGGCGAGGATGTTGTTCAGGAAATTGAGCGACTTGATCTGTGGGTTCAGGGCTTCCCGCAGGTTCCTTCTCACCGACGCGATGATCACCTTCAGTCCCTCTTCATAGAAGGACCGGGGATAGGGCTTGAGCTCGTTCGCCATGATCACGAAGGTCGGGCTCTCACAAAGACCGGGATCGAGGCCGATGGGGCCCTTTCCCCGCGATACCGTTAAACGCACATAGGCGTTCTTCAGCCCGTTGGCCCGGAGGGTCTCGTAGACGGCGATCCTGATCCCGGGATCTTCCCTGCCGATATCGAGGCCGATGAGGGATGCCGAGCGGAAGAGTCTCCTTATGTGCTCGCCGAGCATGAAAACGACGCCGTCATAGACGCGCAGCGTCTCGTATATCCCGTCACCGTAGAGAAAGCCGTGATCATAGACGGACACCTTCGCTTCAGCGGCAGGCACGACCCTGTCATTTAAATAGACGAACATCTTCAGAATGCCTCCGTAATGTGATTGATCACGGTTTTCCCGTTTTCGTCCAGTATGCTGACCACATCGAAGCGCACCGGCCCTTCCCTGGGGTGATGCTTCAGAAAATAGAGCGCGATACGCCGGAGCCGTTCCTGCTTGCCGGCGTGAACGGACTCGAAGGGCTGCCCGAAGGCATCGCTCCGTCGTGTCTTGACTTCGACGAAGACGACCGTATCGCCGTCGCGCATGACGATATCGGCCTCGCCCAGGGGCGTCCGGTAGTTCCGGTGAAGAAGGGTATAGCCCTTTTTCATCAGGTACGCCGCCGCGATCTCCTCTCCCCTGGCGCCGAGGGACTTCATGGCTTCATCCCCAGCAGTTTCACATTGTCAGTGCATATCCTCTCGGAAAGGCGGGGTGAATGCGCCGAAAAGCCTTGGTGCTGAGAATCTTTTGCCTTCCCATAAGGATCATGTGAGGCTGACGATCTGAAAAAGTGAGCCTCTTACTGACACTGACACCGACACTCACACTGTTTTTCATGCACCTGCAGGGTTCAGACGAGCCCTGGGATGATCCCCCTGAAGGGATCGTCCTCGTCGTGCTCCCCGACTGTCACTTCCGTCCCGGCAAGCCTGACGAGGAGCGAGGGAACGCCCTCGAGCTCATTGATGTCCTTCCTGCAGAGGACCTTGATGATATCCCTGATGGGGGTGAATTCCTCCCAGTGACCCTTCAGGTGTGAGGCGACCTTCCGGTGAAGGCTCTCGCCCTTTTCATCCCAGTCCATCAGCAGGACGACGCGGTGGTAATGCTCAGCCAGATCCTCGCAGAACTCGTAGAGACCCTTCCCCCCATGGAGTGTCACGATGTCGCCGATCAGTCCTATTCTTCTCAGTGCCGACACATCCCTCTTCCCCTCGACGACGACGGGGACCCTCTTGTTCACCTCATAGAGGGCCTGGAGCACCTCCCTCAGGCGCTCGGCACGCTCGTAGTCGGTGATGAGCGGTGGAACATCCCTGAGGGGGGCCGAAGGCCGGGCCGGTCCCCTCTCGTGGTGATCCCTCACCGGGGAAGAGCGTTCCCTCCTGCGGGTCTGATCTTTCAGGCCCTTCGGCATCGCTGAGCGCTATTCGATGGCGACGAACGTCTCTGTCCGGTTGATGCCCTTTATGCCCCGGATTTTCTGGAGGACCTTGCTGAAGATCTCATTCGTGTCCTGGGCCTCGATGACGGCGATGACATCGTAGTGCCCCGTGACGACATCGGCTTTCTCGACACCCTTGATTCCCCTCATGCTGTCCCTGATCGACACCTCCTTGCCGGGCAAGACATTCGCGAGCAGATAGATTCGTGCCATATGTTCTCCTCCTGAGATGATTATGTATGATTATACCATTGGTCTCGAAATAACCCGAAAACGGGAACAGCACCCGGCTTCTTCGCAAAATGAACTACCTTTCCTGATAGTCTACGGCCTCTTATGAAGATAGACGTTCTCGCAAGCACACTGCGCGGCTCCCGCTGCGGCTTCCGCCTCCGACTCCCGCCGCAGTTCACATTACCCGTGAATTTTGCCTCAGAAACCAGGCGCCGTCCCCGTGGGATTCACTGAATGCCGTTCAAGACAGGTGTGATTATGCGCTATTTTGAGGCCCTTCCTCTTCTTTTGTCACTGTCCATTCCGAGATGAGGCTGTAGCCGACGGCCAGGAGAGTGGGGCCGAGAAAGAGCCCGATGAAACCGAAGGCCGCCACTCCACCGAAAACGCCGAGCAGGACGAGGATGAGGGGCAAGTCTCCACCCCGGCTGATGAGATAGGGCTTGATAAAGTTGTCGACGCTGCTCACGACGAGGGCGCCCCAGAGGAACATGAAAATGCCCCATCCCTTGGACGATGTGGTGAAGAGCCAGATAGCAGCCGGTATCCAGACAAGGGGGGGGCCCATGGGGATCATGGACATGAAGAAGATGAGGAGGCCCAGGAGAAAGGGGGCCGGAACCCCGGCGATGGCGAACCCCAATGCGCCGAGGGCGCCCTGGACCGCCGCCGTCCCGAGGATGCCGTTGACGACGCGCTTGACCGTGTCGGCGCCGACACTGACGAGACGGCCCGCACGTTCACCGGCGACACGGCCGAGGATCGCGAGGACCTTGTCCGCCGCCGCCCGGCCGTCGCGGTAAAAGAAAAAGCAGGTAATAATGCTCAGCGTCAACTGGAGCACTCCTTGTCCGACGGTGATGCCGCTGCTGACGAGTATATCGCGGCTCTTCAGGATGAGGGGTTTTATATCGGAGACCAGGCGGGAACTGTCATTCGTCCATTCCGCCCACTGGCCTGTCACATAGGGACCGATAAGCGGGAGACGGCCCACCCAGGTGGGGAGGGCGGGCAGCCCCTCATCGGCGACCTGCCGCAAAAAAGCGACGAGGGCGGTCAGGTTATCCGCAAGCGTGGTTCCCAGGACCACGACAGGCAGGATGAAAGCGGCTGCGAGGACCAGGGTCATGATGGCCGCTGCGAGCGATTTTCTGCCCTTCAGCAGACCGGTGAGGCGCGTGTAGATCGGCCATGTCGAAAAGGCGAGGATGGCGGACCAGAGGAGTGCCGATATGAAAGGCCGGAGGACAAAGAAGCAGCCGATCCCGATGAACCCGAGGACCACGAGGACTACGATATTTTCGATATTACGACTGAGATCCTTGTCTATCACACTCATTCCTTCGGTGAATCATTCTGCCCTCTATTTTAGACCTTCATGAAGCGAAAAGGACAATCAAACCATGAGTTGCTGAGTTTACCCTGCAGTTGCATGAAAAGGCGGGGCAATGCGCCCAATAGTCTTGTTGATAGCGGCACGGTCTCCGGGAAGGCAGATATGGGTCAAAGCCTTTCCAATGCGATGATGAGGACCATTTTGGCAGATGCGCCGAAAGGCGGGGCAAAGCGCCTCAACGCCTCGCTGATAGCGAGCATGATTATTTATTATTGGTTGTTGAAGATTTCATCCTTTGTATCATCAACAGTTGTGCTTACATACTCTCAGCGGGACGGCAGCGGTTTCGCAGCACCGATGCTTTTCGGCGCTTCACCCCGCCATTCGGTCGTGCGTATGGGTGTGCATCTCCAGGTGTTCAGCGCCTGTTGCCTGACGGGCTTTGGTGTCCATCGACACGGCTAAGGGTGATCTGGTGAAGGTATCTGAGCGGAAAGGCCTTTCACCACATCAGCCTTCCCGCACGCATGGTCGCGGCCTTATTCCGACGACTGTTTCCCGTTTCTTTGGAGCTTTGCCCGGCCTTTTCATGCAACTGAAATGTTTATTTCGCTGATTACGTTGAGCGAGTTGATTGAGCCACGCCTTTATTTGCGCTCTTTGCGGCTTTGCGCGAGACGGGCCTGGGATGTTTTTGCGCTGCGGAGAGACTTGAAAACAAACCATATTTATTGGTATAGTGAAACGAGCCGAAGTGGTGGAACTGGTAGACACGCACGTTTGAGGGGCGTGTGGGGCGACCTGTGCGGGTTCGAATCCCGCCTTCGG
>CAVPIW010000016.1:0-71051 GCA_963705105.1 uncultured Nitrospiraceae bacterium | reverse complement strand
ACCACCCCCTTCCCTGAATGATACTATCATCGTATCATCTGATACTGCTCTTGTCAAGCAGCGTCGGACGAAAATAAGGCATCGGCAATCAGGGCACATCATAGATAAACCTTATCGTTGCAATACACGCCCGGGAAAGGCGGGGCGTATGCGGCGAAAACCTTGCTGCGGCGACACCTGTATCAAAACGAAAGACAGCTTATACGCCTATGGTCGATGACACAATGAGTGGAATCCTGAAACACAAACCTGACGAGGAGCATCGTCGCCTTCAGCAAGGCTTTGAGGCGTTTCGCCCCGCCTTTCTGTGCAACTGGAAGGTAAACTCCTCAGCAACCGCATGCGAGAACTGATAATATGAGACGGGCCGCAGGAAACATCGATGAAGCCGCCGCGGTTCTGAAGGAGCACAAGGCCGAAATAGTCAGGAAGTACCAGGCGCGTGATCTTGGAAGTTTCGGCTCTTTTGTGCGCGGTGAACAGAGTAAACGCAGCGACGTCGATATCCTCGTCACTTTCTGCGACTTGCCTGATGTCTTCATGTTCATGAACCTGGAGGACTACCTGCGAAAACTTCTTCGGTCGGAAGAAGGTTGATCTCGTCCGGAAGGAGGCTATCCCTATTTTGACAAAATCTCCTTCACGCGTCCTGCGTCGCCGCTTTCAAGGCGGACCTTGATCCCGTGCGGATGGGCCGGTGAATCAGTCAAAATGTCTCTCACGATCCCTTCCGTCAGTTTCCCTGCCTGCTGGTCCTTTTTCAATACGACCGAAACGCGAAGTCCCGGTCTTATGTCGCACCTTCTTGTTCCATCCATGCATTATTCTCCTGCAGTGTGAAAGCCGTCTATTATTTCGTCCCTATGGCGACGAGTGGTGTGAAACACATATGGAGCAGATGCCCGGCCGGGTATTGACCGCGCTTTGCCCAGGGGCAGGCCGAGCATAACAAAGGAAGGACGCTTTCTCTACTGTTCGAGCCGTGTTATTGCTTAAACCACGACTCGACAACTGCGGAGTTCTGTTTCATCCAGACTCGCGCCGCCTCTTGTGGTATCATCTTTCCCTCGTTCACCATGTAGTCCATCTCGGTCACGGCATCAAGACCGATGTAAATACGCCTCAGGGTTTCCAAGACTGTGGCAGGCGCCTTCTTCATGAAGTCGCGGTGGGCGACGAGGTGTGCTGTATTAGGTCCGCCAAGCAGCCCTTTCCGGTCGATGAGCGCTCGCAAACGGTATGTCTTGTTCAGATACTGCGGTCTCCAAATGGGGATGACGACCCACCGTTTTTCTCCGATGGCCTTTGTGAAGGTTTCGACCCATTCCTGTGCAGTGCCGGGGCGGAGAACGTAGCCTGCTTTGTCAAGGCCGTATGCGGCCATCATCTTCGACGAGCCCATCATGAGACCTGAGCCGGGACCGGTTCCCTGAATGGTCTTCGTCATCTTTTCGACGACCTCAGCCTTCAGAAGATCTTCTACGGACTGCACTGCACTCTCGGGCACATACTCAGGTACGGCCCAAAAGAGCTGGGCATTCTCATACAATACACTCAGGGTAACCGCATGGCCTTTGACTTCCTCCCAATACATGCCGTGAGCATGGGGAAGCCAAGCGGCAACGAAAAGATCGAAGTCGCCCCTGCCAAGAGCCGGATACATGTCCTGATGCGGTCCCTGCCTTATTTCGACGGCATAGCCCTTTCTTTCGAGTACCTGCTGGATTAGCGCTCCGACCACGGCGTAAAAGGAGACATTGATCTGTCCGATGACCACCTTTCTGCCGCCCTCCATATCCTGGGCAAAGACGTGTGGAACAATACACCCCATGAGGAATACCACGACGAGACATGAAGCAGAGAGTTTCTTAAACATATCCATTCCTCCTCACTGCCTGAAAGGAATCGCCCTTGATCATTGATACGGATACCCTGCCGGCGGGCCGGTCGCCCTTCACAGCTTTCAGCCGATTGAAGGGTGACACGCTTCCATTATATGTCGACATCTCGCTGAATTATCGACATGTTCTCATATTATGTCGACGGCGTCGACATATAACTGCGAAAGCAATTCATAGAGCTGAACATTCAGGTACAGATTCTCCCTGCCGATCTTATGGCCCTTGAGAATCCCGATCTTTTCCAATTCTTTCAGATACTCTTCAACAAATGCAAACGAGAACTGATAAAATACTGCTGTGAGACAGGCCGTAAGAAACATCGATGAGGCTGCGGCGGTTCTGAAGGAACACAAGGCCGAAATAGTCAAGAAGTACCAAGTATATGATCTCGGCATTTTTGGCTCTTTCGCACGCGGGGAACAGGGAAATAAGAGCGATGTCGATATCCTCGTTTCTTTCTCTGACGTGCCTGATGTCTTCATGTTCCTGGACCTTGAGGACTATCTGAGAAAGCTTCTTCGGAAAAAGGTTGATCTCGTCCGGAAGGAGGCTATACGCCCGGAACTCAGGAAACGCATACTGAAGGAAGCCGTTTACATATGACACGCGACTATTCTCTTTTCGTTAAGGACATTCTGGAGGCAATCAACTACATTGAGAAGTTTGTAGGAAAAACCGCCGAGGAGCAGACCGTGGAAAAATCAAGTAATAAGGCACTGTACGCATTTTTCTTTCCATTGATGATGGAATCTTTTTTTATAATTAGAAAAATGAATCACGGAAAGAACAATGGCTGAGTATTCGCATCTGCGTAATGCGCCGATCACGGAAGCTTTGATTGATATTCGCATCAAGGTTCGGGACGATTATGATGTTCATCAGATCGAGTCGCTTCATGAGGAAATCGCATCTCAATATCCTGCCAAGAAAGAGCGGCGCAAATGGGAAGGCAGGTTTGAATTCAAGAAAGGGGAGACCCCTATCCCAGCGGGCTCCGAAACAATCAATGGCTATATCTTCACCTCTGCCAATGGCAAACAGATATTTCAGGCAAGGATTGATGGCTTTACGTTTAACCGATTAAGACCTTATGAAACATGGGAAATAATGCGTGACGAGGCGTTTAGATTATGGAAGTTGTATAGAACAAAACTTAGGCCTGACATTACAAGGGTCGCCTTGCGCTACATTAACAAATTTGATATTCCTTTGTTTCCGGAACCGTTGAGGGACTTTAGTGAATATCTGACTGCTGCGCCTATTGTTCCTGAGGGGATACCCCAGGGTGTCAGCAGTTTTTTAACGCGAGTCGTTATAAATGAGCCGGCCATTGACGCTTCAGCAATAATTACACAGGCCTTCGAGCAGATTGTTGATCCAAAGTTCTTAACCATAATATTGGACATTGATGTGTTCAAGCAAAAAGATCATATAAGTGAAGAAGAGGCATTGCAAACGCTCGAAGCGTTACGCGACTTCAAGAACAAGATTTTTTTTAAAAGCATTACTGAAAAAACAAAGGAATTATTTAAATGAGCAACTTGGCAATACAATGTATCGGGAAAGACTGCCCTCCCTATTGGCTGTCGTCGAGTGGAACCGGATTTGATCAGGAATCTTCAGGCGTAATAGCCGATACCATGGAGCGAGCTTTTGCAATACTGAGGGGCTCGAAATTTTTACTGGTTGTGCAGCCGGTTTCTGAAGCTATGACTCTTGGACACCCATTTGACGAACTGAGGAACTCTTTGTATGACCGCTATAGAGAGTGTTCTCAGCCGGATTGGGACGGTTATGGGGCACAAGCTGTTACTGAGGATGCTTATGCAGAGGCCCAGCGGATAATTGATGCACTCCCTTCCTGGCTCCCTGCGCCGGAAATTGTTGCCGAACCCTCCGGTGACGTAGGCTTCGAGTGGTACAAGGATAGAGGTCAGGTCTTTGCTCTTAGTGTGAGCGGCAGGCACAGAATCATTTATGCGGGAATCTTTGCCGGAGATAAAGAGCACGGCTCCGTCTATTTCGAGGAGACAATGCCGCTGGTGATTTTGCACCACTTCAGAAAGTTGTATCCATAAGGATAAGCCCTTAATGCCAGTCGAACCTGGAGAAAATTTATCACGATATTTATTTTCCAAGAATAGCTTCAGCACGTCAAAGCAAGCCGTTCACTACACTGCATTTATGCCGCCGCCTGACAAGCGCTTATCTGTTTTTCGCACATCAGACCTTTCAGAAGATGAGGTTTGGAGCATTGGTGATGATGTCGGGAGACGACGGGACAAAAGACTCCTTGGCAGGGGTGACATTAAGGCGTTGGATGTTTACGAAGCCGGCCTCTCAATTGATCCGGATAATATCCCATTTCGTCATGCAAATATAAACGGGTGGCCTGCCGAAAATTCTGCGATAAAGCTTGCTGCCATCGAATTGGCCCACAAGGCCGCACTTTTCCTGAAATAAGAACCCCGCATCAGAACTGTCTCTTTTATTGCTGGCTTCAATTGTCCGTTGCGGCAAAAGACATAAATAGGGGGTTGTCCCTTGATTCCCTCCTATGCGGGTTGTATTTCATGCCTGCGCTCACTCTGTCTTACTGCCTCACCAGTTTCGGCTTCATTGAATCGCCTTTTTATGCCATTTGTCAAGAACTATTTGTATCACCTGTTCTTTTTGGAAAAACAACGTGGCACTGCGCCCAATTTGCAGAGGGGCGACACGTGTATCGTGGACCACGGCACTCGTCGCAGGTCGCAGAAAAAATCCTCAGCAACCGCATACGAGAACTGATAAAATATCGATACGAGACGGGCCGTAAGAAACATCGATGAAGCCGCTTCGGTCCGGGAGGAGCACAAGGCCGAAATAGTCAGGAATTAAGGTCCAAGATTTCTGGCCGTCATTTACAAAGAGCTGAGCCCAACTGACGGCTTTATTATCACAGCGTATTTCACGAGCAAGCTGACAAGGAGGGGGATGTCCTCTATATCAGCTTCAAACGGCCTCAGAGGGCGAGTGATTCCGAAATGCTGGAAAACGGCGTCCTGCTTCGTTACAAAGGGGAGGAACTGGTCGGCATAACTGTACTGGAAGCGTCGAAGCGATAGAAAAGGTGAAAGTGACGAGATTCTGCAGTGTGCAAGGACAGGCCGTCCCTGTGGCGACGAGGTTTTGAAAGGAAAGTGGAGTAGGTGCTGGGAGGGGGATTGACTGCGTTATCGCAGGGCCAACCGTGCAAAGCCAATAACAGAGGGCATTTGTCCCTGTTGTATTCGGTCTTTTCGAGGACAATGTCGGAGTGCTAATATAAGAGCAATTAAAGGACCGAAAAATATGCAACTGTTGACCTGACGGCATGTCTGCTCAGAACAGGAATAATTCCGACAAGACACTTCTTGAAGCCTGCATTCGTGGCGAGAGGCACGCGTGGGATCAGTTTGTGGAGCAATACAGCAACCTTATCTATCACGCCATACGCAGGACCTTTAACCTCTATTCCTTTAATTTCCACTACCACGACATTGAAGACCTGCACAACGGCGTCTTTCTTTCACTCATTGAGGACGACTGTAAGAAGCTGCGTCAATTCAAAGGCATCGGGGGATGCTCCGTAGCCACGTGGCTGGTCACTGTCACGACGAATCTCACGATAAACTTCATGAAGAGAAAGAGGGACCACCTATCACTTGATGATGAGTCCGATGATAAACGAGCCCTGATCGACACCCTGTCCTCGCCGCATCCAGACCCATCAGACATCCTGTCCACGCATGAGCAGGATACTCTATTGTCAGAACTCATGCAGGGCCTCAGCGTATCCGACCAGCTCTTTCTGAAATACTATTATGAAGATGACCTACCCCCTGAACAAATCGCGCGAGCCATGCATATTTCGGTAAGCTCTGTTTACAGCAAGAAAAGCAGAGTCATTGACAGGCTTCAGAAAATTGCAGAGAACAGAGGACTCATGCAAGATAACGGGACATAAGTTGTCTGTTACAATGGAATCATACTTCATTCACTGGATGAACGGATAACCAGCATGGATAAATATGACAGGATTCTCAGGCAAATCCTCCGCAATACATCACGTATAAGACCTTCAGTCAAGAGGAGTCATGAGTTCGGTGACTGCCTCTCCGAAGAAGTGCTTACGGCATACGCCGAAGGCAAGCTTGATGCCGCCGACCGGGAGCGCACGGAGCATCACCTTGTCGCATGCCGGACATGCCGCCATGCCATCAAAGCACTGATCGAGGTCAGGGTGGATGTGGAGAAAGAGCAAATCATGCAGGCGCCCGCCACACTCACGAACAGGGCCAAAAATCTCGTCGGACGGAGAAGCCTGCCCTCGGCAATCGAAATTGTCCTTGAGTTTGTGCGGGATGCCGTCAGGGTCATCAGCACAACGGCAAACGCACTCTCCGCAATGGAGCCATCGGCTGTACCAGCCAGGGATGGTCAGCGTGTCAGTCCACAAAATGGCGTCAGGGCAAGCCACCAGTTCGATTCATTCCATTTAGATATGATGGTGGAGCACAACCAAGACGGCACATGGAACATTGAAGCACAGCTATCTGATGTGGTTACCCGCTCCGCAGTCGATGATGTCAGGATAAACCTGATGAGAGGCAGCAGAGCACTTGCGTCCTACCCTCCGCGGAGAGGATTCGTGGTATTTAAGAGCCAGCCGAGGGGTGTCTATGAATTAGAGGTGGTACGAGGAAAAAACACGGTCGGCACAGTCATGCTCAAACTGGATGTTGTGGAATGAACACCGCCCGGGCCGATGCCATTGAGCTTCATCTGTTGCGTGAAGGCGCAAGAATCAGGGTCAGCGCTTTTGAGAGATCAGCAGGACAAAACCGTCCCGTGAAACATTATGAAGACATTCCCTATGATGAGCAGCACATAGACAAGCTTTGCGCGGACATCCTCGCCCTCCTCGGCAAGGCGAACAGGAGAGGAGATATCGCCCCAGACATCATTCAGGACATCAGGAAGGCCGGGCAGGTGCTCTATGACGAGCTGTTCACCCCGGGAGTCAAACAATTGCTTCGCTCTTCTTCAGCAGACCAGCTCATACTGAACATTGACGATCATCTCGTTCACATTCCATGGGAACTCCTTCACGACGGTCAGGAGTTTTTATCGCTCAAATTCGGCATGGGAAGGGTCGTCAGCACAAGGCAACCGATTGCGGGTGATCAGAGAAGACGCTCCGCGGGCCCGGTCACCATGCTCATCATTGCCGATCCTCAGGGGAACCTCGATGCAGCCTATAAAGAGGGAGTGACCATCAGGGATGCACTCAGCGAGGGAGACGAGGCATTCACGGTGAGCTTTGTGAGCACCGCTGTCGGCGTGGAATACGTGAAGATGAACCTGCATGACTATGACATCGTTCATTATGCCGGCCACGCCGACTATGACCCTTCCGATCCGTTAAAAAGCGGCTGGCTTCTCGAAAACGGGAAATGGACTGCCTCTGACGTCATGAGAATGGCTGGTGGCGCGCCCCTTCCCTTCCTTGTCTTCTCTAACGCTTGCCATTCGGGCAGGACAGACCCATGGACGCTCGGCAATGACTCTCAAGAGCGCATCTATGGCCTCGCCAATGCCTTTCTCCTCTCCGGAGTCTCCCACTATATCGGCACCTTCTGGGAAGTGCTCGACTCTCCGAGTTCTGACTTTGCAGTTGAATTCTATCGCTCCCTGAATCAGGCGACACCAATAGGAACGGCAGTAACGGCGGCAAGGAGGCGCCTCGTCGAAATGTACGGAATGGAAAACATCATTTGGGCAAGTTACATGTTATACGGTGATCCGACGCAGAAATTGCCGGAATTTGCAGAATCGACAGGCGCTGATCCTCAAGCCGGTAAAACCGTGATCGCTGCCGAAAACAGGACCAGGGGGATCACAGTAGAGGGGATCAGCCTTGAGACGACGTCAGACAGTCATAGAAAACGCCCGGCATTCCTTATTTTTGTTGGTCTTCTTCTGACCGTCCTTCTGGCCCTTGTCTTTGCTGTAACAAGGCAATCGAATCCGCCCCCCGGCACACCGCCAACGTCGGAACGCACCCTGCCTGCTGCCGTAACATCTCCCGAGAAAGAACCCCTGGAATTGTCGGTCAATATAATCGGCCAGCGCGAGGAGACAGACGGCAGCGTTTCAGAAATCCTGGTAAGAGAAGGGAGCGTTCTGAGGTCGTCTGACAATTTCCAGGTCCATTTCAAAACGAATAGGGACGCCTATGTTTACATCCTTCTGTTCGACAGCACACATGAAGCGGGGCAGCTTTTTCCCGATCCTAAGATCCCCCTCAGCAACAGGGCAAAAGCTGCAGCAGAAAATTCGGTCCCTCCCGCCAGCCAGTGGTTCTGGCTCGATGACAAGACGGGAATCGAGACCATATATGTCCTCGCTTCCGAATCGCCTCTGGACGAAATCCAGCGCCTGCTCAGGGAAATGGCGGGTGCCGCGAAGAAGCAGAGGAAGGAGGCGTCGGAAAAGATCCGCGAAGAGATTAAAATTGTGGAAAGAGGCGTCGGCGGCATAACGGAGGGGAAAGCAAAAAGCTTCAAATTGAAGGATGGCAAGGTCATACAAAGCGTCACAGAAATCGTACGGGGAACAGGCGCTGTCGTGCGGGCCGTCAGTTTCCGGCATATCGACAACAGATCTTTCAAGGAGGCCGCTTCCCTCCCGTCTGCGTCCCCGAAACCTGAAAAACAGAAGGCACCCAAAGGAGCGCTCGTGAGGAGCAGTGCAAGCTCCATCAGGAACATGATGACGGCTGATTCGGGAAAAGCCCCGGATCCGGCCACCATCAGTAACAGAATGGAGAACATAAAGAAAAAGAGCGCCCTCGAAGAAACAAGGGGCGTCGGCGGCATTAAGGTTTATAAAGAAGCAGCCCCGGCCGTCGTGCTCATTGCAACCAGGAGCGGCATTGGCTCCGGGTCGGTGATCGACAGGCAAGGCCATGTAATAACCAACTGGCATGTCGTTGGAGACCATGACAGGGTGGTTGTCTTCTTCAAGCCTGAAAAGAGCGCCGAACTGACCAAAGAGGACGCATATACGGCAAAGGTAGTCAAAGTCGACCAGCAGACTGATTTGGCACTCCTCAAAATTGAACATCCACCGAAAAAATTACCCCTGATCAAGATGGGCACCATTGCAGGCGTCGAGGTTGCGCAGGAGGTCCACGCCATCGGGCACCCCGAAGGCGAGATATGGACATATACGAAAGGCATAATCAGCCAGATCAGACCGGCATATGAGTGGTCATATGACATCAAAATCAAGCACAGGAGCAAAGTCATCCAGACACAGACACCGATCAACCCCGGCAATTCCGGCGGACCTCTCCTGAATAATAAGGGAGAGGTCATCGGCGTCAATTCATTTGTAAAGCGCGGCGAAGGTCTGAACTTCGCAGTCTCTGTTGACGTGATTCAGTCATTTCTGCAGAGAAAGGAAAGCCGGATCGTTCAAAAAGCCGCCGCTGACAATCTGCTGAAGAATGTAAAATACTACGAGCACGACACGAACAAAGATGGCATCGTTGATGTCGTCGGTGCGGATACGGATGGGAACGGAAAAATCGACCTCTACATCGTCGACCGTGATCAGGATGAAGTCGCCGACTTTATCGGAGTCGACCGAGATGAGAACGGAAAGATCGAAGCGAAAATCTTCGACCTGGATAAAGACGGAAAATTTGAGAGCTGGGCTATCGACGCAGATGAAGACGGCGAGATCGACCTTTATGGATTGGATCTCGACGGAGACGGAAAGATAGACAAGTACATAGAACCTTAATGATTCTCTTCGCAGACAAAATGAAAAGAACACTTTTCCTGTTGGCGCTTTCCTGCGCATGCCTGTTTGTCACCGGCCATTCGGCATGCCTTTACGCCCAGCAAACAGCCACAAGAGAAGCCGCCGTGAATCACTGGCAATTGGGAATGAAGGCACACAGTGAAGGTGATCTACAACAGGCTGAGAGATTTTTATTGACAGCAGCCAGCGCTTTTCACGAACTCGGTGATCAGCAGGCCGAAGCTGATATGCTGACCTGGTTAGCTGTTTTAAAACTTGAGTCAGGAGATGTTGCTATTGCAAATAGGGTGCTCGTGAGAGCACGGGAGACATATGGCTCATTAATGACAAGACCCGGAAAATTTGCTGCTATGCCGAGCATTGAACAAATGGATAGAATCAGTACCGCAATGTCGATGCACTTCGAGGCGGGGAAATATCTTAATAAAGGCGACTTCAACAATACCGTTAAGTTATTAGAGACGATTCTTGAGGCAGTGATAGAACTAAATGCAAAGAAGTATATTGGAAGGCTCCAATTTCAAGTCGGACGTATCTATGCTGTTCATTTGGCTGATCTGACAAAAGCTCTGGACTTTTATGATAAGGCAGGCAAAACCTATGAACTATTAGGCGATGCCCAGAAGATATCAGAGATTGAGGCGTTTATCAACCTCGCCAAGGCTGGCCTGATACTATCTGCAGTTGACGGAGATGTTAAAGATGCCGAGATTCATATAAGAACTGCTTTAAAGACAGCGGAACGATTGTCCGACAGCATTCTGCTGAAAGAATCATATTATCTGCTTGCCCTTATGCATTTTAGAATTCGAGACTTCAACAGTTATCTTGCCTATGCTGATAAAAGAATTACTGCCAACCAAATTCCTGGGAATGAGACGAATTTATACGCTGTACTGATGGACACGGCAAAAGCATATGCAGAGACTGGGCGATATACAACTTCCCTTGAATATTATCTCTCAGCAGCTGAAGTGGCTAAAAAAATTAAGGATGCCGATAAGCTAAAATTGGCTGAAGGACATTCTTACATCGTTCGAGGGATGGAGCTTATGGCGCTGCGTGAAGAGTCATCAAAAAAGGCTGCCATTGATATCTTTTCCAAGGCTCTACAGTTGGCAAATGATGTCTTTGACGAACAAATCAAGAAAGAGATTTATTTATATTTAGCTTCTTTATATTATTCACTGGCAATATATGACAAATCGTCAAAATATTATGAACAGGTTCTTGCTTATGAAAATGAAAACACAGAATTTCGGTTTAATATTTTGATTCCTCTTATTGAATCACTAACAGCAATTCATGACGATTTGTTAGCCCTTAAGTATGCTCACAGCGCTAACGAATTGGCTGAGAAGAGGGGCGATAGAGCCAAACAGGCGAAAACCGCTCTTCTGATGGCAGTGCTCCACAATCAGATGGGCAATTATTCGACGGCATTTAATTATTCATTGCTGGCGATAAAGCTGGCAAAGGAATCGCAAAATCATGAACTTCAAGTAGATGGATACATAGAATTGGGAAATGGGGCACGTCATCTTAACAATATAGAAAAAGCAGTCAATCATTACGAACAAGCATACAGAAGCATTAAGAATATTGATGATCCCGAAGAGGTCATGTCAATAGGTGTGTAAAAAGCCATCAGGCGGCGAACCTTTCGACAGACTCTTCCTGCTCGACGGCAATGCCGTCTGTGAAGAGTTTCCCCTCGTGGACATCCCTCAGTAACCAATATCCCTTGAGCCTGCGGAATCTCTTCTCAGCGACTCCCAGCAACTTCCAGATCATCGCCGTCGCGTTTTGGACTTTCCTATACCGCTTCGCCGCATCCGTTCTCAAACGCACCGCGCTGAACGGTGACTCCACCACATTGGTCGTCCTGATATGCACCCAGTGCTCTTTCGGCAATGAATAGAACGTCACCATTCGCTCCCAATCTCTCCTCAGGGTCTCCGTCGCCTTCGGAAAATCCCTCCCATACCGGCTGATAAAGCTGTCCCTGAGCCTCTCACACTCTGCCTGCGTCTCTGCATAGGGGATCTTGGTGAGATACTCGCCTGCCTCGGCACGTATCCTCTTGGGCATCGCATCCAGCACGTTGGTTATCTTATGGTTCCAACACCTCTGCTCCTTGCCCTCGGGATGAAGCTCTCCCAACGCTGACCATATCCCCAAATGACCATCGGCAACCGTCAATGTGCCCAGCTTCAGTCCCCGAGCGGTCAGATCCCTCAGGACCCCTGCCCAGGATTCCTTGCTCTCCCGATACCCGCTCTCGCAGGCCAGCAGGATCTTTTCCCCCGTAACCAACGCCCCGATGATCACCAGCAATGCTGCTTTGTCTTTCTCCAACCCGGCCTTCACGTATATCCCGTCCGCCCACTGATAGACGACCTCAAGCCCGGAAAGATCCCGAGCCTTCCACTCGTCGTATTCGCACTGCCATTTGCCCTTCAGCCGCTGGATCGACGAGGACGACAGCGGCGCCCCTTCTCCCAATAACCCCCGAAGCGCTAAATCAAAATCCCCCTGCGCCAGTCCGTGGAGATACAATTCCGGCAGTAACTGCCCCACTTCTTTTGACCGACGTATGAATAACGGCAGGACCTTGCTCTCAAATCGCTCCTCCGCTCCCCGCACACGGGGCCGTCGGACCGTGATCGTCCCGTTCATCAGCGTGAACTTCTTCCCCTTCCCGTGTCCGTTCCAATACCCCCGCTTGCTATCCACCTTCTTGATCCTCTCGGATTTCTTCCTCCCTAAAAAGATCTCGACTTCCTCTTCCAGTATGTCTTGAATGTATTCCTGGACTCTCTGCCGAACTATCCCTTCCAATGCCTCGTACGTCGCCCTTGACGGCTCAACTGCCTCGGTGATACTCTTGTCCATGGTGGTGTCTCCTTTCTCTTTGTTGATTCCAGGTCAACTGATTAAGGATACACCGCCTTCTCACTCATTTACACACTTTTTGATCTTACCTCATCCCGAAATAGCAAATATGAAGAGATTGATTCTTGTTACTTATTTCGGTTTGATTTGCACAACAAAAAATATGGATTCTTCTAACTATATTCAGAATTATCTATCAGAATCCTGCAAAAGAACATTAGAGGATGCGGCAAAGGAATTTAAAGCAACTGGCAATAAAGCATTAGAAGGTAATGCTTATGGCATTCTGGCGGAATTTTATTGCCGACTTAAGGATCCGAATTCAGCTCGCTACAATCTTGAAAAAATAAAAATGATCTTGCCCGAAATTAAGAATCATCAGGAAACCATGTTCTATTTGGTAGTACTTGTAAGCATTCATCGATGCCTCGGTGAATATTCTAATGCCATTAACTATAACAAAGAGGGTTTGCGTCTCGAGGTCATGTCAATAGGTGTGTAAAAAGCCATCAGGCGGCGAACCTTTCGACAGACTCTTCCTGCTCGACGGCAATGCCGTCTGTGAAGAGTTTCCCCTCGTGGACATCCCTCAGTAACCAATATCCCTTGAGCCTGCGGAATCTCTTCTCAGCGACTCCCAGCAACTTCCAGATCATCGCCGTCGCGTTTTGGACTTTCCTATACCGCTTCGCCGCATCCGTTCTCAAACGCACCGCGCTGAACGGTGACTCCACCACATTGGTCGTCCTGATATGCACCCAGTGCTCTTTCGGCAATGAATAGAACGTCACCATTCGCTCCCAATCTCTCCTCAGGGTCTCCGTCGCCTTCGGAAAATCCCTCCCATACCGGCTGATAAAGCTGTCCCTGAGCCTCTCACACTCTGCCTGCGTCTCTGCATAGGGGATCTTGGTGAGATACTCGCCTGCCTCGGCACGTATCCTCTTGGGCATCGCATCCAGCACGTTGGTTATCTTATGGTTCCAACACCTCTGCTCCTTGCCCTCGGGATGAAGCTCTCCCAACGCTGACCATATCCCCAAATGACCATCGGCAACCGTCAATGTGCCCAGCTTCAGTCCCCGAGCGGTCAGATCCCTCAGGACCCCTGCCCAGGATTCCTTGCTCTCCCGATACCCGCTCTCGCAGGCCAGCAGGATCTTTTCCCCCGTAACCAACGCCCCGATGATCACCAGCAATGCTGCTTTGTCTTTCTCCAACCCGGCCTTCACGTATATCCCGTCCGCCCACTGATAGACGACCTCAAGCCCGGAAAGATCCCGAGCCTTCCACTCGTCGTATTCGCACTGCCATTTGCCCTTCAGCCGCTGGATCGACGAGGACGACAGCGGCGCCCCTTCTCCCAATAACCCCCGAAGCGCTAAATCAAAATCCCCCTGCGCCAGTCCGTGGAGATACAATTCCGGCAGTAACTGCCCCACTTCTTTTGACCGACGTATGAATAACGGCAGGACCTTGCTCTCAAATCGCTCCTCCGCTCCCCGCACACGGGGCCGTCGGACCGTGATCGTCCCGTTCATCAGCGTGAACTTCTTCCCCTTCCCGTGTCCGTTCCAATACCCCCGCTTGCTATCCACCTTCTTGATCCTCTCGGATTTCTTCCTCCCTAAAAAGATCTCGACTTCCTCTTCCAGTATGTCTTGAATGTATTCCTGGACTCTCTGCCGAACTATCCCTTCCAATGCCTCGTACGTCGCCCTTGACGGCTCAACTGCCTCGGTGATACTCTTGTCCATGGTGGTGTCTCCTTTCTCTTTGTTGATTCCAGGTCAACTGATTAAGGATACACCGCCTTCTCACTCATTTACACACTTTTTGATCTTACCTCTGCGTCTCTCGGAAGAACTGAACAATAAGCAGTGGATTTTTAGCAATTTGCTAAGCATGATTTCCACACTTATGTCAATGAATTCCTATGAGGAAGCGGAAATTGTAGCTAAAAGGGCACTGGGCATAGTATCTAAGCATGATAGAATCAGGCAATATGAAATAAATTGGAACCTCGGTATGATCTATGTCAATTTAGGGAATCTTGAACTTGCACGGGAACATTTAACCTTAGCAATTGAAATGTTCGAAAAAATAAAATCACAGATTGCTAGCGTAAAAGACCGTGAGAGTTATTCAGGCACAATTGATTACAATCTTGCGTATTTAGAACTTATCGATGTTTTAATAAAACTTGGCAGATTTGAAGATGCTTTCAACATGCTGGAAAGGGCCAAATCAAGGGCAATTCTCGACGTGCTTGGGAGTAAATTAAAAATTGAGCGGAATAATAACAGAGATTTGTATGCTAAACAAAGGGAATTAAGAATCAAAATAAGTAATCTAACAAGTCAAATAGAAGAGATCCAATGAGGTCATGTCAATAGGTGTGTAAAAAGCCATCAGGCGGCGAACCTTTCGACAGACTCTTCCTGCTCGACGGCAATGCCGTCTGTGAAGAGTTTCCCCTCGTGGACATCCCTCAGTAACCAATATCCCTTGAGCCTGCGGAATCTCTTCTCAGCGACTCCCAGCAACTTCCAGATCATCGCCGTCGCGTTTTGGACTTTCCTATACCGCTTCGCCGCATCCGTTCTCAAACGCACCGCGCTGAACGGTGACTCCACCACATTGGTCGTCCTGATATGCACCCAGTGCTCTTTCGGCAATGAATAGAACGTCACCATTCGCTCCCAATCTCTCCTCAGGGTCTCCGTCGCCTTCGGAAAATCCCTCCCATACCGGCTGATAAAGCTGTCCCTGAGCCTCTCACACTCTGCCTGCGTCTCTGCATAGGGGATCTTGGTGAGATACTCGCCTGCCTCGGCACGTATCCTCTTGGGCATCGCATCCAGCACGTTGGTTATCTTATGGTTCCAACACCTCTGCTCCTTGCCCTCGGGATGAAGCTCTCCCAACGCTGACCATATCCCCAAATGACCATCGGCAACCGTCAATGTGCCCAGCTTCAGTCCCCGAGCGGTCAGATCCCTCAGGACCCCTGCCCAGGATTCCTTGCTCTCCCGATACCCGCTCTCGCAGGCCAGCAGGATCTTTTCCCCCGTAACCAACGCCCCGATGATCACCAGCAATGCTGCTTTGTCTTTCTCCAACCCGGCCTTCACGTATATCCCGTCCGCCCACTGATAGACGACCTCAAGCCCGGAAAGATCCCGAGCCTTCCACTCGTCGTATTCGCACTGCCATTTGCCCTTCAGCCGCTGGATCGACGAGGACGACAGCGGCGCCCCTTCTCCCAATAACCCCCGAAGCGCTAAATCAAAATCCCCCTGCGCCAGTCCGTGGAGATACAATTCCGGCAGTAACTGCCCCACTTCTTTTGACCGACGTATGAATAACGGCAGGACCTTGCTCTCAAATCGCTCCTCCGCTCCCCGCACACGGGGCCGTCGGACCGTGATCGTCCCGTTCATCAGCGTGAACTTCTTCCCCTTCCCGTGTCCGTTCCAATACCCCCGCTTGCTATCCACCTTCTTGATCCTCTCGGATTTCTTCCTCCCTAAAAAGATCTCGACTTCCTCTTCCAGTATGTCTTGAATGTATTCCTGGACTCTCTGCCGAACTATCCCTTCCAATGCCTCGTACGTCGCCCTTGACGGCTCAACTGCCTCGGTGATACTCTTGTCCATGGTGGTGTCTCCTTTCTCTTTGTTGATTCCAGGTCAACTGATTAAGGATACACCGCCTTCTCACTCATTTACACACTTTTTGATCTTACCTCGATCCAATATAGAGTAAGGGAACAGAAGGATAACATTGTCGACATATTATATCGTAATATGGAATCTGCTCAAATAGAGCATGACAAAATTATGGCCACAATAAAACAAGTAGATCCTGATTTTTTTTCATTAATAAGCGGCGTTCCTTTAACGATGAAAGAAGTTCAAAACACGCTCGATGATGATACGACATTATTAGAATACTTTTATGCAACAGATCCTAACAGAATCGTCATATGGATAATAAATAAAAATATGTTTCATTTTATCGAAACTTCAGCTACTACGCAAAATGTAATATCAGTGATTGTGAAGTTCAGAAATTCTATAACAACTATAGGCAACTATAATGAAATAGCATCACAACTGTATGATCTAATATTACGTCCAGCAGTTCCATTTATCAAGACCAAGAGGATTGTAATAATTCCCTATGCCGGCTTTCATTTCTTGCCGTTTCAAGCACTCCTTGTCAATCCTGCAGACAAAAATGAAAATTCCAGCGAAGCCCGTGATATGTTCCTCGTCGAACAATATGAGATATTATATGCTCCAAGCGCAAGTGTGCTGAAACTTATCGTTGCAAAAAGAAAACCTTTCACAGGAAGAATTTTGGCCTTTGGCAATCCTGTGCTTGAAGAAGAGAGTTTGAATTTGCCTTATGCAGAAGCAGAGGTGCAAATGCTTGATACTATGTTCCCGGAGAGTACGTCACTTTTTCTTAGAGAACGGGCTACTGAAAAAAGAGCGAAGGAATTAACGGCTGGATATAATGCCATCCATTTCGCTACCCATGGCGAATTGAACACCGATGCCCCGCTTTTATCGAGTATTCGTCTGACGAAGGACAAGGACGAAGACGGAAGACTCGAAGTCCAGGAAATTTTTAATCTTGATCTGCAAAATGCATCCCTCGTTACGCTTAGTGCTTGTGAAACGGCACTTGGTAAAATGCTGACCGGAGATGAGTTGATCGGTCTGACCCGCGGTTTTATTTATGCCGGTGCGCCGTCCATCGTCGCCAGCCTCTGGAAGGTGAACGATGAATCGACCGCCAAGTTCATGGAGCTTTTCTACAGAAATTTGAAGACATATCCCAAGGCGCAGGCGCTCCGGCTTGCACAAATTGAAATGATCAGGGGTAAGACCGGGCGCGGCATTGTTCGTGGCGTCGGCGGAATCACGGAAGGCAAGAAACAGAAATTTGTTCCCGTCGAGAAGGGCATCCAAACCGTAGACGGCTCCCATCCCTATTTCTGGGCTCCTTTTATCCTCATCGGCGACTGGCAGTAATCCTTCTGATTTTTTTTCGGCACATCCTGCAAGATTTCTCCTTCTTGTTTGTCTATTGTTTATAGAAGCAAATCAGATCAAAGGAGGAAAAAGATGAAGAAGACACTTCCAGGGATTGTAGCCGGGCTGCTGGTTGTTTGCTTCGCGGCGGTTGCATCCGCCGCCAAGGTCGGCGGCCATTTTCGTAGCAACGGTGCATACGTGGCGCCCCACTATCGTTCAACGCCGGACTCCATGAAATGGAATAATTACGGGCCATCAAAAGGTCGTGGCGGTTTCAGCAGTCCGTTCATTCGTGACAATGACAGGGATGGTATCCCTAATCTCAGGGACCGTGATGACAACAACAATTTCATCCATGATAACCACGATTCCAAACAATACAAGCTCAGATAAAAAGATGAGGAGGTAGAAATGAAAAAACTCGGATTGGCAATGGTCGTCATTCTCACAATAGCACTTGTCGGGACTTCTCAGGCGGCAAACTCGGGTTCTGGATCAAGACCTTACGAAGATGCTTGGGGTAACAATTACAGGAATTATGACAATATGTGGAAGGATAGTGACAAGGATGGAACTATTAACAGGTATGACTACAACGACAGAAACCCGCGCGTGCAGACACCATATCAACGAGATCCATACAGCGCGCCGTCGACGAATCCCTATCAGAAGCAGTACAGGAATAGATGGTAACCATACGAATCATGTTTCCTTCTTTCATCTGTCAGTCTGCAGAAAATCGAGTACAGTAAGAAGAGGGGTCGGCAAATTGCCGGCCCCAGCCCCCTAAGAATTTACATAAAGAACTTCATATCCTTTTTCCTCAGCAGCTTTCCCCAGTTTGTTGTCCGCGGTTACAAAAAATGTTGAACCATTTTTCTGCAACAGCTTCAGGATGCTGTTGTCCATTGCCGCGATTTGTAACGCGTCAGCCGCGTCCAAATACGGGTATTGTTTTCGGATGGTCGCGATATCTCCAGTAAAGGTGCTGAGAGCAGGTTCCCCATTTTCTTCGGTGAGATCGAGAACCCTTATTTTTCTTGATTTAATCATTTTGAAGAACCTATCTATAGCCTGGCTATATTCGGCATCCGATAAATTCTTATCTATTAAATATTTCCTCTTTAACACGCCTAAAACTTCAGCAAGAATCACCCAAGATGAAAAGATGGGGTCAATAGAGCCCATTATTTTATTGACTCTTTCACTTCCTGGTTCTGCGACAAATATTTTTATAACTGCTGACGCATCGAAGAAATAGAGCCCTATATTTTTCATATCTGTTCTCCAGTTCGGGGCGAATGCCATTTGTGAACTCAGAATAGAATAGAATTGCTTTAGGTCTGCTTTTATTACGAGCGTTGCGCTATCTGTGATTGTTTAAGGGATTGTGCAGCACGCGAAAGCTCTTCCTCACGAGCAACTGTTTCAAGTTCTCGTTGCAATGCCACAGGTTCAATCTTGCTTTTCAAGAATTCTATATAATCTTTCTTGATCTGATCAGCTGTCTGAACAATCCAATTTTCTTCTCCTGAAGCAGCCTTCATAGAGTTCACAGCATCGGGTATTGCCCAGCCTTTCGAAAGCAGATGATAAAAGGCAAGGTAGGACACGGCAGTGTCCGACCATGTAGGTCTACTGCTATTGCCAATCATTGCGAAATAGGGATGAGGTGAGTCTTTAATTTCCATCGCCATACGACATGCACTATATCCTTCGCATGCTGACATGCAAAGAAGCAATACGCCCTGAAGACTTCTATTAATGGGGACCAACAACTCACGAAGTGATTGCCATGTAACAATATCGCCGCTGGATAGTTGAATGCCATCGCTACCGCCATGAGCACTCAGATGAAGAATAGGGTATCGCCCTCGAAATTGTTTCATTGCTTCAGGCAGTCCAATACGCAGCGCAGCCATAAAAGCCTCGGGATTAATCGCGGTTCGGGTTATGCAAGGGATCGAATCTAATCGCAGCGCATTTGCTACAACACTGCCCTCCGATCGACCATGATAAAGGTCAGCAGCCGACGGCGATTCGACGATATAGACGAAGAAGACGTATTGTCCTTGTTTTTCTTCGATTGTTTCGGGTAGTGCAGCCATTTTCCCTCTCAGCGGTTACGGCCGTGCGCTAGCGCCAGCGGCTGCGCGAGCCAGTGATTAACAGTTTAGTCATTGATGTCATCAAGCGACTTCGGCGTGACAGCCGCATAGAGCTTTGCTCGCCCCCATATTTCGACTGCGTATAGACCAGACTGGCGGTCTTCTGGAATGACTGCACGCCGAACGACCAGACCAGGTCCACGATGCAGTTGGACGCCATACTTTTCAATCAGTTCAATGACCGGCGTCGCTCCTGCATCCTCTAATACATAAATCTCAAAATTGTAGAGGTAAGATCAAAAAGTGTGTAAATGAGTGAGAAGGCGGTGTATCCTTAATCAGTTGACCTGGAATCAACAAAGAGAAAGGAGACACCACCATGGACAAGAGTATCACCGAGGCAGTTGAGCCGTCAAGGGCGACGTACGAGGCATTGGAAGGGATAGTTCGGCAGAGAGTCCAGGAATACATTCAAGACATACTGGAAGAGGAAGTCGAGATCTTTTTAGGGAGGAAGAAATCCGAGAGGATCAAGAAGGTGGATAGCAAGCGGGGGTATTGGAACGGACACGGGAAGGGGAAGAAGTTCACGCTGATGAACGGGACGATCACGGTCCGACGGCCCCGTGTGCGGGGAGCGGAGGAGCGATTTGAGAGCAAGGTCCTGCCGTTATTCATACGTCGGTCAAAAGAAGTGGGGCAGTTACTGCCGGAATTGTATCTCCACGGACTGGCGCAGGGGGATTTTGATTTAGCGCTTCGGGGGTTATTGGGAGAAGGGGCGTGTTAGTTCCCTCATTAAGCTGACCTAAAAGCCGCTGTATTCTTCACAATCTTCTGACCCAAACATCCTGTCATTCGGATTAAACTATCCTCCGTGATGTCCCATTACGACAAAGGCCCAAAGCGACGAGCAGTGAGTTCTGGCGCTCCCTTCATCGCTTCAGGCCCAAGGAGGATTGTATTGTTACTGTTTTTCACAGGAAGTATCAAGGAGCTCTTTGAACGTGGCCGCGACTATGCATTCCCCCGGCCGTCGGCGTGTCTGCGGGAGGGGTGTGGGAGCAGCAGGATCTGGAGTCATGGGTACGTCGATGCCCACTTCGACGGATACGGCACGGCCCTTGTCCTGAAGCGGTTCGTCTGTGCCGAGTGCGGCTGCCTCTACAGACTTCGTCCTTTTGGCTACTGGCCCCGTCACCATGTGCCGATACGGATCATCTTTGCCCGTTTGTGTCATCGGATCACAAAGGGCGTATGGGGGAGCCGGGAGTTCAGCCGGCAGAGGCAGGGGCACTGGCTACGGGCTCTGGGCAGAAACATCACGACGTCCCTCGGTCTGTCCTTCTCCGGTGATCTTCTTGAGGGCTTTCATGAGGTGCTGCAGCGCGGCAAGGTCCCCGTCAAGAGGCTGCTTTAATGCCGACAGGGGGGTGACGAGGAGGCAGTCCACCGAACTGTGCCATTACGCTGGGGATGGTCGCTGGTGTACGCTCTTTCATCACACGATGAAGGAGGTTTGTAGTGGACGAAGACAAGCAAAAACGGATCGCGGTGTTTCGGTTTGGGGTGATCGCCGACTTTGTAGACGGCAGGACGCTGGACAGGGGAGAGACCGACAGGCTGATGAAGGACAAGTGCGCCCGGAAGTGGACGATTCCCCATAGCGTGCGGACCCGGATCAGCGAATCTGCGATCAAACAGTGGATTGCGCGGTACAAGGCCTCGGGCAACAAGCTGGAGTCGCTGTATCCCCGGGGACGCTCCGACAAGGGCAAGCCGCGGGCGATCGACGAGGAGACGGCGATGGGCCTCAAGACACTCCGCAAAGAGCTGCCGGGGGTCTCCTTGCCCGTGCTGATGCAGCAGGCGCGGCACAGGAAGATCATCCTGCCGGGGACAAAGGTCACCTATTCCGCCGTGTACCGCTTCCTGCAGGCCGAGGGATTGCTCGACAAGCCGTCGGCGGCTCCGCAGGACAGGAGGAAGTTCGAGGCGGAGGCACCCAACACCCTGTGGCAAGCCGACGTGATGCACGGCCCCTCTGCTGCCGTGGAGGGGAAACAGAGAAAGACCTATCTGATCGCCTTCCTGGACGACCACAGCCGTTTGATTCCTCATGCGGAGTTTTATCTTCACGAGCGGCTGGGGTGCTTTCTGGATGCCTTTCGCAAAGCCCTTCTGATGCGCGGCATCCCAAGGAAGCTCTACGTGGATAACGGCTCCGCCTTCCGGAGTCACCACCTGGAGCATATCTGCGCTTCCCTGGGCATCGTTTTACTGCATGCCAAGCCGTACCAGCCCCAGGGCAAGGGGAAGGTGGAGAGGTGGTTTCGCACTATACGGGACCAAGTCATCAGCGCTCAGACCGTCACCACGTTGGATGACCTCAACGCGACCCTCGGCTCGTGGATACGGCGGTACCATGACACGACGCACGGCAGCACAGGGCAGACACCACTGCAGCGTTTTGCCGACAACATCGCCTGTGTGCGGCCTGCCCCGAAGGACCTCGAAGATCACTTCCGCACCGTTGCCCGACGGACCGTGGCAAAAGACAGGACCGTCTCCCTCAATGGACGACTCTACGAAGCGCCGGTGCCGCTGATCGGAAAGCAGGTGACCCTGCTGTACAATGACCACGACCCCGCCCGGGTGGAGATCACTCTGGCAGGCATGACGTATGGATTCGCTCGCCCGGTGGATGTCCATGTCAACTGCCGCATCCGCAGGGGAAAGGACGCCCTGGAGGTCGAACCCCTCACTACACCCCAACGATATCGGGGAGGCACTCTGTTTGGTCGCAGGGATACGGAGGCCGGCAATGAGTGACCTCACCGGGGTCTTCTTCGGCTTTCAAAAGGAGCCCTTTGCACAGGATCTCAGGATCGACGACCTGATGAAAAGCGTCGCACTCATCGGCGCCAAGGAGCGCTTCCTGTACGCGGTGAACCTCGGGGCAGTGGCCGTGATCACCGGGGATGTGGGCAGCGGCAAATCCTCCGCCCTGCGGTTCGCCTCATCGGCCCTTCATCCCTCGGAATACAGAATCCTCTTTGTGACGGCAACATCAGGATCGATCATCGAGCTGTACAGGCAGATCTGCGCTGCCCTGGACATCGAATCCCGGAGTTCCTCCAAGGCCGTTCTGACGAAGATGATCCGCACGTGCCTCCTGGAACTGGTCCATAAAAAGCAGAGGCCCGTGCTCATTGTCGATGAGGCCTCCCTGATCAGGATGGATGTCTTTGCGGAGATTCATACCCTGGCACAGTTTGATGGCGATTCACAGCCGCTGCTGCCGATCATTCTGGCCGGGCAAAATAACCTGATCGACAACCTCATGTTCAGACAGTCCAGACCTCTGGCCTCACGGGTGGTTGCACGAGGCCATATGGAATCTCTCACAAGTGATGAAATGGCCCCCTACCTTCTGCACCATCTCGTCGTGGCGGGATGCACCCAGAATCTTTTCAGCGAGCAGGCCGTCACGGCGATTCACCATGGCTCCGGCGGCCTGCTCAGACGGGCGAATAATCTTGCCAGAGGCGCGCTGATGGCTGCCGCTGCGGAGAAATGCCCGCTTGTCTCCGCTGAGCATGTCCGCCTTGCATCCTCGGAAATCATCTGACGATGGGGGGCACCCGCCCCCCCTTCCTCAAAAGGTCGAGACAATGTACAAGCTGCTTTAATCAGAAAATATAGGTCGGTTTAATGCGAAAAACAACAGGGCGCCGCTGTCGTCCTCGTCGATCCAGCGGCTGAAGGGCAAATGGCAGTGCGAATACGACGAGTGGAAGGCTCGGGATCTTTCCGGGCTTGAGGTCGTCTATCAGTGGGCGGACGGGATATACGTGAAGGCCGGGTTGGAGAAAGACAAAGCAGCATTGCTGGTGATCATCGGGGCGTTGGTTACGGGGGAAAAGATCCTGCTGGCCTGCGAGAGCGGGTATCGGGAGAGCAAGGAATCCTGGGCAGGGGTCCTGAGGGATCTGACCGCTCGGGGACTGAAGCTGGGCACATTGACGGTTGCCGATGGTCATTTGGGGATATGGTCAGCGTTGGGAGAGCTTCATCCCGAGGGCAAGGAGCAGAGGTGTTGGAACCATAAGATAACCAACGTGCTGGATGCGATGCCCAAGAGGATACGTGCCGAGGCAGGCGAGTATCTCACCAAGATCCCCTATGCAGAGACGCAGGCAGAGTGTGAGAGGCTCAGGGACAGCTTTATCAGCCGGTATGGGAGGGATTTTCCGAAGGCGACGGAGACCCTGAGGAGAGATTGGGAGCGAATGGTGACGTTCTATTCATTGCCGAAAGAGCACTGGGTGCATATCAGGACGACCAATGTGGTGGAGTCACCGTTCAGCGCGGTGCGTTTGAGAACGGATGCGGCGAAGCGGTATAGGAAAGTCCAAAACGCGACGGCGATGATCTGGAAGTTGCTGGGAGTCGCTGAGAAGAGATTCCGCAGGCTCAAGGGATATTGGTTACTGAGGGATGTCCACGAGGGGAAACTCTTCACAGACGGCATTGCCGTCGAGCAGGAAGAGTCTGTCGAAAGGTTCGCCGCCTGATGGCTTTTTACACACCTATTGACATGACCTCAAATTGTATCGCTCATCTATATAAAGGCCATCTTCAACAAAGGCAACACCTCTCACAATTTTTTCGGCGAGCCGTTCAATCTGGTGTTTCGGAAGTGGTAAGCCAATATAGCCTTCAGTGCTCGGTGGCTGTAGTGGCCCAAAGTTCGGGAAAATGCCATGATCAGGTATTGACTGAAATATAGTCAATTCTCGCAGTGTTTTCTCCAGCTTTCGTTCCCGAGCCCGACGATCTTTTCGATCTCGGCCATATTCTGGTTTGATCGATCGAAGAGCTTTCTTGGCAATACCTTTTGTGTCTGGATGATTGGGGTCAAGACATAGACCAAATATTATTAGCAGATCCTGTTCGATCTTACCATAATCCCTGTTACATCTTATGCAGCTCGGGGCTTTCCACTTTGCAATGTCAGGTGGTGTTGTCTCAGGGTACCAGGATTCGGGAAAGACATGATCCCAATTTCGTTCTTGTACCACCTTAAGGCAATGAACACACCTTCCTGCACCAACTGACTTAGCCATTGCTCAAGTATTGCTCGCTGTACCTGCTAACAAAATTAGCCGACATACCCGTCTGCCCGTTCTCTTAGGCTCATTATAGCACAAGCACTGGTCGGAGGGATCATTTTTATGTTTATGGACCAAAGAGTTGGATGTGACGATAGGGAGCATTTTACGGCTTCATGACTGATAACGACATGCCGAAGCAAGGGAAGCACGGCGCCATCGCTCCGCGATCATGGGGCAGGAACGCCCCGTTTCCCTCCCAGCTCCCCTGGCCCCCCCGCTTATAACCCTTTGATTCACTCTATATGGTATAATTTACTCTTAATTTCCTTACAGGTAAGAGAGAAAGCAATCGTGGAAGAGATCGGGATCGTCAGGGAACTGAAGGGCCCCATGGCCGTTGTCGCCATTCAGAAGCAGAGCGGCTGAGAGAAATGCCCGGGAGGGTCGGTCTGCAAGGTCGTTGCAGGCGGGGCTGAGGTGGAGGCGGTCAACGATGTGCGGGCGGCCGTGGGCGATACGGTGCGGGTGTTCTTCAGGCCCTATACCTACATCAAGGGAGCCCTCATGGTCTACGGCATCCCTGCCCTCGCCCTCATTGTGGGCGCCGTGCTGGGCAAGGAATATCTGAGCGGGTTTTTCCCCGGCAGCGATCCGGACATCGTCTCGGCCCTGACAGGTTTCGGTCTGCTCATCGCGACGTTTCTGATCGTGAAAATAGCATCGAAGCGGATAGAGGGAAAGACGGAGTACGTCCCGATCGTCGGGGAGATCATAGAGAAGTCAGGCTGTGCATGAACGGCCTCCGGCCGTGATACGAACGAAAAGGTCCTGAAATTTACCAAGTGATACAAAGGGGGTAGTTATGGCAAAAGCGGATGTCGATCAAATCAGAAATGTGGCGATTATCGCCCACAGCGGCGCGGGAAAGACCTCGCTCGCCGAGGCCATCCTGTTCAATGCCGGGGCCATCGACAGGATCGGGGCGGTCGATGCCGGCAACGCGACGATGGATTACGAACCGGAAGAGATTTCCCGGAAGATCAGCGTATCGTCTGCCATCGCTTTCTATTCATGGAAGGACACGCGCGTCAACATCATCGACACGCCGGGTTTCATCAACTTCATCGAGGACACCCGGGGCTGTCTCAGAGTTTCCGACGGCGCCATCGTCATCGTGAGCGCCCTTTCGGGCGTGAAGGCCGAAACGGACAAGGTCTGGAGGTACGCGAGCGAGTTCGAGGTGCCGAGGATCGTCTATGTCAACAAGATGGACAAGGAATTCGCGAACTTTTCCCGTGCCGTCAGTGAAATAGAACAGCATTTCCAAACTGAGGCGATCCCCCTGTATGTTCCGATCGGCTCGGGCGAGCAGTTCCGGGGACTCGTCGACCTGGTGGCGATGAAGGCCCTGTACTTCGGAGACGGCACGTCAACGGAGGGCGAGATCCCGGCTGACATGAAGGACGATATTGAGACCTACCGGAAGAAGCTCGTCGAGAAGATCGCCGAGGCTGACGACTCTCTCCTCGAAAAGTACCTCGAGGGCGGAGAGCTTACGACCGAGGAGATCATGAAGGGTGTCCGGGAAGGATCGATCACGAGGAAGTTCATCCCCGTCACCTGCGGTTCCGCCGCTCAAAACAAGGGGATCACGCAGTTGATGGACGCCATAACGCTTTGCCTCCCCTCGCCCGTCGAGATGAGCAGGATCAGCGCGATCAGGGGCATGAACCCGAAGGACAACAAGGAAGAAGAGAGAAAGCCGGTCCAGACGGACCCGCTCACCGCCTATGTGTTCAAGACGATCGCCGACCCCTATGCGGGCAAACTCTCCTACTTCCGTGTTTATGCAGGCGTCCTGAAGGCCGATTCGACGGTCCTCAACGCCGTGACGGGAACGAAGGAGCGCATCGGTCAGGTCTTTTCGATGCTCGGCAAGAAGAACATCCCCGCCCAGTCGGCAGGCCCTGGAGAGATCGGGGCGGTCGTCAAGCTGAAAGACACCAACGTCGGTGACACCCTCTGCGAGGAGCACCATCCCCTGATCCTGCCGCGCGTGAAATTCGCCGATCCGATCATCTCGTATGCAATAGCCCCGAAGGCGAAGGGCGACGAGGAAAAGGTGAGCATCGGGATCCAGAGGATTCTCGAAGAGGACCCGACGCTGCGTTTCACCCGTGACGAGGAGTCGCGGGAGATGATCCTCTCCGGGATGGGGCAGGTCCATCTCGAAGTGGCCCTCGAAAAGCTCAAGAGGAAGTTCGGCGCCGAAGTGGAGATGAAGACCCCCAAGATCCCCTACAGGGAGACGATTAAAGGTTCGGCCAAGGTGCAGGGAAGATACAAGAAGCAATCGGGCGGCCGCGGCCAGTACGGCGATTGCTGGATCGAGATCGAGCCCATGCCCAGAGGCGGAGGATACGAGTTTGTCGACAAGATCGTCGGCGGCTCCATCCCGCGGCAGTATATCCCTGCCGTTGAAAAGGGCATCGTCGATACGATGCGCGAGGGTGTCGTTGCCGGGTACCAGATGGTCGACGTCAAGGTCACCCTGTTCGACGGGTCATACCACTCCGTCGATTCGTCGGAAATGGCCTTCAAGATCGCCGGGTCCATGGCCCTGAAGAAGGCCGTCCAGGACGCAAAGCCCATCCTCCTCGAACCGATCATGCAGATCGAGGTCGTCGTACCGGACGACACGCTGGGCTCGGTGATCGGCGATCTGAATTCGAGGCGCGGAAAGGTCCAGGGCGTCGAACCCCAGGCCGGGGGCAATCAGAAAATCCTCGCCCAGGTGCCCATGTCCGAGATGCTCACCTATGCGAACCAGCTCCACAGCATCACCTCGGGCCGCGGTCTCTACTCCATGGAGTTCTCTCACTACGAGGAGCTGCCTGCCCATCTCGCCCAGAAGATCATCGCCGCGAGGGATAAGCAGAAGGCCGAAGAAAGTTAGGAGGATGCCTGAAGGACCGATGAAGAAACCCTGGTCGGGCAGGTTCACGGGCGCGACGGCGAAGAGCGTCGAGCGCTTCACCGAGTCGATATCCTTCGACAGGCGTCTCTGGCGGTACGATATCGAGGGAAGCATCGCCCACGCGAAGATGCTGGCGAAGCAGAAGATCATACCGAAGAAAGACGCGAACAGCATCGTCCGGGGACTGAAGGAGATCGGCCGCGAGATCGAAAGGGGGACCTTCCTGTTCCGCGAGGAACTGGAGGACATCCATATGAACATCGAGCAGTCGCTCCGTGACAAGATCGGCGAAGCAGGCAGCAGGCTTCACACGGCCAGGTCGAGAAACGACCAGGTGGCCCTGGACCTGAGGATGCTCCTGCGGGATGAAGTGGGCCGGATCATCGCCCTGCTGAAGGATGCAGCGGGTGTGCTCGTCGACCTGTCGGAGGATCATCTCGGCGTCATCATGCCGGGGTTCACGCACCTCCAGAGGGCCCAGCCCGTGCTCCTCTCGCACCACCTCATGGCCTACGCGCAGATGCTCCGGCGGGACAGGGAGCGCTTCCGGGACCTCCTGAAGCGCCTCAACGTGCTTCCCCTGGGGTCCTGCGCCCTTGCAGGCACGTCCCTCCCCATCGACAGGCACTATGTGGCCGAGCTTCTCGGCTTCGACGACGTGTCGGAGAACAGCATCGACGCAGTTTCGGACAGGGATTTCGCCGTCGAGTTCCTCTCCGCATCGGCGCTGCTCATGATGCATGTCTCGCGCCTCGCCGAGGAGCTTGTCCTCTGGTCGACGGCGGAGTTTTCCTTCATCGAGCTTTCCGACGCCTTCACCACGGGATCGAGCATCATGCCGCAGAAGAAGAATCCCGATGTTGCAGAGCTGATGAGGGGCAAGACGGGCCGTGTGTACGGAAATCTTTTCAGCCTTCTCACGATGATGAAGGGGCTCCCCCTTGCCTACAACCGGGACATGCAGGAGGACAAGGAGCCCGTGTTCGACACGATCGATACCGTCACGGCGGTGCTCGCCATCCTCCCTGACATGCTCCGGCAGGTGACCTTCAGGAAAGAGTTCATGGAGCAGAGCGCAGGGGCGGGCTTCGCAACGGCGACTGACATCGCCGAGTATCTCGTCCGAAAGGGTGTACCGTTCCGCTCGGCCCACGAGATCACGGGCAGGATCGTCCGTCACTGCATCGAAACCGGCAGGAACCTGGAAGAGGTCGACCTTCGGGAATACCGGTCCTTCTCCGATGCCTTCGGCAAAGACCTTTACACCTTCATCACCCCCTCCCGGTCGGTGACGGCGAAGCGGTCTGTGGGAGGCACGTCGCCGGACATGGTGAGGGAGCAGATCAGCCGTTTCCGGGAGATGCTCGGAAAGGACTGACGTCATGAAGAGGCCTTCTCACGTCTCGCTCGTCTTTCTGTCCCTTCTTGTCGGCCTGTTCACCCTGCCGTCATGCGGGAAGAAGGGCGCTCCCACCCTGAAGGCCTTCGACAAGCCCGAGGCTGTCACTGCCATCTCGGCCCTGCAGAGTGAGGAAAAGGTCGTTCTCTCCTGGGAATATCCCGACGGCCTGCGGAAAAAGATAGAAGGGTTCATCATCGAACAGCACGAAGCCGTCCCCGGCGGGACGGAGCAGGGGGCTGCCGGGCAAATTGTCCTGAAGGCCGATGCAACGTCGCACGTCACGGACAGCCTCGTTCAGGGCCGGCACTACAGTTTTACCATCAGACCCGTCAGTCTCAAGAAAGTGCAGGGAGACCTTTCGCCTCCCCTGGATGTCGTCCCCGCGAAGCCGCCCCCCCTCCGGCAGGGCTGACCTTCCGGCTTCTGGACGACGGCGTCGAAATATCGTGGGAAAAAGTCCCCGGCGACGTGAAATACCGTATCTACCGAAGCAGTGAAGCTGATTCCTCCCCGGCGCCGGTTGCAATCCTGTCCGACCCCCTGTTCAGGGACTCCGTCGAAACGGCAAGGACCGTCTCTTACTCGGTGCGGACGGTGCTCGATAACGCCCTGAAGACAGAGGGGCATCCTTCTGCTGAACTTACGGTCCACCCCGCCGACTACGTTCCCGCTGCACCGGCGGGCCTGCGCTTCGCTGCATCCGATGACAGGGTCCATCTCTCGTGGACGGAAAACCGTGAATCCTGGGTCACCGGATACAGGGTCTACCGGAGGAGTGCAGAGGAACGCGAATTCGCTCCAATCGGGGAGTCACTCAGCCCCGTGTTCACCGACCGGTTCCCTCTTGCCGCTGAAGCCTTTTACGCGGTGACGGCCCTCGGTCCGGCCCGGGAGGGCCCTCTCTCAGTCCAGGTCGGGGCAAGACCGGCGAAGGAGTGATATGGAGAGGATCCTGCTCGGACACGGCAGCGGCGGACGGTTGATGCACGATCTCATCCGCAGGTATTTCCAGCCCGCCTTCGACATGCATGAACTGAGGGACTCCGCCGTTCTGGATCCCGGGATATTTCAGGGCCTGCTCACGCCGGACGCGAGGCTTGCATTCACGACGGACTCCTATGTCGTCTCCCCCCTGTTTTTCCCGGGAGGGAATATCGGAGATCTCGCCGTTTTCGGCACCGTCAACGACCTCGCCGTCGTCGGCGCGTCACCCCTTGTGCTCTCCCTGGGATTCATCATTGAAGAGGGCTTTCCCCTGTCCTCCTTCGAGGCCGTTCTTGCATCGATCTCGCAGGCGGCGGACCGTGCCGGGGTCAGGATCGTCACAGGCGACACGAAGGTCGTGGAACGTGGCAAGGGTGACGGCCTCTTCATCAACACGAGCGGCATCGGCGTTGTGGGGCCCGACGTGAGACTGGGACCGGAGCTGATCGTGCCGGGCGACAAAATCATCGTCAGCGGTTTGATCGGTAACCACGGCATCGCAGTCCTGTCCGAAAGGAGCGGCATCAGTTTCGAACCGCCCGTCCTGAGCGACACGGCCCCGTTGCATGACCTCTGCCGGACCATGCTCTCCGTCGCCGGCGGCGTTAAGATGATGAGGGACCCCACGAGGGGCGGCGTCGCCACGACACTGCGGGAGATCGCCGAAGAAACGGGACACTGCGCCGTCATCGAGGAGCAGGCGCTCCCCATAACACCGGGCGTGCAGGGGGCCTGTGATCTCCTCGGCCTCGATCCGCTCTACGTCGCAAATGAAGGATGCCTCATCGCCGTCGTCTCACCCGGGGCCGCCGGTCCTATTCTTGAACGGATGACGGCTCACCCTCTCGGGCGGAGGGCGTCCGTCATCGGCGAAGTGTCGGCGGCCGACAGGATGACGACGGGCATGGTGCTCCTGAAGACCGCCATCGGAGGCACGCGGGTCATGGATATGCTCCCTGGAGAGCAGTTGCCCCGGATATGTTAGAATCATAAACCGGAAGTGCCCGGAACTCATCGGTTGTCGTGGGAGAATTTCAAGGAGGCCGACTCATGATCAGAAGAACGACATACTTTCTTTGCGCTCTTATGCTTCTTTTCACGGGCTTTGCATATGGTACCACGCTCCTCGACAAGGTCGTGGCCATCGTGAACAAGGATGTCATCACATGGAGCGATCTATACAAGACAATGGAATTCGAGGCGAGCGAAGAGATGAAGGCCCTTGGCACCGAGGAGCGAAGCAAGATTTTCAGGGAGAGCGAAAAGTTCTTTCTCGAAACCCTTATCGACATGAGGCTGCAGCTGCAGGAGGCGGAGAAAGTCGGCATCTTCGCAAACAAAGAGGAAGTGGACCGTGTCATCGCGGGGATCAAGGGCAAGTACTCACTGACGGACGACCAGTTTTTCAGCATGATAAAAAAGGAGGGGTTTACCCCGGAGGAATACAGGAAGAAGCTGGCCGAACAGATCACCATTAACAGGATCGTCGATCAGGAGGTGAGAAGCAAGATCGTCGTGACGGAGACCGACATCAACGGGTTTCTCATGAAGAAGCCGGAGATCGTCTCGGACAGCGAAGGATACGCGATCAGTCATATCTTCCTCAGCACAGGCGACAACCGCGAAGAGACGGAAAAAAAAGCGCGGGGCATCTACGATCAGATCAGGAAGGGCGAGAACTTCGGGACCCTGGCGAAGCAGTTTTCCGAGGATTCGAGCGCGAGGAGCGGCGGAGACCTGGGCTTCGTGCGGACGAAAGACCTCTCGAAAGAGTTCATAAATGTGTTGGTGACGATGGAGACCGGCGACGTGAGCGAGCCCTTCTGGACCGGCAGGGGAGTGCATATCCTCAAAGTGAACGACAAGCGCAGCTTCAAGGATCCCGCGCAGACCAGGGAGATGGTGAGGCAGCAACTGCTCGAGGAGAGGTTCAAGACGGAATACAGGAATTGGATCAGGGGCCTCAGGGAAAAATCGTACATTGAGATCAAGCTCTGATCGCTGCGCCTGAATTATGGAAGAGCGCCTTCAGAAAGTCCTGGCCCGGTTCGGCATATCATCCAGGCGGAAAGCCGAGGAGTTCATCGCGGAAGGCCGGGTAACGGTCAACGGCGTGACGGCGAGCCTGGGGATGAAGGCGGACCCGTCGCGGGACCATATTAAGGTTGACGGCAAGCTCTGCACGGAGACGCAGCCGAAGGTGTATTACAAATTCAACAAACCGAGGGGCGTCGTGACGTCCCTTTCGGACCCCGAGGGCAGGCAGACCGTCGCAGATTTCCTGAAGGATACCCGTTACAGGGTCTTCCCCGTGGGCAGGCTTGATTATGATTCCGAGGGGCTCCTGATCGTCACCAATGACGGGGCGCTGGCCCATGCCGTGATGCACCCTTCGAAAAAAATTTCCAAGGTCTACCTCGTCAAGGTAAAGGGACTGATCGGAAACGAGGACATCGAAAAACTCAGGAAAGGCATCCGTCTCGAGGACGGCATGACCGCCCCGGCGCGGGTGCTCAATGTGCGCCACAGGGAGAGCAACTGCTGGGTCGAGATGTCCATCCACGAGGGGAAAAAGAGACAGATACGGAGGATGTTCGAAAAGATCGGGTATACGGTGATCCGCCTCATCCGGGTGGCCATCGACGGCCTGAAGCTCGGTGATCTGCGTCCCGGGGAGATGAGGGCCATGGCCCCGGAGGAGCTGCAGCAACTGAAGAAATTCCTGCAGTCGTGATGCCCGCCGCCACGGCAGCAGAGTTAACCTTTCAGACGCATGAATAGGCGGGACAAAGTGCTCTGAACGACAGTGTCAGTGACAGTGTGAGTGTCAGCAAAAGGTTCACCTTTTTTCAGACATCGTCCTGCAACGTTGTCTTTGTGACGGCAAAGGTTTCGCAGCACCAAGGCTTTTCGGCATCCTCGTCCCGCTTTTCCGGAGACCCTGTTGCAGTTGCAGCGATATGATTAATTACATTCAATGTTCGGAGGTACCATGATTCGTGACAAGTGGTGTGGTGATGTCCGCGAGGCCGATGTCGGATCAACCCTCAGCCTTGCGGGATGGGTGTTCCGGAGACGTGATCACGGCGGTCTTATCTTCGTCGACCTGCGGGACCGGAGCGGCATCATCCAGATCGTCTTCAGCCCTGACGTGTCCCCTGAGGCCCACAGTGCCGCCCACGACCTGCGGGGGGAATTCGTCATTGCCGTGCGCGGTGATGTGAGGCGGAGGCCCGAAGGAACGGAGAATGCCTCTCTCCCGACAGGCATGGTCGAAGTCTATGCCGCGACGATGACGGTCCTCAACACATCCCAGCCCCTGCCCTTTCCCCTGGAGGAGGCCCACGAGGCGTCCGAGTTTCTCCGCTTCAAACACCGCTACCTCGATCTCAGGAGGCCCGAGCTGCAGCGCAATCTCGTCATCCGGCACCGCATCACGAAGACCATACGGGACTTTCTCGACGGGGAAGGCTTTGTGGAGACGGAAACGCCGATGCTGACAAAATCCACTCCCGAGGGGGCCCGGGACTACCTTGTCCCGAGCCGGCTCAACCCGGGACATTTTTTTGCCTTGCCCCAGTCACCCCAGCTTTTCAAGCAGATTCTCATGGTCGCCGGCATGGAACGGTACTTCCAGATCGTCAAATGCTTCCGTGACGAGGACCTCCGGGCGGACAGGCAGCCCGAATTCACGCAGGTCGACCTTGAGATGTCTTTCATCGACAGCTCCGATATCATGTCCCTGATGGAGACGATGATCGGGAAGCTTTTCCGGGAGGTCCTCGGCCATGACGTCTCCCTGCCTTTCCCGCGCCTGTCCTTCCGGGAATCCATGGAGCGTTTCGGCAACGACAAGCCCGATACCCGGTTCGGCCTCGAGCTGAAGGACGTGGCCGATCTCGTCCGCGAGGGATCGTTCAAGGTGTTCAACGACACCCTCAATGCAGGCGGCAGGGTGAAGGGGATCAACGCTAAAACGATGGCGGGACTCTCAAGGCGGGAAATTGACATGCTCACCGAAGAGGCGCAGTCCTTCGGCGCAAAGGGACTCGCCTGGATCAGGGTGAAAAACGGCTTCGAATCGCCCATCGCCAAGTTCTTTCCCGAGGGCATCCTGCAGCAAATGGCGGAGCGCCTCGAAGCAGCGGAGGGAGACCTCCTGCTCTTTGTAGCCGACAAGGAAAGGGTTGTCCACGATGTTCTCAGCCGCATGAGACTCAGCCTCGCCAAGCGCCTGAATCTGGTCCGGGAAGGTTTCGACTTCCTCTGGATCACCGATTTCCCTCTTCTCGAATGGGACGAGGAGGACAAGAGGTTCGCCGCGATGCATCATCCCTTCACGTCACCCGTCGACGAGGACTGTGAACGCATCTGCTCCCTGCCGGAGGAGGAGCTTTCCGGCGAGGCCTACCTGAAGCAGGCCGGGCTCCTTTCATCGCTCCGGGCAAAGGCCTATGACCTCGTCCTGAACGGCAACGAGATCGGCGGGGGCAGCATCCGTATACACCGCAGGGACATACAGAAAAGGATGTTCCGGGTCCTCGGCATTTCCGACGACGAGTCGGCCATGAAATTCGGGTTCCTCCTCGATGCCCTCGAATACGGCGCACCGCCCCACGGCGGCATCGCCCTCGGGCTCGACCGTCTCGTCATGCTCATGGTCGGGGCGCATACGATCCGCGATGTCATCGCCTTTCCGAAGACGCAAAAGGCCGTCTGCCTCCTCAGCGGCGCGCCCTCTCCCGTGGAGGCGAAACAGACAAAGGAGCTGCATATCAAAGTCGACCTGCCCCTGTAGCCTTACATTTACGCCGTAGGGGATGCGGGCCGTTGTCCCCGCATCCCTCATTTTCATCCTGCCGCAACAGCCTTTGACTGACACCGACTATTGTTTATCCTATCGTTGCATACGCCCTCAGGAAAGGCGGGGTGCATGCGCCGAAAACCTTGATGCGGCGGTACCTTAACCGTCACAAAAGAAGACGTTTCAAGCCGATGGTCGAAAAAGTGAGCCTTTTTACTGGCACTCACACTGACACCGACACTGTTTTTCAGAGCACTTCACCCCGCCTTTCCTTTCAAATGCAAGGTGTACAGTCTCACAACGCACTGCGTAACGATTTCTGTGCCGCTGGTGTGAGAGGCATCACAGCCCGTTCCTTTCATGATTGCATAAGATAACGGCATGGCGCAGATACCGCCGAGACATTCACCCGTCAGCAGTCCCCGCATAAACCGTCGCGGAAAGCCGGAAAACCGGCACATCATCACGCCCCGGCGTGCAGCAAGAAAAACGGACAGCACGCCGGCATCAGGTCCTGAAAAAACGAATAGGTATTTTTTTCCGACTTAAGATGTGGCAATTTTATCCGATAAAAAAATAATTGACGGGTAAAAAAACTCTGATAAGGAAAAACTATGTTGTTCGGAAAAAAGCATACCATCGGTCTCGACATCGGCTCAAGCTGTATCAAGGCAGTGGAACTCCAGGACAGGAAGAACGGCTATGAACTCTCATACTTCGACTATATGCCGATTCCGCCTGGCATCATTACCGACGGGGTCATCTGTGACCGGGAGGCTCTCGTATCGGCGATACGGGATCTCTTCAGGAAATCCGGAATAAAGCGCGGCACCGTCGTCGTGGGTATTTCCGGACACTCCTCCGTAATCATCAAGAAGGTAACCCTCCCCATGATGACGGATGAAGAGCTCTCCACATCGATCAGCTATGAGGCTGAGCAGTACATCCCCTTCGACATCCAGGACGTCAACATCGACTTCCAGATACTCGGACCCAAGAAGGGAGAGGAAGAGCAGATGGAAGTCATCATCGCGGCCGTCAAGAAGAACGTGATGCAGGATTATGTCGACGCCGTTCAGGCCGCCGGATTTCATGCATCCGTCGTCGACGTGGACTCCTTCGCGATGTGCAACACCTACGAGGCAAACTACGATGCCACTGAACACCGGAACATCGCCCTCGTCAACGTCGGGGCGAGCAAGACCAACATCAGCATCCTCCATGAAGGAACGCCCATCTTTGTCAGGGATACCTCCATCGGGAACAACTATCATGTCGATGCCTTCGAAAGAATACTGAAAGCGTCGCGGGAGGATGCCGAGAGATTGATGAGAGGACAGGTCGTTGAAGGCATATCCGAGGATGATTCCCGCATGGTCATGGATTCGGCGTCCGATGAAATTTATGCGGAGATCTACCGGTCCTTCGAGTACTTCAACAGCAGCATCAGCGAGCAAGCGATCGGCAGGATCATGCTCGGCGGAGGCGCCGCGCTCATGAAGGACTTCCCCGAGATGATGTCAGAGCGCATCGGCGTGCCCGTGGACGTTGTGGACCCCTTTAAAAACATCAGGGTTCCCGATAAATTAGACAAAGCCTATATTTCCGAGATGGGACCGCTCGCCTCTGTCGCAGTCGGTCTCGCCTTGAGGCGGTTTGGAGACAAGAATGATTAAGATCAATCTTCTCCCGGAGGAAAAGAAAAAGACGAAGGGCAAGGGCTCGTACGGCGTCCTCACCAGGATCGCTCTTTTCACTCTCGTCGCGGTCTGTGTCATGGGGGCAGCCACATTTTTCCTGAAGTCACATGTGGACCAGAAAAAAGCGGAGGTCGAAACGAACCGTGCCCTCCTGGCCAGTCTCGACAAGCAGCTCGAAGAGGTCAAACGCTTTGAGCAACTGAACAAGGAATTGGAGAAAAGAAAGTCTCTCATCGAATCGCTCAAGAGAGACCAGGCCCTGCCCATGAAGATCATCAACGACCTCGGCGTCCAGCTTCCCAGCGGCATCTGGCTGAACACCCTCACATTCAAGGACAACACCATGAATGTCGAAGGGTATGCCTTCTCGCCGGCCGAGATCGTATCGTACATGGAGAACCTCAAGAAATCGGAGCGCATCTCCGATGTCAACCTGACGGAGACGAAACAGGCTGAGGTCGAAAAGGTGGCCGTTTATAAATTCAAGTTCAATTTCAGGGCAAAGACGTAGGCCAGGGGGGAATGCACGTGAACCTGAACATGAAACCGAATCTGCAGTTGAACATGGAAAATCTGACGCCGATGAAGAAGAGGCTCCTGTACATCGTTCCTCCCGTCATCGTCGCTGCCCTCTTCATCTTCTATTTCATCGTCCCTGCGATCAGCGAAAGGAGCCGTCTCGTCCAGGAACTCGAAAAACAGCAGGGTGACATCATGATCGCACGGCAGAAGACGGCTAAACTCTCAACGCTCATGGGGGAAAACGACAAACTGAAAAGCGCCATCGATACCCTCCAGCTCCAGTTGCCCCAGGAAAAGGAGATATCGTCTCTCCTGAGGCAGGTTTCTGACGTCGGTCTCGGCTCAGGACTCCAGGTGCTGACATGGAAGCCCAAGGAAAGATCCCTTCATGCAAGCAGGGAGATCACGGAAATACCCGTCGAGGTCGAGATGCTCGGGAGCTTTCACCGGTACGGGGAGTTCCTAAGCGGCATTGCGAAACTCCAGAGGATCATCAATATCCCCGATTTCACCATGAAGGTTTCGAGCAAACGGTATCTGAAAAGTGAGCAGCCGCTGACAATCAGCTTCACGACGCTCACCTATTCTCTCCTGTCGAATGAGGAGAAGAAGGCCATGGAGAAGGCCGAAAAAGAGAAAAACAAAGACAAGAACAAGGACAAAGAAACCGCTACCAACACCAAACCGTCGGAACAAGAGAAGAAAAAATGAAGAGCGCATGGACTTTAACCGCAACAGTGATGAGTACCGCCCTGCTGCTCGCATCGCCGGCAGCTTCACTGGCTGTCGACCAGGGCCAGAAAGCAAACCAGAACCAACAGAAGGCGGTCCAGCAGGTTGCCAATACGCAGGGGCACTCACTTCCCGAGTATGATGCGGGAGACCGGCGGGACCCCTTTGCTCCTCTTATTGCAAAAACAGGAAAAGAGAAGAAGAAATCTGATAGCCCGATTGATCATTTTGAAATCATGGACTTCAGGGTCATCGCGATTCTGCAGAACAGCCACGGCAATTATGCTGTCGTCACCTTGCCCGACGGGAAGTCCTATACGATCCGCGAGGGCATGAAACTCGGGCTGCGTTCCGGTATTATCCATAAGATTACGAGGGATGCGGTCATCGTCAGGGAAAATGTCAAAGATTACAAGGGTATAACAAGATCAAAGGATACCCTTTTAACGCTGAGCGGGAGGGAAGAAGGATGAAGATTACAGGGCACGTTCGTCTGCCATCGAAGTCGGACATTCAGACAAAAAGACCGGTCCTCCTCGGGCATGCTCTGGTTGCCCTCTGGAGTTTTGTGTTTCTGTTTGCCGCTTTCACGGCAACGGTCTTTGCGGAGGACAGCGCAGGAGGGGCTCCGCCTGCCGGGACACCAAGCATTTCTGATATTCAGATCTCCGATCATTCCGTAACTATTAAGGCCACAGGGCCCTTCACCTACTCAATAGTTAAGACGATTGATCCTTTCAGGGTCTCCCTTATATTGGAGGGCCTCACCCTCGGTAATTTCCGGGGAAAGGTGTTCTCGAAGCATGATGGTGTGACGGAGATCATACCCTCGCAGAAGGCACCGGCGGTAGCACAGCTCGACGTGCTCCTTCAGTCTCCTGCGGACCTGAAGGCGCAGATGCAGGACAACGTGCTCATCGTGCGGGTCGCAGCGGATCAGCCGGCTGCCGGAAAGGAAGCCGCCGGCGTGCAGGCCGCGCCTGCGCGCGACGCCTCGGCTCTGACTGCGAAAGCCGGAAAGATCGTGGACATCTTCTTCGACAAGACGGATAAGGGCATCGAACTTGTCATCAAGGGCGACGGCATGATGCCTGAGCCTGCCATCTCTCAGGTAGATGGGACAGTGATGATCGATATACCAGACGTCGCATTGTCCGCTTCAGTGCCGAACAAATTCCCGGCACCCGTCAAGGGTCTCAAACAGAAAGCCGAAAAGAACAAGGCCCGGTTCATCCTCGACGTCGAAGCATCGACTGAAGCAGAGGCCATGGCGCTGGACGATGAGATCGTCATCGATCTCGTTTCGGCAAAGAAAGGGGCGAGCGGCCACGGCGAAGGATCGCCGGTCAAGCAGGTCTCAAACGGTAATGTGGTCTCCCTGGATATCCAGGATGCCGAGGTCATTCCCATCCTCAGGCTTCTCGCAGATGTGGCAGGGTATAACATCGTCGTCCATCCCGATGTGGGAAAAGACCCCAAGGACCCCAAAGGCGAAAAGCCTCTCAAGATCGTCAATATGCGGCTCGAAAAGGTGCCCTGGGATCAGGCAATGGACCTGATCCTGAGGACCTACAACCTGCAGAGGATCTATGACGGAAAGGTGCTGAAGATCGTGCCCTCCTCGGGTGAGACCATCGCCAAGTCGATCGAGAACGAAGCGAAGATCAAGGAGAACGAAGCGAAGGTCAAAGAGAACGAGGCGAAGGCCGGCCTGCTCGAGACGCGGGTCTTTCCCATACGGTATGTGGACGTTTCCCTCGTTGAAAAGGCTATAAAGGACTCGAAGGTGCTCACCGCGTGGGGAGGCATCGGCATATTCAGACAGAACGAAAGACTCGGCGAAGACAAGGATCCTTTCGAGAGGCTTATCAGCAGGAGATCAACAGGATCCATTGTCCTGACCGACGTTCCCATGGTTATCCAGAAAGTCGAGGAAATCGTCAGGACGCTGGACAAACCGGAGCCCCAGATCCTCATCGAGGCGCGCATCCTCGAGATCAACAACAACTTCCTGAGGAGCCTCGGCATTGAGTGGGGGTTCAAGGCCCGTCCGAACGATTATATGTCGATCGTCAGCGGCTCCGTCCCGGGGGCGGATCCAACGAAGCCCGGGAACGTTCTGGGCGGAAAAGGGGCGCCGGCCCTCATCAACCTTCCCGCAACAGGTGTGACCGCGGCACTTGCACCGACGAGCGCGATAACCTTCGGCTATCTGAACGCGGCGCAGACCCTCGGTCTCGACCTCAGAATCACTGCAATTGAAGACATCGGCAAGGGCCGCATCGTTTCCAATCCCAGGATCGTCGCCCTGAACAACGAGATGGCCGTCATCAAGCAGGGCGCCCAGATCCCGGTTACAACAAGGGGGCAGAACGACACATTCAGCACCGTCTATAAAGACGCGAACCTCAAGCTCAAAATCGTTCCCCAGGTCATTGAAAACGGAGTGTTCCTGAAAATCGAGGTCAACAAGGACGAGCCGAATTTCCAGTTTGTCGATGCCCTCGGAAACCCTCAAATCGACACGAGGTCAGCCTCGACGGCATTGCTCGTGAAGGACGGTGAGACCGTCGTCATCGGCGGCGTTATGAGAATAGGTGAAGTGAAGGAGGACTCCGGTGTGCCCGGACTCTCCCGCATCCCGGTCCTCGGATATCTCTTCAAACGGGAGACAAAAGAACGCATCAACCAGGAGATGATCATCTTTCTGACCCCGCGGGTCATGAAGTAGCTTCAGACGGAAAGGGCAAGGCTCCTGCCCTCATGAGACGGCTCAGGGATCAGCAGTAGAAACCCCCGTGGATTGCTGCACAGGCAGCAGAGAAAAGGCGAAACCAGTATGTCCAATGCACGGAAATCAAATAACATGCGTTCGCAGAGAGAGGACAGAAGTGTGGCCGGTCTTTTTATGAGAACGGGCTCTCGGGGTGGATTCTCTTTGCGGAACAAGGTGGGAGGAAATATGAAAAGAAGTCTTATCTTAATTGCGACCCTGATCGTATCACTGACGACAGCTTTCCTTTGGGGATGCGGGGGAGGAGGCGGCACGCCGGGACAGCCCGGCAGTCAGGGCACGGAGGACAACAGCATCACGATCGAAGCCACTTTGACGCCCTTCTATCTCGGCGGCAACACATTCAGCGTCGACGTGCATCAGATCATTGACTGCGACCCCGTTCAGCCCGGCAATCAGACCGAGTCCATTACGACTCACAGCGCAATCCTCAGGGTGCAGACACGGCCCATCGACCCCAACACGAACTCCAACTTCGAACCGAAAACGCTCTTCGTGGAAAAATACACGATCGAGTACCGCCGGTCCGGAGATTCCATCGGTGCTCCTCCCATCCTGACGGATACGAGGAGAGAGACGATTGTCATCCCCCCGGCTCCGAGCATCCTCGAGACCACGATTGTATTGGCGGACCTCATCAGGAAAGACCAGTATCTCATCGACATAACGAGCGGGCAGTACGCCTCCTCAGGATCGTTAATCAACAACTATACGGCGACCTTCACCTTCGAGGGCAAGAGCGAAAACGGCACGCCTTTCATATTCCAGGCGCAGACGAACTTCGAGATCGGCTCCTTCGACTACTGTGATGCATCTAACTGACTTTTGGAGGACAGGCATGAGGAGAAAAGACATTCTTTCCATACTGAGCATTACCATCCTGGCAATCTCTTTCGGCCTCTTCGGGTGCGGAGGAGGGGGCGGCGGCTCGACGGACGTCCCGAGAGGTGAAAACCCCGGCATACCGACTGTCGTCCAGGTGCAGCCGACACACTACGTCGCACAGACGAACTCGACCCTTTTCGTCAATGCAAAGGTGCTCGACGGCAACGGCATGCCGATCGTAAACACCCCCGTCGTCTTCACCAATCTGTCCCTTACCGGCGGGACCCCTTCGACGGTCAGAGCCGTCACCGATACCGAAGGCGTAGCCAGAACGAGTATCACCTCATCGACGCCGGGGTTCGCGACGATTCAGGCGGAAATCGCCTCCGGGTCCGGCAATGTGCGGGACAGCAAGACGGTGTTCTTCTCCCCCTTCAGCCGGAACTTCCCGGGTCCCACTTTGCGGATCGATATCGACGGCGATGCAGACGGCGTATTCAATGAACCGAACGACTTTATCATCTTCGAGAACCCCAGCGACAGGCAGATCCTCGTCAGGGCGACGGTGCTCGATCCCTTCGGGCAGCCCATCGCCGGAGATCTTATCCGTTTCGGCGCAGACAGCACTGAAGCCGTCTTCCCGATCGCCCTCGGCGACAGCGCGGCGACAGACGCCAACGGACAGGCCAACATTCTCATGGAGTTCTCGCCCCAGGCTCTCAGGCCCTTCGCAATGACGATCAACCTCTTCGCCATCAGCGATTTTTCGGGCGCTGCAAATCTCGTTTCTGTCTTCGTCCAGCCGATCACGGTCAGTTCCGTCGTCGTGTCAGCGAATCCGAACCCCGTCGAGTCAGGCGAGGAAGCGACAATTTCCGCCATGGTGACGACGTCGACAGGCGCCCCCGCTCCCGACGGGACGGCTGTGAACTTCACAACGACCAGTGGAGGCATTGACCCCTTCGCCCAGACGGTGAACGGAGTTGCAACGGTTCAGTTCACGGCACCGTCGCTCGAGGCCGGCTTCGACTTGTCGGCAAACATCACGGCGTCCGTCGCCGGCGTCCAGGGCTCCCTGTCGCTGACGATCCAGGCGCCGGTTGTCCCGCCGCCTCCCGTGACACCTTTGACGGTTCGACCGACGACGATCACAATCTGCGAAAATGATAATTCCTGTACAGCCGGGGCAACGTCAAGGTCCTTTGCGATTTCCGGTGGAACGGGGCCATACGCAGTCATATCCTCGGCTCCCAACATTGTTACGGCTACCGTCACCGGCGCGACAACATTTACTGCAAGCGCTGTTTCCAACAGCGTTAGTGTAGGCACTTCAGCGGTGGTTGATCTGACGATCACCGACTCGGCGATACCTCCGCAGAGTGTCGTTGTCACAGTAACTGTCACGAATCAACCCTGATTCATCGTGAAGAGCAACTCGAACAAAAAGGGCGGGGTCTTCCCGCCCTTTTTTCTGATGCCCGGTGGGCGCCTGCCGGCATATCTATTTCCCTGTTTCAGCGGAAACATGCTATTTTCAAACATGGGGGCAAGGCGCGTTTAGAACTGCCGGAGAGAAAAGATCAGGCGTACCTTCCATGGTGCTCCCACAGATAAAGAAAGAAAAGGAGAGGACAATGAAGAGACTGTTCCCTCTATTGATCATGATGCTGCTTTTTGCCGTCGGCTGCGGTGAGCAGAAATCGCAGGTTTCATCTGCTTCGCCGGCGCCGTCAACGAAGGAAGCGACCGGTATCGGAAAAACATCGCCACAGACCATTCTGGGCCGATTGGATACGGCCCGATACCGGGAAGGCGAGGTGATCGTCAAGTTCAGGCCGGGCTCGGTCAGGGCCTCTTCACTATCGGTCCACCGGGAGGTCGGCGCAAAGGTCATGAAGCGGTTTAATCTTAACCAGAACATGGAGCGCATAAAGCTCCCCCAGGGTCTCTCCGTCAGGGCGGCGATTGAGCTCTACACGGCAAACCCCCACGTTGAATACGCCGAACCGAATTACATCAGACGGGCATCGGCGACGATCCCGAACGACGCCTTCTTCAATCAGCAATGGCCTCTGCTCAACACGGGACGGATAGCCAACGGCACACCGGGCGCCGATATCAAGGCGACGGAAGCCTGGGATATAACACGAGGGAGCCCGTCCGTCATCGTCGCCGTCATTGATAGCGGCATCGATCACACCCATCCTGACCTCAGGGACAACGTCTGGAGAAATCCGGGAGAGACGGACTGTGCAAACGGCATTGATGACGACGGCAACGGCAGGATCGATGACTGCAGGGGATGGAACTTCGTCGCCGAAACGAATGACCCTTTCGATGATAACGGACACGGGACGCATGTATCGGGCATTATCGGCGCTGCCGGAAACAACGGCGTCGGGGTCTCGGGCATGATGTGGCATGTCCAGATCATGCCTCTCAAGATCCTCAGCGGCGACGGTTTCGGCTCCATTGCCGACGAGATCGATGCAATCGGGTATGCCGTTTCCATGGGCGCACGGGTGATCAATGCGAGCTTCAGCGGCGCCGACTTCTCGAATGCCGAGTTCGACACCCTCCGGGATGCAAGGAACGCCGGCGTCCTCGTCGTCGCTGCTGCCGGCAACGGCGGCGACGACGGTGTTGGTGACAATAACGACCTCTTCCCCTCCTATCCGGCAAGTTATGCCCTCGACAACATCATTGCCGTAGCCGCAACGGACCAGAACGACAAAAAAGCTGTATTCAGCAACTTCGGCCCCAATACGGTCCACGTGGGTGAGCCGGGAGTATACATCCTGAGCACAGTGCCCGGCGGATATTCCTTTGAATCGGGGACTTCCATGTCGGCTCCCTATGTGAGCGGCGTTGCGGGGCTCCTCATGAGCTACTACACGCATTTCTCACATGCCCAGATCAGGAGCACTATTTTCAGATACGTCGATGTCCTGCCCAGCCTCTCCGGTCTGATACAAACAGGCGGGAGGGTTAATGCATATAAGGCCCTCTCTTCCCTGCTTGCACCGGAGGGACTGACAGCGAAAGCCCCGTCGTCGAATCAGGTCACTCTGGCCTGGACGGACAGGGCGACGGGAGAGGACGGCTACAGGGTGGAGAGGAGAGCCGGAAGCGGCGCCTTTGAAGAACTGAAAAGACTCCCTCCGGACACGACCCGCACTGATGATACGACTGTCGCCGACGGCACGGTCTACTCCTACAGGGTGAAGGCCTTGAATGCTATCGGTGAGTCTTCGGAAAGCCTTGCCGGAGAGATGACCGTGACGACACCTCTTACTCAGCCTGCCGGTCTTTCAGCAGGCGCTCCTTCAGCCACACAGGTTGACCTTCTCTGGACCGACACGTCACAATCCGAGCAGGGCTACGCCATCGAGAGACGGGGCCAGTCCGGAGCCTTCGTGCAGATCGCTGTGACGGGACAGAACGCCTCGGGTTTTCGCGATACGGCACTGACTCCGTCGACGACGTATGTCTATCGCATCAGGGCATTCAATGCTGCTGCCGGAAATTCAGCCTATTCAAATGAGCTGGCCGTCACAACCCCCGCTGATGGCACCCAGTCGAGTGTGTCCACGGGCGGCGGAGGCGGTGGAGGAGGTGGGATGCTCTCTCGTTACGAACCGACAGAAGGGAGTGCCGGGAACTGACCTGTCGCTCATCTTGTTGTCATTGCTTTTACTCTGCAACCTGAAACGAAAAAGATCCTGACCCCGGGGTTACGGGAAGCCCGCTGTGCGGCGGGCTTCCCCTGATTTGTTATAATGGTATGGTTATGAAAACGAGAAAAAACCTCATCGTTATAGGCGACAGGGTCCTCATTTCACTTGATGACAAGCAGGAACGGACCGGGTCCGGTCTCTACCTTCCACCGACTGTCAAGGAGAAGGAAAAGGTGCAGGGAGGCTATATTGTGAAAACGGGCCCCGGATACCCTGTCCATGACCCCAATGCCATGCTCGAAGAGCCCTGGATGAAGGAGGGAAAGAAAGACCTGAAGTATGTTCCCCTTCAGGCGATGGAAGGCGATTACGCGATCTTTCTCAAAGATGCCTCCACGGACATCGAGTTCGAGGGGAAGAAATTCCTGATCGTACCCCACTCTGCGATCCTCGCCCTCGTTCGCACGGAAATCGAGGAGGAATAGGCTTACACCATGATCGAAGACCTGCGGAAATCGGAGACATGGCGGGTGTTCAGAATCCAGTCGGAACTCGTCGAGGGCTTCGAGAGCCTCTTCGATCTCGGACCTGCCGTGAGCGTTTTCGGCAGTTCCCGTCTCACCGAGGAGTCATACTATTATCAGCAGGCCATCAAGGTCGGCAAAATGCTTTCCGACGCAGGTTTTGCCGTCATCACCGGAGGCGGGCCGGGCATCATGGAGGCTGCGAACAGGGGGGCCAAGATGGGAAAGGGGAAGTCCGTGGGCCTCAACGTCGAAATCCCCCATGAGCAGTCGCCGAACCGCTACCAGGATGTCTCCCTCACCTTCCGCTATTTCTTCGTGAGAAAACTCATGTTCATCAAGTATGCCATCGCCTTTGTCATTTTCCCCGGCGGCTTCGGCACCATCGACGAGCTGTTCGAGGCACTGAACCTCGTCCAGACGGGGAAGATCGAGTCCTTTCCGGTCATACTCTTCGGCGAGAAGTACTGGAGGGGACTCATCGACTGGATGAAGACCGATCTGGTTCCTCAGGGAACACTGAATAAAGAGGACTTCGCCCATTTTCAGATCGTCGACGACCCGGTGGAGGTGTGCAGGCTGCTGAAGGACTATTACCGCGTCTTCGGCGGCCCCATTACGATGGGGGAGTGCAGAGACTAAAGGGCGTTCGAGACCCGCCGGATCTCCTCCAGTTTCGCCAAAGCCTTGCCGGAATCAATAACCTCGGCCGCCATCTCAGCGCCGGCGCTGAAGTCGTCGGCCCGTCCCGCCACCAAGAGGGCGGCGGCCGCATTCATCAGCACCGTGTCCCTCGGGGCGCCATGTTCGCCTGTCAAAATAGCAAGGGTGATTCCGGCGTTCCGGGTCTTGTCCCCCCCGATCAGCTTCTCCAGGTCATGACGTTTGAAACCGAATTGCTCCGGCGTCACATAAAAGGAATCGACGGCGCCGTGACGGAATCGCGAAACGACAGATCCGTCACAGGATGTTATCTCATCGAGGCCGTCCTCTCCATGAACAACCATGGCGTCGATGGCGCCGAGATTGCCGAGAACCATCGCAAGCGCTTTTGTCAGCGTTCCCGAAAAGACCCCCATGATCTGGCGCTTCGCGCTCGCCGGGTTCGTGAGGGGGCCGAGGATGTTGAAGATTGTCCGGATACCGATCTCCCTCCTCGGACCTATGGCGAATTTCATGGCCGGGTGAAAAAGCGGCGCAAAGAGGAACCCGAAGTTCGTATCGAAAAGACAGGTCTCGACGGCGCGGGGCGGCAGGTCGATTCTGACCCCGAGGGCCTCGAGCACGTCTGCGCTTCCCGACTGGCTTGAAATGGACCGGTTTCCGTGTTTCGCCACGGGCACCCCGGCAGCGGCAACGACGAGGGCCGTCGTCGTAGAGATATTGAATGTTCCCGACATGTCCCCGCCCGTGCCGCAGGTATCGATCACACCCTCAGGCGCCTCTATTTTCATCGCCTTGTCTCTCATGACCCGGGCGGCGCCGGTGATCTCCTCGACGGTCTCCCCCTTGATCCGCAGCGCCACCAGGAAAGCGCCGATCTGCGCATCCGTCGCCTTCCCTTCCATGATGTCGGTCATGCATTCCGCCATCTCCGCTTCGGACAGGTCGATGTTTTCGACGAACATGTGGACGGCTTCTTTGATCACGTCCTATACCCTGACGGCGTTGCTGATGCGGATGAAGTTTCTCAACAGGTCCTTACCGACGGTCGTGAGAATCGATTCGGGATGGAACTGGACCCCCTCGATGACGTATTCCCTGTGCCGGACGCCCATAATGACCCCGTCGTCGGTCCATGCCGTGATCTCAAGGCAATCCGGGAGAGATCCTTTCCTGATGATGAGGGAGTGATAACGAGTCGCGATAAAGGGAGACGGGAGGCCTTCAAATATGGTCCTGCCGTCGTGATGGACCATCGACGTCTTGCCGTGCATCAGTTTGGGGGCCCTGATGATCTCACCGCCGAAAGCGGCGCCGATCGACTGATGGCCGAGGCAGACGCCGAGGATCGGGACCTTGCCGGCAAAGTGCCTGATCGTCTCGATGGAGACCCCTGCCTCATTGGGCGTGCAGGGGCCGGGTGATATGACGATCCTCGCCGGATTGAGACTCTCGATGTCATCAATGGTGATCCGGTCGTTCCGGTAGACCTCCATCGTCTCACCGAGTTCGCCGAGATACTGGAAAAGATTGAACGTGAAAGAGTCGTAATTATCGATGATCAAAAGCATGGGGAACCCCCGTCGCCTCCCTTGTTGTCAATCACGAGCCGGCGAAATCCGGCCGCCGTGTTCATGAGAAAATCCTGCGTGACCCTTCGAGGGCCTTCATCATGGCCGTCGCCTTGTTTACCGTTTCACGGTATTCGCTGGCCGGCACCGAATCGGCAACGAGGCCGGCGCCGGCCTGGACATGGACCTTGCCGTCTCTGAAAACGAGGGTCCTGATGGTAATGCACGTGTCCATGTTGCCGGAGAAATCGAAGTAGCCGACCGCGCCGGCGTAAGGCCCCCTCCTCGTCGGTTCGAGTTCTTCGATGATTTCCATGGCCCTCACCTTCGGTGCGCCCGTGACGGTCCCGGCGGGAAAACAGGAACGGAAGACATCGAAGGCGTTGAGCCCCTTCCGGAGCGTCCCCTCGACGTTCGATACGAGGTGCATAACATGGCTGTACCGCTCGATCGTCATCAGTTCCTTTACCTTGACAGAGCCGATTGCCGCCACCCTCCCCACGTCGTTCCTGCCGAGGTCGACAAGCATGATGTGCTCTGCAATCTCTTTCGGGTCATTCCTGAGGTCCTCCTCCAGTGCCCGATCCTCCTCCTCGGTCATGCCCCGCTTCCTTGTCCCTGCTATGGGCCTGAGCGTTATCCTGTCGCCGTCGAGCCTCACGAGGATCTCCGGGGATGAGCCGACGATCTCCATTTCGCCTGTCTCGATGTAGTACATATACGGCGAGGGGTTGACGAGACGGAGGGTGCGGTAGACATTGAGCGGATCGAAAGCGGAGCGCGTCTCGAAGCGCTGGGAAAGGACCACCTGGACGACGTCTCCGGACATGATATATTCCTTGGCACGCTCGACAACTCCGCAGAACGCGTCCTCGGTGAAATTGGACGTGAAGGAAAGGTCCTTCGACAGGGGGATGTTCGAGGGGCCTTCCTTCGGCATAGTGCCGGGATATCCCGAGACTCTCCCCGAACGGAGCGCGTACACGACCTCCCTGATCTTCTGGCAGGCCTGATCATAGGCGGTCCTGAGATCACTTCCCTCCGTGTGCACATTGTTCACGACCTTGACGGTCTGTCTGAGGCTGTCGAAAATCACGATCGTGTCGGTGAGCATAAGGAAAATATCGGGCGCGTCGGTCCCCGGCTTTCCCCTGTCGGGCACCCTTTCGAAGGACTTGACGACGTCATACCCCACATATCCGACGAATCCTCCGGAAAACCGGGGAAGGCCGGGAACCGGCACGGGCCTGAACCGGGAAAGGATGCGTTCGACGACACCCATGGGGTTGTCCGTTTCCTCATGCGCTATATCCCCCCGACTTGCGATCGTCACCTGTTTGCCGTGGCACGTGAGAGTGAGGAGAGGGTCGATCCCGATGAAGGAATACCTCGCCCACTTTTCACCGCCTTCGACGCTTTCCAGGAGGAACGAGGGTTTTCTGGAGAGCTTGAGGTAGGCGCTTACCGGCGTCTCAAGGTCGTTGACGATCTCTTCGAAAAGGGGGATGAGGTTTCCCCTGTCGGCGAGGGCCCGGAATTCCTCAAAATCAAGATTCATCGGTTTATTTTACAGAAACGCCCCTGTTTTCGCAAAATACGGCCTTTTCCGGCAGAGGGAAGATTGACAGACCGGGTTTGCTTGTGATAATTTGTATAATGTTTTTCCGGCGGGAAAAGAAGGATCCTGACAAGGATGAACTGGAGATCCTGAAGAATAAGATGGATCAGATCCTCTATTCGCTTGAGAGCTTCACGAAGGACACGGACAAAAAGATGCATCTCCTCGAAAAAGGTTCCGAACAACGGTTAAAGGAAGTGGAATCGAAGCTGGATGCCGTCGAGGAAAAAGTGTGGCTTCTCAATCAGGTCCTTGCCTCCCTCAATCCGGACAAACGAATCAATTGATGCGGGTGTAGCTCAGCTGGTAGAGCACAACCTTGCCAAGGTTGGGGTCGCGGGTTCGAATCCCGTCGCCCGCTCCATTTCCTCACAGATTCCGGTCTTCCCTTCCTGCAGTCCGGCAACTGCGGACCTTTCTGATTGACGACTGCCGACGTGTTTCCCCCTGTGATATAATGACAAATGAAGATCGTCTGCCAGAACAGGAAAGCATTTCACGACTATTTTATCGAGGAGAACGTCGAAGCCGGCATCGCCCTGCTGGGAACGGAAGTGAAGTCCCTCCGGGAAGGGCGTGCCCACCTCAAGGAAAGCTACGTCATCATCAAGGACTCCGAGGTATTCCTCCTGAACTGCCACATCAGCCCATACAGTCACGGGAACATCATGAATCACGATCCTTTGAGGACGAGGAAGCTCCTGCTGAACAGAAAGGAGATCGAGAGGCTGAGGGGCAAGATCCAGCAGAAGGGATACACCCTCGTTCCTCTGAAAATATACTTTAAAGGCCCCTTTGCAAAGGTCGAAATCGGCGTCGCCAAGGGGAAAAGGACCTACGAAAAGAGAGAGGCGATCAAGGAGAGGGAAGACAAGAGGGCCATCGAAAAGGCGATGAAAACGCGCTGACGCTATGGTATAATAAATTGTGATCGTTGTCGTTGACGGTCACGATCTTCTCCTCGGGGGCGATTGGTCTCGACGGGGGTTACGAGGATCAAGCAGCATGCCGTGGCCCATCACCACGTAAAAAGATGGAAAACAACACAAACGCCAACAACGAACTGGCACTCGCTGCTTAACCAATAGCGGCGCGCCCCGTTGAAGTCGCCTGCACTTCAGCCAAGGGTGTCATAGAGCAGGCTGCCGCCGGATGAAGCCCTTAATTCCGGCGGGAGATTCAAGGGATGGGGTACCGGAAGGCCCGCCTGCCGGCAGTGCGGTACCCGACATGAAATAAGCAGGATACGCATGTAGACGCTTGAGAGTAGTGCTTTCGGACGCGGGTTCGATTCCCGCCGCCTCCACCAAAGATTTTCTTTAGCTATCAGCAGGTTTTCCGCATTATAATGTCGTCTTTCTCGTTCATTGGTCGTTCAATGTCATGTCGTTGTCCGGATCCATGTGCGTCAGCCGCGTAATGAAATCCCTGGATACCCTTTGTGCGGCGAGTCACGTTACACTCCTCCGCCAAGCACCTTATACAGCGTCACCAGATTGATCAGGTGGGAAAGGCGCACCGCAATCAGCCCCTGCTGCGCACTGTACAGAGAGCGCTGCGAGTCCAGCACGTTCAGGTAGCTTGCGACGCCTTTATCGTAGCGCGCCTGCGACAGGCGGTAGCTTACGGCGCTCGCATCCGTCAGAGACTGCTGGGCCTCCAGTTGATCGTTCAGGGTGCCGCGCTGCGCAAAGGCGTCGGCCACTTCCCTGAAGGCGCTCTGGATCGCTTTCTCGTACTGGGCAAGGAATATCTCGCGGTCCACTTCCGACACTTTCAGGTTGGCCCGGTTTCGCCCCGCATCAAAGATCGGCAGGGTGATTTGCGGTATGAAGGTCCATGTGCCCGTTCCTCCCTTGAAGAGTCCGGAAAGCTGATCGCTTGAGAGACCGATGCTCGTCGTCAGGGTGATGCTCGGGAAGAACGCCGCCCGCGCCGCGCCGATGTTCGCGTTGGCGGCCTGGAGAAGGTGCTCCGCCTGCATGATGTCGGGACGGCGCTGCAGCACCTCCGACGGCAGACCTGCGCTGAGCTCTTTTAATGCCAAGATCTCACTGAGCCCTGAAGGCAGGAGGTCAGCCGGCACAGGCGAGCCGATGAGGAGCGCCAGCGCGTTTTCGTCCTGCGCCACCTGGCTCGTGAAGCGGGCAATATCAACCCGTGCCGCATCCACGCTGGTCTGGGCCTGGCGGAGATCCAGCTCAGACGATGCGCCGGCTTCGAATCGGCGTTTGATAAGGTTATACGATGCCTGCTGGCTCTCGAAGGTGTCCCGGGCGATTTTCAGGAGCTCCTTATCGGCGGCGAGGAACAGGTAGTTGCTCGCAACCTCTGCCACGAGGCTGATCTGCAAGCTGCGGCGTGCCTCCTCGGTGGCGAAAAACTGCTGCAGGGCCTGGTCTTTAAGGCTGCGCACACGACCGAAAAAATCGAGCTCGTAGGCGCTGACCGCGAGATTGACGCTGTACTGGTGCGCCGTTATGGGCTGCCCGGTGCCGGAAAGCACTCCCGGTGTCCTCGCCTCCACGGCGCTGGCGGAAGCGTTGACCGTCGGGAAGAGATCGGCCCGCTGGATGCGGTACAGCGCCTGCGACCTTTCGATGTTGAGTGCCGCGATGCGCAGGTCCCTGTTGTTTTCGACAGCCAGACCGATCAGCTCTTGCAGCTTCCCGTCGATGAAATACTCCTGCCATGCAATGTCGGCAACGCTTAGGTCTCCCGGTTTGGCCGCGCTGTCCTTGTAAGACGGGCCGCTCGGCCATGCCGATGGAACGGGCGCTGCCGGACGTTTATACTCCGGGGCCATACTTGCGCAGCCGGAGAGAACGAGCAGTGCAAGAGCGATAGCGGCACTGCGCAGTCTGGTGGCACGTCGTCCTGCCATAATGCTGCATACGACAGACCGGATGGCGGGGCGCTTCGCCCCGCCGTTTCGTGTGGCTGTAAAGTCTGTATTTCCCGTCCCGGTTTTCCTGAACAGTCTTTCCATCTCACTGCACCTCCCCGGCATCGGCGAGAGCGGGTGCTGCTGCGTGCTGTTTATATTTTGCCCGGCCGAACAGCCGCGATACGATCACGAAGAAAAAGGGAATAAAGATGAGGTCGATGAATGTGGCCGAGAGCAGTCCGCCCGTGACGGCGGTGCCGATGGCGTTCTGGGCTGCGGCCCCGGCTCCCTTGGTCAGGGCCAGCGGCAGGGTGCCGAAGAAGAAGGCGAGTGATGTCATGATGACAGGACGGAGCCGGATCTTCACCGCCGTCAGGGTGGCCTCGACCAGCTCACGACCCTCCTGCATCTGCGCCTTGATGAACTGGACGATCAGGATGGCGTTCTTTGTGGAAAGTCCCACGGTGGTCAGCAGACCGATCTGGAGATAGACATCGTTGGGGAGCACCCGCAGCGTCACCGCCGTGACCGCACCCACCAGCCCCAGCGGCAGCATGAGCATATTGACGAAGGGGATGGTCCAGCTCTCATACAGGGCCGCCACACTGAGAAATACCACCAGGAGCGAGATGGCATAGAGGGCCGGCGCCTGTTTCCCCGCCTGTTTTTCTTCATAGGAGAGGCCGGTCCACTCGTAGCCGATCCCCACGGGCAGCTGGGCGGCCATTTTCTCCATCTCGGCCATCGCCTCGCCGGTACTGACTCCGGGTGCAGCCTGCCCCATGATCTCAACGGACGGGATGCCGTTGTAGCGCTCCAGGCGGGGTGAACCGTATTCCCAGCGTGCCGTTGAAAAGGCGGAGAAGGGGACCATCTCCCCCCTGTTGTTGCGGACGTACCATCTGCCGATATCCTCCGGCAGCATCCGGAACCGGGCGTCGGCCTGGAGGTAGACCTTCTTGACCCGGCCGTTCTGGATGAAGTCGTTGACGTAGGAGCTTCCCCAGGCGGTGGCGAGGACCTCGTTGACCGTCGCCAGCGAGACCCCGAGTGCCCCGGCCCGCACGTCATCGATGTCGAGCCTGAACTGGGGGGAGTCATCCTGGCCGTTGGGACGCACCGCTACCAGCTTGGGGTTTTGCATGGCCATCCCCAGGAGCTGGTTCCGCGCCTCCATCAGTTTCCCATGCCCCAGGCCGCCGCGGTCCTGGAGCTGGAAGTCAAACCCGTTGGCCTGTCCCAGCTCCACCACAGCCGGCGGCGAAAAGGCAAAGGCCAGGCCGTCCCGGATCTGCGAGAATGCCATCATGGCCCGGCCCGCCACGGCCGGCGCCTTCAGGTCGGGCGTCTTGCGCAGCTTCCAGTCCTTGAGTTTCACAAAGGCAAGCCCCATGTTCTGGCCCCGGCCGGCAAAGCTGAACCCGGCCACGGTGATTATGGCGTCCACCGTCTTTGTTTCCTGCTCAAGGAAATGCTTCTCCATCTTCCGTATCACCTCTATGGTCCGTTCCACGGTGGCGCCGGCAGGCAGCTGGATCTGGCAGACGATGAACCCCTGGTCCTCATCGGGCAGGAAGGCTGTGGGGAGGCGCAGGAAAAAGAAGGCCATGGCTGCGACAATGGCGCCGTACACCACCAGGTAGCGCACCGGCTTGCCGAAGGAGCGGCTGACGATCCCCTCGTATTTCTCTCTGGCATAGTCAAATGCCTTGTTGAACCGGCGGAAAAACCAACCGAACCAGCCCGTCTCGCCGGCACGATGCCCCTTTTCGACCGGTTTGAGCAGGGTGGCGCAGAGCGCCGGGGTCAGGATCATGGCCACCAGCACCGACAGGATCATGGCGGAGATGATGGTGATCGAGAACTGGCGGTAGATCACGCCGGTTGACCCGCCGAAGAAGGCCATCGGCAGAAAGACCGCCGTCAGGACGGTGGAGATGCCCCAGAGGGCGCTGGTGATCTGCCCCATCGACTTGATGGTGGCGTCACGGGGCGACAGCCCCTCCTCGGACATGATCCGCTCCACGTTCTCGACAACGACAATGGCGTCGTCCACCAGGAGACCTATGACGATCACCAGTGCGAACATGGTCAGCGTGTTGATCGAAAAACCGGCGGCCGCCAGCACACCCATCGTCCCCAGCAAAACCACCGGAACGGCGATGGTGGGGATCAGGGTGGCCCGCATGTTCTGCAGGAAGAGGAACATGATGATGAAGACCAGGAAGACCGCTTCGATCAGGGTGTACACCACCTCTTCGATGGAGATCCTGACAAAGGGGGTCGTGTCGTAAGGATAGACCACCTTCATGCCGGGCGGGAAGTATTTCGACAGCTCTTCCATCTTTGCCTTGACCCGGTTGCCCGTATCCAGCGCATTGGCGCCCGCTGCCAGCCGGATTGCCATGCCGCCGACCGGCTTTCCCTTGTAGAACGACTGAATCTCATAGTTCTCGGTGCCGATCCGGGACTCTGCCACGTCCCTGAGCCTGACTGTGGAGCCGTCGCTGTTGGTCCTCAGCACGATGGCATCGAACTGCTCCGTCGTCTGCAGCAGGGTGCGGGCCGTAATGGTGGCGTTCAACTGTTGTCCCGGCGGGGCAGGTGTGCCCCCGAACTGTCCCGCCGAGACCTGGGCGTTCTGGGCCTGGAGGGCCGCAATCACGTCATTTGTGGTCAGGCGGAAGTTGTTCATCTTGTCGGGGTTCAGCCAGATCCGCATGGCGTTCTGGGTGCCGAACAGCTGCAGCTCGCCCACCCCTTCCAGGCGGCTGATGATATCCTGGAGATTGGAGACCATGTAGTCCGTCAGGGCATTGCGGTCCATGGAGCCGTCTTCCGAGACGAGCCCGACGATCAGCAGGAAGTTCCTGGTGGATTTGACCACCTGGATACCCTGCCGTTGCACAATCTGGGGCAGGAGCGGCGTGGCCAGCTGCAGTTTGTTCTGCACCTGCACCTGGGCGATGTTCGGGTCGGTGCCGGCCTTGAAGGTCAGGTTGATCGACACAGCCCCGGCCGAGTCGCTGGCGGATGACATGTAGATCAGGTTATCGATGCCGTTCATCTTCTGTTCGATCACCTGGGTCACGGTGTCCTGCACCGTCTGGGCCGAGGCGCCCGGATACACGGCGTTAATGGTGATCTGGGGCGGCGCGATAGGAGGGTACTGCGATACCGGCAGCGTCCGGATCGCGAGCACGCCGGCCAGCATGACAAGAATGGCGATCACGATTGCGAAGATGGGACGATTTATGAAAAATCTCGGCATGACGATCTCCTCTATTTGGTTGGTGCCGCCGCTTTCGGAGCACCGCCGGGAGCTCCGTCAGCCTTGCCGCCGAAGGCTACGGCTTTGACCGGCGTTCCCGGGCGCGCCTTCTGCAGTCCTTCCAGGATGACCCGGTCGCCCGCCTTCAGCCCTTCGCTGACGAGCCAGTTGTCGTTCACGGTCCGGACGACCTTGATGATGCGAGGTTCCATCTTCTCTTCGGCGCCGACGACCATAACCATGGCGCTGCCGTCGGGGCTGCGGGTGACACCCCGCTGCGGAACGAGGATTGCATTGTCGATAAACCCTTCCTCCATGACGGCGCGGACGAACATGCCCGGCAGGAGGGTCTGTTTCGGGTTCGGGAAGATGGCACGCAGCGTGACGGAGCCGGTGCTCTGGTCCACCGTCACTTCGGAAAACTTCAGCGTGCCGGGTAACGAATAGGCGCTGCCGTCCTCCAGCAGCAGTTTGACCCGAGCCTGGGCTGCCCCGCCGCTTTTGAGCAGGCCGCTGGCCAGGTTCTGCTTCAACCGCAGCAGCTCGGCGCTGGACTGTGTGACATCCACGTACATGGGATCGAGCTGTTGGATGGTGGCCAGAGCGGCAGGCTGACTCGCCGTGACGAGAGCGCCGTTGGTCACTGATGACCGGCCGATGCGTCCGGAGATAGGGGCTGTTACCCTGGTATAGGCCAGGTTGATCCGGGCGGTCTCGACTGCAGCCTTGCCGGCCTCGACATCCGCCTCGGCCTGTTTAAGCGCCGCGCTTGCATCGTCGTAGTCCTGTTTGCTGACGGCGTTGATTTGTACAAGCTCCTCATAGCGACCGGCCCTGAGCCGGATTGGAATAAGATTGGCATCAGCCCTGGCCAGGGCAGCCTTTGCACTGTTATAGGCTGCCTGGTAAGCGGCCGGATCGATCTGATAGAGCACCTCGTCGGCCTTGACGTCCGAGCCTTCCGTAAACAGCCGTTTCTGAATGATGCCGCCTACCTGCGGCCGCACCTCTGCAATGATGTGAGCGGAGGTGCGACCGGAAAGCTCCGTGGTGAGCGCCACACGTTGCGGTTGAACCACGATAACTCCTACTTCGGGCGGCGTGCCCGGCCCCTTTGCCGGCGCCGGGCCCTGTTTCCCGCAGCCGGCCATAACAAGGCACCCGGTAAGCATTCCAACGACAGCAATTTTCCCTGCTCTTCTCTTAATGAGCATAGAAAACTCTATAAACGTCATGTTCGTCTCCTCCTGTTTCTATAAGACATCTATGATAACGGCCCATCCTTAAGCAAACCTTGGTTGAGTTGCTTGCCCTTGCCTTTTCGACTCACCCGGCTCCCCGTCGCGTCCATTCCTCCCGTTGCGAAAGACACCAGCATCCCCATCAGGGTTTCAGAGTCTGTTTCGAAGTCTTTCATCAATCGCCCGTATCCGGGAGTCGAGTTTATGAATATGGCCCGGCCGAGGGCCCCCACAAGGAACTGGTATCTCCAGAACACCTCCTCAACGGAGAGGTCCGGCAGGGCGTCCCCGAGCAGATCGAGTATGAGCTGATGCACAGGTTTCATATGACGGAGAAAAGTCTTTTGCACCGTTTCGTCAGGCTCGGTGAAGGCCCTGCCGATCAGGTTTGTAAAATAGACCCAGCCCTTCTGCGATTCTCCGCTGCCGAAAACGGGCTCGATGTATGCCCGGAGAATCTCCGGAAGATCGGGTTTCATGTTCCGTTCTTCCGATCTGTTCCGTATCTCCTGCAGTCTCCTGAGCCTGAGGTCATTGACGGGCCGCAATCTGCGTCCGATAACGGCCTCGAGCAATGCATCTTTGGAGCCGAAGTGGTAATTGACGAGGGCCAGGTTCACCCCTGCGCTCTCCGTAATCGCCCTCATCGATGAGGCACGGTATCCCGCGCGCGCGAAAAGGACTTCGGCGGCGTTGAGGATCACCTCCTTGGTATCCAGAAAAACACCTCTTACATATTTTTTTAAACGGGCGTTTAACTATACCAGAGGTCACCTGATGTGGTCAATAAAAAATGTGGCAAGAAGCAGAGGGAAGGCTGCTGAAGGGGCATTTGCATTTTGTATACGGATCGAAAGAAAAGTCTCTACCCGTATTTATTGGAGGGGGACGAGAACGAGGTCGAACTCTCCCCCCGTCGTACCGGCGACAGGGTAATGCTGCGTCACGAGGGTGCGGAAACCTTTGGCGGTCACGCGTATGTGTATGTGGGATGGACGCCCGGCATAGGGGGGCGGGAAGTTGCTCCCGAAACGATAGGCGCCGGAAGCGCCGGCGAACAGCGTCGCACGGTGATCGTCATCGTACCGCCCGTCGGTCCCGGCAAGCCAGAATTCGATCTTCGCACCGCTGAGAGTCGAGCAGTCCTTTGAGGACCTCACGGTTCCTTTCAGCTCATATCCCTTTCCGACGGCCGCCCGCACGGGTGCATCGGGCTTATAGAAGGGACCAAGGGCGTCGGGGTGGGTAGGCGCGCAGGTCGTCTTCCCCGTTGCATCGGCAGACGCCGAACCGGCGGCGATCAGGAGCAGAAAAGCGGAGAGAACGATTAACGACAATTGTGTGAAGGCTATCTGCAGCATATTTAAATATAGAACATTTGTCCTGTTCTGGCAATCCCGATCCCCGATAAATCGACAAAAAACAGCGCGAATCCTGATCTCCGGCAATAAATAATATATTATTATCAATGTATTAGCCTTGTTTATGTCATTTTATTTGTATGCATTCTCATGCATTGAAACTTCAACCTGCATCCCGATTGCTGTATGACAGGCATTTCCGGTGTATGGTTTCCGGGAAGCGGGATGCCGGGGTTTATACCTTCCGTCGATGTCGTCAGGAACAGGAAACATTTTGTTTGGACGCGCCGGACTGAGACATTTTTGCCCATCCCCTTGATTTCAAAACACTCTAAATTCAGCGCTCAGAGCCCCCTGAAGAGTCAGGGTCGATGAAGAAACATTCAATTAACCCCAATGTGGCACGAATATTGTAAGAAAAAAGATCGTTTTTCTTTTATAAAGCGTCGCTGTAAAGGGCAAACATTCCGCAAGGAAAGGGCGCAAAGCCATGGGTCCGCAAGCAGGATGCGGACCGCCAGGCTGCCGGCGGGCTCCCTCATCAGCAGTTACGGCTGCGTCGTTTTGCGCCCTTTTTACCAATCGCCCGATAAAGTCTTGTAAAGACAGAATAATACGAGGTGTTCCTCTGTCGTACTCCTTTGCCAATAAAGGCCAAAGGAACCGACCGAAGGGGGGGTGATAAAGAGACGCGGACAGAAGCGTTCTTCCTGTCATGGTAATGCTCCGGGCATGATGGCAAGCGCAGAATCTGCTCATCACTGCGCAATTATTGCACAGTATTATCGGATTCGTGAAAAGTCGTCATGCCCGCAAAATCTGGCATCCAGTTGCATTTACGGTACGGCACATTATTACCAAGGCAATCAAACAGATTAACTGCACCATGCTTTGTCATTCCGGCTTATCCGGAATCCTTCCGTTTTTCAGAAGGATTGCCTGCGCGATCCGCTTGCGGCAATGACAGTGGTAGAGGCATTCAATTGCCGGTGTATTAGTTAAGACATTAACCCGTTCATTGACGGGTTATCCCCAATTCATGAAGGAGGAAAAGTATGAACGAAGACAAACTTGAAGCGATGATGGGAAAGCGCGGCGTGACACGCCGTGACTTTCTTAAGTTCTGTTCGGCCGTCGCCCTGACGCTGGGGCTGCAGGAGACCTTCGCCGCGCAGATAGCCGAAGCGCTCACGGGTCCCCGCCCGCGTGTGCTCTGGCTCCACTTCTCGGAATGCACGGGCTGCACGGAATCAGCCCTCAGGTGCGCAGCTCCGACCATCGACAGGGTCATTCTGGAAACCATCTCCCTCGACTACCACGAAACCCTTCTTGCAGGAGCGGGGCATGACGTCGAAACGACGCTCTATAACACCGCGAACCAGTACACGGGCCAGTTTCTCTGCGTCGTCGAGGGATCAATCCCTACGGCGAGCAACGGGCAATACGGTATGATCGGCGGCAGGACGATGCTCGACATCGCCCGGACCATCTGCCCGAAGTCCTTTGCGACAATCGCTTTGGGCACCTGTGCGGCCTATGGAGGTCTTGCCGCAGCGGCGCCCAATCCGACGGGAGCCCGGGGCGTGAAAGACGCCCTCGGCACCCTGATGACGAAGCCCGTCGTCAATGTCGCCGGCTGCCCGCCCAACCCGGTGAATTTCATCTCCACCATAGCCAACTATCTCCTCTTCGATCGGCTTCCCGCCCTCGACTCTCTCGGCAGGCCGACCTTCGCCTACGGAAGGAGGGTCCACGACCAGTGCCCATACCGGGAGAACGAGAGCAGATGCCTCGAAGACGCCGGCTGCAAGGGAGAGCGGACGTACAACAACTGTCCCTCCATGCTCTGGAACGAGGGGACGAGCTGGGACGTCCAGGCCGGACATCCCTGCATCGGCTGCGCGCAGCCGAATTTCTGGGACGCCATGTCGCCCTTTTACCGGGGTGACTAAACCTTATCGTTGCAATACACTCCCGGGAAAGGCGGGGCGTATGCGCCGAAAACCTTGCTGCGGCGACTCCGTAACCCTCACAGAAGACGACCTTTTAAGACTATGTTCGATCACATAAAGAGCGGAATCCCGAAAGACAAACCTGACGAGGCTCATCGTCGCCTTCAGCAAGGCTTTGAGGCGCTTCTCCCCGCCTTTCAATGCAACAACAAGGTAAAGCACGCATATAAGCTGCGATTCATCACACAGATAAGGAGGAATACATGGCACGAATAACAATAGATCCAGTTACGAGGATAGAGGGTCACCTGAGGATGGAAACGGAGGTTGTCAACGGCGCGGTGACCGGGGCATGGAGCACGGGGACCCTTTTCAGAGGGATCGAGACGATACTCAGGGGAAGGGACCCGAGGGAAGCATGGCTCTATACACAGCGTCTCTGTGGCGTCTGCACCTATGTCCATGCCGCAGGCTCGGTCAAAGCCGTGGAAAATGCCGCGAACGTCACCCTGCCGAAGAATGCGCGCATCATCAGGAACCTGCTCATGGCGACCCAGCATGTGCAGGATCACGTCATTCATTTTTATCAACTCCACGCCCTTGATTGGGTGGATGTGGTGAGCGCCCTGTCGGCAGACCCCGCGCGCACGGCCGCTCTTGCGGCGGACCTCTCGCCGAACGCAAAGCCCATCGATTTCAGCGCCGTCAAGGCGCGTCTTCAGGCCTTCGCCGGCGGCGGCCAGCTCGGCCCCTTCGCCAACGGCTACTGGGGACACCCGGCATACAAGCTCCCTCCCGAGGCGAATCTCCTGTTCATGGCGCATTACCTCGAAGCACTGGGGCAGCAGAACAGAACAGCGAGGATGCACGCCATATTCGGCGGCAAAAACCCCCACCCCCACGGTATGATCATCGGCGGGGTCACATGCTATCAGGATATCACGCGAAGCAGGCTCACCCACTTCAGGACGCTCTGGCAGGAGACGAAGCAGTTCGTCGACACGATCTACATTCCAGACCTCTACCTGCTGGCAAGCTACTATCCCGAGTGGGCGGCCATTGGTGGATTTCCAAACCTGCTCACTTTCGGGGAGTTTCCTCAGGGAACAATTGAGCCCGACACGCTCTTCTTCCCCCGAGGCGCCATATTCAACAGGGACTATGCGCATGTAGCGGCAGTCGACACCAATGTCATCACCGAACACGTGGCGCACAGCTGGTATCAGGGCAGCACGGCGTTGCATCCCTCCGGCGGTGTGACACAGCCGGTCTATACGGGCCTCGACGTGAACACCCGCTACAGCTGGCTCAAGGCCCCGAGGTATAACGGCGATCCCATGGAGGTCGGTCCCCTTGCCCGTGTTATGGTCGCCTATGGCAGGGGTCAGCAGCAGACGCGCACGGCCGTTGATGCCTTTCTGTCTACCCTCGGCCTCAGCACTGCCCAGATGTTCTCGACGTTGGGACGTACGGCGGCAAGGGCGCTGGAAACGCAGGTCATGTGTGACGCCATGGGTCCCTGGATCTCTGAACTGGAAGGGAACGTCGGCGGCGACACGAGGATCGCCAACAGCGCGGTTGTCCCGCTGAACGGAAGCGGCTATTCTCTCACCGAAGCACCGAGGGGAGCACTGGGCCACTGGATCACCATCGGCAGCGGCATGATCTCGAACTACCAGATGGTCATCCCGTCGACATGGAATTTCGGACCCCGCTGCAGCGCAAACAAACCGGGACCGGTGGAGCAGGCCCTCGTCAACACGCCGACGGCAGACAGTGCCAGACCGGTCGAGATACTGAGAACCATCCACTCCTATGATCCGTGCATTGCCTGCGCCGTCCACGTCGTGGATCTCAGAGAAAGAGGCGCCATCAGAGTGGCGACACATCCGGGGAGGGAAGCATGAAAAGGAAAGCGACAATCAGGATTATCATAGCAGCAATACTGCTCGTCGCTCTGAGCGGAACCGCCTTTGCCATAGGCACGTACATGCCCCAGTTTCAAAACCGCTACGGAGTGGCGGGCAGCACAATCGACACCTGCCGTCTCTGCCACACGATCATCCCGGCGCTGAATTCTTACGGCACGGCATTCAGGACCGCATCCCGCAACTTTGCGGCCATAGAGGGCCTCGATTCCGACGGAGACGGCAGAACGAACATCCAGGAAATCACGGCCGGAACATTCCCCGGCGAAGCGGACGGTTCAGCGCCGGAGTCCGCCGTCTATACGATGACGGTGACGAAGGCCGGCAGCGGTTCCGGCACGGTGACGAGCGCACCGGAAGGGATCAGCTGCGGCTCCGACTGCTCCCAGTCCTACTCATCGGGGACATCCGTGACATTGACAGCCTCGGCTTCATCGGGGTCCGTCTTTGCCGGGTGGTCTGGGGGCGGATGCTCGGGAACGGGCGTCTGCACGGTAATGGTGGGATCGAACGTCTCTGTCCAGGCGACCTTCAACGTGGCATCGACATCGGGGACGCCTGACATCTCGACGCCCTCGTCCTACAGCTTCGGCGACGAGGAAGTCGGTGTCTCGAAGACGCGGTCAATCACGATCACCAACAGGGGGAACGCAACCCTCACCGTGAGCAGGATCGAGATGGCGGGGACACATGCGAGCATGTTCAGAGCGGCAGTCAGAACCTTCTCTGTCGCTCCCGGGGCGACATACTCCCTCAGGGTGACTTTCACCCCCACATCGGAAGGGACAAAGACGGCGACGATGCGGTTGACGTCGAACGACCCCGACACGCCGGTCAGGTCGATCGCCCTGAGCGGAAGGGGTGTGAATTAGCGACGGCTTTTCACGAATCTAACAACGTTGCATTATAAAAGGCAGGGGATGGCTCCATCCCCTGCCTTTTTCATTTGGTGGAAATAACCACCGAATTTCCCGGAAGAACGATCATGGTCCGGGCGACCCCTGCCGTCGAATCTTACGGGAATAGCTACCTGTCCGCGCAGTTCTCCGCCCGGGGATGTCGTCGAGTGGAGCTGATAGTACAGCCCGTCATTCCTCAGGGCATCGATCTCTGCCGGCAACAGTGTCGCGCTTGGTGGGAAGAACCAGATGCCTGACGTCGCTCCCGCTCCTCCTTCGAGGTCGACGATGACGGGTCCGTTCGCTCCCGCCGCTCCCTGGTGAATGTGGCAAAGCAGAGAGTTCCCCGTAAGACCGGAAAAGGTGATGGCCCCGGCAATCGCCCCTGTTATCGTGTTGAAGGTGACATTCGCCGTCCCTGTCCCTGACGTTGTGACAGACGGTACGACCTGACTGCCGCTGAGGGTTGTCGTGATCGTTATGACGGGATTAAGGATCTGACCGCGCAGTTCTCCTGAGGGATTCGACTGACTGTGGACCTGGTAATAGAGCCCGTTGTTCTTCAGGGCGTCGATACGGTCCGGTGTGAGTGTCGAACCGACCGGGATGGTCCACGTGCCCGACGTCGCCCCTGCTCCGCCGGTCAGATCAAGGATGACGGGGCCGTTCGTGCCAGCCGCTCCCTGGTGAATATGGGCAACCAGGGCGTTACTGTTGAGACCCGAAAAGGTGAGTGATCCTCCGACGGCGCCCGTTGCGGTATTGACCGTCAGGGTTGCCGTTCCCGTGCCTGCGGTGGTAACAGGAGGCACAACCTGGCTGCCGCTCAGCGTCGTCGTAATCGTCACTTCATGACTGATATTGAACGCCGTCACCCAAATGTACGAACTGTCCAGGTTCCCTGCCCCCGGCGGCGTTGCCGCAACGACAACAACATAGCTGCCCGCCGGCAGGACTTCAATGTCAAAGCTCGGGAAAGGCAGCAAGAATTCTGCCGACTGGTTCGACACGAGCGGAGTGAATCCTGCTGATATAGGTTGTACGCCCGTCGGTGTCAGGAGCAATATGTCTGACGATACCGAGGGAGGAACGGCAAGAGCGACGTACAGATCGACAGGACCGGCAAAGGCTTCGAGATTCATGTTAAGCGTAAAGGTATCGCCCCCGATGGCGGCGGTACCGATGCCGACGGGCTTTGCCTGGGCAGGATCCGTATCAGCCAGAGGAATGGATATCGGTTCGAAGAAAACAATCATCTGACCGGAAACAGGCACAGGGATGCCTGCGGCTTGATTCGGCACGCTCGTCCCATCGCCGGGGAGGGTCCTCGCGTTGATTTCTCCGATGTTCGAGAAGCCGTCACCGTCCGAGTCGATGTTCTGAATCCTCACGATTGCGGAACGGTTTTGAGGAGTGTCTCCTGAAATCCCTGACCGCCCAATGCAATGAAGTCGGAACCATACCCATTGAGCTGCCCCACCGCCGGATTGGAGTGGCAGGGGCTGCATTGGCCGACAGGGGTCGCCGACGTTCCGTACAGGTCGTTGAAAGCGTTCAGGAGCGACACCATCTGCGGCGGCGGCACCTGCGCCTGTGCAAAAGCGACCACGATGAAGCATAGTGAGCATGCGATCAAAATACTCTTCTTCATACTTGCCTCCTTACTTTGTATGGGGTGCATACAAAAAAGCCGTATTTCCAAAAAAGCCCGCCTTCCGTCCATCACCTCCCGTCACAGGGACGTCTTGTGAATAGTCATCACTATAACATCATGACAAAATTGTAATTATCCGCTCTTCTCTTTCAATATATAACGAATCTGCTTTTTCCGCAACCCCCCCTTATCCATTCTTTCCCTCCTGGACGCCAACAAAACGAAATGATAAACTGTCAGTGACGGAGTAGGACGAACATTTGCGCATTCACGCACGAGCATGACTGACGACGACGATATGGCAATGGTACGGACAGGCACATGCTCATGGACGGAAAAGACCCTCATCGGGAGCGGCGAATTCTATCCCGCGGAGGTTCGGACGGCCGAGGGACGGCTGCGCTTCTATGCCGGCCGCTTTGATACGGTGGAGGTCGACTCTTCATATTATGCGATCCCCGACGAGAGGACCGTCTCCCTCTGGGCATCGAGGACTCCCGACAACTTCATCTTCCACATAAAGGCATACGGTGCATTGACCGGTCACGGCGTGGACCCCCGTTCCCTTCCTGCCGATCTGAGGACCCTGAGGGGGAGTGGGACCGGAGAGAGGAAGTACGTCTATGTCAAAGACCCCGGCCTCCTCGGCGAGATCGCGCACCGGTTCAGGCTTGCGCTCCTTCCCCTTGTCCGGACGGGGAAACTGGGGCTGCTCGTCTTTCAGTTCCCCCCCTGGTTGACGTACCGGCAGGCGGCCCTCGACGAGATCAGGCGATGCCGATCCCTCTTCGGGGAATTCTCTGTAGCCGTCGAGTTCAGGCACGGGAGCTGGTTGACGCCGCAGAGGTCGGCGTCCGTTTTCGCATTTCTGCGGGACCTCGGTATGACTTACGTCACGGCCGATGAACCCCAGTACGGCACACTCGCCACGGTCCCCTTTCTCCCCTCTGCGACATCCGACACTGCCTATTTCCGCTTTCACGGCCGCAACCGTCAGCACTGGCTGAGGAAGGGCATCGAAACGTCTTTGAGGTATGACTATTCCTATTCCGACGGCGAGTTGCGGCAATTCCTCCCTCCGCTGCGCGGCATCGGGGAGAAAGTCAGCGTGGTTTATGCCATGTTCAACAACTGCCACGGCGCGTCGGCGATCAAGAACGCGTTGAGGCTGAAGGACCTCCTTCACGGGGAAGGCGACCCGTCACAGCACACCGCCTGAACTTTTGATGGTATAATAACCGGTGAATCCTGCCATGAAACCTGTGCCCGTCAATACCGTCGCCCTTGGTCCCGGCAATCCTCTCGCCGTCATCGCCGGTCCTTGCGTGATCGAAAGCGAAGACATCACGTTCTCCGTGGCGGCGGGGCTGCTCGATATCTGCCGCTCCCTCGGGCTCTCCCTCATCTTCAAAAGCTCCTACGACAAGGCGAACCGCACGTCACTGAATTCCTACCGAGGCCCAGGTATTGAAAAGGGGCTCGCCATCCTGAGCGAGCTGCGGCGGAAGTTCGGCGTGCCCGTGCTTTCCGATGTGCACTCCGTCGATGAGGTCTGGCAGGCATCAGAAGTTCTCGACGTCCTCCAGATCCCGGCCTTTCTCTGCCGCCAGACGGACATCGTTCTCGCTGCGGCCGAGACGGGCAGGGCCGTCAACGTCAAGAAAGGCCAGTTCCTCTCGCCCTGGGACGTCAGGAACATCATCGATAAATTCATATCGACGGGCAATAAAAAGCTGATCATTACGGAGAGGGGCACGTCCTTCGGATACAACAACCTGGTCGTCGACTTCAGGGGCCTGCCGGTCATGCGCTCTTTCGGGTATCCCGTCGTCTTCGACGTGACCCACAGCCTGCAGCTTCCGGGGGGACAGGGGCACTGCTCAGGCGGGCAGCGCGAGTTCGCCGGCCCCCTCGCGCGGGCCGCCGTTGCCGTCGGTGTGGACGGGCTTTTCATGGAGGTCCACCCGGAACCGGACAAGGCTCTCTGCGACGGACCGAATATGATCCCCCTCGGCGAGGTGAGGGGCCTGCTGTCGACCATCAAGACGATTCATGAACTCTGCTCTGCGGGTAATGAATGAGGAATAGGGAAGCATGACTGCGGAAACGGTCATCGAGATAGCGAAGAGAGTGCTCCGGGCGGAGGCTGAAGCCGTTCTCGCGCTGACGGAAAGGCTTGGGAGAGATTTCGACCGCGCCGTCGATATGCTGTACAGCAGCCGTGGACGGGTCGTCGTCACCGGCATGGGAAAGTCCGGCCTCATCGGAAAGAAGATCGCCGCAACCCTCGCCTCCACGGGGACGCCCGCCTTCTTCCTCCACCCTGCAGAGGCAGGCCATGGTGACCTTGGTATGGTCACGCCCGAGGATGTCATCATCGCCATCTCAAACAGCGGCGAGACCGACGAACTCATCCAGCTCCTTCCCTATCTCAAGAGGTTCAACGTGGGCATTATTTCCCTGACGGGGAATCATGATTCAACACTTTCCAGGGCCGCGGACATCACCATCGACGTCTCGGTGAGAGAGGAGGCCTGTCCCCTCGGCATCGTGCCGACGGCGTCAACTGCCGCCGCGATGGCAATGGGCGATGCCCTTGCAGTCGCTCTCCTCATGAAACGTGGATTCCAGGCAGGCGACTTTGCCTGCCTCCACCCCGGCGGCAGTCTCGGGAAAAAGCTCCTCATAACAGTGAAGGACCTCATGCATACCGGTGAAGCCCTGCCTGTCACTGCTCCTGAAACCCCCATGCTGCAGGCGATCGTCGATATCTCGTCAAAGAGGCTCGGCGTTACGGTTATCACTGGCTTCAACCAGGAGATTCTTGGCATTATAACCGATGGTGACCTGAGGAGGGGGATCGAGAAATGGGGAAAGTCCTTCTTCGACATGAGGGCCGGAGAGGTGATGACGAGAAATCCGCGGACGATCGGGGAAGAGGAACTGGCTGCAAAGGCCCTCTCGGTCATGGAGAGGCACTCGATCACTGCCCTCATCGTCCCCGATCATGAAGGGAGGATACGGGGCATCATCCACCTCCATGAAATTCTGCGAAAGGGAATCGTTTGAACCTGAGAAAACCAATGAAGGAAGAAGAACTCTTTACGATCGCACGGAATATCAAACTTCTCATCCTTGATGTGGACGGCGTTCTTACCGACGGGAGCATCATCCTCGACGACGACGGCAATGAACTGAAGGCCTTCAACGTGAGGGACGGTCACGGAATCAAGATGGTCGGCAGGGCGGGAGTCAAGGTCGCCATCATCACCGGAAGGTTTTCAAAAGTCGTGGAACGGAGGGCCCGCGAGCTCGGCATCACCGAGGTCTATCAGCGGTGTCACATCAAATCCGTCGCCTATGACCATCTGCTCGAAAAGTACGGGGTGACCAATGAGGAGGTCGCATACGTCGGTGACGATATTGTCGATCTGTCGCTGCTGAACAGGGTCGGTCTTCCCGTTGCCGTGGCCGATGCGACAGAAGAAGCGAAAGGATCGGCCATCTTCGTCACGAAGAACGGGGGAGGCCGGGGCGCCGTCCGGGAGGTCTGCGAGCTGCTCCTGAAGGCCCAGGGCCTCTGGGAGGACTTGATGGATGAGTACCATAAAATTTAACCTTCCCACGATCCTCACCTTCAGCAGGATCGTCCTCATCCCTTTTTTCGTCGTCATCACCCCTGAAAGTCCGCTGCTCGGCATCAGCATCTTCCTCATCGCATCGGCCACGGACTTTCTCGACGGGTATCTCGCCAGGCGGTCGGGCGACGTCACGAAATTCGGCATCATCCTCGATCCCATCGCCGACAAGTTCCTCGTCATCTCGGCCCTCATCCTCCTCGTCGACATGGTCCGGCTTTCGGCATGGATCGCCATCATCATGATCGTCAGGGAATTTGTTGTTACGGCATTGCGGGTCGTCGCGCTGTCGAAGAATATCGTCATCGCAGCCGAAAAGGGCGGGAAACTGAAGACAGCGGCGCAGATGACATCGATCATCCTTCTGCTCCTACCCGGAGGCATCGGGAGCGTCGATTTCTACGATGTGGGAATCATACTCATGTATATCGCCTTGATCCTCGCCCTCGTCTCCGGTGTGCAGTATACGACGTCCTTCTGGCGGCAGATCCAGTGACCATCCTTTCCGCCATCGTCTTTATCGCAGCGTACTTCATCGGGTCGATCCCGACAGGCCTCCTCATAGCGCGCAGCAGGGGCGTCGATCTTCGGAGCGTGGGCAGCGGTAACATCGGGGCGACCAATGTCCTGAGGGCGCTGGGCAAAGAGGCGGCGATTCTGACCCTCCTGGGAGACATGGCAAAAGGCGCCATTGCCGTCGCTATAGCCAGGGCCGCCGGCACCGGACTGCTGCTGGAAGGACTCGCCGGCGTGACGGCCATTCTGGGCCACAACTTTTCGGTCTTTCTCAGGTTCAGGGGAGGCAAAGGGGTCGCAACGAGCCTCGGGGTTCTCGCTGTTTTGTCCCCTCCCGTCACCCTCTTCACGGTCACTCTCTGGCTCGTGACGGTCAAGTGGAGCCGCATTTCCTCCCTGGCTGCCCTCGTGTCTTTCGGTTTACTCCCCTTCTCGTTCTATATGATCGACTACTCGCGGGAAAAGATGGCCATTGCCGCGGCCATAACGGTCCTCGTGTTCCTGCGCCACATTCCCAACATCAGGCGTCTCATACAGGGAACGGAGAGCAGGATCGGGGAGAAGAGATAGGCCGATGCGGGAGAGGGCGGTCGTTCTTCTCAGCGGCGGCATCGATTCGTCAACGACACTTGCGCTTGCAAAAGACGGAGGATACGACTGCTACGCCCTCAGCTTCGATTACGCCCAGAGACACCGGCGCGAACTCGAATCGGCGAGGGACGTGGCACACAGCATCGGCGTCAGCAGGCACCTTGTCATCGGGTTTGACCTGAGAGAGATCGGCGGGTCTGCCCTCACGTCGGAGATGAACGTGCCCAAGCATCAGACTCGGCTCACGGATGGGAAGATCATCGCCGACGGCAGTAAACACGGAACGGCGGGCATGGCAGGCACACACGAAGGCAGCATGCAGAAACAGATCCCCGTTACCTACGTCCCGGCCCGGAATACTATTTTTCTTTCCTGCGCCCTTGCCTGGGCGGAGGTGCTGGAGGCGCCTCATATATTCATCGGCGCCAATGCCGTGGACTACAGCGGCTATCCCGATTGCAGGCCCGAATACCTGAAGGCCTTTGAGGAAATGGCCAATCTCGCAACGAAGATATCCGTGGAAGGAAAACTGAAATTCAGGATTCATGCCCCGCTCCTCTACCTCACAAAGTCCGAGATCATACGACAGGGGACTGCCCTCGGTGTCGACTACGGACAAACGTGGAGCTGTTATGATCCCCAGCCCGACGGCAGGCCCTGCGGGAGCTGCGACAGCTGTCTCTTCAGGGCGAAGGGATTCGAAGCAGCGGGGCTTCCGGACCCTCTCCTTCGATAGGGGCTCTAATCGGAAGAAGGTTGGCTCCCCGTTGTCATGAGAGAGTCCTCCCGGATAAAGACAAGCAAAATCGTCGAAAGCGCCACGACGATGGAAGCAAGATAAAAGAGATACTGCAGTCCGTAAATCTTGACAAGGTACCCGCCCAGCGCCAGCCCCGCCGCTGCTGCAATGCTCACGACGGCGTTGAACTTTCCGACCATCGCCCCTCTTTTTTCGCGGATCGTCATGTCGCCGAGGATGGACGTCGTGATTGTGCCGACGATGCCGTTGGTAACACCGAGGAGGGCCTGAAGGATATAGAGCTGATAGGTCTCCTGAATAATCGTGTACAGGAAAAGGACGACCGCATCAACGTAGGCGGTGAGAAAGAGGAAGGGTTTTCTTCCCAGTCTGTCTGAAAAACGTCCTGCAAAGTATGTCGTGGCCGACTGGACGAGAACGGTGATGCTGAAGGCGATCCCGAGCTTCTCCATCCCGCCGCTCAACCTTTCCACCTGGAGGACGTAGAAGGGGCCGATGAACCCGAGTACGATGGCCCAGACAGAGCTGACCGTCGTGAAAAGAAGAAGATTTCTGGTGCCCGAAGCTCTCAAGGTGTCCCGGACTTCAGCCCGTACCTGATCTCCTGTTCGATGAAGGCTTGAAGGGTGGCATCGAG
>CAVPIW010000015.1:0-28119 GCA_963705105.1 uncultured Nitrospiraceae bacterium | reverse complement strand
TAATCGAGATGAAGAAAAAGGCGCTGATGGCATACGGGACGAGCCTCTACGGGATGTCCGGCATGTATACCCACGCGATCCTGGGGCTGAACGCCCAGCGCTCCTTCTTCGTCCAGCACCGGTCATACTATGAGGCGTTCTGGATGATCGACAGGCCGCTTACGGAAGGGGAGATTTCCGACTGGCTGCTCTACGGGTTCCGCTTCAGTCCCCGAAATTGATCCTCTCCCGTTCGATGACAAGGGGCTGCCTTCTCACCTGCGAATGGATCGCGCCGATGTATTCGCCCAGGAGCCCGATGAAAAAGAGCTGCACGCCGGAAAAGAAAAAGAGCGCGATGATGAGGGTCGGGACACCGGGAGGCGCCAGCTCGTGAAAGAGCAGCACCAGTGCGAGCTGGACGATGGCGTAGGTGATGCTCAGTCCTGACAGGATGAAGCCGAAGATCATGCAGAGCCTCAGGGGAACGTTCGTGAACGAGATCAGCCCGTTGATCCCCTGGTCGAGAAGCCGGTAGAGTGTGTTCTTCGACATCCCCCGTTTCCTTGACCGCATGGTATAGGCGATGCCCGTCGATCTGAACCCGCAGCTCGCGATCAGCCCCCTCACGTAGGGATAATAGTCGTCAAACCGCTTCAGCGCGTCCATCACGACCCGGTCGATGAGCTGGAACTCGCCGACGTCGGGCGGTATGTGAATGTCGGCGAACCTGTTGACGAGGCGGTAGTAAATCTTCCTCATCGTCTCCATGAGAAAGCCCTCCTCCCGCTTGTGCCTGATCCCGTAGACGATCTGGTACCCTTCCTCCCATTTGGCGACGAAATCGGGGATCAGCTCCGGGGGGTCCTGCATATCGGCGGCGAGAAAAACCAGGACGGCATCGCCCCTCGTATTCAGCAGGCCGTTGAACATGGACCGGAAGGGTCCGAAATTCCTCGCGTTCACGATGACCCTGACCCTCTTGTCCGCTCCTGCGATCTCCCTGAGCATCGCCACGGTGGAATCCGTCGACGCATTGTCGCAGAAGATGTGCTCGTAATCGTATGCAGGCAGCTTCGTCTCGAAAAGGTTTCGCACCGTCTCATAGCAGAGGGCGACGTTGTCCTCCTCGTTGTAGCAGGGCGTGACGATACTGATGAGCTTTCTCACATCACTCATGTCCGATATAGCCTTGCAGATGCATGAAAGGGCGGGCGACGCGCCCGCCTTTCCGGAGGGTGTATGCAACGATAGGGTATGACTTACAGCGAGACCTTGAAAACGAGGATAGGGCTTGGTTTCTGAAGCAAAATTCACGGGTATACGTCACGGCGGCGGGAGTCGAAGGCGGATGCCGGAGCGGGAGCCGCTCAGTGGATGTGCGGCAACACGCATCTTCGTCGCAAGACATGCACATGAGTAAAGGTAGTTTATTTTGCGAAGAAATCATGCCCTATCCTCGTGTCACGTTCGCTTACTGCTCCAGGCGGTTCAGGCCGAACATTTCCCGCAGGAACTGCTGGCTCCCTACGGTGTGCGAGTAGACATCCCTGATGCCGATCCTCCTGAAGCGGACGGCCTTGCCGCTCTCGGCGATCACCTCCGCCACGGCGCTCCCGAGGCCCCCGATGATCGAGTGCTCCTCGAGGGTAATGACGGGCATGCCCCGCTCGATAACGGAGATCACAGCATCGCTGTCAAAGGGCTTGATCGTCGGCATGCTGATGAGCGTTATGCGAAGACCCTTTTCCGCAGCCCCGTCCGCCATCGCCTTCGCCTGTTCGAGCATGTTGCTCGTCGTGATCAGCGCGAGATCGCCGCCGTCGCTCAATGTGCAGGCCTTGCCCAACTCGATCTTCGCGCCCGGCGGGTGGATGGAGGGTTCACCGTTCTTGCCGAGCCTGAAATACATGGGGCCGCTGTGATCGAAACTCTGCTCGATGAGGGCCCGGGCCTCGACGGGATCGCCGGGGCAGCAGACGGTCATGTTCGGCAGAGCCCGCATAATCGCGATGTCCTCGATAGCGTGGTGCGTCGCCCCCTGGGCCCCGTAAGTGAGCCCTGCGCCGACGCCGATGAGCCGGACGTTCGTATGCATGTACGCGATGTCGATCCTCACCTGCTCGAAGCAGCGCATGGTGATGAAGGGGATGATGCTGTAAACGTAGACGACCATGCCCGAGAGGGCGAGCCCCGCCGCGACGCCGACGGCGTTCTGCTCGGCCACTCCGACGTTGAGGAAACGGTCGGGGAAGGTGTCCCTGAACCGCTCGAGCACGGAGAAGCCCATGTCGGGGGTGATGAGAAATATCCTGTCGTCGACGGCCGCCCTTTCGGTGAGACAGTTTATGACGGTGCTTCGCACGGCGGCTCCCCCAGTTCTCTCAAGGCGCATGCGCGCTGGTCGCGGTCCGGCGATTTGTAATGCCACTCGAGCCTGTCTTCCATGAAGGAGACCCCCTTGCCCTTGACTGTGTGGGCGATCACGGCCTTCGGCCCCTGCTGGGGCGCCAGGAGGACCTCCCTGAGACAGTCGATGCGGTGGCCGTCGACGTCGTGCGTCTCCCATCCGAAGGCCTTCCACCGTTCCGTCATGTTGCTCTGATCGATCACTTCGTTCGTCCTTCCGAAGGCCTGGAAACGGTTGTAATCGACAAGGGCCGTCAGGTTATCCAACCGGAGCGTCGCGGCAAGCATCACCGCCTCCCAGACAGACCCCTCGTTGCACTCGCCGTCTCCAAGGAGCACGAAAACACGGCCGGGGTTGCGGGACCGCCTGTTCGCGATGGCCATGCCCACCCCGATGGACAACCCGTGGCCGAGCGATCCCGTTGACGCCTCGACGCCCGGCACCGTGTCCCTGTCAAGATGGCCCGGAAGAAGGCCGCCGTCGACATGATACCTGCCGAGCCGTTCAGCCGGGAAAAATCCCCGCTCTGCAAGGGCCGCATAGAGGGCGGCGCTTCCGTGGCCCTTGCTCAGTATGAACCTGTCCCTATCCTGCCAGTCGGGCCGCGCCGGGTCGATTTTGAGGATGTCGAAATAGAGCACGGCGAGCATGTCGGCGATGGACAGACAGGCCCCCACGTGGGAAGCGTTCGCGGTATGGGTCATCTCGATGATCGAACGCCTGATGCGGAGCGCAGCGGTCTCAGAAATCATGCCCTATCCTCGTGTCGGCTCATTCTTGGACACCTATGATCTGCCCCGTATATTTCAGTTCGTCCCTCAGGACAGCCCTGATCTCCTCCTCATAGGAGGATGCGAAGATGACGATGCAGTCCGGTCTGCGGGCGGAGACCGACTCCTTGGGCAGGATCAGGGAGTGCAGACCGTTCAGACGACTGCCCTGCAGAAGACTGTTGTTGTCGTAAATGACCGGTATGTGGCCGGCGTCAAGACCGGCATTCCCCATGATGATGAAAGTCCGGTGCGAAGCGCCATACCCGTGCACAATCTTACCCTTCCCTGTCAGACCGGTGATCCGTTCACGGATCGTCTCATAATACCGGCCGGCATCGTCGGCAAAAGTCCCAATCGCTTCCTGATCGGGCTGCATCTGCGGACGTGGGCCGTCCTTTTTCGTGCAGATGACCAGATGAGAACCTCCATGCACAGGCACGTCCCTGCGGTGGACGGCGCTGAATCCGTAACGTGCCAGGAGGACGTCGAGCGAAGAGGGAGTGAAATAATTCAGGTGTTCATGAAAGATATTCGAAAAAATGCGGTCCTCCACCACCTTGCGGAAATCGGGCACCTCGGCGACGAGGATCCCGCCGGGCGCCGTAATCTCCGAGAGGGCTTCGACGATGTCGTTCAGTTCGTGGATATGCTCGAGCACGTGCCGTATGACAACGCAGTCATAGACACCCGTCTTCGCCTCCCTGACAAAGGCTCCGTTGAAATATCCCTCCGTCACGGCGACGCCCCGGGACCGGGCATGCCCGCACAATTGGCGCGAGGGTTCGATGCCGGAGACTTCGTTCCCTCCCATGTCCCGGAGAAACCGCAGGAACTCGCCGCTGTTCGCTCCTATCTCGAAAATCCTCTTTTCCCTGAGGCCCCATGCTTCGACGAGGTCCGCGGCGAGGTCCCTGAGATACCCCTGATACGTGGAGGACGAAATGCCGATATAGGTGTATTCCCTGTAAATGGCGGGGTCGATCGTTTCTATCAGCTCGACGAGCCCGCAGGCGCCGCACCTGGCGGCCGTGATCGGGGCCCTGAGGTCGAGGGGGTCTTCACCGTCGTTGTAGTAGAGGCCGGCCACGGGAATCGGCCCGACGCGGTAGAAAGGCACGATGTCACCGGAGCCGCAGGACCGGCAGGACCCGATGAGCGTGTATCCGCAGGTCTTCATGCCGTCTCCGGTCCTCCTCCCGAAAGGGCGTTGAACCACTCGTAGGACCTCTTCACTCCCTCTTCCAGGGGCGTCTTCAGCAGTGGCGCCAGCCCTTTCACTTTCTCGATGGACGGACAGGAGAGGTGAGGGCTCTGCTGCAGATAGGAGGGAAGCCGGTTCTTCACGTCGATCGTCACGTCATCGCCGGCGACGGCTGCAACGACCGAGGCGAGCCGCAGGATCGACGTGAGTTCGTCGCTCCCGATGTTGTAGACCTCTCCGGCGGCGCCCCTGAGGAGAACGGTCATGATCTGCGTCACCGCGTCAGCAAGGTAGCAGAAACCCCGCTCCGCCTTCCCGTCGCTCAGGATCTCTATGGTCCTCCTCCTTGACGCGCTGACGATGAAATCGGCCCAGACCCTGCTGTCATGCTCGCGGAAACCGGGGCCGAAGGCGTGGATCGGCCGTATCATGGTGACGGGAATGCCGTACTGGCTGTGATAAAACCGGCACAGGGTCTCGGCGAAGCGCTTTGCCTCGACATAGCAGGCCCGGGGGCTCAGGTGGTCGACGAGCCCTGTGTATGTCTCCGGAGTGGGCACGTCGTCCCTGGCTACCTCCCCGTATATCTCGCCGGAACTGAAGAAGAGAAAGTTCCTCAAACCTTGCATGTCCCTGCAGTGATCAAGGAGCATCTGCGTCGCCCTGACATTCGTGTTGATCGTCCCGACGGGATCGGCCAGGTAGTCCCGGGGCGCCGCGTTCGATGCGCCATGGACGATAAAATCGAACCTGTCCCCTTGCTCCAGCCGGAAGGGCATGCTCAGGTCAGCCTTCCTGAAAGACATGTACTCCTTGTCAACGAGAAAGCCCACATTGGGATGGGAACGGTCGAGGTCTTTCCTGTGGATAGCCGTTATCCGCATCGAGCTTCCCAGGTCCTCCTCGCTGAGTCTGCAGAGGAAGGCCGTAAAATAGGAACAGATCATGCCCGTCACGCCCGTTATCAGCCAGTGCGAGCCCCTGAGACTCTCCTTGTCCTTGATGAAACCCCTGATCAGGTCGAAGTCCTGTATCAACACCTTATGCATACCAATGTTCATTTTTCAAACGCCGCCATGACTGCAGAGACGCCCGAACAGGCGGGGTGTGAGCGCCGAAAAGCCTCGGTGCTGCGAAACCTTTGCCTTCCCATACAGATCATTTCAGGCTGAGGGTCGATGACACAAAGGATGAATTCCTGATACACCAATAATAAACTATCATACTCGCTATCAGCGAGGCTTGCAGGCGCTTCGCCCTGCCTTTCGGGCAACGGTCCACATGTTCATTTCTTTGCATATTGTGCCGAGTACTCCTCTATCTGCCTGAAACAGACCTCGCGGAGATCTGTCCCCGATCTGTAGGCGTCGACCCACTCCATGACTTTGTCGACGGCCTCTTCCGTGCTCCAACGGGGATGCCAGCCAAGCTCCGACCTGGCCTTGGAGCAGTCGAGCTTCAGATAATGCGCCTCATGAGGGTGGGCGCGGCTGTCGATGTCATACTGTGCTCCACCTTCCCAGGACGCACAGATCCGCCTGACAATCCATTCGACAGTCCGGGCCTCCCTGTCGTCGGGACCGAAGTTCCAGCCTCCCCCATAGGTCGCTCTGTCACTGCACAGCTTTTGGATGAGCAGGAGATACCCTCCCAGGGGCTCAAGCACATGCTGCCAGGGACGGACCGCCCCGGGGTTCCTGATGGTGACCGGCTTTCCATCCATAAACGCCCTCAGGCAATCGGGAATGAGCCTGTCCTTCGCCCAATCGCCGCCGCCGATGGCGTTGCCCGCCCGGGCCGACGCAAGCGCGGCGCCGTGACTCCCCTGGTCTTCGGGGTTGCAGAAAGCGTTCCTGTATGACGCCGTTACGAGTTCGGCGCAGGCCTTGCTGCTCGAATAGGGGTCGTATCCGCCCAGGGGCTCATTCTCCCGGTAGCCCCAGACCCACCCCCTGTTCTCGTAGCATTTATCGGACGTCACCACAAGGACGGCCTTCACATCGGGGAGCGATCTCACCGATTCAAGGACGTTCACCGTGCCCATCACATTCACCCCGTACGTCTCGACCGGACTCCGATAGGATTCCCGCACAAGGGCCTGCGCGGCCATATGGATGACCACATCCGGCGCCGCCGACTGCATCGCGCCGGTCAACCGGTCCCCGTCACGTATGTCGGCGATGACCGACCTGACGAGGCCGTCGATTCGGCAATCTTCGAAAAGGCTCGGATTCGTCGGAGGCGCAAGGGCATAACCGGTCACCTCGGCTCCGAGCAGGTGCAGCCAGAGGCAGAGCCAGGACCCCTTGAATCCCGTGTGCCCTGTCACAAAGACCCTCCTGCCGGAGAAGAAGTCGCGAAGTGCCATCGCCCCTCTCATCATTCCTCCCACATCTTCCATGGCGCATTGCCGGTCTTCCACAGATCATCGAGGAGGTTCTTGTCGCGGAGGGTGTCCATGGGCTGCCAGAATCCGCGGTGCTTATATGCGACGAGCTGGCCCTCCTTCGCGAGGGCCTCGAGGGGGGCCCGTTCGAGGATCGTTTGATCACCCTCGATGTAGTCGATCACCTGCGGCTCCATGACGAAATAGCCCGCATTGACCCAACCGCCGTCCGCCGCCGGCTTCTCCCGGAAACTGAGCACCTTATTGTCGGATGACAGGCTCAGCGCCCCGAACCGCCCGACGGGCTGAACGGAGGTGATCGTCGCCAGCTTGCCGTGGGACCTGTGAAAGGAGATGAGTTCGTGGATGTTGATGTCTCCCACGCCGTCGCCGTATGTGAGCATGAACGTTTCACCGTCGATGTAAGGCTGAACGCGCCTCACCCTGCCTCCCGTCATCGTGTCGATGCCCGTATTCACGAGCGTCACCCTCCAGGGCTCCGCCGAGTGGCCGTGCACGATCTGCTCGTTGCCTTTGCTGAAGTCGAAGGTGACATCCGATTCATAGAGGAAGTAATGGGCGAAATACTCTTTTATGGAGTACCCCCTGTATCCGAGACATATGACGAAGTCCCCGAAACCGAAATGGCTATAGATCTTCAGAATATGCCAGAGAATGGGCCTCCCCCCGATCTCGATCATGGGCTTCGGCTTCAGGTGTGACTCCTCGCTGATGCGCGTCCCGTAGCCTCCCGCAAGAATAACGACCTTCATCTCCTGCTCCTTAACAGTAATCCTAACAAGTGACCCTTTCTGTTGCATGAAAAGGCGGTGTGAAACGCCTCAAAGCCTTGCTGATAAAGAGTATGATCATTTGAAATTGGATATTGGGGATCCTTCCCTCCGTGTCATGAACCGTTGGCCTGACATGATCCTCACGTGAAGGCATTGGTGTCGCAGCACCAAGACTTTTCGGCATCTTCGCCCCGCCTTTCCGGCTGTCGTACTCCATTGACAAGGTTAGTTCAGTAAATGAGTTCAAAAACGACGTCCTCGTTCATGGGCTTTCCATTGACCGTCGTCAGGCCTTCCGGGTATGCATCGGGATCGCTGAAATGGACGGTAATGGGCGTTTCCACGGGTCCTGCCGCCGGGAAAAGGGAAAAGCAGAAGGTCTTCCCCGCCGAATCGTCGACGGGATCGAACAGGACGGGTACGTATTCATTGTCCCGGATTCGTTCATTGTCGAGGACCGTTTCCCTGATGACGGCGTCGCAGGCTGCATCCCTCAGCACCAGTTTATAGGGTGTGCGTATTTTGCTTTTATATGTCGAGACAAGGAGAAGGACGCCGCGCAGACGGGAGTGCGGCGACAGGAAGGTCTGCTGGATCGCCGAGCCTTCGGTGACGCCTTTTTCGAGATGCCTCTTCGGGGCCAGGTGCAATGAGTGGCTCGCCATGATCGCGTCCCTCTTTCTGTCCAGCAGCTCCGGCATCTTCGCCTTCAGAAGATAAAAATTCGGGTACGTACTCCCTCCCTCTCTCACCGTAAGCCGGGCATAATGACCGTCGAGATGAGCGATCAGGTCCCTTGCATATTCCTTTGGGGAGAAACCCCATATCTTTTCTTCCTTGTTGAAAACGACGATCTCGGGCATCTTCGACCGCAAATCCCCGAGAAAGCGCGTCCTGATGCGCTCGCTGTCGGCAAACCACGGCAGGTACGCATAATAACCCGTTGCGAGCCTCCTGTTCGTAAAGTAGACCTTGCGGAGTTCCGCCGGCCCGATCCAGTATGTTTCATCGTCCCTGAGCAGACTGTTCAAAACGGTCGCCTCATGGCGTTCATTCCTGATGCGCCCTCCCGAGAACACGGCAAAATAACTCCCCGCCGCTTCAGTCAGCACGAAAGCAAAGAAAAGGGCGGCGGCAACTGTTCCGGAAAAAGAGAAGACGTCCCTCCGGAACTCTCTCGTGTCCTGCATGAACGATCTGAAAAACCCGTGCGTGACCGACGCGAAGAAGAAAAGAGAGAGCGCGTAAATTGGGATGTTACCATGAAAGTGAACGGAGAAATCAAACATCATGTTCATCCGCGTCGATGAGAAAGCGAGCAGAAGGAAGGCGAAGAAGAACAAATCGTATTTCTTATTCTTTAGGAGAAAGGCGAAATATGCGGCGTTGAACAGCAGCAGGACGGGATAGACGATGTTTTTCAGTGAAAGGCTGGACAGGACATACCAGTACGAGCCTATAAAGTTTCTCAGGACAAAGACGGGAATAAGGATGTTTTTTTCGGGGAATCCGATGAAGTATTTGAAATAGAACTGCCTGTTGAACACGAAGTTGTGCCAGTAGATCTCCTGCAGACTCCCCGTTAATGCGACGTAGAGCGAGAAGAGAACATAGGGAGCCATGGCTGCTGCGAGCATGATCCCCCATTGGCGACCGGAAATCATGCGCCTGTTCCGGAAGGCATAATAGGCAGCGATGAAATAGATCGTTGCGGAAAGGAAAGAAAAACCGAGTGACGAAGCAACGACGAGGAATGCACAGGACGAGAGGACAATTGCGTCTTTCCAGGAGAAGCTGTCCGACCTGTAGCAGATGACGAGAAAAACCGTCATCGTCGCATAGCCGGCGAATGTTTCGGCGAGGAACATATGCATCCACGTTAAACTCGAAAAGAGTGCGAGCGTGATCAGATAATATTTCAGCAGTCCCTCGTTTTCCTGAGTCCTGACATACCGGTACAATGATATCGCCCACGTGAAGAGAAGGAGGGCGAAAATCACCCTGAAGAAAATGAAATTCGTCCCCGACAGGAGGTGTATGAGGCTGCTGATGAAATAGGGAAGGGGGAGGTGGTGGGAGAAGAATCCCGTGTACGGGAGGATGCCCTGTGTGATGAGCTTTCCTCCCAAAATATTGTCCCACTCGTCGAGGAATTCCCACGTGAGAGAGTTCAGGACATAGAGCGCAAGCAGTATGACGTAAAAAAAGATTTCCTTCTTCTTCATATTCTCGACTCAGGACATTATATGCGCATCAGGCGTTCATGCGCAACGTCATGTGTTTTGCGTAAAACCTGAAAAGACCTTGATAGAGCAGCACCGTTTTGCGAAAGCCGAGCCTGTTCACCGAGGCGCCCTCATGATGAAGGGCCCGCATTTCCGGACAGAGGCGGATGGAGCCGCCGCGGCGGAAGAGGCGATAACACCAGTCGACGTCGTTGAAAAAAATGGGGAACCTCTCATCCAGGGGACCGACGGCATCCCAGCACTCTCTCCGCACCATGAGCGCCGACATCATGGGCTGCAGAACTTTGCCGCCTCTGAGGTGTTCTTCGGCAGTCAGTTTCAGCTTTCTGAAAGGGCCGAACTTCGTGATCCCGAGCTTCTCCAGCAGGATTGCCGCAGGCGTCGGGAACCGCCTGCAGGATATCTGCAGGCGGCCGTCGGGATAAAGGAGGACCGGCGCGACGGCGCCGGCATCGGGGTGTTTCAGCAGGCAGTCAATAAGTCCTGCGACCGTGTCTTCCATGAGCACCACGTCGTTGTTGAGAAGAAACAGCATGTCTCCGCGGGATGCCTCCACGCCCTGGTTGACGGCCCGGGCATACCCGGCGTTCAAGGCGTTCTGGATCCAGAGCACGGCCGGGTAATGCTCCGCGATGAATGCGCGGCTGTCGTCGGCGGAGGCGTTGTCAACGATGACGATTTCACGTTCGTAGGGATCGGCCGATCGCATGATCGATGCGACGCAATCGGCGAGCAGACTCCTGTTGTTCCAGTTCGGAATGATGAAGGACACGCTGAGGCGGCTCTTCACGACGGCTTCACCTCGATGTTGCATACGCCCTCTGCGAAGGCGGGGTGTATGCGCCGAAAACCTTGATGCGGCGACACCATAACCATCACAGAGAACAACGTTTCAAGCCAATGTCGAAAAAAAGGAGTCACTCTCCCTTCCGGTTGCAATGAAAAGGCGGGACGACGCGCCTCAATGCCTCGCTGATAGCGAGAATGATCGTTTATTATTGGTGTATCGGGAATTCATCGTTCGTGTCATCCACCATCTGTCTGACATGATCTGTATGGGAAGGCAAAGGTTTCGCAGCACCGAGGCTTGTCGGCGCATACGCCCCGCCTTTCCGGAGGTCCCATTGCAACGTTAAGGTCTACTGACACTCACACTGTCACTGACACTGTTTTTCAGAGCGCTTCTCCCCGCCTTCTCGCGCAACTGTCAGGTTCATACCCGGATCGAAAAGTCCCCGGCATCGGTCCTCAGGTTGGGGTTGTAATAGGGATCGCCTTTTTTGAGCAGGTGACGCCAGCGGGCGGCGATGGCTTCTCTTTCTCCTGATATGCCGTCGGAGTCCCCGAACAGGTCGTCATATGAGGTCACCGCAGGCCCGTGCCACACTGCTTCCGCTGCAGGCTGATATACGACAAGGAAGTCCCTCTCCCTCAACCTGAGACAGAGGTCGATATCGGCATAAAACCGCAATGCGGGGTCAAAACCGCCGACGGCTTCAAATAAGTCTTTCCTTATCATCATGAACAGTATAGGGACAGCACTGACGTTGCGCGCATACCGGATCATGCCGTTATATCCCTGGTCGTCCCTGCCGAAGCGGTGATTCAAACCCGTCACCCGGCCCGCAGCGTCAATCATGAGCCCCGTGCTCATGATGGTGCCGTCGGGATAGAGGATCTTTCCGCCGACGGCGCCCGTCTCCGGTCTCAGGGCATAACCGGCCATCACAGCGATCAGGTCTCCCGATACGACTTCAACGTTGTCTCCGAGGAAGAGCATACAGTCGGCCTCGATCCCCGATGCAGCGGCGTTGCACGCCTCTGCGAGGGTCTGAAATCCTTCGTACCGATGACATGTCAGGCCCGATATCGTCTCTGAAAACACCCTCTTGTCTCCGCCGCCAACCGTCAGGATCACGGCTTCGAGAGGGCTTCCTGCATAATTCCTCATGACGGACCTGATGCACCGCCCCGTCGCCTCCGAACCTTCCGTCTCCAAAATAAAGACCCCGATCTTGGGCTTCCTCTTGATGTGAAAACGCATCTCGTAATACCCGATATCCCGCCCCTTCGAGACCGTCCCTTCCCATCCCCTGCGATCAACAGCCTCCTGAAGCGCTTTCTGCGCCGCGTCATAGGCGTAAGGCTTCGCTTGCGGGTCGACGGACGCAGAGCCCTGAACAACCCTCCAGTGATAGAGAATCTGGGGTATATGGACAATATTCTTCGTCACCTCTGTAGCGCGAAGGAAGAGGTCGTAATCCTGCGCGCCGTCGAAGCCTGCCCGGAAACCGCCGAGGGTTTCGAGCAGCTCCCGTCTGAAGACGGCGATGTGGCAGAGATAGTTCTGCGACATAAGGAGGTCGGGCGACCATCCCGGTTTGAAGAACGGGTGTGCCCTCATGCCGCCGGGAAAAAGGATATCCCTGTCCGAAAAAATGCAGTCCGCTTGCGGGTTGTCATTGACACATTTCGCAATGTCAAAAAGCGCCCAGGGCGCGATGACGTCATCGTGATCAAGGAGAGCGACGAAATCGCCCGTCGCGAGTTTCAGGGCTTCATTCGAATTGCCGGCGATGCCGAGATTCCTGTCAAGGTGTTTCACCCTGAGACGTTGCGGGTTCTTCTCTTCATACTGCCGGATCAAGTCCCCGATCTCGGCATTCGTCGAGGCATTGGCGAGACATAGCTCCCAGTTGTCATAGGTCTGATCCATGACGGAACCGATCATCCCGGCAAAGACGGTGATGTCAGGATTGAAGACCGGCGTGACCAGGCTGATCAGGGGTTTCAGACGAAAGGTCCGGGCGATCTCGTGTTGTTCAAGGAGGACCCGATCGTCGGGCTCGAACTTTTCGGACCATTGCCTGTAGATGTCGGAATCGAAGGAATACTGCCGCCGCACCGAACTCTCTCCGCCGGCCCCATGGTGGTCCGCAAAGGGTCTCCCGCGCATCCGGTCGAGCTCAAGGAGAGTTCTCTCGATTGTCTTCTTCGGTCCGTGCTTCAGTAAAAAACGAATTCCCCGCGAGATCACTTCAATTAGACTTCCACTCCGGCTCCTGAAGGGCCTTTTCATCCGGCTCGTTCCCGGGCGGGATGCCGATTCTTTGCCTCACGACGGCTAAGACGTCTGCCGCCAGGCGGTCCATGGTGAACCGTTCGAGGTAGCGCCTGCGGGCATTGCCGCCGAGACGGGCAATCTCCCCGGGGTGATCGAAGAGATGGACGATGTTGTCTGAGAGGGCTTTTACGTCGTCGACGGGAATGACGATGCCGTCTTCGCCGTCTCTGATCATCTCCGGCACCCCTCCCACGGCGGTGGATATGATGGCCCTGCCCGCCGACATGGCTTCCAGCACCGTGAGGGGTCCGACCTCGTCGCGGGATGTGCAGACGAAGAGGTCCGCCCTGTTCATGTAATCCTCCATCTCCCGCCGGGAGACCTCGCCGACGAGACGGATGTTCCCGTGGCGTTCAGCGAGCGCGGAGATCTTTTCATAAAAGGCCCGGCCATCCACATTGTCCATCCTGCGTCCAATCATATAGGCCTCGATCCCCTCGGCATAGTGCTTCGGCATGCCCGACAGGGCTTTGATGAGTATGTCCTGGCCCTTGCGGCTTTCGATGCTGCCGACATGGAGAATCATAAACTTCTTAGCGTTGTTCCCGTCATCATGTCCCGGCGATTCCCTGTGAAGGGACGAGCCCGCAAAACCGACAACCCGGAAATTGTCACGTGACCGGAAGGGTTCATAAAGCAGGGCCGTCGTTTCACCGATAAAGACGATATCGTCGGCAGCCGAAAAAGCCCTCTTCATATTTTCGTCGTCCCTGAGCATCCTGAGACCGAAATGGGATTCATGGATGAACCAAAGGACAGGGATGCCGGACTCTGCGGCAACGAAGACGGAGGGCCACATGACGAGTGTATTGACGACGATGAGGTCGAAATTCGCCATGAATCTGCGCGTCCCCTCAAGGGGAGCAGCCGCGGCAGAGGCGTCGATCATGACAGGGATGTTCTCTCCTTCGTACTGGCCCCTCAGCTCTCCGTCGGCAGGACTGAGAAGTGTGACAAAGCACCCCTGTGCCCTCATGGCGCAGGCGAGGGAATAAAGGAGAAGAGGCGCTCCCGTGAGACTGAGATCGTGGGAGACGACGAGGATGTTTTTCGCTTTGAGAAACCTCCCCTCCTGCCTGCCCGCGAAGAGCCTGTAATACTGGGCCGCGTCTTCATACAGCATGTCCCGCATGTGTTCCGTGTAATAAGGGTCCCCGCTGAGGAAATCGCCCCACTTTTTGAGAATATGAAGATCCACCGTATCCCTCTTTTTCTGATGCTCCCGCCTGTCCGTCTCGCGGAGGGAAAGGTGACCGATGTGGCGGAGCGACGCGAAAGGGGTGTAAATGAGTTCATAGCCCCGGTCGAGCAGCTTGAAACAGAGATCGATGTCGGAATGCATGACCGGGGTATTCACCGCATCGAATCCTCCGACGTCGGTGAAAACGGTCTTCGCCATGAGAAGGCAGGCGCCGGAGAGGAGGGAGACGTTTCTTTCCGATTGGATGAGGTTGAAATACATGCCCGAGTCTTTCGGCTGGCAGTGGAAGGCCGTCCCGACGAGGCGCCGCACGCCCGTCACCATGCCGGCAAACTGGATCGTGTCGTTCTCGTAGTATAGCTTCGGAGACACACCTCCGACATTTCCTTTGCCGAAGACGCCGACCATGTCCTCTATCCAGGATTCGTGGGTCGCTTCGACATCGTCGTTGAGAAAGAGAAGGTATTCACCTGAAGCAAATTCCCCTCCCCTGTTGCATTTGAGGGAAAAATTGAAGGGTTGGTCGAAGGGACAGATCCTGATGCGATGATCATGGGAATAGACCTGCTTGATCTCGCCACCGAGAGGTGAGTTGGTCACGACGACAACTTCGTAATTGGGATAACCGGTATGCCTTAGGAGCAGGTCGATGCAGCTGAGGACGTTCTTCCTGTTATCCGTGGGGATGATGACGGAAACGAGGGGAGGATGCTTAACCCTGAACTTCACCCTGTTCGCGAAAGGATACTCGAACACCTCGGCGTCATATCCCCTCCTCTGGACGGCAGACAGGAGGGCGCCGATGTTCGATCTCCTGGCGAAGTCCTTTCCCCCCGCGGCAGCGGAGCCGGGTATGGCCCGCCAGTGATAGAGCACTTTCCTGATGTGCCCGATCCTGTTTGTCCGCTCCATCACGCGGAGGGCGAGATCATAGTCCTGAGAAAAATCGTAGGCCCTGCGGAACCCGCCGACGGCCTCTATGATGCTCTTCCTGTAGACACTCAGGTGTCCCGTATACATGCTCGCGAAGAGGAGATGGGGATCCCAGTCCGGCTTGAAAAAGGGATCATACCGTTTCTGCTCGCCCTCGTCCGTCTCGATGATCCTGTCTTCATCGCTGTAAATCAGATCGAGGTCAGGCTGCGCGTTCAGAAGCGCGGCGACCTCATAAAGCGCATCGGGCGAAAGCTCGTCATCGTTGTCGAGAAGGGCGATGAATTCTCCCGTCGCCATCGCCAATGCCTCGTTCGTAGCGCCGGCGATGCCCAGATTTTCCTTGCCCAGAACGACTTTGATTCTCCCGTCATTGCCGGTCATGGTCTTCAGCAGCGACAGGGTCCCGTCGTTTGTGGAGGCATCGTCGTAGATGCATAGTTCCCAGTTCCCGTATGCCTGGGATATGACCGAATCGATGCACCGCCTGAGCCATTTCGGGTCCACGTTGTATACGGGCGTCACGACGCTGATTGTCGGCATGTACGACAGGTCTTTCGCCTTCAGCCTGAGGTGCTGTATGTCCGGTTCTTCATGTTTCCTGATCCATTGTTCGTATGCATCCTGTGTATATGCCTGCCGGGCCTTGAAATGTCCGGGGCCGTGGAGCATGTATGCCGCGCAATACCTGAGGAAGGTGGCGAAACCCTTTGTCCTGTAAACCGTGAGGGCTTTGCCGGCGAGTTCACGCGTTGTGTGCACAAGCGATGACAGCCTGGCCCTTGAACGCAGCGATACCCCCCTGACGCCCTCGGCCTTAAAGACTTTGACTGTGCGTACGGCGAGGTCATAGACCCGCCGCCTCCTCTTTCCAGGCGGAAGGAGCTTCTCCCTCCATCTTCTGAACGTCTCGAGCATCCTCCAGCCGAGTGTGTCTCCCATGGCGCCGATGGCGGACTCAAGCCCGGCAATCCTGTCCATCAATTGTTTCTCCAGGTCAGCCGTGTGCTGCAACTGTTCCCTCAAACTGTCGTCAAGCCGGGCGATGTGCGCTTCCTTTTCCGAGATCGCCCGCTCTTTTTCCGAGATCACCCGGTCCTTCTCGGACAGCAACCGGTCCTTCTCGGACAGCAATGCCTCCAGACGGCTCACATGGCCGTTTCTTTCGGCGAGGGTCTCCGAGAGACTCTCCCGCTCTATGAATAACCGCTCCTTTTCATCATGTATTGCAAGGATATTCCCCGGGACGATCTTGTCGCGGTGCTTTTCTATGATCCTCAGACGCAGGTCGCGCATGTAGGCATCATCGGCCTGATTGATCTGCATGCCCCGGCTCCACTGCCGGTACATCGTCGTGATCTTCCCGATATGGTAAAAGGGCATGGTGGACGCCGCCCTGATGAGGAAATCCCAGTCCTCGTAGAGAGGAAAGGACTCGTCGAGTTCCCCGACGGACGCGATGACGCTTTTCGAAAAAAGGATGGAATTGAAAGGTATATAGTTGACGATCAGGAGGTCCTTATAGGAGAACTCCCTTGCAAATACCATCTTTTCACGGTCGGCCATGCGTTCCATTTCAGGATCGTACTCCTGGTAGACCATCTCCGTACCGGTGTAGGCGACTTTGTAATCGCTCTGTTCCAGGAAGGTGACAAGTGTGGCGACGTGTTCCGGATAGTACTCGTCATCGTCATCGAGAAATCCGACATATCCACCATGGGCGTTGCCGATTCCCGCGTTGGCAGCATAGGCTCTCCCCCTGTTCACGTCAAGCTTCACGTAGATGAGGGGCATCCCGCCGAGGAGGGATCTCAAATTATCGATGTCAAGGTCGACGCCGCCGTCATTGACCAACACGACTTCGATGTTCCGGTAAGTCTGCGCGGCGATGCTGTGCAGCGCACTCTGCAGGAGTTTCGGCCTGTCCTTCGTTCTGACGATGATCGAGACGAGGGGCGGATGAATGTCGCTTCGCTGATTCACGAGGGAATGTTAAACCGGAATGCCCGCGAAAGTGTCTGTTTATTTAACATGGTTCGCTATAGTTTAACGAGATTTCCCCGTAATGGCAAGGCAAGGGCCACCGGGGTGCGGTTCGTGCCACCCGCCATCCGGGAAGGCGGGGCGCATGCGCCGAAAACCTTGATGCGGCGACACCTTACGCGTCACAGAAGACGACTTTTCAACTCAATGGTCGATCGCACGGAGAGTGGAAGCCTGAAAGACGAACCTGACGAGGCTTATCATCGCCTTCAGCAAGGATTTGAGGCGCTTCACCCCGCCTTTGCACGCAACTGGAGGAGTCCGTTTGACCCCCTATCTGCCCGTCTGGTAGAATAAACAAAATTTCACTTGGAGGAATATCATGCAATCTCAATGGCATAGAGTCAGAAACCGGAAGGGCTTCACCCTCGTTGAGCTCCTTGTTGTCATGGTGATCATCGGGCTCCTGGCCGCCCTCGTCGGTCCCCGCCTGTTCCCGAAACTCGGCAAGGGCAAGCAGGCTGCCGCAAAGGCCCAGATCGAACTCCTCGGTCAGGCCCTCGACCAATACAGGCTCGACGTCGCGGCATACCCCACGACGGAGCAGGGCCTCAACGCCCTCACCACAAACCCGGGCGTCGAAAAATGGGAGGGCCCGTACCTGAAAAAAGGGCTGCCCGTCGACCCCTGGGGAAAACCGTATCTTTACCAGAGTCCCGGCTCGCACGGGGAGTATGACCTCTTTACCTACAGCAGGGACGGAAAGCCTGGAGGAGAGGGAGAAGACGCGGACGTGACGAACTGGGAATAGGGCGCCCACCAGCCCGTCCATGAACCGTGTCGTCGCATACGCCCGACAGGAAGGCGGGGTGCACGCGCCGAAAACCTTGATGCGGCGACACCTTAACCATCACACCAGACGACTTTTCAAGCCAACGGTCAATCTAACAGAGAGCGGAATCCTGAGAGACGAACCTGACAATGCTCATCGTCGCCTTCAGCAAGGGTTTGAGGCGCTTCGGCCCGCCTTTCACGCGACTGGAAGGTGAACCTTGCCTTTATCAAGAAGCGCTTCTCCTTTCACGGCGGCGCCGAAAGGTATCTCCAGACCCTCGTTGAAGCGCTGCAGCGCTCCGGCCACGGCACCCACATCTTTTCCTCCCTCTGGTCGGATGTGGTGGGAGTCACCTTCCACCGCGTTCCCGTCATCACCGCCGGATCATTCCTCTCGACATACACCTTCAATCATCGTGTCTGCAGGGAAATCCGCCGGCACAGAGAATTCGACTGTGTCGTCAGCTTCGAACGAACGACTTGCCAGGACGTCTACCGTGCCGGTGAAGGATGCCACGCCGAGTGGCTGACAATAAGGCGGCACGTCGAGCCCTTTCACAAGAGGCTCTCCTTCAGGATCAACCCCCTTCACATCCTCCTGCTGAGCCTTGAAAGAAGGCTCTTCTCCGGAACGAAACGCATCGTCGCCAATTCCGGCATGGTGAAAGAGCAGATCATGGGGCACTACGGCGTCCCGGCGGAGAGGATTTCGACGGTGTACAACGGCGTCGATCTGTCACGGTTCACGCCGGAGAACAGGAAACAATGGCGCAACAGCATCCGGGCGGACCTCGCGGTTCCCGAACAGGCGAAGGTCGTACTGTTTGCGGGGTCGGGCTTCGAACGGAAAGGCCTTGATGTGCTCCTCAGAGCCGTCCCGCATGTCGGTGTCGGCGGGTTGAAGGTCATCGTGGCGGGCAAGGGAGAGTCGCGCCGATACAGCGCATTTATCAGGCGCGCGGGACTTTCGGACGATGTCCTGTTCCTCGGTCCCTGCAGCGGGATCGAAAGACTCTACGCAGCCTCGGACATCTTCGTGCTTCCTACGCTCTACGACCCCTTCAGCAATGCCACCATCGAGGCCATGGCGGCAGGGCTTCCCGTCATAACGACAAGGAACAACGGCGCCGCCGAACTCGTGAGTGATGCCGTGGAGGGCTATGTCGTCGACGCACATTGTGACCCGGTCATGCTTGCCGGCAGAATCAGACAGACGCTGGATCAACGTGAACGGATGGGAGCGGAAGCAAGATCAAAGGCTGAACAGTACCCGATTGAACGGGCAGCCGGGGAATTCCTCGCCGTCATCGAGAAGATCGTATCCTGAGGGCGTCATCTCCTGTCCTCCGCCGACAGGAGTTCCTCGATCCGCGCTATCGTCTCCCTCAGTCTTCTCATATTGTCTTCGTCCCTTCTCACCTGGGCGCCGCCGATGTGGGCCGACGTAAAGGTAAAATCGAACCTGACCATGTCCTCAAGATCTTCAAGATTGTTCCGGAGGCGTTTCAGCTCCGACTTAAGCTCAGCCCTGCTCATTGCAATTCTCGCACTATCTCTCACCGGCCATCTCCAATATCTCACTCATCAACCTGTCGCTGAGAAAAAAACCGGATTCCCTCATCCTCTCCAAAATCGGCTTAACCTCCGCTAAAATTCCCTTATTTTTTGCTCTGAGTAAAACACCGGCAGTCCCCGTAATCTTAAGGCCGTTCAATTTGGCAATCCGGCGCCCCAGTGCGTCATCAATAATAAGCAAGGCTCCTTTCACCTCTCTTCCGAGCGCAATCACCTCTGCTCGCCATGTCCCAAATCGGGAACCAGAAGAGACCATCCGGCAAGAACCGGGGTTTTCGTACTTATCCATGAGAACTGTTCAATGACAGGGACGTCTTCACCTGCACGCCTGCCTGCGTCAAGTTCAATCGCCACTGCTCCGGGGATCAATATCCCGCCATAAAGGCTCTCCAGGATGCCGAGGCAGCCGACCCTGTGAAGATAAAAAATGGGCGAGGTATCGGCGATGACAGCATCAGGCATTCTCGAAATCCTGTTCTATTTCCTCCCGTGACAATTCAAATGCACACACTCCGTAACGCGAAAGTGACTGAAGGAAACTCACCCTACCGATTCCCGCAAGCTGAGACGCTCTTCCCGATGACAGTTTGCCCATTTGATACAGCTTGACAGCAGCAAGCATGAGCAACTCCCGGGAAAACTCGTGATCCGTTTCCTTAAGGGAGATAAGGACCTCTTCGGGTATATCCAATACAACCTTTCCCATCGTTCCTCCAAGAAATCCCGAGGGCTATTATTCTATAGGGCTCCCCATCATTTTCCGTGTTTCTTCCGCATCTCGGTCATTTGTGATGATGACAGAATCACACAAAAAAACAATACCATGAAGGGACTGGAAATGTGAAGGGAACCGCTTTCGTGCAAATTGCCTCTATTGTTTGGCACATCGTGATGAGCTTAACTTGCTGATACACAGAGGAGGAAAAAAGTGGACGGTAAGGGGGTCGAACCCTCGGCCTCCAGAGTGCGATTCTGGCGCTCTCCCAACTGAGCTAACCGCCCGTGACTTTAAATGTATCATTAACGGACCGCGAATTTCAAATGCAGCCGCGCTGTCAGACCATCTCGGACATGTCTCCGAGCGCCTTTCCGGCATCTTCCTGAAATAGCACGGATGCGATATGATCCCAGGGTGTTTCCGTCCTGTTGACGAAGATGAGCCTTGCCCCAGCCCTGTGAGCAAGCCGCGGATACGATGCAGCCGGCTCGACCTGAAGAGACGAGCCGATCATGATGAAGAGATCGCACTTTGACGAGTATGTATAGGCGAGTTCCATCTCCCGCTCCGGCATAGCCTGCCCGAAGGAGACAGTCGCGGGCTTTATGATCCCTTTGCAGTCATCACATGATGGGTCGAGATTGCCCGCATCGAGCAGCCTTTGAATGTCCCCCATCGGCCACGTCTTCCCGCAGGAGAGGCAAAGGGCCTTCCTGTTCGTCCCGTGGAGCTCGATCACGTTCGAACTGCCCGCCTCCTGGTGGAGACCGTCGATGTTCTGCGTGATGAGGCAGCTGAGTTTTCCTTTCCTTTCAAGCGCTGCAAGGGCAAGATGGGCCTTGTTGGGCCGGGCGCTCATCATCTGACGGTTTAATTCCCTCCTCATCGTCCAGGCCTCCACGCGGGCGTCATGACTGGCGACGAATTCCTGGAACATGACGATCCTGTGGCGCTCCCAGATCCCGCCGGGACTCCGGAAATCGGACAGTCCCGATTCCGTCGATATGCCAGCCCCGGTAAAGGCGACGATTCTCTGCGATGCCAAGACGAGACGAACGGCCTTGCCGAGGCGTTCCTCATAGCTCATCATTTCCACTCTCACCTCCCCGCATTCAGACCACCACCCTTCTCACCTTCCTCAGCCTGGCGAATCTCGTGAACATGTTTTCGTGCTCCCTGTCCTTTTCGAACCCCATGAATTCGAACTTTTCGACCAGATTCTCCATGTCCCGCCGGTTCACTTCGACCTTCGGTTCGTAGACGGCGACGAAGCCTCCAGGCCTGACTGCCTTCGCCATATTGAGGACCGCCCCTGTTTGATTGGTGATCTCGTGGAAGCTGTACAGGAAAATGGCCACGTCGATGGACTCTTCCTTCAATGCATACGTCGCGACATCACCGAGAATGACGTCGACCCTGTCGCCATATGCCGACATCCGTCTCCTGAGCTTCTTCACCATGCCCTGCTGCACGTCCATGGCGAGAACTTTGGACGCCCGCTGCACCAGGACCTCCGTCAGAAAGCCGTTTCCGGCGCCCGCCTCCAGGACGACCGAGGATTCATTCACCCCCGCCTCCAAGACAATCCTTGCCCTGTCGGTAAATAACTTGCGGATCGGGTTGTACAGGATGAAAGACAAATATGACGGGCAGATGTGCATGGTCTAACCGGAGACCTCCCGGGACGGGATCGTGCTGTCAGATCGTTCCACGCTCCGCTGCATTTTGCTGTTCAATTTCCTGGTTTTTCAAGCTAATTCAAACGGATCGAGAGATCACACCAGGGTCCAAGGTTTGGTGAAGTAGACTTTGCGTACTTCAGCGGCCTTATGCTCGGCCCATCTTTCCAAGCCCATCTTCTTAATCAAGCACAGATTGAACACTTTGATATTGTGGGGCAGATCGCCAGCCTTGTCAGCATATGGATGCAGGTTGTCGCAGGGAAACTGATCGCAGTCGCCGCAAAATCTGAAACCCTTTTCGTGGGAACATTCATAGGCTGCACAATGATGCGCTTCACCGAAGACTTGTTTTTGAATTGGTATTTGGCCATTGTGGCTGCGACAACCTTTACAAAGCATTGCCTCAACCGGAATCTTGTATTCGCTGGATATTTTCTCAACTACAGCCATGGATTCCCGGTTCTCTTTGGCCAAATAGAAATGGCAATTGAAACAATCCAGGCCGCATGGAGCGGTCATTTGAAAATAGTCCATGGACAATTTCCTCCTTCGCTAAACATTTGAAGCTTCAGACTCCTACTTGTATGTCCTGTTAGCAACGTTACGGCTGTGCGGTGCGCAATAGCGTGTCCGCACCGGCCGACGGTTCGGCAGTCTTGGTTGCCACAATCATGATTTCATACTCGTCCAAGTCGAGAGTTCGTCTCCCCCAGTTGCCGGCCGTTCCGCCCCACATGTTGACGACAGACAGCCCCGCAAGGCGAAAGAGCAGCCTGAGTTCCGTTCCGACGAAACCGCGCTCCCATGCGGTCTTCTCCTTCATTGCATTCTCCCTAGATCTGACGAACGCTAAGAATCTCGGGGAGCGTGGAACGCGATCCCGTGAACGAGTGTTAGCGTGGCTTCTTTCCTTCTCGCTCCGTCAACCATTCAACGACAGCTCGAACGATCTGTTCATCGTAGCCCAGAAAACTGTGATCTGCACCGGAGATTCTGACCTGTTTAAACGCATCTGAGATCATCGAGCGCCGGTTTTCAGCGCTCTTCAGATCGAGAGGCGTTTGGTCGGCGAAGATGTCAATTACCGATAGTCGAATGCCCGACAGGTTCTGATTCGCGTCTAATGGCTTACCTCCACCTTCCAAGAGTCCTACGCCTATGTACCCAACAATCACCGGCGTTGGCCTTTCAACAATAAAGGAAGTGGTCATCCGTGCCCCCATACTGTAACCCATTAGATAGATCCGCTTCACACCTTTCTCCCTCGTTAGGTAATCGATGGCTGCCTGGATGGTTTTATAGGCATCCGGAAAAGTTGGGGCATAGGCTCGGAAATCCTTAACGGGAAGCACTGGCATTTGAAGCGAAAGCGTGTAGAAACCAAGCTCTTTGTTAATGGCTTTGCGCAGCAGACCGACAACCTTCCCGTCCGGTCCTTCGCCTCTCCCATGTGCAAGAACGACGGCAGTTACGGTGTCTTTGCCTTCCAGCAACTCACTGCCGGGCGGCTGGGCATATACGATCGACACCAGCAGGAAGAATGTTATGGTGAGCAGCAATCGTATAGAACGTTTCATGTTTTCTCCTTTCGCTGACGTGGGCTTCAGCGGGAGCCGGCTTTCTTGGCGGTCCGCTGGATGCCCTTGTTAACCGCGGGTTTCTTCTTTGCTGGCTTCGGATTCAATTTGGAAGACTCCCGAGGCCTGGGAGCGGGAATACCGTAAAGCATGCCTTCGGCACTGATATCTTCATCAATATCGGTCCAATGCACACCATGGCCGTCTCCGATGATCTCCCAGTTTGCCCGCTGTTTCGGCGTAGCCTCCGACAACCTCCATGACCAGGCAAGCGGAACACTGATTGTCCTCCCATCCATAAGATGGGCCGTAATGGAGTCTTCGGTGACGTCTATATCCTTAATTCGCACTTCCTGTATTTGTACCGCAGTGTTCATTCCATGCCTCCGTGATCTTGTCTCTGTTCTTTAAGATTATCCCCCGTATAATGTTGAGTTCTTTCGGCGCAAACCCCTGATTCCTCGATAGAGCCACCGGTTGAATCCAGAATTTGCAGACCATCCTTTCTCTCTGAATGTGGACATGCGTTCGTTCATTGCAGTCGAAACTGTAAAAGAAGAATCGGTATGGTCCCGCGATGTTCCTGACTGTCGGCATATCAAGTCTCTCTTAAATTATAGGGGGATACGTGCGATCTGTCCATATTTGTTTTGTGGGGTTAACGTTGGAGGTAACCGGCGCCGGAGCGCGCAGCGCGGAGGGAACCCAAACGGCGCAAGCCGGTTGGGCGTCCGGTTGACCGAGAAGTTAGGCGCCATATTACTGTTAGATAGCGCCTCATTACAGGACTCCTTTCCCGAACGATTGCAATTCCTCAATCGGTAAGCCGGCTCGCTCCGCGACCTTTTCCAGCATTGTACGTTTCTCTGATTCATTCAAAGTGACTGGAAGATTCTGAGTGGACCATATGCTTCTGTCACGGAATCTGATGAGAAATTCTCGTCTTCGGACGATGTTGCCATTTGGCGCGATAAGCTGCGGTGCAGTTTGTATTGCTTGAACATCGCTGTACGGATGCACGGTCTCGCTGAAGCTGAAGAGTGGATTGATTACGAAAGCGTCGGAGCGGATCAGAACGTACCAGTTCAGTCCAAGGGCCACGATAATCCCGACAAGCCATCCGACGGCCCAGCAGGTGAGACGGTTCACGCGCGCAAAGTCGATTCGGTGTTTCAACGCGAGATATGTTTCGTATTCGGTGTAATCGGGGCCTAATAGCCTTGCCGCGACCCACTTGAGTGGAACGGCCGCTACGGCTAGTGCGAGAAAGAAGGCCGGGATGAACCAGAAGGTGGCACCGGGGGTAATCCGGAAATCCGCAGGTCCGAGGAGGCTTGCGGTGAAGTCAGAGGTGGCTTGAAGGGGTAGCCAGATCGCACCTGTCACTGGAATCCACAACGCTACATACAGGAGCGAGAGGCGCACCTCCCATTTTGCGAATTTGGGCTTCAAAGTTTCAAGAGAGGCTCCGGATTGGGCAGTAACAGTTGGCGGGAACGCCTTAGCTAGCAGTGCCATAACGATGGGCACTACAATTGCCGCGGCCAATGCACCGACCATTGCAGAGTTCATTGGCACCACCTAACAGGGGCCGCTGAGCGGCTGCGACGGAGGCGGGAAGCCCACGAAGTTGTGGGCTGGTAGCTGCAGGACGCAGTGCGCTCCAGTGGCTTGATGGGCGGCCTCTATCAGAGGACGCACAGCGAGACGCTGGCGGTGCAAGCACAGCGGCCCCTGATGGGGCGAGGCCTCCTTATTGTCGTTCATAGTCCCTGCCCATTGTATTTGTCGTTATTTATCGTGGGCAGGGACATTTTAAATATCCTCGCCCCACGACAAAGCTCACCGGCGGCAATGGAGCGCAGCGGAATTGCCGTCCGGTGCAGCGCCTTGTTAGGCGATTTTTTGGATATAGAATGAGCCTGGTTCTCTTTCTGGCGTTAAAAATGGCGCAACCGTCTTAAATTTCTCATAATGATTGTGATGCAAGTAGTTGAGAGCACCGACTACTTTCCATGTGCTATTGTGGGTAAGAAAAGCTTCCACCTTCAAAACTCTTTGCCCAAAATCACCGTAGCGCGAGTTGAGCATCTTATTTTTATTCAATAGCAGTACGCACTTTGAGTAATTAACGAAGTGTGAGTCCCGCTAATTTCGCCACACGACTTGCCATATCCTCCCATTGCTCTTGGTGCATAATATGACCCATTTTCTGATCCAGCCACAACTCTGCATTATGTATGCGTGCGGCGATTGCCTCTCCGTGTTCCTGAGAGAAGACTGGATCCTCTCCACCGTGCATAACCAAAGTAGGACAGGAAATCTTTTTCTGAGCATCCCAAAGCCCCTGAGTACTTATGAGGGCATGTAAAAGGCGAGCATTGCCTTCTGGGTTGTAAGATCTATCGTAGGCGTGACCCAAGCACTCTATAATCCATTCTGCCGGAAATGGATACTTGTTCCCCCAGCTCCAACGCCAAATATCTAAGTTCCATGCAATTTGCTCGTCACGGGAACGGTGCTGAAGGTATCCACTCACCTCATCCGCAGCGGCTTTTGACATTTGCGGTCCATTATCCTGAGGTCCTGCACCACTTCCGCTCATCACTACGGTTAGCGTTTTGATCTTGTCTGGATGACGAACAGCAGCCCATCTAACAATAAATCCTCCCATAGAGGCACCTATCAAATGCACCGGTTCCCCTATATCATTGATGACGGCTGCTACATCATCTGCTGTGTCTTTCAGACTATAGGGCTGAATTTGTTCATCGCCAACAGTAGGTCTCGAAATCCCACTGTCCCGGTTCTCCATCCTCACAACTCGGAAACCATGATCGGCGAATACGTGACATTGTTCCTTTGGGTATTCAACCGAACCAATTTGCTCGCCAAAGCCTGGAACCAACAACAGTGTTGGACTTTCAGCATCGCAAGTGATCTAATAATTGATCTGAAAATCCTTTACTTTAACAACAGGCATATATTTCCATCCGCTTGATGATATGGCCTAACGAAAAGGGTGAGGCGGCGGGCACTCACCCCAAGAAAGAGGCAGGGCTATTCACGCTCGCCTCGACCCGCTTGTTAAGCAAACCTTGCTTTTGGTTATTAACCATAGTACCAGTCCGAAGACTATGGCGGCGGAAATCGGCTTGATGACTCTTATCCACCACAATGGATCATTCTCAGAAGACAACCGCAAACCGATTAGCATGGCAAACATGAACAGAAAGATCAGAATGGAGGCAGTGCCATGGACCGCAGCTTTTTTCTGAAAAATAGCACAAAGGAGGAGTGATAATATAATGCCTACGGGGATCGCGACTGCTGCTGACTCAAAGACATTGAAGAGAGCCACCCTTTCCACACTTGAACCAGCCGTTGGATCGAAAATGAATTTGGGAGACCAAGAAATAATTAGGGGTCTTATGATCACTCGCGAAAGAGCGTAGCCGTAGTAATAGAAAAAGCCTATGGCAAGTGAAACTGTCCAAGATGCTGCCGCATTGCTACGAACTACATCGAATATTCTATTCATATCCTTTTGGTCAATATGTGCATAACAGGGGCCGCTGAGCGGCTGCGACGGAGGCGGGAAGCCCACGAAGTTGTGGGCTGGTAGCCGCAGGACGCAGTGCGCTCCAGTGGCTTGATGGGCGGCCTCTATCAGAGGACGCACAGCGAGACGCTGGCGGTGCAAGCACAGCGGCCCCTGATGGGGCGAGGCCTCCTTATTGTCGTTCATAGTCCCTGCCCATTGTATTTGTCGTTATTTATCGTGGGCAGGGACATTTTAAATATCCTCGCCCCATCATTTATTGTACTTTGAATAAATTTGTATAACAAGGGGGATAGGGAATATGAAGAAAAATAGAAATAATTCCACGTTTTTATTTTTACCCTCTCGTCACGTCACAGGCATTGGAACCATATTGATTGTTTTGATCTTGTCTGTGTTAGGTCAAGGATGTGCTCCTTCATTCGTCTCAATTGACCGTAATGAATTGGAACAGTTGAAGGATCAACCATTAATTCACGTAGTCCATTATTCATCCCCCTCGCTTAGTGCTCAAACACCTATATCTGATGTAGGAGTCGCGATTGGCGGTATTCTTGGTGGTCTTGCATCTGTTGAGATAGCTAAAGCCGAGGGAGAAAAACTGAAGGAGCAATGTTCTTTGGAAGACCCTTCAATAAGGGTCAGAGAAAGGGTAATTGACAGTTGGTCGGCTCAAATGGAAATAAAAACTTTCCGTGTTGTTCCAGAGCGTTTGGAAAGCGATGAACTGGATGCATTGAGGAGTAAATTTGGTAATGAGTTGGTGATGGATTTTAAAACCCATCATTGGACTCTCTTTCCCAAGCCATGGACCAGGTGGACTACTAGCCGTTATTTTATCATCTATTCGATACGCTCGCGGCTAATCCGTTTGCAAGATTCAAGAGTTATGTGGCTTGGTTATTGTAAATTTGATGAAAATGAAACCCTAACAACCAGTTCAACATGGGACGAGCTGATAGCGAATAACTGTAGTCTTTTAAAAGCAAAATTCGGTCAAGCAGCAGACATGTGTGCTCAGCAATTGGCCGACCAACTCTTGGGGAAAACAGCAACTGAAAAATAGTGTAATCAAAATTTAGAATAAGGTACAACATTTCACTCCACGGGACGGGCGATTGCCCGCCCGTGAGTTCTGGCG
>CAVPIW010000014.1:0-318261 GCA_963705105.1 uncultured Nitrospiraceae bacterium | reverse complement strand
CTCATCGACAACGACGAGCACGCCCTGGGGGACGCGCTCCATGAAGGCGGCGAATTCACCGGCCCTGTTCATCGTTCCCGTCGGATTGTTCGGGTTGGCGACAAAGACCATCTTCGTCTTCGCCGTGACCCTGTCGGCCATAGCGGCAAGGTCGTGGGTATAGTCGACGAGGGGAACGATGTGAGCGACGCCGGCGACGGACTGGACGGCCATTGCATAAACGACAAAGGAGGGTGCGGCCATGACCGCCTCATCACCGGCAGCCATGTACGTCCTCACGGCCATATCGAGGATTTCATTGGACCCGTTGCCGAGGATGATCTGCTCGGGCGAGAGTTCCCCTGTCGCTGTGGAGAGCTTCGTGCATAGCGCGTTTTTGAGATAATATCCGCTCCCTTCCGGGTAGAGGTGAAGCTCGCGGCCATTCGCCAGGAAATCCTGCAGCGCTTTCATCGCCTTGGGGGAAGAGCCGAGGGGATTCTCGTTCGATGCGAGCTTGATCGAGCCCTGCAGGCCCAGTTCGCGCTCCAGTTCCCTGATCGGCTTGCCCGGCACATAGGGCTGGATGCGCGATATGTGTTCCAGCGGTTGTATCATTGTTGTGTCACCTCTCGACTTTCTCGCCGATGGGGTACGAACCGAGGTGTTTCAGGTAGAGACAGCTTTCCTTGACCTGCTCGATCGCCTTTCTGACCTTCCTGTCCTCGATATGCCCCACCATGTCGGCAAAAAATATGTATTCCCAGGCCCGCCTCTTGGACGGCCTCGATTCGATTTTCGTCAGATTGATCCGGGACGTCTTGAAGGGGACGAGCACCTCGTACAGGGCGCCGGGCCTGTCCTTGAGCGAGAACATGATTGACGTCTTGTCACTGCCCGTCTTCGACGGATAGTCCCTGGAAATGACGAGGAACCTCGTGTAGTTATGCTTGTTGTCCTCTATTTTTCGCTCGATGAATTTCAGGTCGTAGAGACGGGCGGCGAGTTCGCTCGCGATGGCGGCAGCCTCCTCGTCCTGTGCGGCGATCTCGGCGGCCCTCGCCGTGCTCGTCGATTCGAGCACCGGGATGCCCTGCATGTTCCCTTCGAGCCATATCCTGCATTGAGCCGCCGCCTGGGGATGGGAGTAGATCCGTTTAACTCTTTTCATGTCGCCGCTTTTCGAAAGGAGGTTGTGGGAGATGTCGAGCATCACCTCGGCGGAGACCTTGAGGTCATAATCCATGAACATGTCGAGGGTGTAACTCACCACCCCCTCGTTGGAGTTCTCGATGGGCACGAGACCGTAGTTTGCGTTTCCCTTTTCGACGGTGTCGAAGACGTCGCGAATGCTCTCGACGGGGACGAAAGCCGACGAGAAGCCGAAGTGTCTCAGCGCGGCCAGGTGTGTAAAGGTCCCCTCGGGACCGAGGTAGGCGATCCTCAGGGGTTCCTCGAGAGACAGGGACGCGGAGATGATTTCCCGGAAAATGACCTTCAGGCCTTCATTGGGGAAAAGCCCCTTGTTGAGGGCGGTGACGCGCTCTATGATCTCCCGTTCCCTCTCCGGCGAGTGAAATGTCATCTTGGAGTCGCGCTTGATCCCGGCGATTTTGACGACGATGTCCGCGCGCCTGTTCAGGAGGTCCACGAGGAGGGCGTCGATTTCGTCGATTTTCTTCCGCAGGGAGGCGAGGGTTTCGCTTTTTGTGCCCCGTTCAGCCATGGTCCTTCATCTTACAGGAATATCTCCCGTTTTATCAACGATTAAGGTATGAATAGTGTGAGTGTGAGTGTCAGTGCGAGTGCAGGGTAAAACAGCATCTTAAATACACAGTGTCAGTGTGAGTGTCAGTGCGAGTGAAGGGTAAGACAGCATCTTAAAGAAACAGTGTCAGTGTGAGTGTCAGTGCGAGTGCAGGGTAAAACAGCATCTTAAATACACAGTGTCGGTGTGAGTGTCAGTGAAAGGTCGCTCATATCCAAAAAAGCATACAGTGAGACCTTATGCCGGATTATATCCTGAACAGCACAGTAAGACAATATATTCCTCCAACTCACACTGACACTCACACTTACACTGAGAAACGTATCCCTATTTCGTCACTTCCATTCCAAAAGGGGAAAACGGAAGGACCATGAGATGACCGGAACGCCTTGATTACGTGGGGTCCTGAGAAATGGCAGGGCATTTGCTATAATTATTGAGAGCGTCAGCATATCAGAACAAGAGATAGTTGATACAAGGAGGTTTCGCCATGAAAGGGTACAGGATCAGCTTCATCCTGCTCATTTTGATTCTCCTGCCGTCGCTTGCGTCGGCGAACCTCGACGTGCTGCATTTCAGCCATATCGAGGGAGACGTGCAGATACAGACGGAGGACACGTCAGAATGGGTGCCCGCATCGATCAACACCCCGCTTTATGCGGGCGACCGCATCTGGGTCCCCGACGGATCGAGGGCTGAAGTGTTCGTAAGAGACGGGTCGATAATGCGTCTCAACGGAGGCTCGTCCCTCGACATCCTCTCCGTGGACAGGCAATCGATTCAGGCCTTTCTGAATCAGGGCCGGGTCTATGTCAACTTTCGCGGCCGCGGGGACAATTTCCTACAGCTTGACACCCCTCACTCCTCGTCCAGGGTCTATAAAAGAGCGGTTTTCAGGACGGACGTTCCTGACAAAGGGGTGACGGAGATCTCCGTTTTGCTTGGAACAGTCAGCACCGAGAGCAGGAGCGGCAGGGCGACGGTCCAGGCCGGAAGGGCCCTCGTCATCGGCGATGACCGCTATGCCGAGGAATATCCCGTAGCACAGCCGGACGCCTGGGAGCAGTGGAACCGGGACCGCGACCGTTACTACGCAGGAAGCTACACCAGTTCCCGCTATCTCCCCGATGAGCTCAACACATATTCGCCCTATTTCGACCAGTACGGCTCCTGGGGCTATGTCCGGGACTACGGGTATGTGTGGTCTCCGGGCGTCTCCGTATCGGTCTCCCTCGGGTGGTCCCCCTACAAAATGGGCAGATGGGCCTGGGTCCGGGGCGATTATGTCTGGATTTCCTATGAACCCTGGGGTTGGGTCCCCCATCACTACGGGCGATGGGTACACGTCGCACCAAGGGGATGGTGCTGGGTGCCGCCTGCCCGGGGAGCCGTCTACTGGGGTCCCGGCTATGTCGGCTGGGTCTATACACCGTCCTATGTCGCCTGGGTCCCTCTCGCGCCGAGGGAGATATACTACGGTTATGGACATTACGGGCCCCACAGCGTGAACATCTATAATGTCAATATCAACAAGATGTACATTCAGCGGGACTACCGGAATGTGCATGTGCAGCACGGCGTGACCGTCGTTCACCGGGACACCTTCATCACGGGGAGGGGAACGGCCCTGGCCGTTCAGAAGAACCCCTTCCTCACCGAAAGGGTCAGTGTCGGCAGGCCCCTGATCCGTCCGGAACGGGCCACGTCCAGGCCTGTCATCAGGGACATCCCTGTGGCCAAACAGCCGCCTCAGCAGGTCAGGGACCTGCGCGTCGACGAGCTGAAACACCGCCGGCCGATGGTCAAGGAACGGACCCGCTCGGTGCTCAGCCCCCAGTCACAGCAGAAGACGATGCCCCTGAGGGTTTTCTCGGAGAAGCGCGGGTCCGAAAACCGATCCTTTATCGAGAGGGAATCGACCCCGGCACGCACTGTCAGGCCACCGGAGCGGCAGAAGACCGAAACGGCGCCTGCCAGGGAGAAGATTGATGCCGGAAAGCAGGCGACGGAAAAACCGAAGGAAAAAGTGATCGCTCCCGCAGACCGACGTCCGGCCACGACGGGCAGGGAGCGGCAGGCCCCCGTTCCTGACAGAACGTTAAAGCCGGTTGATCAAGGCCGGAAGGGACAATCGGGGCCTGTCAAGCCCATGATCGAAAGTCCCGCCCAAAAACCCGACTCTTCGCGAGGGACCCGTCAAGCACCCGGGGGGGTGAAGCAATTGGAGGAACAGAAGAAGCCCGATACGGTCAGAGGAACGGAACAGCGCAACCTGCAGCAGCAGGAGAGGGGTAAGGCGCTGCTCAAGCAGCCGGAACCGAAATCGGGGCAGACCCCCCCGCCGCCGGTACAGAGGCCGCCGCAGGTGGAGAGACAGGCCCCTCCTCCGGCTCAGAGAGTTCCTCAGGTAGAGAGGCAAACCCCTCCTGTACAGAGGGCTCCGCGGGTAGAGGGGCAAGGTTCGTCAGGGCCGAAAGCTCCTGAGGTCAGGCAGCGGGAGGCGCCGAAAGAGAGGGGCGGGGCCCCGGCCGCCGGCCAGCAGGTCGAACCTCCCGGCCAGGGCGTTTCCCCGACGACGCCCGACATGAGGCCTCAAAGGGGAGAGGGGCAGGGAGGGCGCTCCGGAGGCGGAAGGGAGCGCTGAATCCAGGATGTCATTGTGAGGACGGCCCGTTGCCAAACGGGCCTTTTTTTTCGGAAGTTCCCGCCGTCTATAGAGTATTACCCATTCTCCGATAACAATACTGAACTATCAAATGCAATCAACGGGGCGCCCGGTGAAAGGGCTGCCCCGGCGCGCGATAACAGCTTCCAGGAGGAAAAGATGTCGTTCAGGATGATGAAGTGCAGGGACTGGGGGATCCTCACGAAGATCATGGCTGTTTCCGTTCTCGCCGTTTCCTTTTTTGTCATCGGCTTGTTCGTGTATATCATGCCTGCCTTCGAAGAGAAGTTGATCAACGAGAAGAGGGAAGCCACGAAAAATGTCGTGGCCATTGCCTATTCACTCATCACGGAATACGAAGCAAGGATCAGGTCGGGAGAACTGACGCAGGCCGATGCCCATAAGAGGGCGCTCACGAGGATCAGGAACCTCCGGTACCGGGAGAAGGAGTATTTCTGGATCAATGACCTCGGACCGAAGATGATCATGCATCCCTACAGGCCGGAGCTCGACGGAAAGGATTTGTCTGATTTTAGGGACCCCCAGGGGAGGTACCTCTTCAGGGAGATGGTGAAGGTCTCCAACGAGAAGGGCGAGGGCTTCGTCGATTACCAGTGGCCGAAGCCGGGAATGACACAGCCTGTGCCGAAGGTCTCCTATGTCAAGCTCTACAAGCCCTGGGGGTGGATCGTCGGCAGCGGCATCTATGTCGATGACCTGCGGGCAGATATCTCATCGATGCGGTGGGGGCTCATCGCCGCCACGATGGTCGTCTCTCTCGTGATCCTCGGGTTATCCTTCATCGTCGCCAGAAGAATAACGAAGCCTCTTCAGGAGGGAGTCAACCTTGCAGGCAAGCTCGCAGACGGTGACTTTACAGGGATTGATATCACCGTCAGATCGGCCGATGAAACAGGACGATTGGCGGAGGCCCTCAATAAGATGAGGGGAGGACTGAGCACGCTCCTTTACTCGACCATGAACGCGGTGTCGCAGACGGCGAGCCAGGTCGCCTCGACCTCCGAGGAGTTATCCGCAACAATGGCGCAGATTACGCGCCGCGTCGACGAGCAGTCGAACAGGGCTTCGCAGGTCGCAACGGCTGCAACCGAGATGTCCCAGACCGTCGTCGACATCGCAAGGAACACGACAAACATCGCCTCTTCATCCATCGATACCCTGAAGACCGCACAGAACGGGGAAGCCATCGTCGACAAAACCGTCAATGAGGTCAAGGAAATGGCGAAGACCGTCTCCGAATCGGCGGGCCTGATCATCTCACTCGGCACACGGTCAAAGCAGATCGGCGAGATCGTCGCCGTGATCAGGGATATTGCGGATCAGACGAACCTGCTGGCACTCAACGCTGCCATCGAGGCGGCCAGGGCCGGAGAGATGGGCCGCGGCTTTGCCGTCGTCGCCGATGAGGTGAGAAAGCTCGCGGAGAAGACCGGCAAGGCGACGACAGAGATCGGCACGATGATCTCATCGATCCAGAACGAGACGGACAAGGCCGTCCACACGATGGAGGAGAGTCTTCAGAGGGTCGAGCAGGGCGTCGAACTGTCCCAGCAGTCCGGCGACGCCCTTCGGATGATCGTCGGCAGCGTCAACGACCTGCAGCTCATGGTCCAGCAGATCGCTTCGGCCACGGATGAGATGGCGACCGTATCGGGGCAGATCGGCGACGATATCGAAGAGATCGCCGTCGTCTCCAGAGAGACGAGCGCCAGTACGAGGGAGATCGCCGAGGCATCGCAGAATCTCGCCCGCCTGTCGTCGGAGCTGAACGGCCTCGTCAGCAGGTACCGGCTCGACTCGGCAAAGGTCTGACGGGATAGCGGTCAGCAGCTTAAAGAACAACAAAAGAGGCTCACCCAAGGGTGAGCCTCTTTCCTTTTCTGTGCGTCGTTATTGCGCGCAGAGAACCTATCTCGTGATGAACACCTTGTGCTTCTCGAGTATCTTCCTGAACTCGGGGTGCTTGCGGACGTTGTTCAGATCGGGATCAACGCGGAGAGCATCATAGTTGTTGAAGCCCAGTTCGAGGCAACGGTCGAGCGAGTCTAGGGAGCGGTCGAGCTGGTTCTGGAGCGAGTAGAGGGCGACGAAGTTGTAATGGACCGTCGGGTTCCTGGGGTTGATCTCCTCGGCCTTCTTGAGATCGTCCAGGGCCTTGTTGAACTTCTTCTGCTGCATGTAGGCCACGGCGCGGTTCGAGTAGGCGACATCGTAGGCCGGATGCTTCTGGATGGCGACGGTGAACTCCTTGATCGCATTGTCATAATCTTTCGACCTCAGGTAGTTCATTCCCTGCTGCATGTTGAGCTTTGCCTCCGTCGGGATGGCTGTCTGCCCCGTCGGATCGGTGCTGCCCTTGCCGAGCTGTGCCGGCGGCTGTCCAGGCGCCGGCGTTGAGGGCTGAGCCGGTGCGGCCGGTGCCGCAGGCGCCGGCGGCTGTCCGGGCTGCTGGGGGGCCGCTGCCTGCTGAGGCGGCGGAGGGGCCTGCTCCTGCTTCGGCGTCTCGGCCTGCTTCGGCGGCTGCTGCTGGCATCCCGACAGGAGAGCGCCCGCCATAATCATGCATGCGGCGACAGTAAAGACCAACGTGAACGTAAGTTTTTTCGACATCCGATTTCTCCTCCTTTGTCGCTATTTTGAACGTTTCTGTGAAATTTTCATATCCCAACTTGTATTCGTCGCCATGACCTGCGGGTTCTGCTCGATCTCGGCGCCCTTTTCCTGCTTGACCCTCTTGCTGACGAGCGGTTTTGAGTGGTAAAAGGCGTTCTTGATGGATCCGTTGTATCTGTTCAAACCATCCACGAAGTAGTATGTAAAGATGCTGTTATGGAGCGAGTCGGACTCCCAGGATTTTTCACCCGATCCGCTCGCGCTGATCAGCACTTTTCCCCATCCGTCGTCCTGCCCGAAATCGGATGATTTCGCGCTTGCCTTTGCAGGTTTATCCTCGACGACGATGTCTTTCGATCCGAAGAGTCTCGTTCCGTACTCTCGGGATACGCCGTACCCCTCGTCCTCGTCGGCGCCGAGGGATTTGCCGCCGGGCGGCAGGAATCCCGGGACCCTTGAATAGGCGCCGTTGCTGTAGCAGGTATCGAGGATCACGACGAGCCGCTTGGCCCGGAGGTTTTCGATGAAATCCCTGAGCATCGATTCGGTGACGGAGGTCTGCCAGACCCGTTCCCTCGGCTTGACCTCCGTGTCATGGGTGACGATATGGACACCGCCGAACTTGTCGGGCGGCGTCCCGTGGCTGCTCATGTAAATCGCGACGAGATCATCCGCCTCGGCCGTGTCCCTGATCCGGTTCAGGGCCCTGGCGATGTTGTCCCTCGTTGCGCTTTGATCGGTGAGAAATGTGACGTTGGCACCCGGGAACCCCCCTCTGCGCGGGTCCGTCAGGAACTGGCGGAAGCTCGTCGCATCCTGAACGGCGTAGTGAAGGGTGTTGATGCCGTATTTGAACTGACCGACGCCGACGACAAGGGCGTAACGGTTTCGGATCGGTCCGGGCGACTCGTCACCCCTGACGGTCGGCTTGAGGACACGGGCACGGGAAAAGAGACCTCCGAGCCTCCTTTCCCACTCCTTGACTTTGATGTTTTCCGGCGTCACCGGCGATACCCAGCGCACGCCGACGACGGTCTGGGCGAGAGAGAACGCCTTGTCGACCTCCTGCTCATCGGCGTACTCCCCTTTGAGCTCGAGGCGGCCGTACATGTCCAGCGCCACCGATCCCGCCCGGATGCCGTTCTGCCCGAAGATGGAGTTGATCCGGTCCACGTGGGAATCGGTGACGGGACTCTGCTCGGCAGGCACACTCGGGGCGGCGCACACGACGAAAGCGACGAGCAGGACGAGATAGAGCGACCTTTTCACCATAGTCATGACCGTCACTCCCTCATCTTCACGTACTTGCCGGGCACCCAGCCCTCTTTTCCGTCATCGAGCCGGATCATGTGCCAGGTCCCGTCGGCAGCCGAAGAGGACTGAACAACGGGATAGACCTCGCCGTCTTTGACGACGGCAATGACGTCGGCCTTGCCCGACGGCCCCTTGCGCACGTTGATCTTCTTTCCCGTGACGATAATCATCCGCTCCTTCGCCTTCGCGGCCTTCCCGTCCGGCGCCGCCGCAACGGACTTGGCTCCATTGGAGCTGTCAGCCCGCGGTGCAGATGCCACCTGGGTCTGTGAAGGCCGGGGCTGGTTGCGCGGACCCATGGCAAGGCCTTTCTTCACCGTCAGGTCCCTCATCACCTCGTCCTCCCTGCCCTGAGAGGAAATCCTGAAGCTGATCCTGTATTTCCCCTCCGGCACATCGGGAGGCATGTCGAAGCTGCCCTCAGCCCTCCTCGTGCCGAGCGCCGCCGTAACATCCTGGCTGACAGCCCCGAGTTCTTTCCACTGGTTCTCCGACGGATCGAAATAGTGGACGGTCCGGGTTTCAGTTACTTTTACTTCCCTGTTGCCTTCCGGTGCCATGACATAGTAGGACCCGTTGAGCTTCACCTTCCCTCCCGGCGCAACGCCTTCAGGATCGAGATAGAAATCCTCGATCTTTGCGACCGTCCCCTGCGACGGAGCGTACCCGATCCTCTCCGCCGTCACCCTGGAGTCTGCGACGGGATAGCTGTTCAGGTCGGAATAGACGGAAAGGCAATGGCCCCAGGCGATGGCAAAGGCCAGGGCGCCGCCGGCAGCGGCGCCGATAAGGGCGCCTTCGACCTTTGTCTTCTTGCCCCCGAGAAGACCTCCGATGATCGCCCCTCCGATCGCGCCTGCTGCGGTGTACTGGGCGATACAGGTCTTTCTGGCATTTTCCCTTTCCTCCGGCGTCAGCGCCGTGCCGGGAGGGGGGAGGGACGCGCAGGAGGTGAACAGGAAAACGGCGATGATGAGGACCGCGATTTTGCCCAGATGCTTCTGCGACATGGAAATCACCTGTCTCCTATTTGTGCTTGAGTTTGATCTCAAGGGTCAGGATGCCGCCGTCGGCCATGGCGGCGACCGGCACGACACCGTAGTTGACGCCGGCTGACGACTCGAGGACGATGTCTTTCATGCCGGACTTGGCGGGCTTCCAGTTGTTCTTCGGTGAGATGACGGTGAAAGAATTCTGCATCTTGTCCTCGGCGACGATGTCCTTCGACCCTTTCGCCCCGTCAATGGAGGCGACCATGGACTGGGTGCTCGGCGGAGGCGTCGAATAGTAATCCGATGTCGCTGTCGGCGCCGACGGAGGGGGAGCGGAAGGCGGCGACCCGGCACTCACCGGAGGCTGCTGGACGATCGGGTTGGGCTCGTTCGACAGCATGATGAGCACCTTTTCCGTTCCCGGGGCGCCGACGAACCGGAAGTTCGTGTTCTTCGGGACTTCCTGCAGTGTGTAAGCCTCGATGTACTCGTTGTACAGCACATTCGTGTTCCCTGTCGGCCCGATGTTCATGATCGTCATGTAGCCCGGCTTGTTCGTCCTGACGAGCATCTTGACACGCTCGCCTGATTTGAAGACCCTTGATTTGGGAACCATCTTGAACTGGCCGTCATCGGACAGGAGCACGAGCTGATAGGAGATGCCGACGTATTTCTCCCGCTGCACCGGCTCGGCCGGCCTGGTTGCCTTCGGCGTCTGCGATACCGTTGCGCCGACGGAAGGTCCCTCGCCGCTGTCAAAGATCGCCTTGGCTCCTTTCGGCTCCTTTGCGACGCCGGTCCTCGCGCCTGTCACGACAAAAGCCGCGATGATGAGAAAAAATACAACGAACGACAACTTCCTCTGCATACTCTTCCTCCTTCTTGCCCCCCGGCAGGTCCGATATCGTCTATCAGCCCGCCGGAGGATAATTTAAGTTGTAATCGGCGAATATGACCCAGCCTTTAGCATATGTAATATACGATAACGCCGACTTTGTCAAGGAATTTGCGCAAGGAAGTAGGATTATCCTTCCAGGTGCATGAAAAAGCGGTTCGAAGCACTCTGAAGAATAGTCCTTCCAGTTGCTTGCAAAGGCGGGGCGAAGCGCCTCAAAGCCTTGCTGAGGGCGACGATACGCATTGTCGGCTTCGTGTTTCAGGAATCCGCTCTTTGTGTCATCGACCATTGGCTTAAGTTCGTCTTTCGTCTTGAGACAGGTGTCGCCGCAGCAAGGTTTTCGACGCATACACCCCGCCTTTCCGGAAAGCGTATGCAACGATAAGGTCAAAGCAGACGAGCCGAAATCTGTCCGGTGCGGTGCTTGGTGGCGTCGACAAGAACGTCTTGATCTTTACATTTTTGTTCTCTTTTCGCTACATTAGAATTGTCATGAAAAGTTATACAGACAGAAAGGTCGAGCTGACGGCGTTGTACGAAATCAGCAAGATCCTCGGGTCGTCGCTGAACCTGCGGTCGAACCTCAGGGGCGTGCTGCGGGTCCTCTCCGAATACCTCGACATGAAGAGGGGGACCGTCGCGCTGCGCAACGACCGGGAGGTCTCCATCATCAGCGCCTTCGGCATGTCCGAGGAAGAGATCAGGCGGGGCAGATACCGGCTCGGGGAGGGCATCATCGGCAAAGTGGCGAAACACGGCTCCCCGATCGTCATCCCGAGTATCGGCGACGAACCGTTCTTCCTCGACAAGACAGGCGCGCGAAGAGCGATCCCGAAGGAGAACATCGCCTTTCTCTGCGTCCCCATCAAGTTCAAACAGGAGATACTCGGCGTCCTGAGCGTCGACAGGCTCTTCAATTCCTCGGGCATATCCTTTGAAGAGGACCTGAGGCTGCTCAAGATCATCGCCTCCCTCATAGCCCAGTCGGTAAAGCTGTGCGCCGACGTGGAGCGGGAGAGGGAGGCCTTCATCGAGGAGAAAGAAAACCTCAGGCACCAGCTCCGGGGCAGGTACCGCGTCGAAAACATCATCGGTCATTCCGACAGGATGCAGGAGGTCTTCGAGTCGATCCACAGGGTTGCCCCGTCGAGGGCGAATGTCCTCCTCCTCGGGGAAAGCGGCACGGGAAAGGAGCTCGTCGCGAAGGCGATCCACTATATGAGTGCCCGCCAGAAGGGACCTTTCATCAAATTCAACTGCGCCTCCATTCCCGAGGGACTCCTTGAATCGGAGCTCTTCGGCCATGAGAGGGGTTCGTTTACGGGCGCGACGGCGATGAGAAAGGGCCGGTTCGAGCTGGCCGGCGGCGGCACCATATTCCTCGACGAGATCGGCGACCTGCCGATCACCCTGCAGCCCAAGATCCTCAGGGTCCTCCAGGAGAAGGAGTTTGAGCGTGTCGGCGGGGAAAGGACGATCAAGGCGGACGTGAGGCTTGTGGCCGCGACAAGCCGCAATCTCGAGGAGCTTGTCTCGAAAGGCGAGTTCCGGGAAGATCTCTACTACCGTCTGAACGTCGTTCCAATCTACCTGCCGCCCCTGAGAGAGCGGAGGGAGGACATCCCCCTTCTCGCCGAGCACTTTCTCAGGAAGTATAACGAGGAGAACGCAAAGACGGTTTCCATCGCCCCGGAGGTCCTCAAAGTGTTCGTGAACTATGAATGGCCGGGGAATGTGCGAGAGCTGGAGAACACGATCGAACGCCTCGTCGTCATGTCGGCCGACAACACCATCAAGCTCCCGGACCTGCCCCTCAACATCAGGGACCAGTCGATCAAGGCCCAGTACGGCATGCACATCAAGGACGCACTGCCGTCGACGATCGAGGATATCGAGAGGTCGAAGATCCTCGATGCCCTCGAGAAGACCGGCTGGGTCCAGGCGAAGGCGGCGAAGGTCATAGGGCTCACGCCGCGGCAGATCGGCTACAAGATCAGGAAATATAATCTCCACCCCGGCCGCCGATCCCGCGGTTGCCTCTGCCTGCGTCTCCCCATAGGGTATCCTCGTGAGATACTCGCCCGCCTCCGCACGGATCCTCTTGGGCATCGCGTCCAGCACGTTGGTAATCTTATGGTTCCAGCACCTCTGCTCTTTGCCCTCGGGATGAAGCTCGCCCAACGCTGACCATATCCCCAAATGACCATCGGCGACGGTCACCGTGCCCAGCTTCAACCCCCGAGCGGTCAGATCCCTCAGGACCGCTTGATGTTTGGAGCCTTGATTATTCGAGGATCGTAGGAGAAAGCCACGGGTCCGCTCTTCCTTATCTTCTGGAAATCCGGGTGATTGGGATTCAGGAGAAAGTTCTTCTCTTCCGGGATAATGATCGAGGGGACCGTCAGAACCGCCGTTTCCTCTTTTGCAAGCCACTTAGCCCCTATGTCCCTTGTGGAATCGGACGGCGGCAAGCTTCTCCAGTCCTTCGGCAGGTCCTTCGGCTTCAGGTCCATGATCCTTACCTCCCGGGGTATATGAAGCGCCAATAACAAGAATTCCAGATTAATCACGTCTTCCTCGCCGAGATTGACATAAAGTTCAAGGGAGGCAAGGGCCCTGCTTTCAGCCGCATATACTGCACGATATCCTCTGTGATTCCATCTTCCGGGATGCTCTGCCGCGCTGTTACCGGTGAGGGCAAACGCGGCATAATCCTTGATTATGAGTCTATAGCAGGCGATCATGCCAGATCGCCGTACGCAATGCGATACAGAAGCTCCTCAACATCCTTGGCTCCCGCCTCGGTCTTCATCACCTCTATCGGGACTTCCCCTCCGAGACCAAACTGGGGCCTGTGGAGCCATTTCCTTGCAAGATCTTCGCTCTTCAGCACCTCGCTTGTCAGGGCAAAGATGCGGGCCAAGCGGAAGAGACGGTCGCTCTCGACCATCGTGAAATGCTCGCCCTTCTGTTTCCTCCTCTGAAGAGTCTTCTCGCTCGTTCCTATTGTCTCCGCAATCTCCTTATCGGACAGACCGAGCCGTTGCTTCACATTAATGCCTTCCTTGAAAGAAAGGCCCGCCTTTATGGCAGTTGCAATCTGCTTTTTTCCTCCACCCGGCAAATTGGCAACCTTCTTCCGGCTGAAAACGGTCAATACTTTCCTGATAATCGCATCATCGCTGAGGGCTGCGGCATCCATCTGACGTCTCCTTTCTGTATGGTCATATGACCTTATTTTATTCCTCATTTGACCTAACTGTCAATAAGGCAGGGGATGAGGACCGCCGTCGATTGACAGTTGTCCCGCTCACCAAAACAATCGAGGGCAGGCGGGATACTTCTTCGTAGAGAACCTTCCTGAAGTATTCCCTGTCTCTATGGAAGGAGCTCAAGGATGGACAACACGAGGCGCGGCAGGAAGTATGTGGGGGAAGCAAAAAGAGAAATACCAAGGCTGTGGCAAGGAAGCCGCGCGCGGCGACCTCAGCACAAGTCCGGCCTTGACGGCGACGGATTGAAATGAAGACTACATCTTCAACCGGGCACGTCCCGCTCCGATTCGGCCCTCAGGGCCTGGAGGGCGAGGGCCGTGTCGAGGCTGTTGACCCTGAAATCGTCGTACCCTCCCCATGCGTGAGCCATCTCGTCAATGTAGGACAGGAGGAGGTCCCCGTCGGTTCCTGCGACAGTAAGGGCGTGGATACGCTCGGAGAGATAGGCGGTGGTATACAGTCCCTGTGACTGCAGCCATGAGCGGGCACTTGTGTAAGAGGGAGAAGAGGATTGATTCAAGGTCTGCAGAGTCTCCAGCACGGAGACGGTCGTCGAGACGTCCGTGGTGGGCGAGGCGCCTGATGCCCATGACCCGTCGGTGTTCTGCGCCGAGGAAAGGTATTGAAGGCCGTTTTCAATCGCCGGCGTGGCGGAATACGCAAACGAACACGTCGCGATCAAGTAAATCAGGACCGTTATCAAGCGGACTGTTGTCGGTGATTGCCTCATCGTTCCTCCGTTAGTGATGGGTGCTGCTGTTTCATTAAAACACTGTCTATAAGAACAACCATGAAGTTATTCGCTCAGAAATTCTCAAGGATATAGCTATCTGCACGGCAGACCTGCGTCTCTTGGTATCCTTGTGTTTTCCATTGCAGTCGACTCCGAGCTCGATAAGCAAAGAATTTTGATCTCAATGCCTGTTCCATTAGAGGCGGTTATCATCATCGCTACCGCCACATGAAAAACATGTCTTTCAATTTATTTTGAAAGGTCACCTGTGTCTCAATATGCGGGTTTCTTTTCTTAATACAATCAATGATTGCTAAGACTTTGTTAATCTGTACTATTTCACTATCGGGCAGTATATGGAAGAAACCAATTTCGTAGCTGTGTTGGGTTGTGGTTATGAAAAGAGTTGGCTTCTCGTTTATACCTAATACATGCTTTGCTGCTGAAAGACTGATGATGTCGTCGTAAAATATATTTTCTCTCAGATGCCAGCCACTACCTCCAAACAGGGAATAATCGATGAAGATCATCCTCTTATTAGTCAAGAGTAAATTCAGACCATATTTGGTTACGCCATCCTTAGAGAACCATATAAATGCAAATGCGTTCATATTCATTAAAATGCTTTCATCTATACTTAAATCCAGCATATTGAGCAGACGGCTGTGAACTGTTCTGAATAATCCGGCAGACTTATTTCGTGCGATTTCCGTAGATACATCTCGAGATACATCTCGGTGCAGGTTGTCCAAATGGTCGCTGTCAACATTCTGCTCTGTCTGCTGACCGAATCTGTGGGAACAATTCGTGCATTGTTCTACAATTCCCTTGTTCGAATGATGACAACGGGGGCAACTGGTGAAAAGCTTATTGCCTGAGAGATCACGAAGAGCGCTCTTAACGCCCCCGACTATTATTCGTTCAGAAACAATTAATGCCAACAGAGATGTCATAAAATGCAGACGGGGGAAAACGGGGTTAATTTGGCCATGCTGAATGTCTAAATACAGTGATAGCAGTAGAAAGGGGAATAACAGAAATTTCAATAAGTCACTGCCGATCTTCGTATTGACCAATAATGCCCTGAGGAAGAAAAAAATGGCGAAAACAAGTACGCATCTGTATCGACCAACGCCAATGATATAAATGAGCACCTGTGTCGCACTGGTAGACAGAAAAAGAATTGCCTTATAATGTTTTGTCGCAATATCCTTGAATGATTGACTCAAATGACTACCTGCCTTTTGATACGGCTGAGAACTATTAAGTTGTAATCATCAAGCAAAGTCTGCAAAAATGCGAAATATTTCAGGAGCTTGCCGAAAAATGTAACACGAAAGATGTATGAAAATATCAACAATTCAAAGGGAGTTGTTGGTATTGGTGCGCTCCCACCCATACCATAAAAAGAAATGCAGGCTTCAATTGCAGAGGTGAGAAACATATATTCATCTAATTTGATATGGAATTTGACATAAATTTGGGCCAATGCTCTACCAATTATTATTGCAAAGTCAGCAATAACTGAGATCATTGAAGGATTCGCAATGACTGACGCGACTATGACGGTTATCGCCACGACACATGCGGCAATTATCAAAGTGCGACCGAGCAATTCTCCGACTTCAGCCCATCCCCCGCTCAATCCGCCGCTTATCATATAGGCCGACGCGCCTGTTGCGGGATCGATTACGACATATCCAGACCCTGTCCATCCGGCAACAGCGACTCTCGTTTGAGGGACTATAACAATCTTACCTGCTTGAACCGCATTCTGAATGTCTACCTTCACATCAGCATCTATCTGTAATTGTGGTAAAACCGTATTTATGTTTGCGCTATTGACAGCAAAGATTGGGATTGCTTGCTCATCGGCGATTTGTAGTGCCTTCGCCGCTGAAATGCCCTGTATCGGCATGTCAGGAGTCGAAAATAGTTGTTCAGGCACCAGGTTTTCCAGCGCTGACCCGATCAGACCGTCAGCGAGGTGAAACCACAGGGTCGTGCCTCTATTTCCATCAGTCGATTTGCTTGCATGGACGTTTCTATCGACATCCATGGCAAGACCGCCTGCGCTAACGGATCGCGGCAGCCCAAAGATATAGCTGAGGCCAAGTTCCAGGGAAAATAATGCCTCCGAGGGTAACCTGCTGCTCACAATCTTTCTCAGTGATGATTGAACGCTATGGAGAGTGTCCAGCTCAACGAAATAAAGAAGGGCAGCAGTACAAAGCAGGTCGCCAAGAATGTCATCCTTCGTGAGTCCGCTGAAGTCTTGGGCCTGTAGTTTCGCCTTTGTCGATTCCAGCTTCGCCTTCAGAGCACTGATCTGTTCTTGAGATATCATTCCCAAATCAAGGCGATACCGAAATACTGCCCGGCGTGGACATCATTCGTCACCACATCAACATTTTGGTTCGGCGCGGTGAAAGTCATGGTGAACTTCTCTTTCACTCCCATCCCCAGAGATGAGCCGCTCGCAATGGTCACGCCGTCTATCCTCAGTTCCGGCTTCAGACTGACAAGATATGCCGGTAAGGAACTTGGCAGCTCATTGGGCTGAATCGGGGTTCCATCCGTATGTGGTTTCGGCAGGAACGAGTTGATCACCGCTTCGTCCTGTGCTGTTGCGGGCGCATAACTGAGGGTGATCTTCTTGCCGGCAATGTCGGGGAGACTCTTCGTGACGTTGATGGGTGTGCCAAAGTCACTGTCGTAGAGGTCTTTGAAGACTTTGAAGGTTATCTTATGCCTCAGGGTGTCCGGTATCTCGGGGACTTTGAGCCCGGCGACGATATCCCGGTAGGGAAGTGTCCCCAGGAGATAGGGGAACTCCTGCTTCACGATCTCCTTCTTGCCCAGGACGTCGCCCACCGTGGCGTTCGGATGATTCTGCGCGAGATAGCTGTCGACCCTCGTCCTGTAATCGTCCATGGTCTGCTGAATGAAGAGGGAGTTCAGGTTCGTCACGTATCCTTCCGTCTCGTTGATCGTCGCCGTGGACCGTATCTGATCGATGAACGCCTGAGAATCGAAGGAGACGGCAGACTTGATGTCCATAGGTTGACTGTAGGCATACTGTTTGTAGCTGGCGTCGAGCCTGATCCAGGTGTCTCCCTGTCCTGTCTTGTGCCGTGCTCCCCGCGAGGGGATGTAGTCGATAAAAGCCTCGACCCACACGTGCTCCATCCGTATGGCCGTTATCTTCCCTCCGGAGGCGATCCCTTTGACCGGTGTGCCTCCTGACGATATGAACTCAAGGGCTGCATAGGGGTTCGTAAAGCCTCCCGCCCAGTTCATCGCTTTCTCCACAGGCAGCTCGATGGTGCCGACGACATACCGTGCCGGGATCTGAGAGGCCCTGAACAGGGCGATGAGCAGTGAGGCCGTGTCCATGTCGTTGCACTGCTTTGTCTGCAGACACAGGGCCGCTCCCTGGATGGAGCCGTAGGTGGGGACGAACTCTATGGTGTTTCTCACCCAGTTGTATATCCTGAGAGGGTCGTGACCGAGTTCCGCCGCCTTCGCCCTGATCTCCGGGGTGAGGCGGACTTCCACTGTCTCGGCCAGGTCCGCTGCGGTGGGCTGACTGGTCGTCTGGGCGATCGAAAGGGGCTGCTGGCGTTTCGGTCCATCAAACAGGGGGGTCAGAGGTCCGTTTGAGGCGATCAGGACGCGTTTGGACTTGAGCCGGGCGATATGGGACCGGGGGTCGTCCTTGAGGAACTCGTCGGGCTTTGTCCGTGGCTCCTTGTTGACCGGTTCGGCTGTTCTATGGGGCAGTTTGTCGGGGTCGAGGTGGGAGCGTTTCTTGGGAGGCTTCACCTGGTCGATGTGTTTCTTCGTCTTGTCGATTGCGGTGTCGATGTCACCTTTCGTCTTTGCCTTGTCCAGGGCGTCCAGGTTCTTCCTCAACTCTCGGAGGTTGTCGTCGTAGTGCTTGACGAAGCGGTTATGGCGGTCCAGGATCTCGGCGGGGAGTCCCGCATCCCTGAGCATTTTGTCGGTATCGGAGAATGACTTCCTGATTCCGGTATCCAAAGCGTCGATGTCCGCTCTTTTGGCCTTGACGGCATTCCTCTTGGTGTTTGCGTCTGTGCCGGTCTCGTTGAGGACCCGGTCGATGTCGTCCAGGGTTTGCTGAAACGTCGCATCGGGCTTCTGGTTGGTCGAAGTCTTTGCGGTCGGCCGGCTTTGGACGTTCATCGCATGGGCTATTTCGAAGCCTCCGCCGAAGGTCCAGAGGAAGAAAGACAGGACGACGATTGCGATCGGTCTCAGAACTCTGTGACAGCGTGAAATCATCGGGCGTTCCTGTAACGGTGAGGGTGTGGATGCGCTCGGAGAGATAAGTGGTCGTATACAGCCCTTTGTGACTGTAGCCATGAGCGGGCGCTTGTGTAAGAGGAAGAGTCCGTTTGATTCAAGGTCTGCAGGGTCTCCAGCACCGTGACGGTCGTCGAGACGTCCGTGGTGGATGAGGCGCCCGATACCCAGGAGCCGTCGGTGTTCTGCGCCGAGGAAAGGTATTGAAAGCCGTTGACAACAGGTCGGAGTGGCGGAATATGCAAACGAACACGTCGCGATCAAATAGATTAGGACCGTTATCGAACGGACTATCGTCGGTGATTGCCTCATCGTTCCTCCGTTAGTGCTGGATAAGTAGTTCAAAGATTATGAAGCCATTTGCTCAGAGTTCTCTAGAGGTTAGAAGGCTACTCGTTGTTGAGCCTATCGGTTTATAACCTCTGTTTTCGACAACAGGTGGCTCCTCACACCTTGTTATACAGAGCCTTTTCTCGGTGGGCCACTTGCATTCTCATCGGACGGTTGTTCAAGAGACGGGAAATGCAGTGTACCCCTTTTCAGGTAGATATAGGACAAGTACATAATGACTTCGACTGTGAGAGGTAAGATCAAAAAGTGTGTAAATGAGTAAGAAGGCGGTGTATCCTTAATCAGGTGACTTGGGATCAACACAGAGAAAGGAGACACCACCATGGACAAGAGTATCACCGAGGCAGTTGAGCCGTCAAGGGCGACATACGAGGCATTGGAAAGCATAGTTCGGCTGAAAGTACAGGAGTACATTCAGGACATACTGGAAGAAGAAGTCGAGATATTTTTGGGGAGGAAGAAATCCGAGAGGATCAAGAAGGTGGATGGCAAGCGGGGGTATTGGAACGGACACGGGAAGCGGAAGAAGTTCACGCTGATGAACGGGACGATCACGGTCCGACGGCCCCGTGTGCGGGGAGCGGAGGAGCGATTTCAGAGCAAGGTGCTGCCGTTATTCATACGTCGGTCCAAAGAAGTGGGGCAGTCCTGCCGGAACTGTATCTCCACGGACTGGCGCAGGGGGATTTTGATTTAGCGCTCCGGGGGTTATTGGGAGAAGGGGCGCGCTGTCGTCCTCGTCGATCCAGCGGCTGAAGGGCAAATGGCAGTGCGAATACGACGAGTGGAAGGCTCGGGATCTTTCCGGGCTTGAGGTCGTCTATCAGTGGGCGGACGGGATATACGTGAAGGCCGGGTTGGAGAAAGACAAAGCAGCATTGCTGGTGATCATCGGGGCGTTGGTTACGGGGGAAAAGATCCTGCTGGCCTGCGAGAGCGGGTATCGGGAGAGCAAGGAATCCTGGGCAGGGGTCCTGAGGGATCTGACCGCTCGGGGACTGAAGCTGGGCACATTGACGGTTGCCGATGGTCATTTGGGGATATGGTCAGCGTTGGGAGAGCTTCATCCCGAGGGCAAGGAGCAGAGGTGTTGGAACCATAAGATAACCAACGTGCTGGATGCGATGCCCAAGAGGATACGTGCCGAGGCAGGCGAGTATCTCACCAAGATCCCCTATGCAGAGACGCAGGCAGAGTGTGAGAGGCTCAGGGACAGCTTTCTCCGCCGGTATGAGAGGGATTTCCCGAAGGCGACGGAGACCCTGAGGAGAGATTGGGAGCGAATGGTGACGTTCTATTCATTGCCGAAAGAGCACTGGGTCCATATCAGGACGACCAATGTGGTGGAGTCACCGTTCAGTGCGGTTAGGCTGAGGACGGATGCGGCGAAGCGATATAAAAAAGTCCAAAACGCGACGGCGATGATTTGGAAGTTACTGGGTGTCGCTGAAAAGAGATTCCGCAGACTGAAGGGATATTGGTTACTGAGGGATGTCTACGAGGGGAAACACTTCACAGACGGCATTGCCGTCGAGCAGGAAGAGTCTGTCGAAAGGATCGCCGCCTAATGGCTTTTTACACACCTATTGACATGACCTCGACTGTGAGAATGAAAAGTACTGATACCCTGGCATAATCCTTCTTACCAAGGAGTGAGTAGATGAGAGCAAGAAAAATACTTCCGATTACGGTCGTGAGAATATACGCATTTCTTGTCAATTTGCCTTGAGATTCCAGAATGAGCATTTTCCTGATGACCAACATGACCGGCAGAAAGATCAATGTCGCATATCCCACGAGTTCCGCTGTTTTTTGAATATCTTTCGTCAAATAGTGAACCAGGACCAAACAGATGAGCGGGAGAAGAATCATCTGAAAAATGACGTTCTGACGCCTGTTCTCTGTCGTTGTCTCTTCATCGCCGTGTTCATCGCTGACTGAGACGGGAGAAAGTGTTACGTTGGTACTGACGGAGTCTGTGACCATGAGCGCCGGACGATTGGCCAGCGTGTGCTTCCTGACCGTAGCCTCAAATTCCTCCAATCCTTCCCATGAATCCATAGTTTCGCAATTCATAATATAATCAACGACCTTAATTGTCTTATTATTGGTAGTCCGTATCTCTAAATGCTCTCTTCCTTTCGCCGTGCCGAAGTCAATCAGACACTTACGACAGACGCTCTTGATGTCCCTCCACTGCATATCAAGTTTTTTAAACAAAGATCTGTAGATTAATCTTGTGTCGTCGACCCATATTCTAACGGAGAGTTTGTTGACCATCAATGCAAATGGCACACTAAAAAAAAGAGCACAGTAGGCGAGGAACAGAAGCAGAGTAAGTGTGTCTCCTTGGGGAGCATTGAAATACAGAGGAAGATAAATCAACATCCCCGCGATTGGAATCGAAAAGAATACGCCATGCATGAACAATGCTCGCAACTTGGAATATCTGAAGCATTTTTTCATAAACTCGCTATCTCCATATAAAATAACCTTCTGAAAGTCCGTATGGCCATTATAATGAGGTCAAATAGAATGGCCTTTATGAGGTTGAGCGTGACGGCCATACATGCGACGTAGCCAACATTAACAATAATTGCTAAAATCCCAACAGCACCAGGCATTACTAAAGAAACTCCTATTGTGGCAGCAAGCATCACGAATGATATAGCCGCGGCGAGAGCAGTCTTCTTTTGGTTACCATCAGTTGCTTTATACATACTGTAGATGTCATTGGCAAAGTTCAAGATACCAAATATTAATGAGAGGCCAATAGAAACGGTTCTGAATGAATCCTTGAGACTCCCGATCGGGTTTGCCACCCCTTCCAACACTGTAGTTTTAGCGTCTACCAGGAAACAAATACTATCAAACACGCCCCATAGGCTGCTTTGCAGCCCGTCCTGATCGGCTTCCATCATGTCCGCTGCTGATCATGTATGAGCCGGCCCCAGTCATAGGGTTATGAATCATATATCCACTGCCTGACCAGCCATTGAACACAATATTCGTTTTTGCAATGGTCACGACCTTCCCGGCATTCACCGCATTTACGATGTCCTCTCTGACGTTTTCAGCCACCTGCAGCTTCGGCATGATATTGCTGATATTCGCACTGTCGATCTTATAAATCGGAATTCCTTGCTCACTTGCTATTTGTAGTGCTTTGACGGCCGATATTGCCTGTGCCGTATATCCAGGAGGCGAGAACAACTGTTCCGGGACTGCATGTTCCAGTGCCGAGCCATTCATACCGAACTGCAGCATGAATTGAACTTCCCTGCCGCGATCGGCATCAGTCGCTTTGGCAATACCCATACATCTGTCCACGTCCATTGTCAGACCCTTGGTGCTCACGCTCAGCGGGACGCCGAAAAGAGTAGTTGACTGAATGGTGAACGAGAATATCGATTCAGAGGGAAGCCAGTTCCATGCGACGCGAGATACCCGAGACTGAAGTGTCTGCATGAGATCCAACTCTGCAAAGTACGTCAGTGCCGCTGCAAAGAGCATATCTCCGATGAGATCGTCCCGATTCAAAGATGATGTATTTTGAGCCTGTATCTTTGTTATTGTGCTATCCAGCTTGGACTTCAAGGCAAGCATGTGCTCACCGGCGATCTTACCAGGCGCTACAGCTATAGCAGAGTACTGTCCGGCTTCGATATCGTTCGTCATGACATCGGGCTGGGTGTTGGGGCCGCTGAAAGTCAATACAAAGGTTTCCCGTGATCCCAAGCTGACTGGAGTTCCTGTGGCGATCGTCATTCCATCCATCTTTAGCTCAGGTTTCACAGTGATCAGATACGCAGGGAGTGACGAGGGCAATTCGCTTATCTGGATCGGCGTCCCATCTGCATGTGGTTTGGGCAGGAATGAGTCGATCACCGCTTCGTCCTGTACGGTTGCGGGTGCATAACTGAGGGTGATCTTCTTGCCGGCAATGTCGGGGAGACTCTTCGTGACGTTGATGGGTGTGCCAAAGTCACTGTCGTAGAGGTCTTTGAAGACTTTGAAGGTTATCTTATGCCTCAGGGTGTCCGGTATCTCGGGGACTTTGAGCCCGGCGACGATATCCCGGTAGGGAAGTGTCCCCAGGAGATAGGGGAACTCCTGTTTCACGATCTCCTTCTTGCCCAGGACATCGCCCACCGTGGCGTTCGGATGGTTCTGCGCGAGATAGTTGTCGACCCTCGTCCTGTAATCGTCCATGGTCTGCTGAATGAAGAGGGCGTTCAGGTTCGTCACGTATCCTTCCGTCTCGTTGATCGTCGCCGTGGACCGTATCTGATCGATGAACGCCTGAGAATCGAAGGAGACGGCAGACTTGATGTCCATAGGTTGACTGTAGGCATACTGTTTGTAGCTGGCGTCGAGCCTGATCCAGGTGTCTCCCTGTCCTGTCTTGTGCCGTGCTCCCCGCGAGGGGATGTAGTCGATAAAAGCCTCGACCCACACATGCTCCATCCGTATGGCCGTTATCTTCCCTCCGGAGGCGATCCCTTTGACCGGTGTGCCTCCTGACGATATGAACTCAAGGGCTGCATAGGAATAATCGTGTTTGGGTGTGCGCGGCAAGAAGACATGCTTGCCTGAGATAGCGGCTTTCGGCTGCGGCATGAAGTCGCTCTGAGCATCTCTGCATGGTGAGAGTCCTCATTGGTTATCGGAGACGGAACGGGCTTCTTGAGCCGTCTGCGCGAGTACGGTGTTTTCCGGGCATCCGTTATGTTCTCCTGAGGGATGAGGGAATCAGCCGACGAAAACGGCCGCTGCGGGTTGTAGCAAGAAGTGGCTGACAGGTATGTTGGCAGATTCCGTATACATTGATTCCGACTATTACCTTGCAGTTGAGTGACAAGGCAGGGTGAAGAGCCCCGCCCTCCGAGTGTCTATGCAATGATGAGGTTTTCCTGCGGCCGCCGATCAGAAGCGGTATGAATAGGTCAGGTTAACGGTGAAGTCGGGGGCGCCGGATGTGTTGGGGTCCTCGGTGAGGGACATCTCAAAGACGTTGTTCCCCTGCCGGTACCGTCCGCCGATCAGGAGCAGCACCGATGTCCGGTCCACCTCGGCAATGTCTGTGTCCGGGAAAGGAGACCCCTGGACGACGACCTGGACGACAAGGGAGAATCGTTTCGACAGCGCCGCTTCGACAGCCGCTCCCCCGAAGAGGAACTCCCTCAGCTCCACCCTCTCGTGGCCCTTCAGATCACCGGGCAGCACGACACCTGCATTTCCGTAAAGACGAAAGATGTCGCCCACCCTCACATCGGCGAGGAGGGAGACATCGAGGTCGAAGGTCCCGTTGCCGTAACCGGCCTTGGGCCTTCCAGTCGGCAGTTCCACCCCGGCACGCAGACTGATGACGGGACCGGAGGTGACGAGAGGTATTAAGAGGCTCAGCCTGATGTCGCCCAGCCCCGGTTTCCCGTTGTCTCCCTTGAGAACGATCCTGCCGTCTCTCGACACCTCGTAAAGGAAGGAGTTTTCCGGTCTCTGTCCCCTCCCGTAGTCGGGAAGACCGAAGGCGTCATGGTAAGAGTCGAGGAATCCGTCCAGAAAGCCGCTTCCGAAGACCAGAAAAGGCACATCAATGCCGAACAGCGCAAAGCCGCCGAGATCACGGCGCCAGGAGAACTTCAGCTCCGTAATCTCCATGTCGAGTCCCACGGACCATGAGGGTGACTGGCCAAGCAGGAAGACGCTCGAGTAGGAGAGGCTGACGGACAGTGAGGGTGTGCCTGCTGCCGCCTCCATGACAGGAGGGTTGGCAGGCAGAAAAAGGGGGAACTGGTTCCTGACCGACAGGGGACCGTCAAAAGCGGCGGCCTGCCGGACGACGCAAGGGGACAGGAAAAAAACTGCAACGAAGAGAAGGAGGATTAACCTGCCCTTTGCATGAAAAGGCGGGACAAAGTGCCTCAACGCCTTGCTGATAGCGAGCATAATCATTTGAAATTGGACCTCGGAGATTCTACCCTCTGTGTCATCAACGGTCGGCCTAAATGATCCCTATGGGAAGGCAGAGGTTTCGCAGCACCAAGGATTTTCGGCATCTTCGCCCCGCCTTTCCGGAGGTCCCATTGCAACGATAAGGTTAATGTAAAGCGCCGGGGTTTCTTTATGCGATCACCAGGGGACCCACCCCCTGCTCACCTTGCGCCTGTCGACGCCCCGGAAATTGCCGGCCCGCAGGAGATCGACGAAATTATCGTACGTGACCTCATCGCGGAATTCGGTGTAGCAGGCGCCCACCTCCCGCGGCCCGTGGGCGTCGGAGCCGCCCGTGAAAGGCAGGTTCATGACCCGCGCGGCGTCGATCGCCATTTCATTGTAGGCCTTCAGGTTGCACCCGTTGCATCCCTCGATGGCAGCCAATCCCCTAAGGTCGCGAATGACATCGCCCATGCTGTTCATCCCCCGGTAGGGATGGGTGGGGATCACGACGCCGCCGCAGCGCGTCACAATCCTGACAACCTCCTCCGCCGGCGTTTCGCCGTGGAAATACATGTCCGTATTGACGCCGAAGACGAGGCAGTGCCCCTCGGCGGCGGAGAACTCGACTCCCCTAAAGATCAGGATGTCGTCGTCATACCTCTCCCTCAGCCATCCCACATAGTCCGAAGCCTCATAGGAATAATGCTCCGTGAAGGCGATGCCCTGCAGGCCCGCCTCGATCGCCACCTGGACCGCTTCCTCGGGGTCCGTGTCGGAATCGCCGCTGTACAGGGTGTGCACGTGGAGGTCGATCCTGAAGGACCTCTGTTCCTTGTCGTCTCTTTCGCGACGGTTCGGCCAGAAGTTCATGTCACCAGCCGCCTCCTCCCCCGCCTCCGCCGCCTCCTCCGGAGGAGCCTCCTCCTCCGCCTCCCGATGACGAACCGGGCGCCGTTGACGACGACGAAATGGCGGCTGAAAAGGCACCGCCCATGGCGCCGGCAAAGCCGCCCAAATTGGATGAGCTCCACGACGACCCGGAATACCAGCGCGGCGAGTAGGTGGTTCCGGCTTCCCCGGCTTTCGCGAGGACGTCGGTAAACTGTTCCGCCCACTCCTGCTCGACGTCGAGGGCGAGGGCATAGGGCAGATACCGTTCGAAAAGCTCCGGCGTCCGATCGGGCGGATTCAGGAGATTGAGCCGGTCTTTTTCCGTCACGGCAAGGAACATGCGGAACCCCTCGATCTTGTCGAGGAGGGCCCGGCCGAGACGGGTGAGCGCCCGGAGGAGCCAGAAAAAGGTGATATTTGCGGCGAAGAAGGCGAACAGCATGGCGACGAGCCAGGGCGATGTGGTCGCGCCGAGAATATAGATCCCGGCGAGTTCTCCCCCGACAAAGGGGATGGAGAAAAGAGTGAAGAAGAGCGCCCCCCCGAGGGCGGCGATTCTCATTCCCCTGCCGAAAATGACCCTTTTCCAGAGAGAGACCATTTGGGTGACGAGGACGCCCACCCCGACGCTCCAGATGGTCAGCCAGATGCCGATGAATATGCCCTCTCCGGCGCCCGACCCTATGATCATAGCGGCTGCGGCAAGGATTGACAGGATCACTCCGGGCACAAAATAGCGCGTGTTTTTATTGAAGTAGACCTTCCCATAGGCGAGATCGAGAGCGTCATTCCCGGCATCAATGGCGGCCCTGACAATTTTGTGGTTTGTTTTTTCGAGCAGAAGCGTGTCGGAGGATGCGAAAAGCCTGTCGTATATTTTCTTTTCTTCCGCTGTCAGCCTGCCGTCGCCGGCTTTCGTCCTCGTGACCGCATAGGAATCGTCTTCATCACGAATGGTGAGGGCCCCCTTCACAGCCATGTCGATCAACGCCGCTGCGAATGTCTTGTCGTCGAAACCCATTTTCGATATAAACCGCACTGCCGCGGGCGACAGGACGTCGGGCGGACTGAAGAGCGGGACGATCGTGCCCGGCTTGGGGTCCCTGCCGACCCTGATCCAGGTTATGACGAAATAGACCATGACAAGCAGAATCCCCGCGGCCCCGACTATGATTCCCCTGTTGTCGCGAACGAGATGAGTGAGCCTGTCTCCCGATGACGGCTCCTGGACAATCCCCTTCGGCCAGCCCGCGACGATCGTCAGCCCCTCGTATGGATTCAGAGTCGCCGTCGTCGAAAAGAGGATGTCGCCGTTGAAATCACGGGAGACGACCGCGTTTTTTTCCTTCGATCCCTGAGGTCCGGTGTAGAGATTGGTGAAGCGGACCTGCGACGACGCATCCCGCGGGAGAGTGACCCGGGCGGTGGCAAGGTCGATCGGGAAGGCCCAGCCGTTTCCGGTGACGTTCCAGTAAAGTTCGTCATGGTCCCCGAAGAAACCCAACTGACGATCCGTCTTGTACACGAGGACATATGTGTATTCACCGGGGTCCAGGAAAACGCCCTTTCTGCCCATGTAGACGCGCACGCCGTTTCCCTGTGCTTCGGTATGCCAGCCCTCCGTCCGGCCGTCGCGCAGCACCTTGAGCACCTGAAAGCCGACGATGTGCTTTCCTCCGAGCTTGCCCATGTACGTTGTCGGGAAATCGCGATAGATGCCCTGCCGGATCTCCTGCTGCTCAGCCCTGACCCGGATCGTCTCCTCAACGGTCAATGACGTGTCTTCGTGCACGGTGACGTGGCTGTCGAAACGGAGGATCCTCTCCTCTGCGGGGCACTGTGACGGCAGGCCGGCGAGGGTTATGACGAAGAATGCAATGACGACGATGAAGGCAGCGAAGGCCCGCACTTTCAGAACTTCACCTCCGGTACGCCGCGCTCCGCCTCATCGGAGATCTCGAAGAAGTCCCCGGCCTTAAAGCCGAACATGCCGGCAAGGACATTGGTCGGGAACGATTCGACAAGGATATTGAAGTCCCGCACTGTCCCGTTGTAATACCTCCTGGCAAGCTGGACCTGCTCTTCGATGTCCGACAGGGCGCGCTGGAGTTCAAGAAAGTTTTGGTTCGCTTTCAGGTCGGGATAAGCCTCGGCGACGGCAAAGAGGGATCTCAGAGACTGGGTCAGGACATTCTCCGCCTGTCCTTTCTCCCTGACGGTCTCCGCCGTCATGGCCCGTGAACGAAGGTCCGTTACCTTTTCGATGAGCGCCCGTTCATGCCCCATATACCCCTTGACAGTCTCGATGAGGTTTGGGATGAGATCGTAGCGGCGCTTCAACTGGACCTCGATGCCGCTCCAGGCCTCGCGCATCATGTTTCTGGCCTTGACGAACCGGTTATAGGCGACGATGAACCACAGGGCGACGACGGCGATGACGACCAGCAGGGCGATCAGGACAATCGACATGGCACCTCTCCTTTCAGAAAAGGGACGTTTATGATGTTCTCTATTATTCCTTATTTCGTGCTATTTATGATAATGTTTAACGTATCCCCCCTGTCCAAAATATCTTACAGACAGACCTTGAAAGCGAGGATTGGGGTGTGGTTTCTTAAGCAAAATTCACGGGTAACGTGAATGGCGGCGGGAGTCGAAGGCGCAAGCCTAAGCGGGAGCCGCGCAGTGTACCAGAGCAGGCAAAAGTTTTCATAACAAAGGGATACACATGAGGAGAGGTAGTTTATTTTGCGAAGAAGGCATGCCCAATCCTCGTGTCACGTTATTTTGGACACCAATGTTGACGATCTCGTGATAAGTCGTCATGCCCGCGAAGCTTGTCCCCGCGGATAGTAAGCGGGGAGCGGGTATCCGGAGTACAAATAACTGTCTGAAAGGACTGGATTCCCGTCTGCACGGGAATGACGGATACGCCCTTTACAGGACTTCTTGCGAGGCCGTCAATGTTAACGTGTAGTTGCATGAGAGGCAGGGGGAACAGACCACGATCATGAACGATGAACAGAATTTCTTCAGCCTGAAGACGATCGTCCAGATCGCCCTCTTCCAGGCGGCGTGGTTATTAAGCATTCTCGGCGCCGCCCACGGCCTCGTTTTGCTCGGACCGGCCTTTGTCGCGATCCTCATCCTTGTCCGCATGAAGACATCCCGGCGGCCGGTCTGTGATGTCTGTTTCTTCACCGCCTGCGGCGCCGTCGGGTTTCTCTTCGATTCCTTCTTTATCGCGACGGGCATATTCACCCCTGTGGTCTTCTTTTTCCCCCCGCCCTGGGGGCAGCCCTGGAACATTTTTCTCTGGATCAATTTCGCACTCGTCATGGATACGGCACTCTCCTGGTTCCGGAACCGCCCATTGTTTCAGTCCCTGCTGGGCGCCTTCGGAGGTCCCGCCGCCCATATAGGCGCCATGTTTCTCGGAGCCGTCTCTCTCGGAGAGCCCGTCGTCACGTCTCTTCTGGTTCTCACGGTCGTCTGGGCTGCCATCATTCCCCTTCTCTTCGCAATGCTCGAATCGGTCAACAAACGGTACGTCACAGGCTGAGAGGCGGTTGCATGCGCTTCTGGCTCATGAAATCGGAACCGTCTGTCTTTTCTTTCGACGACCTGAAGGCATCTCCCCGGTCGACGGCCCCCTGGGACGGCGTGAGAAACTACCAGGCCCGCAACTTCATGCGGGACGATATGAGGGCGGGTGACCTTGTCCTTTTCTACCACTCGAACTGCGAGGAGCCCTGCGTCGTCGGAATCGCAGAGGTGACCCGTGAGGCCTATCACGATCATACCGCCTGGGACCCGTCATCGGAGTATTTCGATCCGAAATCGGGTCCTGACACCCCCCGGTGGTTCATGGTCGATGTCACCTGGAAGAGGGCGTTCAGGCGGACCGTCACGCTCCGGGAAATGAGGGATATTCCCGAGTTGAAAAACATGAAGATCCTCCAGCAGAGAAACCGCCTCTCGATCACGCCCGTCACCCCGGAGGAATTCGACGCAATCTGTGCGCTCGGCGGATGATCACAGAGAAAGAGCCGTCGATGAGGATGCTTGCCGCACTGACGGTTTTCCTCAGCCTTGCCTTTCTCTTCACGGGCTGCGCAGAAACGCCGGAAGAGCCGGTCATCAGGGACGTAATCACGCGCCATTTCACCGAAAAGGGCTACCGCGTCATCACCCTCGATATCGGGAGCATCACGCCCCTTGAGGAGGGAAGCAAGAGGTATATGGGATCGGAGAGCTGCCGCGCTGAGATCGTCACCCTGCGGCTCCAGATACAGGAGGATACGGGCGGGCCCTGGAACTACCGCAAAGGGCAGATCGTGACGTCCGAAAAGGCGTCGGTCATGCTCATCCGCAACCGCGAGAGCGGCCGCTGGTCCGTCCACACTATGACGGGAGTCCCCGTGCGGTAAGGCAGGGACTTCTGAATGACATATTTGAGGATAAACCGTGAATGAAGACAAGTTGAAGCACAAACGCAGCGTCATGTTCTCGTTGATGTTCATCATTTCAATGGTTGCGCTGACCACCTCCGCCATTTTCACCATTCTCCTCGTGCATTACCGCACGAACGATCTTGTCAGCCTTGAGGATTCCAGACTGCTGACGGCGGCCGAGTTGACCCGGGAGCTGCTTGGTCCCGACTATCATGATAGCCTTGTCGATGAGACATCCGTCTCCGAAGAGCAGTACCGTCGGATCGTCGCAAGAAACGACGATCTCTGCCGGCGTCTGAATCTGCAGTATCTCTGGAGCGTCCTTCTCGTCGACAACCGGTTTGTTTTCACATCCGCCACACACTCCGATCTCAGGGATCCGGCGTCGCCATGCGCCGCTTTTTTCGAGAATCACCGGGACCCTACCGCTTTTGCGCCGGCGATGCGCGCGGGATTAACACCCACTTTCTCCACCTTTCACAATGAGTGGGGGGAGGGGAGAATGGTGCTGATTCCCCGAAAGGATGCCCTGGGACGAACATACATGATGGGCGCCAGCGTGCAGTTGTCGGAACGCAACGCCATGATCCGCAGGACCGTCATGACCTCCGCCGGAATCGGCCTGGCTGTCATCTCCGGAGCGTTTCTGTTCTCTTTCGTGCTGGCGCGCTCCTTTACGGTACCCATTGCCAGATTGACCGAGGCAACGGGCCGCCTGGCCGCCGGCGATTTCGACGTTTCCCTGGGGCAGGCGGGTACCCGTGAGCTGGATCTCCTCGCAGCGTCCATCGACAAGATGCGGCAAGACCTGAAGCAGTATGTGTCCGAACTGAGGAACGGCGAGGCCCTGCTGAGCAAGTCGCAGGAGATCGGACATATCGGGAGCTGGGAACTGGACCTCGTCGACAACAGGCTGACCTGGTCTCAGGAAGTATACCGGATATTCGGGGTGCTTCCGGGGGTGTTCAATCCTTCGGTCGAATCTTTCCTCGAAGCGGTGCATCCGGACGACCGCGATGCTGTAGACTCCGCCTACTCGGAATCGGTGCGTGAAGGCCGTGACACCTATGAGATAGAGCACCGCCTTGTCCGCGGCGACAACGGTGAGATCCGTTTCGTCCTTGAGAAATGCGAGCATGTCAAGGACGCCGGGGGCTCCATCGTCCGGTCCGTGGGCATGGTGCAGGATATCACCGAACGCAAGCGGGCGGAAGCCGAGCTGAGGGAGAGTGAAGAGCGTTACCGCAGCCTGGTCGAGACGACGTCCGACTGGATTTGGGAAATTGATGCGGAGGCTCGCTATGTGTATGCGAGCGAGAAGGTGCTGGACCTTCTCGGGTATGCGCCTGAGGAGGTAATCGGGCGAACCCCCTTCGATCTCATGCCGGTGCCCGAGGCCCGGCGATTGGAGAGTCAATTCCGGGAAATAGCGGCCAAACGGCTGCCGTTCACGGCCCTGGAGAACACCAACTTGCACAAAAACGGCAGACCGATATTTTTGGAAAGCAGCGGCGTCCCCCTCTTCGGCCCCAAAGGCGAGTTCCGCGGTTACCGCGGCATGGACCGCGACATCACCGTGCGTAAGCAGGCGGAAGAGGCGCTGCGCGAGAGCGAGGAGCGCTTCCGGTTGGCGATGGAAGCGAGCCGCGACGGCCTCTGGGATTGGAATGTGACTACCGACGAGGTTTATTACAGTCCGGGCTACGCCGCGATGCTCGGCTACACACCCGGTGAGGTCCCGGGGCACGTGAATTCCTGGAAGGACCTCATCCACCCCGAAGACAAGGGCGCGACCCTCGAGGCCAACGTGGACTGCATCGAGAATCGTCGTGATGATTTCGAAGTCGAGTTCCGCATGGAGGCCAGGAACGGCGAGTGGCGGTGGATCTTGGGCCGTGGAAAGGCCGTGGCCCGGGACCGCGCCGGCAGGGCAGTCCGACTGATCGGTACCCACACCGACATCACCGAGCGCAAGCGGGCGGAGGTGAAGTTGCAGGAACGGGAGCAGCGGCTCAATTTCCTGCTCACCGGCACCCCGGCGGTGATTTACACATGCCGCCCTTCCGGGGATTACGCTGCAACCTTCGTTTCCGGGAACGTACAATCGCTGTTGGGGTATCCTGCAAGCGCATTTCTTGAGGACCCCGCCTTCTGGCTGAATCATATCCACCCCGATGACAGGGAGAAGGTACTCAGTGGTGTGGAAACCCTGTTTACGGGCAATGTCCACGTCCATGAATACAGGTTTCTACATCAGGACGGAACCTACCGGTGGATGCGCGATGAGCTTCGGCTGTTACGTGACGCCTCGGGCAGAACGACGGAGATGATAGGGTGTTGGATCGACATCACCGGGCGCAGGACGGCAGAGGACGCCCTGCGCGCGTCGCTCGAAGAGAAAACCGTCTTGCTCAAGGAAATCCATCACCGCGTAAAGAACAACCTGCAGATCGTCAGCAGCCTGCTTAACCTGCAGGCGGACCAGGAAAAAAACCTGCCTGCGCTCACCGCCCTGCAGGACACTCAGAACCGCGTGCGCTCGATGGCGATGCTCCACGAAATGCTCTATCGGTCAGAGAGCCTGGCCCGGATCAATTTCGCCGCTTACATCGAGGATTTAAGCGCCCATCTGGTCCACGCCTTCGGCGCGGACCCGCGCCGGGTAAGGCTGGATTGCCGTGCCGCCGCCGTCGAACTCGGCCTTGACCAGGCCGTTCCCTGCGGATTGATCGTCAATGAACTGGTTTCCAACGCGATCGAGCACGCCTTTCCCGAAGGACGCTCAGGCAGTGTCACTGTGGAATTGCATCGGGACGCCGACGATCGCCTGTCCCTCATCGTGGCTGACGACGGAGTGGGGCTGCCCGACAGCCTGGATTTGGATCACACGTCCACCCTTGGTCTGCAACTGGTGCGCGTTCTGGTCACGCAGTTAAAAGGCGCCCTCAGCGTGGAGCGGGGACAGGGTACCGCCTTTCATGTGACGTTTCCGGGCCGCTGACCGATGTCTTTGAGGTGAGTATCATGTCGTGAGGCGAGGCAGCGCCATGGCTGGGTCATACCATGACACCGCCTCCCTGTGAGCGCCCGGTATTTGACCCCCTCCATTTCAGTACCCGGTTAAGCCCGTGAAGGATCATCTCCTGCGGGAAGACCTGCATATCTGACCCGGTGTTTCCCGCAGCCTCACCGCAGTGAGCGGCAAACCCGGCAAATCAGCTACGACTTGCCTGCGGTGTCCTCCTTCAACGCTTCAGCTATTCCGCGCTTGATAACGGGGTAAATGTCCGACTCCCATGCATCGCCGAAATGGTTGGATAGTATGTTCAATGCCAACGGGTCGTCCGTCTCGATGATAAAAAAGACCCGGAGGGGAGAGCTGCCAACGACCTCATACCGTTCGATGGTTTTGCATTTTTTTAAAAACATCTTCTCCTTGCCCTTTTTCAACCACTCGGCCCTTTCACGATAGATGTCTTTCCTGCTCACATGCTCCCGTGCATTAAAAATCGCAACATACAACATTTCAGACCTCCTCCTTTCATTGGTGCGAGATCGTCAAATCCGCCCGGCGAGACCTGCCGTCCCTCCGACCCTTCCGGCTGCTGTGGCCTTGTCGGGACATCCTTCTCTTTTATCTATAGTCACATTATACCCGAAAATGAGGCATATCACATGTTCGCGTTCACCGGGGGAAGACAAGGCGCGACGCGGCTCTCTGAGTCCTATCATCTGTTCGTGAATTATGAATGCTGTTTTCCGGAAAGTTCCCGGGCCTGCGGCGGCGATTCCTTGTTGTCTTTGATGCCGATGACGAGGAGAAAGATGACGGACGCGACTGAGAGGATAATTGATGTTCCGAGAAAGGACGCCCCGAAGCCCAGATAACCTGCAACCATGCCTGAGACGAATGGGCCGGTGGTATGCCCGATGTCCATAACGGAGCCGCGGTTCTCTTGATCCTCACTGTCGAAAGGCGCCGCACAGGTGCAGGAGTATGGTTACCGCCCTGTGGAAGTCGACCGTCCGCGCATCGGGATGATCATCTACCGTTTCCGTCCCGCCGACCCCCTCCGTCCCTTCAGCACAACGGAGATGTTCAGTCGCCAGTAGACTCGAAGGGCTGTGCTCCTCTCCGTTGTCAGGAATAACTTCTCACAGAAGTCAGTATGGCCGCATCTCATTGTGATTCTGCGGAATACGAGTAAGCGTCATTCTGCAGCGCAGTTGCTGAATAACGCGTGAAGAACGATGCCGCTGCGCCGATTATGGAGATTCGATACGGATTGTCTGGAGTTGCTACGACGAGAAGGGAGGTCGTTTTGGGGATACGGCGGCAGTTTCTGCTCGAATGAGACCATTCAGCGTAGCGCAAGAAGCAGTTCGGTACGTCTCGACTGTGGCCAGGCCATGCAGAGGCGCAATTTCAGGCAATAAGAGGGTGCGGCGAAACAGAGGGCTGTTTTCGCAGAGTGCCGGCGATACGGTTGTTGTCATCTCAGCGGTGCTCATTGCCTAATGATCCGGGGGGCTGTTGCACCGGCAGGGAGGCAATAGCTCCACCATGACCATCTTGCCCTTCTTGCAGACAGGACAGGTGGTAACATCGATGCCGCAGATCCTGCGTAACAGTTCCTGCCAGGTCTCTTTCGTATCTTTTTCTTTGGTGACCGTTGTGTCACTGCCGAGCAATTGCCGGCAGACGGCAATGTGATCTTTCCCGTTTCTGTTTGCCAGCAGACCGACGTGGCGTATCCTGACAAAGCGTGGCGGAAGGACATGCAGGAGGAAGCGCCTGATGAACTCCTCAGCCGTGAGCGTCATAATCTTCTGTTTGTCCCCGTCGGCGTAGTCCCGCCAGCGGAAGGATACGGCGCCGTCCTGCACGTTCAGGATACGGTTGTTGCTGATTGCGATTCTGTGAGTATACCTGCCCAGATACTGGAGGACACCCTCGGGGCCGGCGAAGGGTGCTTTACAGTAGACGACCCATTTCTTGTTGTAGAGCCGGCCGCAGAGTGCCGAGAAGGCCCCGGGATGTCCCAGATGAGCAATTCCGCCGGGGAAGATGAGATCGCCCGCGTGAAACCTGTCCTTAAGGTAGTCGAGAAACTTGCCCCTGAAGAGCTCCGACATCACCCGGACGGGGATGAAGAAACCCCTGCGGCATGACACCCAGCGGCTCCTGTCCGGGGACAGCCCACCGCCGGGCACAACGCAGTGGATGTGGGGGTGATCCAGCAGGTTCTGCCCCCAGGTGTGCAGAACACCGATGAAGCCGATCTGTGCGCCGAGATGCCGGGGATTTTGGCACAATTCCCCGAGGGTCTCGGAAACCGACCGGAACAGCAGATTATACAGGACCCTCTGATTCATGATGACCAGGGGATTGAGCTCTGTGGGAATGGTGAAGACGACGTGGAAGTACTCAACAGGCAGGAGGTCCTGTCCTCGCGCCTCGATCCACCGCTCCTTTTGCAGAGTCTGGCACTTGGGGCAGTGGCGGTTCCGGCAGGAGTTGTAGGAGATCTCGATGTGCCCGCAGTCCTCGCACCTGTCTGTATGCCCGCCCAAAGCAGCCGTCCTGCAGATCTCCACGGCACGCATGACCCGCAGGTGATGCAGAGGCAAGCAGTGGGCTTTCCTGTACTCCGGGCCGTGCCGGCGGAAGATATCCGCCACCTCGACGCCGCGAGAGGGCCGCATCCGGCAGTGGGGAGGTGAACTGCTACAGTTCTTCCGGCATGGTGTCCAGGGGGCTGGTGACTTGTGCCAGATTCATCCGGCTGACATGCAGATAGACGGTCGTCGTGCTCGGGGACCTATGGCCCATGAGCAGCTGGACATGATGAAGGCTTGTCCCTGCTTCAATCAGGTGAGTCGCAAAGGAGTGCCTCAGCGTATGAGGGGTTGCCGGTTTTGTGATGCCGGCCCGCTCCTTGGCCTCCCGAAAGATATTCCGTATGGACGTGTAGCAGATATGGGTATCCTCGCTCTGTCCTTCAAACAGCCACTGCGAGGGGCGATACTGCCTGTAATACTCTCTGAGGCACTCAAGGGCTGTTTTGGACAGGATGCTGTAGCGGTCCTTTCTGCCTTTGCCCTGCTGCACCCGCACCATCATTCTCTTGCTGTCGACGTCGCTTACTCTCAGGCGGGCGACCTCGCTGGCCCTGAGTCCTGCTGAATAGGTCATCGTCAGCAGTGCCCGGTGCTTGAGATTGTCCATGACGGACAGCAGGGCCTTGATCTCCGAGAGGTCAAGCACTTCGGGGAGCTTGTGTGTGCTTTTGGGATACTTGATCTTCTCCACGACCTCGGGCCGGTCCAGGGTCGTCGTATACAGGAACTTGATCCCCGCTGCGTAGGTTCGGTACGTTCCCACGGAGATGCCTCTGTCTTTCAGCATATGCACCAGGTACTCTTTCACTTCCTGTTCGCCCAGGTCCTGGGGTGACTTGTTGTAATACTTCGCGAGGTTGCTGACTTCCCGGAGATACTTCTTCTGCGTCCTGGGGGTAATGCCTCTCAACTGAAGATCCGCCACCATCTGCTCTCTCAATGTGCTCATGCAACTGCCTCCTCTGGTATCAATATCCGACAGCTCATGCCGTCAGGTACACCAAAAGAAGATTGTAAGACGATGGGGACTGTTCAACAAGAGGGACCGAACTGAAAGCCTCTACAACGAAGAAAAAGCTCTATCTCGTTTCACTACGCTGACAACTCATCACCACCGCGCAGCGGTTTAGTTCTCCAAGAGGGAATCATCGCAGTTAGAGTAGCCCCCTTCCCTGATGCTGGTCGTGCGAATCTGTCCAACGCTCTCGAATCGGATAATAAAATACGCAAGATCTAATTGATATGCAGTGGATATTAGCTGTCCTCCGGGTTATTATCCGAGAGCCCGGATAATGAAAAGAATGATCTTACCGCGAGATCCTGTCCTGGTTTTCTGTAGCGTGCACCTCGTTTGCCCTTGGTCATATCGGGCACAAGCATGTCTTTTTCAACCCATCGTTTCAGCATCTTTGAGGCCTTTAGCGTATCAATGTCCGCTATCTGGCAAAGGGCGCTGTTCGTGATAGAGCCTTTGCGGTCAACCCATTCACTGACCTGTTCCCAAACAGCAGGGCGCTCTTCATTGAGAAGCACAACCATCACTCCATCGGTTTGAAGAAACGGCCTCGTGAAGTAAAAGGGCGGATAGAGGCCGACCGCACGCATCGTTGAGAACATCATACGAACCCCTTCACCCGCGTCAATGTTAGGCGGGACCGGAAATTCCCTCAAATGATTGACGATTAGCGGATTGCGGTTCAACGAACCCGCTGTTGCCACGGTCTCCGGCCTAATGTCACCGGGGAAGAGGCCAGGGCTCTCCACCTCGATTCTGTTGTCAAATATCCTGACGTGAATATCGCGGTTGATGTGATAATCACGATGGATGACCGCGTTGGTGATCGCCTCCTTTATGACGCGAGTGGGATAGCAATGCACGGTCTCGAATCCGGATGCAGAGAGTCTCAAGCCACCCGCTATTTCATTGATCACATACTCATAGGCGTCTTCAATCTGCTTGATGAGAGGACCCAAGCACGTCTTCGGCTTCTTTAAGAGATTGGGGATCGGCTCATGCTCAATACGCGCTCCTGAATAGTGGAACACACGCACCGAGGTCTTAGACGCCATGAGACCGGACGGGTCGTCGGCAAAGAGCAGCACGGCTGCCCTCGTCGGCATCAGCATGCCCTCAACTTTACGGGCGAGACCGATACGGAACATCCTGTCTTTGATATCCCCCGTGGCAATTTTCCGCGTCTCGCAGTATGTCTTCCAGTACCCTGTTTCGAGCAGTTCAAAGGGAACGGAAACTGTCTCTGTCTCGGCACTGATAACGCCGCGGGCAAAACAGAGCTCGTTGATCTCTCGCGCCGTCATTTCTCTATTGCCGCGATCCAGTCTCTTCCACGTCCCATTTTCGACGATGGAGTGGACCTTCTTGCTTCTCGTAACTTCAATCAAGACGATTGAGCCCTTTGATCCATCACGAAGAGTGCAGGGGATAGGCCGCCATTTGAGATCTTCGAGAGAAGGCGTGATGTGGTGCGACGCTTTTTGGCGAAGTTCATCGAGGGCTTCAGGATTCTCCGCAATGCCGTACAATCGGTCGTTGCCTTTTGTTTTCTTTAAGTCCTCCATGCCGAGGACAAGTGCACCACCCTCGGTATTCGCAAAAGCGACGATGGTCTCGAGAGCCTTGTGCACCATTTTGCCGGAGACCCTCTTCGACTCGAAATACAAGCTTTCGTCAAGAGCGCACAGCGCCCGTACTATCTCAGGGTTCCGGCTCTCCTCCGCCCTGTCTGTTCTCTTTATCGCCAATCCCGCCTCCGTTTAGGAGATAATAAACAACCACAAAACTCATTGATAAGCATAGCCGATTGCATCATCGTTATGTTATTATCCAAATGCCAAGATAATAACGCAGCATTCTGCTCTTCGTAATCTCAGCAACCGGGTTCTCTGTTGCCTCACAAATATTTTCTTTGATATGAGGCATCAGTATCTCTCGGCCCATCCCCCAGGTGCTTCATACCCTATATGGTCACTCACTGTGTCATCGTAGAAATAGACGCCGCTGTTCTTGAGAAGGGCAAAGCACCGATCATCTGATACATGATCCGAGGTGCCTTCTGATGGAAGCCACCCTTTAACGTTAGCCTCGTACGATAGGAGCCAGTGCTCACCATAGAGTTCATCTGTGGTCATGACCGATGGTAAATTGCGGAACTCAATAGCTGAGGAAACAAGACCTTTGTTGTGTGCATCCAACAGGAGCAGGGCTGCAATGGAGTCATTCAAGAAAGATGCGGCACTGCAACTGGCAGAACTGACTCTGATTCCTAAGACGAGATGGCACCACAAACCCCATGCCACCTCACTACCGTGTCCCAACGAACTATGCTGGGCTATCGCACTGCCCAGAGCTTCACCAATTCTGTCTCTATCAAGGGCAAATCCCAGATCCCTATAACGAAGAAACTGATTCTGAGCAAGGGGCATAGTTCCCGATTCTGCAACCAAGCATTGAAGAAGAAGGTTTTCAACGAGGCTCCAGTTGGACGAATGGATGTCTATGCCACTCAGTCTTGCTATGGCATACTTCAGTATGTGTTCTTCAGGATTATCGTTGGCCAGGTAAAACGCTCTGTCGAAATATCGCAAGAGATCTGATCGCTGCCCAGGGATAGAAGGTCTAAATAGGAAGGTTCGCAATTCCGAAATGGCGAGTGGCTCCGCCGGTAGGGGCAATTTAAGTATTCTCGTTTTGTTTGGGTTTAAAGCAAGCTCGTATTCATTGAGCACTTCTTGGAAGTGTGATAAAGCCGCTTCGGCATCTGACAAAGTCTGGAACCCAATCTCGTAGTCGTCAATATATCTGAATCCACGAGTAATCCCTCTTTCACGTAAAGCCTCGTCAACAGCTGCCAAAAGAATTTCCGCTATGAGCAGAGATGTGTCGGGACCAATGGGAATTCCCATCGTCTGGTCATCTTGTGCATGCCTGACAAGTCGATCAAGCTGGTTTCCAAGTAACTGGTCACTGCGATTCCTCTTCGCAATTGCTTTGGTGTGCAATGCCCACGGTATGCTATGAGTGTAAATCGAAGGGTAGAAACGACTTATGTCTGCCTGTAAAATGTAGCGCGAAGTGCTCCGTAGCTGTGCTCTGCGGACGGGACGCTCTGTGAGATCATATTGTCGTTCAATGGCTCTACGCAAATATCCGTCTACAGGGGTTGTCAATGATAGATGAGAGCGTGATGCACTTGCATACAAATCTTGCCAGTTATCGACTACAAAGGCTGCCAGCTTGCAGAAGTGGACTGGATTAGGTATCCCGAGTTTTCTTCGGAGTGAACCACTTTGCGCGAGGTTGTGCGTCATCATCTTTCCAGCACCACGGTGGTCTTGAAATAATCGTGGTACGTCTGACCCATTTTGTAACAAGACCCCACGCAAACGGGAGCTATTGAAAGCAGGCGGCAATTCCTTGGGGAAGTATCCGCGAGAGATTAATCCTTCGAGCGTTGGCATTCTTGCTTACTCTATGCACTCGACGGCTTCAGCCTCCTCTGGTGTGAGGCCATAGAGGGAGTAAACCATGTCGTCAATTTGCCGTTCGACATTTGATGTGTCAGCATGAGGGGCTTCTCTCTTAATTACAAGAATCTTCTCAACCAAAGCTTCGACAGCCGCCATTTGACATGTATCTGCCCGAGGTATAGGAACAACACGTAGTTGGGGCGATTGGAACTGGTAGTAACCGCCACTCATTCTAAGTGCACTGAAGAAGAGGTCATAAAGGAACATAAACGCACGGGAGTTGCAGATGCCGGCAATGTACTTTATTGAAATGCCATTTCTTGGATTGTAGAAGCAGTTGGTGTTTAGTGACGCGAACTCACCTGCATCATCAATGGCGGCTTCGCATCGTTTTGCCATTTTCGCAAATATCACCTTGGGTGCTTTGTACATAGAAATTCTGCGACTATTAACTGAGGTAGGATGGAAAAAGTGGACACCAAAGTCGGTAAACTAAGAAAGACGGAGGTGTCAGAATGAAAGGGATTCCGCAAGGACGGTACACGAAGGAATTTCGAGAGGAAGCAGTGAAGATGATTGTGGAGACAGGCATGTCATTACCTGAAGTGGCCCATCGGTTGTCGTTGCCGCCATCTACGTTGGGCAACTGGGTCAAGGCGTATAAGGCCGGCAAACTCAAGGACATCGGCAAGAACTATCGGCCCCTCACCGAGATAGAGATGGAACTGGCAAGAGTCAAGAAAGAGCTTATAGAGACGAGGATGGAGCGGGACCTGTTAAAAAAAGCGGCCGCGTACTTTGCGAGGGAGTCGCAGCCAGGTACGCGATGATGAATGAATTGCGACTCGAGTATCCGATCCCGTTTATGAGCCGTGTTTTTGATGTATCGGCGAGCGGTTATTTTGCCTGGGTCAGTCGGCCCGCGTCCGCCCATGCCAAAGAGGAGGCGCGGTTGGAGGTCGAGATACAGGCGGCACACGAGCGCACACGAGGGACGTATGGTCCGGAGCGTCTGCAGAAGGATTTGGCAGCCCACGGGGTGAAAGCAGGAGTGAGCCGAATCAAGAGGATACGCAGGAAATTGGGGATACGGTGCAAACAAAAGCGGCGGTTCAAGGTCACAACGGACTCGCGGCATACGTTACCTGTGGCGGACAATCTGCTACAGCAAGACTTTGAGGCGACGGCACCGGGCCGCGTGTGGGTCAGCGACATCACGTATATCCCGACGGAGGAAGGGTGGCTATATCTTGCAGCGCATAAGGACCTTTTTGCGGGAGAGATTGTGGGGTATGCGATGGGGGAGAGGATAACACAGAACCTTGTCAGGGAATCGTTGTTACGAGCGATCTGGGCGAAACGTCCTCCTGCAGAGCTGATACACCACTCTGACCGGGGCAGTCAGTATTGTGCGCATGACTACAGGAAGCTGCTGAAACACTTGAAGATGAATGCCTCAATGAGCGGGACGGGCAACTGCTATGACAACGCGCCGATGGAGAGTTTCTGGGGAGTGTTGAAAAGTGAACTTGTGCATCACAGGCGGTATAAGACGAGGCAGGAGGCGATTCGGGAGATCACCGAGTATATCGAGGTGTTCTACAATCGGCAGCGGCGGCAGGCAAGACTTGGGTATCTTTCACCTGCTGCTTTTGAAAAAGCATACCATATGAATGCACAGGCAGCATGAGAGGTTTGGTGTCCACTATTGACAACCGACCCCATAACCTTGGCCTTGGCCAAGGGTAAGTATGGCGTTAGGAATTTCTTGCCTTTATGTGTCATCTCTGTTATTCCCCAGAGAGTTATGTATTTTTCAATCGTGCCTGTATTGATCAATTTCATGCTCTTTGTTCCGGGCATTGATGTGATCCAGGCACCAAACTCATCCGCCTCGCTCGCCGTCGAGGTCGCATTGACCCCTCCAAGGGATGCAAGAGACGCAGCAGACCGCATGACAACTGGGAGAAGTCTGACGTTTCTCGATAGCAGAAATCCCCAGATATTTTCTGGTAACAGTTCGAGCCACTCGGCCGGCACAGAGGTCTCCTCATAGTAGTTAGCATCAAAACACTCAAGATTGCGAGTAGCCGGCAACGAAACAAGAACGGATCCTGCAATTTGTGGCTCCTTGCGAAAGATGGACACAACTGGATATACCGCAGCCTCTTTGAAAACGCGAATAGGAGAAACATCAAGAATCCTCAAGAGGCTGGCGTTGGCAATCAACCAACTGCGAAGTCCAACAGCATACTTTGCTGATAAGTACTTGTTAGGAGTAATGTAAGCTAAATGGCCCAGATTTCTGCAAAGCTTCAATCCTTGCTCGACAAATAATACGAATAGGTCGTAGGTGCCAGTTGCAGAGTGATAAAGTGCATTAAGTTGTTCGCGAACAGTGGTGCCATATATTCGTTTGAAATCCAAAGCACTTACATATGGCGGATTGCCTATCACCACATCAAAACCATTAGTCTCTCCAAACATCCACTCAGGGTCAAAGAAATCAGCAGATGCATTCTGGTCATATGGATTCCAAGCGGATATTTTGTGGGCAGTTACAGTATCCCATCCATCATCCTTGAGGAGTTTTGCTATCTCCACGCGCAGTCTTGAGTCCTGGTCACGGAACTTGGCCTTTGTTGCAGGCGTTCGTGCAAGAAAGTGGCGCTCCCGAACGCGGCGAAGTTCCCCTTCTTTGGCTTCAATCAAGAGGTTTCGGAGGAACTGCTGGCCCGGACGTATTACGCCGATGAGTGTGTTCGCAGCGACGAATTTTGTTTCAAGGTTTGGCAACGGTCTGACGCCGAGATTCTCCCTATCGGAATCAGTCTTCTGGTCTGCCATGAGTGATATAAAAAACCTAAGCTTGGCAATTTGGACAGCAATAGGCTGAATGTCCACGCCAAATATGCAGTTTTCGATTAGGTAGAGTTTCCGTCCGTAGTCTGAGGCATTGTTTTCGAAGGCATCATCAATATCCAGAAGCCTTTTCTGACGCTCCTCCTGATTGCCGATCCTATATGCTTCCTCGGTTTCCTTGATGGCCTTTTGCCGCTGTTTCGTACGCCACTTCTCGTTGTTCGGATCAAGTTTTCCCAGGACATGCACCAACCTGTGCAGGATGCCCATTGGGAAGGCGCCAGAACCGCAAGCCGGATCAAGGATTTTCATATTGTCGATAGTGTCAATGAGCGCATCAACCTGTTGCTGACTGAAATGGTGGGGTTCCTCCGTGTAAGAGAAGAGATGGCGGAGACATGACGTTCCGTTATCATCCCCCTGCTTGTCCACATCCAGCGATACGACAGAGTTCTGAAGTCTAGTTTTGAGGTATGAGATGAGGGATTCGTCGACCATGTAATTGACGATCTCTCTGGGCGTATAGTATGAGCCGGTCTGTTTGCGAGCCGTCGTCTGCGTTTCCGGGTTATAACTCGCAAGTAGGTTTTCAAAGACCTTACCGAGAAGCTCAGGATCAAGGGCTATTTCTTCCTCGATTGGTGTGTTTTCATCAATGGTGAACTTATAACTGTCAAGGATGTGGATCAATCCCCTGACTTTGTATGCCTTATTTTTGGTGCCGTATATCTCATTTAGGTCAATGCTCTGTTCAGGGGAGAAAAAAAGGTCATCAGATACTTTGAGAACGTTTTTCGGATGGTCGGAGAAGCCATCTATGCGAACAACCTTTTCTCTGCCGTTGGTTGTGATCATCTTGTCAAGGCATTCAAACAGACCGCCGTTCAGAAACGGAATGTCCTCGAAGTATTCTTTCAGAGCATCATGGGGGTTCACAAAATAGTCTTCGTACCTGAATACATTGTGTATCATGTAATGCTGATCTCTTCCCTCTTTCCTTTTCCCTCTAAACTTGCGGCTGCCGGGCTTGTCTTTGTTCATCTCGGTATTGAGCGTGGCAAAGAACAGGTTCTGAAGGATTGCCTTGTAATAGGTGCTCTGATTCTTGTCGTTGAAGTTGAGTATGGTCTTCAGCCTTGTTTCATTGAAGAGATCCTCGGGGATTAACCCCTTCTCTTTGATGAACCAGATGAAGATAAGCCGGGTGATCAGGCGAATCACGCTGGTTGCGTTCCGGACATCTTTGTTTTTCTCGGCGTCGTCCGGGAATTCCACATTCTTGATAGCCCAGAAGTACCAGTTGGAGAGTTCGCGATAGAACTTCTTATTCAGCTCCGACGTATCAAGTGTCTTTTGCCATGCTGTATGAAGCGCCACGAAATTGGACGGCTGATACTGCTCATAGAGACTGGAAAAAGAAAGATCGAAAAGAATCTCAATGTGTGCACGATGGGGTTTGGCAAAGACAACGTCTTTGATGAGAGTGACCTTTTCAAGGACATCCCTGTCTTGAGCCCGCTTGTGGAGACGACGGTTTATGACCCCGAGCGTCAGCGTATCGCCATGCCTGAAAAGGATAAGTGCAGGCATGGGCAAGGGTTTGTTGATCAAGCGGACAATCCGGGCAAGTTCTGTGCGGGAGCGCGGTGCATTGGACGAGAGTTCGACTGCAAAGACGAGATAACTCTCAATGCGCGAACCGTCTACGGTTGTGTCTGAACCGAAAAGTCCGCTCTGCGCAGCCCCGATGATTGCTCCTATTTCTTCATCAGTGAGTTGTAAGAGAAAGGTTAGATCCTCACATGCAGAGATGAGTGCTTTCTTATCTTTATCCGAGAGAATGGAGAGTCTGTGACCGCTGTCGAGCCAGGCAAAGAATTCATCGACATCGGTGATCCTCAAAGTCCGCTCATCGCGCTCGCTGGTATAACCAAGCACGGTGAAAAGCTTTCGTGCCGCAAGAGGAAGAGGGTTTCTCGTGAAGTCGGCAAGAGTTGTCTGAATGCCTTCTTTGAGCTGTCTACTCCTCTGTGCATCCATTATTTGATCCCCTGTTGCGGTTCCAGGATGACGAGCCATGTGATGAGCTCGAATTGGTTCTGATCGGCAAAGGGTGTTTCTGATGCTCTCGGTAGCACACCACCCCGTCCTGCGAGCAGACCCGCAGCGGCCTTGCGTTGAAAGGTACGCTCTATGGATGAGAGGGCCTTTTGAATGAGGTTATCGTAATGACTCATATCTGCGCCGTCATTTGTAGCCGCGTCGAAAATGTCGCAAAGCTTCTCAAATGCTGAGGGCTCACCTGCAGCAAGTTCACGCAGCAGCAACAATGACTCCTTCGGTTGGGTGAAGGTGAAGCGGACCGTTCCATCATCATGAACATAGACCAGATAATGAGGCGCCAGAGGATTGATATTGGCCGAGTCCGATGGTCGCGGTTCACCTGCTTCGGCGTCTTGGGACACTGTGGAGGGTCTATCTGTTTTGCCGAGATGACGAACGCAGAAAAGGGCACCCGGACGGCAAGCAGGAAGGTTCGCCTTTGGTGGCACGACGGCGTAAATGCCGAGGCCCGCTTCCTCCAGATCTGACCTGCGCGATTCGATGAACTGCAGGAGATCGAGTCTGAACTCGTCAAGGGAAAAGTCGGTAAGGGACACTGAGTCATCGAGGTCTTCGAGGTCGAGGATCTCGTTCTTAAGACGTTTCAGTTGTCGGTCACGGAAAAGCAGGTCTTCCTTGATAAGGTCTTCGAGCTGTCCCGGATCGAGGAGGTTATCGGTCTGCGTCGCCGCCAGATCCACGAGCGCCATCCGTGCCTCGACGCGGTGCTTTACGTTGAGATATTTGTCAAGGTCAGCCACGGGCCAGAAGTTGACGAGCTGCACCGCCCGGTTTCGCGAACCGATACGGTCAATTCGGCCGAAGCGCTGAATGATGCGGACCGGGTTCCAGTGGATGTCGTAGTTGATGAGGAGGTCACAGTCCTGAAGGTTCTGCCCCTCGGAAATGCAGTCAGTGGCAATGAGGAGATCGATCTCCTCTGTTTGGGGAAACCGCGGCTGTTCAGCACGACGCTTTGATCGCGGAGAGAAGTTTGTGAGGATGTCGTCGTAATCCAAACTGCCAAGGGAAGTGCGATTGTCCCCTTCACCGACGACACGCGCCACGTGGATATTGAGGTGCGCCCGAGCCCACGGTTCAAGCTGCTCGTGCAGATAGCGAGCGGTATCGGCAAAGGCCGTGAAGACGAGCACTTTCCTGTTAGGGCGACCGTCCAGGTCAGTCGTTGGATTCTGGACTTTGCGGTCAATAAGGCGGCGGAGTTCATCAAGTTTCCCATCGCGGTGGGGTTTGACCGATTCAGTCTTTTGAAGCATGAACTGGAGTTGCGTCCGGTCATGGCGCACCGCCTTGAGCCACTCTGGGAGCTTCAGATGGCCGAGATGGATGCGCCTCTTGCCGCCAATAGTGAAGTCTTCGCCCTCGAAGTCCGGATCCTCGAACTGGTCGGGCGTGAGTACGTCGTAATCGACTTCAGGATTGTCGTCGAGATGCTTCTCGAAGGCAAGAATACGCTCTTCCAGGCGGTCGATTTTCTCGATAGTGCGGCGAATGGTAAGGCGGAATGAGTCGACTGAGCTTTCGAGGCGCTTGAGAAAATTCACCTTCATCATTGCAATGAGGATTCGCTCACGGCCTTCCTGAGTGAAGGCGCCCAGGATCGTATCCAAATAGGCAGCGCGTATTGAGCCTGGAAGTTCGTCACGGAGAAACCTGGTAGGATGATAGAGTGCAAGATGAAGGTCGCTGATCTCATGGTCAAGCTGTTCAAAGGAGAGATAGCGTTGCTGCAAATCAATCTGGGGGCTTATCGCCTGCGGTGCAAGCCGATCAGGGAAGCCGCCCAACTGTTTCATCTCGTCGGCGTAATAGCTCACGATTTGCCGGCGAGAGCGGGCGATACTTAACCCATCGAGAAGCTTGAAAAAATCACCGCCGAGGGCAGACAGTAGGTCCCTGGTCTTGCGCTCAGCGGCTGGCTTTTTGGACCAGTTCGTAAAGTGCATCTGCGCTTTGCGAGTCGTCTCGCGTACTGAGGCTATCCCCAGCGGTGCATCAAAAGCTGCGTCGGGCCTATCGTCTCGCGCGACATCTCCACCGGCAATAAAGGAAATCTGGTTGCGGAGGTCGGCGAGCTGGTTGTTCACCGGAGTAGCCGAAAGCAGCAGAACCTTGGTGCGCACTCCAGAGGTGATGATGTCCTCCATCAAACGCTGATAACGGCTTCGCCGCGGTGAACCGCCGGGCCGGTTCTGAGCCAAAGCGTTGTTCCGGAAGTTGTGGGATTCATCGATCACGATAAGGTCATAATTGCCCCAGTTCAGCGTCGCAAGATCAATGCCGTCAACGTCCCCACGGTCTCGTGAGAGATCAGTATGCGACAAGACGTCGTAACGAAATCGGTCTTCGAGAAATGGATTGAGCGTGCTGTTGGAGCGGTATACCGTCCAGTTCCGCCGCAGCTTCTTCGGACAAAGAACAAGGACGCGTTCGTTGCGCAACTCGAAGTACTTGATCACGGCAAGGGCGGTGAAGGTCTTGCCGAGACCAACGCTGTCGGCAAGAATGCACCCGTTGACGGTCAACATCTTGTTGATGGCAGCTTTCGCGCCGTCTTTCTGGAACGCGAAGAGCGACTGCCAAGTGCGGGTATCCGGGAGCGCAGTGCGACGCAGGGCGTCATCAACGTCTCGTGTCTCTTCGAGGAAGTCCCTGAAGATATGAAAGAGCGTCAGGTAGTAGATGAACTGAGGTGATTGATTCGCGTACAGTCGGGCGAGTTCTTTAAGAACTGTGTCTTTGACATCTTCAACAAGCGCGTTGTCGTCCCACAGGCTGTCGAACCAGGACAGGAGATCAACACGGTCGCGGTCATCGGCGACAACAAGATTAAGCTCGATGTTATTGCCTTGTTGCAGCAATCCAAGACCGGGCACGGTAAAGTTCGAACTGCCCACCAAGGCATGAGCAAGTTTACCATCTTGGATATGATAGAGTTTTCCGTGAAGGAAACCGGATCGTGTTACCGAGCGGATTTCAACCTTGTGCCTGATCCAGTCAGCACACTCCCTCGCCAATCGGCGCTGAGAGAGCTGATTGGCCAACGACAAACCTTGCTCGGTGAGGCGGTATTGCCGTGACTGCTTGTTCTCACGGTCAAGGCTGCGGACAAAGCGGGGCTCACCGAAAAGAAACCGCAGCTTACCGGCAATCTCAAGGATGTCGCGCAAAGCATCAAAGGCGTGGATCGTGAAATAGGCGGACACAAAGGAGAGCTTAGCATCTGAAACAATGGCGTCGCGGAGGAAGTCGCCTGCCTTTCCGTGCAGGTAATTATCCCGTATGCCAGAACCGCTCAGGCTTGTCGTCATGCCAAAAACCTCTCCTCCAACTTCACCGCTCCGTCAGCGCATGTCACTCTGATACCTCTACTTCTTGACCTGCTCGCAGTAATGTGAAACTGATATATTTCTACCAGCAATTCAGAATAATTGCAAGCGCTTGAATTTGCGTGTTTACAGGTGAACGGAACGAATTGACAAAGACCCAAGACGGGTCGTCAGTCCTTACGGAAAATTCTTTCCGGTAGGACGCCGCATCACTCTGGGAAAATCATTTGCCGCGGACTCTCGGAGGAACATCCTCCTTCCGAAATCAGGTTGTCGGCAGCGATGTTATTTGATTTATCGGGTTAACAATTTCGCGGGCTTGCAGGTAAACGGAGCGAATTGACAAAGGACTATTCAGTGCATAATGAATGAAGTGTTCAATAACAGACAGGTGTTAGTTGTCAAAGGGGCAGGATCCTGACTCGCGCCTTCTCTTCGTCGAGGCTTATCAGAGCCCCCTGCTCAAGCTCTCGTCCATAATCACGCAACACTTTGACGACAAGCCATCTTGCATGCGAAGGCGCCAAATCCTGAAAGCGCAATTGCACTACACTTGGGGCATCGGCATTCGTCGCAGCGAGGATTGCTCCAAAATCGAGGTCATGGGTCACTACGATATGGCCGTTGCTTTTGGCCCACACCATGAGCTCTTTGTCAGACGCCGAAGAAGACCCGATTGTCGACCAGTGAACGGAGTGAACACCTTCAGTCTCAAGTGCCTCGACCCATTCGGGCGAAAGGTTCATATCAATCAGGAGTTTCACGCCGCCTGAAAGGGGACCTCAACTTCTTCCGAGCGCCACGCTGCATACGACAGCGCCTCGTCGATATCGGGGAGCTCCAAATAAGGATAGAGTTTCAGAATGTCTTGCCTCGAATGACCTGCGGCGATCATGCCGACGATCATCCCGACCGTAACACGCATGCCCCTGATGCAGGGCTTTCCACCCATTACTTCAGGGTTAAAAGTTATTCTCGTCAATTTTATCACGGTGGCACCTCGCATTCCATAAGTACTTAATCATACATGTTTCCGTTGGACCTATTCAAGAATTTCAAATGCTTGCAAGGCGGGCTTGCAGGGGGACTATACTGATGTCGCCGGCATGAGGGGGCGTATCTGCGGCAAGGAAAGGAGGTCCACATCTCAATTCTCAGCAATCAGAACAAGGCTTGGGCCTGTATCACTCCATGGAGTTGAGGTTGACCTGCGTCACCGTTGATCCTGCCCCTGCGGCGGCGATTCCTTGTTGTCTTTGAGGCCGATGAGGAGCAGGAAGATGACGGACGCGATTGCGAGGACAAATGCCGCGCCGAGGAATGACGCAGCGAAGCCCAGGTGACTCGCGACTATGCCTGAGATGAACGGCCCGGCGGTATGCCCGATGTCCATAATGGAGCCCAGCATCCCCATGGCGGAGCCGTGGCTCTCCCTGCTGCTCTGATCGGCGATGAAGGCCGACGTGGCCGATGTGACGACCGAGAGGCTCAGGCCGAAGAGGACACTCAGCGCCAGCAGGGGAAAAAAGCTCGTGAAGAGAGAGAAACTCCCGATGCAGCAGGCGCCGACGACGGCTCCCGCCACGATCTGCGGCCTTCGCCCGTGCCTGTCCGAGAACCTGCCCATGACCGGTTTTGTCAGGGCGAGAGTTATGACCTGGGACGACAGGAACAGGCCCACTTCATAGGCGCTGATGCCCTTCCGGACCGCATAGAGGGGGAGGAAGGTCTCGAAAGTGCCATAGGCGAAGAGGATCGACGCCTCGACGGCGCTCGTCAGAACGATGACCCTGTTCGACATGACACCCTTCAGGATATTGAATGACATTCTCCACGATTGATATTCCGCGTGGCCGGTCTCTGTGCCTGGCAGCTTCAGGGTAAGCAGAAGAGCAAGGATCCCTGCGACGCCGCAGACGAGGTAGACGACCCGGTAGCCGAGGCCGGGGTTGAAGGCGAGAGAACCGATGACGACCCCGCCGATGATCGGCGCCATGAACCTTCCGAGCAGCGTCGACGTCGAAAACCACCCCATCTTCTCGCCCCTCTCCCCGTGAAAGAGATCCGAGACGAGGGCCATGGCGACGGGAACGAATATGGCCGTTGCAAAGCCGTGATAGAACCTGATGAGGGCGAGATGCCAGAGAGTCGCGGCGAACTGGTAAAGGAACGGGGCCGAGGCGAAGATGACCGCCGATATGACCAGCATCCTTTTTCGCCCGATCCTGTCCGAGATCATGCCTGCCGGCACGCTCGCAACAACGCCGGTGAAGGCCGAAACGGCGGCGACGGTGCCCACACCGGCCGGGTCGGCGCCGAGATGGGAGGCGAAGAGGGGCAGCACAGGGCTCTTCGAGATCGTGGAGCTGAAGACGGCGAAAAGCCCCGCGCTGCAGAGCATGATGAACGGAGAAGGAGATCTCATCGCTTCATGAGGCCCTGTATCTCCCGATGGTAGCCGAGGTAGCGCACGAGCGTCTTGTCGTTCTTGCCGTATTTGGGAATCTCCCTGAGGATCTCCTCGAACCGCTCTTCGGCTTCCGCTTCCGACCGTATCGGCACGATGCCGTCGGTGATGATGTCCACGAGACGGTCGGCATAGATGACGATCTTCTCTTCGAGAGACTTCAACGTGTAGTCTTTTACGGGCAGCCCGAGCTCGACGGCCTCCTCTTCCGTGAGTCCCCCGCGAATGTGCTTCTCCATGATAGCGGTGACCTGCTGCGGGAGGCCGAGCTGCCCTCCCAGTTCAGCGCCGATCTTGCCGTGCACTATTTCGTGTGTCGTCGCCTTGCCGAGGTCGTGGAAGAGCGCGCCCCTGCCGACCAGCTCCATGTCGAGATCAGCGCCTGTCCGCTCGGCGATCTCCAGCGCCTTTTCAGCGACGGCCCTGCAGTGTGCAATGTCATCCCCGGAAACCCCCGCGTTCCCGAGGATTTCGATATCGGATTCCTGTATCTTGTAACTCATTATCCTCCTCCTCTTTCCTATTTAGAGTCTGTTTATAAACTCATGAAGTGAAGTTTGTTTGTCATCCCGGCTCTTGTCCTCGCACAGCCGAGGATCAGTCCGGAATCGTTCTTTCAAAAGGATTCCGACGCCCCCGCATCAAGTGCGGGGTTGCGGGAATGACAGATGAAGTCTACTTTATAAACAGACTCTATTTAACGCCGAAGTACGCGAGCGTGTCGGCGATCGCCTTATCAAGATCCTCCTTCAGGTGGTCGAATTTGGCCCTCACGTCGTCATGAATGTGACGGATATATTCCTGAAGTCCCTCTTCTCCGTACTTCTCCTCAATCGTTTTTCCGTATTCATACATCCTGGTGATATCGTGCCGTTCGGCCTTCTTCTCAGGGTCCTTGTCAAGCCACTCGTGAATGTCCCGGTATTCCTTTCCCGTTCGCTCAATGCTCGTCTTCACATGATCCGTAATGGGGGGCATATTGATCCTCCTTGCGCGTCCTAATTTGTTATTCCTGTTAATATTGTAACTCTTGCTACATTTTCAGTCAAGAGCAGTCCTTTCAGTTGAGATCCAGGAATGGGGCTTTACCTCGTTGTTGCGCGGAAAGGCGGGGCGAAACGCCTCAAAGCCTTGCTGAAGGCGACGATGAGCATTGTCAGGTTCGTGTTTCAGGATTACACTCTTTGTGTCATCGACCATTGGTTTGAACCGCTGTCTTCCGCGACGGGTTCGGTGTCGCCGCAGCAAGGTTTTCGGCGCATACACCCCGCCTTTCCTGAGGGCGTATACAACGATAGGTTCAACGCCATCGTGTCAAAACAGCATTTTCCATGCATATCCCGCTGCCGCCGATCCGAGAATGACGGGAATCATCGGCCAATGGCGGTACTGCAATCCTATAAAGGTGATGATAGATGCGATGAGTGCGTACCAGTCGAAGCCGCCCGTTTCCGGCAATAGTGCATGACGGGTAAAGGATACTCCCAGGTTCAGCACCACGCCGACGACCGCCGCCGTCACCGCGGCCAGCGCCGTCGACAGCAGGGCGTTTTTGCGAAGCACCTCTATATAAGGCGCGAGAAGGAAAATCATCAGGAAAGACGGTGCGAAGGTCACCCACGTGGTCAGGAGTCCCCCAATGATGCCGGCGGCGGCCGGGTTCAGGTCGCCGGGGTTCTGATAGGCCGCAATGTAGCCCACGAATTGGTTGACCATGATGAGAGGACCCGGCGTGGTCTCGGCCAGGGCGAGCGCGTCCATCATCTGCTCAGGCTGGAGCCAGCCGTATTTGTCGACCGCCTCCTGTCCGACGTAGGCAAGGACCGAATAGGCCCCGCCGAAGGTCACCATAGCCGCCGTACTGAAAAGTCTGCCTATTTCTGTGAAGATGCTCTTTCCCTTCCAAAGTGCAACAGCAACAACGGGCGCCGCCCATATGGCGACCCACATCAGCAAAGTGCTGAGGGCGGGACGCCAGCCCGTGCCTCGCATCTGAGCCGCAAGGGTGCTGATAAGGGTTTCGGCGTCTTCACTGGTCGTCGTCCCCGCCGAACTGAACAGGCGCGGCGCCACCTGTTTCATGACGAACCCCAATGCGGCAGCAGAGAAAACGATGACCGGAAAGGGCACTGAAAGAACATAAATGCACAGGAAGGACGCTGCCGCCACCGCCACGAAGAACCAGTTCTTCAGCGCCTTCTTCGCTATCCTCAGGACAGCCTCTGCGACGATGGCGACGACGGCGGGTTTCAGGCCGTACAGGAGGGCGGCAACGGCAGGCACTGTGCCCATTGCCGCATAGAGCCAGGACAACCCGAGCAATATGAAGACGGAAGGGAGCACGAAGAGTGTTCCTGCCACGATGCCGCCCCAGGTCTTGTGGAGCAGCCAGCCGATGTAGACGCAGAGCTGCTGGGCCTCAGGTCCGGGCAGGAGCATGCAGAAATTCAATGCCTGGAGAAAGTGATCTTCCGATATCCACTTCCGCTTATCGACCAGCTCCTTGTGCAGGATGGCGATCTGTCCCGTCGGGCCGCCGAAACTGATAAAGCCGAGCTTCAGCCACCAGAGAAAGGCTTCCCGGAACGAGACCGCCATTCGCGGAGCCTTCTCCGGGGAGGCTATTTCTGTGTTTTCTTCCACGCTTCGAGCCCTCCTTCAAGGTAACGAGCCCGCAGTCCCCGATCGAGGAGTCTATCGATCACCGTGTTGCTGACCGACCCTCCCCGAGCACAATAGATAACAATGTCGCTGTCCTTCGCCAGTTCTCCCGCCCAGGCGTCCACCTGCTCCGGATCCCGCCGCTGCGCTCCCGGGATCATCTCCGGTTCAGCGGCAAAATCGTCGGACCTCCGGACGTCAAGAACGAGGGCCCCCCTTTCGACCATGAGACCCTGCAGTTCTCCGACGGTCAGGGTTCGCACCTTCCTTTTGCAATAGGCGTATAATGCGTCATAGACGATGAACTGCTTTTCGAGGATCTCATAATCGTCTTTCAGTCCCAGGTGTCTGAAGCCTTCTGCCACGGCCAGCAGCCCCGCCGCTTCGGGACGGACATACAGATCGGCCTTCACGTCCGCTCCATGGACGATCTGTGCTAACAGCAGGACGGCAGGGTCCATTATCCCGTATTTCGCGACCATCGACTCAAAGCTGCACTGCCCCGCATGATGACCCAGTTCCACGCCGGGCGCATCAAAGGGAATCGCCCCCTCCCTTTCGGCCTGTTCCATCACCCTGTCGGCCGGCACAAAAAGAAATTCCGCATCCTGATCGATGAACTTCCGGATGAGCCATGGACAGGCCACCCTGTCGACCTTCACCTTTTCCCTTGTTATCCATTTCATGATGAAACCTCCCCCTTCGTCATTGTTGAATTATTAAATGCAGAGACTTAATCTTATCGTTGCATACGCCTTCCGGAAAGGCGGGGTGTATGCGCCGAAAACCTTGCTGCGGCGACACCTGTATCAAAACGAAAGACGGCAATTATAAACCAATGGTCGATGACACAAAGAGTGAACTCCTGAAACACGAAGCTGACAATGCGTATCGTCGCCTTCAGCAAGGCTTTGAGGCGCTTCGCCCCGCCTTTTCATGCAACAGAAAGGTTAATCTCATCTGTTATCCAATCAAAGCGCTGCCTGCCTAATGCTCGATGATCCGCTTCCGTCCGCCGCTGTCGATGACGAGTGTGTCAAAGTAGCTCACGGAGTCCGCCTTCGTCCAGAGCCCCACATGGCCGCTCACCGGCTCTGAGGCGGTATAATTCAAGACACGTTCCTTGTCGATATACCCCTCTATTTCCCCACCCCGGACCACGATCTTCAGCATGTACCATCGGTCCGTTTCGATTTTTCTTGATACGTTCATCCTCTCGAATCTCTTGCCGTTGACGAACTCGAAGAGGATGACGTTGTCCTCGAGTGCGTTGATGCGGAAGGCGAAGTAGTTACCGGTGTTCCGGATGCCAAAGGCCAGTCCGGCAGCCCGGTCGATATTTCCTCCCGTCGATTTGACCCTGCCCATGATCGTGCCGTCTGCGATTTCGCTGTCCTTGGCGATCGCCATTGGAAAGTAATAGTAGGCGCCGAGGTTGTCGAGGAAATCCTGCAGTGATGGTCCTGCTATCCTTCCCATAAGCCCGGCGATACCCGAGGAAATGGTGAACCCCTCCTTAGAGCCGTCCTGCAGGAGCAGTCCGTAACGCCCCTCCGACATGCGATTCCAGTGGCCGCCATGGACGTAAAAATGCTCCGGCTGTCCTTCCTCCCTGCCTGTCAGATAGTCATAGTCTTCGTTGAAGAATCGTTCCGTAAGGTATGCGACATCCGTCTGGCTGGAGAGTACCATGTCCAGAAGCCGGCTCGACGCCAGGAGCCTCCCCGTCTGATCCAGTTTCTCTTCCAGGGATGCGAGGTCATATCCCTTGAGAGCCGCCTCAAGGAGATCACCTTTTATGTTCACCCGGAACCCCAGTCTATTGAGCACTGCGCCCAGGAACTGAATCCTCAGTGATTTTCCATAGTAGGTGCCTGCACCGCCGGAGAACTGGAGGGAGATATAGTTCTGATCGCTGTTTTCGGTGCAGAGGGCATCGAGAGTGGCGAAATGGTAGCCGAACTTTCCGTTGAAGTTGAGAAATTCCTTCGAGAAGATGGCATAGCTCGTGCCGCCCGGCAGTTCCCCGAACTCGGACGTGGCGGCGACGGCGAAGAGGGTCGCCATCTTCTTCATGTCGAAGTTGATCGTTCCGGACCAGGTGATTCCGGGATGATTGAAGCCGCGCCATATCGCCTTCATGGGCGTCGAGAGGAGATCTCCAGCGACGGCGGTCTTGCCGGCAAGCCCCTCCCGGAGCCCCCCGCCGAGGTCGACCAGATGGATCACCAGAGGGAGTGTCGTCTCGAGCCGTATCGAACCTCCCTCTTCAGCCTTCTTCCCGATGCCCGACATCTCGACCATCGACCGTTCATGACAGAACCTGATGATGTCATGGAATGTCTCGCATCCGTCAGGTGAGAAGAAGGGACTGTCCGGATCGATCAGGTTGAGCGGGGAGATCAAGTCAAGAGCGGAACGCATCCTCTTGTGGACGGGGCTGTCGACGAAATGGTTTATCCGTGTCCGTGCCCCCTTACGCATGGACTCGACAATTCCCTGATAGACGGTCGCAGACGTCGCCGATAGTGTGATGACATCCCCGTCTTTCAAAATTGCTGTTGCGTTGCCGGTGTCGACAATCATAGGCACACCGAATTCCCTCGCCACGGAGGAGAGATGGCTCGTGACACTGCCCAGGTCGGTTATAATACCTCTGACCCCGTTGATCACTCGTGCGAGGTCGGGTGACGCCACTTTGGCCACAATGACTGCGTCGTCGGGAATGGCCGAAAGGTCTTTCTCACCGGAGACAACGAAGGCTTTTCCTATCGCTACTCCCGGAGAGGCTGTCTTTCCGGCCGACAACAATATAGGCAGCGCAACGTTCTGTTCATCAGGCAAACCTTCCTCGGTTTTTCTGTCCGGAAGGCGCAAAGGCCTGGATTGAAGGATGAAGAGCTTCCCCTCTCCGTCGACAGCCCATTCGATGTCCTGGGGGCGCCCAAACCTCTCCTCCAGCCTGAGAGCATACCGCGCAAGGATTATGGCTGAGGCGTCATCCAGGGACGGCGATGCACGCTCTCCTTCGGTGACCTCCTCAAGCTGAGTGCCGCCTTCGGGTAATGCGGCCAGACGTCGGTCTTTCATTACGATGTCTTTTCTAACCACCGTCATCGCAGACCTGTCAATGAGGAACGAATCAGGCGACACGGAGCCTCCCACGAGTTGCTCTCCGAGCCCCCAGAGGGCGTTGATCCTCATCAGGCCGGAGTCCGTTGCGGTGGGATCGACCGTATAACCGACACCGCTTGTCCTGGCGTCTACCATGACGATACCGAGGACGCACATGGGTGTCTCCCTTGTGTCGAGACCGTACAGAAGCCGGTAGGATATCGCCCGCGGCGAGAATGCGCTCGCAACGACGGTCTTATACGCGTCAATGATATTTTCTCTCGTGACATTCAGCACCGAGGTGAACTGGCCGGCAAAAGAAGCGTCGCTGTCCTCACCGACGGCGCTGCTTCTCATGGAGATGCGTACGCCCCCGATGGTCCTCCTTTCAAGGTCAGCATAGGCCTGAAGTATTGCTTCTCTGATAGTGCCGGGCACGTCGGCAGCCATTATCGCCTCCCTCAGCCTGATGCTCAACTTGTCCAGTTCATCATGAGACTCGCCGGAGAGGCATGCAAACGCCTGTTCGACAACAGAAAAGAGGTCGTTTTCCTCCATGAACCGCTCGAAGGCGTAGCTCGTAACGACAAAACCGTCGGGGACGGGAAGACCCATCTCATTGCCGGCAACGGCAAGATTTGCGGCCTTGGCGCCCAGCATCCCCTGCATGAGATCAGTCCCATTTCGGAGTGGAAGAACGATGTCGTGCGTAGAATACCGATAAGGGATCTTGAAGGAATCGGCAAGCTTCCCATCGATGGCGTAACTGCGGTCGACAAGTCCTTCATAAGCCCCTCCGGAGATCGACTGGAGGGCATGCACGAGACCGAAGACCGCCTCGGCGAATTCCTCGTAACGCGCCCCGGCCCAGGCGAGGGTGAACGGTTTACCCGTATAATAGGCGTACTCCATATCCGAAAGGAGGCTCAACGCCCTCTGGTTGTGGGTGAGGAGGTTCCTGAATCGTTGGTATTTGACGGCAAGAGAGCCTCGAAGTCCGCTCAGGGAAACAGCGGGTCGCCTTCTAAAGAAAAGGTTCAATATGTCCATGTTACACTCCCTTCGATTGCTCTACTGAGATATTTGCTGCGAGGTCATTCTGACGTGTCCCCGCTATTTCTGCGAGGCATAGAGCATCTGAAAGACGGCCATCCCCTTCTCCAATGCGTCGCTGTCGTCAGATGCGGTCTTCCTGATGCCAGCAAGGATCTCCTCGACACCCCTTGCTTCAGAAGCGTGGTATTTCTCGTCCTTCAGGTCGAGCTGGTGGACGAGCTCGGCGATACGCCGCAGCGCCTTGTCCTTCAAACCGAAGGACCTGATCAGCACTTCCATGGTGCAGAGGTCTCCGACGTGCGTGAATTCCCCGTCCCGGATGTCGAAGGTGACGCGGCTCTTCCCGAGATTGCCGATCTCCTGCTCATCGATGAATTCGAACACCGCTTCTCTATCGATCCAATTCCTGATGAGCCATGCAGACGCCATCCTGTCGACGAAGGGGCGCCTGCGTGTCACCCAGGTCCTTCCCTGATAATCCTCCCGTCTCCGCGCGACGATTTGCCGGTCCGGGATCTTCTCCCCCCTCTTTGCATGTCCAGGGGTATCACGAATCGCCCTCTGCAAGGCCTGGACGCGCCTGGCGAATGCAGCTCCGGCCTTTGACCCGAAGAAATCTCTCTTCTTGATGGATTCGGCATCGCGGGTCAGTCTGGCCATCTCATCGGCAAGGGAGGCATCGGGCTCACCGGGGGTTCCTTTTCTGATGCTGCCCAGTTTAAGCTCGATGTCATCGAGCGATTTGTCCGCCTTCCTGTACTCCACGTCCCGCTGGGCATTGAAGAGACGAATGATTTCGTCGTCGTTCATCGTCTCGATCGCCTCAACCTTGACGAACCCACCGTCCCCTCCCATAGCGGCGACTTCCGAGATAATCCACTCGAAAAACTCGTAATGCTCTTCACTGTACGGCAGAATGCAGACGGCCCCCTTCAGCTGAACGGCTCCGGCATGAGTGAGCTGCCTCCATATTTTCATGCGGTTCTTGACCGGCTTGGAGGGAACGGTGTAGAAGATGAGCAGCCACTTGTGACGATTTGATTTTGGTATTTTCATATCAGATGATACAATTGTAGCACCTGTTTTTGAGTTTGTCAATGTCCGTTTGAGCACGCAGGCGGCGGGGAGAAAGGCTATGAACCCGGCCTTTTCACGCAACTGAAAGATCTACACAAGCCCCGCCCCGTTAAAGGGTATCAGTTGATCTGCTTGCCGTTCAAAAATACGTCATATCTGTTTATCCCCTGAAGAAATGACGGTATCCTCATCGGAATTCTCTTGGTTCTGTAAACGGGCATAAACTCCAGGACATGCGTCTCTCCCTCCGTGAGAATCGCCTCCACCTCGGCAAAATAATCATCTCCGGGAAGACCGAAGAACACCCTATGAGATCCGGCCCGGAGGCTCACTCTTTTTGCAAGGGTATACTTCATCCCCACACCCGCCTCGGGGTCGCGGCTCGTCCTGCCGTCCCGGTCGTACTCCGGTTTGTCGTCCTTTACTCCGTCCGCTTCCCAAATGGCGGCCTGGCCGTCGATGTTAACGACGAAGGGATACGCCGGCCATTCTTGTCATTGAGTTTCCTCCTTTTCGAACTTCACGTAAAGAGACGGTATGACGACCATGTTGAGCGCCGTTGAGCTCAGCAGCCCTCCCAGAATCACGATTGCCAGGGGCGACAGTATTTCATTGCCCGGCTTATCCGCCGCAACGGCGAAAGGGACAAGCGCCAGACCCGCGGCAAGGGCGGTCATGATGACGGGACGCAGCCGCTCCATAGACCCCTGATACACTGCGGTTCTCAGATCTCTGCCCTCTTCCCTGATAAGATGGCGGTAGTGCGAGACAAGCAGAATGCCGTTTCTTGTGGCGATACCGAAGAGAGTAATGAAACCGACGATCGATGCGATGCTGATGACCCTGTCGGTGAGGAAAATGACGATGACGCCGCCGATCAGGGCAAGGGGCAGGTTCACCATGACGAGGCCCGCGGTCTTGAAGGAGCCGAATTCCACGTAGAGAATCAGAAAGATTGCGAGCATCGACAGGACGCTCAGACTGCCGATCATTCTCGATGCCTCGGCCTCGCTCTGAAACTGTCCTCCGTATTCGATGTAGTAGCCGGGCGGAAGCTTCAGGTTGTTTTCGATCCGTCCCCTGGCGTCTTCGTAAACACTCCTCAGATCTCTGCCGGCCACATTCGCCTGCACGACGATCTTTCTCTGGACCTTCTCCCTGCTTATGCTGTTCGGTCCCTTGGCTGAAATTATGTCGGCAAGCGCAGAGAGCGGCACTTTCATCCCTGCCGGTGTATCTATGAGCGTCGAGCGGACGGCTTCGATGTCTTTCCTGGCGCGGTCGTCGAACTTCACAAGGACGTCGAACCCCCTGTCTCCTTCGAGTGTGCGGGTGACCACATGCCCCGACATCGCTATCTCCGCAGCCTCGGCGACCTGAAGGACCGACATCCCGTACCTGGCTATCTCGGCCCGCTTCGGTACGATTCTGAGCTGGGAGACGTCCGCTTGCTGCTCTATTGAAAGGTCGGTAATGCCCTGAACCCGGCTCATTTCCAGCCTCACATCCTCGGCAATCGCTCTCAGGCGGAACAGTTCGGGTCCGAAAACCTTCACCGCGATATTGGCCATGGTGCCGGAAAGCATATGGTCCACCCTGTGGCTGATAGGCTGACTGAAGGACACGACCGTTCCCGGGATCGTCGCCATTGCTTTTCTCAGTTCGGCCAGAATGTCGTCGAGTCTTCTGCCTTTCGTCTCCAGCCTGGCGTCGATTTCCGATGCGCTCGGGGGCTTTCCGTGCTCATCCAGCTCACCCCTGCCGGTCTTGCGCGATGTCTTCACGACATTCGGATGTTTCAGCAGCAGCTGTTCGGCGAGGGTGCCTATCTCTGCGGACTTCTCGAGAGAGGTGCCCGGCGCAGTGGCGATCATCACGGTAATGGAACCCTCGTTGAACGAGGGGAGGAAAGACCTGCCGATAAACAAGAGAGGGATGAGAGACAAGGCGAGTCCGGCGGCTGCGACGGCGATGACCGTGCCCGGTTTGTTGATCGCAAAGTCGAGCGTCGGCCTATATGCCTTCTTCAGCCAGACTATGAGCCTGCTCTCGCCGCTCTCTTCAAGAAACCTGCCTTTTCGGAGGAGATATGCGCACATCGCCGGAGTAACGGTGAGCGCCACAAACAGCGAGGCGCCGATCGAGACCATGTAGGAAACGCCGAGGGGCCTCAGGAGCCTTCCCTCGATTCCGGTCAGGAAGAAGAGAGGGACAAAAACCACGACGATGATCAGCGTGGCGTTGATGATCGGTCCCCTGATCTCCCCCGAGGCGTCGTATATCACTTTCAGGGCCGAGCGTCGCATCGTCTCGGGCTTGCGGTGATTTTCGCCGAGCCTGCGGAAGACATTCTCGACATAGATGATGGCATCATCCACGATAACGCCGATTGCGATCGCCATGCCTCCGAGGGTCATGGTATTGATGGTGATGTCGAAGTATTTCATCACGAATATGGCAAAGACGAGCGACAACGGCATTGCCGACACGGAGATGATCGTTGCGCGCAAATTCCCGAGAAACAGGAGAATGATCGCGATGACGAGCACGCCGCCCTCAAGGACGACTCTCTGAACGTTGCGGACGGCCCTCTCGATAAAGTCCGCCTGTCTGAATACGCCGGTGTCAAGGACCATGCCTTCAGGCAGGGACTTCTTGATCTCTTCGAGGGCCTTTTCGAGTCTTCCCGTGAGCTCTACGGTATTCGCATCGGGATGCTTCTGTATAGCCAGGGTGACGGCCGGCCGGGCATCGATTGAAGCGTCGCCGATCGCGAAAGCGGGCGCAACCCGGATCGTTGCAACGTCACGCACGAGGATGGGGACTCCCTCTTTTGTCGACACGACTGCAGTCCCGATATCGTTGCCGGATTTGACCTTTCCGAGCCCCCTGATAAGATAATCCTGTCCCCCCGATTTCATGACGCCTGCCGAGAAATTCTCATTTGAGCCCTTCACAGCCTCGACGACCTCATTCAGAGACACGCCATACGCGCTTAATCTGTGAGGGTCCACCTGAACCTGGTACTGCTTTGTCTCGCCTCCCACCGTCACTATTTCCGACACGCCCGATACGGAGAGCAGCCTTTTTCTGACCACAAAATCGGCGGTTTCCTTCACCTCCATGAAAGGATGCCGATCGCTGTGCAGTCCGATAATCATGATCTCGCCCATGATGGAGGAAACCGGCGCGAGCATCGGGACCGTTTCCCGCGGAAGGCTTGCGGTAACGAGCTGGAGCTTTTCGCTCACGACCTGGCGCGCCCGGTAGATGTCGGTACCCCAATCGAATTCGACATAGACAGTGGATATGCCGAAAGCGGAAGAAGACCTGACACGGCGCACGCCCGTCGCCCCGTTGATGGCGCTCTCTATCGGATAGGTGATGAGCGCCTCCACTTCCTCGGGTCCCATGCCGTGAGCGTCGGTCATGATCGTGACCGTCGGCGCCGTGAGATCAGGGAACACGTCCACCTTCATCTTGACGGTCACATAAGCGCCCACAATGAGCAGAAGAAGCGAAGATACAATAATGATCAGTCTGTTTTCAATACATATTTTCGTCAATCTATCAAGCATGACCGTCTCCTTGGCTCAGTGATCGTGGCCGTGGCCCTGAGCCGTTCTTGAAGAGAGCGACGCGAGCTTCACGTAGTAACCGCCTTTGAACACGACCCTTTCTCCTTCCTGCAGTCCCGAAATGATCGCCACAAAGCCGTTTCCGCGCACACCGGTCTTCACTTCCCGCCGCTCAAAGGACTCTCCTTCCTTCTGAACGAAGACGAAAGTTCTCCCTTCATCCTCAAAAAGCGCCTCTTCAGGCAGTGTACGGGTATTTGCGACATGCCCGGTCTCTATGGAGACGTCGGCGAACATGCCGATCTTGAGTCTGCCCCCGCTGTTGTTCACCTCAAAGGTGACGGGCACCGTCCTGGTTCTGGCATCGATCACGTCGCTCACCGTAATGAGGCGCGAAGGCTTAAATGTGCCTCCGTTGCCGGCAACTGTGAAAGTCGCTTTCTCGAGGTTCTTGATGCCGCCGATTTCGCTCGCTGGCACGTTCGCCCTGAGCCAGACCGACGACGTGTCAATAAGCCTCAGAATCGGCTGACCGGCATCGACGGCCTTGCCGTTTGCGGTCAGCAGTTCCACGACGGTACCGCCGAAAGGCGCCCTGATAATGACCTTGTTCCCGGAGGCGCCGGGCTTCATCTCCTGAACCGCCCTGTCCAGCGGTTCAAAAGCCGCCTTTGCGCTTTCAAGGCCGAGTTCGGCATCCTCGAGTCTTCTTTTAGGCACCGCCTTCGCTTCATAGAGCCGTTTCGCCCTATCGTACTCCTTCTGTGCAAGAGTCACCCTGTTCTTTGCTTCCGCATATGACGCCGACAACTGGCCGATGCCGCCCTGCTGGTTGATCGGAGGCTCGATTACGGCAACCACCTCCCCTGCCTTGAGCCTTTTCCCGGCGTATGGGAGCCTCTGGGAAAGAGACACCACCCCTGCGAGGGGCGCTGATAATGTTGCTTCTGCGTTTGCGGCAGGAACGATCTCCCCCGCCGCGACAAAGGAGGAAGAGACATCCCGCCGCAGCGGAAGCCCGACCATAAAATCGATTGTCCACTGCTGCTCCTTGAGAAAAGAGATGTCTCCCCCGCCTGTATCTCCATGATGTGCGGGCTTCTTGTCTCCGCCGTGCACATCAACGGCGCCGACGGAAATCACGTCTGAAAGGGCCCTGCCCTGGAGTGAAACCGTCATGTCGTAGTTTCCCTGCTCCTTGAAAGCGACCTCAGTTTTGAAGATGCCCGGCCTGTCCGGTTTCTCAATCATTACGGCAAGAGGCTCTCCCGACTTGGGAACGAAAGTGAGCGTCAGTCGCCCTTCGGTAACGGGCTTGAAACCAGAGAGATCGGTCAAATGGACGAGGAAGCCGGACTTCTTCCCGGCAACCGGTTCGTCGTATTCCATGAAGAGCTCCGTTTTTGAGGTCCACACGGTCCTCCTGACAGACTCTTCCTCGTGCGCTGCCTGCTCCGTTTGTTTGGGGGCGCACCCTCCCAAAAGCAGAACGATTACAAATACTATTCCTATATTTCTCACTTCGTGCCTCCCATTTGTATCACCTTTACGCCCACTGTCTTCTCGAGCTCAAAGAGCGTTGTCCAATACTCATACACAGTGCCGTTGTATTCGATTATCAGATCTTTCTCGGACCGCACCGCATCGAGCAGGCTCAGCAGGCTGGTCTCGCCCTCTTCATAGGCGATGGCGGCTATCTTCGTCAGCATCCCTGATGTCTCAAGATGCTGCAGTAAATCGGTTATCCTTCGCTGAAACGACGCAATCCGTTCGAGAAGAGCAGTCACTTCGTACTTTGTGACTTTATTGACGGCATCGAGTTCTACCTTTGCACGCTCGAGCTCGGCCGAGGTGCGGGCAATCCCGCCCTGGTTCCTGTCAAAAATGGGGACTGGAACGGAGACGCCTACGACAACGCCGGTAAAGCCGCCCGTTCGTCTCTTGTATCCTGCCTCCAAATCGACGGACGGCAGAGCATCGCGTTCAACGGAGGAAAGCGACGCCTTTGCCGCTTCGACAGTCGCGCTTTGCGCCCTGATGCCCGGTTTTTCCCTGAGAGCAAGATCGGTCAGATCCTTCACATTGAGTGATACGGGCACATAACGCAACTCTCCTGCAGGATCAAATTCATTCTCCTCAACATTCAGAAGAACCCCAAGCTTCTTTCTTTCCACCTTCAGGTCCGTTCTGAGTGCCTCGAGACCGCGCATGATTTTGCTCCCTTCTGAAGAGAGCTTCATGAGGTCCGCCTCCGGGGCGTCCCCGGCCTTAACCCGTTCTTCCGTCGTTCTTACGACCTCGGAGAACATCGCGGAGATTTCGCCGAGGACTTTCCCGTTCTCCCTGAGGAGCAGAACCCTGTAATAGGATTGCTTCATCTGCAGGAGAAGCTCTGCAATCTCCTGTTCGGAAAGAAGTAAACGGGCTTCCTTGTTCCTCAGGGCCGCATCGATCCTTTTGCCTCTCTTGCCAGCGATATCGATGCTTTGACTGATGGAGTACGTTTCCTCATTCTCTCTTTCCCCGCTCTTTAAAGCCGACAGCTCGTAATTCAGCGAAGGGTTAGACAGCGTTTTGGCTGCAAGAATGTCGGCATCGGTCTTTTGCAGCTCGATCCGTTTCGCTTTGACGGCCAGACTATTTCCCAGGAACAGTTTCTCGGCATCTTCCAGACTTAATGAAGCGGCGGCAAGTGCCCCGGACGCCGACATCAGCAGAAAGAGCACGATCGTCGCGAAGTGCATTATTATTCCTCCCGTATTGAATGCGTATGAGACGGGCGTTCCCGTTCAGAAGATATGCTTAGGAGACGATTTGATTCAGCAGGGAGGGGCAAGCCCGGAGTGCTCACGCAGATAAGCCATCCGGGGTTGTATGGCGGGTGAAATGACTACATTTGAACACGATTGAACGCCGCCGTTCGATTGAACGGTGTCAGCGGCAGTGCAAGCCTTGAGTTTTGATGATGTATTGTCCGATAAAGATCGTGTGCCGGCATACCTGTCTTCTATAAAGAAATGGATGTGATGGTCATCGCCGTCGTCATGACCCGTCTCGTGCAACTCACAGCAGTCTCTTGCCGAAAAGAGGGGAAACAGGTCTGTGCCGCTGTCCGCCCTGATCAAGCCCTTTTCGGCCGGGGCATCTTCCGCATGAGAGTGGGAGTAAGGGACAATGACCCTGAAAACAACATAAAGCAGGCAGATCAGTCTAAGCGTCCAGTGAAAGTGCTTTGCGCGCATACATACTAAATACCATAATTTTCGTTGACAACGCAATCCCTTCGGCACTCTCGCCGCTGCCGGAGACGAACAGCCCCGATCATCTCATCCTCGAAGAAGTCATCCCTGTCCTTCTGCCGGATTATTCCGGAGGGCGCCATCACCTCCTGTTTCAATCAGCCACCGGTTCAGCAGTTCCGTCGCCGCGGCGACCTCAGCCAAAGCGCCCAATGCGTTGAATTGTTCCAGCGCACGCCCCATTTCCTGAACGGCCTCGGTCCTCTTTCCCTGCTCCCACAGGAGAGCGGCAAGTTCAGCCCTCGCCCTTCCCTCCAAATCTGTCCTCTGCAAGTCCCGGCAAATCGACAACGCCTCACGGCAGTAGCCGATGGCTGGGGCATAAGCATTATCAGGCGTGCTTTGTTCCAATGAACGGACACCGGCCTTCCTGGTCTTCCACGTCTCTTCATCCCTCGCTATCTGGGCGCACTCCATGAGCACCCTTGCCGCGAGGATGTCCTCTTTGGATGATTCTGCCATCCGAAGCGCTTCCCGGCAACGCCAGAGGGCGCCCTGCCAGTCATGCCTTGCCCTGAAGAAACGTGCATGAGCCAGTTCAACGTCCACCCTGAGCGGTATGGATCCCCATTGTGCGGCGACAGACGATGCCTCACGGAGATGGTTCCACGCGCCCGTGCCGTCCTCACCGGCAAGGGCGTAGCGCGCCGCGGCCATCAGGACTTCACAGAGATCACGCGCATATTTTTTCATTTCAGGCCTGAGGACCATGGCCGCATCGTCCAGGCACGCCATCGCCTCCTTCCACTGGAGGTCGCTCATGCAGGCGTCACTCATGAGGCGCAGGAGACCAGCCCTGTATCCGGGGGCACAAGCCGGAGGGCCACGCAATTCCTGTTTCAGCATCCTGACGATCCCCTCCTCTGCTTTGCAGCGAATACCGGCCCCGCAAAGGACCTTCCGGATCCTCAGCGAGATTTTCACTGACGACTGGAGGTCCAGCTTTGCGAGTGAAAGAGCGAGATCGTAGGCCTCCTGCCAGCGGTGCTGAGCCCATCGCAGCTCAGCTTCACACAGGCGCAGGCGCCATGCACTGCCTTCCTGCGGGAGGCATTCCGCGGCCCAATCCCTTCCCGCTTCAACGAAAGCCTGGCACCGGGCGAGGTCATTGACTTCCAGATTGTCCAGAAAGAGGGCGTCGAGCAGGTCCATCCCCGTGCCCTCGTCAACGAAGAGAGAGTGATACACCATCTCGACGCGATGGAGGAAGGCGGAAGGCCCGGAAGATGCGGACCTGGCTTCGTGATAATCGTTCAAGGCGTCGTGAAGGCGGTGCCAGTGTTCCCGGCGGTTCGCCTCCGATTGCGCGTTGACGACACGCCTGATCTCGGGGATGATTTCGTATGCGCCATGAACGGCGTCATAGGGACGGCAATAGTCCGATGAAGTCACATCTTGAAAAGCATCGGTCCCCCGGCAGGATGCCCCGTCCTGTATAAGAGTGCTCGTGAAAATGTCCTCGGTAAACCATCGCGGTACGCAGGCCCATCGTAATGCATCAGGAATGGGGCCGCCCGGATTCCTCATGAAGAGACCTTCTTCCGTCTCACCGGCAGAAGATGCCATATGACATATGCGGCAAGCAGGACCGCCGACGGGAGCATCGCGACAAGATGGGAGGACGCACTGCCGGCCTTTACAAGCATGATCGCCACATGGAGGTTTGCAATGACGGCGATGAGGACGGTTTTTGGTACAAAGAGCGACTCATGGAAAAACTGGATGACCGTCAGAACGATGTACACGACGCAGGCAAGGGCAGGGAAAAACCAGAAGGCCTCCGGTAGCGGTGAAAAGGCGCCTATGCCCCCGCTGCCATCGACACCCGGAAGCACCTGCGACGGTGCTCCCTTCACAACAAGGATGCCCGCTATGATCATTATGTTGATGATCATGATGGGGATGAACTCTTTGAAAATGGTTTTGAACATCCTGCCCCTTCAGACGTATGATATAGAATCTTCACAGCTGAACTCAAAGGTGGACAGAATGAAAGCTTGGAGCGCATGAAAAGGCACGGGGAATCGCATCGACTTCTTGCTCATATCTATGCCACCTCCGGGGAGGCAGATATGGTTCAAAGCCTTTCCAATGCGATGATGAGACATCTCCAGGTGTTCAGCGCCTGTTGCCTGGCGGGATTTCGGTATCAACAGACACGGCAAGGGGTGGTCTGGGGATGAATAAGGTATCTTAGAGGAAAGGCTTTTCACCACATCAGCCTCCCCGTTTGGGCGTTCGTGGCCTGGTTTCAACTCTTGACTGCTCATGAATAAGAAGAAGGAATCGAAATCGAAAAAATCGACGGGCAGCTTACGGGCCAGGCGGCTGACACCCTGCCTGAACAGGGACTGCAAGCTCAGGAAGGGCGGCTGCACTGGATTCGACGGTTGCCCGGGATACAAGGGAGCGTAACCTCAGTGTCAGTGTGAGTGCCAGTGTCAGTGAAAGGATTAGTATTTTCTCCGTCCGTGAGAAGGCGGGGTCTATGCGCCGAAAACCTTGATGCGGCGACACCTGTATCAAAACGAAAGACGAACTATACTTCAATGGTCGATGACACAAAGGATGAAATCGTGTAGGGGCCGTTCCCCGAACGGCCCGACATTAATGACGCGGTCTGCTCGGGGAGCAGACCCTACAGTGATCAATCGTCGCCTTCAGCAAGGCTTTGAGGCGCTTCGCCCCGCCTTTCCCTGTCACTCACACTGTCACTGATCTTTATTCGACAGCCACGCTTTTCAACACATGCATCGGTCCCCGCTCTCTCATCATGTCCATTTGCTCTTTGTTCCTGACGAGCAGGGCGCCGGCAAAGCCGAGGGAGTTGACGGAGATGCCGTCGTAAAATTCCCGTGACCGAGGGACAAGGAGCATCCACTCAGGCGTGACGAGCAGGCAATAGGGCGCGGATTGCCGCTCCAAGACTCCCGGCTGAGGCGCCTTCAATCCCGTCCGCACGAGCATGCGGCAATAGAGGTCAAAGATCCTTGCCACGAGGTCTTCGGGAGGGGTGGCCGGACTTTTTCCGATGCGTGCAAAAGCGTGAAGAAAGGGGAATCCATCGACTCTCCCGATATCGTCACGCCAGGCTGTCGCCGTGAGCAGGGAGTCAATCGGCACCTCCGGTCCCACAGGAGCGAGGGGGAGCGGCACCATCTGGAGGTGCTTGTGCTCCTGGCTTGCACCTGCCGCCTCGCCGCCGTTGTAGAATCCGAGGGCCTGGTACTCGGCCATGCAGGTCCAGAGGGCCTCGAAATCCCGCAGCGTCAGGAGTGTCTCCTGGTGCTCGAAGTGTCGTGTGACGATCAAAAGGTGGTGCTCTACAACGTTGAACTTGTTCAGCAGCGCAACGTGGGTTTCGGAGACATCGGCCACGAAGAGATTTTTTTCATAGGGCAGGAAGGGGTTCGCTTTCTTGCCCGACGGACCCGTCTGTGCCTGCTGCATTCTCCTTTCGGCGTCCTTCCTCTCCAGGGACGAGAGCACCCGTACGAGGAAACGCACGCCGCCGTCTTCGATGAAATCGAAGTCCGTCGGAATGGACAGGAGGGCGCCCGTCGAGAGGGCCCGCTCCGTCACGACAACGATTGACTGCCAGAGCGTTCCCGGCCTGAACGTATCTTCCACATAACCTCCTTCTAACGTCCGTGCGGAAAGGCGGGGCGAAGGCGCCACCGTAAAAGTCATTAAGTCATTAAGTCATTGGAGTCGACAGTCGGAACCCGGACCGCGAACACCCTGACGGGAAGGCTGATGTGGTGAAAAGCCTTTCCGCTAAGATACCTTGTTTATCACCAGACCACATTTTACCGTATCTATGGATACCGAAAGTCCGCAAGCCAACAGAGACTGAACACTCTGAGATGAACGTATTCCATCATACGCTCAACCGAATGGCGGGGCAAAGCGCCGAAAAGCATCGGTGCTGCGAAACCGCTGCCGTCCGTGGGGAGTTTGTAAGCACGACTGTTGATGATACAAAGGATGAAATCTTTAACAACCAATAATAAACCTTATCGTTGCAATACACTCCCGAGAAAGGCGGGGTTGGGTGAATGCGCCGAAAACCTTGCTGCGGCGACACCGTAACCCTCACAGAAGACAACCTTTCAAGCCAATGGTCGATCACACAAAGAGTAGAATCCTGAAACTCAAACCTGAAGAGGCGTATCGTCGCCTTCAGCAAGGCTTTGAGGCGCTTCGCCACGCCTTTTCCTGCAACAGAAAGGTAAACAATCATGCTCGCTATCAGCGAGGCTTTGAGGCGCTTTGCCCCGCCTTTCGGCACATCTGCCAAAATGGCCCTTATCATCGCATTGGAAAGGCTTTGACCCATATCTGCCTTCCCGGCGACAACGTCCCGATCAGCAAGGCTCCGAGGCACTTTGTCCCTCCTTTCCCATGCAAGGTCTACAATGCGAGCTTCGTCTTCACAGGAATGACGTAGTACCCCGGCGATACCTTATAGGGTGCCAGGAGGGTCATCAGCAGGGGTTCGGCGGTGAAGGCCGGCTCGGGCATGAGCTCCATCTTCATGTTCACGTCCCTTCCCTCCGCCGTGCCGGTGATCCTCGCAAAGACATCCTTCCCTTCGAGCGTGAAGGATTTGACCTCCGTATTCCCGCCGCGTGTTGTCAGGGCGCCCCGCATCCTGCTGAAGAATTCGAGGGGGATGAAGACACCGCCCAACGTCGTGCTCTTAAGCTTCGCCTTGTCGATGGTGATCTGGATCTCACCGGCGCCGGCGCCGTACCGCATATTCCCGGAAAGGACGCCCTCTCCCTTGATGCCGAAAAGTTCCAGGGCGGCGAGCCCCCGGAGGGATACGTCACGAAAGACGATATCGCTGCGTCCGCCTTCGCTGATCGCCGTGACGCCGCTGACGGACCCTCCGTTGAGAGAGCCCTCGATGTGGATACGGGGTGTCAGGGTGACAAGGGAAGGGAAATCGAGCGACCCGGAGACCCCTTCGAAGGTCAACAGGGGCTGAGGGTCTGACGGCGGAGGGGACATATTTTGACCGGGCAGCTTCGTCCCCATTGCCCCATGAATGATGACCCGCCGGGCTTTGACCGAATAGAAGAGACCTTTTTCGAGACCGTCGACGCGAACGGAAAGAGCCTCTCCGGGGACTGCGCCTTCGATTGCATCGACGATGAGGCTTTCCGGAATGACGATAATCCAGATGCCGATGGCGAGAAGAACGAGGCATGCGAGCACGAGACCGAGCGTTTTCATCGGGCCGGTCCGGATCAGAGGAACAGGGACAGCGTCATCGTCACGTCGAGGAGGTCGGGGTTCTCAAAGGATTTCTTCATGGTGACCCGCTTCACCGAGACCGTCACGGGGGCATGGTCAATGGCATAGAGGACATTGACGACTTCGTTCATGGTCATCTTCTCGAAGCGGACCTCGGCGGACTCTTCGTGACCATCACGGATTTCCTTCTTTCCCGTCACCTTCAGGGCCTTCATCTTGCCCTTTATCCCGAGGGGGGAGAGGACCATGTCCGTCGCCTCGGTCACGCTGCCCGCCTTCTTGGCCGACTTCCTCCTCTCCACGGCGTCGAAGCGGTCCCGCAGGTCCAGGTACTGGCCGCCCACCTGGACGATCTCGCGGTATCTGGACCTCGCCGCATCGAGATCCTTCGTGGAAGACCGGGCAAGGAAAAAGAGCGGGATGACGAGCAGGAACAGCAGCAGCACCGCCCCCCCGAGAAGCCCTCCCTGGCGGATGTTCTTCATCAGCGCCTGCAAAGGGCCGGCAGAGGCGAGGTCGACTCCGCCGCGGGCAGACTTAAGAAGGCGGAACAATGTGTGCGGTCCCTTTGCTTCGCTCATCGCGTCCTGTATTTGCCTGTGACGGTGAAGAGCGTCTTCTTGTCGACGGAACTCTTGATGTCTGAAGCGGAGACGTCACGGAGCACTTCGGAAAGGCCTTTCTTGAATGTCTCCACGTTGTCCATGGAGCCCGCCTCGCCCTTGACCGTTACGGCATCGCGGTCGAAGGTGATCTCGCTGACGGAAACGCCCTCTGACTTGTACTTCGAGATATTCATCAGGAAGGGAAGGGCCGGGGCTCCCGCCAGGGCGTCTCCCCTCTCGCCGATCTCCTTGAGGTGCGATTTCAACTGGTACACCTCGTCGGTGATCTTCTTCTCCTTGGGGAATAGTTCCGTATAGAATCTCCGCATCTCCCTGTTGAGCGCCGACGTCTCCTGCCGGGCCGTCACCGTCCTGAGAACGAGGTCGCCGTTGATGAGGACGGCGGCAACAAGGGCGAGGATCGCCGCGACCCGGAGTTTCTTTCGCACCTTCTCCCGGTCTTTCGTATAGTCGAAGGGGCCTGTCCGGAGATTGACAGTCGGATCGGAAAGCTCCTGTCCTGCCAGGTCGATCCTTTCCGTTTCGTCCAATGAGGTCGGACTCAGGAGGGACTCGGCCAACCCTGCCCGGTCCGCCCGGAGCACCTTTCTGAGTTCAAGGGACGTGACGACGGCGGGGTCGATACCGGACTGCGTTAATCTCTGCAGGACGGTCCCGAGGAGTTGCCTTTCCACGTATGTGACGAGCACCTCGGCCTGGCCCTGGGTCTCGCTGAGGATTCTGAAGTCGAAAATAATCCGGTCGCTGCCGCCGAGCAGGAGGCTGTCGAGCTCAAAAGGCAATATGTCCCTCAGCTTCTGCCTGTCCGAAAAGGGGACGCTGAGGACCCGGAAGTTCAGGAGGCTGAGGGGAAGTCCGGCCGTGAAATGGCTGTTTTGAAGGTCCGCCGGGATCGTCCCTCCGGAGAGGGGAACTGTCGTCTCATGGCGAAGGGCCCGGCCCCGGCCGGAGAAGCTGTAGAGCACGAGAGACTCAGAGGGGCCGCCCCACTGCCGGATGTCGACGAAGACGGATTTTTTCACCGTGTGATAACCTTCCAGCTGCATGTGAAGGCGGGGTGAAGCGCCTCAAAGCCTTGCTGAAGGCGATGATACGCTTCGTCAGGTTCGTCTTTCAGGATTCCACTCTTTGTGTGGCCGACCATTGGTTTGAAACGTCGTCTTCTGTAACGGTTAATGTGTCGCCGCATCAAGGTTTTCGGCGCATACACCCCGCCTTCCCTGATGGCATATGCATCGATAAGGTCCATGAAGTCCCCTACATCTCCCGCCAGTACAGGACCGTCGACTGGGCGCCGTCTCTCCTCAGGACGCACTCGATGATCCGCCTGATCCTGTTTTCTTCGGCGACGGCGGTGATGCGCAGGTTCGTCGGTACAACGGCGATGTCCGTCCCGAGAGCGCTGCTTGAGGCCCGGGCGGCGCTTACATCTTTGAAGGGCCTGAGGTCCCTCACCTTCTCGGCTTCGCTCCTGTCTATCGTATTGACAGACATTATAACAGGGATGGAAGCGCTATTGATATTGATCTTGAGCGAGTCTTCCCGCCCCTCCATCCCGTAAATCGTTACATGGGGCATGAGACGGTCGTAGGTCTCACGGTCGATGCCTTTGATGAACAGGAGTTCGTCCGGGCTGTCGAGGGGCCCGTTCTTCGCGCCCTCCTCGGAGTCGCGGAGACGGGGTTCGCTGTCGCTGTCGACCCAGTCGGCGATCCTGTCGGCGACGGCGAGGTCGACACCGATCGACCGCAACAGCGACTGCAGCGCTTCGTACGGTCTCCTGTCCCGGCCGGACCGGGACAACGCATTGAGGTTGAACTTCCCGTTCTCGTCCGTCACGGTCATCATGAGCGTGCCCGAAAATCCCTCGAACACACTTTCGACAGGGATCTCGAGGTTCCCCGTAAACCGGTAGAGCTCTCTCTCGGGAATGTCGTTGAGCGTCTTTACCGCGAGACGGACCCCGGAGAGCGCAACGGCCGAGAGCCGCTGGCCGTCCCTCCAGTTGTAAAGAGCCGATGTGGCCGTGAAGACCCCGTAGGCGAACTCGATCACCATCGCCGTGATCACGGCAAGGATCATGATTGTGAGAATGAGGGCCATGCCCTGCTCGGAGCGTACGATAGACCTCACGGGACCCTCCCCCGTCTCGGCTGCACCGTCTCGACCAGGCGGTATCCCGTTGCCTGACGGGCGTCACCCGACAGGCCCTCCCGGCGTTTGAGGGGCACGCCGAGGGATATCCTGATCTCCTCGGGAGCTTTTGTTGTCACCGCCGTATCCCATGTCCTGACCCAGCGGTCATTGAAGCGGACTTCTACGGTGAAGGACTCCACATCCTCGATCAGGGGGACAGCCTGGGGCTCCTCGGTCCGGGCAAAGGGCATGACGATCTTCTTCGTGAGCATCAACTGCCCCTCCTCCTCGTCGATCCGGTAGGTGATCTTTGCGAGTCCCGTGGCCTGCGGCGTGAATGACGTGAAGGTCACCTGCGATGTCTGCCTGCCGAAGAAGTCCCTGTCTTCGATCTTGAAGAGGGTGTGCTTTTCGTCTCTGAGGTAGGCCGATTCCATCTCCCTCCTCATCAGGTCGAGGGCGGACCGGCACTCTTGAAGCCTTAGGAGGGAATCGTCGACGGCGTCGACAGCCCGCCGGGAGAGGAAAAAGGTGCTGTACAGGACGGTGATGACGACGGCGACAAGGGCGATGGAGAGAAGGACCTCCAGGAGGGTGAACCCGCGGTCTCGCACTGCCGTTTCCTTCCTCATCGCGACGAGCGAATGAGTTCCCGCAGGGTCATCTCCTCCCTGCCGCTTGTCACGGTGACGGAGATCTCCGACATCCCCGGGAACGACGAAGCCTTGACGGCGGTCTCGTAGGAGAAAGACGCGTAGGGCTCGGGGAACTCGCCTTTCTGCGTTGCCGGCGTCTTTTCCATCTCTACGAGTTTTTCCCTGGCGAGGTTCGTCGCTGTCGTCACGATGGCGTGTCTCTCGGCGACGCCGAGATGATAATTGAGCGTATAGATGAGGGTGACGAGCAGGCCGCCCGTGATGGCGAGGCTGATCATCACTTCCAGGAGGGTGAACCCCCCGCTGCCCCGGCGCCGTGATGATGATCTATCCGGCGCGTGGAAAGGCGGGGCAAAGCGCCTCAAAGCCTTGTTGATTGCGACGTTGCCGCCGGGGAGGCGGATATGGTTCAAAGCCTTTCCAATGCGATGATGAGGCATCTCAAGGTGTTCAGCGCCTGTTGCCTGACGGGCATCGGGTATCGACAGACACGGCAAGGGGTGGTCCGGGGACGAACAAGGTATCTTAGCGGAAAGACTTTTCACCACATCAGCCTCCCCGCCCCGGTGTTCGTAGGCTTGTTCCGACAGTCGACCGTTCTTGGTGGCATCTTCGCCCCGCCTTTCCCAAAGATCTCTGCAACACTCAGATTATGCCGGAAACACAGATGATGTCTCATGAGGGTTTGATCTTGACCCGTCCGCTCAGGGGATTGAATACCACCGAGAGGGACGATTTCTCATCCTTGAGCAGGACCGTGAAGCCTTCACGTGAACCGAGGGGGGTGAAGAAAAGGATGATCTGACCATCGGTGACCATTCCCCTTGACTGGATGTCGATCCCCGCAAGATAGGCAAAGGTCTCTGATTTCTCCCCTTCCGGCCCTTTGTAGGCCAACGTCCTGCCCGCGAAGTCCACGGAAAGGGTGTGTTCCTCCTTTGCCGTGAGGGAGGAATCGTTGAGATACCTGACAATGGAGGCGACCTTTTTCGCCTCGGCGTTGAGCCGCCTCTCGCCGACGGAACTCAGCGAGGGGAGTGCAAGTGCGAGAAACAGGGAAAGGAGGGAAACCGCGACGATGAGCTCAAGGAGGGTAAAACCCTCAGCGGATCTCCCAGTTCTTGATGTCGGCATTGATCCCCTCTCCGCCTTCCTTCCCGTCGGCCCCGTAGCTCAGGATGTCGAAATCGCCGTTCAGGCCCGGGGAGACGTACACATAGGGATTGTTCCAGGGATCGGGAGGGATCTTTTTCTGCTCCAGGTATCCTCCCTCGCGGTAGCTCTGCGGAATGCGGCCCGTTGTCGGTTTCTCCGTGAGGGCTTCCAGTCCCTGCTGCGTGTCGGGATAGAAACCGCTGTCCATCTTGAAAAGCTTGAGGGCCGTCTCGAAGTTCTTCATCTGCACCTTCGCCTCGGCGATGCGCGCGTCATCGGTCCTGCCGATGATTCTGGGTGCGACGATCGCCGCGAGGAGACTGAGGATGAAGACGACGACGATGATCTCCAGGAGGGTGAAGCCCCGGGAGCCGCCGATTGTCCGTGATTGGCTTTTTACAGGGTTTGACATGTCCGTATTGTACCTGAATAAAGAGGAGACAGTAAACCCTTGCAAACAATAATCGAGGTTGGCAGTGGGGGGGTGACTGCGTGTCTATCGCCTACAATCATCACCAGTCTCATAAATACCGACAGAAAAGCAAGAAAGATCAAAAAAAAGAGAAAAAATGTCAAGACAAGGCAGATATTTTCTGTTATATAGAAATTAAAAGCGGATGCAAGAAGTGACGACAGATTTTCTTCTTCGGATATCATGCATCGACGGCGGGATGTTGTGGTTTGCTTGCGAGAAAGGTCAGAGCAATCTGTAAACGTCTTTGCGGTCACCGATGGAGAGGATTTTGACAAGTTCTGCTTTGTCATCGATGCTGTAAACAATTCTGAAATCTCCGCTGCGGATCCTGTAGTACGGTGTTTCCTTCAGTTTCTTTGCGCCACACGGCCTGGGCTCCATCTCGCACGGTGGGTGTTTCCGGGAGGGACGGTCAACTAACGTCCCTTACCCGATTAGCTGCCTTCATGCCCAGGCTCCACAGTCAGTTGATCGCTTTCAATGCAATACGGCAGATGATGCCATATCGTTTCTCCAGTACCCGCATCGATGCTTAAGTATCCATCCTTCTATGAAGGAATGATCCATACGACTTTCTTGCAGTGCCGGCAACGGACTGGCTTGACGAGTAGCGGATGTCTCCTGTCCTACTTGATCAACTGGTTGAGCTGGAACATGGGAAGCAGGACGGCGAGGACGATGAAGCCGACGACGAGGCCCATGACGAGGATCATGAGGGGCTCGAAGAGCGCCACGACCCTGCCCATGGAGCGGCTGAACTCATCTTCATAGGAGTCCGCCGCCTTGTTCAGCGTCTCCGGCAGCCTGCCGCTCTTTTCCCCGGTGGCGACGAGCTGCAGGAAGACGGGCGGAAAACCGTCGAGTGCCGCCGACAGCCGCTGTCCCTCCGTGACCCTCTCTGCGGCGCGGCGGACGGATGCCTCGATATCGGTGTTGCCCGTCGATTTGGCGGAGAGGCTGAGGGCCTTCAGAACGGGCAGACCGCCTTCGAGGAGGAAGGCCATCGTCCGAGCGAAGCGTCCGTAACAGAGGCTTTTCATGACGCCGCCGGGCATGCTGAGGAGCAGCCTGTCGACGAGAGGTCTCTGCGTTCTGACAAACCTCTTCACCAAGGCCGCGATCAGCGCGACGACGATGATCAGGAGCCACCAATAGTTCGTGAACACGTTGCTGACGAAGATAAGCACCTGCGTCACCGGGGGCAGTGTACTCTGGGTGTCCTTGAATATTTTGACGATCTTCGGTATGACGAAGGTGAAGAGGAAGGAGAGCACGACGATGCTAACGCCCATCATGAGGAGCGGGTAGATCATGGCCGACCGCACCTTCGACCGTATGTCCTGCTGCCGTTCGAGAAAATCGGAGAGCTTCGTGAGGACCCTGTCGAGGCTGCCGCTCATCTCACCCGCCTGAATCATGCTGATATAGAAATCGGGAAAGAAATCGCCGAAGTCTTCGAGGGCGCGGTGAAGGCCCGCTCCCCCTGCCACGCGCTCTTTGACGGAGATGAGCAGCTGCTGATAGAAGCCCTCGTATTCACGGGAGAGCGAGGCGAGGGCCTCCATGAGGGGGACGCCGGCGGAGAGGAGAATCGAGAGCTGGCGCGTCAGTGCGGGAAGAAAGGTCTCATCGACCCTTTGAAAGAAACGTCTCTGCGTCGCGGCCCGGGGCTCGGTGACACTGCTCGGGAAGATGCCTTCGGCCTTCACCCGGTCGAGGGCCTCGGACTGGCCCGACGCCTCGATCGTCCCCGCAGCCTCCGTCCCGTCGGCCCTGTAGCCCTTATAGTGAAAGATCGGCATAGTCGCGCTGCATCACCCTCAGGACCTCCTCGAGCGTCGTTTCCCCTTTCGTCACCTTTCGCAGGCCGTCCGTGAAGAGCGTCCGCATGCCCCTGGAGACGGCCCGCTCCTTGATGAGCTGCGCATCGTTCCGCGCCGTGATCATCTGCCGTATGTCGTTATCCATGACGAGGAGTTCGAAGATGCCGGTCCGGCCCACATATCCGCTCTCCCGGCAATCGCCGCAACCCTTCCCCCTGTAAATGACGATATCCCTCCGCTCACGGGGAGGAAGAGCCTCGAAATAGGAGAGCTCCGCGGCGGAAGGCTCGTAAGCCTCGCGGCAGGAGGGACAGAGGATGCGGACGAGCCGCTGGGCGAGGACGGCGACAAGCGACGAGGCGACGAGAAACGGTTCCACCCCCATGTCCAGGAGCCGCGTGATAGCCGAAGCCGCGTCGTTCGTGTGCAAGGTACTGAGAACGAGGTGACCTGTCAGGGAGGCCTGAATGGCGATCTCGGCGGTGTCGAAGTCACGGATCTCGCCGACCATGATGACGTCGGGGTCCTGCCTCAGGATGGACCGGAGACCTGTCGCGAAGGTGAGGCCGATCCTCGGGTTCACATGGATCTGTCCGACACCCTTGAGCTGGTATTCGACGGGGTCTTCGACGGTGATGATGTTCTTGTCTTCGCCGTGAATCCTGTTCAGCGCCGCGTAGAGGGTCGTCGTCTTGCCGCTCCCCGTCGGTCCCGTCACGAGGATGATGCCGCTTGTCCTGGTCAGGAGCTGTTCGACCTGCCCTTCATCCTGTTCGTCGAGGCCGACCTCGCGGAGACCCTTCAGCCCCTGCATCCTGTCGAGGAGGCGGAGCACCGCACGCTCCCCGTGTGAGGTGGGTATGATGGAAACCCTGATGTCGATGTCCCGTCCTCCGATGAGGAGCCGTATGCGTCCGTCCTGGGGAAGCCGCTTCTCGGCGATGTCGAGGTTGGCCATGATCTTCACCCTGCTGATGAGCGCATCCTGGACGATCTTCGGGGGATGGAGCACCTTTCTCAGGATGCCGTCGACGCGCATGCGCACGTCGATCTCCTTTTCGTAGGGCTCGATGTGGATGTCGCTGGCGCCTTCCTTGACGGCCTGCTGCAGGAGGGCGTTCAGGAGCCTGATGATGGGGGCCTCGTCGGTCAGTTCGAGGAGGTCCCTCGGCTTTTCGAACTCCGTCGCGATGGACGTGAGGTCCGTGTCGGCGATGGTATCCATCACCTCTTCGGCCGAGCCCATCTGCCCGTAAAAGCGGTTGATCCCGTCGATGATGACGCCCGCTTCGGCTTTCACCGGCGCAGGCGTGAGGCCGAGGTGTTTCGCAAGCTCGATGAGGGCGAGGATGCCTTTCTCACCGGCCACAGCGGCGACGAGCGCGCCTTCCGATCTCCGGAGAGGCATGATGAGGTTCTTCTTCGCGAACGCGAGAGGGATCTCCCGGACGAGGGAGGTGTCGACGTCTTCGTCCCTGATCTGCCCGATCGTCGTCATCCCGGCTGCCCCGCAAAGCCGTTGTGGGCGATATTGGAGAGCACATGAAAGACGATCCCCGGCAGGACGTTGCCCGTCTTCCAGTACAGCCCTCCCATGACAAGGGAGGGGAAGAAAGTCAGCAGCGCCGACCAATCCCCTGTCAGGGCGGCCCGGGGGAGATGGGCCAGGGCGAAAAGGGCGCTCACGATAAAGATCCCGGCAAAGGTGTTCCCAAACTGTTCCTGCAAAAAGCCCCGGAAGAAGGTCTCTTCGGGAAAGGCGACGAAGACGGTCTGATGAAGGACGGTCAGCGCTGAAGGCATGGTGAAACCGCGTCCCGCGGCAAACATCCACGCTGCATAGGGAATGAGAACGCCGAGGGAAACGAGGAGACCCGCCAGCATGTCTTTCGGCGACAGGAAGAGATTGATCCCCCTCTGGAGAAGGAGCGGCGGGACGGCGAGGCTCAGGGCGACGAGGGCGGGAGCAAAGGGGACTTCAGCGACATGGACGAGGATAGCTGCGATGATGACGCCGCAGTAAGAAAGGAGAAGCCATTTGAAAGGGATGTGTCTGCGCTGTGCCGGGAGGGTCGTCTTCATCGGGCGACATATAGAATTGCCGTGGTTGCATGGAAAGGCTGGGCAAAGCGCCGCGCCGTCTTGCTGAATGCGACATTGATCATTGCAGTGCCGGTTCTCATCGATTGAATTTTACGCAGTTGAACATTCCCCTTAAACGGTGGTCTGACGATTGATAAGGTGTCTTAGCAGCAAGACTTGTCGGCATCTTCGCCCCGCCTTTTCCGGGGGGCTTGTGCAACGATCAGGTCATTGTCACTGCATCTTGATCGTGTAGTTCGGCTCAGCGTATTTCACTTCAGGGTAGAGGCCGAATTCCTTCACCCCTTCCTCGACGGGCAGTTTCTCCCTGAGCTTCAGGTGATAAATGCCGGCAGCCTGGATGAAGCCTATGATGACGGAGCCTCTTTCACTGATAATTTCGACGGCCCGCTCCCTCGTGACTCCCTCCTTGAATTTCACGAGGACCTCCCCCGGGGTATATCTGCCTTCGGCAATGGCGAACTCCTTCCGTTTCGTCTCGGTTATCGCATCGAGAGTCTCCGCCTGCTTCACGACATGGGGTGTGAGAAAAACGAGGAGGTTCGTTTTTTCCCTCGACGTGCTCCTGCTCCGGAAGAGGTATCCCAGCAGGGGGAGGTCCCCGAAGAAAGGCACCTTCGTGAGGTTGTCCTCGATCCGCTCCTGCATGAGGCCGCCGATGATGACGGTCTGCCGGTCCTTTACCACGACGGACGTCGTCGTCGCCCGCTTCGTGATGCTCGGCCCGACGGTGATGGCGACGACTTCCGATTCGTTTTTCAGCGCCGAGATCTCCTGATAGATGTTCAGTTTCACATGGTCCCCCTCGGTGATCTGGGGGGTGAGCTTCAGGATGATGCCCACGTCCTTCCGCTCGATCGTGCTGAAGACCGACGCCGTCCTCGTCGGATCCGACTCCCGCTTGCTGATGAACGGCACGTTTTCACCGACGACGATCTCCGCCTCCTTGTTGTCCGACGTGAGGATCTGCGGTGTCGACAGGACATTGATCGAGTCCTTGAACTCGTTCAGGTTGAAGAGAGCGGCGAAACCCGGGATGGTCAGTGTCGACTTGACGACGGAACCGTCGGGCCGGACCGTCGTGAAGGGCACATCGAGGAAGTTACCAAGCCCCCCGAGGGTGGCGCCCTGGAGGCCGGTGAGGATGGTCTGGACCGCTGCCGAATCAATGGTACCGAATCCTCCGATCACGATGGGCTCACCGTCCTTTTGGACCGTGGCCCTCCATTTGATGCCCAGCTCTCTCAGCTTGTCTATCGACGCCTCGACGATCATCGCCTCGACGAAGACCTGCCTTCGCTGCCTGTCGAGCTGCCTGATCACCTGCAGCAGGTTCTGATAGTCGGAGGGAGAGGCGACGATGACCAGGGAGTTGGTGGCCTTGTCGGCCGTCACCGTGATGCCCCCGGCCGCCTCGAAGGGCGTGACCGGCGCCCCTCCGGGCGCTGCAGCGGCCTGCTGGCGCTGCTGGCCTCCCCGTATGATCCCCTCGATCACCTTGACGAGCTCCGAGGCGTCGGCATGCTCGAGGAAGTAGACGTTGATCCTCCCCTGCATTTCCGGAGAAGGAACATCGAGCAGTGCGATCAGGGATTTCATGGATTCCCTCGCGCCCTTGTCCCCGAAGATCACGACGGCGTTCAGCCGCTGGTCCGCCACGGCCTTGGCGTCCTCACCGGTAGCGGGCTGCGGAACCGCCCGCGATCTGCGGACGGACCCTTCGTTGATGATCTTCGCCACGGCATCGGCGCTGGAATGTTTGAGATACACGATCTCCGGGCCCTCCCTCATGGACGGCTGGTCGATGCTCTCGATGATGGAGAGGACCTTCTCCATGTTCAGGCCCGAGTCGATGACGAGGAGCAAATTGCCGGGACCGAAGGACGATGCATACCCGTCCTTCGACACGATGGGCTGGATGAATTTCAGGGCGTCATCGGAGGAGACGTTTTTCAGCGGAATGAGCCGGGCCATGTAACTTTCGTTCACCGGTTTCCGATCGCTCACGATCGTAACGCCGCGCTGTTTCGCCTCGGAAGAGGGGATGATCTTATAGGCGTTGACGCCGGAGGGCACGACGGTGAACCCCTTGAGGTCGAGAACGGATGTGAAGAGGCTGAACGCGTCTTCGATGCTGAGCTTCGATGGCGCGATGATCGTTATCTTCCCCTTGACGCGTTCATCGTAAATGAAGTTCTTCTTCGTCACCTCGCTGATGAATTTCGTCACCACCGTCAGGTCCACATCGACGAAGTTGACGGTCACCTTCTGATCGGCCGGGTGACTTTCCCGGGGAGCCGCACAGGCGTTATGAACCGGCAGGACCGGCGTGAGCAGGAGTGAAAGGAGAAGAGGTATGACGAAAAGAAAGATGATCGCATGGTTCATCATATTCAGGTTGCATGGCAACGGCAGGGCAAAGTGTCTCAAAGTCTTGCTGACAGCGACAATGATTATCTCAGTCCCGCTTTTCAAGATTTCATCCTCTGTGTCACCGAATCTGGTAGTTCAGGTTCATCTTGTTGCCGCCGCGAATGATATCCAGCTGGACCCTGTCCATGCCCCGGAGCGCCGAGAAGGCCTGCAGGGCGTTTTCCGGGTTCGAGATATTATAATCATTAATGCGCAAAAGAACATCACCGTTCTGCAGCCCGAGATTCCTGTAAATGCCGCCTTCCCTGACTTCGCGGAGCATGAAGCCCTCCTGGCGGTCGTTGACGACGTTCGGCGTCAGCCGGGCGTCCGTCATGAGCTGGTTAGGGTTTTCGAGGGCCTGGAGGATCTTCTTCTGGTCGACGATGAAGCTGCCCGTTCCCACGGGCCTGGCAAAGTCGGATGCTCCGCCTCCGCTCTGGGCCGTGTGCACATCCGTTATCTTCACAATGTCGACAAGGGGGACGACGACGGTCCCGGCGTCACCCCGCACAGTGGCCTTGTCCCTGTCCACTTTTTCGAGGCGGCCCATACCGGGGACTTTGTCCCCCACCTTGATGACTTCCTGCGTCCCTGACTTGTCCATGAAAATCGCATATCCCTTGTAACCCTGGACCGGCGCAACCGTCCCGACAAGGGACTTGTCGGACTGTGCCTGTCCGCCGTCTTTCGAAGCAGTCAGGGGCTTCAGCGGGCCTCCCGGCGCGCCGAAGAAGTTGTTCCTGACGATGGGCTCGTAGGACTGGAGGGTGTCCGCGGCTTGTCCCTTGTCCGCTGATCCCGCCGCCTTCAGGGGCGTCAGCGGCTTTCTGGAGGCGAAGGTCAGCACGTCCCGGGCGAGCACGAGGGCAGCGAGAACGATGATGACGGCAAGGAAGATGTTGATGAAGGTGAGGACCTGAGGACGGAGGAATGTAAGGTCATTTCTGATCATACAGTTGAAATTATACATGAATGGAATGAAAAGAGAAACAGGAATGACGGGAAAATGGTGTGAGCATGCCGGCCCCCGGCGGGGATTCGCGCAGGGACCGGCATGATGATTGTGAATTCTTCAGGGACTGAGCATGCTCATCCAGAACCTATTCAGAGCTGAGCTTCATCGCCGTTTATGCTTCTGTCGGGTCGAGGAGCAGCCGCTCTGCACATCCTGTCTGAATCGGAGGCTCGTCCATCGACCACTTCTATTGCTGGTTGACCGTGCCGGGTCCACCATCACCGTAGGACCCGTCCCCTCCATTGGCAGTAATCGCACCGCTGAAACTGGAAGTATTGTAATCGATTGCGATTCTACCGCCTCCGCCGCCGGTGCCGTTGCCATTACCACCGCCGTTGGCCTGGATGATCCCTCCTCCGGCGAGGCTGCCGGTCACGATACTGACCGTGCCACCGGAGCCATCTCCCGCAGCGCTTCCCTCACTCTCCCCGCCGTTGGCCATGATGCGACCATTAAGCGTGATGTGTGTCGCCGTGATGAAGATCCGGCCGCCTCCGTCACCGCCATCCGTACCACCCCAGGCGCCGCCGCCGCTGCCCAGGTCCACAGGGTCCGTAAGACTGCCATACAGGTCATTGGGCTGCCCGGCCGAACCATCATTGTAGCGGCCTCCCAGACCGCCGTAGCTGCCACCGGTCCCAGAGCCGGACCCATAGACATTGCCCACTGTCCGGCCTCTCTCCCAATCTCCCTTGCCACCAATATACCCGCGACCCGTGACATCGATCCGGCCGGTGGTATCAATGACAAGATCCCCTACAGTCAGGTCAAGCTGGGAGACGAAGCTGGGCGTCGTCTCGAAGTGAGTCAATACCCCATATTCTTCAATCCTCATCGTTCCCGCCTCGATAATGTCTCCCACCACCAAGTTGCCTCCCCGGCGGAAGAAGACATTGTCAAACCGGTACCATCCGCCATACGTCTTCCCTGCGCCGGCCACCGCTGAGAAGTTAATCCCGTGCTCGTTCGGATTGATTACCGTGATCGCATTCGCCGTGTTGGACTGGATGACAAAGGTCTCCTGCTGGGTAATGTCCGGATTGATTCTCATCCCCACCAGACCTCCAGGCATCAACGACGCCAGTCCATCCGTGGTCAAAGTAAACGCATCGGTATTCACCCCGGCGGTGGTCCCGAAGGTAATGTAGGTGAGCGGGGTAGACTCCGGTGATGTCCCGTTGGGGGTCCCGCTGCCATCCACGACATTGTCATCAATGTACAGATCCCCCTGCTGCTGGTTGCTGTATTTGATGTAAACCGTTCCCGCGCTGGCCCTCCGGCTATCATAATTACCGCGACCTCCAAAGGCCGTGGTGCCGCGAAGGTCGCCGAGGTCATCCGTCGGATCCACATAATCGCAATAGATGGCCACCCGTCCGCCACCACCGCCGACACCGTTGCCGGACCCGCCGCCATTGGCGCTGATGGATCCGGTCCCGGCAAGACGGGATGTTTCGATCCGGATCGATCCTCCGGACCCGTCTCCGGCTGCGCTGCCGGCGCTCTCTCCTCCGTTTGACCGGATGGCGCCGTGAACGATCACTTCCTCAGTTGCATGGATCGTGATCCGTCCGCCGCCACTGCCCCCGTCGTAACCACCCCAGGATCCTCCACCGCTGCCCAGGAACATAGGGTCCTTCACGTTGCCGTAAACCAGATTGGCCTGCCCCGCGGATCCATCACTGTATCGGCCTCCCAGACCGCCGTAGCTGCCACCGGTTCCGGGTCCGGACCCGTATGCATTACCCAATGTCCGGCCGCTTTCCCAATCCCCAGCGCCTCCCGCGTAGCCGCGACCCGTCACGTCAATTGCGCTGCCTGCGTCCACTTGAACCACCGAGGCGTTGATCACCAATCCGGTCTCATTTGGGCCACTGTGCGTGAGAATCGAATTGCCGGTGATCAGCAATCTGCCCGTTACGGTGATGCCGTCATCCGCAACGACCCTTGCGGAGTTTCGAAGGACAATGTCATTAAAGGTATAGTCTCCGGGTATGGTCGTCGTATCCGTTGGAGTGGCATTACCGAGGCCATCTACGATGAGATCGCCATATTGCTGCCCGGGTCCTCTGAAATAGACCGTTCCATTTCCTCCGACGCCATAATGCCCCGCATCCCCGATGGCCGTGATATTGGCCGCAGGCACTGTCAGGGAGCCATTATGGTAGATAGCGATTCTCCCGCCGCCGCCGCCGGTGCCGTTGCCATTACCACCGCCGTTGGCCTGGATGATCCCTCCTCCGGCGAGGCTGCCGGTCACGATACTGACCGTGCCACCGGAGCCATCTCCCGCAGCGCTTCCCTCACTCTCCCCGCCGTTGGCCATGATGCGACCATTAAGCGTGATGTGTGTCGCCGTGATGAAGATCCGGCCGCCTCCGTCACCGCCATCCGTACCACCCCAGGCGCCGCCGCCGCTGCCCAGGTCCACAGGGTCCGTAAGACTGCCATACAGGTCATTGGGCTGCCCGGCCGAACCATCATTGTAGCGGCCTCCCAGACCGCCGTAGCTGCCACCGGTCCCAGAGCCGGACCCATAGACATTGCCCACTGTCCGGCCTCTCTCCCAATCTCCCTTGCCACCAATATACCCGCGACCCGTGACATCGATCCGGCCGGTGGTATCAATGACAAGATCCCCTACAGTCAGGTCAAGCTGGGAGACGAAGCTGGGCGTCGTCTCGAAGTGAGTCAATACCCCATATTCTTCAATCCTCATCGTTCCCGCCTCGATAATGTCTCCCACCACCAAGTTGCCTCCCCGGCGGAAGAAGACATTGTCAAACCGGTACCATCCGCCATACGTCTTCCCTGCGCCGGCCACCGCTGAGAAGTTAATCCCGTGCTCGTTCGGATTGATTACCGTGATCACATTCGCCGTGTTGGACTGGATGACAAAGGTCTCCTGCTGGGTAATGTCCGGATTGATTCTCATCCCCACCAGACCTCCAGGCATCAACGACGCCAGTCCATCCGTGGTCAAAGTAAACGCATCGGTATTCACCCCGGCGGTGGTCCCGAAGGTAATGTAGGTGAGCGGGGTAGACTCCGGTGATGTCCCGTTGGGGGTCCCGCTGCCATCCACGACATTGTCATCGATGTACAGATCCCCCTGCTGCTGGTTGCTGTATTTGATGTAAACCGTTCCCGCGCTGGCCCTCCGGCTATCATAATTACCGCGACCTCCAAAGGCCGTGGTGCCGCGAAGGTCGCCGAGGTCATCCGTCGGATCCACATAATCGCAATAGATGGCCACCCGTCCGCCACCACCGCCGACACCGTTGCCGGACCCGCCGCCATTGGCGCTGATGGATCCGGTCCCGGCAAGACGGGATGTTTCGATCCGGATCGATCCTCCGGACCCGTCTCCGGCTGCGCTGCCGGCGCTCTCTCCTCCGTTTGACCGGATGGCGCCGTGAACGATCACTTCCTCAGTTGCATGGATCGTGATCCGTCCGCCGCCACTGCCCCCGTCGTAACCACCCCAGGATCCTCCACCGCTGCCCAGGAACACAGGGTCCTTCACGTTGCCGTAAACCAGATTGGCCTGTCCCGCGGATCCATCACTGTATCGGCCTCCCAGACCGCCGTAGCTGCCCCCGGTTCCGGGTCCGGACCCGTATGCATTACCCAATGTCCGGCCGCTTTCCCAATCCCCAGCGCCTCCCGCGTAGCCGCGACCCGTCACGTCAATTGCGCTGCCTGCGTCCACTTGAACCACCGAGGCGTTGATCACCAATCCGGCCTCATTTGGGCCACTGTGCGTGAGAATCGAATTGCCGGTAACCCATAAGGCCCCTGTGACCGTGATCGGATCGTTTGTGATTACCCTGGCATTGTCTCGTAAGGTGATTGAATCAAAAGTATATCCTGTCGGGATGGTGAGGTTTGTCCACGGCGTTGCAGGTCCTTGCCCCGTAATGACAAGCTCGCCGCCGGCGGTCTGTTCCTGTTTCAGGAAAACCGTACCGTTCGCGCCGCTGCCATATTGGCCGAGGCCTCCCATGGCGGTGATCCCGCCTGCATTCATCGTTTCCATGTCAAAGAATGTGATGGCGATTCTTCCGCCTCCACCGCCGGTCCCGTTGCCGCTTCCTCCTCCGTTTGCCGTTATATTTCCGGCACCTGACAAGGTTTTTGTGGAAATACGGATGCCCCCCCCGCTGCCGTCTCCTGCAGCCGATCCCGCGCTTTCTCCGCCGTTAGCGCGGATTGAGCCATCCACTGTAACATTGACGGCGTTGATGAGAATCCTTCCGCCTCCATCCCCGCCATCCGTACCACCCCAGGCGCCTCCACCGCTTCCCAGGTCCACCGGGTCCGTAAGGCTGCCGTAAACGGAATTGGGCTGCCCGGCCGAACCATCATTGTAGCGGCCTCCCAGACCGCCGTAGCTGCCACCGGTCCCAGAGCCGGACCCATAGACATTGCCCACCGTTCGACCGCTCTCCCAATCCCCATTGCCTCCTATGTAGCCCCGCCCCGCCACATCAATCCTGCTCGTCGAATCGATGGACAATGTCCATGCGGACAGGTTGAGGCTGAATTCCTGCGAGGCCGTTGTGTCGGAATGCGTCAAGACTGCGCCGTTCAGCAGTTCGACATTCTTGAAGCTGTGAGGTCCGTTAACAGTAACCGTTGCGCCGGTGATTCTCAGGTTCTTATTATCAAAGGCGGTATCGCCCTCGCCAATGGTTGTCGGTGAATTCATCGTTGTCCAGACTGTTCCGGCGTTGAAGACGGCTGTCTGATCTGCGCTGACAGGCGCAGGTTCACGGTTTCCCGCCTTATCCACGCCGACAGTGTAAAAGTCATAGGTCCCGTCGCCGCCCATCTTCGTGGAATCGAAGAGAATCGAGCCGGCATTTCCGATCTCAGGGGAGAATGTTCCCTGTGGATTTCCGCCATCTGCATCGGTGTACCGGTTGAATGTGCCGATTCCGTTCCGGCGGAAGTAGAGCTCCACATGGTCGAGGTCGGCGAGACCCGAGGTGACCTGGTAGGTGATCGTGGTCCTTGCATTCAATCCGGGGTCGGCAACGGCTGTGACGACTGTTGCAGGAGGAGTGATGTCTGCATTGGTGATAATGATATCCACAGGAATGGCCGCTCCCTCTCTGCCGTACCCGTCTCTTGCGTAGGCGAGAATTCTGACGTTCGGGGTTGTCACCCCGAAGGGGATGACGAAGCTGAATGACGCGATGGCCGATGGGGAAGCAGGTGTAATCGCCATCGACCCCGACAAGGTCAGTGCACCCGTCGTCTCATACCTGATCTGCGTTACTCCCACGGCGTCCGTCGCGGATATATTGACGTTAACCGTGTCTCCATAGTTGAATGGTGTCTGGTTCGCAGGCAGAGTGATGCTGACGACCGGTGCGTTGAGGTCAACCACATTGAGCGTAACGGAAGAGACCGGGGACGTCTTTCCGCCAGTGTCCTCGGCTGTTGCACTGAGAGTGATGCTCCCTCCGATTGCGGCAGCGGAAGATACGGCGAAGGTGAAACTCTGTGTCGTATCAGGCGAGGCCGGTGAGATCTGTTTCAACTCGGCATGGCTCGTCTCTCCCGTAACGGTGAGAGTGAGTCTTGTCACCCCTCCGACCGTGTCCTGCGCCCTCACCGTGACCTGAATGTTCTGTCCCCGCTCCACGGACGAACCGGGGGCGGGACTGAGAATCTGCACGGTCGGAGCCGTGTCTTGCGTGATGTCCACCATAACAGGCACTGCGACAGGCGCCACACCGGAGTGGAACACCGTAATCTGTGTGTTCCCGTTGCCGACTGCGCTGATCAGGCCCGATGAATTGACCGTGGCGATGCCTACGTTGCCCGCTGTAAATGTGTTCCCGCTGTTCAGCACCTGCGTCGTTCCGTTGCTGTAATGACCCGTCACGGTGAGCTGCCGTGTCTGACCGATGGTGACGAGATTGACGGGAGAGGGCTCAACGGTGATGCTCGTGAGTGAAACGATGGTAACCGTGACCGACACCTGCGCCTGAAAGCCTCCAACCGTTGCGGTAATTGTCGCTGTCCCATAGGAGAGAGCCACAACCCTTCCCGATGAGTTTACAGACGCAACGGCAGGATTGCTGGATGAGAAGGTCGCTCTGGAGGTCACATTGGACGAAGGCCCCTGGTTGTAATTCCCTGTCACGGTGATGTCCTGATACTCATTCCGCGCATTGAAGGACATTGATTGCGGAGAGCCCGATATCCCCGTCAGGACCGGCGCGGCCTGGACTGTGACCGTCGTGGCAGCGCTCGGATAGATGGACGTGGTCAGATCGTAGGCCACCAGGCTGATGGTATCTCCGGCATCAGCAGGGATCTGAGCGGTAAAGCTCCCTGAGGTCGCAGCATTCACGTTGATGCTCAGTCCCTTGGTCGCGTTGGTGACGCTGATTCTCGCGTTTGCAACGCTGTTACCCTGTAATGTCACTGTGCCGTTTTCGGGATATGAGACAATGTTGACCGTTGGCGCTGCGGGCGGCGGCCCTTCCTTGTACTCGGTGATGACAAACTGCAGCGAGGATTCCGGATCGCTAAGGTTATTAGAGACGCCAAGGTTGTTCGTCGCCTTTACATAGATGGTATGCGACCCCAGGCTCCTCCCTGTCGTGCTGAAGAGAATGGGTGCAAAGCCGGAATAGAGGACCTCTCCGTTGTTACCTCCAGGGTTACCGGGGAAACCATCAAGGTAATAGGTGACCGAAGCAAGTCCCACAGGATCGCTGATGACCGGCTTCACCAGGATCTGTTCACCCAGGGCGTACTTCGCCCCATTCACGGCGCTGCCGAAGTTGACCACCGGCATATTCAGGTTTTCAGCGAGGGTGAAAGACAGAGTGTCTTCGCCAGACTGTCCCAGAGGGTCAAGGGCGACTGCGCGGACTGTATGTGTGCCGAGTGTCAAGCCGAGAGTGCCGAGGCTCGTCTGATACGGGGCAATGCTGACCACCCTGAAAGGATTCGGCGCATCATCCAGATAGAAGCGCACCTCCCTCACGCCCCCGGTAACGTTCAGGGGCGTCACATCAACGGAGATGCCGTGAAGGACCGGTTGGGCAGGATCTTCCGGCAACGTGACAGTCGGTGCAGCTGCGGTCGGTGCAATCTTGAACGCTATAGTGGCCTCACGGGGGTTTCCCGCCCCGTCATAAACGGTAGCCCTGAACTGATAGGTATGGTTCAGTATCAGCTTCCCGGAATCAATCGGGAATATGAAAGGGGGCTTGTCGCCTGCAAATACCGTCTTCTGGTCTATGAGCTGATACTGCGCGTTCGGTTCATCCAGATCCTTTATTCTCGCCTCCACGCGGGCGACCCCGCTTCCCTGATCTGCGGTGTAGGCGTCCACTTTGACGATCTGGCCCGGCAAGACATAGCCGGGGTTTATCGGAGGCTCTATGGAGAGGCTGACCGTCGGCGGGTCCATATCGTCCAGACCTGTGCCGGTCGTGGTGAACGTGCTCTCCCATTTGGAGGGCAGTCTCTTGCCCTCGAGGTCCATGATATTCGTCGTGAGAATGACCGTGTATTTCTTGTTACCGACAAGTGTGCCGCCCGTCGGCTGCCAGATGGCAACGGTCTTTTGATTGGCGGTGGGGTCAGCAGGGAGCCTGATAAGGCGCAACTGTCCCCAGACCTCGTTTCCGGCGCTGTCAAAGACGTTGAACGTCCCGCCCGGTCCGGTTGTGATCGAGGCCTCGTTCATCAGCTCGCTGAAGAAGGCGGTCACGGGCGAATCCGGGTGGATGCCGTTGGCATTCGGCGTGGGAAGGACGCTGACTGCGGGCGAACCGTCCGGAGATACCCTGTCCGGAGGGAACTGTCCTACCACGCAGCCGATGTTGCCCACATAGACCTGGAGGCTGATATTCTGGTCCGAAGCGCCCATGCAGGAGCTGATCGCCCCTGATTTCAGGGGCATCACCGTGAAGACCTGTGAAACCTTCTGATCCGGCAGAATATGGCCGAGGTTTCTTATGTCTTCGCCTTGGATCTGGGTGCAGACGGGGTTGCCGTTCCCGTCGACGCTGCATTTCACCAGGACCCCGTCCGCACCAAGGGCGATAGAAAGGCTCGCATACATGGCGGGGATGTCGGCCGTGTTCGTGATGTCCACCTTGAGCTCATAAGGCACGCCCTGGGTGACAAAATCGGGATGTGTCACCTCCACCTTGAAGGTCGGAGGCCCTTTCACCTCGACCTCGGTCATGGCGCTGCCGTTGAAGGGAATCGGTTTGTCTTCCGGTATGCCCGGCCCCCTGACGAAGCCGCCGAAGTTCACCTTCACATCGCGCATGCCGATTTCGTCGCCGCGTATGATGCACTCCTTTTCCTTCTGCCCGGGCTGGTTGCCTTCGCCGGGAAGGATCTCTCCAAAGGAGATGATGCCGTCCTTGGGCGACACCGTTGAAAGTCCGCCCTCCGGAAATTCTATCATTGCAGTTATGTCGGTGAGCGTGAAGATCCCTGACGTGTTCATCAGCAGCAGACGGACGGAGAAGAACTCCTTGAGGCTCTTTATCTTGCCTTCTATGACCAGCACTCCGGGAATGGAAATCGGAGGCTCCCCCGGAGGACCGGGGATCGTCGATTCGAAGACGATGATCTCGGGAGGGGGAGGTTTCGGCCTGTCTCCGCCACCGCCGTCGCCGGCAGGAGGAAGCTTGTAGACCTCCCACCCGGACTTCTCTTCCGCGATCTTGGGAACGGCGACCGGCACCCTGACGGGGACCGGCTGGTCCGCAATCGTGAGGACGATATCGAAGGCTGACACGTTGTAATTCGCCGGATCGGCGAGATTGATTATCCCGTCATTGACCAGTTGTTCGACTTCCTGGACGGAGAGCCTTTGCGCGGTGATCTTTGAAACGACGATGGCATCGAGCGCCACCTGGGTGACCTTGAGCTCCTCGGAGGCACTGTTTCCGATAGCATCGGTGGCAGTCACCTTTATGGTATTCACCGCGTTCTTATTGAGGGGAATATTGACGTCGAAGGAACCGCCCACATCACCCAATATGGTCTGACTCGCACTCCCACCCGGCCCGGTCACAGTGACCGTGAAATCCGCTCGGGCAGGATTTCCGGCCAGAAGAACGAATACGGCAAGGAAAAATGACAGGGCGCACAGAACTCCCTTTGAATATCTCCCCCTGATCCCCCTTCTCATGTCATCCTCCAGTCTGAGTGTCATACCTACGGAATGATTTCAACCGTAACCGTTCCCAAAGGAACCTCTCTGATACTCCATATCCCTAATTCATTCGCATAGGCTTCCAGATTGGTTCCTTGAATGCGAATCAGTGCGTCCGGCACAGGGTAGCCCGTGCTTCTCTCCCGGATGATGCCGGAGATGGTTCCCGCCGTGATACTCTCGTTGATCCTGAAAACCAGCACAGGTTTGGAGATTCCCGTCAACGGCTCCCCGCCCGAGAAGACCGTCGCCTTTGCTTGAATATGGTTCACTCCGGGACGAAGCGAAATGGACTTCCTGAAAAGATGGTCTTGGACGGAAACCGTTTCTTCGATCCCGTTCATTGTAAGGACGGCCTGCGTAACGGACGGGTCGTCCACATAGCCCAGAATCTGGTCTTCATCCTGATTCAACCTCTTCCCGTCAACGGGGGTCACGATTTCAACCCTTGGCGCGCGCGGGCTCGTCGTTCCCGGGAGGACCGGCGGCGGGGGGAGCTCCGGCCGGTCAATCTCAAAGACCGGATCCCACGCAGGCGGAAGAGGAATGGACACCGACACGGGCGGGACCGGCGAGGGCTGGGTCGGCAGAGAAACCGTCCCGCTCGGGAGGGTGTCCGGAACGAAGAGGAGCTCCGGAATAAATGTCTCCCCCCTGTCCCTCATCTTAGCAATGTAAGTACCGCTCCGGCCGTCCGCGCTCCGGATCAGGAGCCCCATTTGAAGAGGAAATCCCTCCAGGAGCAACCCCGGCAGATGGAATACGCCGTATTGGTCTGTGAGGGCGCTTCTCACCTCCCCGCGGTCAGAACAGCTCACCCTGGCGCCCGCCAGGGGGTTGCCCTGCAGGTCGATGACACGGGCCGAGATGCCGAATACCCTGTTGTGGTACCCATCGTGGTCAAACCACACGATGGAACGATGATCCCCTGAAAGACGAAGCTCTCCTGGTGAGTTGATGTTCGACTTGAGAGTAAAAAGGCTTCGAGTGGCCGGGTTCGTGATCAACTCCTGATAGAAGAGGCTATTCTGTTTATCAGAAGGGATGGCGGTAATCGTTCCCGATTGCCCATCGGTGATGTAAAGGGTGCCAAAGCGGTCCGCATCGACACCAACGATGTGAATGAACGGCTTTGCAGTCTCCGGGAAAAGATAGTTGTTTGCGACGGAATCGTACCTGAAGATGTTATCGCCCGCGGTCACCAGCAGTTCCCCTTTGAGGGAGTTGACCGCCATGCTGGTGTTTCGGCCGAGCACCAGCCCCTCGGGCATGGGGACGGGCTGACTCACATAATGGTTCGGATTGGGGGGCAGAACGCCGGCTCCGGGAATTTCGAGCTCCAGAATCTTATTCGAATAGAGGTCGGCGATAAAGAGTTTCTCCGAGCTTCCAACCCATCCGGAAGTAAGCCCCTGAACGGCGCACGGTTTGGCATACAAGAGAAGCTGGCTGAAATACTGCACGGAACCGAACAATTCCCTCTCCAGGCTGTAGGGCTTCCACCGAAAGATCCTTCCCCCGAACATGGCATCGCTTGCGGAATTATCGGAATAGATATTGCCGTGAAAATCCGTGGCCAGGCCCACCTGGTAAGGGTCCTTGAATCCGCATGAAAGCAGGTATTCCATCCTTGTTCCCCTCAACCTGAAGAGGCTGTTAAAGATGGGCATGCTGATGAGCACATCGCCGTTGTAAGGGCCGAATTCTTTGGTCGAAGCAAGGCTCACCGGCGGCGGAGGGGTTTCCAGGGCCTTTGGCACATAGAGTCTTGCGGGTTCGCTCAGATCGCTGTCCTGAAGCTTCAGGGCCTTGTAGAAATAGAGCACCTTGTCAGAGAATGTCTTCACATGGGTGTATACGTTAGCGTAAGGGGGCTGAACGGTGTTGAGCATAAACTCGACGAAGAATTGGCCCTCATTCCACTCTTCGTTGATGACCGGTCCCCCCATGATTCGCCGCGCCTGAACGTAGTAGGCACACTGTCCCTCCGGAGGACTGGGATCCAGGTACGTCAGGACGTCTTTGTTGTCAGGACTGGCAAGGGGACCGGGCAATTTCCCCTCCTTTCCAATAAACAGCCGGGTCATCTCGTTTGCCGAATATCTCCAGAGCATGTAATAGAAATGCCACGTTCCGCCCTCAGACTCCCCTCGGTCGCCGGGGGACCTTTCGAAAGTGACCAGTACCCCTTTCCTGTTGATCCCTTCTATGTCAACGACTTCCGTCTTTCTAATGAAAGGAGACGCCGGGCGGAGGCTGTCGATGTATTTGTCGATCATCTTGTCGAGGATGCCGTACATGAGGTCTTTTGCCACCTGGGAAATCTGACCCTCCACAAAGCCTCTCATGCCTTCCACCAATTGATTCACAGCAAACGTCTTAAAGGCGGAGAACTTGGTCGTATTGCTGTTTGCCTCCTTGAGAATATCCGGATAGTGCTGGCTGTAAACGCTGGCCGCAGTGATCTTCGATTGCGACGCCTTGAAATCATTGAGATCAAGAAATGTCTTCAGATTGTCTGCTGCTTTCAGTTTGGCATCGAAGGTATCGAGCGGCGTCGTTCCTTCCAGAAAGTTCGCAAAAAGGGTTGCCGGGATCTGCTGGGCATAGGTAAGTGGAACCTGATTGGCAAAATTGCAGAGCACGCTATTCCACGAGGCATCAGCGTTCTTCCAGCTTCTCTCCTCACCCCAGATGCAGGGGTCGTCCACGTTCACCCTGAAATCGAACGGGGCGCTTACCTTATCCCCGGCCCGGACAACCAGTCTGATGACGTAGTCCCCGCGTGAATCCCCGGTGAAATAACAGATCTTCTGGTCATCGTTTTCCAGAAGAGACGCTGACGTGCTGCCTGCGGGCTTCTCCAGCACGGTCCAGGAGTAAGTCAGCCCCACCGGACTGTAGCCCACATCCTCGGCTCTGAGCAGAATCTTCTTGCCGGACTGCCCGGAATAACTGGTTCTTTCCGCCCTGGCCACGGGTGTCAGTGAAGGCGGTTCCCCCCCCGACTGGGCCAACATGGGAACCGATGCCCTCCTTAAATCAAAGGACCATGCCAGTTCCGGATATTTCGCGACCACCTGGTCGTGAATCACTTTGGGATCCACTGTCCTGGTGGCGGAAAGAAGCAGCGTCAGTTCCGCCAAATGGGCCTGCAGCGCGTTCAGTCTGAGGTCCGGAACGATCTGCGGAGGAGTCGAAGCCAGACTCCCCCCCGGGTTAAAAAGAAGGATAAAGAGGGCGTTTTGGGGATCGTTGGGGTTGTTCCAGGCTCGATTAACGACATTCTGAATCCCCTGGATCCATTGCTTCAGTTTCGGAGGACCGTTCTGCCACTGCCACAAGACCGTAAAAGAATGGAGCAACTCTCCGAGACTCCTTGACTCCCCTGACAGGGTACGCATGGCCAGCGTTTCAATGGCATCTTTCCCAAGGCTCATAAAGGGCTTCCCCGGGATATTCGGGTTCTCCTGATTCCCATAGTCATCCAGCAAGCCGATATCCTCCCCTCCGACCGACAAAACAGCGTCCTTCACCAGTTGCCTGGCCTCTTCGGGGGATTTGATCCTTGTTTCATTGTTGATACCTCTGTGGAGGAGGCTTCCGATGGAAGCCGAAGAAGGCGCGTTGGGGTTGAAAACGGTGGACTCTGTCTTTATGTTGCCCAGGTCCTGCGCCGACCCTGTCCCGGCCGAGATAGGCATCTCGATCAGCTGGTGGTCCGTGGCGTACACCAAAAGCACCTGTTGACCCGCAGGAGCATTTTCCAGGATGAAATAGCCGTTTCCATCCGTTACGGCTGTTATGGTCGATCCCTTGACAGTGACCGTCGCCCCCGGGATGGCCTGTCCTGTCTCCGCATCAACGATCCTTCCGGTCATTCTGGTCTTTCCTTTCATCACGTTGAAGGCCAGAACGGAAACCGCCGTTTCGGCTCCCGTGACGACGCTGATCGAGCGGGGCCCTTCGGCGGCGTTTGGATCAATCGATATCACGGCGGTCGCCTGACCGGGACCGGTCACACTGAGAGACGTTACCGTGATGCCTGCGCCGAAATCCGCCTTGCTGACCCCATTTGTGAAATGAGTTGGGTAGTCTCCCGCGTTCCCGGTTAGAAGGACATTCAGAGTTGTCCCTTGCTCTGCGACGGCCGGAACCAAAGAGGTTATCAGGGCCGATTTGAGCCGGGGGGTCGGGGGTTGGGTCGGAGCATTCACACTTCCCGTAATCCTCTGGGTGGTCAGGAAAGAGGGGCTTTCTACAGGGTCCACAGTGAGTACCAGCCCACCTTGGCCGGCGCTCCCGGTGGGCACATTATTCACCGTTACCTGCACCGATTTGGTGTCGGAAAGCACTCCGTCGCTCGCCGTTACCGATATGACGACGGTACCGGCCTGGGTATAGTCGGGCGCAAAGGTGATCGTCCCTGTTGAGGGGATGAACAGGGCATTTGCGGGCAGGCCGGATGCCGTTAGCGTCACGATGTCTCCGTCAGGATCGGTCGCTTTCACGGGGATAGCGATTATTGCTCCCTCGTCGACCGTTGCGCTCGCCTGGAGCATCAGCACCGGGCCATGGTTCACCTTGCTCACGCTGATCTCAACTGTCTTCGTATCGCTCAGACCCGTGGGGTCCGTCGCCTTGAAGCTCACCATATGGATGCCCGACTGGCCTGCATCCGGTGTAAACGCGAAGACGCCGTTCGCCGAGACTCCCGGGGTACCTGAAAAGGCCGCGTTCTTTAAAGCCGGGAATGCGGAAAGGGTGACCAGCTCTCCGTTGGGGTCGACAGCCGAGACGTTGATCGTGAGGGATTGGCCCTGGTTGACAATATACGAAAGAGGGTTGACCGAGAGCTGCGGAGGCTGGGCAGGCCGCACGGTGATTGTGACCGTGGCGGGCTGGCTCGTCGCATTCTTGTCGTCTGTCACAACGAGAGTGAAGGTATGAGTACCTTGTCCCAGTGCAACTGTCGGCTGTGCGACATCGGCAGGGTCCGGAGTGCCCGTCCATCTGAAGGATGCAATCGTTCCGTCTTGGTCTCTTGACTGACTACCATCAAGTGTAAAGTTTACCGACAGTTGTCCCGGCTGGAGGGTGATCGTCCGGTCAGAACCCGCATTTGCAACGGGCGCCTGATTGGGAGGTGGCAAAACGGTTATCGTCACTGTTGCCGGGTTGCTCGATGCCCCGTTATTGTCCGTCACTACGAGGGTGAAGATGTAAGTCCCGGCGGAAAGCTGGACCGTCGGCATCTGCGCATCCGCCGGGTCAGGAGTGCCTGTCCATCTGAAGGATGCAATCGTTCCGTCTTGGTCTCTTGACTGACTACCATCAAGTGTAAAGTTTACCGACAGTTGTCCGGGCAGCAGAGTAATCGTCTGGTTCGATCCGGCATTGGCAGTGGGAGGCACGTTCGCCGCCTGCAGGACTCCGTATGCCTTTACCGTATATGTAAAGGTAACCGTGCTTGGCCTGACGAACTTGACCTGAAACGTCACGGCCCCGTTGGGCGCCAGGATGTTGTTCGTCAGTTTCGATGTGAGGTCGTAGTAGTATTTGTTGTAAGGCGGACTGGTGTGTCCCCCGAGGGCGGGAGACGGCATGGTCACCTGGCTCGCCTGGGAGCTGTTGATGGTGATCACCGCGTGCAGGGGACCGGAGACGGCCTGGCTTGACGTGTTCCTGATCGTCACGTCGGCGGTGCTCGTGATCTTCCGCGTGACCCTGTCGAGGGTAGACCGCTCGTTGGCTGTCGTGACGGTGACGGAACCGCTGAGATCCGAAAGGGTCTGACCATGACACGGCGGCGAGGCGATGATGAGACTCAGCAGAATTAGCAGAACTGGAGTGAGGGATAACAACCCCCTCCTGACGCCGTCGATGACCACCATGGCAATTCCTCCTTGCTATTTCAAAGACACGATATTACCGGGGACCCACTCGGGCATGAAAACGAACAGCCGGCCATCATGACACTGCTGTGTGGCAATATCATCTTGACCGGCTCATGTTCGATTTCTTTCTGTATTCATCTGTGCAAATGCTATACGATTTCCGTCATTCCCCTTCAACTTCAAAAAAAGATTGATCCGTTCTCGCTACTGCATGAACCTTCTCAGCCCCATTCCCACGAGTCCAAGCAGTCCGCCGCCCAGAAGGAGCAGCGTCGACGGCTCAGGAACGGCGGCCGTAGTGATGGTGACGTTGTCGATATAAACAGTGCTATCGCTGGAATTATTGTTCAGGTTAAACAATTCAAAAGTCGGGATTGCGTATGCATGCATATTTTGGAAAGTCAGAGAAAAATGGGACCAGTTGCTGCTTGTGCTGATTAATCCATTGATGTTAAATGGACCCGTTGAATCCATGTCAAAGAGGGCAGTTGCGCCGTCGTATCCCGGAGTGTCGAGGTCAAAATTGGACAAAATATCAATGAAATAGATTGATGCGAAGAAGGTGTCGAGAAAAGAAAAGTCGTTCTCAATATATGGTTCGGGCGAGAGATTGTGCTTGAAGTCAAACTCCAAAGTATACGAGCCAGGCGTTAACGCAACGCCTTGGTATAAGAGGCTGTAAGAAGCCACAGCATCACTCAAACGTGCTTCGCCTGCAGGTACACTCACATCCCCGTCAGTTGTCCAGCCATCCAATCCATTCGATCCCATACTGAAGTCCCCATTCATCAGCTCAGCCTGGGCAACCTGAATAAATCCTGCGACTATAACTATAAGAAAAAGAGTCGATATCACAGCAACTATCTTTGTCATGAGAGCCCCCTTTAAAAATGACGCTATCGTGCAAAAGCGGGCACAAGGCCCCACGTTTTTTAACAAAGTTCGTGCCAACATAGTAAAGTGTTGATAATTAATAGTAATTATGTGTTTGATGCTTTTGTTTTGCCCTTCTGTAAAATTTTTCGACAAAAACGATATGCCACCCTTTAATCAGAGAGTTGACCTTTTGGATCGCTCTTTCAGAGGGATTCGCGCACGCGCTGTGAATGACAATGACATTTCAGGGATTCAATAAACTAAACTCGCTTCGCTCCGACGCCCTGCACCCCGACGACGCAAGGTTCCCGCAGCAGAGACTGCGGGGTATTAAATGTAATAAACCTGTAAAGTTTTTCGACAAAGGGATAAGGATCATTTTGTCTAAATCATTACAGAGAGAAGGGGTTACAAATTGGAATGCAGTGGGTACTCCTTCGGGGTCTTGCTTATTGTTTTTAACCCTTCAGCGTCACAGAGAACGGGCTCACTGACGGGAAGTTCCCGCAACAGGAGACCGTTCATACCTGAAATGTGCGTCGTACGTAAAGAGCGCCAGACCGTATCTCCCTGCTGATGCTCATTTAAGCGATTCGGGCCACGCCATCAGGCCGATTGTCTTTGCCGTGTCCCAAAGTTGACGGTCATAGGTGGCAAGCAAAACCTCTTCTCCAAGCATATCCTGCCAGAAGACCGCCGCCGCAAGATGCACCGAGTCGTATCCCCGCAGGCCGTGCTCCCACGCCATCATTGCAGCATGGGAAATGAGGACCTCTGTCATCTGAAGCCGGACCAGACTTTCCCATTCCGCGTTGAAAACCTGAAGGGCGGAAGCTGCATCCTCCCGTGAAAGCAGCCCCATTCTGGCAGCCTTTGCCAGGGCCGAAGAAACCTCGGCATGACTGATTGCAGCGGTGCCAACCACAGGAGCCTCGGCAATTAAATCATTGACCTCCCTGGAGCCGGCCTCGGAGACATACCGCTTAACGAGGGCACTCGCGTCCAGATAGACGATCACTCGCGGTCCTCGATCAACAGAGAGGCCACCGTACGTTTACCACGCACCTTGACTACGGGCGGAATAGATTTAAGTTTTTTCCTGTTCCAGAGCGCCAGGCCTGCCTGTGTCATAGCCTCTATCCGTTGCTCTATCGGAGCGGCCATCGGCACAATGCGGCCGATCGGGGTGCCGCGCTCGGTGATCACGACCGATTCCCCTGCCTTGGTCAGCCTGAGATAATGGCTCAGACGGCTTTTTAGCTCACGAATGTTGACCGATGTCTGCCCCATAAAACACCTCCTGCCATTCTTACATCTTTGTAACTACATTGTAGCATAATGTGGTCTTAGAAAGGGTCGCTCTTTGTCGTATAGAATAATGCTATCTTCTCGGCAACCCTGACTATCCTCCCTCTCTGCCTGAGCCTGCATGACCGCATGACATAATCGTGCTATGCCACGTGGCGCTGGACCCTTTTCTCGACTTCAGGACCGATCATAGTCCGGGCGACCCGAAGCTCATAGTCAGCCTGAAGACCCGGCTTCGACTGACCCGTATTCAGGACATGCTGCAGATCGTGGCCGATCAGGCGCAAGACAGCAGTGAGACATACCTCGCCTTCCTCGACCGGCTTTTGCAGGAAGAGGTGACGGCGAAGGAAGAGCGCCGGGTCAGGACTTCCTTGAAGATCGCCGGGCTTTCCTCCGACAAGACGATCGAACAGTACGACTTCTCCTTCCACGAAACCCTGGACAAGAGATCGGTCATGCACCTCTTCGACCTTGACTTCGTTGGCCGCAAGGAAAACGTCATCTTCCTCGGCCCTCCGGGAGTGGGAAAGACCCATCTGGCTACCGCTTTGGCCATCAAGGCATGCTACTCCGGCATCAGCATCTACTTCACCACCATGGCCGAACTGATCGGCAAGCTCAAGCAGAATGCCGAGAGCGCATCGAGAGGACGAGGATACGACAGAAGCGCCCTGGTCGTCGTGGATGAGGTGGGCTATATGCCGATCACCCGGCAGGAGGCTCATCTGGTTTTCCAGTTCATCTGCCGCCGATACGAGCGGGCCAGCACCGTGATCACCTCGAACAAGAGCTTCTCGGAGTGGGAAGAACTCTTCGGCGACCCGGTGATCGCTTCAGCGATCCTTGACCGGCTACTGCATCACTGTCGGGTGATCAACATCAAAGGCAACAGCTACCGTGTGAAAGACTTCAAGGAGAGAAACAACGGCGCATGACAGACTGCCACGGTATGGACCGCCCCGAGATCATCTATCCTGGGGCTTCTGAGAGGACCATCTTGACCGGCGACGGCCAGGTCCCTCTCACAGTATCAACCCTGAGGAAGGCCCCAAACTGGTACACTTTTCGATGACCATTGACAGATTGCAAGGGTGCGGCCTAACGTCAAGGATCAACGGGCTGTTGCCCAAATAAGTCTTGAAGGCCCTGAGGACCCATGGTATGATGCTGTATACCCCGGAGCATGGAGGAAAACGAGCGATGATGGGAGTGCAGCAGGAGTATCAGGGAAGCCTGTTTTATGTCGGCATCAACCTGGACAAGAGAATACGGAAAGACCATCCGTTAAGAAAGATCACAGAGCACATTGACTTCAATTTTGTGTACGCGGAAGTCAAGAAACTTTACGGGAACAACGGGAACGTCTCTGTTCCTCCCCCTGTCATACTGAAGCTGATGCTTCTGCTTGTGCTGTACAACGTACGATCCGAGCGGGAGTTGATGGAAACGGTTCCGGAACGATTGGATTGGCTGTGGTTCTTAGGGTATGACCTGAACTGGGAGGTGCCTGATCACAGCGTATTGTCGAAAGCCCGGAAGCGGTGGGGAGTTGAGGTGTTCAGGGGATTTTTCGAGAGAGTCGTCGGCCAATGTGTGGAGGCGGGGCTTGTGGACGGCAGCAAGATCTTTGTGGACTCCAGCCTCGTGGATGCCAATGCATCAAACAACGCCGTCATTGACACCAGGAGCCTGAAGGGCCAATTGAAGGAGAATTACAAGAAGCTGGAAGCCCGACTTGAAGACAGTCAGCAAAGCACGGATTGGTCAGGGGCAGACGAAAGGAAGAACAGCCGGTATATCTCCAGCACGGACCCTGATGCGGCGATCGTCAACCGTGGCAAGGCGAAGCTGACCTACCAGGTTCATCGTGTGGTTGAGGGACAGAACGAAATCATCACGGCGACCGAAGCGACCCCTGGGGATGTGAATGAAGCGCATCGGATGCTTCCGTTACTGGCAGCCCACCAGGGGACGACGGGCGTTGAGGTACAGACTGTTGTTGCGGACAGCAAGTACGGAACGATCGACAACTTTCTTGCGTGTCATGATCGGGGGATTCAGGCCCATATCCCTGCATTACGGGACAGTGCGCTGAGGCGGACCGAGAGAGAGTGTCAGTTTTCTGAGGAGAGCTTTCGGTATGACCCTGAACCGGATACGTACCAGTGCCCTGCCGGGGCAGTCCTGAAACCCAAATCGCTGCATGTGAGTCGACAGAGCCGGGATTATAGCGCTGCCCGGAAAGTCTGTGCGGCGTGCTTGTTGAGGGAGAGATGCACGAAGAACGTGTCTGGCCGGACGATCAAGAGACATCTGCGGCAGGATGATCTTGATACAATGCTTGAAGGAAGCCGGACTGCCAAAGCGAGACGGGACATACGAACCAGGCAGCACTTGATGGAGCGTTCTTTTGCGAGGGGGACACGATACGGGTTTGATCAGGCGAGGTGGCGGGGACTGTGGCGAATGCGGATACAGGAGTATCTGACCTGTGCGATTCAGAACATCCAGGTACTGATCACCAAAGCCGCTAAACCTAAAAGAATGGCGGCAGCAAGAGCACTGGCAGTGGAAACTGCCCGTACGAAGGCGATCCGGTCTCTGATTGTGGCCGTCATTGCGGCATATTATGGACACCGTGACTGCCTCCGAGCAATATCACGGAAGAAGTGATGTCTACGGGTTATGTTTGAACTCGATGCTCTAAAAACTCATTTTGGGCAACAGCCCGTCAAGGGCTGACCCCCTGCGCTCTGTGATTGGCAGTGAGATTTCAGGGATTCGACCTGTAAAGTTTTTCGACAAAGGGATAAGCATTACAGAGAGAAGGGGTTACAAATTGGAATTCAGCATTCTATAGCATTAAGGACGAGAACTTATGTGAGCCTCATTCGATATTGTCAGCGTTAAGAAGTCCAGAGCATCCGCCACGTTGGATCTAAGCTGTCACGATAGAAAAAGAAAAGGCAGGCTTGAGGCCTGCCTTTCTGAAAAAAGCCTGTGACGAGCTTCTGCTTCAGTTCCTCTTCATCCTTCTGCGTGTCATGGCGAGACCTGTAAGGCCGGCACCGAGCAGGAGCAACGTGGTGGGCTCAGGAACCGCCGCAGGGTCAGCAAGATGTGTGATTGTCGCAGTGACACAGTCGCTGCCGTCCGGCCCCAGCCAAAATCCCGCACTGTAACTGGCGTCGCTAAGGTCGATTGCAAACCTCCCCGTACTTCCGAAAATCACCGTTACGGGATCGTTCCAAATCAGATTCCAGCCCTGAATGAAACCAGCAAGACCTATTGTGTAACCCGCTGACGTCCCGCCGACACTTCCGATAATGTTGGGAATGTCAAAGTCCAGATACGCCACAACTGGCCTCTGGGCAGTGTCGTCCCGATTGATCGACCCCTCACTCGTCCCGATTTGAGCGAAGTAGAACGTGAAAGATTGGTTAACACCCAGGTCAAAACTGATATCGTCAAGGGGGTTTACATCGGCCCACATCACGAGGCCAGGGTCTCCTGTTTGGGTCACGTCGACATACGAATCGGCGCCCATGTTGTACGAGAACGCTGCGGCCGTGGCAGCCATGCCAAGACCGACGAGCGCCAAGCATATGACTGAGACAAATAGCTTCTTCATAATTCACCTCCTTCTTTCTTGATTTTAGTGACAATTCACCCACAATTAGGTAACGCAAGAATGGTGCCTACTTGTAAGTCATTTAATTATAATGAAATAATTTTCTCAGGGTGCACAATGTAAATTTTACCGACAAATTGATATCTGCCAATCTTTGTGTTCTGATGAGAAAATTGTTTCTTTTCAGGATGTTAGAAAAAACCTCCATTCGGCAGATGAAATCGCGCGTTTCGGGATACTTTACACAGGTTGTGACATTTCGAAGTCTTTGGACGCGGAATATCAGGCTCGCCCGGCAGTGCATCTTATTGACAAGAAAAGAACTAATGAGGCAAACCATGCGGATCGAAGCGGTGAGACGGACTTGGCTGTCTATCGGGCAGTGTAAAGATTGCCGACAACCAGCTCAGGCGGTTCGTTCTCGTTAGAAGACAGACTCACTGCAGGAGTGCCGTCTGTTCCCTGACTCCGCTCCATCTCCCACAGCTTGAGGTACTTGAGGTAGGCGTAAAAACTGTAAAGGCCGGCAAGGATGAATCCAGGGAAGCCGTCGCGGAACCCCTGCTGGAAGATGCAGGTCAGGTCTACACATTGCACACTTGATGAGAAAGAGCGTGTCATCAAATTCCTCACGATTGAAACGGCGTAAAGACGAATACAGATGAACGTATGTCTTAATTTGTCACTTTATCAATGATCCACAGGCGACAGTCCGGTTCAAAACCGGCAAGAAATTCCACATCGCTTGCAGGCCCGCCCTCACAATGCAAATTTAAGTTTAATTTTGCATTGTACACGTGTCTGGTGGTATGGGCAGTAGTGCATGTATGGGTTCATCTGATAAAGGGCGCCGGCTGTTGGATTCCTATCTGGCGTGGCATTTACGTAAATAGATGTACAGTGTGTAGACTTGACCTACCCTCTTCTATCCCGGGGACTGAGCCTTGTATGCGTTTTCTGCTCCCCGGATCAGGTCCGGGGCAGGCTCTTGCCTTCGGCTCGTACTTGTGATAGCATCCATTAATATGAACATTTTCAGGTTCTCGTACAGGGGACTTTCACCCCACAAGCTCACGCCCATGCCGGGCGTACACCAGCACTTGCGGCCGCCCGCCGCAAGCGTCGCTTGCGGTTCCCTCGGGCAATTGGCCCTCGGCGGCGGCTGACGTGCGACGTTGAGCGAAGGTTGAATATGCAACGGCTCTTGCCGAAGGTGGCACAATCGTTTCTCTGTCTGCTGGTTGTCCTGCTCTTTGCCGGATGCGGCAACAGCTATTACCGCGGACCGGTGACCGCCCACTTCGACGGCCGGAAGTTCGACAACCATTGGGCGCCAATGGCCGACCGCTTCGGGGACTTCCTCAAGTGGCGCCTGACGGCCGATCGCGGCCCGTGGCCCGAGTCCGTACCGGTTACCACCTCAACACCTCCAGTGAGGGTTCCCGACGACACCCTCCGGGTGACCTATATTGGGCACGCCACCGTGCTGCTGCAAACCCAGGGTTTGAACATTCTCACCGACCCGATGTGGTCGGAGCGGGCCAGCCCGCTGAGCTTTGCCGGACCGAAGCGGGTCTCCGCCCCCGGTGTTCGGTTCGAAGATCTTCCCCCCATCGACGTGGTGCTGGTGAGTCACAACCACTACGATCACCTGGACCTGCCGACTCTCGAGCGCCTGTTCAGGGCTTTCAACCCTCTGGTGCTGGCCCCTCTGGGCAACGATGCCACCATGCTCCGGGCCATCCCCGGAATGCGGGTCAAGACGCTGGATTGGGGGGAAAGCTTTGAGCTGAACCGCCTGGTGCGTTTTACGCTCGAACCGATGCAGCACTGGTCGGCCCGCGGCCTCTTTGACCGGCGTGAAGCACTGTGGGGTGCTTTTGTGGTCGAGGCCCCGGGTGGTCCCATCTACTTCCTGGCGGATGCCGGCTATGCGAAAGCCTTGTCCGAGCAGTTCGTGGCCAGGTATGGACCCCCTCGGTTCAGTCTGTTGCCGGTTGGGGCCTACGAGCCGCGGTGGTTCATGCAGTATGCCCACATGACCCCCGCCGAGGCGGTGCAAACCTACCTCGACCTTGGGGAGGGCTACGCCATGGGGACCCAGCACGAAGTCTTTGCCATGGCCGACGAAGCCTATGCCGCTCCACGCCAGGCCCTTTCGGAAGCCCTGCAGGCCAAGGGGATCGACCGGGAGCGGTTTCTGCTCCCCAAGGTAGGCGGCTGGTTCACGGTGCCGCCGCGCTGAGAAATTCCACATCGCTTGCAGGCCCGCCCCCATAATGCAAAATTAAGTTGTCACTTTAAAATTGCATTGCACAACGTGTTGGGTGGCATGGGCGGTAGAGTCAATTGCCGGGAGACATGGTGATGCAGGGGAAGTCATCGTCAGACTGTGATCCCTCGTCAGCCGAAAAAGCCGAATAGAACTGCTTGACCAGGCGAATCAGACTATCTACGTCGATTCCGGGAGCCTCTTCTTTCGACTGCTCCATCAGGAATATGGCCCTTGGGAGAGCCTTGTGAGTCCCGCGATACTCATGCCGCTGGTAATGGAGAAAACCCACAGCGACGAGGATCAGGCCCTTGAGAAAGTCCTTTTTCAGTGAGGGCGGAAGCGGCTTCCACAGACCTTCCCATGCGTCATGGGCCTCCCTGAATCGTCTCTCGTTGAAAAGACGGACCCCGTCTGCAAATGAAGCCATTGTGCACTCTCCGCCGTTGCCGTTTTTCTAAACCTATCATGAATGACCCGGCCTGTCAATAGACCTTATCTTTGCAATGCGCACTCATGAAAGGCCTGGTGTATGCGCCTTTTCGTGCATGTGAGGTGGAGCCATGTCAGTCCATGCGGCCGGATTGACAACGCATAAAAGTCTGATATACTTCGATTAGGGGATGGGGTTTCAGAGACACCTCAGCAGAAAGAAAGGAGACAGTTATGAAATCGCTTCGGGTATCAAGAATTGCAGGTATGATGTTGTTTGTTCTTATCTTGTTCTCAGTCGCAGTATTTGTGATCCACGCCGGTCCTGCGACCGCTCAGCAGACGGTCCCCGTGGCAGCAAAGGGCTCTGTGAAGCCCCTCCTCGACCCCGCGGATTCGGTGATGCTCTTTCTCGACCATCAATCAGGTCTGTTCCAGACGGTAAAGGACATCAGCGTGGCCGAACTGCGGACCAACACTATCGTGCTGGCGAAGCTGGCGACTTTGCTGAAGATTCCCGTCATCACGACCGCCTCGGAGCCGAATGGTCCGAACGGTCCTCTCATGCCCGAGATTCACCAGTTCGCCCCGCATGCGGTCTACGTGGCCCGCAAGGGTGAAGTGAACGCGTGGGAAAACGAGGATTTCGTCAGGGCGGTCCGCGCAACCGGCAAGAAGACCCTGATCATGTCCGGCGTCTGGACGAGCGTCTGCGTCATGTTCCCGGCGCTGGACGCGAAGGCGGAGGGCTTCAGGGTCTACGCCGTGATCGATGCTTCCGGCGACCCGAGCGAGATGGTTTCGAGAACGACCCTTGCCCGCTTCACCCAGGCCGGTGTCATCCCGACCAGCACCAACGCGGTGCTCAGTGAAATTCACCGGACCTGGAACCGGCCCGAAGCGGCTGAACTCGCAAAGCTGTATGCAACGGTGGCGCCAAACTACGAAGCCCTTATAGAGAGCTATCAGAAGGCGCAGGACGTCATCAGGCAGAAAAAGTAAGGCGCATCTTATTTGGATGGCGGCAGCCGGATATCCAGGACAGACGGCTACCGGCTGTCGCCGTCTGTCCCCTGATCCCTCTCCATTTCCCACAGCTTGAGATATTTGAGGTAGGCGTAAAAACCGTACAGGCCGGCGAGGATGAATCCAGGGAAGCCGTCGCGGCTTTGAATTCGGCCATGTCTTTTTTGTCCCACGTGCCGCCGGGCAAGAGCCACATTTCGGAATCCTCGTATCTTTTGCTTATCATTCCCTGAATTGCGGATCGATCCCTTTATATCCCCTGATCCTTTTCCTTTGACACTCAACCGGTTTGCATGCTAACATGCTCCCGGACTACGGGCAGGTATTCATCGCTGCACTGCGGTGACAGTGAGAGAAATGGAGGGACGTATGAAAAGAACCGGTTTTCTTTCAGGGATAATCAAAGGCTTTTTGTTCTTCTTCATGACTGCTCTCTTTGTGTTCCTGGTCACGCCATCGGGCGCCCGAGCCGACCAGTGTGCATCCTTTAATGCAAACACCGGCACAATACATGTGCCGTGCTTCAGCTTTGACCACGCCTCATACTGGCTGGACCTGGGACTTGTTCCGTCTGACTCGGTGACATTCGAGATCAAAGCGTTCGGTGTCGACAACGCATCGGGGAACGTTTCCGAATGTGCAACCTTCGACTTTCTTCGTAACAGCCTTCGCCTGCCCTGTTTTGACCTGACCGGAACCCGTTACTGGCTTGACCTTGCGCTGGTCCCGTCAGGCCCGGTCCTGCTTGATCTGAAGCAATTCGACCTGCGCCGTTTCTCAAACGGATCATACTCCTACAATGAGACATCAGGGGTCCTGCGACTGGACACGCGTAGCACGAACCTCGCGGATTGCGGGGGTCCGCCTTTGGGCGTCATCGAGCTTCCCGTGGTTTCATTGACATCATCTGCATTTACCCTCCTGGTGGATGAGGATGGTGACCAGCGTACCTTCAACAGAACGAGCGGCCGGGGCGTAGGCTTCGTGGGGGCATGGTGGAGTACGCGGGACGGGGACACAATGGAAATGGTCTTCAATGAAGACACGTCCTTTTCTCTTCTGGGGAACGTTCCGGAATGCGCGATCTTTCTGGTGAAGCGGAAGACGATTTCAATCGACTGCAATTTCAATGACTGGACCGACCGGGACAGGGTCTATCTCGACACCGACGGCCCTGACTGCGGCAATGTTGCCGGTCGGGATATCAGGGAAGTCTATCTGGCCCAGGACAGCAGTTTTGTCTATGTGCGTTATGTCTTGAACGGACCGTTGGACCCAACGTTCGGGTACAAGTTCGGCGCCGACATGCATATCCTGGTGAGGATACTGGACGGAAGGAGCGACATCAACTACTTCATGCCGGGCGCCGGAAACGGAAGCTTCAGCTCCTCGTCAGCGTGTACCAGCGGCAATCAGTTGGAATTTCGGGTAGGCAAGAGTGACGTACGACCCTACTGGGCAGGCCGACGTTTGGCCGCCTGGAGCGATCAGGGGACCACTACCATCTGCCGTGATTTTATCGATTTGCCCGTTATGGATCTTGGCCTTTAAAGTCTTGCTGAATGTGACTTCGGTCATTCAGTTTTCGATCCCTGATCCCTCTCCATTTCCCACAGCTTGAGATATTTGAGGTAGGCGTAAAAACCGTACAGGCCGGCGAGGACGAAGCCCGGGAAGCCGTCGCGGAACCCCTGCTGCAGGAGATACATGCGGAAGAAGGTCGCAAGGGGGTTCAGTATGAGCGAAGAGGGCGAAAAGTTTTTTCCGTTGTCCCGGAGTTCCCGGGCGGAGAGGGAGGCATAGCGGTCCATTTTCCGCACATACTCCGCCAGGGTCCGGTAGGTGATGTGAGTCATGGGATTCCTGAAATGCCCCACCTTCCCCGTCACGACGATCTTTTCGTGGACCTCCCGCTGCTCCATGCGGCCTGCGTCCTTCCTGAAGAACCGGAGCGTGTAGTCGGGCCACCATCCGCCGTGCCTGATCCACGTGCCGAGGAAGTAATTCTTCCTCGCGATGTAGTATCCCGCGCACTCCGCTCTGTCGATGGCTCCCGCGATCTCGTCTTTCAGCGCACCGGTCACCCTCTCGTCGGCGTCGAGGACGAGGACCCAGGGAAGGGTCGCCATGTCGATGCCTGTCTGTTTCTGCTTCGCGTAGCCCTGCCACCTGACTTGGTGTATTTTGTCGGTGTACCGCCGGGCGATCTCGACGGTCCCATCGGCGCTGAAGTCGTCGATAACGACGACCTCAGCGAAGTTCCCGACGCTCTCGAGGGCATCGCCGATGTTCCTCTCCTCGTTTTTCGTGACGATGACGACGGAAGCGGGGATCAGTAGGTGCCTCCCACGAGGGTCGCCTTGACCGACCCGACGGCGATTCTTGTCTTGACCTGCACGGGGAGCCTCTTTTCGTCGTCCGTCAGCCAGATGAGGATATCCCCCCTGCGGGAAAAGATGCCCTCTGACTTCAGGATCGGCTTGACGACAATGGTCCTGAAGGCGCCGAGCTTCGTCTCGATCGTCTCGCGCTTCAGCACCTTGACCTCGAGGGGATAGACCTTCTTGTTGTCGAAGAGGTTGATATAGACGGACTTGCCCGTCTCCAGCGGCATGGTTCTCAGGTAAAAGAAACTCGACAGGGGATCGAAGGTCAGGCCGCCGATGGGAAAGTCCCTGCGCTCGCCGGCAACATGATTAATATATGTGACCCGCTTTCCTTCCTGGTCAAAGATGAACTCCTTGTCGCGGCGGTGCCTCCCCTCCCGCACCTGGGCCCTGTAGTTCTGCGGAGAGCCGACGAAGTTGGCTGGTTTCCCCCTGGCGTTCTCTTTCCTGAGGGAACTGACGATGAGATCGTTCACCGGGTACAGATAGGATATCCATTCCGCTGACGTGGCCTTCGAGATGAGCTGGATCTGCTTGCCGTTTTCCCTCACCTCCAGCTCCGCTTTTCCCGCGCTGATCCCCGTCCACTGGAGATCGAAGCTCAGCTTTTCCGGAATGGAAAAAGCGGAGGCGGCCAGAGGGCAAAGCAGGAAGGCGACAAGAATAAGGGGTATGTGCTTTCTCATGTTTCGGCAATCCGGCACGGCTTTCTGTTATATTATAGCGATGTATGTGATTCCTGCAATAGATTTAAAAGACGGCCTCTGTGTCCGCCTCCTCCAGGGGAGGAAGGAGGACGCCACCGTCTATTCCGACGATCCCGTCGCGACGGCGCTAAAATGGGAGTCAGCCGGCGCCGGTCTCCTCCACATCGTCGACCTCGACGGCGCCTTCACGGGCAGGCAGAAAAATTTCGACAGCATACGATCCATACGGCAGGCCGTCAGAATGACGATCGAGGTGGGGGGCGGCATCCGGGACATGGAGACGATCGATCAGCTCATCGCCCTCGGCGTCGACAGGGTCATCCTCGGCACGATCGCCGTCGAAAACCCGGACCTCGTGAAACGGGCCTGCTCTTCCCATCCCGGCAGGATCATCGCCGGCATCGACGCGAAGAACGGTTTCGTCGCCGTCAAGGGATGGGTGGAAACAACAGGTGTGAAGGCGACGGAACTGGCCGTGACGATGGAGGGCGGGGGTGTCGCCGGCATCATCTATACCGACGTGGCGAGAGACGGCATGATGACCGGTCCGAACATTGAACAGACGAGGGAGATGGTAAAAGCCGTCTCGATCCCCGTGATCGCCTCGGGAGGCGTCTCCTCCCTCGACGACATCCGCAGGTTGACGGAGATCGACGGTCTCTGGGGCGCCATCACCGGCAAGGCCCTCTATTCGGGCGCCATCGACCTCGCCGAGGCGATAGGCCTGGCGTCGGGAGGAACGGGATAGATGCTTGCCAAGAGGATCATCCCCTGTCTTGACGTGAAGGACGGGCGTGTCGTCAAGGGCGTGAGCTTCGTCAATCTGCGCGACGCCGGAGACCCTGTCGACAATGCGATTTTTTACGACGAGCAGGGCGCCGATGAGCTCGTCTTCCTCGATATCACGGCCTCCCATGAGAAGCGGAAAATCATCCTCGACGTCGTCGAGAGGACTGCCACGGACGTTTTCATGCCCCTGACCGTCGGCGGAGGGATCAAGAGCACCGACGACATCAGGGACCTCCTCAATGCGGGCTGCGACAAGGTGTCGATCAACACGACGGCGGTGAAAGACCCCTTCTTCGTCAGCCGCGCCGCCGAGAGATTCGGCAGCCAGTGCATCGTCGTCGCCATCGATGCCAAACGGATCGCTGAAGGCCTCACATACGGCCCGGACGAACCGTGGTATGCCGACGAAGCACTGAGGGATGTCTGCCTGGCGGGACCCGTTTCAGGGATGACCTGGGCGATCTCGACGCACGGCGGCCGCGTCATGAAGCGCATAAATGCAGTTGCGTGGGCACGGAGGATGGAGGAGCTCGGCGCCGGCGAGATCCTTTTGACGAGCATGGACCGGGACGGCACCAGGGACGGCTACGATATTGAATTAACAAAAACGATTGCCGAAACGGTCACGATTCCTGTCATCGCTTCAGGGGGCGTCGGCAATCTCGAACACCTCTACGAGGGCCTCACCGCCGGGAAGGCCGATGCCGCTCTCGCCGCGTCCATTTTCCACTATCGGGAATACACCGTCCGGGAAGCAAAGGAGTACCTGAAGACCCGCAGTGTGCCCGTGAGGCTATAGCCTCTCCGCCTCAGAAGCGGACGCTGCCACCTTTCCCGGCCGCCGCAGTTACAGCCTTTTTCCTCGTCTGAAGAATCCTGTGCCTCAGGATACCCTGGATCACGCGCTGGACGAGGCCTGCCTGGACGTCCACAAACTTGAAGGAGATCCGGTAGACGTCCGAGGCCCCTCTCTTCGTGGCATTGACTGCAACAACCTCACCGGTGCCGATGAACAGCCACCCTTTCAGAGGCGCCACATTTGCCAGGGTAATGAAAACGATTCGTCCCTTTTCGATCATCTCCCGGCACGAAACGGCCATTCCCTTGTAACTCATGTCAACAAGGGCGGCTCGCGTGACCGTGGGCGAATCGATCGCCGGCTTCAGCATCACCGTGCCCTGAGTCCGGATTCTTGTATGCGCTCTCTGGTCCTTCATGTCTTCTCACCTCACCGGGGCCCGATATATTCCCCCCCGATCTCTTTCTTGACGGATGTATTGTTATCGACCATCGAAACGACGACCTGAACGGAGCCCTGTTAAGGCGTCACGGGGTGACCACACAGGTTGTCATTCCCGCAAGCCCGCACTTGCTGCGGAGCCGTCGGAAATCCTTCTGAAATAAAAGAACGATTCCGGACGAGCCGGAATGACAGAACAGCCTGAGAATGTCGGAGGACAACCATATGCTGCAGCCTTGTCGATGCCGCAATGGTCGACAGGACCGTCAAAATATGGTAAAAACAATGTATGCCTGAAGACAAGAAAAGTGAGGAGTGCCCCGTCAGGGCCGCGACGACGGACCTGTCCGAGGCCGAGAAGGCGAGGCTTTTCGAGATCGCCCTGGAGCGGATGGTGCTGATCGACGGGATTGTCTATGGTCTCGAAGACGAAACGGAGCCGGAGGCCTACGTCGACTGCCTGTCAAAGCTCGAATGGTGTCGGGCCCTCTGCTGCACCTATGTCTTCGCCCTCACGCAGGAAGAGGTACGCAGGGGCCACGTCAGGCATAATCCCCTGCGCCCCTATTATATCGCCCGCGACGAGGACGGCTATTGCCCCCACCTGAACCGGACGACGTATATGTGTTCGATTCATCAACAACGGCCTCTCAGGTGCAGGAAGTACGCGTGCAAGCTGTGATACAGGCAGGTTCAATGCTGCGGGCGGTAGGCGTCGAGGTCGATGTCCCTGATGGGCGCAACAGTGACAACGCGCGTGTGTCCTCCCTGCTGCACCGTCACGGCAACGGTGGGCAGTCCTTTCGCGTCGGAATACCTCGCGCAGATTGAGGCGGCGAGCATGAGGACGTCGTCCGTGACAGCGCCCCGGACGAGCGTTGCCGGGCTCCCGAACCCGTCGACGCTCAGCACGTAGTCCGATGCCCCGGCCAGCCCCATGAGCGCATCGTTGTCACGCTCATCCCTTCCTACCAGGATCTCTGTGTCACCGGACACCCTGAAGTGGCGGCCCGTCCTGAGGAGGGCCAGGTCCGTCATGGTCGCCGCCGGGTTTCTGCCGAGGAGGTCTCTCAGTCGGGCAGAGTAGATCGGGTCCGTCAGGAGGCATCCGCCTGCCGGCTGCGGGTAGTCGGTGAGGCCGAAATCCGCGGCAAGGGCCATCTGGGGCTTCCTTCCCCTGCCGGAGAACCCGTGCAGTTTTTCCCTATCGATGAGTCCCCGTTCTTCCGGGATCGTCGGCTTCAGGAGCTTCGCGCTCAGGGGCCGGAGGATGAGTCCATCGAGGCCCGCTTCGCGGTCGATGACCGGAAAGGTGTCGCGGCGCTGGCTCATGGGCCTCTGCCAGAGCACCTCGCCGGTGACGACGAAGTCGGCGCCCTGCGCCGTCATTTCCTCCTTCGCCTCCCTGAGCATGAGGATCTTGCAGTCGAGGCAGGGGTTCATGTTCTTGCCGTAGCCGTGTTTGGGCCGCTTCACGATGTCCAGGAATTTGTCCGAGAGGTCCCTGAGTTGGAGGGAGAACCCGTGATCCTTCGCCTTTTCGTGGAGCCCCCGGGAGGCCGGTCCTTCAGCGGAGACGCCGCAGCCGATGCGGGTCAGAAAAGTCAGGGCCGAGACGCTCACGCCCTGTTTCAGGACGGTCAGGATGGCAAGGATGCTGTCGAGGCCTCCCGAGTAAAGGGCGATCGCCTTCGCCATGCCCCCTATTCACCCGCCCTGACCAGGGATTTCAGCAGTTGCCCCGGCGTCGAAACGGCGGTGCCCACCTCGCCGACGACGATGCCGGCTGAGTGGTTGGCGATGACGGCGGCCTCTTCAAGTGAGGCCCCGGCAGCATGGGCAAGGGTGAAGGTGGCAATGACGGTGTCGCCTGCACCGGTCACATCGAAGACCTTTTTCGCCGCCGTCGGGATGTGAATGACCTCAGTTCCCCGTGAGGCATCTCCGCGAGTGAAGAGGCTCATACCGTCCTCGCCTCTCGTGACGAGGATGGACCGGCAGTGAAGCCGGGTCAGCAGGGTCCGACCGGCCTTCAGGAGGCTCTTCTCGTCGCGGATCTCGACACCCGCGCCCTGGGAGGCCTCGAGGGTATTCGGCGTGATGAGGGAGACGTTTTTGTAGAAATGGAAATGGCCCACCTTGGGATCGACGGCGATGAAGGTCCCGTTGACGGCGGAGAACCGGACGAGGGACTTGATGAGCATCGACGAAATGACGCCTTTCTTGTAATCCGAGACGATCACGGCATCGTGGGCGGGAACTGCCTCGCGGAGGTAATCGAGGAGCCGGGAGAGGTTCTTTCCCTCGACCCTCTTCGTGTCTTCCCGGTCGAACCGGACGACCTGCTGGTTGTGGGCGAGGATCCTTGTCTTGACCGTCGTATGGCGCTTGTCTTCTATGATGCCTGACACCTCGATCCCCTTTTCCTGCAGCAGTTCCCGGAAGACAGTCCCGGCCGTGTCCCTCCCAACGACACCGGCAAGAGAGACCCTGCCGCCGAGGGCCACGATGTTGTTCGCCACATTGGCGGCGCCGCCGAGGAGAAAGGACTCCCCCGTCACCTCGACGACCGGCACGGGCGCCTCCGGAGAGATCCGGCGCACCTTTCCGTAGATGTACCGGTCGAGGATGAGATCGCCTATAATCAGGATTCTCTTGCCCCTGAAACCGTGGACGATGTCCGTGTAACCCATACTGCACATTACCGCAGCATTGGGGAAAAAAGCAACTGAAATGATGCGACAATTTGACATTTTAAAAAGATATTGGATAAAGTGAGAAGATTTAGGAGGTCTATGGAACAATCGGCGTTACAACTCATTCTGCAGGCCGGCTACGTCGTCAAGGCCGTCCTGATATGCCTTCTTTTCTTCTCCATCGTGTCCTGGGCGATCATTTTCCAGAAATGGCGCCACTTTCAGGGATCCGACAAGGAGACCGAGCATTTCCTCCGGATCTACAACTCGACGAGAGACCCGAAGGATCTCTTTTCTGCGTCGAAAAAGTATGCCGTCAGCCCCCTGTCGAACCTCTTCCGGTCCGTGTATGCCGAAAAGACCTACATCGACCGCGACGAGCTCAAGCGCATGCTCAGACGGTATGCGGCCCTCGAGTCGGCGAAGCTCGAAAAATACCTCAACTTCCTCGCCACGACAGGATCGACGACGCCCTTCATCGGCCTCTTCGGGACGGTCTGGGGCATCATGAACTCATTCCGCGGCATCGGGAGCGCCGGATCGGCATCGCTCGCCGTCGTCGCCCCCGGCATCGCCGAGGCCCTCATCGCGACGGCCGTCGGCCTCGCCGCTGCCATCCCGGCCGTCGTCGCCTACAACTATTTCCTCAGCAGAGCGAACAGGATGATCATCGATATGGACGACTTTTCCGAGGAGCTCGTCGATTACATCCTGAAAGAGAAATGACACTGACTGTTATAGATACCGCCCGAAAAGGCGGGGCGAAGGTGGCATCGCGGCGGTTGCCGAATCCTTGCCGGGGTTTGACAGTCAGGCCTTTCACTGACACTGACACTCACACACACACTGCGGAGACGCCATGAAAGTCGCCAGACAGAGAACGGCCATGTCCGAGATCAACGTCACCCCTCTCGTCGACGTCATGCTCGTGCTCCTCATCATCTTCATGGTCACGGCGCCTCTCCTTCAGCAGGGCGTCGACGTCAACCTGCCGAAGGCCAAAGGCAAGGACATGCCCACGGAAGAACGGATCACCGTCGTGATCAGGAAAGGGGGGGCTATCTTCCTGAACGACAATCCCGTTTCGACGCAGCAGTTGGTGAAACGGCTGTCCGCGGCGAGCAAGCAGAATCCGAACGTCTTCCTCAAAGCCGATCGTGATGTTCCCTACGGTCTCATCGCCGAGGTGATGGGAGAGATCAAGGAGGCAGGGATCGAAAAACTGGGGCTCGTCACGGAACCGAAGATGTCCCTGCAATGACGAAGCGGGGCCTCTCCAATTACCTCCCCTACTCCCTCGCCCTCCATGCCGTCCTCTTTCTCTCCGCCATCCTGATCATGCTCCTTTCCCGGGGAAAGCCGCCTCCCATGCCCTACATCGTCTCTCTCGTCGACAGCCCGACCGTCTCCTCCCGCCCCGCCGGCGGCGGCCCCGCAGTGAGGGAGCAGGCCCGGCGGGAAGAGCGTCCTGAGCAGAAGAAAACGGTAGAGCGTGAAAAAGCGGTGCAGCCCCAGGCGCCGGCGGTGAAAAAAGAAGCGACGAAGAAAGAGGACGACGGCCGGGTAGCCGACAGGATCGCGGCGCTCCAGGCCAAAAAGAAAATCGAGAAACTTGCCGCTTTGCGGAAGACCGTCGATGTGTCCTCGGGCGGGTCGGCGGCGCGCAGGGAAACGGCAGCCGCGGCCCCGAAGACGGACAGGGCAGGGACGTCCGGCGGATCGGGCGCCCAGTCCGGAGGAGGGACCTATTACGCCATGGTCGTCGAGAAAATCAGAAAGCAGTGGATCTTCCCGGAGGGATCCGAAAGGGACCTCGAAGCGGTAGTCGCGATCCGGATCGCACGGGACGGAAAGGTGACGATCGACAAGATCGAAAAAGGCTCCGGGAACAGCCTCTTTGACCGGTCCGTCCTGCGGGCCATCCAGAAGGCAAGCCCCCTGCCCCCTCCTCCTGCCGACATGGAGATCGGCGTGAGGTTCAGGCCATGACAACCCCGTCAGGAATACTGAACCCGGCCAGTGTTTTCGGAGTGCTTCGCCCCGCCCTTCCATGCACGATTACCCTGAACGCGGGCCGGCTCCGCCTGATCCTTACGGTCTGCATGCTGATCGCAGTTTTGAGTCTGGCCCTTGTGCCCCCACCCTGTGAGGCTCAAGGTAAGGTCTACCTCGATATCACCTCTCCCGGTGTCAGAAAACTCCCCATTGCGATCCAGCCATTTACGAACGGAAGGGAGATTTCGACAGTCGTCAGGGATGACCTCACCATGACGGGACTCTTCGAGTGTATTGACGACGCGGCTCAGATCGAGCGGCCCGATCAGCCTTTCCTGGCAGACCGGTGGCGCGGCCTCGGCGTCGACCTCGTCGTCAAGGGGACGGTGGCGCGCGGAAAGGGTCTTACCGTCGTCGTTTCGGCCTTCGACGTGTCCGAGCAGCGGGAGGTGCTGAAGAAAGAGTATTCCGGGTCGGCGGAGGCACAGAGGACCATCGGCCACTCCGTCGCGAATGATATCTACAAACTCCTCACGGGACGGCAGGGCGTCTTCAGGACCCGCATGGCCTATGTGACTGAGCGGGGAGCGAAAAAAGAGATCGCCCTCATGGACTGGGACGGTCACCGCAGCCAGGGCATCGGCCTGACGGGAGGCATCATGCTGACGCCCCGGTGGTCACCCGACGGGTCGCGTCTCCTCTATGCTGCGGAGCGGAACCGGCGCTGGAACATCTACGTGCTTGACCTGGGTACGCTGAAAGAACGGGAGCTCGTCATTCTCCAGGGGCTGAACATGTCGGGGAACTTTTTCCCCGACGGCAGGGAATTCGTTTTCACATCCTCCAAGGATGGCAGGCACGGCATCTACATCGGCGATGCAACGAGCATGAAGGGGAGAAACATCATCTCATCTCCGTGGATCGATGTGTCACCGGCCGTGTCACCCGACGGCAGGACGATCCTCTTCGCCTCGAACCGTTCCGGCAGCCCCCAGATTTACAGCGCCGACAGGAACGGCGAGATGATCAAGCGGCTCACCTTCGAAGGGTCAAATAACACGTCGCCCGTCTGGTCCCCGAAAGGCGACCGCATCGCTTATGTGAGTCTCATCGGCGGGAGAAAGCAGATTTACGTCATGAAACCCGACGGAAGCGGTGTCGCCCGCCTGACCGACCGGGGCAACAACGAGGACCCCACCTTCTCCCCTGACGGCAGGTTTATAGCCTTCACGTCCGACAGGGACGGAGCCAAGGGGATCTATGTCATGGTGGTCAACGGGGAGGGTCAGAAGAGGGTGACGCCGAGGAATGTGAGGGCGACCAGGCCGAGCTGGTCGCCCTTCTGATGTCTTACTCCTTTGTTATCTCGTATCTGCCGGCCGGGTCGATCTTGACGATCGCGTTTAGAAACCGGGACTTGTACCCTGCATCTTTCAGGGAGTGGTAGGCAAGCTCGGCCCTCACCCCCGTGGTGCAATGGATGACGATCTCCTTGTCCTTGGGGAACTCGCCTATTTTCTTCGGGATGTCCTGGGTCGGGATGTTCTTCGCGCCCACGAGCATGCCCGCCTCGGCCTCCTCGGAGTCTCTCACGTCGAGGATGAATTTGTCCGCAGGTCTCGTCTCGGCGATCTTCTTGAACTCTTCTATCCCGATCTCTCCGGGCCTCGGCTTGGGCTCATAGACGATCTTCGTCGGCAGGTCTCCCGATGCGACCTTGCCTCCCAGCTTCTTCCACTCGGGGAACCCGCCCTGCAGGACGGTGATGTTCGTGAATCCGCCCCAGATGCTGATGACCTCGAAGGCCTGGACGGCCGACCTGGTGTCGTGCGAATAGAGGACGATGGGCGCCCTCTTGTCCTTGGGGAAACGCTCGTAGGCCGAGCTGATGTCCGTCATAGGGACACTGACGGCGCCGGGGATATGCTCCTTCTTCGCATCGCCCGGGGACCTCAGGTCCACAATAATCGTCGGGATGTCGAGCTTCACGCGCTCGACGAGACACTGGACGCACTCGATCGTGAGCTTGCCGGACTTCTTCCAGGCAGGTATGCCGTCATGGAAGATCCTGACGTTCGTGTAGCCGAGTTTCTCCGCCTTACTGGCAGAGGAGGGGCTCAGCCTTCAGGTAGGTCCCGCGCAGTAGAAAACGATGAGCTTGTTCTTGTCCTGCGGCAGCTTGTCGATATGCTTGTCGAATTCGGCGTCATAGATGTTGATGGCGCCGGGGAGCGCCCCCTCGTAAAACCGGGGAGCGGGGCGCGAGTCGACGATGACGGCGTCGCCCTTCTCGACGATATCGGCCATCTGCTCGACGGTCAGCATTTTCTCCGGCGCGATCTTGGCAGGCTGCTTCACCGAGACGACTGAAGCATAAACGGCGCCTTCACGCTCAACGTAGGTTACGGCAATCTCCTTCTCCTTGGGGATCTTGTGGAGCTCCCCCGCCCACCCGACGATCTTCGTGGTGTCATCGAACTTGACGTTCCAGACGCCGCCTGCGTTGATCGAGAATGTCTCGGCCTTCTGTGAAACGTTGCCGAGCAGACCGCGCAGGACTTTCTCATCCGCCTTGTGGCACTGAGAGCAGGGCTTGAGGATCTTCGGCTTCTGCTGCGCCAATCCCGTCGTCGAGACGAGCAGCAGGGCCGCCGCAAGCACCGCCAGTGCCAGGAAGGTCCCTCTGTGCTTTCCCTTCATACTGCCTCCTTGCACGAACGATGTATATATTTTTTCCCGCCAAGGGCGGGTCACCCTATTCAGATTTCTCATCATTTGCAGGATTCATGCAAGCAATAAAACCATTCAAACGCAATAGATTTTACCGCCCTCTTGACCAATCTGTTAATAATAATGTTAAATACTGTTCAAAGTCAACAACGTCTTTAACACAAATATATGCAAGAATTCTTCTCCGATCCAGGCTTTCTCATGAGCGTCCTCAGGACGATGACCAGCGGCATCATGGTCGTCGACAAGGACGGGACCATCCTCTTCTTCAACAAGGCCGCCGAGGAGATTACCGGGTACTGCGTGGATGAGGTCATCGGGAAACCCTGCACCATTCTTGATACCGATACCTGCGTCTTTCACGGGGAATCGGGCAAGGACAAGAAATGCCCGCTTTTCGAATTGGGATCGGTCTCGAAAAAGAAATGTCACATCCGGTCGAAAGAGGGACGCGTTGTCCATCTGCTGAAAAACGCCATTGTCCTGAAAGACCCTTCCGGTGAGGTCGTCGGCGCCGTCGAGGCGATGACTGATGTCACCTCTCTGTACATGAAAGATCTCGAGATCGAGGAACTGCGGCACGAGCTCAAGCACGAACAGGGATTCATGGGGCTTGACGGGAAGAGCCCCGTCATGATGAGCCTCTATGAACAGATCCAGAACGCCGCGCGGAGTGAAGCCCCGGTGATCATCTCCGGCGAGAGCGGCACGGGCAAGGAGCTCGTGGCACTCGCGATCCACAAGCTGAGCCGGCGGAACAAGGGTCCCTACATCAAGGTCAACTGTGCGGCGCTCAATGAATTCCTCCTCGAGAGCGAGCTCTTCGGACACGTCAGGGGCGCATTCACCGGCGCCGTCAAGGACCGTGAGGGGCGATTCGAAGCTGCGAACAACGGGAGCATCTTCCTCGATGAAATCGGTGACATGTCCCAACCCATGCAGGTCAAGCTTTTACGGGTCATCCAGGAGAGGGAGATCGAGCGAGTCGGCGATCACAGGCCCATCCATGTTAACATCCGCCTTGTCACCGCCACGAACAAAGACCTCCATGAGCTGGTCGAGAAGGGCCAGTTCCGGGAGGACCTCTACTACCGGATCAATGTCATACCTATCCGTACTCCCGCCCTGAGGGAGCGGAAGGAGGACCTGCCGCTCATTATTTCGCACATCCTGCGGCGCATCAACCTGGTGAACAGCCGGACCATTCAGCGTGTCACGCCGGAGGCGGTCGAGGCGATCGAGGCATACCACTGGCCGGGGAACGTCCGGCAGCTCATCAACGCACTGGAGTTCGCCGCCATATCGTGCAGGGAAGACGTGATCGGCCTGGCGGACCTCCCCGATTACATCGTCGAGGCCAGGAACCGCAAGGGCATCCCCGGGGCGGATGCAGACCGCCGCGAATGCCTTCTCGCCGCCCTGAGAAAACACAACTGGAACAGGACCCTTACGGCGAACTACCTCGGCATCAGCAGGGTGACCCTCTGGAAGATGATCAAGGAGCTGAATATTTCGTCAGAGCCCCCCGCGTCAGTCAGCCTGGAATAAGTCACCAAGGCACAAAGTCATGAAGTCACTGAGTCATTAAGTAATTAATCTGACTAAGTTACCCTTCGCCCGCCTTCCGTCATGGCATATGAATCAATACCCTGTCCAAATAACGACTTACAGTGAGACCTCGAAAGGGAGGATAGGGTTTGGTTTCTGAAGCAAAATTCACGGGTAATGTTCATGGCGGCGGGAGTCGACGGCGAAAGCCGCAGAGGCAGGGGTGCAAGAAAGTATACTGAATACACTGCATGTGATTTCCGGAAAGGCGGGGTGTATCACCATCACGCCACGAACCCCGGGCGGGAACACCGACACGCGGGGATACGCATATCGCGTAATACGCTCTCCGGAAAGGCGGGGTGAAGCGCCGAAAACCTTGCTGCGGCGACACCATAACTCTCACAGAAGACAACCTTTCAAACCAATGGTCGACCACACAAAGGATGAAATCGTGTAGGGGCCATTCCCCGAATGGCCCGGCATCGATGAAGCTGTTTCAGGCCGACGGCAAAAAAGGTGACCTTTGTACTGACACTCACACTGTCACTGACACTGGTTTTCAGAGCGTTTCGCCACGCCTCTCTATGCAACTGCAAGGGTATGTCTGGCGCTGCATGACGAAGAAGGGGGCATGGTTCGAGGTAAAGAACGGGGGATCATTCATCAGGATCGGCGATATCGCCGGGTGTCTCCTGAATTCCCTGTCGAGGAAGGCCCTGACGCGCCTCCTGTTCCATCCCAGCGGATGGGTAAATTCCCTGTAGAGTGACAGGTCCCCTTCATAAAAGTTCCTCGTCTCCATCTCCTCGGCCTCATCTCCGCAGACAGGCATGTTGAAAATGGCCAGGTTGAGAAAGTCGATGCTGTCGCAGTGGCGGACCGTGAATGCAAGAGTGTTCCGGGCCGCCTCCTCCGACTCCGCCGGCGTGCCGAACAGGAGATAGACATATGTTGCAATGCCTGCCCTCTTGAGATTTTTCAATACACGCGATGCCGTCTCCGCGGTGATCCCCTTTCCCAGGGCATTAAGCACCCCCTGATCCCCCGACTCTATCCCGAGTTTGAGCATGACGCAACCGGACTCCCTGAGGGCCATGCACAAATCAGGATCCACCAGTCCCGAATCGATACGGCAGAACCCGTACCAGGGAATACCCGGTCCCCCTGCGGCGAGGGCACGGAGGAGCGCTGGACTCATGGCGTTGTCGAGAAAATGGATGAGGACGGGGGAAGTCTTCTCCGCAAGTTTCTTCAGGTCCTCCATCACCTGACCGGCAGGGACCGGCGCGTAGGGATTTGCCTCGGATGTCTCGGGACAAAAACGGCACTTTCTCCAGTAACAGCCCGCCGAGGCGCTGTAGGGGACAACAAACCCCGGGGCGAGATACCCGTTGTCATGCAGTGACGAGTAATCCGGGCACCATCTTTCCTCAGGGCGGGGAGTCATCCCGAGCAGCGCCGCAAGGCGGTGCTCACCGGGACCGGCGACGAGGTGATCGATGAGGCCCCGAAAAGGGTTTGTCCACCGGGGGTTGCTCAGCCATGATGTGACAAGACCCCCGCCCACAATCACCGTGAGTCCCGGGCAGGCGCGGCGCAGGGCGCCGATCAGGGAAAAGGCAGGGATGGCCTGGCTGAGAAAGTTCAGGGAAATGCCGGCGGCCGTCGGTGTGAAATCGTGGAAGACCTCCTCGATTTGCGACCTGAAGTAGGGATAGAAGGGATTCCTCTCCGGACGTTCCGAGGCGGCGATGAGATCGGCGCTCCTCAGGGGCGAGAGATCATTCTGCTCGTAATTCGCGATCCCCACGCCAATGCCGGGAGGAGATGCGCGGGCAAGGACCCTCCCGATGTCCTTCACAGCCCTCATGTAACGGTCCCTGTGCCCATACAGGGAGAAGTCCCTCAGAAGCGAAAGGTTGTGCTCAACGTTGCGAACAGACCTTTTCGTCCACGCGTCGTCTCCCCTGCCGGAAGGCAGAGGTCGCGCCAACAAACAGAGGAGCCCCCCGACATTGGCATCAATGATGCGGTGAGCGATACCGTATCCCCTGAGAGCAGCCGAGAGCTTCGCCATGCCCGCAGGCGGCTCACAGGGCTTTGTGACGGGAGGATTGATGAGAAGGACAGAGGGTGACGCCTGGGGCATCGGAAGGTGACCGTGCCGGTCAGCTCTTTGTGTCGCTCCGGACAAAGACCCCGCTCTTGCCGCCGCTTTTCCTGAGGAGCTTGATGTCGGAGATGACCATTTCCCTGTCAGCGGCCTTGCACATGTCGTAGATCGTGAGGGCTGCGACCGATGCAGCGACGAGTGCCTCCATCTCGACGCCGGTCTGTCCCACTGTTTTCACCGTTGACTTGATATCGACGGCACTGGCGGCTTCGTCGAGTGCGAACTCGATCGTAATAGAGGTGACCGGCAGGGGGTGGCACAGGGGGATGAGGTCTCCCGTCCGCTTCGCCGCCATGATGCCGGCAAGGCGGGCCACGCCGAGGACGTCGCCCTTGGCGACCTGTCCCTCTCCGATCATCCTTAGCGTCTCCGGCTTCATGACGATCCTGCCGGAGGCGACAGCATCGCGGAGCGTCGCAGGTTTTGCGGAGACGTCGACCATCCTTGCCTTCCCCTCCTCGTCGAAATGGGTGAATTTCACGATCGTCCTCCTGTCGTAAACCTTATCGTTGCAATACACTCCCGGGAAAGGCGGGGTGTATGCGCTGACAACCTTGCTGCGGCGACACCTGTATCAAAACGAAAGATGAACTGCATGCCAATGGTCGATGACACAGACAGCGGAATCCTGTAGGGGCCGTTCCCCGAACGGCCCGACATCGATGAAGCTATTTCAGGCCGACGGCTGAAAAAGGTGAACTTTTTGCTGACACTCACACTGTCACTGACACTGTATTTCAGAGCGCTTCGCCCCGCCTTTCAATGCAGCTATAGGGTAAATACATGCCCCGGGGTAATGAAGCCATTGTAGCGGATAATGTTTCTTTCCCGCAAGCTACAATCCCTGCTGCTTTTTGTCGCCTCCCTGATACCCGTGGTATTATGAATGTGTCATGGTAGACGAACGAAGGGCAGCCATACTCAGACAAGGGTCTCCCGCAAGGGGACCGGTGGTCTACTGGATGAGCCGCGACCAGAGGGTGGGCGACAATTGGGCGCTCCTCCACGGTCAGGACCTCGCCGTCGGGCTGAAAGTCCCGCTCGTCGTCGTCTTCTGCCTCGTCCCCCTCTTCCTGAACGCTGCCTATCGCCAGTATGCATTCATGTTCAGGGGACTGCGGCAGGTTGAGGAACGACTGGCGAGCCTCAACATAGCCTTCCGCCTTCTCAGGGGCGATCCTGCAGAAGAGCTCCCGGCGTTTCTGGCGGAGGCAGGCGCCGGCGCCCTTGTCACCGATTTCGATCCGCTCCGCGTCAAACGACAGTGGAAGGAATCCGTCGCCCGGACGATCACGATCCCTATGTATGAAGTCGATGCCCACAACATCGTTCCCTGCAGAGCGGCTTCGCAAAAGCAGGAATATGCCGCTTACACCATCCGTCCGAAGATCAGGAAGGCGCTCCCGTCGTTCCTTCATGACATGCCGCGTGTCCGGAAACACCCCCATGCGTCGGACGTACCTCAAACAGCGAACGATTGGGACGCTGTTTTCGGCAAGACTGAGGCCGACCGGTCCGTGCCCGAAGTTACCTGGCTGGAACCCGGGGAAGATCCTGCCGGAAGGGCCCTGAAAGTGTTCATTCAGAAGCGCCTCGACCGCTACCACGACCTGCGGAACGACCCGACAGGCGACGGCCAATCGGACCTCTCTCCGTACCTCCATTTCGGTCACCTCTCGTGCCAGCGAGTGGCCCTCGATGTGCTGAAGGCCGACGTGCGCAGGGACTCACGGGATGCCTTTCTTGAGGAACTTGTCGTCCGAAGGGAGCTTTCGGACAACTTCTGTTTCTATAACGCGCACTACGATTCTTTCGAAGGATTCCCCGAATGGGCGCGGAAGAGCCTCGACGGGGAACGCCATACGCAGAGGGAATACATCTATTCGGCGGAGCAGTTCGAAGCGGCAGCCACGCACGATGAGCTCTGGAACGCGGCCCAGAGGGAGATGGTGCGACGCGGAAAGATGCACGGGTACATGCGGATGTACTGGGCGAAAAAGATTCTTCAGTGGACCGCGTCGCCAGAGCAGGCGATGGACATTGCCATCCGTCTCAACGACCGGTATGAGCTCGACGGCAGGGACCCCAACGGGTATGCGGGGATTGCCTGGAGCATAGGGGGCGTCCATGACAGGGCCTGGCCGAGGCGACCCGTCTTCGGAAAGGTGAGATACATGAGTGACGGCGGATGCCGCTCGAAATTCAACGTCGATGCCTACATCGCCCGGTGGCGGGCTTAGAATCGCAGGGCGTTGATGAGGTTGAGGTTAAGGAAAGAGGCATGATCGATTCACACTGCCACCTTGAGATGGAGGCCTTTGACAGGGACCGTGACGATGTGATCAGGAGGGCCCGCGAGGCCGGACTGGAGGCCGTCATAACCATCGGATCGGATTTTGAGGGATGCCGGGGCGCCGTCGAATTATCGCGCCGCTACGATTTTGTGTACGCCGCCGTCGGCATCCACCCCCACGATGCAAAGGACTTCAATGACGACATCTTCAGGCAGATCAGGGAGTGGACGACGGGAAACGACGCCGGCTGCACGGAAGACGCCGGGCCTCCACCGAAAGTCGTCGCCCTCGGAGAGATCGGCCTCGACTATCATTATGATCACTCGCCGCGGGAAGTCCAGCGGGAGGTCTTCGCACGACAGCTCGCCTACGCGGTGGAGACCGGCCTGGCCGTGGTGATCCACAGCAGGGAGGCCCGTGAGGACACCCTCGCCATTGTGGAGCAGTCCGGCGTCACCAGGGGAGTCATGCACTGTTACTCCGGGGACCCTGATATGGCGAAGAGGCTGATGGACAGGGGCCTCCTCATTTCCATCGCGGGGCCTGTGACGTATAAGAATGCCTCCCGGCTCAGGGACCTGGTGAAAATGATCCCCGACGACTTTCTCCTCATCGAGACGGACGCACCCTATCTCACCCCCGACCCGCTGAGGGGAAAGCGGAATGAACCGGCCTATATCGTTCACACCGCCCGCCGCATCGCGGAGCTGAGAGGGATATCACCCGACGACCTTGACAGGATCACTACCCTTAACGCAAAAAACCTCTTCGGTATCGGCGGAATGCCGGAGAGCGAAATCGCCTATCAAATCAGGGATTCCCTCTATTTAAACGTGACGAACCGGTGCACGAACGCCTGCGGATTCTGCGTGAGGTTTTACAGTGACTATGTCAAGGGACACAATCTCCGGTTGAGGAGGGACCCGAGCGCCGATGAGCTCAAGGCCGCCGTCGGGGACCCGGGACGGTACCGCCAGGTGGTCTTCTGCGGACTCGGCGAACCCCTGCTGCGGCTCGAAACGGTGAAAGAGGTCGCTGCGTGGGTCAAGAACCGGGGCGGCGCCGTGAGGATCAACACGAACGGTCACGGAGCGGTCATCCATAAGCGCAATATCCTGCCCGAGCTGCAGGGGCTCGTCGACGCCGTCTCGGTAAGCTTGAACGCGCAGGACGCCGAAACGTACGACCGCATCTGCAAACCCTCTTTCACGGGCGCCTATGATGAGGTCCTGCGCTTCATCAGGGAAGCGAAAGACGTATATACCGGACGTCCAGGCGACGGTCGTCGATGCTGACGGTGTCGATGTTGCGGCATGTCGCAGGATCACCGAAGACCTCGGCGTGCCTCTCCGTGTGAGAAGCCTCGACGTTGTCGGGTAGCGCTGATGACTGACGATAAAGAGAACAATCGGAAGGAGCCCTCTGTGATAGGTGGGAGTATAGCCGGGACACTCTTCCGTCCGGCCGTCACCGTCATGGACCGTCTGAGCTACCCGCGGAAGATGCTCCTCATGGCCTTTGTCGTCGCAATCCCCCTGGCTCTTTTCATGGCCCTTTTCATGACCGAGACGAACGAAGATCTGACCGCCGCCGGGCGGCAGAGGCTGGGGATAGAGTACACGGGGACCCTGATGAAATTCCTGCAGAACGTCCAGCAGCACCGCGCGCTGGCGAAGGCTTACCTCAGCGGCGATGACACCCTGAGGGAACAGATCGCCGACAAGCAACGGGGTATCGAAAGAGAGATCTCCGCCCTCGACTCCCTCGACAGGAACGTTGGAGCAAAACTGGGGACCGGTGAGGAATGGACCCGTTTGCGAACCGGCTGGATAGATCTAATCGCTGATTTTCCTTCGATGAACGAGAAGCAGAGCTTCAACAGCCACACTGAACTCATCAGGAGCACCATGTCCCTTGCCGTGCACATCGGCGACATTTCGGGCCTGACCACCGATCCGCACATCGACACGGTCTATCTCGTCGACGCCGCCCTTCACGAACTTCCGCAGGCCCTCGAATATGCCGGGCAGATCAGGGGCATCGGGACAGGCGCGCTCGTCCCGAAACGCCTCGCCATCCATGAGAGGGCTCAGCTGACCATATTAACGGGACTGAGCACGTCATCACTGGAAGAGGTCAAGGGGAACCTCGAAAAGGCCTATCGAGTCAGGCCGGACTTTCGCAAACGTGTTGACGGCTCCTTTCAGGGAGACGGAAGGAAAATTCCGCAGGGCCAGGGAAATCCTCGACCGGGACATCCTGTCGGCACCGACGCTGACGATCGGTTCCGCCGATTTTTATAATGTCTTCACCGACGCGATAAACGCCGGTTTCATACTTCACGAGGCGCTCCTGGACGCGGTCAGCACCCTTCTGAAGGAGAGACAGGCTCGCCTCGCGCTGCGGCGGAATGCCATCGCGCTCTTCGCCTTCCTTTCGCTCTGCGTGCCGCTCTATCTTTTCATCGGAAACTACCTGTCCGTCCGAAAAGCCCTCTCCACCCTCGTCGATGCATCGGACCGGATCGGCAAGGGTGACCTCGCCATCGACGTCTCTGTCGACTCAAAGGACGAAATGACCTTCGTCGCCGCCAGCTTCAATGAGATGGCCCGCAACCTCGCGCGGTACACCGAAGACCTGAAGGCCGCGAACAGCGCCCTCCGTGACGAAATCGGCGAACGCGTGAAGGCCGAAGAAAAGCTGGAGAAGGCAGTGGCGGAGCTGAAACGGTCGAATACGGACCTGGAGAATTTCGCCTATGTCGCCTCCCACGACCTGAAGGAGCCTCTCCTCGTCATGGCGATGGACCTGAAACTCATCGAACGGCAGCTCCGCGGGCAGGCCGATGCGGAATCGAAAGACCTGATCGCCGACACCCTGCAGCGGGCAAACCAGATGCAGACGCTCATCAGCGAGCTCCTCGCCTTCTCCCGCGTGGGCACCCAGGCGAAGCCCTTCCGGCAGACGGCATGCGACGAGGTCCTGGACCGCGTCCTCTCCAACCTGAAAATATCCATTGAGCAGAGCCGTGCCGTCATCACCCGCGACGCCCTCCCTGCAGTCGAGGCGGACGATGTCCAGCTCGCGCAGCTCTTCCAGAATCTCGTCGCCAACGCCATAAAATTCGTCGATGACGATCCTCCCCGCGTCCATATTTCCGCCGCACGGGGAGACGGCGAATGGACCTTCTCGGTCCGCGACAACGGCATAGGTATCCCTTCGGAGCAGGGCGAACATATTTTCGACATCTTTCACAGGGCCCACAAGGACAAATATCCCGGGACGGGGATCGGCCTTGCCACATGCAAGAAGATCGTCGAACGCCATGGCGGCCGCATCTGGGCGGAGCCCGGGCCGGACAGGGGAACGGTCTTCTACTTTACAATCCCCGACAGGAAAGAGGCGGATTCACCCGGAGAGTAACCCCTGCCGTCGCAGGAAAAGGCGGGGCGATGGTGTACGTATTCAACTCAGTCAACTTATTACCATGGCAATCAAACAGATGAACCATCCTACGCTCTGTCATTCCGGCTTGTCCGGAATCCCTTCCATTTTCAGAAGGATTGCCGACCCCCCTGCATCAAGTGCGGGGTTGCGGCAATGACGCTGTTATAAGTATTCAAGTGCCGGGTTAATAATTTCCTTTTTACTCAATGACTTAATTGTCTTTACTGACGCCGGGATATCATTCTGAGGAAATTATCCACCATATGGGGATGGAAGGCCGTCCCTTTCTCGTCGTTCAGGATCTTGAGGATCAATTCCTGCGGCTTCGGTTCCGAGTAGCAGCGCCGGCTCCGAAGGGCGTCGAAAACATCGGAGACGGCGATCATCTGGCTCACGACATTCGGCTGCCAGCGCTGCTTCATCAGCGGATATCCCGTTCCATCAAACCTGATGTGATGTTCCAGTGCGCCGAGGACCGCCAGTTTCGGAATGTTGCTCAACTGGAGGATGTACCGGGCGCCGTTGATCGTGTGGGTCTCGACGATCCTGCGCTCTTCCTGCGTGAGTCCCCCCGGCTTTTTCATGATTTCATCAGGGACGAAGAGCTTGCCCACATCATGGAGGAGCGATGCGATGCCGATGCTATAGAGATAATCCCCCTTGAATCCAAGGGTTTCGGCCTGGCTCATAGTGAGGATGCAGACATTGATGACGTGCGTAAAGGTATACTCATCGGCAGACTTGAGTGATATCAGGAGGGAAATGGGATTGAGCCCCCGCGCCATGCCGGCGGCGAATATCCTGATCATACTGTCGATCCGGCTCATGTCGATCCTCTTCATGCGCTTCGCATCGGCATACAGACATTTGAGTTCGTCAATCATGGCATCTCTGGCCTGGATGATGGTTTCCGTGCGATCACTGCCCGTCCCTTCATCTTCGGTTTTTTCAATTGTGTCCTGGTCGACAGGAACAATGACCTTGCCGATCTTGATGGCATCTCCGGTCTTGCCCGTCACATCGGCACCTGTGGCGAGACAGAACAGGAGTGATGAGAGATCTTCTTCCTTCATGCCTTTAAGGAACGTGATCCTCTGGAGGTCCCTTTCCTTCAGGAGCTTCATGAATTGTTCGGCTGAAGGGTTCGACCGGAGCGGCCGGCCGTCGATGACAAGATCGTCGTCAATAATGAGACAGGTGATTTCCCTCCGCGCCCGGATCAGGTCCGCCAGGTGCTGGCATGCCGTGTTCAGGGATCGCTGTGTGAGGGGATGACCCGGCGAGTACTGCCGGATGCTTCTGACTGCCGTCGTCATATATGCAACCAGCCTGAGCAGGTCGTCTTTGTAGATCAACTCTTCCATCGCTACCTCGCGCCGTCCCTTTCCTGTTGCTTCCCCGGTGTTTCCCCGCTCACTTGTGCTCCTGACCGCCTCTGACCGCACATGACAACCCACCGGCTGGCGGCGCGGATGTGCTCATCAGGGGCGCGCAGTCCGATGTTCAGGAGGTCCTCCAGGTCCTCATAGGGATAGGCATCGAGGGACTTAAACAAAACGACCTTCAGCTGCTCAAGCTGTTCCGAGGCGAATGTCCATGTCGCCTTCGCTATCTTTTCGAGCACAGGAATCGCCTGGGGATCACCGATTCGCCCGAGGGCGATGATCACCTCCTCATAGCGGCTGAAATCGGAGGGAAAGAGAATGCGGGGCTTAATAATCTCAATGAGATCAGGAACTATGTCAGCCACCTTGTATTTCCCCGAAAGAGAGACTGCTTTTGACGAGACGTCAGCTCTTGGGGAGTGAAGCGCTCTTCTCAGGAAAACGATCGCCATCGGATCCCGGAAGGCCAGCAGCGTCTCAAGCGCCTCCATACGGACGTCGAGGCTCGGATGTGAGATAAAGGTCCTCAGCTGCTGTGCCGCTTCCCGGTAATCGAGCAACCGCAGGAGGGACAGCAGGTGTCGGACGAATTCGGGTCTCGGATCACGGATCCGGTCAAGCGCCTCGATGGCCGCTTCCCGGCGATGTGCCGCAAGGACGGGCAACAGAGCCGCCTGCTCGGCGTCGGAGCGCTCCGGCCGGGCATAGTAATTCACGGCATCAGGAACGACGACCGGACCGAGGGCGATGAGGAAATCCTGCCCGTCCCTGTCGCCGTCAGCAACCTGGTAGAGGAAAGAAGAGACGGCCTGCGATGCGAAATGGGGGTCCCGGAACCGTTCACGCGTCTCAGCTGCCACAGAGCGGATCCCGGGATCGATATTCAGCCTCGCATCCCTCTCAAGGCTGTCGACGATCTCGGCAAGGAGGTCGAACTTGCCCGCATCCAGCAGGGTCTCCGCGAGAACGACGAGCTTGCCGGCATACACACCATACTCGCCGGCACCGATGTTCATGGACATGAAGGCCAGAAGCAGGCGGGAGATCTGGCAGCTCAGCGCAGGCTCATCGAGAGATGTGAGATAATCATCAAGGACGAATTCCCCTGACGTCTCCCCTTCGCCGGATGCCTGACTCTCGCTCAGGTCTCCGAGCAGCGCGTCATAGTCGGTGGGTACGTATTTTTCGTATTCCTCGGGCTCAAACAGTTTCTTTAACCCGTTCTCGTCGACGGTCGATCCCGCGCTCAGCGCCGGGATGTCCTCGGGAGGAGGCTCACACAGGTTCGACATGTTCCGGATGTTCGCAACCTTGCGGACAAGATGCATCAGGCTCGGAGACAGCTCCTTTCCCTGCGCGTTCGCCTGTCTCATCATCTCGATGACGTGGCTGTAAGACAGTCCGCTCAGGAGGGCCTCTGCAAGGGATGACTCGGCCTGAAGGCCGCAACAATCGAGTGTGATGTCGAGGAACTGGGCCTTGAGCTTCGGATTGAGTTCCCTGAAGAGAACGTCGAGCTGGGCGATGTCACGGGAGACAGGAGCGCTGACGGCTCCCGGACCGATGGTATTCATATGGGACTGGAGGGTCTCCTCATAGACCCGCCTCGCCGTCGCAACGTCCAGGCGGTTGTCGTTCAGTGCCTTGGCGAGGGCCGAGGGAAGGACCTGTCCCGCCTGTTCGGCATCGGTCCCTTCACCAGGTTTCGCCAGGGTTCCCCAGGAAAGGTGGACGACAAAATCCTGCCAGAGAGAGTGCTCACCGGGACTCTCCTTTCCTTCTTCCGGCAAATGCTCCTCTGTCAGTGCGAACTTGCTGTAATCGACGGTGCTGAGACGGACCCTCCGGATGCCCGCTTTCGATGCCGCCGCGACGATGCCCCCCTGGGTAGAGAGCGTGTCGGCGTCACGCGCGACAAGATGAAGGAACTGCAGGAGGTCGTCCCGCCCCACTCCCCTGAGAAAGGTCACCATCGTGATCCCGTGGTTTTTCAGGGCCAGGGCGAGCTGCCGGCAAAGGGCATTCTTCGGGTCGAAGAGATATGTGCCGAGGAGGAACGTTTCTCCGATGACACCGATCCGGAGCTGCTGATGCCTGCCCATGCTGCGCTGGAGCACCTGATGGGCCCGACTGACGGACTGCTTTACCTGCTCATGACCGGACGGGTACATCCGGAGATACTTCCGGCACATGCCGAGTTCGACGATCGTGTCGATGATGCCTTTCAGGTCCACGGGACTCCTGTCTCTGCTCTCAGTTCCCTGAAAAGATGATGGGTTATCTCTTTATCGTCGAAATGCTGTCGCGGGTTGAGTGATACCTGCCATAAGACCCTGAGACGTTCCGAGCCGCCGTTTTATGCTACAGTACAGTAGGCCTTCATTCCCGGGAAAGGCGGGGCTGGGGTGAATGCGCGGAAAACCTTGATGCGGCGACACCTTAATCATCCCCTGAGGATCATGTCAGGCCGACGGTCAATAGAGGTGAACCTTATCCTGACACTCACACTGTCACTGACACTGTTTTTCAGAGTGCTTCGCCCCGCCTTGCCGGAGGCCGTATAGCAACGATACGGTGAACAAGGTAAAAACGACACGAAGGAGGTCAGACATGCGATTCATGGTGCTTCTTGCGGCATTCCTGGTATGCATGGTCATAGCCGGCAGGGCTGCCGCCGTTCCAACGGAAATAACGGTCCGTGTCAAGACGAAAGACGCCAAGTTCCTCGGGACAAGCATGAATGGCGCGCAGGTGACGATAACGGACACCGCGACGCGGAAAGTGCTTGCGGAAGGTGTCACCACGGGCAGCACGGGCGATCTCGACCGTATCATGAACCCGAAACGGGGAGTCTCGCTTTCAACCCCCGACTCGGCGAAATTTTCCGCCACTATCGACATATCCGTTCCGACGAAGGTCGAAATCAAGGCCTTCGGTCCGCTCTCGGTGCTGAAGACTGCAAACAGCGTCAGCGTCACCCAGTGGGTCATCCCCGGAAAACACCTGACCGGCGGTGACGGGGTGCTTCTCGAACTGCCGGGCTTCGCCGTCGATGTGACCGCCCCTGCGGAGGGCTCCCGGGTCGTGCTCAGAAACGGAAAAGCCAGTGTCGGAATAAAAGCGCACATCGTCATGATGTGAGGGTGTCCTCTTATGCCGGGCGGCATATGGGACTCGAACAGGTATGAGATCAAAGCGCTGATCAGGAAAGACGGCAAGGCGTATCGCGAGGTACCCCTCGTTTATGACGGTTCAGTGAGTGACTTTGCGGGGACCGTCGACATTTCGGAGCCGGGCGCTTACGAGGTGGCCGTCTACACCTATGACCCTTCCAACAGCAACAGCGGTTTGGGGACGACAAGTTTTACCGCTTCCGAGTAAGAAAGCGCGGGTCGGTGCAGCACCGGCCCGCGCTCCCTCTTCATCGCGATTCCAGGGGAACGTACGGTCTGATGCCTTCCCGGGTTGAGACATAGGCAGGGCGGATGAGCCTGCCCTGGATGATCTCTTCGATCCGGTGCGCGGACCAACCGACGACACGGGACATGGCAAAGATGGGAGTGAAGAGTTCCTGGGGGATGTCGAGCATATCGTAAAGAAAGCCCGAGAAGAAATCGACGTTCGGGCAGACGATCTTACTTTTTCTCTCCCGGATGATCGGGGGAGCGAGTCTCGCCACTCTTTCGAAGAGCCGGAGTTCATCCGTCCTTTCCGCCTCCTCGGCGAAGGGAGCGGCCTTTTTCCTGAGGATGTCGACGCGGGGGTCGGAGATGGTGTAGACAGCGTGGCCCATGCCGTAGATCTTGCCGGACCGGTCGCCGTGGCGACCGTCAAGGAGCCCGCCGAGGTAGGCCGAGATCTCGTCGTCATCCTCCCAGTCCCTCAGGTCCCGTTTCATGTGGTCCATCATGTTCATGACGGCCTCATTGGCGCCTCCGTGGAGATGTCCTGCAAGGGATGCGATCCCCGCGCAGATCGCCATATAGGTGTCCGTCAGGCTCGATGACACCGTCCTGACGGTGAAGGTCGAATTGTTCCCGCCTCCGTGCTCGGCGTGAAGCATCAGGGCGATGTCGAAGGCATGGGCGATTTTGTCGGACGGGGCGCGGCAGTGAAGCATCGTGAGGAAGCTCTGGGCCGTCGTCATGCCCGATTCAGGCTCCAGGAAGGACGACCGCGTTCCCCGCCAGGAGCGGCAGACGAGGTGATTATAGGCGATGATGGCGGGGATCTTGGCGATGAGACCGATGCACTGCCTCGTCACGTCGCGTATGTCGGTCGTGCGGGGATTGGCGTCGAATTTGTGAAGCGACGAGACAGCCGTGTGGAGAGCGCACATCTGGTCATCGTTCTTCGAGTTGAACCGGAGGACCTTCTTGAGCTCCTGGGGGAGGGCCCGCCGATCCGAGAGCGCCCTTGTGAAACTGACCAGATCGTCCGCATTCGGCAGTTCCCCGGTCAGGAGCAAATAAGCCACCTCTTCGAAGCCATACCGCCATTCCGTATCAGCGTGCGCGACGAGGTCCTCGAGATCATAGCCGCAGTAAAGGAGCTTGCCCGGTACGGCCCTGACCTCTCCTGAGTCGTCCTTCTCGTATCCGAGGACCTGTCCCTTGCTTGTGATGCCGACGACGACACCGGTGCCGTCGGCGTTCCGGAGACCCAGCTTGATGTTCTTCCGTTTTACAAGCTCCGGATCAATCCGGTTGTGGGTTTCCTCAAGGTGCGCTATCTTGTCCATCAGGTTTTCCATGGAATTCTCCTTGTCGATATGGTTAAAGAATATACCCTGTAGTTGCATAGAAAGGCGTGGCGAAGCGCCTCAAAGCCTTGCTGAAGGCGACGATAAGCCTCGTCAGGTTTGTCTTTCAGGATTCCACTCTTTGTGTGGTCGACCATTGGTTTGAAAGGTTGTCTTCCGTGAGAGTTATGGTGTCGCCGCAGCAAGGTTTTCGGCGCATACGCCCCGCCTTTCCCGGAAGTGTATTGCACCGATAAGGTATATTCGCATGAAAAGACCTGTCCGGACAAGTCCGGCCACTGCTCAGACGATCACGGGCTCCATTTCCGTCGCCTGAAGGGCATTGCGCGAGGGTTCATGCTGCGACCCGGCCGCACCGTCTCTGGAGGCCCTTTCCTTTTCGCCGCCTTCGAGTTCGTTCAGGAGCATTTCTGCGACCTCTTCGATGATCTCCATTGTCTCATCGGTCACCTTGCCCGAGCTGAAATACTTCCTGCTCACCATGCCGTTGTCCTTACCGGACAGCATTTCGCGCAATTGCCGCGCCTTACCCGCGATCCTGTCGTCGTGCTTTGATTCGGACCAGCCCACGACAGACTCCTTTTCTTCCAGCCATTTCTCGATCACCGGCAGGATGAGCGCCCAGTGAACCCTGAAGGAGAGCTTGAGCATCAGGCCAAGGATTTTTTCCTGGCGGATATAGGTCTGCAGGGATTTCGAGTTCGCCACCATCCTCCTCCGCAGCGACCTGAGAATCTCTTCGTCGGTAAAACCCTCCATCACCATGCGTTTCATGTGGGAGATATCCCGTTTTCCGATGCTCTCCCGGGCAATTCGCTCTGTTATCCAAATATCGCTTTTCATGTTCGGCACCTCCGATCGTGTGACTCTGATCACAGGGATGCAGCTTTGGTGCCAGGTGAAAAAAACAGTCGAAATTCCTAACTCGGGAGTTGCGTGATGGAGGGAATTTGTTGATCGCCGGACCACCTTTTATGAAAAGACCCCCGGGGAAGGCGGCGAGGGAGAAATCAATGAAAGACCGATTCTCGCGCAAAGACGCCATGGTCGCCAAGAAAGGCGGAATGATGGAATGAAATGCATGGGATATTACAGATTACAGAAGCACAACACAATATAGACCGTTCTGTTGCATGAAAAGGCGGGGCGAAGCGCCTCAAAGCCTTGCTGAAGGCGACGATGAGCCTCGTCAGGTTTGTCTTTGAGGATTCCACTGTCTGTGTGATCGACCATTGGCTTGAAGGGTTGTCTTCTGTGACGGTTAAGGTGTCGCCGCATCAAGGTTTTCGGCGCACACACCCCGCTTTTCCGAGGATCGTATGCAACGTTAAGGTAGAGTCTCTGTTTTTCTTTGCGTGCTTTGCGGCTTTGCGTGAGATTGCCGTTACAATGATGGGCAGGATGCTTTCCCTTTAAAGGGGAATTTTTCCCTATTTCGGTGTGTCTTCGGGATTTCCGGATGCAGGCCATGATGCGATCAGCTTTCTGAGGTCTCCCGGATACATCCTGCGTTCCGCCCGGGGCGTCCGCGCCGTCGGTTCCGGCCAGACGTCCTGTTGGGGCTCGGGACCTTCTTTGGTGATCTCCGAGGGCTCCCGGTCGATCATGACGGGGTGCCGCCGGAAGTCATAGCCGGCCACTGCGCAACTGAACTCGAGAGCGATGCCGTTGGGGTCGAAGGTAAAGATGGAATGGATGAACCCGTGATCGATCACTTCCGACACCCAGATGTCGCCGGCATCGAGCCTCTCCTTCAGGTCCCAGAGAGCATCCTCGCTCTCGACTTCCATACAGAGATGGTCGAACACGATGGGTCCCTTCATCGCCTGACCCGCTTCCTTCTCGGGGACCGGCTCCGCGCCTGTCCATTCATAGAACCCCAAAAGGGTTCCCCCTGAAAGTTCGAAGAAATACTGCCGGTAACCGGTCTTTCCCATGCCGGCCACGAGCCTCATCCCCAGGAGGTCCCTCCAGAACCTGATCGTCCTGTCCATGTCCCCGGTCACCATGGCGAGATGATGTATGCCCCTGAATTTCATGTCACTCCGATGAAACGCCGTTATCCATGAGCGCTCTCCTTCAGGCACCACACTCCGGGGGTGGCGACACAGTGTGAACATAGCACAGGCCCCCGCCCGTATTGTCGATTCGATTGTATCACAGTTGATCCGGACAGGTCATTCCCGATGCTTCTTTCGATTGCCACGGAAATTGTTGACTCCGGCCTTGCTCAGGCTGCCGACGGGCAACGGATGACTGCAGTGGCGGCATCTGAGCCGTGCCTTTTCCCTGTCGCCCTTGCAGCGTTGTCGTCCCCTTTGCAGAAGCCCCGTGCTTTGTGGTTAAATCTGCAGGTGACAGCAGCAGACGAGACCATGATCGGGAACGGGCATGAGGGGTCACCCTGAGAAGGGCGCCGGGGAAGGAACGGCGCCCGGCATGGTCAGGCGATGGCGGCTTATCGTCCTGTTCGCTTTCCTCTCCTCCGTGCTCTCTCTCGCCGTCGCGACATCGGGCCTCTTCACGGGTTTCGAGCTCAAGGCCTATGACCTCCTGTCGCGAACGTTCAATCCCGGGCTGTCAACAGGATCGGTCATCATAGTGAAGGTCGACCAGGCGAGCCTCGACAGCCTGAACAGCGAAGGCATTCCCTGGCCCTGGCCGAGACAAGTTTACGCGGCAATCATCGAGTACCTCTCCGAGGCCGAGGCGGTCTTCATCGACGTCCTTTTCCTGGAGCCCTCGTCATACGGAAACGAGGACGACGTCATCCTCGCCGCGGCGATGAAAGACTCGGCGAACGTCTATCTTCCCATCGCCCTCACCGACAAAAGGGAAGGCCTCGATGCCGGAGAAAGGGCCTTCCTTGAGAAGCATGCGGTAGCACAGGGAAACCCGCACGGATCTGCGTTCAGGTCGGCGGTTCTTCCACTGCAGCTCCTGAGACCGGCGGTCACAGGTGCGGGAAACGTCATGATCCGGCCCGACGGTGACGGGGTATACAGAGCCGTCCCTCTCCTCTTCCCGGTCGACCGGTTCACGCTGGGCCACTTCGTCCTTCCCCACCTGATGCGCAAGGGCGTCGTCACGGTAAAGGAGGGGGAGATCTTCAGCGGAGAAAGGAAGATCCCCCTCGGCAACGGGAGACTTCTCCTGAGATATGCCGGCGAGCCCTTCCCCTCCATGCCGGCCGCCGACATCCTGAAAGCCCATGCCGACGCTGCAGCTTCGCGACGGCCCGCTATCACCAAAGGGCATTTCAGGGGCAAGCACGTCTTCCTCGGCTTTACCGCGGCAGGCCTGTTCGACCTGAAGCCCACGCCGGTGTCCCCCCTTTCGACGGGCGTGGAGATTCACGCAACGACGTTCGAGAACATCGTGAACAGGAACTTCATTCATCCCCTAAGCACAGGGTACGCGGTGTTTTTTGTGATCCTGATCTGCGCTGTCGTCACGTCCTTCGTCATGAGATACCATTCGTTTATCGCCCAGGGCATCATGCTGCTTGTCGCTTCAGCAGTCGTCATCGCCGTGCCTGCCACCGCGTTCAGCTACGGATACTATCTGCTCGCCATCCCCCCGGCCGTCTCCCTCGTCATGAGCTTCGGCATCGCCGGCGCATACAGCTATGCCACGGAGGCGAAGGAGCGGCGCTTTATCAGGCGGGTCTTCTCCCAGTACATGGATGACAAAATCGTGCGCCACGTGCTCAGGCATCCCGAGATCATAAAGCCCGGAGGCCAGAAACGCTTCGTGACGGTCTTCTTCGTCGATATCGCCGGTTTTACATCTATGGCGGAACGGCTCACCGCCGAAGAAACGGCTTCCCTGCTCCATACCGTGCTGGACACGTTCACGGAAATGATCATCGCCGAGGGAGGCGTCATTGACAAGTATATCGGTGATTCCATCATGGCCTTCTGGGGGGCGCCGCTCAGGACGGACGGTGATGAAGCGGGCGCCTGTTCGGCGGCGCTGGGGTGCATCACCGCCCTCGGGGAGATCAACGGGCGGTTCACCGCAGGAGGATTGCCGTCCATATCGGTGCGGATCGGCATCCACTCGGGGGACGTGATCGTCGGGAACCTCGGCAGCAGCAGGATCTTCGACTATACGGTCGTCGGCGACCCCGTGAATGTGTCCTCGCGCCTCGAGTCGGCGAACAAGCTGTTTCACACGAAGATCATCGTGAGCGAAGAGACCCTCGGCAGGACAGGAGACCGCTTCCTTGCGAGAGAGCTCGGCATGATCGAAGTAAAGGGAAAGGCCATACCTCTCCGCATCTTCGAGCTCGTCGGGAATGCCGGTGAGACAACCGATGACATAAGAGGTGCAGTGGATGAGTTCAACAGGGCGATGGCCCTGTTTCAGGAGGGCCGGTTGCCCGAGGCGCTGCCGTTGTTCGAAGACCTGTCTCGCAGATTTCCCGATGACGGGGCGGCGGCATTTTATCTGAAGCGCTGCGGCGATCTCCTGCGGCAGCCCGCCTTGACAGAGGACTGGAAAACCGTTAAAATGACGGAAAAATGAACCTCCTTATTCCCCTCTCCGCCCTTTGCATTGTTCTGTTCTCCCTTGTGCCCGCCCATGCGGAGACGGCGAGGATCGTCCTGAAGGAGGCGGCCCTCCGTGAACAGTGCCGGTTCCTTGCTCCTTCCGTGGCGAAACTCCAGTACAATGACAGCGTGACCATCATTTCGAGAGAGGGCGACTGGGTCAAAGTCTCATTCGGAAAGACCCGGGGGTGCCTGCACAGGAGCGCCCTCGAAACCCGGTCCTATTCCGTCTCCGGCGTATCGGGCACGCGGGCGGGAGGCGCCTCGCAGGAAGAGGTGGCGCTGGCCGGCAAGGGCTTCACTCCCGAGGTCGAGGCGTCCTACAGAAGGCAGCACAGCAGCCTGAACTACCGCGCCGTCGACGGTGTGGAGCGCTACCGCGTATCCGACAGGAGTCTCTGGGAGTTCATGCAGGACGGGGGACTGAAGCAGCCCTGATGAAACGTTATCTTGCGTACATCGCCGTCTTTGCCGTGCTGGTCGCCGGATGCAAGACCGTCGGCATGCCTGACGTCAGCACCCTCACCACCCTCGCGTCGAGTACCGCGAAAGCGGCACGTCCCATATCGGACGAAGAGGAATACTACGTGGGCCGCGCCGTCGCTGCCCGGATCCTCTCCACCTACCCCCTCTCAAACAACACGGCCCTGACGGAATATGTGAACCTTGTCGGCATGACCGTCGCCCTCAACTCCGACAAACCCCTGACCCACGGCGGGTATCATTTCGCTGTGCTCGACTCCCGGGAGCCCAATGCCTTTGCCGCGCCGGGAGGGTCCATCTTCATCACGAGGGGCCTCATTTCGACGGTCGCGAACGAGGACGAGCTTGCTGCGGTCCTCGCGCACGAGGTCGCCCATGTCAACCATCGTGACGGCGTCGCCGCCATCCAGAGTTCGCGCTGGACGGAGGTGGCCTCCATTGTCGGCAAGGAGGCTGTCCGGTCCTACGCGCCGGGGCAGATTTCTACGCTTGTGAACCTCTTCGAGGGCTCCGTCGACGACGTGTTCAAGACCATCGTGGTGAACGGCTACGGAAGAGGACAGGAAAAGAGCGCCGACGAGACGGCCCTCGTGATCCTCGCGCGGTCGGGGTACGATCCACGTGCCCTCAGCACCTATCTGGAGAGACTGCGCACACGGCCGCAGGCATCCGGGGGCATCACCGCCACCCATCCGGGTACCGCCGAGAGGATCGATACGGTCCGGAACGCCATGCCGGCGGTGCAGCCCGACCCCGCTTTTTTACAGAAGAGGACGGAGAGGTTCAAACGGTATTTGCGGTAAACAGGTGAACCGGGGACGGCGCGGTTGAAAGTCACCTTCTACGGCACCAGAGGCTCCATTCCCGTGGCCGAGCCGGAATTCTCCCGGTTCGGGGGCAACACGCCCTGCCTCCTCGTCACCTTCGGAAACGGCAGAATCGGTGTCCTCGACGCCGGCACGGGGATACGAAGGCTCGGCAACGATTTCGCAGCCCGCTCGATTGAGCAATATGACAACATTTTTATCGGCCTGTCCCACACCCACTGGGACCACATCCAGGGGTTCCCCTTCTTCAAGCCCGCCTATGATCCCTCACGGCACTTCACGATAGCGATCTGCGGCAAAGACAGAAAAACCGCCAACCTGGAGAGCATCTTCGCAGCCCAGATGCAGCAGGACTACTTTCCCGTGCAGTTGAACGAGATGGGCGCGCGCCTGACCTTCTGGCAGCCGGACATAAACGAGTTCAGGACGCCGGCAGGCGTCACCATCAGGACGTCACGGCACAACCACCCCGGCGGCGCCTACGGCTACCGCATCACCGAGGCAGGCAAGTCGCTGGTCTATTGCACGGATGTGGAGCACAGCGACGGCATCGATGCAAACGTCGTGTCTCTCGCGCAGGACGCCGACCTGCTCATCCATGACGCCCAGTACACTCCCGAAGAGCTGAAGAAAAAAAGAGGCTGGGGGCACAGCAGCTGGGAGCAGGCCATTGAAGTGGCCCTGGCAGCCCGGGTAAAAACGCTGGCCCTCTTCCACCACGACTCGGAGCATGACGATGTTTTCCTGATGGGCGTGGAGAAGGAATGCCAGAGGCTCTTTCCGAACGCATGCATGGCGAGGGAAGGCCTGGAGATCGCCCTATGAGTCAGGGGACATCAAAGAAAGTATCCCACAGGACATAGCTGTCCGTCTTACCGGCGGGAGTCACGGCCACAAGCACCTCATACCTTCCCGGCGGCAGGCTCCTGACAGCGATGTCCCCGTACAGAGACTCATTGACGGGTCCTCTTGTGCCCGCCCTCCATGGCACCACTCCCTGCGAGGCGGGCCGGGGCAGAAGATCGGGATGGATGAGAAAGAGGTCCGGGGACACGGCCGGAGCAAAAAGAGCCACGTATATATCGACCGCCCCCGTGAAGGGCAGGAAGCTTATGCGCAGATTCAGCGTCGCCCCCGCCTGCGCCACTGCGCCGACCGACAGGGGTTTCGCCTGTTCCGGTACGGTATTGTTCACAGGTTGGACCTCCGGTGCGTACGGCAATCTCTTTTGTCCGAGAGGGACAGGCAAGACCGGCTGCAAATTCAGCCGTCCGTAGCCGGATATGTTGTCCTGACCCGGCAAATCCATGTCCAGGGCTGATGCGAGAAGGGCCTCCCTCAACTGGGCGGCCGTATAGCCGGGGTTTCCGGAGAGAATGAGCGCCGCGGCTCCCGCCACGTACGGCGCCGAGGAGCTTGTCCCGGCAAAGGGTTCCGATCCGAAAGAAAAGGTCGACACCGACGTCGGCGCGACGATTTCCGGTTTCAGCCTCCCGTCACGGGTCGGTCCCTGAGAGCTGTAGCCGGCGACGGGCCCCGTCGTCCAGGCGGAGACGGAGAGAGCGCCCACGGACAGCGCACCCCGGGCGTCGGCAGGAGAGCCGAGGCTGGTCTGCGGCACATTCGGCGACAGGTCTATGCCGGGCGTCACGACCATGAACGAGTGATTCCTGTTTGCTGAATATTTATCGATGGCGATGCAATAAAAACCCGTGCGCGGCACAATGCTGAAGAGCTCCTCCGTCGGGGGCTGGATGCCCGTCTGGATGCCCAGGCTCGCATCGATTGCGTTGCCGGAGCTGTCCAGCAGGTACAGGTCATAGTCCTGGTCCGTCACCGGCCAGCCGTCCCAGGCGACAAAGACGTCCACCTCCGTGAATGCTCCTGCAAAAAATCCGATGCAGTTGCTTCCACCCGTCACATTATGCAGGCCGTCTCCGTCGGTATCGGAGAATACAGCCGTGTAGTGGCTCTGGCCATAGTTGCCGGCGGCGTTCACCCAGAGAACGCCCCTGGAGAAGGCATCATCGACGGTGCAGACGGGGTTCCTGTTGTAGCACTCTCCGCCGAGGAAGTTGACGTTCCGGAAAGATGCCGAGTGATTCACGATCCGGCCGCCCTGGGAAATGCAGAGATCCTTCGCATCGACGAGGTCAATGGAGTCATCGGTCTTGATGAGATAGAGATCGGCGCCCGGCGCCATATCGCTGATGATTTCGGCCACGGCCGTGCCGTGGCGTGTCGTATCGGCAAAGATCTCCTGGGGGGCCCGGGATGAACAGGCCGTTCCGGAGCAATCGTAGGCAAAGATCCGGTTCGGAAACTCACCTGCCTGGATTGCGTCGGCCAGGCCGGAGAACCCCACATCGATGACACAGACTTTCACACCGGCTCCGTCAGAGCCCGTGGCGCGATACCCGTCCGCTCCGGTCAGACCGACACCCTCGCTCGAAATCGCCTCTGTATATTGACTGTCAGGAAGGCCGACGAACGATACCCCCCCGACGGTTTCCGCTATGGCGGTGATCTTCCCGGCCGGCACTCTCGCTTTCATCACATTGCCGGAGCTCTTGATCACCTCGGCGCCGTGGAGACGCAGGCCCGCCCTGTCGATCGATTCGGCCGACAGGCCCGGATCGGCATAGAGGAACACCGTCACGTTGTCCTGTCCCGCCGTCCGCATGCCCCGCTGCCGGGCGAACATGTCCCCGTGGAAAGGCCCCTTCGTAAGCGTTTCCCGTTCAAGACGGGAGAGCATCCCGTGGACACGGGGGTGTACACCCTCCTTCATTGCCGGCCGGTGGGACTGGCAAAAAACGGGCAAAGCGGAAATGAGCATCAGAACAACAGCAAGAATGACAGCAATCACGTTCCCTCCCCAGAGAATCATTGAGTCATTGTCTTATTATACCCTGAATGAAAAGACGGGGCGAAGCGCTCTTGAAAACAGTGTCAGTGACAGTGCGCGTGTCAGCAAAAAGGTTCTCCCTTTTTTCAGCCGTTGTCCTGAAATGGTCTGCATGGGAAGGCAAAGGTTGAAAGGCTTTGAACCATATCTGCCTTCCCGGAGACAACGGCTGTTACGCCGGCGGGCACTCAGGACGCTCCCTCAGGGCGGCGAGATAGGCCGCCACAACGCTTGCCCAGACCCTGTATCCCTCGTCGCTGATATGAACGCCGTCATCGAGGAGATACGCGGGGATGAGGCGGCCCTCCTGGTTGACGAAATGACTGTAAACATTCAGGTATTCCGTCCTGAAGGCGTCGGCGATGCCCTGAAGGGACAGGTTTAGGCCGTTGATGATGCCGTTGTCTATCCAGTGCAGATCAACGGGCAGAAGGCTCTGGATCACGATCATCGTCCGCGGGTACCACGACGTGAGGCGCTCGATGACGGCCCGGTAGTAGCCGGTTATCTCATAGTCATCCATGGCGATGTTGTTGATGCCCGTCATGATGAACAGGATATCCGGCTCATCGATGCGCGCGTGGATCCTGTCGAGACGATCGAGAAGCTCCTCGACCCGCTCCCCTGACACGCCGAGATTGAGCACCTCGTATTCGGGGAAATATCCGATCCAATCAAACCACTCCGTCAGTGAATCACCGAGAAAGACGATTCTTTTTCTCTTCTCCATCTTCTCCTTGCCTCTGATGAATGACCGGTCCCTTCTCAGGGAAAGAGGGCCCGTTTCTCACTGATCGATGCGCCGATGAAGGCCTTGAACAGTGGATGAGGATTGGTAGGACGGGATTTGAATTCGGGATGGAACTGGCATCCGAGGAACCACGGGTGGTCTCTCAGTTCCACGATTTCGACGAGTTCGCCGTCCGGGGAGGCGCCGCTTATCTCGAGTCCCGCGCCACAGACCCTCTGCCTGTATATGTTGTTGAATTCGTATCGATGCCTGTGGCGTTCCGCTATCTCCGTCACTCCGTAGGCGCGGTGCGCATGGGTGCCTTCCGTGATCATGCATGGATACGCGCCCAACCTCATCGTTCCGCCCATCTGCGATGCGCTCGTCCGCTCTTCGATCTTGCCGGACCGGTGGTTGTACCAGCGCTCCATGAGATAGATCACCGGGTCCCTCACGTCCCTGTTGAACTCGGTGCTGTTTGCATCAAGTCTGCAGACGTGCCTGCTGAATTCTATCACAGCAACCTGCATGCCGAGGCATATGCCGAAGTAAGGTATCCTCTTTTCGCGGGCATAGCGCACGGCGCTGATCTTTCCCTCGATACCCCTCGAGCCGAAGCCGCCGGGGATGAGGATACCGTCTGCCTGATCGAGGAAACGCTCGGCGCCCCGGGACTCTATCGCCTCGGCATCGACCCAGTCGAGGTTCACCCGGGCGTCGTTCGCGATGCCGCCGTGAGTCAGCGCCTCTGTCAGGCTCTTGTATGAGTCCTTCAGGTCCACATATTTGCCCACGATGGCGATGTTCGCCTCCAGCTTCGGTTTCTTGATCCTGTTGACGACGGTCTCCCAGGTGGAGAGATCGGGAGGCGGCAGATTGAACTGGAAGCGTTTTTCCAGGAGATTGTCGAGGCCTTCTTCACGATAGACGAGCGGCACTTCATACACCGTTTCGACATCGATGGCGGCGATGACCGCATCAGGATCAAGGTTGCAGTGAATGGCGATCTTCCTTTTCACGTCCTGCGGCAGCGGGCGGTCGGTCCTGCAGAGGAGTATGTCCGGCTGAATACCGATGGCACGGAGCTCCTTGACGCTGTGCTGCGTCGGCTTCGATTTCAGCTCCCCCGCCGTCTTGATATAGGGAACAAGGGTGAGATGCACGTAGAGGACGTTCTCCCTGCCGACGGCGTACCGGAATTGCCTGATCGCCTCGAGGAAGGGGAGGCTCTCGATATCACCGACGGTCCCGCCGATCTCGACGATGACGACGTCGAAATTCCCGGTATTTGCCGACTTGATCGCCTCCTTGATCTCGTCCGTTATATGAGGGACGACCTGAACCGTATCGCCGAGATAGTCGCCGCGTCTCTCCTTCGATATCACATTATGGTAGATTTTTCCCGTCGTGTAGTTGTTGTACAGGGACATCCTGACGCTCGTGAACCGTTCGTAGTGGCCGAGGTCAAGATCGGTCTCGCATCCGTCATCGGTGACGAAGACCTCGCCGTGCTCGAAAGGGCTGAGAGTGCCCGGATCGACATTGATGTATGGATCGAGTTTCTGCACCGTCACCCTGAGGCCTTTTGCCTCGAGGAGGGCGGCCGTGCCAGCCGCCGCGATCCCTTTCCCTAAGGCTGAGACGACGCCGCCGGTTATGAAGATGTACTTAGGCATTGTATAACCCTCTCCAGGTCCTCCGGTGTATCGACACCGATGGTTTCATAGGTAGTTTCCTTCACCTTGATTGCCAGTCCGTTTTCGAGCGCCCTCAGCTGCTCGAGTTTCTCGATCCGTTCCAGACGGGAGGGCTGAAGGCCGCTCAGCCGTTCAAGGACGTCCGGCCGGTAAGCATAAATGCCGATATGTTTATAAAGTGTCGCTGCGTCGGGAAGGGGCAACGAGATGAGTGCCGTCACGCACCCCTTTCCCTTCCCTGTCAGATCACCCCTCCCCTGTTTCCGGGAGATCTGAAACATGTCGCGGTCATAGGGAACAGGGGCCCGGGAGAAATAGAGGGCGAACCCGCCTTCGCTGAAAACCGCCTTGACGACATTCGGGTCGATCAGGTCTTCGGCCGAATCGATCTTCCGCACCAGGGTCCCGATAGATGCCCTCCCGTCATCCATAATCCGGACGACTTCATCGACCATGCCCGGTTCGATCATCGGCTCGTCGCCCTGCACGTTAACGATGATGTCCGCCGCACCGACCGGGTATCCCTCCCGTCTCAACAGGTTGACGGCCTCGGCGATCCTGTCCGTGCCGGACTGATGATGCTCCGAGGTCATGATCGCATTGCCTCCGAACTGCCTGACCGTCTCGAATATGGCTTCACTGTCCGTCGCGACAAAGACGTCCCTTATTCTCGACGCCCTCCCGGCTCTTTCATAGACATGCTGGATAAGGGGCTTTCCGAAGAGGTGACAGAGAGGTTTTCCCGGGAAGCGGGTCGAGGCGTACCGAGCGGGAATCAATACGATAGCAGGCATAGCTGATTTATGATAACATATTTCCCGGCATTATTCGTTCTGCCATTGTCTGAAAAGACAGACATAGCGTTGAGCCGGTGACACACTTACCATAGCTTTGTAAAGGCCCCGGAAAGCATCTTTCAGGACCTGTTCCTGTTGTGATGTGATCGACGGTATGGTATCCATATTGCTATAGTACACTCTAAAGATACTACACGGGATAGAATCGTGTAGGGGCCGTTCCCCGAAGGACCGGGCATAGAGGAAGCGGACTGCTCGGGGAGCAGACCCTGCAATACGCATTGTTGCTTGAATAAAATATATACATATATAACCGATTTTTTTCTGTCCTTCTGGCCGGCGCTCCTGTCGGGCCTGCTCCTTTTTCTGTCCTTCCCGACGATCGATCTTTACCCCCTGGCCTGGGTTTCGCTCGTTCCCCTTCTCGTCTCCCTCTACGGGGCGGAAAAACGACAGGCCCTGTCGTCGGGATTTATCTTCGGCATCGTCTATTTCTTCTCGACCACATACTGGATCTATCATTCCATCCACCATTACGGCTCCATCCCTTTCATACCGAGCCTCGTCATCGTCCTGTTGCTGTGCCTGTGTCTGAGTGTATACACGGCCGTCTTCTCCCTGCTGTTTTCACAGACGATCGCACGGACGAACCTGCCGGCCCTCATCGTTGCGCCCGCTTTCTGGACGACCCTCGAATTCGTCCGGTCCTATGCATTTACGGGTTTCCCCTGGTCAAGCCTGGGATACAGCCAGCATGCCTTTCTCCCCATGATCCAAATTGCCGATATAACGGGCATTTATGGCATCTCCTTCCTCATCGTCTCTTTCAGCGGGGCTATCGCCGACGCCTTTCTTCTCCGGAGGAGAATGGAGGACCGGCCCCTCTTTTCCCGTCTTCCCACTCTTTCAGGCTTCGCTGTCCTCGCTGCCGTACTGCTCCTGTCCCTTGCGTACGGGATGGCGAGGCTGATGGATGAACAGCCGGGCACGACTGTGAAAGTCTCTCTCATCCAGGGCAACATTGAGCAGGACATGAAGTGGAACCCCTCCTACCAGAAACAGGTCCTTTCCGTGTATCTCGATCTGACCAGGACAGCCGTCAGGAATGACACTCCCCATCTCGTCATCTGGCCTGAAACGGCTCTTCCCTTCATCTTTATGGCCGACCGCAAACCGACGGAAGACTTCCTGGCCTTCCAGCGTCAGATGAATGCATACCTTCTCTTCGGGAGCATACTGGAAAGCAGGCCGAAGGGTGACGACACCTCCGTCGACAGGAAGAGCACCTTCACCAACAGCGCCGTGCTCCTGACTCGGGATGGAAAAGTATCGTATATATATGATAAAATTCACTTAGTGCCGTTTGGTGAATATGTCCCGCTCCGGTCGCTCCTCTTCTTCATCGACAAGCTCGTGTACGGAATCGGTGACTATGTTCCGGGAGAAAGCCATACAAGAGCAATAACACCCTTTGGCAGCTTCGGCGTTCATATTTGCTATGAAATCATTTTCCCGGGACTGGTCCGCAAGTCCTATCCCCACGGAGGGGACTTCATCGTCACCGTGACGAACGACGCCTGGTTCGGACGGACCAATGGACCTTATCAGCATTTCAGCATGGCCGTCTTCAGGGCCGTGGAAAACAGAAAGCCTGTCGTGAGGGCGGCAAATTCGGGCATTTCCGGTTTCATCGACAGCCGCGGCAGGATTGTAAAAACGATCGGTCTCTTTGAGAGGACTTTTCTCTCCGGGGAGATACATACGAATACAACTCTTACTGTTTACACAAAATACGGGGACATCTTCTCCTATTTCTGTATTCTCTGCTCGTTGTTCATGATCATGGGAAGCAGACAGTGGAAAGCCCCGTCAGGAGGTTAAAAATGCTTCTTCAGAATGAATTGAAGGATTCGCTGGCGGAACTCAAGGAACGCGTTCTCTCTCTCAGAGGTTATCTTTGATATCGACGGACTCAAAGCCGAGCTGTCACGAATCGACGATGACCTTTCCAAAGAAGACGTCTGGTCATCGGCCGAAAAACTGAGAGACCTTCAAAAAAAGAAATCCTCCATCCAGGATCTTATCATCCCCCTCGATTTTGCCTCCGAGAAGGTCACATATCTCGATGAATCCCTCTCCATTCTCAATGAAGATGAAGGTGAAATCTTCTTCGAAGAGATCAATCGCGAACTGACGGGACTTCGCAATTATCTCGATGATATCGAACTCAGGCTGCTCCTCTCGGGAGATGTGGACAGAAACAACGCCATCGTCATGATCCATCCCGGTGCAGGCGGCATCGAGAGTATGGACTGGGCCGAGATGCTCATGAAGATGTATCTGAAGTGGTGTGAACGGCGCGGCTTCAAGTCCGAGGTCATGGATCTCCAGATGGCCGAGGAAGCGGGGATCAAGTCCGTCACCTTTTCCATCGAGGGTCCCTATGCCTATGGCTATATGAAGACCGAAGCAGGCATCCATCGCCTCGTGAGGATTTCTCCCTTCGATGCGAACAAGAGACGGCATACCTCATTCTCCGCAGTCCTCGTCTATCCTGAAATTGCAGAGGACGGCGCCATCGACATCAGGGATGAGGATATCAAGCTCGATACCTTCCGTTCGTCCGGAGCGGGGGGCCAGCACGTCAATAAGGTATCATCGGCCGTCAGAATCACCCATATGCCTTCCGGCATCATCGTCGCCTGCCAAAGCGAACGCTCCCAGCACAGAAACAGGGAGATGGCGATGAAGATCCTGAGATCCAGGCTCTACGATCTGCAGCAGAAGGAAAGAGAGAAGAAGATGGAGGACTTCGCCGGTGACAAGAAGGACATTTCCTGGGGTAACCAGATCCGCTCCTATGTGTTGCAACCCTACCGTCTCGTCAAGGACCACAGGACCGGCATCGAGGTCGGTAATGTCGATGCCGTCCTCGATGGAGACATAGACGTCTTCATCGAGGGATACCTGAGATCCGTAAAAAGCATGAGGCATGTTCATTCCGGGCAGGAGTAAAAGCGGCTCATAATCGTCGCATAAAAAAAGAAACACGTACACTCCGGTTTGCGGCTATATTTTATGTACCGATTCATTTTTGAAAGAGTCTCTACTATTATCTTTTAGTAATAAAAAGATAGTCGAGTTAGTAGGCGCTGTTCAATTGTTTGAAATCTTAAAATTAATAAAATAAACAATTAGTTATGAGGGTAGGAAGAATGACTTTCTATTATGGTGGAGTACGCGCCGGGGCATTCGGGGAGGACTTAAAAAATACTTCACATGTTATTTGCCCTCCTCTTCACCGATAGGCTATAATGTGCTGGAAACGGAGACGAGGTTATTAACAATTGTTAGTAACTTGTTCACAAATAGAGTAAAAAATCATCCGAAACACCCGTCCTCTTCACGGAGAAAATAGTTTTGGTCAGTGACGATATCTGGGAAAAGAGTCTGCCGCGGATAGCCGAAAAAGTCGGAGAGCGCCTCTTTGAGCTCTGGTTCAAGCCGATGAAGTTTCTGAACCTGAAGGAACGGGTCGCTACCATAGAGATTCCGAACAGGTTTTTTAAAGAATGGATAGAGGATTACTATCCGAACATCATCGGAGAGACCCTGGAAGGTATCGTCGGAAATCCTGTGACCGTAAAGTACAAGATTTCCGGCAAAGAGGATATCGTACTGAGGAGACTCGATTCAAGACTCGAAAACAGAAGGACGAAGCTGGCGACGAGAGGGATATTCCTCAACCCTAAGTATACGTTCGATACCTTCGTGGTGGGACCTTCCAACCAGTTCGTGCATGCCGCCGCCAAGAGAGTCTGTGAAAATCCCGGGTCCGCCTATAATCCCCTTTTCATATACGGAGGCGTCGGCCTCGGCAAGACACACATCATGAATGCCATCGGCAACACAATCGTTGACAGAAGCCCGGACATCACGGCTTACTATATCTCTGCGGAGCAGTTCACCAACGAGGTCATCTCGGCCATCCGCCATGAAAGGATGGCCGAATTCAAGGACAAATACCGGAATGCCGATATCCTTCTCGTTGATGACATACAGTTCATCGCCGGAAAAACGACGACGCAGGAGGAATTTTTCCACACCTTCAACGCTCTCTATGAAAAGCAGCGCCAGATCGTCATATCAAGCGACAGGGCGCCGCTGGAAATATCCGATATAACGGACAGGCTGCGGTCGAGGTTCAGCATGGGTCTCATCGCCGATATTCAGCCACCGGAGATAGAGACCAAGGTGGCGATTATCTATAAGAAGGCGGACATGGAGGGACTGAAGATACCCGAAGACGTCGCCTATTTTATTGCAAAAAAAGTAAAATCGAACATCCGGGAACTGGAGGGGTGCCTCATTAAGCTTGGCGCTCATGCGTCCCTTACAGGCCAGCCCATCGATATCAGCATGACAAAAAATGTGCTGAAGGACGTGATCTCTGAGGAGGAGAAGGCGATCACTGTCGACTATATACAGAAAGTCATCAGTGAGTATTACGGTATCAGGTTTCTCGATCTGAAGACGAAGAAAAGGACAAAGGAGATTGCGAATGCCCGCCAGGTGGCGATGTACATAACGAAGCAGCTCACGCAGCTGTCGCTCAGTGAAATCGGGGCCGGTTTCGGAGGCAAGGACCACGCAACGGTCATTTATGCCTGCAAGCAGATAGAGGACAAGAGGAGCAGAGACGACAACCTCAACAGGGTCATAGAGGTTATCATAGGCCGCATCAAAGGGATCTAAGCGGAGGACAACATGAAAGCGACTGTCGGCAGGGAAGAATTGCAGAGGAAACTCTCTGATATACAGAATATCGTCGAGAAGAAAAACACCATGCCTATTTTGAGCCATTTCCTTCTTGCGGCCTCCCCGGACGGGTCGTCGATCACCGCGACGGACCTTGAGACGGCCTTCAGGGAGCCCATTGAACTCTCCGTCGGCGAAGGAGGCAACCTCTGCATACCTGCACGCAAGCTTTTTGAGATCGTCCGGGAAATGGAAGACGACGTCGCTCTGGAATCGGAGGACGGCAACTGGCTGCGCGTGCAGAGCGGAAAGAGCTTCTTCCGCCTTGCCTGCCTCAATGCCGACGAGTACCCCGTCTGGCCGGTGATCGATAACCCCGAGGAGCTGACTCTTCCATCGTCGGAACTGCTCGACATCATCGAACGTACCCTCTACGCGGCGGGAGAATCGGACACGAGATATGTGTTAAACGGTCTGCTCTTCCACTTCAGGCCCGAAGGCGTCCTGTGCGTCGTGGGAACGGACGGCCACAGACTGGCGCTGATCGAGAGAGAGGCCGGCAAATTTTCAAAGATGACCGTGCAGGGCGAACGAAAGCTCATCATCTCCCGGAGGACCGCCGCCGAGCTGAGGAGGTTCCTGCCGGACGATTCGTCGGCTGTCGAGATGTCCGTCGGAGTCAACCACGTCCTCTTTCGGGTGAAGGACCTGTCTTTCCTGGCCCGGCTTATCGAGGGAATTTATCCGAATTACGAACAGGTCATTCCCCAGAGCTGCGACAAGATCCTCACCGTTGACCGGAATGTTCTCTCCAAGTCTCTCCGCAGGGTTTCCGTCATGAGCAGGGAGCGGAGCAACGCTGTCAGGGTCGACATTGCGGCTGATTCAATGACCATAGCGGCATCGCACCCGGACATGGGAGAAGCGAAGGATGAAATTGCCGTGTCCTATGGTGCGGAGCCGATGACGATCGCCTTCAACGCCCGGTACATCCTCGATGCCCTGAATGTCATGAGCGCCGACAACGTCATGCTCCGGCTCAACGATCCCCTCAGCTCGACGATTCTCACCGAGGAGGGGAGGGACGATTACAGGTGCCTCATCATGCCGATGAGGCTGTGAGGGACTGACCGGCTCCGGCCGCAGGAAAAGATCTCTCGTTGCGGCATGCCTGAATGCTCTGCCCCGGCACGCGTATACTGCCGCAGAAGGCCCATCCGTCAGAAAACGGTCAATAGTGATATAATAATAGGTCCTATATGACATATAAATAGGTCTCATATGACTTATTCGCTTTGTGTGAGTGAACCTCGAACCTTGAATTGTGAACGGTGAATTGACATGGAAGAAGCAAGACCAGATCAGGTCGTTCAGCAGAACGGCGACGCCTACGGCGCGGAAGAAATAAAGATACTCAAAGGACTTGAGGCGGTCCGGGTCAGGCCGGCGATGTACATCGGCTCCACCGGCATCGAGGGGCTCCACCATCTCGTCTATGAAGTTGTCGACAACAGTGTCGACGAGGCACTGGCCGGTTACTGCACCGTCATCACCGTCGTTCTCCATCACGACGGGAGCTGCACCGTCATAGACGACGGCAGGGGGATCCCCACAGACCCCCATCCAGGGGACCCCGAGGGAAGGACCGCAGCAGAGATCGTACTCACGGAACTGCATGCCGGAGGGAAATTCGAATCGAAGGCCTACAAGATCTCGGGTGGACTCCACGGTGTCGGCGTATCCGTCGTGAACGCCCTTTCGGAGTGGCTCGAAGTGGAGATCAAGCAGAACGGCCTCGTCTTTCAGCAGCGCTTCGAGCGGGGCAAGCCCGTCGCTCCCCTCGCGGTCGTCGGAAAAACAAAGGGCAGGGGAACGAAGATCACCTTCAAACCCGACGGTGACGTATTTGAGATCATGGAATTCAACTCTGACATCCTGACGCAGCGGCTGAGGGAGCTTGCCTTTCTGAACAGGGGCCTCCAGATCAGCATCACCGACGAGATCGAACAGAAAAGCCAGGAGTTTCATTACGGGGGCGGCATCGAGTCTTTCGTCGAGCACCTCAACAAGAACAAGACGCCCCTCCATGCGAAGCCGATATACGTCAGCGGCGAAAAGGACTCCGTCGCCGTCGAAGTGGCGCTTCAGTACAACGACAGCTATGCCGAGAACATCTTCACCTTTGCCAACAATATCAACACGAGAGAGGGAGGCACCCACCTCATCGGGTTCAAATCGTCCCTGACGCGGACAGCGAACAGCTACGCCACCTCCAAGGGGATCATCAAGGACGCCAAGGAGAGCATCTCCGGCGAGGATATCCGGGAGGGGCTCACCGCCGTCATCAGCGTCAAGCTGCCGAACCCGCAGTTCGAGGGGCAGACGAAGATGAAGCTCGGCAACAGCGAGATCAAGGGCATCGTCGAGTCGATCATGAATGAGTCTCTGTCGACCTATTTTGAGGAGAACCCCTCTGTTTCGCGGAGGATCATCGAGAAGGCGATCCAGGCCTCGCGGGCCCGCGAAGCGGCGAGGAAGGCCCGTGAGCTGACGCGGCGGAAAGGCGTGCTCGAGGATACGGGGCTGCCCGGCAAGCTCGCCGACTGTTCAGAGAAGGACCCCGCACGGTCGGAAATATTCATCGTCGAGGGAGATTCGGCGGGAGGCTCGGCCAAACAGGGCAGGGACAGGAGGTTTCAGGCGATCCTGCCGCTGCGGGGCAAGATCCTCAATGTCGAGAAGGCCCGCTTTGACAAGATGCTCGGCTCCGAGGAGATCAAGACGCTCATCACCGCTCTCGGCACGGGCATCGGGACGGAGGAGTTCGATATCGCCAGGGCGCGGTACCACCGCATCGTCATCATGACCGACGCCGATGTGGACGGCGCTCATATAAGGACGCTCCTGCTCACCTTCTTTTACCGGCAGATGCCTGAGCTCATCGAGAAGGGGTACCTCTATGTCGCCCAGCCGCCGCTCTTCAAGGTGAAAAAGGGCAGGACGGAGCGGTATATCCAGAACGAGGCGGAGCTCCTGAGAATGCTCTTCGAGCTCGCCTCCGATGACATATCCGTCGTTTCACCGGAGGAAGAGGTCGGAGGGGCGAAGCTTATCGGACTGCTCAGGAAGATCGCGTCTTATAACAACGTGAAGGACTGGTTTGAGCGGAGACGGCGCGATGCCGACGTCGTGGAGACCCTTCTGCGGTGGAATATCACCAAGGAGACGATCAAAACGCGCGACGGCATCGATGATCTGGTCAGCCGGATTATGGAAGTGCACCCCGAAATAAAGGCCGACGAGATCCTCTTCGATGAAGAGCATGAGACGTTCGGCATACATATCCGCAGAGGCAATTTTAAGCTCGACATCTCCTTCGACCTGTTCACCTCTCCGGAGTTCAAGGAGATCGGCGCTCTGTACCGTGACATCAGGTCTGTCATCGGCGAGCCTCCCTATACGGTCCGGCTCAAAGGGGAAACGAAGGCCGTCCCCGCGATTCGCGACGTTCTCACACTGGCGACGGAAGCGGCGAAGAAGGGACTGACGGTCCAGCGGTACAAGGGATTGGGCGAAATGAACCCCCATCAGCTCTGGGAAACCACGATGGATCCCGACAAGAGGACCCTGCTGCAGGTCGCCATCGAGGACTCCGTCAACGCCGACGAGATCTTCACCGTCCTCATGGGAGACCAGGTGGAGCCCCGCAAGGAATTCATCGTCAGGCACGCCCTGGAAGCAAGAAATATTGACGTTTAGTAAACCGTGTTCGTTTGCATGGAAAGGAGGGGCGAAGCGCCTCTGAAAGACAGTGTCAGTGACAGTGTGAGTGTCAGTAAAGGGCTCACTTTTTCAGACATCAGCTTGAACCACCGTCCTCTGTGACGGTTAAGGTGTCGCCGCAGCAAGGTTTTCGGCACATACACCCCTCCTTTCCGGAAAGCGCATGCAACGATAAGGTAAAGCGAGGTTGATCCATGGGACTCTATGATCTGACGTTTTACGATATCATCAGCAGGAACGCTGTTATCCACAGGGACAGGCCCGCATGGTTCGAGGCAGACGACGGCCGCGAACTCACTTTTGGGCAGTACAAGGAGCAAGTCGACCGCCTCGCCTGCGGCCTTCAGAAGATCGGCATCCGCCAGGGGGACCGGATTGGCGTCCTGGGCAAGAACAGCCTGGAATTCTTCCTCCTCTACGGGGCGTCATCGGCTGTCGGCGCCATCATGCTGCCGGTGAACTGGAGGTTGTCGGCCCATGAAATGGCCTTCAACCTGAACGATTGCGAACCGGCCGGCGTCTTTGTCGATCCCGAATACCACGGGACGATGCGGGAATGCAGGGGGCAGTTGACGACGGTGAAGACCTTCTGCAGCCTCAGGGAGGGATCTGACGGTTTTGCCGGTTTCGACACATTGATGACGAACGACGGCGTCTTCGAACGGCCCGAAGTGTCGTCGACTGATGGCTTTGTGATTATTCATACAGCCGCTGTCGCCGGGAGGCCGAGAGGCGCCCTGCTCAGCCATGGGAACGTGCTCTGTGCGAACATGCACTTCAAATATTATCTGAAAATCATGCCTGAGGACGTCCATCTCAACCTGCTCCCCATTTTTCACGTCGCGGGGCTGCTGACGGCCACCAGCGCCTTTCACGCCGGGGCGCTCAATGTGAACATGAGCAGGTTCGACGCCGCCAGGGCGGTGAGCCTCATCGGGGAAAAGAAGGCGTCGTTCCTCTTCGACTTCACGCCCATCCTTTCCAACATCCTCGATCAGCAGGAGAAAACAGGGCAGAGCATCCGCTCGCTCAGGGCCGTCATAGGGATCGACGTGCCGCAAACCATCGAGAGATACCAGGACGTTTCCGGGGGGACCTTCTATTGCATGTTCGGGCAGACCGAGACATCCTGCCTCGCCACCGTCGGCGCCTACAATGACAAACCCGGCGCCGCGGGCCGGACCATCCAGCTCGGGGACCTGCGCCTCGTCGACGATGATGACCAACCCGTTCCTGACGGGCAGACGGGAGAGATCGTGTTGCGGGGCCCCATGGTCTTTCAGGGCTATTGGAACCTTCCCGATGACAATGCCTACACGTTCCGCAACGGGTGGCACCATACGGGCGATCTCGGGAGGCTCGACGGGGACGGCTTCCTCTGGTATGCCGGGCGCAAGGCGGAAAAAGAGCTTATCAAGCCCGGAGGAGAGAACGTCTATCCCGCCGAAGTGGAGAATGCGATACTCCAGCACCCGGCCGTCGATAAATGCGTGGTGATCGGTGTGCCGGACCCGAAGTGGAAGGAAGGGATCAAGGCTGTCTGCACGCTAAGGGCGGGGACGGACTTGAACGCCGCGGACCTGGCCAAGTTCGTGGCGTCGAAGATCGCCAGCTACAAAAAGCCCCAGTACGTCCAGTTCGTCGAAAAAATGCCTCTCCGCCCCGACGGCTCTCCTGACAGGGTGAAGGTCAAGGAATTATACGGAGGGGAGCAGAAGTAACCTTGTTGATCTGTAGGGGCCGTTCCCCGAACGGCCCGAAGTATTCCTCTCACTGACGCAGACTGCGGCGACTTTACTGCAGGATGAAGAGATAGAGCTCCTGCTGGCGGCGCCGACGGCTGCCAAAACCATCACGACCCCAAAAAGAACAGTCCATATCTTCATTTTTTTCATACCATGCCGCCCTGTATCATCGGTCGGCCCCGCGGGAAAAATATGGTACCGCCGCCTCGCGTCGCCAGGCTGCGGAATTTAAACTTTTTCCCCCTTATATTGTCTATAATTTAGTAGCTACTAATCCGATCGGAGCGGAGGAATGTCCCCCGCCGGGGAGGGTACGATGAAGATCCGGTTCAGAGGGAAGAAGGTGTCGGGGCTTGCCGGGTGGTGGGCTGTCGCAATCGCCATGACAGCCGTCTTCGTATGCGCAGGGTACGGAACGGCCGGGGCTGACTGGAACTGGCCGCGGGAGGTCCATTCAAAGAATGGCAAGGTGACGATTTACCAGCCTCAGCTCGAGATGTTCAAGGCCGACAAAGTCAACGCCCGGTCGGCCATAGCGATTCTCAGGAAGGGTGAAAAGGAGCCGATCTTCGGCGTCGTCTGGTTTTCGGCGCGCATCGCGACGGACCGTGACGAGAGGACGGTGGAATTCGCCGACGTGAAGATCGAAAATCTGCGTTACTCGAAGGAGGCGGCAGAGCAGGACAAGGATCTCGCTCAGTCCCTCGTGAACCAGATGGCATCGGGTGCCGCGATGTCGATGTCACAGGACCGTTTTGTCGCGATGACGGCGTCGATAGAGCGGGAAAAGGCGTCGGCCGATAAAATCAACAACGACCCGCCGAAGATCCTCTTTGCGTCGACCCCCTCTGCTCTCATCGTTGTCAACGGCAAGCCGATCCTGAGGGATGTCGAGGGGACGGACATTCAGCGGGTCGTCAATACGCCCTACGTCATGCTTTACGAACCGGGAGAGAAGGCCTACTACCTGAAGAGTTCCGCAGTGTGGTATAAGACGGCGGACATCAAAGGCGCCTGGGAAAGGGTCGCCAGCCCGCCGGTTTCCATTGCCCGCGCTGCCCGTCGCGTCGCGGAGCCTGAGGATGCCGAACAGGCGACGACGACCTCTCAGAAAGAAGCCGGCGCCATCCCGGCAGTCATCGTCGCCACGGAACCGTCAGAGCTGATCGTTTCCGACGGTGAACCGCAGTACTCCGTCGTTTCGGGAACGGACCTGCTCTATATGAACAACACCGACAGGGACGTCTTCTATGACGTAAAGTCCCGGCAGTACTATGTCGTTCTCGCCGGCCGGTGGTACAGGAGTCAGTCGCTCAGCGAGGGACCGTGGACATACGTTGCTTCCCAGAAGCTGCCGGCGACGTTCTACCAGATCCCGCCTTCGTCCGAGAAGGGCTATGTGCTCACCTTCATCGCCGACACGAAACAGGCCGATGAGGCGGTGGCGGATGCCCAGATCCCTCAGACCGCGGCGATCAAGCGTGCTGATGCGCGTCTCGACGTCACATATGACGGAACGCCCAAATTTGAGCGGATCGGCGGAACGGATATTGAATATGCGGTGAATACGAGCTACCAGGTGCTCAAGATAAGCGGCAAATATTACGCCTGCCACAGGGCGGTCTGGTTTGCGGCGGACTCCCCTGACGGTCCCTGGGTCGTTTCCGACTACAGACCGGAGGAGGTGGACAGGATACCGCCCGACAGCCCCGTGTACAATGTCAAATACGTCTACATCTATGACTCGACGCCGGAAGTCGTCCATGTCGGCTACACTCCGGGCTATGTCGGATCCTATGTCTACGGGGGTAGCGTTGTTTTCGGCACCGGATATGCGTATCCGGGATGGGTCGGCTCATACTACTACCCGGCGCCCCTCACCTGGGGCTTGTATCCGTGGTATTATCAGCCCTACGGTTACTGGGGGTTCGGCGCCGGTTTTTACTCCGGCGCGTTCTTCGGTTTTTCCCTCGGTGTCATCAGCTCTCCCTGGTGGGGATGGGGCGGCTGGTGGTATCCATGGTATGGCTACGGGCACGTTGGATATTATCATCATCCGTACTACAAGAATTATTACGGCAGGTATTACGGGCACACAGGGAGCGGATCACGTCACTATGCCCATCCGTATAACGTGTACAACAGGCCGGGGACACACCAGTGGAACAGGCAGGCCTCGGGATTCAGCCGGTCCGGATATGTCTCCGGCGGCCGGCAGTTCCCCGGCGTCGACAGGTCGGTGAGAGGGACCCGCGATACCGGTACTAACACCAGAGCGGCAAGACCGACGGACCGGCGCTTTGAAGGAACCCAGAGAACACCTTTTGAAAGGGGAACGGGTCAAACGTCCCGCGGCACGACAGGACAGAGATTCGATCAGACATCAAGGGGCAGCCGGTTCAGTGAGAACAACGTCTATGCCGGCCGCGACGGGGGTGTCTACCGGAGGACCGACAGGGGATGGGAGCAGCGCGACAACAGCAACCGCTGGTCCCGGGCGGAGCAGATAGACCGGTCACGGTTCAACAGTGTCCGCCCCGGTCTCGAGAGAGACTTCTCCGCACGAACCCGGGGAATCGACAGGGAGAGGAGCTTTTCGACGGGCCGGGGTTCTTTCGGCGGGACATTCCCGGGCGGCATGCCGCAGTGGGGAGGCTCCCGGGCTGATCGTTCGTCTGGCGGGAGTTTCAGGAGCAGTCCCTCTTCCGGTGGTTCCTTCAGGGGAAGCGCTCCCAGCGGGGGTTCCTCCTTCAGGGGTGGCGGCGCTCCCAGCGGAGGTTCCTTCAGGGGCGGTGGCGGAGGAGGCGCATCACGCGGAGGCGGGGGAGGAGGCCGTAGATGAGTTTGTCAGGGAATAAGAGTTTTTGGGCCGCCCTGAGGCTGGCTCTCGCGGTCGTCATCGTCACACAGACATATGCCTGCGTCGTGTATGAACCGGTGCCCGCCGGTGTGTATTACCCCCCGCCAAGCTCTTTCGATCGAGTCTGGGACAGTGCCCTTAGGGCCGCCGATGACGCCGGGATAGAGATCCTGTCGGCCAACAGGGACACGGGGACGATCATCGGACGAAAGGGGACGACGGAAGCGGAGATATTCGTATCGAGGCAGGCCGACGGAAGGATACGGATGGAACTCAACCTGAGGGGTCCCGAACCAAGGGACCCCACGCTTGCCGACAGGTTCAACCGTTCCTACGAGCGGTACATGGGCCGGTGAAATAGTGTAGTGTCAGTGAACCCCGTAGTTGCATACACCCCGCCTTTCCTGAGAGTGTGTTGCAACGATAAGGTGAAATGAGTGGAGAACCGGGGGTCCGGCTAACCGGACCGGGGCTTGTCAGGACCGCCCGCGAAGACGGTCTGCCTGAGGGCCGCGAGGCGGTTGAGCCATCCTTTGAGGTATTTCGAGAACCGCGCGGGCTTGGTTGTGGCCAGCCGCCTGTACCGGACCTCACGCAGCTCCAGGTATTCGGACGCATCCCCGCCGGATTGCTTGAGGAATCTTGCTGCGGCCGAGGGCGAATTCACGTATGTGTCGAAGTGGGCAATGGCCAAGGGGTCGGATAATGAAGCGGCTCCGGACTTGTCCCAGAGTTTCCGGTAGATGGCGACGGCCTGTTCAGCCGATATGTCCTGCATGCTGCCGCCGTAACCGAATTGCTTCGCCGTAGACCCGAGAATACCATACCGTCCTTCACCCTTGCCGGCATCGTTCGATACGTAGCGAATCCCTTCGTGATCCAGCACCTTGCGGAGAGACGAGGCGAACTTCCTGTCGTCCCCGTTTTCGCTTTCCGACAACTTCCGCAGCACCGAGTCAAACGATTCCCTGACGCCCCGGGGGGCGTCTCCCTGAGACATGTCAGGGGAAGAGCGTTTTCGGGGGTCCTGATAGGTGGGCGGTTCAGCCTTTGCAATACGCATATGTTATTTTACCATAAGAGCTGCGGTCTCATGTACAGTTTACCTTCCAGTTGCATGAAAAGGCGGGGCGAAGCGCTCTGAAATACAGTGTCAGTGACAGTGTGAGTGTCAGTGTCGGTGTCACTACTGCTTCCTCCGGGAAGGCAGATATGGTTCAAAGCCTTTCCAATGCGATGATGAGACATCTCAAGGCGTTCAATGCCCGTTGCCTCACGGGCATTTGGTATCGACAGACACGGCAAAGGGTGGTCTGGGGACAGATAAGGTATCTTAGCGGAAAGGTTTTTCACCACATCAGCCTCCCCATCAGTTGGTCGCGGCCTTTTTCCGACTACTGATTACTGCCTATTGTCTACTGTTCAGTGGCGCATACGCCCCGCCTTTCCGGAAAGCCTATGCAACGATAAGGTTTATTCACGTGAAGGATAGCCAAGAAACTTGCCCATGACAGGGGGTGCAAACCCATGCTCTATGGAAATATTCCATAGTATCGGCGAATCCATACCAAAAGGCCAATCTTGAAACACAATAAAATCAAAGAGATAAAAGGTGGCATCGTCATTGCATTTATTGATGACATCAGCCATGACGATGGGCATGGACAACGGGCCGACAAAGAGGAGGACACAATGAAAACCATCATTTCATACTCGCTCAGTGCAGTGTGTTTCATCGGTGCCATGGCGTCCTTCGCTATCGCTTTCATGAATTAGGCATCACTTTTTATATGGAAGAATGCACGAACCGCCTCGGCACAACAATGGTCATGCCGGTGAAAGGAAAATATCTCAAGGCCGTCTCGCGCTGAACCGCAAAGAGCGCAAAGAAAAGCGGCAGCGTCTGTTTTCGTAATGATGTGAGTGCATGGAGTCAATCTATTGTAAATAGTGTTCATGACAGCGTCGGTATTCACCTCAGTCAGATTCTTCAACCCATTCAACTTCATCAACTCGGCACTTGACCCTGTCGTTGCATGAAAAGGCGGGGCGAAGCGCTCTGAAATACAGTGTCAGTGACAGTGTGAGTGTCAGTGTCGGTGTCACTACTGCTTCCTCCGGGAAGGCAGATATGGTTCAAAGCCTTTCCAATGCGATGATGAGACATCTCAAGGCGTTCAATGCCCGTTGCCTCACGGGCATTTGGTATCGACAGACACGGCAAAGGGTGATCTGGGACAGATAAGGTATCTTAGCGGAAAGGTTTTTCACCACATCAGCCTCCCCGTCAGTTGGTCGCGGCCTTTTTCCGACTACTGATTACTGCCTATTGTCTACTGTTCAGTGGCGCATACGCCCCGCCTTTCCGGAAAGCGTATGCAACGATAAGGTTGATTCATCATGGACTGTCCGCTTTGGGGGATGGATGTTCCACGTGGAACATTTTCATCCTCAGCCCGTCATGTAATCCCGGCAGGATGAACGATGTCGTCGTGAGCCGCCCGAGCTGAATGTTCCGGCGCCCGGCTGTCATCGTCCTGCATCTTCAGAAAAACCGCAACCACCGAAGCATCGAGGTGACTGCCCGAGAGGGAGTGAATGTGAGCCAGTGCCTGCTCTCTGGACCAGGCAGGACTATACGGCCGCTCGGAGCAGATGGCGTCCCAGATATCCACAACGGCGAATATCCTTGCCGAAAGCGGGATTTCACAACCCTTCAGGCCCCTCGGATAACCCTTGCCGTCCCATCGCTCATGGTGACAATGCGGGATATCGAGGGCTGGTCTCAGGAAAGCAATCGGAGACAGCATTTCATAAGAGATGACGGGATGTGCTTTCATGAGTTCCCTCTCTTCGTCGGTGAGCGGCCCCTCTTTCCTCAAAATGCTGTCGGGAACACCGAGCTTTCCGATGTCATGGAGGAGGGCGCCGCGCCGGTAATGAACGAGCTGGTCCTCGGGGACGGACATCGCCCTGCCCAGTGCAACCGTCATATCCGCTACCCTTCTGGAATGTCCCTCCGTATCGCTGTCCCTGACATCCATCGCCCGTGACCATCCCTCGATGGTGGCGTCGTACGCTTTGACGATTTCTTCGCGTGAGAGCTGGAGGTCTTTGAACATCAGCGCATTGTCGATGGCTATCGCTGCCTGGCCCGTCAGCGCTGCGAGAAAATCTACCCAGGATGCATCGGGATCGAAGGGGGTGCGGTGATACAGCTCCAGGACACCCCTGAGCTGACTCTTGACGACGAGGGGCATGCCGAAATAGGCGCGGAAGTCTCCTGCTCGGGCGGCGCGGAAAGATGCCGGGGCGTTGCCGCCGAGGTCGGGTATGACAAGTGGCTTCATCGACCGCACCACTTCCCGGGACAGTCCATTTGCAGTCATCTCTTTCCGCTCCGGCATCATGGTGCCGTTTCTACTCCTGCCGGCTGCGAATTCCGGTGAGCCCCCATCGGCCCCGCAGAGCAACACGACAGCGGCGTCGACGTGGAGATGGGAGACGACCTCGTGGAGAAGCACATTGAGTGTCACCTGCAGGTCGAGACTCGATGTGATCGCGTGATCGATGGTGCGGAGAACTCGGAGTCGCTCCAGATGAGTGCGTATCTGATTTTCGGCCTCTATCCGTTCCGTTACATCCCTGATCAGGTGTATCATGCCTGCGAACCGGTGATGTTCGTCGAGCCTCGGGATCGTCGTTATCTCAAGAAATCTGCCGAGTGACGGTTCAAAGACCTCAACCGACGCAGGTTTCGCCTGACGCAGGTGCTTTTCATCGGCCGAATCCCGGTATCCGCCGCCAAACCCGCGGAACCGCGCTTTCCAGGTCTCACTTTGCGCACCCTCAATGAACGGGACTGCCGCCCTGTTGGCGCGGATGATCGTGAAGTCCCTGTCGTGGACGACGATGGCGTCGCTGATGTCATTGAACGTTGCCTCCCATTCGGCCCTTGCGAAGAAAAGCAACTGGCCGACCCTCTCGATCCGCACGATGTAGGCGACGAGAAACATGAAGGAAAAAGACGCAAACAGCAAAGACGGGTTCGCCCAAATGCCCGGCGATGAGAAAAGGAAGAATGTCAGGAAAGTCACTGTCGCGAGACCGGCCATCAACAGTGCGACGGCCCTCTTCTCGTCAAGTCGTATGAAGAGAAAGAGGGCTCCGGCGGAGAGAAACAAGGCAGTGACAAGCCGAAGCCGGTCCGGCAGGACACGGGTGAAGTCCTGATGCAGCAGATTGCTGAGACAGGTAGCATGGACTTCAACGCCGGACATGCGGTCTCTGTTCTGGGTGAATGGCGTGAGAACCTTGTCTTCCAGCCCTGCAGCCGTCACGCCGACGAAAACGATCTTGCCGCGAAACAGGGCGGAACGGTATGTTCCATCGATGACATCGGCAAATGAGACAGTACGGAACGTTCCCTCGGGACCGTAGAAATTGATATGCATGGCCTCGTCCTGCACAACGGCAGGATGTCCGGAGGAAGGGCTCGCCTGTGGACGTTCCGTTGCCGGTGCGCTTCCGTCCACTGTTTCGAGAATCGCCAGCGAGAAGGAGGGCAGAGAGGCGCTGCCGCTTTTAAGCCGGTGAAACACCTTCCGGACGACACCGTCAACGCCCTGCTCGACATGGACATGGCCCGCCCTGTAAGAAGCCAGGGTACCGGCAGGATTACGGAAGCCGAGCCCGTCGTCGAGATGTGCCGGCAGGACCACATGTCCGTGGCCCCGCATCGCCTCTTCGAAAATGATGTCATCCCCTGTCGGTTCGGCCATGATTATATCGAACGCGACGACTCTGGCTTCCCTCGTGCGATCCAACAGCGTGGCATAATGTCTTCTGTTGAGAGGCCACCTGCCGAGTTTTTCAAGCGTCTGCTCGTCTATGGCGACAATGATGATGTTGTCATTGGCGACGACGGTGCCTCTCACCCGGAAGGAGAGATCGTGGAGGTAATTGTCCGCCCCCTCGAACATCCCGACATACTCCAGAGAGAGGATCATCGCCGCTCCCAGGAAGAGGAGGAGGGAGTGGCGAAGGATGACCCTGAAAAGGGGGGGCGGTGTCATGGTTCAGAGCAAGGCTGTGCCGGATCAGAGCGCCGTCAGGAGGAGGATGAAAAGTGCCCCCAGGATGCCGTAAATCGCGTAGGGCTTCCTCTCGACGATGAAGGACTGGGGACTCGAAAAGCTGCCTTCATTGTCCCCTGGGGCTATCGCGCTGGTCCTCACGAAGTATGTTCCCGCCTCTTCAGGCCGCACAAAGGAAATTTCCGGCTCGGAGATACGTTCGTCCATGATGACGACGCTGAAGTCCTCATGGCGCGACATTTGAAAGTGGTACGTGATCCTGTCGGGGAGGCGCTGCCAGCGCAGCCTGATCGTCCGCCCGTCCGTCTCCGGCGGATCGATGGACGGCGCCGGGGGAGGCGGGAGTATGGTGAATTGTACGGGGTCGGACCAGGCCCCTTCGTACCCGTCCTTTGCGACCGAGCAGACCCTGAAATGGTAGTTCCCGGGTTCGAGATTGCCCGGCACGTGCGAGGTGCCGCGTACCGGTCCCCGGTCTTCGATGATCTTCCGGAATGCCGGGTCCTCCGCTATCTGAAAGCGATAGGCGGCGGCATTGGAGACATTGAGCCACCGTGCGGTCAGCTTTCCGGGGGCGTACTCAGCCCCGGCTGCCGGCGATTCGACGTAGGGAGGAACGGGGTTTACCCTCACCTTGATCGGCACCGGTTCCGAAGGCAGACCCTCAAGACCGATTTCGTCGATACTGCTGCTTTCTATGGTGTACGTTCCGTCGTCAATGCCGTCTACTTTGAAAGAGGCATCAGGACCGGCCATTTTCTCGGCCGCCACGGCCTGACCGGCCCCGGCCCTCGACACGACGAGCCGGTAGCCCACCGCGCCGTCCACCTGTCTGAAAACGAGATGGAGGGGGAGAGCTTTGAACATGTCCCTCTTCTCCATTAACACCGGCGGCGGCAGGAGCATAATCGGCCGGTCCGGGTACTCACCCTTCCTCACGATGATTCCTTCGCCTTGTGCAACCGGTATCTTTTGGCGACCGGTCATGATGTCGACAGAGCCGTCGAGAACCTCGAAGCGTGACGTCTGCCCCGCGTCGACGGAACCCCGGAAAACCGTCCCTCTGACGGCGCAGGTTGCCGAGGGGGTCCTGATCTCCGTACGGTTCTCCTTGCCCGTAGCTTTCATGACCCTGTCGACGACCTTGCCGCTACCGAGGAAAAATCTCCGGAAAGTCAGGATATCCCCTTTATCGCGGGAGGTCTCCAGGCCAACATGGGTCAGTTCCCGCATCGACAGTTTTTCCCCGTTGTCAAAGGTGATCTCTGCGGCGCTATCCTGCCCGGTCCTGATGAAGCTCCCTTCAGGAATCCGTTCGTTCGCAGTTGTGGGTTGCCATGTGTCGCTGTTACCCAGCCGCATCTCAACATGACCTTTCACGTTGGTCAGTGTGCCGCTCATGGGCGTGCCACGGAGGAGCCTGGCGGGGACGAGGAGCCGCTGGCCGGGGTATAGAAGGTGGGGATTGCGCAGTTGATTGATCCGGGCGACCTCTTTCCAGCCTGACGGAACATCGAGATAGCTCCGGGCGATTTTGATGAGAGCATCGCCCTTTGAGACAACGATCTCAACCATGGGATCACTGCTTGCCCCGAGGGAGCGGGGCAGGCATGCCGACAGAAGCAGGATAATCGTGATGATATACAGGCCGGGAAACAGCCGGGCAATTCTATTATGAGCAGATGTTCTTTTCATGAAAAACTTCCTCCGAGCAGGGTTGCTTCTCTTTGTTCTGACTGCGATAACGTTAAGGTTTATATACATTATCGGCGGGCAGAGGAAAAACTTTTCTGCAGCGCATTTAGGAATGAATCACAAAGCAGCGCCTTCAGTCTCACGCAAAATCGCAAAGAACGTAAGGATGAGAAATCGATTCGATACATGCCTGGTGGGTGCGGTCCTTTGATGTTCCACGTGGAACATCAATGTTGTCGTTGCATTGAAAGGCGGGGCGAAGCGCTCTGAAAAACAGTGTCCGTGTCAGTGTGAGTGTCAGTAATAAAGCTCACTTTTTCGACCATAGGCTTGAAAGGTCGTCTTCTGTGAGGGTTACGGAGTCGCCGCAGCAAGGTTTTCGGCGCATACGCCCCGCCTTTCCCGGGAGTGTATTGCAACGATAAGGTCAAGTTCTGCCTGCGATGATCCGACATAGTCGCGGCCGAAGTGCCAAACTCTCCTGGAGCCCTCATAACGCACTGAATCCCCGTAGCATTTTGAAGTCAACCGTCGAAAAAATGAGTCGCGCACAACATGTCTCCGCAGCCCGCCTGCGTTCATATGCTTTCGCCAATTCGTCAATATTTCGGTAAAAGAGAATATAAAACAGCTTCCCGGTGACGAAAGTCTTCATATTTTGGGGCATTTTCCTTGACGGTCCCTCTCATTTCTTTTATGATTATGAATAAAGCTTTCGACCGCCCGGAGATGGGGCATTGCTGGAAATTAATTGTGGGAACATGAATATGAAACGTCTGCGCATGATGCTTCCTCTCCTTTTTGTGCTTTGCTGCAGCAGCACCGCCTTTGCCGAGGGCAAATATAAACATTTGGAGAAATGGGCGAATAAGTATCCTCTTGATTACACCACCAAACCTGAGACCAATTTCTTTGCCCTGCCGGAAATCCGCCGGTCTTTATCAAAGTTATTGGGTAGCCGGAATTTCAAAAGGCTATTGAAGGATTCCGGACTGCTGACACCGATAAATCTCGTTGACGGATATTTGATTATTGAAGGTGTTCCATCCAACAGAGCGCCTGTTGACGAAATTGAGAATGTAATTGTCGCCGTCAACACAAATGACAGGGCCGGCACGATCATGGTTGTCTTTTCCGGCATAGGCGAACGGTTCGGACAGATCGAGTATCTCTGTACTAACGGGAAGGCCTGTCATGGCATGCCGGGTATAGTTTTTGATAAAATCGGGGAATGGGAAAGATAGATGCCATGAGCTTTGTAGTGCGATTAAAAATGCGTTCTGTGTATTCCGCCCGACCTGCACCGATTTGTCTTTCAGCAACATTCTTTGCTGGATATTTCCTCGTGCTGCTTTTAATCGGCGGCGTGAGCGCTTCGGCATCACAATCCCCTGAAAAGACCTGGCAGGCACTCCAAAAGGGAGATGCCGTGGCTCTTGTCCGGCACGCCAACGCGCCGGGCACGGGTGATCCGCCGGGGTTCACGCTGCAAGACTGTTCCACACAGCGCAATCTTTCTGAAAAGGGCCGCATCCAGTCCCGCCGGATCGGCGACTTTTTTCGTGCCCGGGGAATCAGGGAGGCTCTGGTCTATTCCAGCCAGTGGTGCCGCTGCCTGGAAACCGCCCGCCTCCTGGGACTTGGACCTGTGGAAGAGCTGCCGGCCCTTAACTCCTTTTTTCATGAACCGGCCAGGGAGCCGGAACAAACCGGGAAAATGCGCGCTTTTCTCTCGACCTTTCATCGGCAGGAAGCGGTAATATTTGTGACTCATCAAGTAAATATCACGGCCCTGACCGGTGTGTTTCCTTCGTCGGGAGAAATCATCATTTTTCGCATGGAAAAAAGCGGTCAGGGCAAGGTCCTGGGTCGGTTCACGCCCTGAATTTACCATTCGAATAGAGCAGGGCAGACGATGGAAGGACACGACTCTATGCCGAAAGCCCTCTAATTTCCGGATGATTTTCTTGACGGCCCCCCTTTTTTCGGCTAAGATGTTGTAAAAGACCATCGGCAGCAGAAATATGATTTCAAGGAAACCCGATGAGAATTGTGAAGAATGCAATTATAAGAGCACTGGAAGCTCTTGGCTATGAGATAAGACGTTCCATGAGCGGGACGGCTTCGCCGGATGTGCCGGTGCGCTTTGAAAACGTCGTGAACCTCATAGGAGCTTTTAGCTATGAGCTGAGACGACTCGGGGTACGTCCCACGTCCTGGAAAGAAACCCCGATAAGAATTGTAAAGAATGCGATTAAGAAGGCGCTTGAAGAGCGCGGCTATGAGCTGAGGCGTTCCGCGAACAGGACGGCGTCGCCGGGCGTGTGCTTTGAAAACGCCGTGTACCTCCTGGAAGCTCTCAGCTACCAGATCAGGCACTCCATGAGCAGGACAGCGACTCCGGAAGTGCGTTTTGAAGACTTCGTGAAACTCGCGGCAGAGTATGAGCAATGTTTCAACGGTAGTGATGAACTCATAGTTCCCAATGAAATTCGGCCCAAATTGCTCGCCCGGCTCCTGGGGACACCGCCATCGGAAGCGTACTTTATCGTGCAGGCGTTGTGCAAATGCAAAGATACGCCCGGCGATGTCTGCGAATTCGGTGTGGCTCAGGGAGAGACTTCCGCGTTGATAGCCAATGAAATAGCGCCATACCACAGCAAGCGCCTTCACCTGTTTGATTCCTTTGAAGGACTGCCTAAACCTTCTGACAAGGACCAGTTAAAAGACGATATGTTTTGCTTGGGGAGCATTGAAGCCTATGCCGGAACAATGTCCTTTCCCGAGGATATGGTCCGGGGCCGCTTGAATGCCGTATCTTTTCCCACGTCGAGGTACGTCATTCATAAAGGGTTCATTGAACAGCTGATTCATGAGGATAAGGACATGCCCGGGGAGGTATGCTTCGCCTATGTGGATTTCGATTTCTACGAACCGATAAAGGTCGCTCTGGACTTTCTCCATCGTGTAACCCAAAGAGGAGCCGTAATAATCGTCGATGATTATGACTTCTTCTCCACCGGCGCAAAGACTGCAGTTGATGAGTTTGTCGAAGAGAAAAGGTCGATCTATGAATGTATCATACCGGATCCGTGTTACGGCTATTTTGCCGTTCTGAGCAGGAAGGCCTGACGTTCATATGCTCCGAACCCTGAGCGGCTTCGAGAAGGCGATAGAGGTTTTATGAATCGTTCATCCTCATTCCCTGCTCTTGTTGTGCTGCTGGCGATCGCGGCTGTCTTCATACTGCTGTCCGGCCGGTCGCTTCCGCCCGTCGTGGCATCCCACTTCGCCGCCTCCGGAAGGCCTGACGGTTTCATGCCGCGGACCGCCTATCTTGGACTCATGTTGTTCATCACGGTGGCCGTGCCGCTTCTTCTGGCGCTTGGTCTCAGTTCTGTGCGCTTCGTCCCGCCGCGATATTTCAGTCTGCCGAACCGTGAATACTGGCTCGCTCCCGAGCGAAGAGACGAAACATTTGCCTTCATCCACGGTCACGGCATGTATCTCTCGGCGCTGCTGACAGCCTTTCTTTGCTTTGTCCATTGGCTGGTTGTTCGGGCTAATCAGTTGCAGCCCCCGCGCTTTTCCCCCCCTTGTTCGTCGCAGGATTGATCCTGTTTCTTTTGGCGGTGACTGTCCTGCTGATGGTGTTCGTTGTTCATTTCCGGCGCCGCCCCTCACCGTCAGCATAAACCTTGCGTGAAGATGCGGGGCGAAGCGCCTCTGAAAGACAGTGTCAGTGACAGTGTGAGTGTCAGTAAAGGGATCACTTTTTCAGACATCAGCTTGAAACCTTATCTTCTGTGACGTTTATGGTGTCGCCGCATCAAGGTTTTCGACGCCTACACCCCGCCTTTCTGTCGGGCCTATGCAACGATACGGTAAAATCCGCCCGAAGCGATAAAAACGATTGTCCTGATGGAAAGCTTGCGGCGAACGTCAGTGGTGGTTCTTCATGACGAAACATGTGGACATCTTCCCTGTTTTCCCCTATATTTTGAGTAGGACACTGAAGCCCGGCCTGAGCAAGGCTATAGGGATGACGGGCAAATCTTCTTTCCATCAGTCATCAGGTGAGCGGAGGAACACTATGGGAAAGAACGGCGTGATACGGCTCCTGTTCGGGGTCAGCAGGAAGGAAATCGGTCGCTACTGGAAACCCGTGGTCATTGAGCTCCGGAGGAAGGGCACGAACAGGATCATTCAGTTTTTTGCGGAAAACAGCAGTCTGCTGAAGGAGCGGGACGGCCTGTGCTACATCGAGTTTGATCAGATGCCCAAGGGGGTTTATGCCCTCACCGTGCGGGATGCGCACAGCGGGGAGGCGATTATAAAAGAGCCCCGGATTGAACTGAGAGAAGACTCATTCGAATACGAGTTTCTGCGCAGGAAGGCGACGAAGCAGCCGAATACCTCTGCCATGGACCTCGTCGTCGACGCGCCATACCGGCTGGAAAAAAACTCTGAATATCTTCCCGTCATCGTGTATCTCAAGGATGTCGAGGCGGAATCGGTCAGATTCGCGTCTGTCTCTCTGCATGCCTACGGGGCTGATCCGGACATCATGCCCGAACCGATACCGGCCGGCGGCATCATCAGGGTTTATGACAGTGACGGACGGGATGTCGAAGAGGACGGAAGACCGGCCGTCCTGAGGTTCGATGACGGCAGAAGACATGAAACCGTCAGGACCGATCCCTGGTACCGGGTGATCCTGATCGACAGGGCGAAACTCTCTGTTATCCAGGGTAACTATCCCGGTTATGGCAAGACGAGGTATGTAAAGTATGCCGTTGTCATCGATTTCACAACGGGCATCCTCGGCTGGGGAAGACGGAGGCACTTTGTCCTTCACACCCTCGTGCCGGACAGCAACCTGCCCATCGTCGATGAGTGGTATTACGGGGATACGCACTACCACTCCGATTTCACCGACAATCCCTACGAATATGGGGGGCCCCTCTCCATGACGGCCGAGGTGGCGCGGGCCACCGGCCTTTCCTGGGTGACCGTCACGGATCATTCCTATTGTCTGAGTCACCCGAAGACGCCTGAAGAAGAGGATGTGGGCAACAGATGGCTCTCATACCAAAAGGCCGTCAGCGGGACGAATGACCGATACCCTGATGTCCTGCTCGTTGCCGCCGAGGAGGTCACGGTCAGGCAATATCTCCTGGGCCTGCATCTCCTGTCTTTCAACAACCCGTTCATCGAGGACACTCACCCCGCCGGATTCGGGACCTTTCCCCTGGAAGAGGTGCTCGAACATCTCCTCGAAGGTTGCCGTGAGAGGGGGGGCTTTGTCTACGCCGCGCACCCCTCCTCGGAGGGGTATGTCTGGAAGGATGAGGATTACGCCGTTGCTTCCAAGCCCCGGTATAAGGAAGTCTTCCGGGGTCTTCAGGTGTTCAATGAAAAGGTCCTCTTTGGGTGCAAAACCGAATCATCCATTGACAGAGAATATCTCGATCCATTTGATATAATGAAGAAATGTAAGAGACGGTCTCCCTGGGCGGGGGAACTCGAAGAGGGTGTGCTCAATCACTGGGTCGAAAGATTGCTGCTTCCGCCGTTGCGGGACTATGAAAGGACGAGGGAACTGACAAAGTACTTCATCCTCGCCGGTTCGGATGCGCACATGGACTTCAACTGCTCTTTTCGTCCCCACCCGGCTTTCCTGATCCATTACCTTTACGACAACGCCTTCGGCAAGGTGCGTACCCTTGCACACCTGCCAGGAAAGAACCGCGAGGGCCTTAAGGAGCCGATGCTGCTCGATGCCTTGAAAACAGGCCGAACTCTGCTGACCGACGGGCCTGTCGTTCTCTTCTCGATCAGGAAAAAGGGACAGGACGGGGTTTGCAGGTTTGGAGACACCCTCAGTCTGAAAGCAGGGGAAAGGTTAGAGCTGCTCATCGAATGGTGCAGCACGGCGGAGTTCGGCCGCATCGGGGAGATGCGACTCCTTCGGGGAACGGCTGAGGGAGAAGAGGACCTATCCGGCGTCGTAGGTCTCCCGGTGCTTTGCAGGCAGGCCGGCGCATTCAACGGATCAACGACATTTGCATTCACGAAATGGCCGTCCGGTCCGTCGTACCTTCGCATGGAGGGTTCTTCGCGTATTGACCCGAAAACGGGCGAGGCGCTCTTCCGGTGCATGACGAACCCGATATGGATACTGGCGGAGTAGACGTGCGACATCGTTCGAAAGGATTGCCTGCAAGTTATAGCGGACGGGAGTGATGTAAGATCCAGGTGTCCAAAATAACGCAATACGAGGATAGGGCATGTTTTCTTCGCAAAATAAACCCTATAGTTTCATTGAAAGGCGGGGCGAAACGCCTCAAAGCCTTGCTGAAGGCGACGATACGCCTCGTCATCTTCGTGTTTCAGGATTTCACTCTTTGTGTCATCGACCATTAGCGTATAATTCATCTTTCGTTTTGATACAGGTGTCGCCGCAGCAAGGTTTTCGGCGCATACGCCCCGCCTTTCCCGGGCGCGCATTGCAACGATAAGGTAAACCCTTATCACTGCAATGAGATCTCAGGAAAGACCGGGCGAATGCGCCGAAAAGCATCGGTGCTGCGAAACCTCTGCCTTCCCGTACAGACCATTGCAGACCAACGATCAAACAAAATTAACCTTTTACGGACACTCACACTGACACTGACACTGTTTTTCGGAGCGTTTTGCACCGTCTTTTCGTACAAGGCAACCGTGAATTTTGCTTCAGAAACCACACCCTATCCTCGTTTTCAAAGTCCGGCTGCAAAATATTTTGGACAGGGGTGGTAAGATATAGAAGAATAAGAATAGTGGAATTCCTCAGGAGGTGGATGATGCGCTGGGAAGACGGCAGAAGGAGTGACAACGTTGAAGACCGCCGGGGGATGGGTGTCTCCCGGGGCATGCTTGGCGGTGGCATCGGCACCGTCATTATCGTGCTGATCGCACTGTTCTTCGGAGTCGACCCCTCGATACTGTTGAGATCGGGCGGCCCTCCCACGCAGGTTGCACCTGACCAGGCCCAGCGAAGAACATCCCCCGAGGAAGATCGTTTAGCCGAGTTCGTCTCTGTGGTCCTCGCCGACACCGAGGACGCCTGGCAGGGTATCTTCAAACAAATGGGGAAGACATACAGGGAGCCGAAGCTCGTTCTGTTCAGCGGCGCCGTCCAGTCGGCATGCGGGTTTGCCGAGAGCGCCGTCGGACCCTTCTACTGCCCCGGTGATCAGAAGGTGTACATTGATCTCCGTTTTTACAGTGACCTGAAGAACCGTTTCAGGGCGCCCGGCGATTTCGCCCAGGCCTATGTGATCGCCCATGAGGTCGGTCATCACGTCCAGACGCTGCTCGGCGTGACGGAAAAGGTCAATGCCATGAAAAGCAGGACATCCCAGGCAAATGCGAACAGGCTGTCCGTGATGCTTGAACTGCAGGCAGACTGTCTCGCAGGCGTATGGGCAAACCATGCCCATAAAGCGCGAAACATCATTGAGCAGGGAGATATCGAGGAGGCCCTCAATGCGGCGAGCAGCATCGGAGATGACCGTCTCCAGAAGCAGTCCCGCGGTTATGTCTCTCCCGATTCCTTCACTCACGGCACATCGGCACAGCGCGTCCAATGGTTCAGGCGGGGGATAGAGACGGGCAACATCGCCCAGTGCAATACCTTTAAGACCGAAAAGCTCTAAGGGATTGGGGCGACTGCCTGGCAGCCCACCGCCGCCTTATCGCCGGTCTCTGTCGTCCGGCGCGGGGCCGTACTCGCCATGATAGACGCGGTTCCAGATGTCCAGGGCCGAGGTCCTGACTCCCCTGCTGATCGGGTCATACCCGACCAGCTTGCTGCAGATGCGCCAGATCTTCTCTCTTTCCGTCTCCGATGGGACCGTATTAAGGTCGATGAGGCAGCTCTCGACGGCCGTGACGATCCGCCGAACGATGACAGTCTGCTGTTGCGCCATGACCTCCCGCCAGAGTTGCTCGGGCGTCTTCTCGTCGGTCATTGTCTTACCGCTTTTTTGTTTATTTGCCTTCTTAATCATTGCCATTTCGTCGCATACCGAAGACTGCCGCCGCGAGGCCGGAGCCTGTTTCATGGCGCTGTTGCCCCTTCGGTTTTCCTTCCATAGTGATCAAAACAATCTTTCGGCAAGGGGGGATCCGGTGATCAGGGAGATCATCTCAAGAACGTCGTACGGTTTCGGGAAATAGCCGGAGATATCCTGCCCTTTCAGCCGTTCCTGTGCCAGGTCGATACAGCAACTCGTCATGACATAAATCGGGATGCTCCGGTCTCTCGCCCTGACCATTGCGATCAGCTCGAAGCCATCCATGACGGGCATGATGAGGTCCGTGAGGAGAACATCGATGCGCGCAGCCCCGAAGATATCGAGAGCCTCGCTGCCGTCTCCGGCAACGCGGACCGCGCAATGCCCTGCAAAAGCGCGGAAAGCTTCCTTCAGCAGGTCGCGGCTCAGGCGGTCATCTTCGGCGATGAGTATTGTTTTCGTTGTCACGGATAATAAAACCTAACAAGATCCATGCCCGTTGGCGGTATCCCCAGAAATCATTAAAATACATATGGTTGCAAGCTTCACGAATGGAAGGGACAAGGGGGGAATGTCAAAATGGTATGTCATAATGACATTTCTATGTCATTATGACATACAGAACATCTCCACGCATCGCCTTCGGAAAGACGGAGCGAAGATGCCTCAATGGACGTCATCAGGTCATTGAGGCATTTCTTTGAGACGCTTCGCCCTGACCGAAGTGTGCAACCGACAGGAGGATGGGCCCATGGACATTGGTGTCCAAAATAACATGACACGAGGGTTGGGCATGCTTTCTTCGCAAAATAAACTCCCTCTTCTCACGTGCACACCCAATCCTCGCTTTCAAGGTCTCGCTGCAAGATATTTCGGACAGGGGTGGTCCACGGATATTCTGACAGAGGCGCTATTATTGTGGACAACCGCCCCGATAAGGTATGATGGAAGCCTATACGAAGAGGAAGGAGAGCCTGCTCACATGCTCTACAGACGAGTCGTCGGCATACTGATCGCCCTGACCGTGGTCATCCTCGCGGGCTCGATCGGCTACTGGTCCCTTGACGAATGGACCATTGTCGACGCCCTGTATATGACGATCATTACCATCGCATCCGTGGGATATATGGAGGTGCGCCCGCTGTCAGACCAGGCGCGGGTATTCACGATCGTCCTCATCCTGGCCGGGTCGGCGGTGCTCATCTATGGCATTTCCGTCGTCACCGCGTTCATCGTGGAGGGCGAGCTGACGGATGTTTTGAGGAGGAAGAGAATGAACAGCAGGATAAGCGGTCTCTCGGGACACTACATCGTCTGCGGGGCCGACCGGACAGGCATGTCCGTCATCGAGGAACTGGTGAAGATCAGGAGGGACTTCGTGGTCATCGAAAACAGCCCGGACAGGATCAGGGACCTCATGGGTCGCGGTATACTTTGCGTGGAGGGCCGGGCGACGCGCGATGCGGTCCTGCTCCAGGCAGGAATCGAACGCGCCAGAGGGCTCATCTCGTCCCTCGAAACGGACGCTGAGAACCTCTTCGTCGTCATTACCGCCAAGAGGCTGGCTCCTTCTGTGCGGGTCATTTCCAAGGCAATCGAGGAGGAGTCGGAGGAGAAGATCCGGATGGCCGGGGCGGACAGCGTTGTCCTGCCCGACTTCATCGGCGGCATGAGGATGGTCTCGGAAATGGTGAGGCCCTCGGTCGTCACGTTTCTCGATGTCATGCTCAGGGCGAAGGACAGGACCATACGGGTGGAGGACATCGACGTGCCGCCGGGGTCGCCTCTGGTCGACAGGAGCATCGCTGAGGCGGGAATCGCCGATATCGAGGGTGTTACCCTTGTGGCAATGAAAAACAACCGCGACGGTTCCTACACCTTCAACCCTCCTAAGAAGACGGTGCTGACGGAGGACGCCACCCTTGTCGTCATGGGACACGTCGACGCCATCCATGAGATCAGGGAGAAGCAAAAGCCACGGGCCTGACCCTCTTCACCTCATCGTTGACTACGCCGTCCGAAAAGGCGGGGCGAAGGCGACAATAGACAGCAGGCAAAGACGGAAACCGGACGATAAACACACCGACGGGAAGGCTGATGTGGTAAAAGCCTTTCCGCTAAGATACCCTATACATCACCAGACCACCCTTTGCCGTGTCGTCCGATGACAAGAGCCCGTCAGGCAACCGGCGCTTAACGCCGGAGAAGTCTCATCATCGCATTGGAAAGGCCTTGACCGTATCTGCCTTCCCGGAGTCAGCGTTGCAATGAGAAGGCTTTTAGGCGCTTCGCCCCTACTTTCCTATGACGATAAGCTTTACTCCCCCCTGAAGACGGGCGGTCTCTTTTCGAGAAATGCACGGATGCCTTCCCTGTGGTCCTCGTATCCGAAGCACTTCATGAATGACTCGGCCTCGATTGCCAGCCCCTTCTCGAGCGGAGAGGATTCTCTTGCGATTCTCTTGACCATGGCCACGCCGACGGGGCTTTTCCCCGCGATCGTCTGCGCGATTTCCATGGCTGCCTTCAGCGCATCCCCCAGGGGGACCACCGTGCCGACAAGGCCGATAGATCCTGCCTCCTGTGCTCCGACCATGCGTCCCGTCAGCATCATTTCCATGGCCCTGCCATGGCCCACAATCCTGGCGAGTCGCTGTGTTCCGCCGAAACCGGGAATGAGACCGAGGCTCAGCTCGATCTGGCCGAACCGCGCGCTCTCGTCGCATATGCGGATGTCGCAGGCGAGGGCAAGCTCACATCCTCCCCCGAGGGCGTATCCGGTGACGGCCGCTATGACCGCCTTATCCATGCGTTCGATCATGTTGAACACGCCCTGACCGAGGCGTGCGAAGGCACCGGCCTGCTCCACGCTCATGTCCTTCATTTCCCTGATATCGGCACCGGCGCTGAAGTTTCCGCGCCCCGTGATGACAACGGCACGCACCTGCCGGTCTTCCGCCGCCGTTGCGAAGGTATGAGACAGCATCTGGAGCGACTCCGTGCCGAGCAGGTTCATCCCCCTGTCCCTGTTCAAGGTGATCGTGCAGACGGGCCCCTGTCTTTCGACCATGATAGACTCACCGGTACTCATAGAACCCTTCCCCGCTTTTCCTGCCGAGCTTACCTGCCTCAACCATCCGCCGCAGGAGCAGGCAGGGCCTGTATTTTTCACCCAGCTCGGCATGGAGGACTCCGAGGATGGCGAGGCAGATGTCAAGGCCCATGAAATCCGCAAGTTCCAGGGGTCCCATGGGGTGGTGCGCTCCGAGCCTCATGACGGTGTCGATGGCTTCACGCGACGCCACCCCCTCGTGCAGACAGAATACGGCATCGTTGATCATGTGCAGCAGTACGCGGCTCGTCACGAAGCCCGGCGAGTCCTCGACGACGACGACCTTTTTCCCCATGCTCTCACCCACACGGGTTATCGCTGCAATTGTCTCCCCCGACGTACGATGTCCCCGGACGACCTCCAGGAGAGGCATGACAAAGGCAGGGTTCATGAAGTGCATGCCCGCGAAGCGTTCCGGCCGCCTGAATGTCTGGCTCAGGCGGGTGATGGACAATGACGAGGTGTTGGATGTAAAGATCGTCCGGTCCGGACAGAGGGCATCGAGCTGCCGGAAGATATCCCTCTTCGTCTCCTCCCGTTCGACGACGGCCTCGATTACAAGATCGGCCTCTCCGCACTCCTCGAGACGGCCGACGGGTCTGATGCGGGAGAGGGCCTTCTCCGCCTCGGCGGCTTTAAACTTTCCCTGATTCACCCTCTGTTCAAGCCGCTCCCGGATGCGGGCGAAACCCTTCCGAACGAAATCATCGCTCACATCGCTCAAGATGACCTCGTACCCGCTCTGCGATGCAACCTGGGCGATGCCGCCTCCCATGGTCCCCGATCCGATCACCGCAATCCGGCTTATCTCCATGGCTGTCTATTCCTCCCTGAGTGCGCGATGAGCAATGAGGATTCTCAGCATCTCCGATGTCCCTTCCCCGATCGTCAGGAGCCTCGCGTCTCTCCAGTGTCTGTGGATGTCGTAGGCGTCGACATATCCGTATCCGCCGTGGACCTGTAAAGCCCGATCGCACACCCTCAATGCCGCTTCCGAGGCGAAGAGCTTCGCCTGGGCCGCTTCTGCAGCGACAGGCAGACCCTTCTCCCTGCGGCACGCGGCGTAATATGTGAGAAGCCTTGCAGCCCTGATATCCGTGACCATGTCGGCGAGCTTCTCCTGTATGAGCTGGAAGCCGGCGATGGGCTCCCCGAAGGCTTTTCTTCCCGAGCTGTACCGACGCGCCTTGTCGAAGGCAGCTTGGGCGATCCCGACGGCAATCGCGGCGATGGTAATCCGTCCCGCGTTGAGGATCTCCTTGGCGTACTCCAGTCCCTTTCCCTCTTCTCCGAGGAGGCAATCCGACGGGACCTCGCAGCGCTCAAACCGGATCGATGAGAGACTGTTTCCCCTGAACCCGAGTTTCGGCATATCTTTCGTCACCGTGCATCCGGGGGTATCCGCAGGCACGAGAAGAGCGGAGATGCCCCTCTCCGTTCCTGCAAATACGAGGAAGAACTGCGCGTCGAGGGCATTCGTTATGAGTGTCTTCGTGCCGTCAACAACATACCGTCCGCCCGTGAGCTCCGCTTTTGTCCTCAGTGCCTTCGCGTCGGAACCGCAGCAGGGCTCGGTGAGGGCGAAGGCGAGCTTGCCCGCGCCCTTTGCGCATCCCCGGTCCACCAGGAGGGCCTGCTTCTGCTCCGCCGTGCCATGCATCACAATACCCTCGGCGACCATTCCCTGGACCGACACCCGGAGCGCCGTGTTTGCGCAGGCCTTCGCGAGCATCTCCAGCGCAGCCGTATAGACGGGGAAGGGCATCCCCGATCCGCCGTATGCCCTGGGGAGGGACAGACCGAACAAACCCCTCTCCACTACCCTGTCGTACCGGTCTTCCGGAAATGCGCCGTCTTTGTCAATCTTTTGCGCTCCGGGCATGATCTCCCTGGCCGCAAACTCCCCGAGGGAGGCGAGAAAATCGTGGTGATCCGTCCCGGCCGGAAAGAGCGTATCCAGCACCTCTCTCTGGTGCTCCGAATAGAAGGCGCTCATCGCTCGATGGCCATGGCCGTTGCCGTGCCGCCGCCGATGCAGACCGTGGCCAGTCCCCTGCTCAACCCCCTGTTCCTGAGAGCGTAAATCAAGGTGACGAGGATGCGGGCGCCGCTGCAGCCGATGGGATGTCCGAGGGCGACGGCACCGCCGTGAACATTGAGCCTTTCGGGAGGGATGCCCAATTCCCGCGCGACGACGATGGATGCGGGAGCATAAGCCTCGTTGTGCTCGACAAGGTCGAAATCTCCGATGACGAGGCCGGTGTTCTTCAATAACTTTCTGACCGCGGGAATCGGCGCTTCCATCACGTCCTCCGGCTTAACGCCCCCATCAGCGAACCCGATGATGCGGGCCAAAGGGGTCACCCCGAGTTCCCGGGCCCGTCCCGCAGACATCACAACGACAGCAGCGGCGCCGTCGCTCAGCTGGGAGCTGTTGCCGGCCGTCAGGATGCCTCCCTCCCGGAAAACAGGCCTGAGCGCGGCGAGCTTTTCCGGTGTCGTGTCGCCGCGGATGCACTCGTCCTCCGCCAATGCCCCCACCGGAAGGATCTCGTCCCGAAATGACCCCTCTTTCGTGGCAGCGAAGGCCTTCATATGGCTCGAGAAGGCGAATGCGTCCGCCTCCGCCCTGGTGACGCCGTATTTTTCCGCCACCCTCTCGCCCGTTATCCCCATGTGATAACCGTTAAAGGTTTCCCTGATTCCGTCGCTCAGCATGGCATCGTCGGAGCAGACGGACCCGAGTTTCACCCCCCAGCGCAGGCCTCTCATGAGGTGAGGCGCGCCGCTCATGCTCTCCATTCCTCCCGCGACGATGACGCGGTAATCGCCGGCCCTGATCATCTGGGCGGCGACCATGACGGCCTTCATGGCAGAGCCGCAGACTTCGTTCAGCGTGAATGACGCCACATCGCAGGGGATGCCCGACATGACCGCAGCCTGGCGTGCCGGGTTCTGGCCGAGGCCGGCCCCGACCGCATTGCCCATGATGACCTGTTCGACCTCCGCCGGCCCGACACCGGCCCTTTTCAACGCCTCTGCGACCACGAGCGCGCCGAGGCGCGGTGCCGGGATGTCTTTCAGCGAACGGCCAAACTTCCCTGCGGGTGTCCTCACCGCGCCCGCCAAAACAATATCTTCAGCCATTTCTTGTCTCCATGCCCATTCTCTTTGAACTGTCACTATCGTTGCATGCGTCCTCTGGAAAGGCGGGGTGTATGCGCCGAAAACCTTGATGCGGCGACACCTGTATCGTCGCGGAAGACGTTACAAGCGATGGTCGGTGACACGAAGAATGGGACCCTGAGAGACGAACCTGACAATGATCATCGTCGCCTTCAGCAAGGCTTTGAGGCGTTTCGCACCGCCTTTCCATGCAATTTCAAGGTTGTGATATCTTTTAAGTAGATTATAGCACGGGATTCGGTCGCGTGGAGGGAACTCCGGCGCCGGCCTGCAAAGGGCGGACACATCTGCCGGTGAGTTGTTGAAGGATTCCAGTTGAAGTTTCTCCGGGGACTGTAATACATTATTCTTTCAGGCCGGGCTGTCAGTGGACCCCCGGGAGGGAGCCGCCGGCGCAGGGTCATCCGAAGAGAACAGCTTGTCACGATCATGGAGGGCGAACTATGATTGAGATACTGAGGACACGGCGCAGCATCAGGCAATATCAGAAAAAGGCCGTCACGGCGGAGCACCTGGAGGTTCTGAAGGAGGCGCTTCTTCGGTGTCCCTCGTCACGGGGCTTCAGTCCCTGGACGTTCGTTTTTGTCGATGAACCAGCCCTCTTGGCGAAGCTCTCCCGTGCAAAGGAGCATGGGTCCGGTTTCCTCAGGGATGCTGCGCTGGGCATCGTGGTTTGCGGGGACGAGACGAAGTCCGACGTCTGGGTGGAGGATTGCGCCATTGCTTCCGTCGTCGCGCATCTGACCGCACACGCCCTGGGGATGGGCAGCTGCTGGATTCAGATCAGAAAGAGGGAGCATTCGAAAGAGGAGAGCGCGGAAGCGTATGTCCGGGGACTCCTCGGCATTCCAGGGCACCTGAGGGTCCTGTCGATCATCAGCATCGGCTATCCTGCCGAGACAAAGAGGCCCGTTGATCGGGAGCGCCTGGACTTCGGGAAAATAAAGTTCAACGGTTTTCTGTAAACTGCAGGGTACGGTGAAACCTTCGCCGATCATCATGCAGGAACCTCTGTGATATGACTATACCTTTCCGGAGGTCCTGTTGCAGCGACAAGGTTTATGAAGCATTTACATGTCGCCTGTGCAATCATTCAGCGGGAGGGGAAGGTGCTCGCAACGCAGCGCGGCGCCGACGGGAACCTGCCCCTCAAATGGGAATTTCCCGGCGGCAAGATCCATCCCGGTGAAACTCCGGAAGACTGCCTGCATCGTGAACTGAACGAGGAGGTGGGAGTCGGCGTCGATATCATACGCGCGCTTCCGCCGAGTACGCACAGTTATCAAACCTTTACGGTGACACTCTACCCCTTTGTCTGCTCAATCAGGTCCGGCGAGATCGTCCTCCATGAGCACGCAGCGTCTGTATGGCTTGCACCGGAAGATCTGCCGGTTCTTGACTGGGCGGAAGCGGATTTGCCGGTGATCAGGACATTTGTCGAGGGGGCAATCGGCAACTGGGTGGATCCCGCCGGATGAACTATGAAAGTCTTATTATCGGCAAGGAGGAGATTATGATCAGAGTTCTGTGTGCCGTGCTTGTTGTCTTGCTCGTGGCCCTCTTGACAACTCAGGCCCTTGCAGCCCGTTGCACGGGCAAAGGGATCGAGGTCCAGGTGCTCGGCTCAGGAGGCCCCGAGATCGAAGACCGGCGCGCTTCGTCGAGCTACATTGTCTGGCAGGACGGCAGGGCAAGGGCGCTCATCGACGCGGGCAGCGGGAGCGCCAATTACTTCGGCGACATGGACGCGCGGATCGCCGATCTCGATGTGGTTTTCCTGACCCACCTTCACGTGGACCATGCCGCGGACCTGCCGGTCCTCGTCAAATCATCCTATTTCGTGAAGCGAACGCAGCCCCTTCCTGTGCTGGGACCTGCGGGCAATGACTTCTACCCGCCGACGACTGAATTCGTCAGGCTTCTCTTCGACGGGAAGCGCGGGCTTTACCGGTACCTGGGGGATTATCTCACGGGCGGCGAAACGAGCTATGCCCTGAAGCCGCAGGATCTTTCCCTGCCAGGGGAAAAGATGACGCAGGTCTTCAGCGGGGACGGGATGACGGTCTTCGCCCTGCCTTCGGAACACGGGCCTGTGCCGTCCATCGCCCTCCGCTTTGAGATGGGCGACGTCGTGCTCGCCTTCAGCGGTGACACGAGCGGCAACAACAAGGTCCTCGTGGATATCGCGAAAAACGCCGATCTCTTCTTCGCCCACAACGCCATTCCGGAAGGGACCGGGGGACTCGCCAGGGACCTCCACATGCCGCCGTCGGTGATCGGCAGGATCAGCGACCGCCGCAGAGGTGAAGAAGCTGGTCTTGTCTCACCGCATGCTGAGGACCTTGGGAAGGGAAAAGGAGACCCTCCGGTTCATCTCCGAACAGTACAAAGGTCCCGTTGTCTTCGCCGACGATCTCGACTGCTACACCGTGACGAGGAGTACGCCGGGGCACTGACAGGGTTATAAAAATACCTTGCGGATGTCAGGGACGCCTGGTGTTATGCTATAGACACCGCCGCAAACGCCGGCAGCGGGCAGGAGACATTATGGCGTGCACGCAGGCTGGCGGCATTATAAGGTGCGACCTCGTGCTGCCGGATTAGCCCCCTCCTCACGAAGACGCACCCCCGATACTCGGGAATACGACTTGCATTCGGCTCGCACTTTACGGCCGATCATCGACCAGCAGCCCCTCCAGTTCCTCCAGGCTGAATGATGTGTCCTCGGCCTTTTTCATCCATCTGGCGCAGCGGTTGGCGTCGAGGGGTATGCCGACGGGAGGGATGGCCAGTTTCATGCATAATCTCATGCCTCTGGCAAGTTCGGGCACGCAGGCGATGCCCAGGGCGCCAATGCCGGGGTGCTCCGCCTTGAGCCCCTTCAGGAGCCTCTGCTGATCTATGGTTATGGATATGTAGGGATGGATGTTGAACTTCCTCAGCAGCAGGCTGCCGAGATTGATGAAGCAGTCGTCGGTGCAGCCCCTGCACGTGCATTCGATGTCTCCGGGGGCTGACCGGCATTGGGGCCTGAAGTCGCGCAGGCAGTGGGGAAGGAGAGCGATTTTGTAGTCACACTTCCTGAAAGCATCTCTGTGGATGAGGTTGACAAGTTCGATTTCGATCATGAAGAGGTGATACTGTTCCTCCTTCGTGCGCACCGTCTCGTCGAGTCTCTGCTGAAGGGAGAGCCCCCGCAGATGTTCTTCGACACCGCTTGTGAAGGGTGAAAGGGCATCACCGACCCTGTTTCGTATTTCCGCAATGAGTGCCCTGTTGACAGTGCGGCCTGTCAGGCTCCTGAAGGCGTTCCTGACGCCGCCTGCCCTTTGAATATGGGCCAGGAGCCTGCTCCGGTCCGGGCATAGTGCCGCCAGGCTATCCACAATTTCCCGGACCGTCTCGTAGTAACGTTCCGTCGAGGGATACCCGGCGAAAAGGGAGTACGTCTTCCCCGTAACGGATTTGTATTTTACGCGCTCAGTCATGCGATGAAACGTCCCAAGATCACCTTCCAATATCTTTCAGGGGTACGTACAGTGCAGTTCGCTCCAACGACTTGTCAGTGATAGGCGCAGCGCGGCGGCAATACCATAGTTTAACTGCCGACAGTCTTTTTCAAATAATAACGGAAGGGGGCAAGGTAGTCAAGCGAAGAAGGGCGCGCTTCTTGGAACCAAAAGACGGGTCTTACTTACAGGACCTTGAAGAATTGGCATCATCATGAGTACCCGGCCTGGGATCCTGCCCTTGTGGATAACATCATTGCGGAACTTGACTCGATTGTCAGTGAGCAGCTGAGAGTTCTCCATTGCCCGGGGACAGGATGTGATAGACGGCGCCCTCGTGCTATCGAGTTGTCCGGGCGACAGGGTCTATATCTTCGGCATCGACCGGGCGAGGGCGACGACGACCACCTCGGATCGCGCCGGCGCTGCGGAGCGTCGCGGCACACTCTTTCGTCGTCGCGCCCGTCGTGATCACGTCATCGACAAGAACGATTCGTTTCCCCGCCACCTTCTCCGTTGCCCGGAATGCCTTGCGGACATTCTTCGCCCTTTCTTTTCCCGGGACATCCGTCTGGGGGACCGTCTCCCTCACCTTTTCGAGGGCGCCGAGCATGAGGGGGATGCCCGTCTGCAGTGCGATTCGCCGGCCAAGCAGCGCTGACTGATTGAATTCCCTTTCGCGCAGGCGGGCCGGGTGAAGCGGGACCGGCAAGACGGCATCGGCTTCCGGGACAGGGAGGCCCGACATGAGGCGACCGAGGGGGCGGGCGAGCCTTTTGACACCGCGGAACTTGAAGGCATGGATGGCCTCACGCAGCACCCCCTCATAGATGCCGTAGCACAGCACGACGGAGTACGGAGGTTCATCCCGCACACAGGATGCGCAGGACAGTGTGGCCTCCGAAATCGTCGGCAGACCGCAGCGCCTGCAGGCGCTCCCCCGGTACGGTCCGATCGTCTCCCAGCAGGTTGAACAGATGGGGTTGATGGCGTGCCTGTCCGAGCGACCCTGACAAACGGGACAACGGGACGGCAGGAAAAGGTTTAGGAACTCACTGAACAGATGAGCCATGCGTGTCATAACTCATACCCACACCTTCAGTCTTCAGTTCCCGGTCGACAGTCAGAACAAGGCCACGAACACGCGGGCGGGAAGGCTGATGTGGTGAAAAGCCTTTCCTCTAAGATACCTTATTCATCCCCAGACCCCACCTTGCCGTGTCGATCGATACCAGAAGACCGTCAGGCAACAGGCGCTGAACACCTTGAGATGTCTCATCATCGCATTGGAAAGGCTTTGAACCATATCAGCCTTCCCGGAGGACCAATGTAAAATGAAACAAGGAAGCTAGAACTGTTCTTTGACGACGATGATCTCGTCCCGCTTCGGCCCCGTCGAGACGATCTGGATCTCCGTCCCCAGCAGCTCCTCGACCCTCCTGAGATACTTCTGCGCGTTCAGGGGCAGCCTGGCGAACTGCTGCACTCCCGCCGTGCTCTCCTTCCAGCCGTCCATCTCCTCATACACAGGCTCGCAGCAGTCCAGGAGTTCGATGTCCTTGGGGATATTCTCATAGATCTTCCCTTCATGGCGGTAACCGACGCAGATCTTGATGACGCCGAGACCGTCGAGGATATCCATCTTGGTGACGGCAACGCCGCTGAGCGCATTGATCCTTCTTGCATGACGGAGGACGACCATGTCGAGCCATCCGCAGCGCCGCGGCCTCCCCGTGGTCGCTCCATACTCATCGCCCTTCTCCCGGATCTCCTCGCCGAGCTCGTCCCTGATTTCCGACGGGAAGGGCCCTCCGCCCACGCGGGTCGTATAGGCCTTCACAACGCCGACGACCTTGTCGATGCGTGTCGGGCCGATGCCGAGGCCGGTGCAGGCCCCGCCGGCGATAGTGTTCGAAGAGGTGACGAAAGGATATGTCCCGTGATCGACGTCGAGGAGCGTTCCCTGGGCGCCTTCGAGGAGGATGTTCCGGCCGGCATCGATGGCGTCGTTGACAAGGATGTCCGTATCCGTCACATACCCGGACAGACGTTCGGCATAGCGCATGTATTCGTCATAGATCGCGCCGGCATCGAGGGGAGCGACTCCGTACTGTTTTTCGAGCAGGAAGTTGATGAACCCCACATTGTCGGACATCTTCTCCCTGAATACCCTGGGAGAGAAGAGGTCGTTGATCCTGATGCCGTGCCGGGAAATCTTGTCCGTATAGGTCGGGCCGATCCCCCGTCCAGTCGTGCCGATCGCCTTATGCCCCTTGCTCTGCTCGTGCTCGCGCTCGATCGCCATGTGGTAGGGCATGATGACGTGGGCGTTCTTCGAAATGAAGAGACTGCTTCCGATCTCAACGCCTCTGGCGGCCAGGCCGTCGATTTCTTCCAGGAGTGAGGGGGGGTGAATGACGACGCCGTTGCCGATGACGCACTTTTTCCCCCTGTGAAGGATGCCCGAAGGAATGAGGTGCAGGACATACTTGTCGTCATTGATGACGACGGTGTGCCCCGCATTGTTGCCTCCCTGGTAGCGGGCAATGACATCGGCCTTTTCGGTCAGGTAATCGACGATCTTGCCTTTCCCTTCATCACCCCACTGGGTGCCGACGATCACAACTGTAGACATACCATTACCTCTTGTTTTTTTCGGAGTCCCGGTGGCGGGGGAAGCCGTCCGCCTCCCCCCCGGGGCCGGTATTACAGATTTATGACTTTAATATCAAGGATATTAGGAAGGCTTTTGATGTCTGCGATGATCTGCTCCGTCACGGGGGAATCGATGTTCACCACGGAGATGGCCAGTCCGCCCACCGCTTCCCTGCCGAAGTGCATCCTGCCGATATTGATGCCGTTCTTTCCGAGCAGGGTCCCGATATTGCCGATGACCCCGGGCTTGTCGTTGTTGTACATGAAGAGCATGCTCCCCTCGGGCACGATCTCGACGGAGAAGTTGTTGACCTTCACGATCCGGGGGTCCTTCCTGCTGAAGAGGGTGCCCGAGACGGTCAGCTCCGTCGACGGTGACTTGATCCTCATCGTAATGAGGCTTTGGTAATCGCCGGCGTCGGTGGTCTTTGTCTCTTTCACCTCGATGCCGCGCTCCTTCGCGATGAACGGGGCGTTTACGAAGTTCACCGTCTCCTCGAGGATCGGCGTCAGCAGGCCCTTGAGGGCCGCTATGGTGAGGGGAGAGGTGTTCAGGTTCGACGCCTCGCCCCGGTACTCCAGGGTGACCTCGGTGATGCCGCCGTCGAACATCTGGGCGGCGAAGCTCCCTATGTGCTCGCACAGGCTGATGTAGGGGCGAAGCGTCGCCACCTGGTCCGCCGGGATCGAGGGAAAGTTGACGGCGTTCCTGATCGTCCCGGACACGAGGTAGTCCTTGATCTGCTCAGCCACGGCGAGGGCCACGTTTTCCTGTGCCTCTTTCGTCGATGCCCCGAGGTGGGGGGTACAGACGACCTTTTCGTGTCCCACGAGGGGATTGTTCTCCGGCGGCTCCTTTTCGAACACGTCGAGGGCCGCGCCGGCGACCTTGCCGAGATCGAGGGCCGCGTGCAGGTCCTTCTCGTTGATGATCCCGCCGCGGGCGCAGTTGAGGATGAAGACGCCGTCCCTCATCGTCTTGATGCTACCGGCATTGATGAGGTTCTTCGTCTCCGCCGTCAGGGGTGTGTGGATCGTGATGAAGTCGGCGCGCCTGATCACTTCCTTCACATCTGTTTTTTCAACCCCCAGTTTTTTTGCCTTGTCATCGCTGAGGAAGGGGTCATAGGCGATGACGGTCATGCCCATGCACTGGCACCGCCGTGCTACTTCGGAGCCGATGTTGCCGAGACCGATGACGCCGAGGGTTTTGTTGAAAAGCTCGACGCCCATGAACTTCTTCTTTTCCCATTTGCCTGCGGCCATGGATGCCGTCGCCTGGGGGATCCTCCGGGCCATGGCGAACATGAGGGCGATGGTATGCTCCGCCGTCGTCACCGTATTGCCGCCCGGCGTGTTCATCACGACGATACCCTTCTTCGAGGCCGCCACCTTGTCCACATTGTCCAGTCCCGACCCGGCCCGGCCGATGACCTTGAGGTTCGTTGCCGCCTCCAGGATCTCCGCTGTCACCTTCGTCGCGCTCCTGATGACGAGGGCGTGGTACTGGCCGATGATCGCCTTCAGCTCGTCCGGCTTGAGGCCCGTATTCACATCGACCTCGAGGCCGGCCTTCTTGAGTATCTCTACGCCTTTCGGCGATATGTTGTCGCTGACGAGAACCTTCATGTACTCCCTCCTCCTCGATTATTTCATCAACAGCTCTTGGGCGGCACCGACACCCGTCCCGAGCTTCACCGGGTAGCCGAGACTCTTCAGTACCATCTCAAGGGCCGCAATGCCCGTGATGACGTCGAAGGGACCGGAATAGCCCAGGTGGGCAAGCCTGAATATCTTCCCCTTCGCCTTGTCCTGGCCTCCCGCGCCTGTCACACCGTACCGCTCCCGGAGGGTCTTGTAGATCTCCTGGCCGTCGACCCCCGCAGGGGCCTCGATGGCCGTCACGGAGTTGCTCGGCCGTTCCTTCGCATAGAGATTCAGGCCGATCGCCTTCACCGCTTCCCGCGTGGCGCTGGCGAGAAGGGCATGGCGTTTGAACACGTTTTCCAGTCCCTCGGCCTGGAGCATCTTGATCGCCTCGTTAAGGCCGATGATGAGGCTGACAGCGGATGTATAGTTCGTCTGATTCTTGGCGAGGCTCTCGCGCTCTTTCTTGAAGTTGAAGTAAAACCGCGGCATCCTGGACGTCGCATTCCGCTTCCAGGCCTTCTCGCTCACGCTCGCAAAGGCGAGCCCGGGCGGCAACATGACTCCCTTCTGGGACCCGCCGACCATGATATCGACGCCCCACTCATCGGTGCGCAGGTCATGGGCCACGAGGGCGCTGATGGCATCAACGATGAAGAGGGTGTCGTCATAGTTACGGACAATCTTTCCGATGGCTTCGATGTCGTGGGTAACGCCCGTTGACGTCTCGGTGGCCTGGATAAGGACGCCCTTGATCTGCGCGTTGCCTTTCAGGGCCTCTTCGATCTGCCCGGTTTTGACGGCATAGCCCCACTCGACGGGGATCTCGATCACGTTGAGGCCGTATGCCTGAGAGATCTTCGTCCACCGCTCTCCGAATTTTCCCCCGTTTATGACGAGCACGGTATCACCGGGATTGAAGAAGTTGTTGACCGATCCGACCATACCGCCGGTGCCTGTGGAGGAAAGAATCAGGACGTCGTTTTTGGTCTGGTACAGCCACTGGAGCCCCTTCTTCGCCGAGTCGAGGATCGGGACGAAGTCCGCCGAACGGTGGTGGATGATCGGCATGGCCATCGAGAGGAGCACCTCCGGCGGCACAGGCGTCGGGCCAGGGGCTAAAAGATAACGTTTCATAAAACAAACCTCCGCTGCGGGGCGCACTGATTCCCCGGTTGTTCTGCAAGGATTTCCAGCAAGATATCTTCAAAGAAAATTCTTGATGGTTTCAATAGAGTATGTATAATAATACAAACCCTCTGCGTTTGAAAAGCTCCCGGACAGTTTCCGGCAGGCTGTTTTTTTCGGCCCCAATGCCGGGATGAACGACCGGGACCGGAAGGAGAATATGGACAAGCAAAAGATCCTCGCGTCGCTGCCTGCTGTCGATGAAGTGCTCAAATCCGTGAAAGGCCTGGCCTGGCAGCGGACTTTCCCGCGCCGCTACGTCCTGCAGGCGATCCGCGAGGTCATAGAGGAAAAGCGCAGGCTGATACTGGATGGCGGGGCGACGGATATTGACACCGGTCATTTTGAGGCCGAGATCGAATCCCGCGCCGCCCGCCTGTCCGCGTTCAGCCTGAGACGGGTCATCAACGGGACGGGTGTCGTCATCCACACCAATCTGGGGCGCTCCCTCCTGTCCCGGGATGTGCTCGATCATGTCTGCGAGATCGCGTCATCCTATTCGAATCTCGAATACGACCTCGGCAGGGGCAGGCGCGGAAAGCGCTACAGCCATATCCAGCGCCTCATACGGGACATCACCGGCGCCGAGGACGGGCTGATCGTCAACAACAACGCCGCGGCGGTCCTTGTCTGCCTCAACACGCTCGCCCGGGGCAGGGAGGTCGTCGTCTCGCGGGGAGAGCTTGTCGAGATCGGCGGCGCCTTTAGAATTCCCGACGTCATGAGCGCCAGCGGCGCCATCCTGCGGGAAGTGGGAACGACGAACAGGACCCACCTGTTCGACTATGAACGGGCCATCGGCGAGCAGACGGCCCTCCTCCTGAAGGTCCACCAGTCGAACTTCAGGATCATCGGGTTCACCGAGGAGGTGTCTGTCGCCGAGATGGTGACCCTCGGGAAGAAAAGCTCCCTCCCCGTCATGTTCGACCTCGGCAGCGGCTGCCTCACCGACTTCCGGCCTGCGGGCATCACGATCGAGACGACGGTGCAGGAGGTCGTCAAGGCCGGAGCGGACATCGTCACCTTCAGCGGCGACAAGCTCCTCGGCGGGCCACAGGGCGGAGTCATCGCCGGCAAGTCGGAGCTCATCGAGAGGATCGCCCGCAATCCCCTCATGAGGGCCGTCCGGATCGACAAGCTCACATTAGCGGCCTTTGAGGCGACGCTCATGAAATATCTCGACGACGAGACGGCCCGGGGCGCCATTCCCACCCTCCACATGATCTTTCAGGACCCCGCGGTGATCAGAAAAAGGGCGCAGAGGATCGCCCGCCTTCTCAGGAGCGGTCTTGCCGGCGCTGCCGGAGAGGGTGTGACCGTCGCCGTCGTCGCCGAGACGTCCCAGTCAGGGGGGGGCGCCCTCCCGGAGATCGAATTCAGGACGTTTGCGGTCTCTGTCAGATCGGCACATCTGTCTGCTCACGCCATCGAAGAGCGCCTCCGCCGGGGGATCCCGCCCGTCATCGCCCGCATCCGCGAGGAGGCCCTCATCATCGATGCAAGGACCGTGCAGGATGATGAAATCGGCCTGCTCACCGGTGCCCTCGTCGCCGCCCTCACCCCTCGTTCAGCATGACCATCCGCGAACGGACCGAGGAGATCGAGAGGACCACTCTCCACAAGAAGGCTTGCCTGAGTTCACAGAGCAGGGGAAGGCTCAGGCCGGAAAGGGACGATGACATCCGCACCTGTTTTCAGCGGGACCGGGACCGGATCATCCACTCGAAGGCCTTCCGGAGGCTGAAGCACAAAACGCAGGTGTTCCTGGCGCCGAAGGGAGATCATTACCGGACTCGGCTGACCCATGTGCTCGAGGTGGCCCAGATCGGCAGGACCATCGCCCGTGCCTTGCGGCTCAACGAAGACCTCGTCGAGGCGATCGCCCTCGGCCACGACCTCGGACACACCCCTTTCGGCCATGCAGGAGAGGCGATTTTGCGGGAGCTCCACCCGGGCGGTTTCGACCATTACCACCAAAGCCTGCGGGTCGTCGATCTGCTCGAAAAGGACGGAAAGGGCCTGAACCTCACGGCGGAGGTGCGTGACGGCATCGTCAAGCATTCGAAGGGAAGGAAGGGCGCCGCCGTCTCCGGCCGGGCAGGCGAAGGGCCGTCGACTCTCGAGGGCGCCCTTGTCCGCCTGTCGGACCTGATCGCCTACGTGAATCATGACCTTGACGATGCCATACGGGCCGGCGTCATCAGGAAGTCCGATGTCCCGAAAGAGGTCATCAGGACCGTCGGTGATTCTCACGCGCGGAGAATCGACACCATGGTGAGGGATGTCGTCGGGACTACGGCCGGCGCCGGCCTTGCCAGGATCGACATGAGCGCCGATGTCTCCCATGCCGTGTATCTCCTCAGGGATTTCCTCTTCGAGCGGGTCTACGAGGGCGATACGATCAGGGGCGAGTTCACCAAGGCCATGGGCATCCTGAAGGCGATCTATGCCTTTTTCCTCGACCATGACGACGAGGCGATCCCCGGCGGTCTGCCCCTGCGCAGCCCCGAGAGGCACAGGGCGGTCTGCGACTTCATCGCCGGCATGACGGACAGCTTCGCCCTCATGACCTACGAGCGCCTCTTTCTCCCCCAGCAATGGACGGTGTTCTGACGGCATGTTTCGGCGTCCAAAATAATGTGAATCGAGGATAGGGCATGATTCCTTCGCATACTAAACCCTTATCACCGCAATGAGATCTCAGGAAAGACGGGGCGAATGCGCCGAAAAGCATCGGTGCTGCGAAACCTCTGCCTTCCCGTACAGACCATTGCAGACCAACGATCAAACAAAATTAACCTTTTACGGACACTCACACTGACACTGACACTGTTTTTAGAGCGTTTTGCACCGTCTTTTCGTGCAAGGCAACCGTGAATTATGCTTCAGAAACCACACCCTATCCTCGTTTACAAGGTCTGGCTGTAAGCTATTTTGGACAAGTATGGTATACCGATGAAAAGAATGGTGTCTTTCCCGACGGTAAGCATAGGGCTGCCGGGATGGATGGGGGAGTTCCTGTCCACGTGCAGCCCTGTATTTCCGGCCGTCGAGGACCGCATGCGCCTCGTCATCGACATGGCCCGGCATAACGTTGAGCGGGGAACGGGAGGGCCCTTCGGTGCCGGGGTGTTCGATAGCGAGGGTCGGCTCATTGCGCCGGGTGTGAACCTCGTCGTGTCATCGAACTGCTCCATCCTTCATGCCGAGATCATCGCCCTGTCCCTTGCCCAGAAGATACTGGGCCGGTACGACATCGGGGACGGCGGCAGTCTCCGGTTTGACCTCGTCTCCTCGGCGGAACCCTGCGCCATGTGCTTCGGCGCTATCCCATGGGCGGGCGTGAGCCGTCTCATCTGCGGGGCCAGGGACGAGGATGCAAGGGCAATAGGATTCGACGAGGGACCGAAACTGCACGACTGGGCTGCGGAACTCAGATCGCGGCGGATCGATGTCGTCCGCGACGTGCTTCGCGATGAAGCCGTTTCAGTGCTCCGCGCATATGTCGAGGCGGGGGGTATCGTTTACAATGCCGGTCATGCCCCGGGACCGTGCCCGTAAGGTCCTCCCGGATTGTGGACAGGCGATCGTCGACCCGATGCTTTATTCCACGGCTGTCGGTTGCCGGCCACACCAATGACTCCGGAGATATATTGAAAGATGCGATCGTAATGTCCTTCGGCTTGTCCGGAATCTTTCCCTTTCAGTTGCATAAAAAGGCGGGGCGAAGCGCTCTGAAATACAGTGTCAGTGACAGTGTGAGTGTCAGCAAAAAGTTCACCTCTTTCAGCCGTCGGCCTGAAATAGCTTCATCGATGTCGGGCCGTTCGGGGAACGGCCCCTACAGGATTCCACTCTTTGTGTCATCGACCATTGGCGTATAGTTCATCTGTCGTTTTGATATAGGTGTCGCCGCAGCAAGGTTTTCGGCGCATTCACCCCAGCCCCGCCTTTCCCGGGAGTGTATTGCAACGATAAGGTTTCTTTGGGAAGGACTCCCGGCAAGCGGGAGTGACAGAATGTGGGTCATTTCATTCATAACGCAGGGATCAATAGCGACTCAGTGACTCGATAATTTAATGACGTAATGACTCTTATGGCGGCATCTTCGCCCCGCCTGTTCCGGAGGGCCATGCGACCATCGTGGTTCAATCATTTCCTTGACAGAAAAGTCCGGGTTTCTGTATGATTAGAAGCTTGAGGGGCAATCGCTCCTTCAATTCTCTGTTAAAAGGGGGGTGGAGAATTGCATGCTTTAGGTACCCATCTTTTAGTGGAATTGAGGGACTGTAATCCTGAGATTCTCAAGAGCCTTACCAGAGTCAAAGAAGCACTCGTTGCGGCGGCGAAGGAGGCCAAGGCGACGATCATCGACGTATCGTTTCACGAATTCAATCCCTTCGGCATCAGCGGCATGGTGGTCATCGCCGAATCACACCTGTCCGTCCACACCTGGCCCGAATACGGCTATGCCGCCGTCGACATCTTCACCTGTGGTGACCTCATCAAGCCGGAAGTTGCCGCCCACTTCCTCATCCAGCTGTTCGAGAGCAGGAATCCTTCCATCGTCGAGATGAAGCGGGGCATCCTTTCCTACAGGAACGAGAAACTTCCTCACAAGGTTACCGATGCTGCACTCCAGATGGTTTCTTGAGCAGACGACCGATGACGAAGGCGCCTTCCATTCACTCAGGGAGATACTCTATTCGGGACGATCTCCCTTCCAGCGCATAGAGATCATACGGACTGGCAGTTACGGGAAGTGCCTCGTGCTCGATGGCAAGATACAGTCGTCGGAGGCCGACGAGTTCATTTACCACGAAGCGCTGGTCCATCCCGCCCTCGTCCTCCATGGTTCACCGGCACGGGTCCTCGTTGCAGGGGGAGGAGAGGGGGCATCGGTCCGCGAAGTGCTGCGACACCCGCAGGTCCGGTCCGTCGTCATGGTGGACCTTGACAGGGAAGCCGTCGAGGTCTGCGGGCAGTATCTCCCCGACTGGCACCAGGGTGCGCTCAATGACAGCCGCGTGACCATCGTTTATGATGATGCACGCAAATATATCGAGACGGCGGAAGGTTTCGACGTCATCATCATCGATCTGCCAGAGCCCTTTGATGAAGGTCCCGCCCTCATGCTCTATACAAGGGAGTTTTACGAGATGGTCTCCCGCTCCCTGGCCGAAGGAGGCGTCATGGTGACGCAGGCGACGTCGACGGCCGTGCACAACCTCCGGACCTTCGCGGCGATAACGCACACCATCAGCCAGGTCTTTCCCGTCGTCCGGCCCTATACGGTCAACGTCCCGTCCTTCTTCACGCCCTGGGGGTTCGTCCTCGCATCGGGGGACAAAGATCCCCTCCTGCTGCCACGGGAAGAGATCTCTCAGCGGCTTGAAGGCATCGGCGACAATCTCCGGTTCTACGACGCTGAGACTCATGCCGGCATGATGGCTCTTCCGAAATACCTCCGTTCGGCCATCGAACGGGAAGAGCAGGTCATCACCGACTCGGCGCCCCTGTCATTCTATTAGGCGCCGGCCTCTTTGCGGCCTTGCGTGAGATGATTTTCGTTTTGAAAAAAAACTCCTTTCACTCACACTCGCACTGATACTGCTTTTCACTCCTCCGCCTTCCTGTCGCTCAGGGAGACGAGGCCGGGGAGGTCCTTGCCCTCGAGCAGCTGCAGGGACGCTCCACCACCGGTGGAAATAAAGCTGATGGCATCGCTGACCCCGGCGCGGTGGACGGCGAAATCGGTGTCGCCGCCGCCGACGATCGTCATCGCGTATGCGTCGGAAACGGAATGGGCGATGGCGAAAGTGCCCCTCGAAAAGGCATCGATCTCGAAGACGCCCATCGGGCCGTTCCAGAGTATGGTCTTTGCATCCTGGATCGCTTCCGAAAAGAGCTTCACCGACGCCGGCCCGATGTCGAGTGCCTTCCAGCCCTTCGGAATTTCCTGGGTCGTCACGAGTTTCGTTTCCGCACCCGGTTCGATCATCTGCGACACGACACAGTCGACAGGCAGATAGAACTTGACGCCCTTCTGCTTGAGCTGCTTCATGATCCGATTTGCCAGGTCCAGCATGTCAGTCTCGACGAGAGACTCTCCGATCTCGTACTCCTGGGCCTTGATGAAGGTGTAAGCCATGCCTCCGCCGACGATGACCTTGTCCACCCTGTCGACGAGGTGTTCGAGGACGCCGATCTTTCCGGAGACCTTCGCACCGCCAAGGATGGCAACGAAAGGCCGGACGGGATTGTCAACGGCGCCCTTGAGGTACTCGATCTCCTTTTTCATGAGGAATCCCGCGGCGGCGGGAAGGAACTTCGTTATGCCGACGATGGATGCGTGGGCCCGGTGCGATGCGCCGAAGGCATCGTTAACGAAAACGTCTGCGAGTTTCGCGAGGGAGCGGGCGAAGCTCTCGTCATTCTGCTCCTCTTCGATATGGTACCGGAGGTTCTCCAGGAGCATGACGTCGCCGTCCTTCATCCGGGCGACAAGGTTCTCGACCTGCGGACCGATGCAGTCCGGCGCAAAGATCACTTCCTTGTTGAGAAGCCTCTGGAGCCGTTTTCCCACGGGAGCGAGGCTGTACCGGGGGACGGGTTTTCCCTTCGGTCTGCCGAAATGGGAGGCGAGGATCACCTTCGCCCCCTCGTCTATGGCATAGTTGATGGTGGGAAGGGTCGAGCGGATGCGCCGGTCATCGGTAATCATCATGTTGTCGTCGAGAGGCACGTTGAAGTCCGCCCGTATGAAAACCCGCTTGCCCTTGATCGGGACCTCCTGGATCGCGAGTTTCCCGAGGATGTCCATCGTCGCGGCGGATGTTTCATTCTTCCTGATCATGTCTAACCCCTTTTTGCGATAAGCAGGACGAGGTCCCTGAGGCGACTGCTGTAGCCCCACTCGTTGTCGTACCAGGAGATCACCTTGACCATCCGTTTCTGAAGGACCCTGGTGAGTTCCGCGTCGACGATGGAGGAATGGGGGTTGGCCCTGAAGTCGATCGACACAAGGGGTTCTTCACAGAACTGGAGGATGCCCTTCATGGGTCCCTCTGCATACCGCTTGAGGGCGGCGTTCACGTCCTCGGCGGTGGCGTCCTTGTTCAGCTCCGCAACAAGATCGACGACAGAGACGTTCGGCGTCGGCACCCTGATGGCCATGCCGTCCAGCCTGCCCTTGAGGTCCGGCAGGACGAGAGCGACGGCCTTGGCGGCGCCCGTCGTCGTCGGGATCATCGAAACGGCGGCGGCCCTCGCCCTTCTCAGGTCCTTGTGCGGCAGATCGAGGATGCGCTGGTCATTCGTATAGGAGTGGATCGTCGTCATGAGGCCCCTGACGATGCCGAACTCGTTGTGGAGCACCTTTGCGACCGGTGCGAGGCAGTTTGTCGTGCAGGACGCATTCGAGATGATCCTGTGCTTCGAGGGATCGAAACCGTCGTCGTTGACGCCGAGGCAGACCGTGATATCAGGATCCTTTGCGGGGGCCGAAATGATGACCCACTTCGCGCCGCCCTCGATGTGCTTCGACGTCGAGGGTTTGTCCGTAAACCTTCCCGTCGACTCGATGACGACGTCGACGCCGAGGGCTTTCCAGGGCAGCTTTTCCGGAGAGGTCTCGGCGAAGACCTTCATTTCCCTGCCGTCGACGATGATCGACCCGTCGCCGGTCCTGACATCGGCATCGAAGGGACCCAGCACCGAATCATATTTGAGGAGATGGGCGAGGGTCTTCGCGTCGGTCAGGTCGTTCAATGCGGCTATCTCGATATCTCCATATCCCTTGCAGGTCCTGAGGAAATTTCTGCCGATCCTGCCAAAGCCGTTGATGCCAACTCGTATTGCCATTTCATCCTCCTGAATTGAGAGTTTTCCTCGTCGTTGCATCAGAAGGCCGGGCGAAGAGCCTCAAAGTCTTTCTCAATGCGACGATAGAGTTTTCCTTAGAATTGGTGCCTGAAACTGTACATGACCATGCCCGTCAGAAGTTTTGGATAAAAGTACGTCGATTTGGGCGGCATGCGGACGCCGGAGAGGGCGACACGCTCCACGTCATCGACACCCGTCGGGTTGAGGTAGAAAGCGGCATCATATTCCCCGGCGCGCACCCGGCTGACGGACTCCCGGACATCCATCTCGTAGGACACATCCGTAATCCCCAGGTCCCGCTTCAGGATGAGCTCGTGGAGGAGAGTCACGTCGAGGTTCCGCAGGGCCGGGTCGACGTCGTCGAGATCTTTTCCCGTATACGTCAGCGCATACCAGCAATCCTCACCGGTCAGACAGAGGCCGAAGGTGTTCCTGCCCGCTCCGGCGAGTGTGCTCGTGATATCCCTGTCCATGCCTTGCCGCACGATAGTGAAGTCTGAGGCAAGGCGTTCAAGGACGGCCTCTTTCTTCACCGGACTCCTGACCAGCCGGTGAGTCGGCAGGATGGTAATGCCGTCGTCTGCCATATTCGCGAGGAACATGAGGACATAGTTCCAGGGGCGGAAGGAGGCATTCTCCTTCCCCTCCTTCTTCTCCATCTCCCTCTTGAATTCCAGGGCGACCTCGTAGCGGTGGTGTCCGTCGGCGATAAAGACGGGCTTGTCGAGAAGCTCCTCCCGGATCGAACTGATCCGGTATTCGTCGGAAACGGGGGCGATCCTGTGCACGGACCCGTTCTGATCGTGCGCGGACAGATGGGGCTGACGGCAGGCTTCCCCGAGAATTTTCGAGGCGACGCGATGCCTGCTGTTGTATAACGCATAGATGGGACTGATGTTGCCCAGGCAGAAACGCATGACATTGAGACGGTCGACCTTCGGTTTCGAGTGTGTCGCCTCATGGGGATAGACCCCCTTGCCGAGGTCTTCGATCCTGACAAGGGCGAGGAAACCCCTGAGGGTGTGTTTCGCTCCCCGGACTTCGTATTCAGACTCGTAGGCATAAATGGACGGGCTTTCATCGGTGACGAGCACGCCCTTTTCGATCCACGTGTCGAGGGACTCCCGCGCGCGGGTGTACCTGTTATGGGTCTCGTTGTCGCCGGGCATGTCTATACCTGCGTCAACGCGGATGATATTGAAGGGGCTCTTGCGGTAAAGCTCGTCCCTGTGCGCAGGGGTCACGATGTCGTAGGGAGGCGCGATAACGTCATCTCCGGACACCTTCGCGGCGTCGTAGAGGGTGCCTCTGAAAGGAATGATGTGTGCCATATCTTTAAAGTATATCCTATTTTAGGAGTTGATAAAAAGAAGAAATATGAGGAAATATGTTACCACTTGGCGTTCATAAAAGCCAATTCCAGGGAATTTCGGAGTGGATTACTCTTATCGCTGCAATACACTCCCGGGAAGGGCGGGGCGTATGCGCCGAAAACCTTGCTGCGGCGACACCGTAACCCTCACAGAAGACAGCCTTTCAAGCCAATGGTCGATCACGCAAGGAGTGGAATCCTGTAGGGACCGTTCCCCGAACGGCCCGACATCGATGAAGCTATTTCAGGCCGACGGCTGAAAAAGGTGAACTTTTTGCTGACACTCACACTGTCACTGACACTATATTTCAGAGCGTTTCGCCCCGCCCTTCTATGCAACGACAGGGTTACGCCGTCAGCGAAAGAAAAAGGGGATTCCCCCTTGAGGGAGGAACAGAGCGTCCCTGCGTTCTCTGCCCCAGGGACGCTCAATCGCAATTCCGATGGTTTACAGCGGGTTCGACTGGAGTATGCGTTGCCCGCAGAGTGTTATGAACGTGTTGTTGGCAAAAAACACCCGCGCGCCAGGCCCGGGAGAACAGGGTTTGTTCGGTGTCGGAGATTCGGACCACGCGACGCCGTCGGTTGACGAATAAATCTTCTCGTCGTTCACGGCAACGAAGAAGCCCCTCCCGAAGGCCATATCCGTGAAGCGGAGCGTGGACGGCGGCAGCTGGAGATATCAATAGTAACAGCATGCAATGTCTGCGCCCTGTGCTTTCATGCAACTCACGGTTGACACATCAGTAATTGACGCCCAGATTGGTGTAGACGAAGGAAGTCCCCTGTTGAGTGTATTGCAGATCGAGCCGGTAAGAGGCCCCTCTGAACATGATGTTTGGGATATGCAAAAGAAAGGTGTCTGACAGTGTAGCCGGTGTACATCCTTCATAAGCCGACGTGTCCGTAAGGAGCCCGTAATCGACCAGGTCAAAGGTAAGGGTGTCCGGCACGTAGGCCAAATCGGCCCGGAAGGGAGTTCCGGCGAAAATAAGATTGGGAACATGTATGGACAGGTTCGGATCAAGGGTAGCGGAGCAAAGACTACCTGACTGCTTAATTGTGCCGTTCCATCCCACCGTCACGAATGTTCCGTTCCCATACGCAATTCCGCTAAGTACGCCATCCCCGATAGCCCTGCTTGTCCAGGCAATCCCGTCGGTGGAGGTCAAGATCTGATAGTGCGGAAGCATGAAGGGCGCTTCTGTACCAACCGCGACAAATGTGCCGCTGCCGTATGTCACGTCCAGATGGGCTGTTACACCAAAAACGCCGGGGAAATGCCTATCCCAGACGATGCCGTCAGATGAGGTCAGTATTATGCCACCTTGAATGGCGAGGAACAGACCGTTGCCGAAAGTGGCACCGGAGAGCGGCATTGCGATCCCATGAGGATCTGGTCGTCCAGCTGATGCCGTCGGATGACGTGAGAATAGTACCGGAATCTCCGACAACCACGAATAGGTTGTTGCCATGTGTCACAGCATTCAGGTTGTGAGACGTTCCCGACAATCTCCGGGTCCAGCTGACACCGTCAGGGGACGTGAAAATAGTACCGAAGTCTCCAACGATTACGAATAGGTTGTTCCCATAGGTCACTGCGTGAGGCTGGGAAGGAGGGACCGAAGACGCAATAATTGTCCAGTCAATGCCGTTAGACGATATCAGAATAGTACCGGAATTTCCGACAACCACGAACAGGTTATTGCCATAGGTCACAGCGTTCAGGTGATGAGACGTTCCCGACGGTCTGAGTGCCCAGTTGATGCCGTCGGGCGAAGTGAGGATTGTGCCGGAATCTCCAACAGCCAGGAATAGGTTCGTTGCCGCAGGTAATTCCTTTAAGCAAGGGGGCAACCCCCAAAGACCTGTTGTTCCATGAAATGCCATCAGGCGACGTCAGAATTGTGCCGGGTCCAACGGCCACGAATATGCCATTGCCGTAAGTGATTGCGGAAAGACTTATATAAAGACCAACAGCATCAGCATCGCCCAAGGTTTGGCTGGTCCAGGTGACCCCATCAGTCGATGTCATTGTCATTATTACGCGGCGAGCTGCTGCCGTGATCTGATCACCCACCGCTACAAATCCATTGTTGCCATATGTGACGCCACGGAGTGTAACGAGGTTAGTTCCAGGAGACTTCGTCCAGATAATGCCGTCGGCCGACGTCATGATAGCCGAATCACTTATAGCCACAAAAGTGGCGTTTCCGTAAGCGATATCGTGAAACTCACTGCTTCCGCTCAATCCTGAAGATCTGCTTGTCCAGATGACACCATCGTGTGAAGTAAAGATCGAGTAGAACAAGCCAACGGCCACGAAGGCACCATTGCCAAAAGTGACTCCGCGGAGTCCATGAGCAACCCCATCAGACCTGATGGTCCATGTGACGCCGTCGGGTGACGTCATGATTACGCCAGGGCCAACATGACCCAAGCCGTTGTTTTCCTCACCGACGGCCACGAATGTACCATTGCCATAGGTGATTCCATTTAGAATATGCCGGTTCCCTGTGGGCCGGCGGGTCCATTTGATTCCGTCGTGAGATGTGAGGATGACATCATAACCTTCTGCGTTGTCCCTTCCCACTGCAACAAACATGTTGTTGCCGTAAGTGACGCCGGAGAGACAATGGTCGGTAGCCGTCGGCCTGATGGTCCATGTGACGCCGTCAGGTGACGTCAGGATCGGTCCGGGACATCCGACGGCAACAAATGTGTTGTTGCCGTAAGCGACGGCCCGAAGATCGTTTCCTCTGGGGAGAGGGTTCCTCGAATACCAACTGTCGAGAGGGTCGGCGCATGATGAAGAAGCGGGCGACAAGGAAAACAAGAGACACAACAATACGAACACACCGGTCTTCCATTCGCTGTTCATCGTCCCTCCGTCAAAGAGTCTGTTAATATCATGAGTATAGGTACTAATTCGTCAGTTGTCAATGGAAATTTGCATGTTGACCCTATTGCTGCAAAGGTCTTCCGGAAAGGCGGAATCACCTTTTCACCACGCAACTGAAGAGTTGACGGACTGCGGCAGTCACGTCATGTTGACGTTAAAAGAAACCGTCCCGAAACACCGGATTCGCCGGCGGCCGTGGCGGGCTTTCTGCGAGTTCGTCGATGTGATAAAATAAATAATGAAGCTAAAAAATCCGGTCTCGGCCTCAAGTTCAGCCTCGCCGTCGGCGTGATCCTGCTCCTGTTCTGCGGGTTCTTCTCGACTATCCTCTACCATTACCTGAAGTCCCAGGTCATCAAGGAGGCTGAGGAGAAGACCGTCATCATCATGACGCAGGTGAGGTCCATCGGCGGCTATGTCAGGGAAACACTCCGGCCGGCGATCTTCGAGACCCTGAAGAATCTCAATGCCGAGGGCCAGTTCATCGTCGAGGCGATGTCGACGACCCACGTCAGCCTCAAGGTCATGGACCGGTTCAACAGGGAGCTCACGGATTACACCTATAAAAGGGTTTCCGACAATCCGCGGAACCTGAAGAACAGGGCCGACACCTTCCACCTCAAGATGATCGACCACTTCCGTCAATTCAGCAACCTGACCACCTGGAACGGCGTCGAGACCCTCGATGACGGCAAGCGCTACCTTATCCGGCTCCGGCCGATCTTTATGGAGCAAAGCTGCCTGCAGTGTCACGGCAAACCGTCGGACGCTCCTGCCGAACTGATCAAGATGTACGGCTCCGACAGCGGATTTCACTGGCAGGTCGGCACGGTCATCGGCCTCGACTCTGTCTCCATTCCCCTCGACGTCGCCCTTGCCCAGGTGCGCAAGGTGGCCATCGATGCGTTCCTCTTCGGCAGCATCACCCTCGGCGTCCTCTTTCTGGCCCTCTTCGGGACTTTCAGACAGCTTGTATCGAGACCGCTGAACAACCTCTCCGACATATTCAGGGGCATCGCGAACGGGACGGAACCCCTCGGCAGGGATATCCCGAGCGGGCGCAGCGACGAGATCGGCGATGTCACCGAATCCTTCAACGTCCTTTCAAGACACCTCCTCGACGCCCAGGAGAAGCTGAAGCAGTCTGCAGAACTGGAAAAGCAGATGATGCAGACGGAGAAGCTTGCATCCCTGGGTCAGTTGTCGGCCGGCGTGGCCCACGAGATCAACAACCCCCTCGGCGGGATCAGGCTCTGTTTCGACAATCTCATGAAAACCCCGATGGATGAGGAGACGAGACGGGAACACATCGAGGTCATCACCTCGGGGTTCAACCGCATCCAGGGCATCGTGAGGCAGCTCCTCGACTTCTCGAAGAACACCCCGCTCAGCATCGCACGGGGCTCCCTCAATGAGATCGCTGACAATGTGCTGCAGTTCTCGGAATTCACGATAGCGCAAAAGGGCATCAGGCTGGCGAAGGACTTCCAGCCTGATTTGCCCGATGTCATGGTGGACTCGAACAAGCTCGAACAGGTCTTCCTAAACCTGATCATCAACGCCGTCCAGTCCATGGAGGGCGAGGGCGTCCTGACCGTCAGGACCTGGAATGCCGCAGACTGGTGCTATATCGCTTTCGAGGACACCGGCAGGGGTATACAGCCCGAGGTGGCGCGGAGGATCTTCGATCCTTTCTTCACCACGAAAGAGGTCGGTGAGGGCACGGGGCTCGGACTCACCGTCAGCCGGTCGATCATCGAGCAGCACAAGGGGAAGATCGATGTGGAGACGTCGGGGCAGGGAACGACATTCACCATCCGGCTGCCCTGCGGCGGGACAGCATGAAGAGGAAGATTCTCATCGTCGAAGACGACCCCATCATGAGGGTGGGGATGAGGCATTTTCTCATCTCCGAGGGTTTTGACGTCACCCTTGCCGTCGATGGCAACGAGGGGATGAGGCAGGTCGAGACGGGCATGTTCGACCTGATTATCACCGACCTGCGGCTGCCGTACCGGGACGGCATAGAGATCCTGAAGAAAGCACGTGAAACGGCGGCAAAAAGCGGCGTCATCATCATCACGGGATACGCCGATATCAGGGGCGCTGTCGAGGCGATCAGGGACGGCGCCTTCGATTACCTGGCCAAGCCGTTCACCAACGAGGAGCTCCTGATCTCCGTCGAACGGTTCTTCAAGTTCCAGAAGCTCGAAGACGAGGTCGCCTATCTGCGGGAAACCCTGAAGGAGACACGGGGGTTCCAGAACATGATCGGCGTCAGCCCGACGATCATGGACGTCTTCGACCGCATCGCGGCTGTTGCCGGGACGGACGTGCCCGTCCTGATCCTCGGCGAAAGCGGCACGGGAAAGGAGCTCGTCGCCAACGCCATCCACGGGCTAAGCGGCAGGAGCGGAAAGCAGTTCGTCAAGATCAACTGTGCAGCCATCCCCGAGAACCTCTTCGAATCGGAGCTCTTCGGGTCGGAAAAGGGCGCCTTCACGGGGGCGACAGAGTCGAGAAAAGGCAAGTTTGAGTTTGCCGACGAAGGCAGCATCTTCTTCGACGAGATCGCTGACATCCCCCTGTCTCTCCAGCCGAAACTGCTCCGTGTGATCGAGGACCAGGCGATAACCCGCCTTGGGAGCAACGTCACCGTCAGGGTTGATGTCCGGGGCATCTATGCGACGAGCAAGAACCTCAAGGAGTGCGTGGAGGCGGGCACATTCCGCAGCGATCTCTTTTACCGCATCAACATCGTCCCCATCGTCCTGCCTCCCCTCCGGGAGCGCAGGGAAGACATCCCCTATTTCATCGACCACTTCCTGAAATTCTTCGGGGAGAAGTTCCGCAAGGGCGGGATCACCGTATCGAAGAACGCCTACGACGCGCTCCTCTCCTACGTCTACCCCGGCAATGTGCGGGAACTGAAGCATGCCATTGAGCGGGCCGTCATCTTCTGCAAAGACGGCGTCATCGACCCGTCACACCTTCCCGACGAGATAGGAAAGTCTGTTGAGACTACCACCGCCGGCCCCTGTCTTGCCGGGGACCTTCCCCTCGAATCGAGCATCCGGTGCTTCGAAAAGCAGCGGATCATGAAGGCGCTCGACGAAACAGGGGGGAGGAAGCTCGAAGCCGCCCGCATGCTCGGCATAAGCAGAAAAGTGCTCTGGAAGAAACTTAAGGAGTACGGGATCGAGTAAGTTCCCGCTCGGGAACATTCCGGCCTTGCCCCCGTTCCCTGCCGGGAACACAATGATCAGCAGCCCCATCCAACTATCTGATAATACTACCCTCTTCTTTTTGGCACAGCCATTGCTTTTAAGAAATCCGTTAGTCCCGATTTCACGGCACAGGAGGATTGGATGAAGAAGATTCTGGTGGCAACAGACGGATCGGCGGATGCCGACAAGGCCGTAGCCAGGGCCATCGAAACGGCAGAGAGGGATGGGGCTGAGATCGTCGTCGTCAATGTCGCCGAAGACTGGTGTCCCATAGGACTCAGCGAGGTCGACTGCTCGACGATCACCGACCTTGTCATGAAGGAGGCAAGGGGCATTATGGCTGCAGCACTGGACAAATTCAAGGCTGCCGGTCTCGAAGCGAAGGGGTTCATCGAGACGGGGACCCCGGCCGAAACGATCCTCGAAATAGCGAAGCGGGAAAAGGTCGATGAGATCATCGTCGCCTCCCACGGGAAGCACGGGGCGAAGAAGCTTGTCATGGGAAGCGTCACGTCGCGGCTTGTCGAATGGGCAAGTTGTCCGGTCGTGGTGGTGAAATAGAAAAACATGAATCAGGAGGAGAAAATGAAAAGGATTATCACGCTTAGCATCACAGGTTTGTTCGTGCTCGGTTTGGTCCTGTCGGCCTATGCCGCGTGGCCCCCGGCAGTTATCGACAAGATCAAGGAATGGAAGGACATGGCCGCAGCCAAGAAGGAGCTCCCCACGTCCATCCCCGGCGTCAAGGTCATCACCGGCAAGGAACTGAAGAAGTGGATGGACACGAAGAAGAGTTTCGTGCTCCTCGACAACAGGGTGAAAGAGCAGTATGAGCAGGAGCGCATCGTCGGCGCCAAGTGGCTCCTGGCGGATCATCTCCTCGCCGATGAGAGTCTGGCAAGCCAGTATAAGAAAGAGGACACAATCGTGCTTTACTGCAACGGCGTGCTTTGCTGGAGGTCACCGGCGACGGCCCTGATGCTGCAGCACCTCGGCTACAAGAATCTCTACTGGTACAGGGACGGTATCCCTGAGTGGAAGACAAACAAATTCCCGACCCAGTAATAGAACGGCTTATTTATGACGGGGCGGGACTGACCTGCCCCGTCATCCGATAAAAGGAGGAAGATCATGGCGGAAGAGAACAGGGAATGGCAGGAACGGGCGGAGAAGACCTTTTCTGCTGAGCGGAAAGAGGACGTCGTCGTACTCATCATCTCGACGATCACCGTCATCCTCGTGCTGAGCGGGATCATCGGTCCCAAATTCTACAAGGCGCTTTTCTTTTAGAGATACAAAGGGGGTTTGACATGGCCGGCGGCGGAATAGGTGTAGATTACAGTCTCAAGGGTTTGCCCAAGATGCTCCCGGGGCTTATCCTTTGTATGATTCTCGGGTGGCTGGCCCTCCAGTGGGACCAGACCATGCATGCAAACCAGGTGGGATACAAAGAGGCGACAACGATCCTTAAACCCTATAAGGAACTGGCGAAGCCTATCGTCCCCTATGACGAATACATGAAGCTCAAGGAAGACGCCTACAAGGGCTCCCTGACGCTCTTCGAGCTGGGGCTTGAAAAGGAGAAACCGAAGAAGCCCTATGCCCTGAAAAAGGACGAGTACAATGTGGTGTACCAGCAGAAGGAGGTGCCCTTCTGGTTCACCTTCGGCGAACGGGTGAACCAGTTCCAGCTCACCTATGTGGCGATGCTCCTGCTGGGCGGCATGCTGGTGAGAAACACCATCGGCATCCCCAAAATCTTCCAGGCAGGGACGATCGCGGCGCGTCCCATCATCAAACCGGGCATCGTCATCCTCGGCGCTTACTACATGTGGTCGAACGTGCTCAAGGTCGGCGTCATCGGTCTTATTCTCGTCGTCGCCTTCGTTCTCGGCACCCAGGTCCTCATCTCGTTCTGGGGCAGGAGGGCGAAAGTCGATGAGGGCCTTGCGGGAGTCATGGGCGCCGGTGTCGGTGTCTGCGGCGTTTCCGCCGCCGTCGCCGCCGCTCCCGTGGTCAATGCGAAGCCGAGAGACTTCTTCTATGCCATCGGCACGATCCTCCTCTTCGGCACGCTCTGCCTCTTCACATTCCCTTATATCGGAAAGGCCCTCGGCATGAGCCAGCCCGTATTCGGGGCATGGTGCGGCACGGCCATCCTCAATACGGCGCAGCTCGTCGCAGCAGCCACGTGGTACGGTCATGAGTCGCTGCTGACGGCGAACATCATCAACATCGTGCGGGTGGGCTTCATCCCCATCATCGTGATCTGGGCAATATATTTCTACGTGGTGAAGCCGGCTGCGGCCGCCGGTGAGCAGACCCAGAAGATCAACGCCCTCCAGGTGATCAGGGAGAAATTCCCCATCTTCATCCTCGGGTTCTTCGCTATGGTCACGCTGAATGAGCTCGGCGTCTTCTCCAAGGCCCATGCAGATATCCTCGGGAAAGACCTCCTGAAGATCTTTTTCGCCATCGGCTTCGCGGGCGTCGGACTGAACATAGCCTTTGACGACCTAAAGAAGGCCGGCGGAAAGGCCTTCATGATAGGATTCATATCGGCGATCATGAAGGCGGTCCTCTCGGCAGCCGTCATCATGGCCATCGGCGAAGAAGTCTTCAAAGTTAAGTAATCATCGGCACAGCGAAGGGGGCGCGGGTTTCATCAAGGCGCCCCCTTTTTGTATTATTAGTGATGGACATCCGGAAAGGCGGGGCGAAGATGCCGAAAAGCCTTGGTGCTGCGAAACCTTTGCCTTCCCATGCGGATCATGTAAGGCCGACGGTTGATGACACAGAGGGTGAAATACCCAATGTCCCATTTCAAATGATCATGCTCGCTATTAGCAAGGCTTTGAGGCACTTTGTCCCGCCTTTTCACGCAACGGGAAGGTCTTATTAGACTATGGACATCCGGAAGATCCTTCTCTGCACAGACGGCGAACCGCATACCGCCAGGGCCGAGGAATATGCTCTCACCCTCGCGCTCTGCTGCGGCGCCGGACTCACCGCCCTCTATGTCATCGACCCGTTCCTCAAGAAATTCACCAACGAGATCTATGCGGTCAACCGCGATGAGTGCCGGGAGCACCTCGAAAGTTCCCTCAGGCGCGAGGGCGAGGAGGCGCTTGGCCGTTTCACCGAAAAGGCCTCCCGCCGCGATGTCCGCGTCGTGACAGAGATGCGCCACGGCGCCCCCGAGGAGGTCATCGCGGACGTGGCCGCTGACGGCGGTTATGACATCGTCATCCTCGGATCGAAAGTGCTGAAGTCCTGGAGAGAGCGCTTCGAGTCCGTCAATCTGCCCGAGAAGGTTTTCAGGCGTATCACCGTGCCCGTCCTGTTCGTCAGGCCCTGATGGGCTATTCCTGTCATCTCTACCTGCCTCTTCCGCGGGAGCAGGTCTTTGCTTTTTTCCATGACCTCGACACGTGGTTCAGGCTCAATCCCCAGTGGGCCGTCCTCGAATTTGCACGCACTGCGGAGACGGGCGCCTTTGCGCTTAAGGTGAAGTATGACCGTTCCGAGGAGGAGGTCACTTATAACGGAACAGTCGGGCACCGGGAACAGGACGGGGTGGTCACCGTCCGCCTCGAAGCTGAAACGATGAGGATTATCACGATGGAGATCCTGTCCTCGGCAGAAGGATCGGTTCTGAATTATACGGAAGACGGAAACCGGGAACCGACTCCTGAAGACAAGAGGGAGATCAATCTCTGGTTGAAGAGTGCCGGCGATTACATCGTGACATCGAGTAAGAACAGCCTCCGGAGCCGGCTGTGGAAATGGTTCCTTGACAGAATGTGGCTGAAGATGAGCCCGTCGGGCAGGAGGATCGTCTTTTTCATCGTCGCGGGAGAGGCGATCTCCTTTGTCTTCTTCATTCTGCTGCTGGTCTGGCTGATCTTTTTCAAAAAAATATAGTCTGTTTTGATACCCCGTTGCTTCCCGAAGGGTGACAATCTTCCAGTGCATAAGAGGGCGGGGCGAAGCGCCTCAAATACAGTGTCAGTGACAGTGTGAGTGTCAGTAAAAAGTTCACCTTTTTCAGCCGTCGGCCTGAAATAGCGTCATCGATGTCGGGCCGTTCGGGGAACGGCCCCTACAGGATTCTACTCTTTGTATCATCGACCATTGGCTTACAGTTCATCTTTCCTTTTGATACTGGTGTCGCCGCAGCAAGGTTTTCGGCGCATACACCCCGCCTTTACGGAGACCTATTGCAACGATAAGGTATAATAGAGCATGAGCATCATTGAATGCATAGGCAACACGCCCATCGTTTCGATCGAGAGCATCAATCCCAATCCGAAGGTCAGGCTATACGCAAAACTCGAGGGGAACAACCCCGGCGGATCCATCAAGGACCGGATCGCCCTCTTCATGATCGAGGCAGCTGAAAAAGAGGGGAAACTCACGAGGGACAAGATCATCCTCGAGGCGACGTCCGGCAATACGGGGATAGGCCTCGCCATGGTCGCCTCGGCGAAACGGTACCGCGTGAAACTGACCATGCCCGCCTGCGTCAGCATCGAGCGGCGGCGCGTCCTCGAGGCCTTCGGCGCGGAGCTCATCCTGAGCCCGGCGAACGAGGGGACAGACGGCGCCATCCGGCTGGCTTACGCCATTCTCGCCGAAGACCCCGACCGCTACTTCATGCCGAACCAGTTCGACAATGTCGTCAATGCGCAGGCACATTACGAGACGACGGGACGGGAGATCATCGAGCAGACAAAGGGCCGGATCACTCATCTTGTTGCAGGGATGGGAACGACGGGCACCCTCATGGGCATGGCAAGGAGGCTCAAGGAGTTCAACAGGGACATCACGATCGTCGGTGTCGAACCCGTCATGGGCCACCGCATCCAGGGATTGAAAAACATGAGCGAGTCGATCGTCCCGAAGATATTCGATCCCGATCTCCTCGACGAGCGCGCCATCGTCAACGACGACGAGGCCTTCGATACGACACGGAAGCTGGCATTGCAGGAAGGCATCTTCGTCGGCATGTCGAGCGGCGCGGCGATGCACGTCGCCATCCGCAAGTCGAGCGAACTCAGGGAAGGCTGCATCGTCGTCATCCTGCCCGACCGCGGAGACCGCTACCTCTCCACGTCCCTGTTCACCTCCGTCTGCAGCAAGTGCCCGCCTTAAACCCCTATTTCTTTGCCGCCTTTTCCCTCAGTTCGGCCGCCCGCTCCCTGATCTCCGCGAGATCGCGCTGCATACCGCTCCAGCCGTACCAGAGCGCATAGTCTGGATTGGAGTGGAAAGTCCCCTGGAAGGCCCTCATGCGGTGTTCGTAGAACATGAGAAAGAGTTTCTGTTCGATCGTCGTCGGCGCATCGTGAAACGCGAGCAGATCGGGGAAGGGCTGTGAGTAGCTGTCCGGTTTTCGGAGAATCCCGTCCCTGTATAGGTCGCCGACGATACGGATCGCCTCGGCCATGAGCCGGTCAGCCTCCCGGATCATCATGTCCCCCCTGGCGAGTTCACCTGCGGCAAAATGCTTCGAATGGCATTGGCTGCAGGCATGTATCATCTTTTCCCGGTCCTTCAGCCATTCCTCGTGGGATAGGCGTGCCACGTCCGCGGACTTCACGACTTCGAGCCGCGCCGCCGGCTTCCCCTCCCGATCGAGGACACCCAGCCCCTGCAGAATCGTCGCCCCGTCCGCCGCCCACTGTTTGTCTTCCGGGAGAGGGAGGCGGACGCCGAGAAAGCCCCAGGCCGCCCTGACGGCATGGTCCCCATCATGCATATGACAGGTCCGGCAGGTCGGTGCGGCCGCCCTTTCGGGAATTGTCCCCGTTTGCTTCAGCAGGAAACGGACGCCGTGCCTGGAACCGGAGTACATCTCCCATTGGGGGTGATCCGCTCCCCTGTGGCAGGTCTGGCATGACTGGGGCTGACGGGCCTCTTCAACGGAAAAGAGATGTCGCGTATGGCAGGAGTCGCAGGATGACCTCCCATAGACCATCCCGGCTTTCTGCATCGCCCTGATATCCGCTTCCGGCTTGATGCCGATCCTGTGACAGCCGGCGCATCCCTTTTCTCCTTCCCTGAGCGCCATGGGTTGCCAGTGAGCCGCCGGCAACGCCTTCATCGCCGCCCAGGCGCGGGCATGCTTGCCGCTTTTAAACTGGAGAACCTGTTTTTCATGGCATGCTGCGCAGATATCGATGGTCGGGATCTTTGCTTCGGAGATATCCTGCTCCGTAAGGTGGTCGTCGCCGTGACAGACGACGCAGTCGACGGCGCTCCTCCTGTGGCTGCTCATCTGCCAATCATCGACGATGCGGGGCGTCACCTTGGCATGGCAATCGACGCAGACCGTGGCCGATGCGCAGTCACCACCCAGGAACAAAGCAGCCACAGGGACCATCATCCAAATCAGCAACCTTCTCATGAGCCCTCCTTTCTCACTCGATCCTGAGCACCTTTGCGCCCCTGATCCTGCGTTCCTTCAGCTCCAGGAGCGCCCTGTTCGCGTCTTCGAGGGGGAACTCCTGCACTTCCGGCCTGATCCCGGCCTTTGCCGCAAGATCCAGGAATTCGCCGATATCCCTCCTGGCGACGTTCGCGACGCTCTTGATCTCCTTCTCCATCCAGAGGTGCCGTGCATAATCCAAGTCCAGGAGGGCTTTTTTGTCCGTCTCTTCCTTTCTGATCGCGTTGATGACGAGCCTGCCTCCCCTTTCCAGGTGCTTCAGTCCTTCGACAACGGGCATCCACACCGGCGTCGTATCGATGGCACAGTGGATTTTCGCCGGCGGGTCTTCCCCAAAGTCGCCCGTCCAGGATGCGCCGAGTTCCCCGGCGAATGCGCGCTCACCGGGTGACCGGGCGAAGACGAAGACGGAGGCTTTGGGATAGAGATATCTGACGATGTGCAGGACGATGTGAGCAGAGGCGCCGAAGCCGATGAGGCCGAGGATCAGACCGTCGCGGAGCCCCGACAGCCTGAGGGAGCGATAACCGATCGCACCGGCGCAGAGAAGCGGGGCCGCCTCACTGTCGGACAATTCACGGGGGATCGGGAATGCAAATGTTTCGTCGACAGTGGTGTACTGGCAGTACCCGCCGTGTCTGTCCCTGCCGGTGGCCCGGAAATGCTCGCAGAGGTTCTCGTCGCCGCCATGGCAGAAAGAACAGGCGCCGCAGGACGAACTGATCCATCCGATGCCTACCCTGTCGCCGATGCTGAACTTTTCGGAGTGCATCCCGGGACGTTCGACGGTCCCGACGATCTGGTGTCCCGGAACGATGGGAAACAGCGATGGCGGCGTCCTCCCCTCGATCTCGTCGATTTCGGTGTGGCAGACGCCGCAAGCCGTCACTTTTACAAGAATTTCACCCTTTGCAGGCTCGGGAACGGGGAGATCCGCCAGTCGCAGCGGATTCCGCTCCCTTGTGAGATCGTGGAGCCTCTCCAAGACCATTGCTTTCATGACCGGCCGCCTCCTTTTATAGTCGTACTTTCGTGATTACAACTATAACCGAAAAAGTCGCCGCCGGCAAACGGGAGTCAGTGTCTCAGAGAGAGCGAAGAGGGGAACCCCGAGCTACCTCGGTCTCGAGCGGAGGGCTTTCATCCTCTTTCTGCGCGCTTCAACCTTCTTCCGTTTCTTCTTGACAGAAGGCTTCTCATAGTACTTCTTTTTCTTGATCTCCTTGAAGAGCCCTTCCTTCTGAAGCCTGTTCTTCAGTGATTTAAGGGCTCTCTCAACGTCATTGCCCTGAACTTTGACCTCCAATGATGGCTACCTCCTTCCTCTCTCCGACCTCCCTCTGCCGAACCCGCCTCCGCCTCCGCCACCACTGCGCCTGCCGCCAAAACCGCCCCTTCCTTCCCGGGGTTGCTGCGGCCGCGCTTCAGAGACGGTCAGGGTCCGTTCCATGAAGACCGATCCATTGAGTGCTGTAATGGCTTTCTGGGCGTCTTCCTTCGATGACATCTCGACGAATCCAAACCCCCTGTTTCTTCCTGTCTGCGCATCGGTGATGATTCTCGCCGATTCAACATCTCCGTACTGGGAGAAGAGATCTTTGAGATCATCCTCTGAGGCGTTGAATGAGATGTTGCCCACGTAAATCTTTGTTCCCATTGTCCGTACCCTCCTAAAAAAAAATCCCCAGAGCTTTTTCATGACCCCGGAGACGCAAAGCTTCAAAAGCTTACTGATTAGTATATATGAAAAGACACCCCACTGTATAGGGGCTGGGACATTTTCTTGATTATTTACGGCAAGACTAACGTGCTTTCTTCTTCGGAGACTGCTTGCAGAGCGTATCCATGAGAAATTCGGGGTTCGACTCCGGCGGGATGTCCTCCCAGACGGAAGGCTCTTTCGTGACTGCCGACGTCCCGTCCTTTTTGACGGAATCACGCTGAAGCGTCCTGTACAGCCTGTTCTGGCAGTCAATCTCCCAGAGCGCCCTGTCGGACCGCACGCCCATCATCTCCCAGAATCCCTCCGTCACTTCCACCCTGATCCACACCTTGACCATGCTCGGGGACGTATACATGATGCTCTCGGTATCGTAAAACTGTTTTCCCATTTTCGAGCTGTCGATCAGTTTCCACCGCCCGTCTGTCGCCGACATCTCCTCTATGGTGATGAAGGAGAGAACAAGCACCCCTGCTATCAGAAGAATGACAAACCTTTTCATTTCATGAACCTCCGTGTATGATCCCGTCGCGGACCTCCGGAAACCGGCTTTGCACAGCCTGTTCAACGGCGGTCAGAGACATGACAGGGCGGCACCCGCCTCCGGTTTGCCGACTTATCAATATACATGGATTGTGGAAACATTTCAAGTCCGGGATGGTTCCCGTGCCTGCGGCGGCGGACGGCTCAGGCGAGGACCCTGCCGCCGGCCATCATCAGGACCGAGTCCGAGAGCCGCTCCGCCTGGTCCCTGTTATGGGTGGTGATGACCACCAGGGCGTTGCCGGCCCTCCTGATTCCATGAATGATCTCTTCGATCAGCACCTTGCTTTTTTCGTCGACGAAGGCTGTCGGTTCGTCGAGGAAGAGCACCGAAGGTTCGAACGCGATCGCCCTGGCAATGCCGAGCCGCTGGGTCTCACCGCTCGAAAGGGTCAGTGCGTTCTGGTCCTTCTTGTGGGTGAGCCGCACAAACTCGAGGGCCTTTTGCACACGCCCGGCCGTCTCTCCCCTCGTGACACCGCGGACCCTGAGACCGTATGCTACGTTCTTGCAGACCGATGTGTTGAAGACGCCGATTTTGGGGAGCACAAGCGTTATCTTTCTTCTCAGGGACATGTCGTGACCCAGAGTCTCGTCCCCTGAAAGATATCGCACACGGCCACTGTCCGGCTCCTCGATGAGGGCGCAGATGCGGAAGAGCGTCGACTTGCCGCACCCGTTCGGCCCCATCAAAGCGTATGTCCTTCCTTCCCGGAGGACAAAGGAGCAGTCGGCAAGCACGGGTTTTCCGTTGTAGCTCTTGCAAAGCCCTTCAGCTTCCAGCCGGAGGTTCATGCTTCAGCCCTCAGGGTTCCCTTTTTCTGTATGAAACGCAGGACGAGGTTGATCGCCAGAGAGAGGGTAAGAAGGATTATGCCGAGCGCGAGGGCGAGCTCGAAGTTGCCCTTGTCGGTCTCAAGCGCTATAGTCGTCGTCATGACCCTCGTGAAACCAGCGATGTTGCCGCCGACCATGAGTACGGCGCCTACCTCGGCGGTCACCCTGCCGAATCCTGCGATGACCGCCGACATAATCCCGTAGCGGGCCTCGTTGATCACGGTCAGAGAGACCTGAAACGGCGTCGCCCCAAGCGCCATCGATGCCTGTTTCACGATGGGATCGACACTGACGATGGCGGTATGGCAGAGCGACGCCACGATGGGGAAAGAGAGGATGATCTGGGCGATGATCATGGCCGTGGGGCTGTAGAGCAGCGCCAGAAAACCGAGAGGGCCGCTCCGGGACAACAGGAGATAGACGAAAAGCCCCACCACGACCGGAGGGAGCCCCATAAACGTGTTCAATATACTGATGAGCGCCCCACGGCCCCGGAATCTTTTCAACCCGAGAAGTCCCGCCGTCGGAATCGCCAGGACCGTTGCGATCACAAGTGCAGAGCCGGATACGCGCAAGGACAGGAGGATGATCTGCATCAACTCATCGTCCAGATTGACGATGAGCGAGGCTGCCCTGCCGATGCCTTCGAAAATCGAGCTCACGTCACTGACACCTTTGTGTTCTTTCTTTGCGCTCTTTGCGACTTCGCGTGGAAAAAAATAAATCTATCCCGTAGTTGCAGGAAAGGCGGGACAAAGCGCCTCAAGGCCTCGCTGATCGCGACATTGATCATTGTAGGGTCTGCTCCCCGAGCAGACCGCTTTATTGATGTCGGGCCGTTCGGGGAACGGCCCCTACACGATTCCATTCCATCCTTTGTGTCATCGACCGTCTGCCTGACACTGTCTTCATGGGAAGGCAAAGGTTTCGCAGCACCGAGGCTTTTCGGCGCCTTTGCCCCGCCTTCCCGGAGGGCGTATGCAACGATAAGGTCTATTTTGCATTTGGATAGAAGAGCTGGTTGCCGAGTTTGTCCTTGAAGGACGCTATGGCCTGCTGGCCCTCCTTCGAGATGATCCAGTTCACGAACTCCTTCGCCTCTTTATACTTCACATGTTTGTGCTTCTCCGGATTCACCGCCATCACGCCGTACTGGTTAAAGAGAACGGGGTCACCCTCCAGGACGATGATCATCTCCAGCTTGTCCTTGTCCTTCGTCGCGAGCCATGTGCCGCGGTCAGTGAGACAGTAGGCGCGTTTCTCGTTCGCGATTCGCTGGGCCTTCTCCATGCCCTGACCGACTTCCAGGTACCAGGGATTTCCCTTCGGATCAACGCCGGCCTTTTTCCAGAGCTCCAGTTCCTTCGTATGGGTCCCTGACTTGTCCCCTCGCGAGACGAAGGGCGCCGTTCCTGCCGATATCCTCTTGAAGCCCTCCGCCGCGCTTTTCAGGCCCTTCACTTTGGACGGGTCATCGGGCGGGGCGATGATGACGAAATCGTTGTACATCACATCATGGCGGCTGAGGAAAAATCCCTCTTCGACGGCCTTCATTTCAAGTTCTTTTGCGTGCACGAACACTGCGTCGGCGTCACCACGTTTGCCCATCTCGATCGACGCGCCCGTTCCCCGGGCCACGACCTTTACCTTAATCCCCGTCTTCTTCTCGAAGAGGGGCAGGATGTGACCGAACAATCCCGAGTTCTCCGTGCTCGTCGTCGATGCGAGAATAATTTCCGCCGCCGGCGCGCCATATGTGGCCGGAGCATAACAGAAGATGACGGATGCGAGAACGATAATGATAACGATTCTGTTCATTGATGGTTCCTTTTTATTGTGTGTTCATTACCGATGGCACGGCATCGGGATAAAAGAGGTTCACGCCGTTTTTGGCGTATTGTCCTATGATCCTCTGGCCTTCCGGGGACGTCACAAAGGCGATGAAATCCATCGCCTCGCGGTACCTTATACCGGGGAATTTCTCGGGGCTGACGGCTATGACACTGTACCGGTTCCGGAGGATCGGATCGCCCCGGAAGAGGATCCGCAACTCCAGCTTGTCCTGGTAGTTCAGATAGGTCCCCATGTCTGTCAGTGTGTATGCCGGCTTGTTGTTCGCTATGAGCAGCGTGTCTCCCATCTTCGCGCCGGCCTCGAAATACCAGCCCTTGCCCCTCGGATTGATGCCCGTATCGTCCCATATGTCCAGTTCCCGTATGTTCGTCCCCGAGTCGTCACTGCGGGAGACAAATGACGCTCCTTTGTCGGCGATATCCTCAAAGGCCTCGACTGCCGATTTTGCAGCGCCGACGGAGGCAGGATCGTCTTCAGGGCCGATGATGACGAATTCGTTGTGCATAACCTCCCGCCTGTTCACCCCGTACCCTTCGGAGACAAACTTCTCCTCCCGGAAGGGATCATGGACGAAGAGCACGTCCGCCAGGCCCTTCTTCGCCATCCTGATCGCCTTCCCCGTTCCGACCGCTACCACTTCCACGGCGATCCCGTATCGCGTCGATTTCCCGTACTCCGGAAGCAGGATGTCGAAAAGCCCCGAGTTTTGCGTGCTCGTTGTCGATGCAATGATTAGTTTTGTTTTTTGATCCGCCATGATTATTCCCTCCGTGGCATGTATGTCAGCGGCGCCGCATTCGCGGAGAATCGCCAGAAGCCGGTCTCCGCCGATCAGACGGCGATGTTTCAAGATTATGATGCAGCCCCGGAACAAAGCAAATGGATTATATTCATGCTCACCATGAATTCTTCTCATTGAATGCACTGTTGACAGGCCTGGAGATGAACCTTACAATGAGGGAGGGTGTAAAGGGGCCTGAACAATGGAAGACCACCGGCTGCGGGCATTCTGTCTCGTTGTGGAACACGGGAGCTTTTCCCGTGCTGCGGAGGAGAAGTTTATGACCCAGTCCGCCATGAGCCACCTCATCAGGAAGCTTGAAGAGGAGATCGGCGCCAAGCTCTTCATTCGTTCCGGCAAGACCGTCAGGCCGACTCCCGCGGGAACGGCTCTCTACGGGCACGCAAGGGACCTTCTCGCCCGATACGCCGCAATGGAGGACGATCTCAACGGCCTGCTCAAACGGCTCAGGGGAACTCTCCGCGCGAGCGCGAGCATGACGGCCGCCTCCTTTCTCCTTCCCCAGATTCTCTATGGCTTTTCGAGAGATTACCCTGATGTGGCGATTGAACTATCCGTGTCTAATACGGATGCGATCATTCGGCAGATTACCGGCGGGGACATCGAGGTGGGCATATGCGAGGGACCCGTCGAGGACGCGGGCAGGAGTGCGCGACTGGTCTTCGACGAAATTTCGGAAGATGAGATTGTCATCATATCCTCTGAGGACAACGCGCTGGCGAAAAAAAAAGGCATCTTGCCGGCACAGTTGCTGTCACAGCCCTTCATTATGCCCGAAGCCGGCTCGGGCACAAGAGAGTATATAGAGAAGCTGTTCCACTCAATGAAAATCGACGCCCGCGACATAACAGTCGCCATGGTGCTCGGAAGCCCCGATTTAATCGTCCAGATGGTGCAGGCAGGAACGGGCATCTCCTGTGTTTCGAAATGGTCGGTCTTCAGGGCCGTCAAGGAAGGATCCATCAACATACTGGATGTCGCAGGCAGGAAGATGAAAAGAAAGATTTACCTCGTCAGCCCGAGGGATGAGGACTTATCCGCGGCGGCCCGGACCTTCAGAGAGTTCGTCAGAAAGCATCGGCTCTTTGTCCCCTTCTGACGCAACGCTTCAACGTGTACCCTAACCTCATCGTTGCATAAGCCCTCCGGAATAGCGGGCAAGACAACTCAATACCTTGCTGATAGCGACGCTGCCTCCGGGAATGCAGATATGGGTCAAAGCCTTTCCAATGCGATGATGAGGACCATTTTGGCAGATGCGCCGAAAGGCGGGGCAAAGCGCCTCAACGCCTCGCTGATAGCGAGCATGATTATTTATTATTGGTTGTTGAAGATTTCATCCTCTGTATCATCAACAGTTTTGCTTACATACACTCAGCGGGACGGCAGCGGTTTCGCAGCACCGATGCTTTTCGGCGCTTCACCCCGCCATTCGGTCGGGCGTATGGGTGTGCATATCAGGGTGTTCAACGCCTGTTGCATGACTGGCTTTTGATATCAACAGACACGGCAAAGGGTGGTCAGGGGACGAACAAGGTATCTTAGCGGAAAGGCTTTTCACCACATCAGCCTTCCCGTCGGTGCGTTTTTCGTCCGGTTCCTGTCTGTTGTCTACTGTTTCATGGCGCTTCGCCCCGCCTTTTCATGCTGATGAAGGGTCAATTGTCTATTATCCACTCAGACACGCTCTGGAAACGGCCGACATGGATGTAGCGGCGGGCTTCGATGAGAATGATGGCAGTTGATGGTGAATTCGCGAATTCGGCAAGGCGCGGATGTTTCCGCAAAAATGTCGCGATGAGCATGTCCCGGCGCTTCCCCTTCCGGACAGAACGGGCCATGCCGATCATGGTGACCGCCTCGGCTTCGAGGTAGGCCCTGTCGGTATTCGTCCTCGTATCGATGAGGAGCGCCACCCTGCCGTTTGCGAGGATGTTCGTGTACTTGCGGGTCTTTTTCGGGGTGACGAAAAGGGCGCCCTTCAGGTCATCGGTGAGGGCATAGGCGACGAGGGACGTCAGGGGTTGCCCGCCTGACTCCGTCGCGAGTACTGCATGGTGCTCCGTCTCGTTCAGGAACCGCAGCCGCTCCGGGACCGATACGGTCCCCCTGCTCGTCCTCTCCGGTATGGTCATTTTCTCAGCCATGAATCACTCCCTTCACGCGATAACATATTTCTCCCCCTCTTCCCTGATGAACCCCTCCTCGGCCAGTTTCATGAGGTTCCTGCTCACCTGTTCATCCGGGAGGTCCAGAGTCCGTAACAGTTCATGGGCTGTCATCCCCTGTTGCGCGACCATAGCCCTGAGGATCAGGCCCCTCACCTGCCGCTCCGACCCCGCAAAAGGCGACTGACGCCGATAATGGGCACTCCTCCTGTTCGGGTCGGCTATGGTCTTCCTGATCATGGTCCCGTAATCCATGAGCGCATAGTACCACTCCCGGGGATTGGCGGCATCGAGGGTGCTTTCCACGAGAGGACGAATCTCCCTGTCCCGCACGTTATCCCTGTCGCTGAAGAAAAAGTGGATGAAGACCCTGCGGATGTTCGTCTCGATGAACACTTCGCGATGCCCGAAGGCATAGACCAGGATAGCCGAAGCGGTGGCCTTCCCGATGCCCGGGAGCCTTTCGAGCTCTACCCGAGATGACGGGACATGGCCGTCGTGCTCCATGACGATGATTTCCGCGGCACTCTTGAGGGCGATGGCCCGGCGGTTATATCCCATGCCCTGCCAAAGCCTGAGGACGTCATGAAGAGATGCCCTTCTGAGTTCGCGGACATCGGGGAAGGCTTCGATGAACTGTTGATATTTTTTCAGGACGCGCTCGACTCCGGTCTGCTGGAGCATGATCTCGGAGACGAGGATGTAGTATGGATCGCGGGTCTCCCTCCAGGGCATCGGCCTGCCCATGGATTTGTAATGATCGACAATGGTTTTCCGGAAAAGGGACAAGGCCCTGCCGGATATGCCATTGCTCTCGACTTCGCGCTCAAGCGAAGAGGCGTTTCTATCCGCTATTGCCTTTATCGAGGCCATTCCCGGGTTACGACACCAAATGAGTTAACAGAATTGCTGCATATGCCCGCGGGAAAGGCGGGGTGTATGCGCCGAAAACCTTGATGCGGCGACACATTAACCTTCACAGAAGACGGTGTTTCAAGCCGATGTCTGAAAAGGTGAGCCCTTTACTGACACTCACACTGACACTGACACTGTCTTTCAGAGCGCTTCACCCCGCGGAAGTGTACACCATTGGGTGAGTCATGGCGAGAGGACCGGGAGGAAGCGTTTCCTGAACTCCGCCGGCGTCAGGTGCGACGTCTTTGCAAGCCGCTCAAGGTTCTCGCCCTCGAAGTCTTCCGCCTCGAGGCGGATCATGTATTTCCGTCCCACCTCATATGTCGCCGACGAGGTGTCGACGGTCCGCACCTTTACCTTCCCCGTTTTGTAATCGATCATCTCGACGAAAGAGACGGGCTTGAGATGCCCCTCGTCAAAGACGATCATCGCGCCTGTCCCCCCCATGAGGAGATAGCGAATGGCTCCGTATCCCAGGTTTCTCGTATATTCCACGTCTGTCGGTATGGGATCGGCCGCCCGCAGCTCGTAACCGATATTCTTGTCGACGATGGTGATTTTGATCCCCATCGAATCGAGGTTCTTCTTGACGACGTTCTTGACGACCCTTCCAAGCTGGATCTCGGAAAGACGGATCCGTCCCGTTTCGTCTTTCTCGAGCTGCTCGTAGCGGGAGAGTTCCTCTATGTCGAGCTTGCCGGAGATGCCCTCTGCAAGGACGGCGACACCGTGGTCCCTCCCCATGGACAGCCTCTTGATGATCGATCCGGTGAGGATGTCGGCCACCGTCTTGATCGAGACTTTGTTGCCGAACTCTTCGGCGATCAGGGTGGTTGTCGCACCGGCGGCCTTTCCGATCCCAAGGGCGAGATGTCCCGCGTATCTCCCCATGGTGTTGATGAAGTACCACCGGCCTGTTGTCTTGGCGTCCTCCATCATGTTCTTGACGATCTCCACACCCCAGTGCCGCGCCGTCTGGTATCCGAAGGTCGATCTGCCGCCCGGCAGGGGGATATCGTTGTCGATGGTCTTCGGCACATGGACAACGCTCATCGTCCCCCGGGCCTCCTTTTCGATCCAGTTCGCCATGAAGAGCGTGCCCTCACCTCCGATCGTGACGAGATACTTTACGCCGATGTCCCGCAGGGTCGCCATGAGCACCTTGAATTTCTGCTTCACCCGGTCGGGATAATCCCTCGACGTCCGGAGGATCGAGCCGCCCTGGGTGTGGATCCGTGACACGCAATCGATGGTGAGGGGGATTGTCGCCGCTTTGTTGCCGTCGAAGAGGCTCTTGAAACCGTTCATGATACCGATGACGCTCTTCCCTTCATTGACCGCCTCGATCGTCGCCGAGCTGATGACACCGTTGATACCCGGCGCAGGCCCGCCACCGACGATAATTCCGACAATTTCCTTATCTTTTTCTTTCTTGTTCATGGCGTTTTAGAGGACACCGAGGTCGACGGACTTTTTCACGACCACGGGAGTCACCGTCCGCCGGACGATATCAACAGTATCTCTTACCCGGAGCTTGTCGAAGAGGAGGCCGAACTTGTCCTCCAGCTCCTTCATGATCGGTCCTTTCACGCTCTCCGGAAGCTGCCACCACTGCTTCTTGACGGGACCGAATCCCTTTTTCCTCGTGCTGTAAAAGAACTGCTCTTCCGTCTGCCCTTCCTTTTTCTCCTTGCCGAACTCCCGACCGATCATGTCGTAGACCTCGTTTCTGAAAGCGGCAGGCAGGTGGGCGCTGTCGAAGATGATGTTCTGGAATCCCGTGGCGAGGTGGACCTCGGAGGTCCCCGTTTCCGGAAACATGTTGAAGGCGTCCTCCGGCAGTGTCGAGGCGCCGTGCTGCACGCAGCCGGACAGACCGAACTCCTTTCTCGCCAGTTCGGAGAGCACCTTGAGCGTCTCGAAGTCGATCTTGACCTTCGCGAGGCTTCCGTCGGGCAGGACGACACCGCCGTGGCTCGTGCCGGTCTGGACGCTGAGCTTGCTCAGTCCTTTCCCGCCCGGGAAGGTCTCCCTGAAACCTTCGAGATAAGCCCTCGCCTCTTCGGGCGTGCTGTTCTTGCTGCCGATCTCGCCGATCTCGCCGCCGATCGAAACGTCGACACCCGCAGGCTCGAGGGTCCGCACATGCTCGGCGAGAAGTGCCGTCCTCTCGAAATTGGGCCGCTGCTGTTCCTTTGTCGTCGGCTTTTCAAGGTCCACAAGGGTCGAGGTGTCGATGTCGATGTTATAGAATTCCGCGTCGATCGCCTCGGCGATCAGCCCCTTCACATATCCTGTTTCGGCATCGGGATCGCTCATGAAATTTTTCCTGACGAGCTGAAAATGGTCCCCCTGCACGAAGACCGGCCCTTCATACCCCTCTCTGACCGCCGCTGCGAGCACAACCGTCGTGTATTCAATAGGCCTCTGTTTCGTGTACCCGATCTCCGAACGGGCGATCTCGAAAATCATGGCGGCCGTATTCATCTCCTTCGCCTTCCGGAATACGGCCCTCGCCACGTCATATGTAAGTCCCCTGATGTTCATGGCCGGGACGGTGAAGCCGGGATAGTCCCTGCCCATTTCCTCATAGAGACCCTGGATGGATGCGGGGACGGCGCCGAAGGCCTTGGCAGCCTCCTTCACAATGAGGAACAGGGCCTTGCGCCTCGCGTCGTCAGGCTCGAATACGGCGTCCTGGATGACACTGTCCATCATGCCCCTCAAGGCCTGTTTGTCCTTGAGCACAAGGGAACCGTTTCGTATATCCAGTATATCCTTCAGATCCTGAAGCGCCATGGAACCCTCCTTGATTTTTTTGGAATATTATAGCAGATGAAGAGTCATTTGACATCTCTCGCGTCCAAAATAGCAGCGAGACCTTGAAAAAGGATATGTCGTGGCAGACTCCTCCGGAAAGGCGGGGTGCATGCGCCGAAAACCTTGGTGCGGCGACACCTATACCGTCACAAAAGTCGGCGTTTCAAGCCGATGGTCGATGACACAAAGGATAAAATCGCGTAGGGGCCGTTCCCCGAACGGCCCGACATCGATGAAGCGGTCTGCTCGGGGAGCAGACCCTACAATAATCATCGTCGCCTTCAGCAAGGCTTTGAGGCGCTTCGCCCCGCCTTTTCACCTCGACTTTCCCGATTATTTTGGATTCCAGTCATTTGACATGCAATCGGGCAAAGCGGAATAATGAAGAAGTGGTTGTACGTTATAACACATTCGGATCTTTCCTCAAGCGGACCTTCGGCACCGTCGTCTACAAGGTCAACGTCGATGCAGGTTTTACATGCCCCAACAGGGACGGCACCCTCGGGGTCACGGGATGCACCTACTGCAATAATGACAGCTTCAGGCCCTCCCAGTGCAGGCCCCAGCAGTCCCTGAGAGAACAGATCAGGAACGGCATCCAGTATCTCTCGGGACGGTACCGGGCGCAGAAGTTTCTCGTCTACTTTCAGCCCTTCACTAACACATATGCCCCGGTGGAAGTCCTTGAACCTCTCTACAGGGAGGCCCTCTCCACTCCCGACGTCGTCGGTCTCGCCATCGGCACCCGCCCTGATTGTATCGATGAAGAGAAGATCGCCATGATCGGGGGTTTTGCAAAAGACCATTTCATGCTCATGGAATACGGGCTGCAGTCGGTCTATGACAAGTCCCTTGAATACATCAGGAGGGGACACAACTACGCGTCTTTTCTCGATGCCGTCAACCTTACCGTCGGCCGCGGGATCCATATCGGCGCTCATATAATCGTCGGGTTCCCCACGGAGACGAGGGACGAGACCCTCGCCATGGCCGATGAGCTCTCGGGGCTCCCCGTGGGTTTCCTGAAAATCCACCAGCTCCAGATCGTCAGGGAGACGCCGCTGGCTGAGGAATATATACGGAGTCCCTTCCATACCTTCGGCTACGGGGAGTACCTCGACTTCCTCGTCGACTTCATCGTCCGACTCTCCCCGGACATCGTTCTCCAGCGCCTCTTTGCGACGGCGCCCGACGAGATTCTCATCGCACCCCAGTGGGGGAAGAACAGGCAGGAAATCATCAATGACATCCAGCGGAGATTTGTTCAGAGGGATGCTGTCCAGGGCTCTCAGTGCATCTGTCATCGGCATTGACGCCAGCCTCATCGAGGTCGAAGTAGACCTCGCCCTCAAGGGGCTCCCCCATTTTTCGATGGTCGGGCTGCCCGATGCCGCCGTGAAGGAGAGCAAGGACAGGATCAAGGCGGCCCTGAAGAATATAGGCTTCTCCTTCCCCATGAAGCAGATCACCATCAACCTCGCCCCGGCGGACCTGAAGAAGGAAGGGTCCTCCTTCGACCTGCCCATCGCCATCGGGATCGTCGCGGCGGAAGGGATCATTCCCTCCGTCGCACTCAACGATTTCATCCTCTCCGGCGAGCTCTCCCTGGACGGGACGCTCAAGCCGGTGAGAGGGGCGCTGCCCATGGCCCTGGAGGCACTCCGTCTCGGCCTGAGGGGCATCATCCTGCCGAGGGAGAATGCGGCGGAAGCCGCCGTGGTGAAGGGCATCGACGTGTTCGGCCTCGAAAGCCTCCCGGAGGTGATCGAATTTCTCGGGGGCATAGCCCACCGGGAGTCCTTCCGCGTCGACATCGATGCCGCCATGTCGGAGAATTCCGTCTATGAGGACGATTTTTCCGATGTGAAGGGCCAGGAGCACGCAAAGCGGGCGCTGGAAGTCGCTGCCGCCGGCTCGCACAACATCCTCATGGTCGGAGCCCCGGGAAGCGGCAAGACGATGCTCGCCAGGAGGCTGCCGACGGTCCTTCCTCCCATGACCTTTGAAGAGGCGCTGGATACGACGAAGATCCACAGCGTCGCCGGCATGCTCAGGAGCGGCCAGCCGCTTCTCGCCATCCGTCCTTTCCGGTCTCCGCACCATACCATCTCGGACGTGGCGCTCATCGGCGGCGGTCAGATACCGCGGCCGGGAGAGGTGTCCCTGGCCCATCACGGCATCCTCTTCCTCGACGAGCTGCCCGAGTTCAAGCGGAACGTCCTCGAGGTGCTCCGGCAGCCCCTCGAAAACGGCGTCGTCACCGTTTCACGGGCCGTGGCGACGGTCACCTATCCCGCCCAGTTCGTCCTCGTCGCGGCGATGAACCCCTGTCCCTGCGGGTACTTCGGCGATGCGCGCCACCAATGCACATGCACGCCCGGGATGATTAACCGCTATCGTTCCAGGGTCTCCGGTCCCCTCATGGACCGCATCGACCTCCATGTCGATGTGCCGGCGGTGCCCTACAAGGAACTCTCCGACGAGTACACGGGTGAGAGATCGGAGAGCATACGGATGCGGGTCGTGGATGCGCGGAACCGTCAGTTGCAGAGGTTCAGCGGCGACAGGATATTCGCCAACGGGCAGATGAAGACACGCCATATAAAAAAATACTGCAGGCTGACGGAGGAGGCCCACCGGATCCTCGACGGGGCCATGCAGCGCCTGGGACTCAGCGCCAGGGCCTATTCCCGGATTCTCAAGGTCTCCAGGACCATCGCCGACCTCGACGGAGCGGATGACATCCAGGCCCATCATGTGGGCGAGGCGATCCAGTACAGGACCCTCGACAGGGGACAGGTGTGACGGCTGTGAAAGGTGAGGCGATGAAGAAGAACCGAAAGAGGTCTGCGGAGGGTCCTCGTTCTAAACCTCTATCTCAGGCCCTGAGGCCCTTCCACATCTCCGGCAACGCGAGCGCCTCGATGTCTTTCCCAAGCTGAAACGTCTCTTCTCCTGAGTGGATGACATAGAGACGGTTCAATTTCAGGTCTGAAATAGCGCTTCGCATCGAGGGTGTCACTTGTGGGGCGCTCGTAAGCTTGACTTCAAAGCCCAGCCTCTCCCTGCCCTTGATCACGAGGAGGTCGAGTTCTGCGCCCGCGTGGGTTGCCCAGAAGAAGCAATCCTCCCTCCTGAAGCCCATCAGACGGGTGAGTTGCTCGATGACGAATCCTTCCCATGACGCCCCGACCTTGGGGTGCATTTCGAGGTCTCTCAGGGCCTTGATGCCGAGTAACGCATGAAGCAGTCCGCTGTCTGCAATATAGACCTTCGGTGATTTAACCTGGCGTTTTGAGATGTTCTCATGCCATGGCAGCAACTGCCGCACAACCAACGCCGACGACAACAAATCCAGATAGTTCCGGACAGTGGTATCGGCAACGCCGAAAGACCGTCCGAATTCGGAGGCATTCCATACCTGGCCGTGATAATGTGCAAGCATACTCCAGAACCGATGCATTGTCGTTGACCGGATGGCGATCCCCAACTGCGGAAGGTCTCTTTCAAGAAAAGTCTGTATAAATCTGCGAAGCCACTCTTCACTGGTTGTATCGGAGGATGCAAGATACGACCGGGGGAACCCTCCCCGAAGCCACAGACGCCGATAATTCTTTATGCCTACGTCGCCCAGCGAAAAGCCGCCGAGCTCATAGTAGGCAATACGGCCCGCGAGTGACTCAGACCCCTGCCTGAGGAGTTCGGGAGATGCGCTTCCGAGGACCAGAAAGCGGGCAGGCGACTTCGGGCGGTCCACAAGCACTCTCAGAACGGGAAACAATTCGGGTAAGCGCTGTATCTCATCTATGACAACAAGTCCCTTTAACCCCTTGAAAGCGAGCATCGGATCGGCAAGCCGCGCCAAATGCTCCGGATTCTCAAGATCGAAATAAACAGAGGCGCCCGGTATTTGCTTCAAAAGAGAACGGGCCAGAGTCGTCTTTCCGACCTGCCGGGCCCCGATGATACCGACGACACGGTAACGCTTCAGAAGAGAAAGAAGAGCTTTTATGTCCCGGACCCTCTCAGTCATGTGAATAGCCTACCTTGAAATATCGGTTATGTCAACCGATATTTCAAGGTGAATTCCTCGCGCGAATTGCCGCTGCGAGTGAAGAGGCCGACGGTCTGGGCATCCGGTCAGATTATTCAGAGTCTGTTTACCTTGCAGTTGCATAGAAAGGCGTGGCGAAACGCCTCAAAGCCTTGCTGAAGGCGACGATAAGCCTCGCCAGGTTTGTCTTTCAGGATTCCACTCTTTGTGTGGTCGACCATTGGTTTGAAAGGTTGTCTTCTGTGAGAGTTATGGTGTCGCCGCAGCAAGGTTTTCGGCGCATACACCCCGCCTTTTCAGGGAGTGTCTTGCAACGATGAGGCAAAGCTCCCGGAAGCCGCTGAGCCGATGCATAATTTCCTCCCGCGGGGAGCTTTACGGGCTCGTCGGTTAGCCGGGCCGACTGGTGGATATCCCGCAGGTCGCCGGGAGCAGGTCGGCATCAAGGTGCTTCATGTCAGGGTCACGTTGTTCAGGAATGTAGGTATTTCATAGCCTTTCTCCAACAACCGAAACTTATAACTTTAGAATATTCTTTGTTGGTGCGTAATTTCACGCACCACTGCGTTATTTCACGCAGTTTTCCCTTTTTAGCTTGCATCTCACCAAATGGCGTCAATACGGCATCTCCTTTGATGAAGCCGTCGGGGCTGCAAAGACTCACCGGGGAAAAGAAGGGAAAAACATTCACCATCGGCCGTGCTCATGCCAAACATTTCTTTGTGGAAAATATAAAAGACTATAATTCATACTAGTTATGATCTCATTCGAACCAGGCATGAGTTTTGAGAGTAAATTTATAAGTTTAGTGTCGGCTATTTGGGGGTGAATTTTGAGGGGGAGATGTAAAGACATACTTCGTATTGAGTCAGAACTGGTGCTCGCGTTATCGGGCGCCACATTTAGGAGGGAAGAATGAAAAAGAGACACTGGGGAGCCGTGTTCATAGTGGCTTTCATCGTGACCACAATGGGCATCGCCTGTCCGCTGACGGCGGCAGGGCAAACGATACCAATGCCGGCAGGACAGGAAGTCTATTCCTTTGACCCTTTGTCTTTGCCTTTCGTGAGCTCCGACCCTGCACAATCGAGGCCGGTGGGTCTCGGTCCTTTGGCAACGGGAGGGGATATATTTAACATCCACGCCGGGGTAGGCACGTTTTCGGAATCCGTGGACGTGTACATGGTCCTCTACATCCCGACAATCGATCCGTCCATATGTACTTCATCAGTGAGGACTATACGATTGTCCCTGCCACGGCGGGATTTGTCGCCTGGAAGAAGGGGATCACAGGTCCCGTTAATGAGGTCCTCTTTTCCAATGTGCCCAAATCGCTGCTGCCTCCGGGCCAGTATGTCGTGGGGACGTTCATAACCCCCGCAAACGACTTCAGCCGTTACTACCTGTACCTGACGGAATTCATCATGGGCGCCGGTGAGACTGCCGCTGAAGTTGACGGAGAAGGGGATGATCTGTATGCTCAGCATTGCGCATCCTGTCACTCTCCTCTTGCGGGCTCCAGCAAGAAAGGAAGGACTGCGGCGCAGATACAGGCTGCCATAGACGGTAACGTCGGGGGAATGGGAACTCCGGGCATGAGAGGCCTCACGGCCACGCAGGTCCAGGCCATTGCCGAAGCCTTAGTCGCGAGACAGGCTGCGCCGTCAGTCGCCATTTCCATGCCCTTCCTTCCGAAGACATTTACCTACGAACCCGTCGATTTCCCGGTCATGTCGTCCAAACCTGCCGAGTCCAAGCCGATCGGTTTAGGCGCAGCGGCCCAAGGTGGCGGCACCTTGAGCATCATGGTGGACATCGGGAGTTTCACGGGCTTTATGGACATCTATTTTGCGATGTCTCTGTCGACTCTGGATAACAATATATTCGTGCTGGGACCGGACAATTCGCTGCAGCCGTTGTCTGCGGGATTTGTTCCCTGGAAGAAGGGAGTTAAAGAACCGATCAGCGAGACACTGATGGACAACGTTCCCATCGATACGCTGCCCCAGGGGATATATACCTTCTATCTGCTTGCAGCGCCTGAAGGTATGATAAACACCTACTATATGTGGAAGACGGAAGTGATCATCGGGCCGCCGGACGGTGCAAAGCTGTATGCACAGAACTGCGCGTCCTGTCACGGGCCCCTCGGTCGACAACGAAGAAAGGCAGAACGGCCCCGCAGATCCAGACCGCCATCGACAGCAACACTGGCGGCATGGGAGGACTGAAAAGCCTCACACCGGCACAGGTGGCAGCCATCGCGGGTGTGCTGCCTGCTCCAGCGACCACGCTGGACGGAACGGTTCTCTATGCGGAGAACTGCGCGTCCTGCCACGGCCCCCTCGCCTCGACAACGAAGAAGGGCAGAACGGCCCCGCAGATCCAGACCGCCATCGACAGCAACACTGGCGGCATGGGAGGACTGAAAAGCCTCACACCGGCACAGGTGGCAGCCATCGCGGGTGTGCTGCCTGCTCCAGCGACCACGTTGGACGGAACGGTTCTCTATGCGGATAACTGCGCGTCCTGTCACGGGCCCCTCGCGTCGACAACGAAGAAGGGCAGAACGGCCGCGGCGATCCAGGCCGCCATCGACAGTAATGCCGGCGGCAACATGGGTGGACTGAGCATTCTCACGCCGGCACAGGTGGCAGCCATCGCGGGTGTGCTGCCTGCTCCAGCAACCACGTTGGACGGAACGGTTCTCTATGCGGATAACTGCGCGTCCTGCCACGGCCCCCTTGCCTCGACAACAAAGCCGGGCAGAACGGCGACTCAGATCCAGACCGCCATCGACAACAATGTTGGAAATGCCACCGTGGGATTCATGGGAGGACTGAAAACCGTTCTTACGGGAGAGCAGGTGACAGCGATCGCCGCTGTCCTTGCAACGCAGGCGCAGCCTACAGACGGACCGGGTCTTTATAGTGTTAATTGCGCATCCTGTCACAACCCTCGCGCCAACTCAGCAAAGGCGGGCGCCTCGGCGGCTGAGGTCCAGGCCGCCATCAACGGTAATACCGGCGGCATGGGCACACTGAAACCACCCGTTCTTACGGGAGACCAGGTGACACTGATCGCCGCTGCGCTGCCGCCGCAGCAGTTTGCGCCGGACGGAACAACGCTGCTGCTGGACGGGCCGACTCTGTATGGGCAGAACTGCGCCTCCTGCCACGGCCCGCTCGCCACATCAACGAAGGCGGGCGCCTCGGCGGCTGAAATCCAGGCCGTAATCAACGGCACCACCCCTCCCAGGAACGGCAGCATAGTTATGGAGAGGGGGACGTTGAGGGTCTTGACGCCGACTCAGGTGGCGGCGATTCAGGCCGTGCTTCCTGCCACGCAGGCAGCGACGGACGGAGCGACTCTGTATGCAAATAACTGTGCGGACTGTCACGGCCCGCTGGGACCCAATTGGGAGTTTGCGGGTGCGGGCATTATTGCAGGTGACATACAGAACGCCATCGACAACAACACCGGAAACCCCATCAGGGGCTTCATGGGTCGGGGGACATTGAGAGCCTTGAATCCGGACCAGGTGAGTGCGATCGCAAGTGTGCTGCCTTAAAGGCACAGCACATTATATAACAAATAACCGGGGGGCAGAGATGCCCCCCTTCTTTTTTGCGAATGAGTGCGGTTTTCGGCGCATACACCCCGCCTTTTCAGGGAGTGTCTTGCAACGATGAGGCAAACTCTGTCCTCACAGGTGATATAATACGGAATGGCGACAACATTTATTATGGATGATTCCTTGTATGTTATGGTGGGACTATGGACGGCCTGAACATCCATGTCATCCATGCCCTTCGGTCGCGATTCGGCGCCGAGGTGAGGAAGACCGCCGACAACACCCTCATGATCATCTTCCCCGAACTTCCGGGAGGAAGGGGCGTTTCCATCTCGACCATCATCGAGCACCTGGCGACGGAGATCTATACGATGTACCTGAGGGACATCCCCGTCGAGAACATCGTCTGGATCCTTCATCACCCTCCGGGGAGGGCCAATCCCGTATCTCTGGGCGAAGCCTATGAGCAGGCCCTCCTGCAGTGGGACGGCCATCACTTCTACGCGCCGAAGTGGGTCCCCCTTCCGGAGGACACCTGGAGACTTTACGGACTCGTCGGTTAGCCGGGTCGACTGGTGGATATCCCGCAGGTCGCCGGGAGCAGGTCGGCATGAAGGTGATTTACGTCGGGGTCACGTTGCGCAGGAATGTAGGTATTTCATAGCCTTTCTCCAAAAGGTGTAAATTTAAACTTTATAAGATTCTTGCTACTGCGTAATTTCACGCACCCCTGCGTCTTTCCACGCTGTTTTTCCTTTTTAGCTTGCATCACACCAAATGGCGTCAATACGGCATCTCCTTTGACGAAGCCGTCGGGACCGCAAAGACCCACCGGGGAAAAGAAGGGAAAAACATTCACCATCGGCCGTGCTCATGCCAAACATTCCTTCGTGGAAAATAAAATATACTAAAAATCAATTAGATATAATCTCATTCGAGCCAGGCATGAGTTTTGAAAGTGAATTTATAAGTTTAATGTCGACTATTTGGGGGTGAACTTTGAGGGGGAGATGTAAAGACATACTTCGTATCGAGTCAGAACTGGTGCTCGTGTTATCGGGCGCCACATTGAGGAGGGAAGCATGAAAAAGAGACACTGGGGAGCCGTGTTCATTGTGGCTTTTATCGTGACCACAATCGGCATCGCCTATCCGCTGACGGCGGCAGGGCCAAACGATACCAATGCCGGCAGGGCAGGAGGTTTATTCCTTTGACCCTATGTCGTTGCCTTTCGTGAGCTCCGACCCTGCACAATCGAGGCCGGTGGGTCTCGGTCCTCTGGCAACGGGAGGGGATATATTTAACATCCACGCCGGGATAGGCACGTTTTCAGAAGCCGTAGACGTGTACATGGTGATCTATATCCCGACAATCGATCCGTCCATCATGTACTTCATCAGTGAGGACTATACGATTGTCCCTGCCACGGCCGGATTTGTCGCCTGGAAAAAGGGGATCACAGGCCCCGTCAATGAGGTCCTCTTTTCCAATGTGCCCAAATCGCTGCTGCCTCCCGGCCAGTACGTCGTGGGGACGTTCATAACCCCCGCAAACGACTTCAGCCGCTACTACCTGTACCTGACGGAATTCATCCTGGGAGCCGGTGAGGCTGCCGTTGAAGATGAAGGAGAAGGGGATGATCTGTATGCTCAGCATTGCGCATCCTGTCACTCTCCTCTTGCGGGCTCCAGCAAGAAAGGAAGGACTGCGGAGCAGATTCAGGCTGCCATAGACGGTAACGTCGGGGGAATGGGAACGCCGGGCATGAGAGGCCTCACGGCCACGCAGGTCCAGGCCATTGCCGAAGCATTAGTCGCGAGACAGGCTGCGCCGTCAGTCGCCATGTCCATGCCCTTCCTTCCGAAGGCATATACCTATGAGGCCGTTGATTTCCCGGTCATGTCATCCAAGCCTGCGGAGTCCAAGCCGATCGGTTTAGGCGCAGCGGCCCAGGGTGGCGGCACTTTGAGCATCATGGTGGACATCGGGAGTTTCACGGGCTTTATGGACATCTATTTTGCGATGTCACTGTCGACACTGGATAACAATATATTCGTGCTGGGACCGGACAATTCGCTGCAGCCGTTGTCTGCGGGATTTGTTCCCTGGAAGAAGGGCGTTAAAGAACCGATCAGCGAGACACTGATGGACAACGTTCCCATCGATACGCTGCCCCAGGGGATATATACCTTCTATCTGCTTGCAGCGCCTGAAGGTATGATAAACACCTACTATATGTGGAAGACGGAAGTGGTCATCGGGCCGCCGGATGGTGCAAAGCTGTACGCACAGAACTGCGCGTCCTGCCACGGCCCCCTCACCGCGTCAAAGAAGGCCGGCGCAACAGCGAAGCGCACCCAGGACGCCATCGACGGCAACGTCGGCGGCATGGGAGGACTGAAGAGCCTCACGGCGGCTCAGGTAAAGGCGATCGCTGATGTGCTTGCAAAGCAGGCGCCTCCTCCGGCATCGACAGCGACGGACGGGGCCACTCTCTATAACGACGCCTGCGCGTCCTGCCATGGCCCGCTGCATGCTTCAAACAAGGCTCGGCACAACGGCTGGGGCCATCCAGGCCGCCATCGACGCTGGTGTCGGAGGCATGGGCGGACTCAGCAGCCTTTCTGCGGCACAGGTCCAGGCCATTGCCGACGTGCTTGGTAGACAGGCGCCTCCTCCTCCGCCCACAACGACGGACGGGGCGACTCTCTATGCCCAGGGATGCGCATCCTGCCACGGCCCGCTTGCTACCTCAGCGAAGCTCGGCACAACGGCAGCGGCCATCCAGGGCGCCATCGACGCTGGGACCGGAGGCATGGGAACGCCAATACTGAAAAGTCTCTCGGCAGTTCAGGTCCAGACGATCGCAACAGTGCTTAATGCTCAGGCGCCGCCTCCTCCGCCCGCGACGACGGACGGAACGACTCTCTATGCAAAGAACTGCCGTCCTGCCATAGCCCGCTCGCCACGTCAGCGAAGCTCGGCACGACGGCAGGGGCCATCCAGACCGCCATCAATGGCAATGTGGGAGGCATGGGAACGCCGGTGCTGCTGAGCCTTCGGGGTTCAGGTCCAGAACATCGCCACAGTGCTTAATGCTCAGGCACCTCCTCCTCCGCCCGCGACGACGGACGGAACGGTACTCTATGCGAACAACTGCGCGTCCTGCCATAACCCGCTCGCCACGTCAGCGAAGCTTGGCACGACGGCAGGGGCGATCCAGACCGCCATCAATGGCAATGTGGGAGGAATGGGAACGCCGGTGCTGCTGAGCCTTACGGCGGTTCAGGTGCAGAACATCGCCACAGTGCTTAATGCTCAGGCGTTGCCTACGGACGGACCGGGTCTCTATGGAGTCAATTGTGCGTCCTGTCACAAGCCGCTCGCCACGACTGCGAAGGCCGGTGCGTCAGCGGCAGAGGTCCAGGCCGCCATCAACGGCAATGTCGGCGGCATGGGAGGGCTGAACACTCTGACGGCTGCACAGGTCCAGTTGATCATTAATGCGCTTCCCCTGCAGCAGGCAGCAACGGACGGTGCCACTCTGTATGGAGACAACTGCGCGTCCTGCCACAACCCGCTCGCCACATCGGCGAAGGCCGGTGCGTCAGCGGTCGAGGTCCAGGCCGCCATCAACGGTAATACCGGAGGCATGGGTCGGGGGACGTTAAGCGTCCTGACGGCGGCTCAGGTGCAGGCGATCGTAGCCGTGCTTCCTGCGACACAAGCAGCGGCGGACGGGGCGACTCTTTATGCGAACAACTGCGCGTCCTGCCACAACCCACTCGCCACATCGACGAAGGCCGGCGCGACGGCGAATGAGATTCAGCGCGCCATCAACGGCAATGACGGCGGTGTGATGGGAAGGGGGACGTTGAGCGCTTTGACGCCGGCTCAGGTGGCGGCGATCGCGGGTGTGCTTCCTGCGACACAGGCAGAGACGAACGGAACGATTCTGTATGCACAGCAACTGTCACGTCCTGTCACGGCCAGTTGCCCAATTGGGATTTTGCTGGTGCGGGTATTATTGCAGGTGACATACAGAACGCCATCAACAACAATACCGGAGGCATGGGAAGGGGGACGTTGAGCGCCTTGACGCCGACTCAGGTGGCTGCAATCGCGGCCATCCTCCCTTAAAGGCACATTACATCAGTCAACTCACAACCGGGGGGCAGAGATGCCCCCCTTCTTTTTTGCGAATGAGTTCGTTATGTGACATGCGTCAATCCTAATCTGTCATCCCGGCTCGTCCGGGATCCTTCTTGAAGCGAGATTCCCGACACGTGGGAATGACGGACAAGCGATGGGTGGGGTTATTCTTACGAGGTCGTCTTCTTCATTTCATCCTCTTTGCGCCATTGCGATCGCGGCCCGGACAGCTTCACAAAACCGGGAAAAGACATCCGTCACTTCCCCCCGGGCGTGAGCGGCGAGCTCCCTGAACATCCTTTTTCTTTGACCTCTTGAAATCTCCAGCTGCACGCCCGCACCCCGGCTGTTGCCGTTGCAGATGTTCCCCTGAGCCCTTCCGCCCAGGCCCGAACGGGGAGAGACATCAACGGCGAAGCCGTCGGCAATCAGCTCCTTACGGATATGCTGCCCGAGGTCCATATCGAGGCCTCCGACGTATATGATCGCATCCTCCTCACGGCAACCGTGAATCGACACCAGCCGATCGCAATTGCGCGCCATTGTGCATGCCTGGGGTAGGTTATACCGATCACTGGCGATATGGAGCCTCCAGTTGCCACTTGCCTTGATGCCCTCGAACATGAACAGGGAATGGTCCTCTCCCGCTATGGCGAGGGCGATCTCGGACGTGCCTGGCTCGATGCCCCCGCCGTGCGGGGCCATGATCAGGACGGCGGCCCGTCGAATGAGGGAGCGGATACGGTAGTCCACTTCATCGCGCTCATGGGCGAGCAAAGAGTCAAAATTCGGGTAATGGTTGCCCACAAGAGAGATTCAGAGAAGAGAGCCGATGAGCCTGTCATATTTTCCGGTCCAAACATCCTTCGGTGACTCACCGGTGATCTTCTCCCTGATGACGCCTGTTTTATCGAGAATGTACGTCGTCGGCAGGGTCGTGACGCCGCAATTCCTGGCTGCAAGCGTTCCTGAGTCGAGGAGGACGGGGTAGGGTATCTTGAGGTCCTTTACAAACTGCTCCGCGGCTCCTTTCGCCTTGCCCTCGTAGACCGTCACGATGGCGAGCCCCCTGTCACGATATTTCGCGAGCACGGCATCAAGGCCTTCCATCTCATGGATGTTGTAGGAGCAGCAGTCTGACCAGAACCGTATAATCAGGACCTTCCCCCGGAAGTCGCCGGGGATTTTGGTCTGCTCGCCCTTGAGGTTGCGGAGATCACACTGGGGGAAAGGGCTTCCGATCGAGGGCTGATCCTGCTGCTGTGCGCAGGCGACGAGGGTCGGCAACATGACGATCCAGACAAGCAGTCTCACTGTCCGCGCAACATTTTTCATGTCATATCCTCCGTGTGTGAACCTGGCCGTTGCATGAAAAAGCGGGGCGAAGCGCTCTGAAATACAGTGTCAGTGACAGTGTGAGTGTCAGCAAAAAGTTCACCTTTTTCAGCCGTCGGCCTGAAATAGCTTCATCGATGTCGGACCGTTCGGGGAACGGCCCCTACAGGAATCCACTCTTTGTGTCATCGACCATTGGCTCATAGTTCGTCTTTCGTCTTGAGACAGGTGTCGCCGCAGCAAGGTTTTCGGCGCATACTCCCCGCCTTTCCCGCGAGTGTACTGCAACGATCAAGTGAGGATATTGTATCAGATCAGCAGAAAAGATGAAGCCTTTTGCGGCGGAAAAGGCGAAAAGGGAGGTGAAATCGATTATCATAGGAAGGGAAGGCATGATGAAAATGCTGACAACGTTTCTCCTCGTCCTCATCATCGGATACGGGGCGATCCTCCTCTTCACCTATCTGAGGCAGGACGGGCTGCTCTACTACCCGATGAAACAGATCGACGCGACGCCTGCGGACATCGGATTGGGCTATGAAGACATCGTCCTCGAAACGAAGGACGGACTGAAGATATCGGCATGGTACATTCCCCGTGAAGGCGCCCGTGGCACCGTCCTCTTCTGTCACGGCAACGCCGGTAATATCTCCCACCGCCTCGATTCGATCCGGATCTTTCACCAACTTGGTCTGGCCGTCCTTATCTTCGACTACCGTGGATACGGCAGGAGCGAAGGCAAACCGTCGGAGCAGGGTACCTACAGGGATGCTGAGGCGGGGTGGACGTATCTCGTGCAACAAAAGGGGGTTTCCCCTGAGCAGATCATCCTTTTTGGGCGGTCCCTCGGCAGCGCCGTCGCGGCGGAGATCGCCCTCAGCCACCGGGCCGGCGCACTCATCGTCGAATCCGGCTTCACCTCCGTCGCCGACCTGGGGCAGCGGTATTTTCCCTATCTGCCCGTGAGGCTCCTGGCGCGGCACCGTTACGAGACGATCGAAAAGGTCGGACGGATCACGATCCCCAAGCTCTTTATTCACAGCCCCGGCGACGAGATCGTCCCCTTTCAGCAGGGTATGGCGCTTTATGAAAAAGCGTCAGAGCCGAAAGAGTTTCTCAGGATCGCCGGCGGCCACAACGAGGGGTTTCTCATCTCCGGGAGCCTCTATACCGAGGGGCTCGACAGGTACATATCACGATACTTCAATTGATCCCGGTTACACATGTGCGGGGCGACGCGCCTCAAGTCTGCCGATAAAGGCAGGAGTTACTGTAGGGTCTGCTCCCCGAGCAGACCGATTTATCGAGATCGGACCGTTCGGGCAACGGCCCCTACAGAATGCAGCTCCTTGAGGGAGAGCCTGCGGCGGCTCACTGCATCATGCCGACAAGGATGCATGCAATTGCTACGATAAGTAATTCCAACATAATGGACACCTCCTGCTTTGACGCAATACGTGGCGCGATTATCGTCGTGCAGACCTCCCCTTTTCCCCACGGTTAGCGTATCAAATGTTATGCCAGCAAGACCAGGCTTTGCAGGTAATTGAATTTAAAAGAGTATTACAGATTGCAGCGTTTAACAGGAGTGCTGAGAACTACGTATGTATGTAATTTGGTACACAGAAACCATACAGATTATCGTCCCAACACCGAATCTTGACGATCTCGTAAAAAGTCGTCATATCCGCGAAGCTTGTCCCCGCGGATAGTAAGCGGGGAGCGGGTATCCAGAATACAAATAACTACCTGAAAGGACTGGATTCCCGTCTGCACGGGAATGACAGAATAGTGCTGTGTAAGGCTTTTTACGAGGTCGTCAAGCTTGAATTATCGCCGGCCCCGGAGGATCATCGGTCCGTCACCGTCCCGCAACCGTCTCACCTCGTCAATGAGCCTGATCCTGACGATGACCTTATCGTCACGTATCTGGTAATGGACATCGAGGACGTCGGAATAGCGGAAATCAATCGTCGCGTACAACGGTCTCACTTCATAGCCGATCGTCCTGCCCTGCGGATCGGGTATGCGGCTGAGCATGGAACGCCGGAAGGAAGGGTGAAATCCCACATGTTTTTCCGCCCTCTCAAGGGCCTCCTGAGCGGAAACATGCGGGTAGACCCGGTAGTCAAAGTCAGGCGCGTATATCTCGAACTTGTAGGGATCATCCTCGGGATCGAGAATGGCGAGGTTTTCGATGTCGTCGCTGTACCGCCCTCCGTAGAGGATGAGCGTATATGAGGGATTTGGATCGATGGAGCCGACCTGCTGCGTCACGATACCGCTGTAGGGCACACAGGCGTAGAGGAGAGCCAGCGCGAAGAGAAGCACGTTTCTTCTCACCGCGTCAGCTTTCTCCTTCCTCGCCGTTCTCACGTTTCCTGCCTCAGTTCACATGACTGCAGCGGGACCTTGAAAACGAGGATAGGGTTTGGTTTCTGAAGCAAAATTCACGGGTAACGTGAACGGCGGCGGGAGTCGAAGGCGCAAGCCGAAGCGGGAGCCGCACAGTGTATCTGCGAAAGCGTATATCTGCATAACAAGATATGCACAAGCGCAAAGGTAATTTATTTTGCGAAGAAATCATGCCCTATCCTCGTGCCGGCTTATTTTGGATACCGGCGCCCCCTATTTCTCAAGGTTCATCTGGATGTAATGACACGGGCACTCCCGCGAGCAGAGACCGCAGCCCTTGCAGAAGTCGTAGTCGAACTCGAACTTCCCCGTCACGGGCGACAGCTTGACGGCATTGTCCGGACAGTACATGAGGCAGTTGTTGCACTGAAAGCAGAGGCCGCAGCTGAAGCAGCGACCCGCTTCACCGGCGATCTCCTCACGGTCATAGGGACGATAGATCTCGTCGAAATTCTTCAGCCTCAAATGCACCGGCACGGGCTGCTTCTCATACCGCCGTCCCGGCTCGTAATAGTATGTGTTGAGGTCCTTCGAGTAGACGACGGGAGGGCGTGAAAACTGCTGCGGGATGTGTCCCTCGATGTGGTCCTCGATCGCCGAGGCCGCCCGCAGACCCTGCCCGATGGCCGCTGAGACCGTCTCGAGCCCCGTTGCAGCGTCGCCTCCCGCAAAGACCTTATCCCGGCTCGTCATGGCGAACTCGTTCACGTCGATCCACCGGTTGTCCCTTTTCTGGACGTCGATGCCGTCGTAATCCACGGCCTGGCCCGTCGCCATGATGACGGTGTCGGCGGGGATAACGAACTCGGAGCCGGAGACGGGAACGGGACGGGCCCGTCCGCTTGCGTCGGCCTCCTTCAGCTCCATCTGCACGCAGAGAACGCCGTAAACCTTGTTCTCGTCGATGATGATCTTGACGGGATTGGTGTGGTAGCGGAACATGATGCGCTCGTCCATGGCTTCATCGATCTCGGCGGTGATGGCAGGCATCTCGATCCTCGTCCTGCGGTAGACGATGGTGACATTGGCGCCCAGCCGCTTGGCGACGCGTGCACAGTCCATGGCGGTATTGCCGCCCCCGACGACAACGACTTCCTTGCCGATGTTCAGCCGGGCGCCGCCGTTGATGAGCCTGAGGAATTCCACTCCCGGGTAGACGTTCTCCCCGTTCTCGCCGGGGATGTTCAGCTCAATGCCCTGCTTGGCTCCGAGACCAAGGAACACGGCATCGTTTTCAAATATGAGCTGGTCCATAGGTATGTTCACACCGACCTTGACGTTGCACTCGATCTCGATGCCGAGCCTGAGGATCTTGTCGATCTCGCTCTGCAGCACGTCCTTGGGCAGGCGGTAGGAAGGGATGCCCCACCTCATCATGCCGCCGGGCTCGTTTTCCGCCTCGAAAATCTTCACCTTGAACCCTCTCTTGGTGAGATGGAAGGCGCAGGACAACCCCGCCGGGCCTGAGCCGACAACGGCGATCTTCTCCTTCCTCGTCACGGTGATGGCCTTCCGGTGTTCGAGACGACGATCCAGGCCGTAGTCTCCCACAGCCCTTTCGGCGCAGTTTATCGCCAACGGAAAGTCAAAATCCCTCCGGTTGCACCCTGATTCGCAGGGATGAGGGCAGACCCTGCCGCACGTCGACGGCAGGGGATTGGTCCTTGTCAGCACGTGCCATGCCTCATCATAATTATTCGCAGACGCCAGGGTCCGCAAAAACCCCCTGATATCGTTGCCGATGGGGCAGTTGGCGGTGCAGGGAGGAGTCTGCATGATATTGATCGGCTTGAGGGTCCTCCACGAACCGGTCTTGTACGGTACGACCTTCCGCAGGTCGAGTGCTAAGCCCAAAGGTAGTGTATCGCTCATAGGTTGAACCTCTCTGTGTTGGAATCGGCAACGGCCTGGATTTCAGCCACGACCGGCGTCGGGACCCCTTTCTTGAAGAGGTGCCGGAACCGGCCCTGCAATTTCAGGTATTCATCGACGGGTTTCTTTGCGGGCACCTTCTGGACGTTCGTGATCTTGCCGTCCCGTATCTCGTAGACGGGAAACAGGCAGGTCTGTTTTGCGAGGCGGCAGATCTGCACGGTCAGATCGCCCGTATGCCCCCAGCCGAGGGGACAGGGCGCCAGGATGTGCAGGTACTTCGGCCCCTCGATCGAGAGGGCTGTCTTGACCTTCCGCTGCAGGTCCCGGTAATCGTCGACGGTACAGGTGGCGATATAGGGGATGCGGTGGGCCGACGCGATCATCGGCATGTTCTTCTTGAATCCCTTGTTTCCCGCCGGCGTGGTCGTCGTCCGCGCGCCGTGGGGTGTGAAGCCGGACCGCTGGACGCCGGTGTTCATGTAAGCCTCGTTGTCGTAACAGACATACAGGACGTTGTGGCCCCTCTCGAACATGCCGCTCATGCATTGAAATCCTATGTCCGACGTGCTGCCGTCTCCGCCCTGGGCGATGATGTTGACCGGCCCCTTGTTCAGGGCCTTATAGGCGGCCTCCACGCCTGAAGCCACGGCGGCGGCGTTCTCAAAGAGGCTGTGCAGGAAAGGTATCCGCCAGGCGGGGTCCGGATAGGGTGAGCTGAACACTTCGAGGCAGCCCGTGGCAACACAGGCGATCGTATTTTCCCCGGCGGCGTCGGCGACGAGCCGCGCCGCCAGGGCCTGACCGCACCCGCCGCAGGCGCGGTGGCCGCTCGCAAAGAGGTCCTTCTTCTCCACTTTGTCTATGTCGTCTCTCATTGGTCGTTCTCCGCGATGATTTCTCTTCTGAGCCCTAAAAACTCAAGCTCCACCTGCTCCTTTGCAACCTTGTCAACCATGTACCCGAGGTCGTCGAGGGAGATGTTTCTCCCGCCGAGCCCGGCGATAAAGCTGCTGATAGTCCGTTTCGCCTGCTCGGCCCTCGGGAAGGACCACCGCACGTCACTCGCCAGGATACCTCCCCTTCCCAGGGAGACGGCCTTCTCGAGGACGACGATGTTCTGCTTGTCACGGAGGAGCTCGTAGACGGTCCTCCGGGGGAAGGGGCGGAAGGAGCATATCTGCAGGAGTCCCACCCGCGTGCCCTCCTCTTCGAGTTTGTCGATGAGGTCCTTGATCGTCCCCACGACGGAGCCCATGGCGACGATGACGACGTCGGCATGATCAAGCTTGTAAGCCTTGACGAGCCCTCCGCTCTGCCTGCCGAAGGCCTTTTCGAAGTCGGCGCTCACCCGGCTGATGACGTCCTCGGATTTCTCCATCGCCCGGTGCAGCGTATACCTCGTCTCCATGTAAAACCGCGGATCGGCATAGAGTCCCAGGCCCCTCGGCCACCGGGGATCGACGATGTTCCGGGGCTGAAAAGCCGGCAGGAAGTCGTCCACTTCACGCTGTTCCGGGATATCGACCGGCTCATAGGCGTGGGTCAGGATGAAACCGTCCATGCAGACCATGACGGGCAGGTGCGTCTGCTCGGCAATCCGGAATGCGTGCATGTGCAGGTCAGCCGCCTCCTGGTTGTCCTCGGAATGCAGCTGTATCCAGCCGGCGTCCCGCACGGACATGGAGTCCTGGTGGTCGTTCCAGATGTTCAGGGGCGCCGAGATGGCACGATTCGCGCAGGTGAGCACGATGGGCAGCCGCATGCCGGCGATGCAGTAAATGACCTCGTTCATGAGCAGTAAGCCCTGGGAGGTCGTTGCCGTATAGGCCCTGGCGCCGGCGGCGCTCGCCCCCAGGACGACCGACGCGGCGGCGAACTCGCTTTCGACGTTCACAAACTCCGTCTGCAGGGCGCCTTTCGCGACGAGCTCCGCCAGATTCTCCACGATGTGCGTCTGCGGGGTGATCGGATATGCGGAAATGACGTTGGGCCGGCAGAAGGCTACGACTTCGGCAACGGCCAGCGATCCTTCGATCTGCTTAAGCATAGTGTTTCCTCTTTTCCAGGATCTCAAGGGCCCGCTCGAGGGCCGCGATGTTGTGCTCCCCCACGCTGCCGGGAAACTTCTCCATCAGCGCCTTCTGCACGGCCTCCAGGCTGACGACGCCGGTGAGGGCGCAGAAGGTCCCGACCATGATGGCATTGGGGATGGGACGACCGATGATCTCCAGTGCTATCTCCGTGGCGGGTATGGTCTCCACCGTCGCCGTCGTCCGTATCAACAGCTCCTCGGGGGAGCGCTCCGAGTTGACGAGGATAAGACCGTTCGGCTTCAGTCCGTCCAGAACGGGCACCGTCTCGATCAGGAACTGGTCCTGGACGATGAGGTAGTCGGGGCTCCTCACTTCATCCCTGAGACGGATCTTTTTCGTGTCGATCCTTACAAAGGCCTGCACAGGCGCTCCCACCCTCTCGGCGCCGAAGGAGGGAAAGGCCTGTGCGAATTTGCCGTCCTGAAACGCCGCAACGGCCAAAAGTTCAGCCGCTGCGACATTCCCCTGACCTCCACGTCCGTGAATCCTGATCTCGATCATCCCCGGTCTCCTGTCTCCAGTGTATAGTTGGAAATGTTGAGTGATGTGCTTCTTAATTTTACCATGAAACAGAGCCGACACTGCCACTGTCAAATAAAAAAGGACACCCCATGTCTACTAATCGAATATCACCAAAATGACTGCCTGTCCAACACAAAAATATTATGAATCCATAAACTAATTTTGTGACCGGCACCCTGACCCTGACGACCGCTTCCGGATGAGAAGATCAATGGAAATGGAAATGGAGGGCCGCCTGCCATCGCTTCGGCCGGACCCGTTGTCAGGCCGGCTTTTTGCTGCAGGGGGCTTGCCGTCTATGGTCATCAGGAAATCAACCTCCCGTGCCGCCTTGAATCCTTCATAATCAGTGCCTGCGGCATCGACACGTTTCTGTTTCATGACAGGTCCCGATCTTCCGGTCCAGCATCTGATTCCTTCAGGAAGATGTTGTCTTCTACAATAAAGGACATTCCGTGCCAGCCGAACTGAACGTAGGGTAAGAAGTGATATCGCCGCTCCGTGCCGAGATATTCAATGAAGGCCTTCCGCTCTCCCGACAAGGCGGTTCTTGAATAACAATAGTAATCGTCAAAAGCGATGATCATGCCGTGCTTGAAGCGAGGAGACAGAAAGTTCAGTACAGTCTTTGTTGAGCTGTATAAGTCACAGTCGATGTAGGCCAGTGAAATGTCAGCGGGAAAACGGGGGTCCTGCGGCTCAACATTGTAAATGGTGTCCCTGTAAAAACCAGCGACGGTGCGGTAGTCCGATTCCGGAATGTCATTCTTCCTGCATGTTGCCGTAAAGTCTTCCAGGGTCATCTTCATAGTCCCCTCAATCCACAGGGGGTGTTGATCCTCAGGCACTGATTGAGGAGGGAGTCCGCAGAAAGAGTCAAATGCCCAAAGCGTGCAGTTGAATGCCTTTTTGCGCGACTCCTGATAAGCCAATGTGAATGTCAGGCCCCCACAGCTGCCGAATTCCGCATAATCTCCCGAAATCTCATTGAAGGCAAGCATTGTGAAGGCTCTCCTCATAAACTCCCGACGGTGAAACGCTTCGTGATACGCGTCGTCTTTGCGAAACCTCTTTGGTATCAGTTTCTTTATTGTCCTCTTCATCGTTCATGCCCCTCTCTATTCCGCCTGCGCGCAGGTCAGCACGAGGTCCGCAAAATGAGATCAGCGCTGAAATACTTCCGGACAGGTGAACTGCTCATCCGATCCTCTCCTTTTTTCCCTGCGCTTTACGAAAAGTGTCCCGCTATGGAACAAACCTCAGGAGGGCGGAATAATCTCATCCTATAAATCATAGCAGACATGCGCGAGGTCGTGACAGGTCATCGTTCACCGCGATCTTCGCCCTTGAACATGAAGGGTCATGATATCACCTTATGTTTCAGCCGATATTCGGCTTTGCAAAATCGCGGCCCACGAGTGACTGAAGACCGTAAAGCCGCAAGCTTCACCGCCTGTTGCACAGGACGAAAAAGAAAGGGGCTGCATCGCTGCAACCCCCTGAATGTTCGAGCGTCCCCAACCGGATTCGAACCGGTGTTACAGCCTTGAAAGGGCAAAGGTAGCAACAAATTTAAAAGGGCTTCTGACGGCAGTTTGAGCACAACACATTGTTATTGACACTTATCCCGGCAATCCATATTTTCTGATCGCTATCTTGTTTTCCATCCTTAGCGCTATTTTCTATCACAAATCTATCACAATTCATTTGCAGTGTTATGGACTCGAAAATGCCGTGCATCATGCTCGGCTCGCTCATGCCAGCATAAAAACCGCTGTCATCCCCTTGCGGTGTTCAGATCATACCGCCCTGCCCAGTTCTGGCGGCCAACCCCTCAAGGGTGTGCCCCGACCCCTTGAAAAATTGATTCAGTCCTACTTCCGTCTTATGTGGTATATTACCTTCAGTTGAGGAGAGTTTTTTTGAATTCTATCACCGGAGGAATCAATACATGAAAAAACTTGCCTTAATTTTAATGTGCTGCATCTTGTTTGTAGCCTGTGAATCGAGAATGAACAAATCTGCAAGCTCCGCAATTCATAATATCGGCTTTGAGGTTAAAGAATTTACCCTTGATCACAAGGAAGACAGGTCTTCTATTTTCAGAAGCGAATCTTATACCGGACGTGGTACGATTGCCGCAGTAGGCGATCCTGAACTTGTAAAGAAACCTTATCTCGTTGTTGTTCAATTGACCAAAGTTAAGGGCGGTAGAGAAACCGATACAGAAAAGGTTTCTACAAGAATTATTGAGGTTGTCAATGGAATTGGACAGATCACCACTTTTGACAACATGTGGGGTAAAGAAAAGTTGGAACAACCAGAATACAAGATAGATATTATCGGTCACGTTCAACTGACTTCGCAAATCAGTAATAAATGACAGGAACGGTCATGAGAAGAATTCTACTTGCCCTTCTTGCCCTATTATTGTTTGCAGGGTGTGGATCAAAAACAGGCGTTACAGAAAGTCCAAGAGTTTCTTTTGAGGTGAAGGAATTAGATCTTCAATATCACAAAAAACCTTTTAGGCCTTTTGGATGGGAGCAGAAGGGCTATTATGGAACGGGTATTATTATGGCTGTAGGGGAACCTGCCTTCGTAAGGCAGCCATATATTGTAATGATCAAAATAACTCGAATCAAGGGCGGATTGAAAACAGCGACAAACAAAGAGCGCCTGGACTTTATCCCTGTCATAAATGGTATTGGCAAATTTGAGACCAATGATACAACTATTACAGATGAAAAAATAGAAAAGCCGGAGTACAACGTTTATGTTGTTGGATACAAAACGGTAATCCCGGCATCCAAATAATTAAGTTATTTTCACTGAATTCTCTTCTTTCTGTCGGCGTTATAAACATGAGAGACCAATGTGAAAATAATCTTTCCTGCAACATGATTAGAGAGCGTCAACGGCAAAAGAATTATACAAAGAAGCAGCCAAGAAATTAAAAAATGGCGCTTGAATTCTTCTTTGCCCTATGTTTTAGTTGATTAAGGTTAATTCTTTTCTTTTGGCTTTAATACCAGAATACTGAGTGAGTCCCCGATAAATGGTGTTATCGAGAACATACTTGATCGTTCCGGCATACCACATGCCGCCCCTTGCAGTTGCGGTGCCGGCATCATTGAGATACCCTGCAATTTCTCTTAAAGTCATTCTCCGGTCTTGTCTCAACCTGAATATGGTCTTGATTGTCTCCGCCGTCACAGGGTCAATAACAAGCTCTTTGTCTGCCGCCTTGTAACCCATTGCAGGGCATCCGCCGCTGTATCCCCCCTTACGGGCTTTGTTGATTCTACCGCCAGAAAGCCTCATGGTGATAAAGCTCTTTTCCAGTTCAGCGACGATTCCCATGAACTGCCGGAAAGCCTTTCTCATGGGGTCATTGCTGCATACGTCGGGCTCTTTGATCGATATAAGGGTCTTGTTCATGTCCTGGAGTTTCCGCAGCAAGTGTTCCTGGATGTAGAGATCACGGGCCAAGCGATCGAGTTTGAAGATAAGGACGCCGCAGATATCGGCATGCGCTTCGAGGTAATCGAACATCTCGGCCATTCCTGGCCGGTGCTCAAGGTCTTTAGAGCCGCTTACTCCCTCGTCATTGAAGACCCGAACGAAGTCGTAACCGTGTTCCTCTGAGAATTCCTGCAATGCCTTGTGCTGAATCTCAATGGTCCCTTCGTCTTTCTGGTTGTCGGTCGATACCCGTGCATACCCTATCAATCTTTTCATTGTTGAGACCTCCTCTACGCGGTGTTTTCTGTCTTTTTCTTTTTTTTCCTATTTTTTCTATTTGCATATCTCGGCATTCCTCATGTCGGACGCTGCTCTGTATAAAAAATAGGTATTTTTTATACATCCGGTCTGATTTCTGTTTTTATTCAGGTTTTTTGGTTGAGAACCGGCATAGGACTCCAGGTACACCCCATACCTTCAATCCCTTCTACCCTATGAACAGTCTCCGTTAAAGGGTGCCCCTTCTTTGCGAACCTGTGCCTATTTGGGCATTGAAAATAACTCCTCGCAAATGATATAAGTGAACATCTAACACTTCCGGACAATGAAAAAAGGAAATGAGAACGTCTTATAATCCGTCAGATTATTCCGATTACGATAACCTCATTTATTTCAGATGGAAGGCATTGATACGAAGCGAAGAGTACCAAATGTTCTATAAAGAAGCGAATGTAGATTCTATTGATTCCATGAAAGAAGAAAGAGATTCTATCGAGTTAGAAATATGGTCTTACGAGCAAAATATCGGATGCCGTGCCTATGAATTCTTAGACACCGTGAAGGCGTATGGGCCACCACATGGGGAGAAGGATATGGTTGAAGAGATCAGGGATCTCGTTTCTGAGCTTGAGGCAATAGAAAGCAGGATAGAACATGAAGAAGTGGAGATCATGGCGGCGGCTGAAAAGAAATTTGGACTTATTGCATCTGATATTGACGACCTGAGGCCCGAAGAGAAGACAATCGAAGACTTGTCTGTTACTTTCAGCGATTACCTTCCTTACCTATCTGAGACCCATCTCGGCAGACTCCTGGGACAGTTTATGGTGAAATCGGTAAGTTATGATGACATTAAGAGCGGCGTTATTCATGAGGACGAAGCCTATAAGCTGTTTGCAATCAATGTGAAGATGCCCCTTGGCATGATCATCAAGGAACTCAAAAAAAGATTACGGGGCATAGCTAAACCAAGGTCAGATCGAAAGGATTTTTTAAAGTGGGATGAAGCTTTTACCGTGTGGGATTTGCAGCAGAAGACAGACAATTTCCTTTTGACAGCAGAAGCGATAAGGTGGGCAGTAGATAGAGAGGGAGAATTTTATTCTAAGGAAGAACTGCGGGGACTTGCATGGAAAAAATACAAGGTTGCAGATGAACTGATTAAACTTGCAGGCAAAGGCAAATTCAAAGGCCTATAAATCCTAATTGCACATAACGGACAATTGTCAGAATTCATGTGTGCAAAATCTCTCAACGCATTTGTCAGCTATTTCTTAAGTCCGCGCCGACCCTATCAGCGCGTTCCCTTATTCTTTGAAAAGCGTTTCACGACTAACAATAGCGTTCCGCCTGTAATAATGAGAATAGAACTCGTTGGTTCAGGGACCACCGCAACATCTCCTGAACGCACTGCAAAGGCATAATACTGTAATTGGTCTTTACTATAGAAGTCTTGATAGCCACTTGAGAATTGAAAGAGCCATGATCGATTATGATCATTCGGGTCATCTGTGCCAGACCAGTAGCCTTCAGGTTGTAGATTTATAAAAGGTCCTTTATTTAATAATCCCCATTCCACTTCAAATTGATTATTGGTCGAAATATAGCCCTTGTTTCCAAGTTCTGTATAGAATAAATACCCCATCTCGCTGTTCGTTATGTTCCAACCTGCCGTAGTGGTTCCGTCATAACCCCAATGATAGGGTTCACCCACAGTTGTCGGCAGACGCCAGTCGCCAAAAGTAATGCCGCCAAAATCCACTGTCAAGTTTTCTGCCCAGTCCATATGTCCCTGCCAATTGGTGGAGGAATTGGAATAATCGTACCATGTGATATTCAGATCACTGTCAAAGATCAGGCCGTTGCCATTGACGTCGGTGCCACGATTAAATAATTCAGCATGCGCGCACAACGTAGAAATAAAGAATACGGCAAGTAGAACAAAAACAACGTTTAGACTTCTAACCCTTTTCATCATAGTCAAGAGGTCATGTCAATAGGTGTGTAAAAAGCCATTAGGCGGCGATCCTTTCGACAGACTCTTCCTGCTCGACGGCAATGCCGTCTGTGAAGTGTTTCCCCTCGTGGACATCCCTCAGTAACCAATATCCCTTGAGCCTGCGGAATCTCTTCTCAGCGACTCCCAGCAACTTCCAGATCATCGCCGTCGCGCTTTGGACTTTCTTAAACCGCTTGGCTGCGTCCGTCCTCAGCCGCACCGCACTGAACGGCGACTCCACTACATTGGTCGTCCTGATATGGACCCAGTGCTCCTTGGGCAATGAATAGAACGTCACCATTCGCTCCCAATCTCTCCTCAGGGTCTCCGTCGCCTTCGGGAAATCCCTCTCATATCGGCTGATAAAGCTGTCCCTGAGCCTCTCACACTCTGCCTGCGTCTCCGCATAGGGGATCTTGGTGAGATACTCGCCCGCCTCGGTACGTATCCTCTTGGGCATCGCATCCAGCACGTTGGTTATCTTATGGTTCCAGCACCGCTGCTCTTTGCCCTCGGGATGAAGCTCTCCCAACGCTGACCATATTCCCAAATGGCCATCGGCAACCGTCACTGTGCCCAGCTTCAGTCCCCGAGCGGTCAGATCCCGCAGGACCGCTGCCCAGGATTCCTTGCTCTCCCGATATCCGCTCTCGCAGGCCAACAGTACCTTTTCCCCGCTCACCAATGCACCGATGATCACCAGCAATGCTGCTTTATCCTTCTCCAGCCCGGCCTTCACGTATATCCCGTCCGCCCACTGATAGACGACCTCAAGCCCGGAAAGATCCCGAGCCTTCCACTCGTCGTATTCGCACTGCCACTTGCCCTTCAGCCGCTGGATCGACGAGGACGACAGCGGCGCCCCTTCTCCCAATAACCCCCGAAGCGCTAAATCAAAATCCCCCTGCGCCAGTCCGTGGAGATACAGTTCCGGCAGGAGCTGCCCCACTTCTTTGGACCGACGCGTGAAAAAAGGCAGGATCTTGCTCTGAAATCTCTCCTCCGCTCCCCGCACACGAGGACGCCGGACCGTGATCGTCCCGTTCATCAGCGTGAACTTCTTCCCCTTCCCGTGTCCGTTCCAATACCCCCGCTTGCTATCCACCTTCTTGATCCTCTCGGATTTCTTCCTCCCTAAAAAGATCTCGACTTCTTCTTCCAGTATGTCCTGGATGTATTGCTGTACTTTCTGCCGTACCATGCCTTCCAATGCCTCGTACGTCACCCTTGACGGCTCAACTGCCTCGGTGATACTCTTTCCCATGGTGGTGTCTCCTTTCTCTTCGTTGATTCCAGGTCAACTGATTAAGGATACACCGCCTTTTCACTCATTTACACACTTTTTGATCTTACCTCATAGTCAACACCCCCTATGCTACTGATATTGAACTGTCAACCCCGTTTCGCCGGAGACTGTACCCGAAACAGGTATGATTGAGCAGCCAAAAAGCAGAAGTTTTACACCAAGCAGCAAATTTTACTGCAGCATCGATCCTCACGTCAAGAAGAATGCCCCCCTGTCCTTATCGACAAACTCCGCTAACACACCTGTCGGTCCCTTGCCTCACGGAGGGTCGGTAAAAGCCATCTCGAAGGCTCAAGCTCAAGGAGATGCAGTCCTATCTCAAACATCATCTGGAAGTCGCCTGGATCACGGAAGAGTTGTTCTGTAATAAAGCCATCCTGTTGGTTCACCAGCAGAAGGGCCAGCCTCCTTGCACGAGTCTGCAAGGAGGCTGGCCGTGGCATAGCCTCATAGCAAGTAACGAGGTCCGGAACGTCATCAAATAATGTGTATATTGCACAAAACGACGGCCACATAGAAACATAATCTTTTATTATCTTTCCATAGTCTTTCTTCTCCTTCCTTTTATAGACTGACACTATAGATCTCAGGTTTGAGCCAAGAGTGATCCAAGAGAATGGAAAATGATGAAAGACTGCTATACGACCCTCGATGTCTACCAGGCAAGTTTCCTTATCCTCAAGGGCTTTGTTCCCTCCTTCGTCACAGAAAATGAAAAGGTTGTTTTTAGCTTTGAACTTTCTCCGCAACTACTGCAAGCCCTATCTGCCTACAACTCCGGTGCGATTGTGAAGGCCAATGAGTTGGCGAATACAGTCAAATTGCTTAAGTCGAGGGTGTTTGCTATGAAGCGAGAGTTTGAAGAGAGAATGGAAAAAGAGAAGCGCAATGACAACAACGGGCAGCATTCACGAAATAGAGCCTGACATAGATCGTCAATTTCAGGGACTTGTTGCCCATGGCGAGGCATCTGGGGATTTACGCATTAACCCCAAGGCTCTCCGGCCATGTGTTGGGTTAATGCTCAGGTCTTCATTTCACAAGGGAGACATCCCAAGCAGGAGTGAAATCAGCGCTGTCATTGCTGCCGAGTTTGTGAAGATCGGATTTGACCGAGGCAGACTACTGCATGAACTCGTGAAGTGGAATAAGGCGAACCAGCCGCCAATTAAACACAGTGCGTTGCAGTCAACAACCGGCACTGCTCTGAGGAACGCCTATAACTATAGTTGCCGACACCCTAATCTTAGGGAATATTGTGTCGGGGCTGATTTGTGCGAGTACGCGAAGGGGCAATCAGACCGTTCAACACATGATTATAGAGCCTTCTTCAGATATCACTGGCAACAAATTCTTAAGAACAAGGCTGTGCTGGTTTACTGGATGGCGCTCCCGGAACTCGAAAAACGTAAGGGAATGAAACCCGGCAGTGTCATTTATGAAAATCACACGGAGATAGCCAAAATGGCAGGGATCACGCCCAAGTACGTTAAGGGTGCGCTTGAAGAATTGGCCGCTTACCGATTAATTGAATTCAAGCCCGGTATCCCGCGAAAATGGGAGGGCAAGGCAACAGAAGTCCGTCGTATTTTCCCCATTCCCAAACCGCCGAGAGCAGCAATCATGAAAGTGACAAATGACATATAAGGGCATGAACAAATGACTATACATATAAGAACGTACAACAAAGGTATAGCTCAGGCATTAGGGGAGAGATGAAGATAATTACAATTAATGAACTGTCAGAGTTCTTAAAGGTAAAACCTAAAACCCTTTACCAGTGGGCGAAATCGAAACAAATCCCCTGCCTCAAGCTGAACGGCGCTCTTCGGTTCGACCTCGATGATATCCACAAGTGGATTGAATCTCATAAGAGCAACCCTTCCACTTGTAGAACTACCCCCTCCGGTGAGTATAATGCAAATGCTCAAACTGCCAGAGTCAGAAGTCCCAGGAAGGTGGTGAGCAAATAAATGGGACTTTACCGGAGAGGGAAGACCTGGTGGATGTCTTTTGTTGTGGATGGTCGGCAGGAGCGGAAGAGCACCGGAACACAGAACAAGAGGCTCGCTGAAAGGATATACGTCAAGACAATGGCGGATATCGAGGAAGGCAGGTTCTTCGACAGACCTGTCAGTATCAGCATGGTAGAGGTCTTAGAAAGATTCATGACTGAGGTATCGCCGCTCAGACCGGCAAGCCATGAAAGAAACCTGCACATTGTGAAACATTTCAAACTCTTTTTCGGTGACACTCTGCTCGACGAAGTGCAAGCGCCTCTTCTGAGCAGGTACAAATCTGAAAGACTTCGGACGGTCACCAAGAGAGGCAGGACTGTTTTACCGGACACTGTGAAGAAGGAGCTTTCTTTGCTTCGGCAGATCTTCAATATCGCGATTGATGAATGGGAGATGTGCAAAGAAAACCCTGTGAGGAAGATCATGAAATCTCTCCCTCAGGAAGAAAGAAGAGTCCGATATGTGCTGCCGGAAGAGGCCGAGAGACTGCGATTCACGATTCCCGGATGGCTAAAGCCGATTGTTATAACGGCATGTCAGACGGGATTGAGGCGGAAGAACCTGCTTAGCCTGACAACTCAACAGGTGGACTTTGCTTCAAAACGTCTCATTGTCGACAAGACGAAGAACGGTGATCCTGTCGGTATCGTCATGACTTCTATTGTCCATGATACGCTTCTCGCTCTCATGAGAGACAGGAAGGTTGTAAGCCCTTATGTCTTTTGTGATGACCATGGGAGGCCATATACGCCCCACAAGGTGTCAATGGCCTTTACACGGGCCTGTAGACGCGCAGGAGTGGATAATTTGAGGCTTCATGATCTCAGGCATGACTTTGCAACCCTGATGCTCAGGAAAACGAAAAATCTCGTTGACGTTCAACATGCAATGGGACATAAGGACAGCAGAATGACCATGAGGTATGCACATCTGTTGCCGGATGACCTGAAGGAAGCGTTCAACGCGATTGACAACACGGGGACGGCGCTGATTCTATCACAAAATTATCACAGCATGGAAAAAGAAAAGGGCTGCATCTCTGCAACCCCCTGAATGTTCGAGCGTCCCCAACCGGATTCGAACCGGTGTTACAGCCTTGAAAGGGCCGTGTCCTAGGCCGGACTAGACGATGGGGACATCAATAAGTGAGAAGTGACAAGTGAACAGTGACGGGCAAAGACCCGAAAACTCGTTTCCCCATTATACGCCACTTGCCGCTTTCACCGTTTCTTGATCAATGAGCCGCGTTGGATTCGAACCAACGACCCACGCCTTAAAAGGGCGTTGCTCTGCCAGCTGAGCTAGCGGCCCGCAGGGTCCCGCCGGCGGGGCGGAGCCCTCGAAATTAGATTTTAAATATAATCAGTTCTCCGCCTCTTTGTCAATGCGCGCTCTTCTTCACGAAGGGCAGAAGACCGCCGTGGAGAATGAGTTCCTTCTCCCGGTCGTTCAGGTTCGACGTGGCGATGAAGGTGTATTTCCCCGTCACGTTTTCGACGGTGAACTGCTGGTTGCCCCTGAGGGAGATCATGGCGTTCCTGATGATGAGGAGGTCTCCCTGCTTTATCCTCTTGTAATCCTCCTTCCCGGTAAACAGGAGCGGCAGGACACCGAAGTTGATGAGGTTCGCCCGGTGAATTCTCGCAAAGGACCGGGCGATGACCGCCTGGAGCCCGAGATACATGGGCGCGATGGCGGCATGCTCCCTCGACGACCCCTGGCCGTAGTTGTCGTCGGCGACGACGATGCAGCCTCCCTTTGCCTGCGCGTCCTTCGCACGTTTCGTGAAGGTCTCGTCGACGTTTCTGAAGACGAACTCCGATATGGCCGGTATGTTCGAGCGGAAGGGGAGCACCTTCGATCCTGCCGGCATGATGTCGTCGGTCGTGATATTGCTGCCGAGCTTGAGAATCACCTCGGCCTGGATGTCGTTCTTCATCGCCGCCTTGACAGGGACGTCCTTGATGTTCGGCCCCTTGACGACCGTGACTTTGCTTCCGTCCGGGGCAGGGGGAACGATCAGGTTGTCATTGACGATAAAGGTCTCGGGCTCACTGACGGTCTCGATGTCGATGCCGCTGTCCCGAGGGTCCGTAATCTCGCCCCTGACGGCCATGACCGCGCAGGCGACGGGGTTCGTCAGGTAAACATAGGCGTCTTTCGTCCCTGACCTCCCCTTGAAGTTCCTGTTGTAGGACCGCACCGAGATCTGTCCCGAGGCGGGCGCTCCTCCCATGCCGATGCAGGGGCCGCAGGACGATTCGAGGAACCGCGCACCGGCGGCGATCATGTCAGCCGTCAGTCCCTCCCTCGCGAGCATCCCGTACACCTGGCGCGAACCCGGGTTGATCAGGAGGTTCACCTGGCCGGGGACGGTGCGGCCCCTGAGGACCGAGGCCACCGCCTTCATCGCCTGAAAGGACGAGTTGGTGCAGCTGCCGATGCAGACCTGGCTCACCTTCAGCCCGGCGATCTCGCGGATCGGCACGACGTTGTCGGGGCTGTGAGGCTGGGCGATCATGGGCTCGACGCTCCCGAGGTCGAGGACGATGCCCTCGTCATAGACAGCGTCGGGATCGGCCTTCAGTTCGGTCCAGTCACCCTCCCTGCCCTGGGCCTTGAGATAGGCGCGGGTGTTGCCGTCACTCGGGAAGAGGGACGTCGTCGCTCCCAGTTCCGCGCCCATGTTCGTAATGGTCGCCCGTTCCGTCACGTTGAGGTCTTCCACACCCGGTCCGCCGTATTCGAAAATCCGCCCCACACCTCCCTTGACGGTCAGGTTCTTCAGGAGCGTGAGGATCACATCCATGGCGGTGACCCAGGGCCTGTTGAGCTTTCCCGTCAGCCTGACCTGGACGACGAGGGGCATGGTCAGCTCGAAGGGAGAGCCCGCCATCACCGTCGCCGCTTCAAGGCCGCCGACACCGATGGCGATCATGCCCATGCCCCCGCCCGTCGGCGTGTGGCTGTCCGTGCCGAGGGCGATTTTCCCGGGCGCTGCGAACCTCTCGAGGTGGACTTGATGGCATATGCCGTTGCCGGGCCTGGAGAAGTAGGCGCCGAACTTCTGCGCCGACATCTGGAGGAAAAGGTGGTCGTCGGCGTTCATGAAATCCGACTGGAGCATGTTGTGATCGACGTACGAGACGGCAAGGGGCACCTTGACCCGGTCTATTCCGATGGCCTCGAATTCGAGCCATGTCATGGTCCCGGTAGCGTCCTGCGTGTATACCTGATCGACGCCCATCCCGACGGGACTCTTCGGTGTCAGCTCTCCGTAAACACGGTGAGCGTCAAAGATCTTCTGAACGATGTTCCTTCCCATAGTGCCTTTCTCTTTTGACCTCTCTTTGCAGGATGTGGGGAAAATGCGGTATTCCTTTGACTTTTGATGAATAGTATGTTAAAAAATAAGAAAAAAATCAAACGAGGGCGGGATGGCCCGATGACCCCGGTGAGCAGGCCCTTCCCTCTTTGTCCGTCCTGTCCTGACGGGTCCTGTCCTGGACGGCGGGGAGACATCGCATGCACTTATTTCAATATCGAAACAATGAGTTATTCGTGGAGGACGTACCGGTCCGGCACATTGCCGACGCATACGGCACGCCCCTCTATATTTACAGTTACAATACCCTGCTCAGGCATTTCCTCGCCTATGAGCATGCCTTCGACGGATTTCCGCATCTCGTCTGCTTCGCCCTGAAGGCGAATTCCAATGCCGCCATCGTGAATCTCTTCGCACGACACGGCGGAGGCGCCGACGTGGTCTCGGGCGGTGAACTTTTCAGGGCCCTCAGGGCGGGTGTGCCCGCAGACAGGATCGTCTACGCCGGCGTGGGCAAGACGGAAGAGGAGATACGGTACGCCCTCGACAGCGGAATCCTCATGTTCAACGTCGAGTCGGAGGACGAACTGAGGGAAATCGACAGGGTCGCAGGACTCATGGGGAAGAAGGCGCCCGTCGCCCTCCGCATCAATCCCGACATCGATCCCCAGACGCACCCCTATATCTCGACGGGGCTGAAAAAGCACAAGTTCGGCATCCCCATCGGCGAGGCCCTGGAGCATTACAGGCTCGCACGGGCGCTGAGGCACATTTCAGTCATCGGCATCCACAAGCACATCGGGTCGCAGCTCACGAAGGTCTCTCCCTTTGTCGACGCGCTCAAGAGGGTCCTCCTGCTGCACGACGAGCTGACGGGGCAGGGGATCGGGATACGGTATATCGACATCGGAGGAGGCCTCGGCATTACCTACCGCGACGAGACACCGCCCCGGCCGGACCAGCTCGCCGAGAGCATACTCCCCCTGCTCCGGGGAAGAAACGTCACCGTCGTGCTCGAGCCGGGCCGGTCGGTCGTGGGGAACGCCGGCATCCTCGTGACCAGGGTTCTCTATCTCAAGAAGGGAGAGGACAAGGAGTTCGTCATCGTCGACGCCGGCATGAACGACCTCATGCGGCCCTCCCTGTACGGCGCCTATCACCATATACAGCCCGTCGTGAAGAGACGGCGCGCCGGGATCGTCGCCGATGTCGTCGGTCCCATCTGCGAATCGGGTGACTTTCTCGCCAAGGACAGGGAGATGGCAGGGGTGAAAAAGGGTGAATACCTCGCCGTCATGAGCGCGGGGGCCTATGGATACACCATGTCGTCGACATACAACAGCAGGCCGCGCATCGCCGAGGTGATGGTAAAGGGTGGGGAATACGCCGTGATTCGGCAGCGTGAAACCTATGAGGACCTCGTCAGCGGCGAGAGGATTCCGGAGCTGGGCTGATATGGACATCACTTTTACGAAAATGCACGGCCTCGGCAACGATTTCATCGTCATCGACTGCCGGGATTGGGACGACCCGGCCATCGGCGGGATCGCCGGCCGCGCGTCACACCTCTGCGACAGGCGCTTCGGCATCGGCGCCGACCAGATCCTTCTCCTCCGCCGTTCCGAAAAAGCCGACTTCGCGATGAAAATCTTCAACGCCGACGGCAGCGAAGTCGAGATGTGCGGCAACGGGATCAGGTGTCTCGCCCGGTATATCTGGGACCGCCGCCTTTCCGGCAAAGCAGTGCTCGACATCGAGACCCCCGCCGGCATCATCCGGCCCGAGCGGGCCGGCGACCTCGTCCGCGTCGACATGGGAGAACCGGTCTTCGAGCCGGAGCGCATACCAGTGAACATAACCGCGAGCGAGGCAGGCGGAAAGATCGTTGATTATCCGCTTCCCATCCGGGACAGGGAATTCAGGATCACATGCCTGTCCATGGGGAACCCCCACGCGGTCATATTCATCGACGAAGATCTGTCAGGCTATCCCGTCCCGGTCTATGGACCCCTGATCGAACGCCATCCCCTGTTCCCCCGCAGGACGAACGTGGAATTTGTGCGGCTTGACGGGAAGACGAGCATCTCCATGAGGGTCTGGGAGAGGGGAGCCGGGGAAACGCTCGCCTGCGGCACCGGGGCATCGGCGGCGGGCGTCGCTTCGATGCTGAAGGGATTGACCGAAAGGACGACGGCGGTGCACCTTCCCGGAGGAGAACTTGTCATCGCCTGGCGGCCGGACAACCGTGTCACCATGACCGGTCCTGCCGTCGAGGTCTTCGTCGGCACCATCGGCCTGTAAATTTTTCACACTCTATTTCCAGGGAGGTCTGAAATGTTCAAAGGATCCATTGTCGCTATCGTCACACCCTTCAAAAACGGCGTCTTCGATGAACAGGCCTATGGTGACCTCATCGAATGGCATATCTCCCAGGGTACCCACGGGATCGTTCCCTGCGGGACGACGGGCGAGGCCTCGACGCTCGACTATGAGGAGCATTACAGGGTCATCGAGGTCGCCGTCAAGGCCGCCAACAAGCGCCTCCCCGTCATCGCCGGCACCGGGGCGAACTCGACGGATGAGGCGATAACGATAACGAAAAAGGCGAAGGAGCTGGGGGTCGACGGCGCTCTCCTTGTCACCCCCTATTACAATAAGCCGACGCAGGAGGGGCTCTACCGCCATTACAAGGCGATCGCCGACGTGGTCGACATCCCGATGGTGCTCTATAATGTGCCGGGAAGGACCGCCGTCAACCTCATGCCCTCGACGGTCGCCCGCCTGACGGAACTGAAGAACGTCGTCTCCGTCAAGGAAGCGACGGGCGACATGAAGCAGGCGAGCGAGCTCATCAGGCTCTGCGGAGACAGGCTGACGATCCTTTCGGGCGATGACTTCACCACCCTGCCCCTCCTTGCCCTGGGCGGTCACGGGGCGATCTCCGTCACGGCGAACATCGCTCCCAAAGATTCCGCCGAGATGTATAATGCCTGGATGGCAGGAGACATCGCAAAGGCGAGGGCATTGCATTACAAGCTCGAGCCGCTGAACTACGCCATGTTCATCGAGACGAACCCCATCCCGGTCAAGACATCCCTGGCCCTCATGGGGAAGATCCGCGAGGAGTTCAAGCTCCCCCTCTGCGAGATGGCGTCGGCCAACAAGGAGAAGCTCAGCGCTGTATTGAAGAAAGCAGGCCTGCTGTAGGAGACGGGCCGAAGCAGGGGGATTGAGGGTTTTCAGGGACGAAGGCGGCGCCGGAATCAGGGCTGACGCGGGAGGAGCGTATGAGAGGGAGAAGGGGAGGATTTTTCTGCATCTGCATGACCCTTGTCATGGCTTCCGTCTTCCTGATGCTTTGCCCGGACCTTTTCGCCCAGCCTCCCTCGCCCTTCGCCGCCGAGAAACTCTCCGGCCACAAGGCGCCGGACTTCAGCGCGAAAGACATCCAGGGCAACCAGGTCTCTCTTTCGAAATACAAGGGGAATGTGGTCATACTCAATTTCTGGGCCACCTGGTGCCCGCCCTGCAAGGTCGAGCTCCCCTCCCTCAACAGGCTGAACCAGGCATACAAGGGGAAAGGACTCGTCGTTATCGGCATATCGACGGACAAGTCCACGTCGGCCGTTACGGATTACGTCAGCAAGAACCCGCTCGGTTTCCCGGTGCTCATCGACAGCTCGCTGACCGTCTCCCGCTCATACAAGGTATTCATGGTGCCGACTGCCTTTATCATCGACCGTAAAGGTCTCATCGTCGAGAAGTTCTTTGGTGAGCAGGACTGGTCGGGCGCCGAGATGATAAAGAAAATCGAGGAACTCCTGTAAGGAGCGCGCCGATGGCGTTGAGCAAACCACATTGTTGCAGAGCCCCCGGAGGAGGTTGAGATGGCAGTTATCACGATTTCAAGAGGATCATACAGCAGAGGAAAAGAGGTGGCCGAACTGATTGCACGGCGGCTCGGCTATGAGTGCATAGCCAGAGAAATCCTCCTCGAGGCGTCGGAGGACTTCAATATCCCGGCGGCAAAGCTCCTTCAGGCGATCTCCGACGCGCCTTCCATGTTTACCCGGTATGCCTATGGAAAGGAACGGTACGTCGCCTTCATCCAGGCGGCGCTCCTCAAGCGCGTCCAGAAGAACAACGTCGTGTATCACGGTTTTGCCGGTCATTTCTTCCTGAAGGGGGTTTCTCACGTCCTCAAGGTCCGCATAATCGCAGACCTCGAAGACCGCATCAAAATAGTGATGGATCAGGAAAAGATATCGCGGAAAGAGGCGATTCGCTTTCTCGAAAACATCGATGAAGAGCGGTTGAAGTGGGGGAAGTTTCTTTACGGCGTCAACACCAGAAACCCGAGCCTCTATGACCTCGTCATCAACGTCAAGTCGCTCTCCGTGGAAGAGGCCGCCGACATCATCTGTTACACCGCCGGGATGAAGCGGTTCGAGACGACGCGGGCATCGCAGTCGGCTATGGACGACCTGGTTCTGTCAGCCCTCGCAAAGGTATCGATCATCGATCTGAAGCCGGACGCAGAGGTCTCTGCCGAAAAGGGCGTGATCTATGTATCCGTGAAGGCGCCGGCTGACGCAAAAGAAGAAATGGCCCTTGAGATCGCCCAGATCGTCAGCACCGTTCCGGGTGTCATCGATGTGAAGGTGCAGGTCATCCCGGGCACGCCCGTCGAATGAAGAATCATTTGTCCATGCAGGGGCCGTTCCCTGAACGGCCCGATATATTTTCTCCTTCCGATGACACTACCCTGTTTTTCTTTGCGCTCTTTGCGACTTTGCGTGAGACATATTCCCGTATTGGACGCGGGAATGACAAACTGTGTATGGCCGGAATGACTGGCATTGTAACCTGCATCGATTGGCGGCTGTTTTCAGGGCATGCCGACACCGTCGACGGCAACTCCGCATTTCCTGCAGTGTCCGTTTTGCATGCCTATCGTGCCCAAATGATAGCCGAAGCGTCCGATGAGCAGGTCTCCGCAGGAAGAGCAGTATGTATTCTCGCCTCCCTCACCGGGCACATTCCCCTCGTAGACGTATTTCAGCCCCGCCCCGAGGCCGATGTCCCGCGCCTTTCTCAGCGTCGCCATGGGCGTTCTCGGCTTGTCGAGGAGGTGATAGGTCGGGTAGAACTGGGTGACGTGCCAGGGGATGGCGGGATCGACGGAATGAATGAACCGGGCGATCCCCGTAAGGACCTCCTCCGAGTCGTTGTAATCGGGGATGACGAGGGTCGTCACCTCGATCCAGACGCCCAGCTCCTTCATGAGACGGATCGTCTCGAGGACCGGCTGGAGCCGCGCGCCGACGACCTTCTTGTAAAACCGGTCGTCACCCTTCAGGTCGATATTATTTCCGTCCAGGTAAGGCGCGATGAACCTCGTCGCCTCGGGGCCCGTGTACCCGTTGCTCACGAAGACATTTTTTATCCCCCGCTCATGGGCGAGCTTTGCGCAGTCATAGGCGAACTCAAGGAAAATCGTCGGCTCCGTGTATGTATAGGAGATGCTCGCGCAGCCGCTCGCAGAAGCCTCATCGACGACGTCCTCCGGCGTCACGTCCCTGCCCGGGATATCGTCATGCTCCTTGGGGTACTGGGAGATGTCGTAGTTCTGGCAGTGCATGCATTTGAAGTTGCACCCCACGGTGGCGATGGAATAGGACCGCGACCCCGGGTGGAAATGGAAGAGGGGCTTCTTCTCGATCGGATCGATGTTCCCGGCGATGATCCGCCCGTAGACGAGGCTGAAGAGCGTCCCGTCCCTGTTCTCCCTGACGGAGCATATTCCCCTCTTTCCCGGAGAGATCGTGCAATGCTGGGCGCAGAGAAAGCAGCGGACCTTTCCGTCGCCGATATTCTCGTAAAAGAGGGCCTCTCTCATTCAGTCTTCTTGCGTCTCGTTGTCGTCGTCGCTGTTTTCGCTTTCGTCTTTTTCGGCTCCGCCGGTTTCTTCTCTGCGGCGGTTTTTCTCCTCGTCCCGACGATTTTTTTCTCTTCCGCCGGGGCAGGAGTGTCAGAAGCAGGCTGAACCTGAGCCTCTTCAGCCGGCGGGGTCGCTACCATGCGCCGCTCATGCACGATGCGCTCCGCCTCGAACCAATGATCGAGGTCACTGCCGTGGGTCCTGCCGCTTTTTTCAAAAATCTCGAATGCCACTTTTTTGATTTCTTCGTGTTTGCTCATCTGTATGCCTCCGAAATAATGAAGCCTCAAACTTCAATGATTATTATAACATGGCGCCGCTGCGGGACTCGGCAGCGGGGAAATGCGTGGTCAGTGCTTGGGCAGGGTGAAGTGGAAAACGCTCCCTCTTCCGGGAACGCTCTCGACCCAGATCCGGCCGCCGTGCGCATTGACAATCATCTTGGCGATGGTCAGGCCCAGGCCTGAGCCCTTGGTGTCACGGTGAATGCGGTAGAAGGCGTCAAAAATATAGGGGAGCCTGTCCTCGGGGATACCGATCCCGGTGTCGCACACCTGGACCTGGATCTCCTCCCCACTCTCAAAAACCTTCAGAATGACAAGTCCCCCGGGGTTCGTATATTTGATGGCATTGTCAAGGAGGTTGGCGACGACCCTGTCGACGAGCATCGCATCGGCAAGGATAAGAGGGGAGAAATCATCGGGCAGTTCAAAGACGATGGTGATGTTCTTCTTCTCGGCGATCACCCGCGCCGTCTCGATATGCCTGTAAACGCCCATTTCGATATTGAAGGGCTTCAGCTCCGGCCTGTATTCCTGCTTTTCGAACTTCGAGAACTCGAGGAAATCCGTGATCAGCTCTTCCAGCCTGGAGAGCTCTTCGGCGATAAGGTCCAGGTGCTGACGCTGCATATCCGTCAGCGGACCGGCCTTGCCGGCCAGAAGCCTCGCGAGAAATCCCCCGACGGCGAGAACGGGGTTCTTCATGTCATGGGCAAACATGGACAGGATGTTTTTCCGTTCCCTCTCGGCCCTCTTTGCCCCGGTGATGTCGGTAAAGAGCTCGATCCCTCCGATGAAAATCCCTTCCTTGTCGTAAATCGGCGATATCGTCGATGAGACGACGATCATTTCTCCCGATTTTCTTCTCAGGTTCGTTTCGGTGGCGACGGCCTGCTCCCGCTGTTCAAAGGCATGCCTGATGAGGGGACAGTCCTCCGTGCCGGCTCCGTCATGAAGAACGCTGACGTAGGGTCTGCCGATCACTTCCTCCCGCGAGTATCCGGTGATCCTTTCGGCCGCAGCATTGAAATCGACGATGATCCTGTTCTTGTCGACGACGGACAGGCCGACGGGCAGACTTGATTTTATGAGTTCATACAGGTGGTCCGCTTCCATTGCTCAATTATATCACATCGGAATCGGGGCCTCCCGCCCTGCAGAACTCCGAATAACCCTTGCAGTTTCATGAAAAGGCGGGGCAAAACGCTCTGAACAAACAGTGTCAGTGACAGTGTGAGTGACAGTGTCGGTGTCACGACTGCTTCCTCCGGGAAGGCAGATATGGTTCAAAGCCTTTCCAATGCGATGATGAGACATCTCAAGGTGTTCAATGCCCGTTGCCTCACGGGCATTTGGTATCGACAGACACGGCAAAGGGTGGTCTGGGGACAGATAACCTTGCAGTTGCATAGAAAGGCGTGGCGAAGCGCCTCAAAGCCTTGCTGAAGGCGACGATACGCCTCGTCAGGTTTGTCTTTCAGGATTCCACTCTTTGTGTGGTCGACCATTGGTTAGAAAAGTTGTCTTCTGTGAGAGTTATGGTGTCGCCGCAGCAAGGTTGTCGGCGCATACGCCCCGCCTTTCCCGGAAGTGTATTGCAACGATAAGGAGAGCCTTGCCGGAGTGGCGCATAAAAAAGAAACCGGGGAGATTTGCCGTCTCCCCGGTTACGGAAAAAGAGGTGGTTAGGTGCCGAAAGTTAGTAAGGCTACGCTGTTCGTGTCGACCAGAGAGGCCGCTTCGTGATACGGCAGACGACGACCGCAAAGACGAGAACACCCGCTGAAATATAGTAGGCATAGTCGAGGCTGCCCGTCATGTCCTTGATGGTTCCTGCCAGTCTCGCCATAAAGAAACCGAATCCCCACCCGAGGAACACGAGACCGTAGTTGAAGCCCATGTTTTTGGCGCCGTAAAAGTCCGCCGTAAAGGCCGGCAGGAGAGAGAGTCCGCCGCCGTACTGCCAGTAGGCGATACCGATAGCCAGGAAGAGCAGGAAGATGCTCTTTGTCGTGACGATGTACGGCATGGCGAAGAGGCAGGCCGCCGAAACGAGGCAGTTGACGGTGTATGCGTTCGCGCGGCCTATCTTGTCCGAATACATACCCGTGCCGACCCTTCCCAGGGCATTGATGAGACCGCCGAAGGAGGCGAGGATCCAGGCGTTGGCAGCGAGGAACGGATCGGCCTTGGCGGCCTCGGCAAGGATCTTGGCGGCGTTGGCGATGATCATGAGACCCGACTGTGTGGAACCGATAAAGAGGATGACGAGGGCGTAGTACTGCCAGGTCGTCAGCATCTCACCGGGCGACCAGTCATGGGCCGTCATCGCCTTCTTGGCGGCGGCGGCTGAGCCGGGCTTCACAGGAGGAGGCGGAGGCACATACCCGGCGGGAGGCCAGGCGAGGAGCTGACCGGCGATCAGGACGACGACGGCGAAGAAGATCCCCAGGATGTTGAAGCTTCCCGAAATACCGTAGTTATTCAGCAGATACTGGGCGAGGGGAGAGATGTACAGCGCCGCGCCTCCGTACCCGCCGACGACGAGACCGGCGATGAGACCACGTTTGTGGGGGCCGAACCACTTCAACGCGGCAGGCGTCGGGGCCGCATAGCCGATGCCCATACCTATACCGCCGAGGACACCGAAGCCGATGAGCAATCCCTCATAGCTCTTCATCATGCCGGCGATGATACAGCCCCCGGCGAGGAAGAGGCCTCCGAGCGTCGCGCCCACTTTCGGGCCGTACTTGTCCTGAATACGGCCGCCTGCGATCATGACGATCGCGAAGATGATGACGCAGAGTGAGAAGGGGGTGGCGGCCTGTGCGTTGTTGAGGTAGACCCAGCCTTCATTCATACCGGTCATGGGCTGGCCGACCATTTTCTCGTTGATGAGGGCCTTGGCCCAGACGCTCCATGCGTACAGAATTCCAAGACAAAGATTAACGGCGGTTCCGGCGAAGGTTACTATCCACGCCTTGGTTGGCACTTGCTGTAACGGTTCAGACATAATTCCCTCCTTTGACGATTACCGTTCTTTCAAGTCGTTTCGTTCACGCGTCGCCCGCCCGTGACGGCATCGGGCGACCGTGCAGCGTTTCTCAGATCGAATTCCTGTTTTCTCATATGGAAGGATGTGCGCGTGCTCCGGAATGCAAGATCGAACCCGGATTCTTAAATACATGAACACAGTAACGTAACCCCTGAAAGCACACCGGCATATGCCGCTCCTGAAGCGGTGCCTGATTCCCGATGATCAAAAGGATGGACGGTCTCCCGCCATCCTGTCGACTCATTCTGGTACCACCTCCTCCCTTCTATTCGTTCTTTCGGTCTTTCTCTGCAGACAATAGTGCCGACCGATGTTATGTATCAGCGAGCAAATAGAATGCCAGAAAGACAAGTCGTTCAATGCAGGTCAAAAAAAGGATTATCGCCGGTTTGCAGCGATACAGCGGGCGGCAATGAATGTAACGAAAAGTAATTTACCGTCGGGGCCTGTTACAAGAAGTAACACTTTTGCGGTCCCTTTCCTGAGACTGCTGCGACACGGACGGTGTCGAGAAAATAGCCCTTCGGGACAGGGAAACGCTGATCTCTCTGATCACCCGGTCGTCTTCACCGGCCGGAGCATAAGGCACGCTACGCTGTCAGCCGATGTCGTCGTCCCGCAGGCCTCAGTCTGCCGGGCGGGAAGGCAGATATGGTACAAACCCTTTCCAATGCGATGATGAGACATCTCCAGGTGTTCAGCGCCTGTTGCCTGACGGTCTTTTGATATCGATAGACAGGGCAAAGGGTGGTCTGGGGATGAACAAGGTATCTTAGCGGAAAGGCTCTTCACCACATCAGCCTTCCCGCCCGGCAGAATCGCTGTCAGCGAGTCTTTGAGGCTCTTCGGCCCGCCCTTCCGGAAAAGACAAATTTTCATTTGACACTCCCCCCTGTTGGGGTTATGATTGTGGTAAGCAGAAAAGAAGAGGGCTGGGGTCATGGCCGTCACGGCCAGACGGCCTTAAGGGGTCGGGAGGACATCCTGGGGAAGGAAGAGGCAGGTTTCTGCATTGTCCTCTGGGGTAGATGTTCATGAGTACCTGAAATGAAGGGGGTAGAGAAATGAAAAGGATCTCCGTCGTTTTCTGTGCAGTGGTTCTCGTTCTCTTCTTTGCCGCGTCGGCCGTGGCGGTCACGCAACTGCATGTCATCCGCAGGGCCGACAACAGTCTCTGTGTCATGACCTGCCAGGCCAGCACCTGCAGCGCCTGCAACGCCATCACCGGTGGCTTCAGCAGCCAGCCCAGCGTCATCTGGGATGAAGCCATGCAGAAGTATGTCCTGATGGGCGCCGGGAACAACGGCATCAGTGTCTGGAGGAGGATCTTCAATCCCGACGGCACGCCTTTCTCCGCCTGGGAGCAGATCATGACCAATGTCACGCCCGGTCCCATATCTCCCGTCGGTTCGGCCGGCGGCGGGACATTCCCGGCCTTTAAAGAGGTGTCTTTCGGCCTTGTAGGCGTATCGAACGGCGCGGGCGTTATCACGAACATGCATTCGCTCACCTACACGGTGCGCGCAGCCGGGGACGTCCATGCCATGGCAACGGGCTACTGCAACATACCGGTAAGCGGCAGCACCACACAGTTTACCATTCACCTTGCATCGACGGCCACTCAAGACTGGCCGGCGAACAATCCCGGTTTTTATTTCTTTCCGAACGGTTCCAACATGGCGCAGGTGTCCTTCGCTGTGGCCCAGTCGTTTACGGCGAGCACGGGGACCAACACCAACATCTATCTCAATTTCAAGAACATTACCGGTCAGTCCGGAATTACGTGCGGAGGCAGGATAACGGCCGTCTACACGGCGAGAACGCTTCCGTAATAACAGACCGTCCCTCATAGCTGGAGCGCCTTTGGCAAGGCCGTGAGGCGCTCCAGCCTGCCCTTTCATGGAACAGAAAGGTGAGCGCGTCTTCTCCCGTCAGCCCGTTTTCGTCATGGACCGCGGCACCATGAGCAGGTAATCTCCCAGGCCGAGGTGATCTCCCCGGAACTCGAGGGATTCTTCCTCGACGGAGATGATCGTGGCCGTTGTGAGGTGGGGCGCCTCCTGCCGCAGGTACCAGTAGATGCCGCCGTATTTCCGGGAGTGATACTCGCCGTTGAAGTGCAGGAAGATGCTCCCGGGGACGAAATTCCTCAGGATGAAGAAGGCCATGGCCGCGTCCTTCACCGCCTGTGCCGAGAGGAATCGTTCCGCTTCGAAGCCGTGGGCCACGCTCAGATCGAGGAGGTCTTTATAGGCAGGCGTTGTGAGGTCCAGGCGGATGGGCAAAGGAGGGATCCAGCGGCGGGCCTCGGCGGAGAGGTCCTCCAGGGCCGTCAGCCCCTCCCGTGCCGCGAGGCTTGCATATCTTCTGGGGATGTTCGTCGCGATGAAGCGGATGCCGTTTTTCTGCGCAAACTGCACGAGGGGCCTGTAATCCGTGTCATAGTTCGGCCATATTTTCGCCTCCTTCACGAGGTGGTCATGGGGAATGAGCCCGGCAAGATATTCGTCGAGAACGATCTGGTCGTCCGCTTCGAACATCTCGGCGCCGAGGATGAGAGGCTTCTTTTGAAGGGAAAAGAGGTCCTTCATCACCTCGAACTGGAGCCAGTGGACGATCGGGTCGTTGTGGGTTTCTCCGAAAAGAACGACATCCGTCGCAGCGATACCGTCGAGCATCCTGCCATAACCGGTCACGTTCCCCTCCCGGTCGAAGATGCGGTACGCAGTTTTGTCACCCTGTTGTATCATTCGCTCCCTCCTGTGTCTGCCTTCCCGGAGGAAGCAGTAGTGACACCGACACTGTCACTCACACTGACACGGACACTGTTTTTCAGAGCGCTTCGCCCCGCCTTTCTATGCAACGACAAGGTCTATCTGTCAACGGACCGGAAGAGATTGCCGAGGAAGAGGTAGACTGCGTCGTTCCCCCCCTCTGCGTGGCCGTATGCGAGGTAGAGGGGGCCAAAGAGGGTGTCGAATCCCAGGAAGAGGTTCCCCGCATATATAAGGTTGTTCAGGTTGACGGTTTGTCCTGCCGACCACACGTTGCCCGCTTCGACGGAGCCGCCCACATACAGCGCTCCGAGAAGGGACTTTCCGATCTGACGGTATATAGACAGGTTAGCGAGGCCTACCTGCTGTCCCGTCAGCTGGTTCTGGCTGAAACCCGATAGGTTTCCGAAACCTCCGAGCGTGAACTGGTCGTAGGGCGGCAGATCGTTGCCGAGGTACGACCCCGCCCGGATTCTCGCGAGAAGGGTGTTTTTATCTCTCGTATAGGCGTACGAAAACTGTCCCCAGATTTTGTTGTAGATGTCGTCTGCGCCGAGAGCGTCAAGGGAAGAATAGGCATTGACGGCGGCGAAATAGCCGCTGCGCGGGAAATTGACATTGTCGAACTGGTCAGCGATCAGCGACGCAGTCAGGGCGCCGCGCCGGGCATAGTTGTCCGAAAACCCGGGATTTCCGATGCGCGCCTCCGCATCGGCGCCACCGAAGAGGATACCCGCAGAGATTTGCCCGTAGTTCCATGGCTGTATCCCCGCAACGAGTCCCACGTCGTATCGCCTCACCCGGTACTGGGCGACACGCTCGTCTCCGTCGAAGACGTTGAAATAGTCTTCACGCCACTCCGCGCGGGGGGACACAAAGAAAAAACGGCCGAGATCGAGGGGCTGATAGAACTCCGTATAGAGCCGGGCGGGCCTGCCGATCTGGACCTGGTTCTTCCACTCTGCGCCGAGAGAGTTGATCGATCTCATCGTATAATCGAAGAGAATGGAGAAATCGTTGTCGCCCCCGAAATCATAGGTGAGCCCGAATCCCACGCGGAGGATGTTCTTCCAGGGCTTTTCCGTCATTTCTAATGTGACGTCATAGCCGTCCTCAGCCCTGCCGAGCTTCAGGTCGACGCGCTCGAAATCACCCGTTCCGTACAGCATACTCGGCTCTTGCCTCAGCCTCTCCACGGTGACGACGGCGCCGGCCTTGATGCCGACCTTGTTCTCCACATACTCCTTCGATACCTTTTGTGTCCCCTCCACCTTGAGGTCGGCCACCTTGACGGACGCGACGGTGTCGCGGTGGTGGCGGGACAGGAAGGCCTCGTATTCGGCGGGTGAGACGGCATACTTCTTCAGATCGTCCAGCTTCCTGCGGGCCGCCGCCTCTCCAAACCGGGCCGCCTCCGCTCCACGCTGGAAGTCCCCGGACTCGATGTCGCCCAGTTCGGGCCGGATGAAGACATCGGCCGGGCCGAGGCTGTTTATCTGTGCGGTGACGTTCTGCTTCATCATGATGTCGAGCATCTGACCCAGGATGGAGAAGGGTGAGCCGAGCTCATCTCGTTTCAGGAAGGGCTTGCCCACATCAATGGCGATGATCACCTCGGCGCCCATGCCTCTGACGATGTCGACGGGCAGGTTCCTGACGATGCCTCCGTCGATGAGATAGCGGCCTTTGATGTCCACAGGCGGAAAAACGCCCGGCACGGACATACTCGCCCTCGCCGCGTCGGCAAGGCTGCCGCCGTCTATCACGACCATCTCGCCCGTCTCGAGGTCTGCTGACACAGCCCGATACGGTATGGGCAGCCTGTCGAAGTCCGTCACATCGACGACGTGCATCATCATCGTTTCGAAGAGCACGTTGACCTTCTGGCCCTGTATCAAACTTTTCTGCACCTGAAACTTGCCGTCTCCATAGCCGATCTCGAGCCTCGAGAGGATCTGGATATCCTCCCGCTTTTTCCTGAACTCGATTTCCTTCCGGGGCGGGCTGTCGGTAAACATGTCATCCCAATCGATGGATGTGAGCGTCTTCTCCAGCTCCGCCGCAGACAGGCCCGACGCGTAGAGGGCGCCCACGATCGCGCCCATACTGGTGCCTGCCACATAGTCCACGGGTATGCGCAGCTCTTCGAGCACCTTGATGACGCCGATGTGCGCCGCCCCCTTCGCACCGCCGCCACCGAGGACGAGACCGACCTTCGGCCTCGCCTTGGGACCGGATTCGTCTTCTGCGGAGGAAGAGGGACTTAGGAAGGAAAGAGTGAGGACGAAAATGCTACATAAAAGGAAGACGAATCGAACGGGCCTGGAAAGACGACGAATGAGAGGGACATCATGCTTCATGACATGCTCCTTCCGTAAAGGCAGTCAACGGTTCCCCGGGTTACCGACGAGTACGTAAGCAAACGACATCCACGTCATTCCCGCTTGTCGGGAATCATTCTTAAGAAGGATCCCGGACGAGCCGGGATGACAAATACACCTTATTGTTGCATACGCCTTCTGGAAAGGCGGGGTGTATGCGCCGAAAACCTTGCTGCGGCGACTCCTGTATCATAACGAAAGACGAGCTATACGCCAATGGTCGATGACACAAAGAGTGGAATCCTGAATGACGAACCTGACGAGGCTCATCGTCGCCTTCAGCAAGGCTTTGAGGCGCTTCGCGCCGCCTTTTCATGCAACAGAAAGGTACAGAAACAAATCATGCCACCTTATCATCAAGCACCCTGGTAATTTCCGAAGGGGCAGGAATCCCCCTTTCACTGACACTCACTCTGACAATTTTCTCAGGCAATGTAACATTTCATTCATCTCCCCTGCAAGTGGTCTCCTCCGTTGCATCAGCTCGCCGGAAAGGCGGGCCGAAGAAGACAGTAGCCAGCAGACAATAGACAGTAGTCGGAACCAGGTCAAGAACATCCGTGCGGGAAGGCTGATGTGGTGAAAAGCCTTTCCTCTAACATACCCAGTTCGTCCTCAGAGCACCCTTTGCTTAGTTTATCGATGACACATGCCCGTCAGGCAACAAGCGCTGTAACATCTTGGGACATTCGCATCGCAACATACAACCACGGAAGGGAGGGGTAAATGCGCCGAAAAGCATCGGTGCTGCGAAACCGCTGCCGTCCCGTGCAGAGCATGGAAGCACAACTGTCGATGATACAAAGGATGAAATCTTTAAAACCCAATAATAAACAATCATGCTCGCTATCAGCGAGGCTTTGAGGCGTTTTGCCCCGCCCTTCCGTGCATCTGCCAAAATGGTCCTCATCATCGCATTGGAAAGGCTTTGAACCATATCTGCCTTCCCGAAGACAGCATTGCTCTCCGGATCCTTTGTCGTCCTGAGAACGACACGACAGATCCGGAATCTACGACACGAAATTCATAAAAAAACGGACGGGAGATTCGTTCAAGCGCCGATATTGCCGCAGCGGGCGCGATGCTATAAATAAAGCAAGCGAGCATGCCGGGAAAAATGAGACGGCCGTGCTCCCGGTCTCAGGCCATGGAAAAGACGAGACAGATAAAGGGAAATTTTGTTTCCGTGCAACGGGGTGTGTGCACCCGTGCACGTGTATGAACGGCGCCCAGGAGGGCGCGAGCAACAATAAGGAGGAGAGCAATGCGAAAGAGATGGATCATCAGCACTCTCGCAGCCTGTGTGTCCGTCCTGTGCCTCGCCGTATTTACGGGCGGGGGCATCGCGGCGGCGCCGGACAAGAAGGCCCCCGGCATAGTCGAGACGACCTTCGGCTGGCAGTTGAGCGGGGCAAAGGTTATTAACCAAGGGCAGACGAAGACCGTCAAACCGGGGGTCATCACCCGGGACTACACGGTCGAGGCGACGGCGACATCGATAACCCCGTCGACGCCGGTCAGGAAAGGGACCTTCAGGGCCACCCTGACCGCCTTTTCGCCGGCCTCCGACATGCCCGGGCAGAAGGCGGGCATGTGGTATGTGCAGGGCAAGTGGCGCATCACCGACGATAGCGCCACAAAGAAGGAAAAGGATGCGCGCCACAGTCCCGCCGTTGTCGACGGGTCAATCAGCGCCGAGCTGCTGTTTAATCCTGCCGCCTCCGCAGGTGATATTACGGCGTCGATAGATATGCCGTCGTCACCGGCCGCGGGCGTGTGGACAGTAGGAAAGGGCCGGTTCACGGGCAATGAGCGGTTCGAAGGCGACATCGAGGTGAGTGCGGCTGTCTGGCCTGATGTGGCGAAGATCAAGGGGGTGAAGAAATGAAAAGGAAAACACTCATAAGTATGACCCTGCTGGCGTTCGTGGCAATGGCCGTCACCCTGGTCTACGCCGATATTCCCGGCAGGAACATACCGGGCGGTACCGTGCCGAATCCCGGCGCGCAGCAGCAGGAACTGCCGAATATCACGTTCCCGGCGCCGTACAACATCTTTGAATTCGTCGTCACCTGCATGGCCTGCCACGGCGGCACCATCGACCAGTCTGCCGGTCACGGCGCAAACTGGGCCGGCACGAACATGGCGAGCTCCATGCGCGATCCCGTGTTCCGGGCGAACCAGGTGATCGTCAACAACACGATCAAGAATGCTACCGGTCAGGACGGCGCGGGCAACATCTGCTTCCGCTGCCACAGCCCGAATGGCTGGCTGTCGGGCCGCTTCGATCCCACGATGGGCGGTGACGCCGTCGGCCGCGACACGATTCAGAGCATCGTCCTCTCGACGGACACGGAGGGCATTTCCTGCGAGATGTGCCATCGGGCTACCGGCGCCGTGACCATGCGGCGTCCCGATCTGAACCCCACTGACCCTGTCTGGAACATGATGGCAGGGCCGGTCGGAGAATGGCCGCATGCAGGCTCTGCTTACCCGCAGGGTCCGACAGCCGGCAACCCCTATGGAGATGCCACGCTGCAGTTCCACGACGGCATGTCCTATGGAGGCAAGTACGGTGGCCTTGTGGAGCTGAGCTCCAGCGACGTGCCGGACTTCCTGGACCCTGTGACCGGCTTACTCCTGCCGTCTTTCTACACAGGCCAAACCTACGGCATCTACTCGCCCTTCTTCACGGGCTTCATCCAGCCCCCGCCGCCCGGCATGCCGCAGACGAACAGCCTGGGAGAATTGCTCGCCTGGAACCCCGACGGATCGCTTTCGTTCCAGTTCGAGATGGCGGTGACGCCGGACGCTATGTGGGGATCGGTGTCTCCCGAGCATCTGACGCGGGAGAACCTCTTCATCAAGTCCCCCGAGTTCTGCGGGTCATGCCATGAAGTGACGATACCCGTCCTCAACCACGGCATGCCGGAGCAGCGCACGTACACCGAGTGGAAGTACAGCAGTTACAGTGCCGCCGGCACCCGCTGCCAGGACTGCCACCTGCCGACGATGAAGCATGAGTATTCCGATGCCGCGCTGGTGTCATTGAACCCCGACCCACTCCTCGCGGGGTGGTACCCCAACTCCAAGGACAGAAACCCTTACGGCGGCACGACGTTCCACAAGATGGTCGGCGCCAACCGCGATCTTCCCCAGATGATGAAGATCCTCTACCCGGAGGTGGATCTCGAAGTAGTCGGCGCGCTGACGGGCCACGACCCCATGATCTTCCCCGGCATGCTCTCGGACCGCGGGCCGATGTGGGACCGGGCCCATCGCAACACCGAGATCTCGCTGCGGGATGCCGTGAGCGTCCAGATAGTCAGCCCGCCCACGGAAACGGCAACGGCAGGCGTCTACCAGGTCACCGTCAGAGTGACCAACAACGCGGGACACAAGGTGCCCTCAGGGTATCCCGACGGCCGCAGGATGTGGATAAGCCTGGACGTGAAGGATGCAGTGGGTGCAATGGTGTACCAGTCAGGCTTCTACGACGCGGCCTCGGCACGGCTTTTCAATGACGACACCCTGGCGGGCTTTAACCGCGCCTTGTCGAATGCCATCGACAGCACTGCCGGGCAGAACGCCGTCATGGTCTACGAGAGGAAGACGGGCGTCTGCGATCCTGCAGTCACATCATGCACGATGTCGCTGAACCTGCTGAACGACACGATCCTCTTCGACAACCGCATCCCTCCTGCCGGTTTCACCTATGCGGATTACCGCGTCAACGGGGCTGCGTTCTGGACCTATGACCCGGCCACCTTTGTGCCGACGGAGGATGTGGCGCGCTATCCCGACGGCCAGAACTGGGACGAGGTGACCTACAGGTTTTCCGCGCCGGCAGGACTGACGCTCTCTGCGAAGGCTGAGGTCTTCCACCAGACGTTGGCCCGGGAGTTCATGGAGCACCTGAACGACTCGATCAACGCCCTGGCCGACCAGGGGCCGCGTCCCGAGGGTCCCCCGAATCCTTTGGATCCGAACTATCCGCTCACTCCCACATTCCTGAGCGATTCCCTGATCGCCACGACGGGACAGGACATTGCCGCGATGACCAGCATGAGCGGCCAGCCGCTTAATGACAACTGGGGCGGCATCGCCTACGCCTCCTGGTTGCTGTCGGGCAAGGGCGCTCCCTACCTCATGGGCGCCGATGACACGGCGGTAGCCGTTCCTCCTGCCGCGCCGGTCACTGTGACGGTGGCATCGCCCATCGATATCAACACAGGACTCACCGACCCGAACGCCCAGGTGATCAGTTGGGATGCCGTAACGGGCGCCGACGGGTATCTCGTCTGGATCAGGTACGGGACAGATACATCCGTGCCCAATCCCGCCGATCCATTTGATCCGTATCCTTTGACTGCCTCATGGGATCGGCTCGCCATCGTCATGGCGCCTGCGACGCAGATCACGAACGTCGCCATGAACCCCGGCAAGACCTTCCAGTACAAGGTCCAGGCCTTCAACGCCAAGGGTCTCGGGGCCGAATCTCCGGCGACGGTGGCGCAGACGCCTGTGGCCTTGCCGCTCCCGCCGATCAACACCAGGGTTGCCGGCGTGACCGCCTCAACGGTGACGCTCGCCTGGATAGACCAGGCCGACAACGAGCTCGGGTTCTTCATCGAGCGGCAGGACGTGCAGCCCGGCCAGCCCCTGGGGCCATGGGTCATCATTGCGTATAAGGGCAGCCAGACGTCACTGGGCGGTTTCGGCGGAAACACCTGGACCGACGGCGCAGTTCTGCCGCCTTGTCCTGCCGACGTCGTCGGCACCATCCCCGGCATAACCGGCTGCTACACCCCCAACCGGACGGCCCTGCTGCCGGGCCGGACGTACAACTACAGGGTCAATGCGTACAACTCCGCCGGCCCGTCCGGTCCCGACCTGCCGGTTGCGGCGACGACACTCGGCCCGCCGAATGCGCCGTCGGGCCTTGTCGGAACGGCAGTCAGCGCCACACAGGTGAGCCTGAACTGGATAGACAACTCCAACAATGAGCAGGGCTTCCGCATCCAGCGGTCCACTGACGGAGGGGTGACCTTCGTTCAGATCGGCCAGGTGGGTGTGAATGTCAACACTTTCATTGATGGGACGACGGCGTCGGCAACGACATACACTTACCGGGTCGTCTCCTTCAACGCCAACGGTGTATCGGCTCCGTCCAACGCGGTCATAGTCACGACGCCGGTTGCGCTCCAGGCTCCGACGGCTCTCAGAGCGACGCCTTCCGTGTTGAGCGACCTGCCGCCGACGGTGAGTCTGACCTGGACTGACAATGCCGCCAACGAGGGCGGCTTCGCCATTGAGCGGGCCGTCGGCGCCGGCGGTTTTGTCGAGATCGCCAGGGTGGGAGCGGGCGTCACCAGCTTCGTCGACACCACGGTGGCGCCGAAGACAACGTACAACTATCGGGTACGCGCCTTCCTCGGGACGTCTTTCTCGGCTTACTCGAATACGGCCACGGCAACGACTCCCGGAGAGATCCCCGAGGCGCCGTCGAACCTGAGGGTGACGAGGACGGCGAACAACAGGATCGACCTGGCGTGGAGCGACAACTCGCCTAACGAGACGAACTTCCTGCTCCAGAGGGCGACGAACGAGGCCTTCACGACCGGCCTTACCAGCTTCACCATAGGGGCGAACGCGACGACGTTCTCTGACAGGACCGTGGCGAGAAGGACGACGTACTTCTACCGCATCAGGGCCGCGAACGCCGACGGAAATTCGGCATTCTCGAATACTGTGTCGGCGACAACAAGGTAACGACGCCTACGCCCCTTCGCTCTTCCCTCTCCCTTCGGGGGGAGGGAAGGGCAGGGGGGCAATGGAGGAATACGATGAAAAAAATAACACGACGCGATTTTCTTAAAGGGGCGGTGGTGACGGCGGGGACCCTCGCGGCGACCGATGCCTTCGCCCTCTACCTGTTGCGGCCGGTCCTGGACCCGCTCGGGGCCTACCCCTACCGGGGATGGGAGACGCTGTACCGGGACCAGTGGAGTTTCGACTCCTTCGGCCGCAGCACCCACGGCATCAACTGCACCGGCTCCTGCACCTGGAAGAGCTACGTCAAGAACGGCATCCTCTTCAAGGAAGAGCAGTTCGCCGACTACCCCGACATAAACAGCCCGAGCCGTCCCGGTTACAATCCAGCTTTTCCGGCCCTCCCCACGATCAACCCGAGGGGATGCCAGAAGGGCGCACACTTCAAGGAATACATTTATGGACCCCAGCGGCCGAAGTATCCCCTGATCCGCGTCGGGGCAAGGGGAGAGAGCAAGTGGCGCAGGGCGACCTGGGCTGAGGCCATGGGTGTCATCGTCAACGGTGACCCTGCAATCGGGGTCAACGGTATGGCCAGTGCCATCCAGAACTTTAGACCCGACACAGTGACCTTTTACGCTGCTATCCCCGCGAAACATCATCTCACCCTGGCCGGCGGCTTCAGGCTGGCGAACCTCATCGGCGGGGTGGTCTGCAGCTTCTACGACTGGTACTGCGATAACCCTCCCGGCGAGCCTCTCACCTGGGGCGTGCAGACCGACGCCTGCGAGGCCGCGGACTGGTTCAACTCGAAGTACATCATGCTCATGAGCGCCAACCTGCTGTAGACGCGCATCCCCGACGCTCACTATATGACTGAAGCGCGGATGAACGGCACGAAGATCGTCGTTGTCTCGCCGGAGTATAACCCCACATCCATCCATGCCGACGAGTTCATCGCCATAAGACCCGGCACTGACGGCGCGCTCTGCCTCGCCATGGCGAACGTGATAGTGAACACTCCGGGGCTGATGGATGAGGCCTATGTCAAGCAGTTCACCGATATGCCCTTCCTGGTGCGCACGGATGCGGGCGCGGGATTCGGCAGGTTCCTGCGTGAGGCTGATGTCGTGACGGGTGGAAGCGCCGAAAAGTTCTACGTCTGGGACACAGCGACCGGCGCAGCGGTACTGGCGCCCGGCACGCTCAGCGAGGGCGCGCCCGTCAACGGCAAGCTCAACCTGGGCGCGATCAGTCCTGCCCTGGAAGGGACATTCACCGTCAACGGTATTCCCGTCACGACGGTTTTCTCCCTGCTCAGGACGAAGCTCGCCGCCCACACGCCGTCACTCATGGCCGGAGTTACGGGCGTCAGCGCCCCCGTGATCACCCGCCTCGCCCAGGAGTTCGCCGCGGCCAGACCGGCCCGCATCATCGAGAGCGCCGGGACGAACCATTACTACCACAACGACCTCATCAACCGGGCCCAGATCCTCCTCGTCGCCCTGACAGGGAACGTCGGGAAGCCCGGAGGCGGTTTCGATCATTACGTCGGCCAGGAAAAGCTTTGGGCAGAGGAGAGGTTCTTCAGGCTCTCCTTCCCCCTTGGCCGTCCGAAGCAGAGGTTCCAGAACACGACCATCTGGACATATACGCACGCCGACGTGACGTCTGACGTCGACGGCCTCTGGCCGAGGAGCATCAACCAGTACATCGTGGACAGCGTCAACAACAGGTGGATGCCGCTCTGGCCCGATATCAGAGGGACAATGAGGCCTTCAGGATACACGATAGACCCCACCAAGACGCTCACCCTCAATACCGACGGGACGCTCAACTTCACGAGAGACCCCAAGGTGATGTTCGTATGGGGAGCGAACTATTTGAACCAGGCGAAGAGTTTCCTCGATGTCTACACGAAGCTCTGGCCGAAGCTGGACCTCATCGTGGACCTGAACTTCCGTATGGACACGACGGCCCTCTATGCCGATGTGGTGCTGCCCGCGGCGAGCTGGTTCGAGATGTGGAACATCAACACGACGGACCTCCACTCCTACGTCATCCCCATGACGCCGGTCATCCCTCCCCAGTTCGACAGCAGGACCGACTGGCAGATATGGCAGTCCCTTGCGGACGCGCTTGCGGCTTCGGGGATCTCCTTCAGTGACGCGGTTCCTGATGGAACAACCATAACCAGAGACTTCTCCACCCTGGGGACTGACTTCAGAACCTTCAACACAGACGGTCAGAATCTGACAGACGACAAAGTTGCCTGCCAGTTCCTGCTGAACAACTCCCCGGAGTTCGCCGGGCTGACCATGGACGGGATCGCGGCGCAGCCTGCGCGCCTCGCACAGACCAGCGAGGAATGGACGAGCGACATGCTGCCGAATGAGGCCTATTTCGCCTTTCAGAGGATGACGGAGCACCTCCGTCCTCTCACCACCCTGGTCGGGCGCCAGCAGTTCTACATCGACCAGGACTGGTTCCTGAACGAGTTTCACGAAGAGCTGCCGGTCTACAAGCCGCCGGTGGATGTGGACGCCTTTCCTCTCCGCTGGATCACCCCCCACGGCCGCTGGTCCATCCACTCCACCTATCGCGACTGCAAGTTCCAGCTCCGCATGCAGAGAGGGCGTCCCATCGTCTATCTAAGCCCGGCGGACGCGTCATCCAGAAGACTCCTGGACAACGATCCCGTGGAGGTCTTCAACGGCCACGGGAGCCTGGTGGCGCACCTCTGCATCTCGCCGAGGATGCCCAACGGCATGGCACAGATGTACCACGGCTGGGAGTCGTACATGCTCAAGAATGCGCTGACGGGTCCCAGGCCGCTCGATAATGGCTGGCAGAGCCCCTGCACGATCCGCATCAAGCCGACGCAGCTCATCGGCGGATACGGCCATGTGCGGTTCAGGCTCAACTACTGGGGTCCTACGGGAAACCAGAAGGACACTCGCGTACAGGTCCGGAAATACACAGGGACTTTCCCGTAATGCGCCCGTCTCGAAACATCGGGCGGATTCTATAGGAGGCTATTATGGCTGTAATACAGAAACAAGTGCGTATGGTCTTCGACCTGAATAAATGCCTTGGCTGCCAGACCTGCACCAGCGCCTGCAAGAGCGTCTGGACGGACCGCAACCAGGGACAGATGTACATGTACTGGAACAACGTGGAAAGCCAGCCGGGCAGGGGCTACCCGAAGAACTGGGAGACGCTGGGAGGCGGATTCACAGGATGCGGCACGACGGTCAAGAGTTCCACAATGCCGTCCATTAACAAGGATTACGGGCGCCCTGGGAGTATGGGTACGAGCAGGCTTTCGGGACAGGGGAGGTCACTCCCGGAGTTCCGAACCCCGCGACTGCCGGCATGATCGTCCCGTCGCCGGCGCCTGACACCCCGAACAACTACTCGAGCAACTGGGACGAGGATGTGGGCGTGGGGACCTTCCCCAACTCCTACTACTTCTACCTGCCCCGTATCTGCAACCACTGCAGCAACCCGGCCTGCATGGCTGCCTGTACGCGGAAGGCCATCTACAAGAGGCAGGAAGACGGGATTGTCCTGGTCGACCAGAACCGCTGCAGGGGCTACCGCCACTGCGTCAAGGCGTGTCCTTACAAGAAGGTGTACTGGAACCCCGCGGAGGAGCAGTCCCAGAAGTGCATTTTCTGCTATCCCAGGCTCGAACCGCAGCGGGCGGGAGAGACGGCGGAGCAGTTCGCCGCTCGCCGGGGCGGAAATTTCTGTGTCACCCAGTGCGTGGGCCGCATCCGGTGGGTGGGGTACTATGAACCTGCCAAGGGCCCTGCCCATGCGGACAATCTGCGTTATAACGTGAACAGGCTCGTCGATCAGTACCAGGTGGCCCTGCGGCTCCATCCCGAGTTCGGGACAACGCCGAACACGTTCTACATCCCGCCGCTGAGCCCGCCGGTCAACGGAGGCACTGCGAAGCGCATCCCCGTCGCGACGCTTGCGAAGATGTTCGGCGATACCTGCGCACAAACTCAGGCCCAGAGGGAAACGAGAATCACGCAGATCTTCACCCTCATCGAATCCGAAAGAGCGATTGCTGCCTCCGGCCAGCCTTCGCCGCTGGTCGACATCCTCACATCGTACTCCGAAGCTGACCGGATACAGGTCTAAGGGACGGGAGGTGAACATGAAACTGAGACTTGTCAACATCTACAGATACCTGATTCTGGCGCTCGTCCTGACGGCCCTTGTCCTGCCGGTTGTCTATCAGGCTGAGGGAGCATCCGTCACGATAACGTCGAGGTTCGTTGCGAGCATACCGAACGGCCTGAGCCCGGCAGATCCCGCCTGGACGCAGGCCACGCAGATGACGGTCACCCTCGACTCGCTCATCGGGCCGGCGGGCGTCCCCCAACTGCTGCCGTCGTCCAAGTGGCGGTTCCTGAAGGTGAAGTCCATCAATAACGGCACGGATATCTTTTTCCGCTACGAGTGGACGGACGCCACGACGAACGACAGCGTCGCCGACGCGCCGACCTTCGCCGACGCCGTTGCCATGGAAATTCCCTTTATAACCCCTTCCACCGTGGCGATGGGCAACCAGCGCGAGCCGGTGAACATCATCTTCTGGCGGGCGAACACCCCGGTGGGATCTCCTGCCGGAACATTCGGGCAGATCCAGAACATCGTCGCCGGCGGCACCGGCACGGTGCAGACGAGCGCAGATTCGGCCCTGCGGGGGATAACGCACTCCCAAACAAGGGTCGGCACGTCCTGGATTGTGATCATGAAGAGGCCGATGCTGGGTCCGGCCGTCGATACCCAAAATCCGCCCCAGGCTCCGGGCAACATGGTGACTCTTGCACGGGCGAAGTCCTACCGCATCTGCTTCGGGCAGTGGGACGGGGCACAGGAGGAGAGGAACGGCGTCAAGATGGTCGCAGGAAGCTGGCAGATCCTGTCCATTCAATAGGAGCGGCCTTATGGAAGATTGATCGTTGGGGGCCTCACCCCCGAGCAGACCGCATCACCGATGTCGGTCCGCCCGGGGAACGGCCCCTGCAACTCATTTCCCGATACGGTTGCAATGATGTCCCGTAAGAGGATGTACGCAACGTTGACTGTATCGCTGCAACAAGAGACTCCGGAAAGGAGGGACGAAGATGCCGAAAAGCCGTGGTGCTGCGAAACCTTTGCCTTCCCATGAGGATCATTTCAGGCCAACTTTTGCTGACAGGCCGGAAGGAATACCGACTGCCCATAATAAAATGATCATCCTCCCTATCAGCAAGGCTTTGAGGCACTTTGTCCCTCCTTTCACGCACAGCAAGGTTAACGCTCAGCAGCCCGATCCGAAACAGAGGAGGCGGCATGATCCGGGTTCTCGTCTGTGATGGCCATGCAGGATCAGGCAGATACATGATATGATGAATTGCGAGTGTCGCTACATCACGGTGACAGGGGAGGCGGGCAGCAGCGACGAGGTATACAGCAAGGTGTGGAAGGATCATTATGATGCGGTGGTGCTCGATCTGCGGCTTGCCGGCGGAAAAGGATTCGACCTGTTGAAGGAAATCAAGGCCCTCCGGCCCCGGCTTCCCGTCGTCGTCACCGCCCTCAATCCCGACAGGGAATACGCCGTCAGGTCATTGGAAGCGGGGGCGTCCGGTTACGTGGCGAAGCAGTCCGTAGCCGAGGACCTGGCCGCCGCATTGAGAACGGTCTGTGAGGGAGGCCGGTGCGTCATACCCCCTCTTCCCGACCCAGCCATGTCACAGGGGGTATTACCCGGAAAAGGATACGGTGAGCCCGACTTTGCATAGGGAGGTAGGCGTCGCAGAGGGTGCTCTCTTCCGCCGCCGGCATCCGGGCGCCACGGAATGAATCAATGCTCAGGGACGGTGGTGCCGCTGGCCGTTCAACGGCGTCTGGACCCTGGTCCTCGGAAGGGTGATGATCAGCCCCCTTCCTCCTCACAAGGCGGGCAGCATGCAGCGAGCTGTAGATGAGACGTTGATTTTCAAATGAAAATGAAATTGACACGGAGGGAAAGATGCTTCAACCATCGGTTGTGCCGGTTACCCAGGCGGACCCCACTCTCAGAAGCACGATATACAGGATGCTTTCTCTTGTATTCCGGTATCCTGCTCAGGAGATCTTTGAGCTTTACAAAAGCGGTGAGTTCCTGTCGGAGCTGTTTGATGGCATGACTTCCATCCCTCACCTTGAGGGTATCGTTGATGAAGAGGCGGGGCTGGTCGACGAGGTCAGGAAGGACCTGAAAGGGATGACCTTTCGGGATTTCGAGGTGGCGTACACGCAGACCTTTGACGTGGGTGCTCCGGAGCCGCCCTGCCCGCCCTATGAGGGCCTTCATCGCAAGGGTGTGGAGAGGACGGGCCTCATGATAGAGGTGAGCGAGTTCTATAAGCACTTCGGCCTGAACATGAACCAGGAAGAGGGCAAACGCGATCTCCCTGACAACCTCTCTGCGGAACTCGAGTTCCTCCACTTTCTCACGTTCAAGGAGGCCCAGGCGAGGGAGGAGGGCGCCGGCGATCTCCTGAAGGGATACGTTTTGGCACAGAAAGATTTCCTTGAGCGCCACATGATCAATTGGCTGCCTGATTTCAGCGACAAGCTCGGAAAGTCGTCAAGACTTCCTTTCTTTGCCGATCTCGGCAGGATTGCTTCGCGGATTGTTCTCTCGGAGTTTGTTTTTGTCGGTGCATTATTGAAGGACTCGGCGACGTAAGAAGGGTTCGAAGAAGCCGACAGGCTGACAGGAGGTGAAGGAGCATGGTCGGATTGGGAATGCAGGAACTCATCATCATCTTCGTGATCATCATGGTACTCTTCGGCGCGAAGAAACTCCCCGAGCTCGGCAAGGGCATCGGCCAGGCGATACGGGACTTTAACAAAGCGATCTCCGGGAAGGAAGAAATTGAGCACGCCCAGGGAAAACCGGCGGAAGAGGAAAAACAGAGCGGAGCGAGCCATGTGTGACATAGAGATCACTCATAGCAGGAGCGGAAGAGGCGTCATGACAGTGCCCGTGACGGGCGCTGTCGGCATGGTCCTGGCCCATGACGTGACGGAGATCCGGAAGGACGAGTTCAAGGGCAGGGCCTTCCGGAAAGGTCACATCGTGAGAGAGGAGGACATCGGCCATCTCCAGAGGCTGGGGAAGGAGCGTCTCTTCGTGCTGACCGTGGGTGATGACGAGATGCACGAGGACCACGCGGCCCACGCGCTCGCCGGCGCCCTCATGGGTGAAGGCGTGGCGGTCTGCGGCGAGCCGAAAGAGGGGAAGATAAACATCGTCGCCTCGCGGGACGGCCTGCTCAAGATAAACAGCCGGGCCCTCCTTGCCTTCAATATGCTCGGCGAGGTGATGTGCGCTTCTCTGCACTACAACACCGTGGTGTCGAAGGGACAGGTGGTGGCGGGGACGAGGGCTATTCCCCTGGTGGTCAAGCGGCAGATCGTCGATCAGGCCGTCGGCGCCGCCCGCGGCTATAACCTGCCGGCGATCGAGGTCAGGGAGATGAGAAGGCCCCGGGCGGGGATCGTGGTCACGGGAAACGAAGTCTACTACGGCAGGATAAAGGACGCCTTCGCTCCCATCATCAAGGCGAAGATCGAGCAGTTCCACGGCGACATTGCAGGCGTCTACTACGCGCCGGACGATGAGGCGCACATAGAGCAGCGGATGAGGGAGCTCATCGAGGCGGGCGCCGACCTCCTGATCACGACGGGGGGGATGTCCGTGGACCCCGATGACGTGACCCGATTCGCCATCCGGAATCTCGGGGCCGGTGACATGACGTACGGTTCTGCGGCGCTGCCCGGGGCCATGTTCCTCGTCTCGTATGTCTCGAAAAGCAACAACGGCGACGGCCCGTCCATTCCCGTCCTCGGCATCCCTGCCTGCGGGATGTACCACAAAACGACGGTCTTCGACCTGGTCCTGCCGAGGATCCTGGCGGGAGAGAAGCTCGGCAGGCGGGAGCTGTCGGAACTCGGCCACGGGGGCCTCTGTCTCAATTGCAGGGAGTGCAGATACCCGGTCTGCCCCTTCGGAAAGTAGGGGCTGCAGCCATGCCGGTCAGGGATACATACGACCGCGTCATCGATTATCTGCGGATCTCCGTGACGGACCGGTGCAATCTCTGGTGTGTCTACTGTATGCCGCTCGGTGGGGTCACGCCGTTGACGCACGGCGACGTGCTCTCCTATGAAGAGCTTGTCAGGGTTGTGAGGGTCGCCGCAGGCCTGGGGGTGAGAAAAGTGAGGCTGACAGGCGGCGAGCCGCTCGTCAGGACCAACCTCGCCCGTCTCGTCTCGTCCATCGCCGGCATAGAGGGGATCGAGGACATCAGTCTCACGACGAACGGTCTTTTGCTGAAGCGGCATGTCCGTGATCTTGCGGCTGCCGGCCTGAAAAGGGTCAATGTGAGTCTCGATTCCCTGAAGCCGGAGCGGTACAGGGAGATTACGCGGGGGGGCGAACTCAAGGACGTGCTCGACGGCATCGAAGAAGCCGGAAGTGCGGGTCTCTTCCCCATCAAGATAAACATGATCCCGATCCGCGGCTTCAATGACGATGAGCTGGAGACGTTCGCCCGGCTGACGGTGACGACGCCCTTTCATGTGAGGTTCATCGAGTTCATGCCCAATGGCGCAAGCGGCTTCTGGAGCAGCGACCGTACCATCGCCACCGGGGAAATCAGGGAGAGGGTATCGGCGATCGGGCCGCTCGAGGCGGTGAAGGCGAGACGGTGCGGGCCTGCGCGGTATTTCAGGCTCCCCGGCGCCGAGGGCGTCGTGGGCTTCATAAGCGCCCTGACGCACCACTTCTGTGGGAGCTGCAACCGCCTGAGACTCACCTCTGAGGGGAAGCTCAGGCCCTGTCTCTTTTCCGAAACGGAGATAGACCTGAAGTCGGCGATCCGGGGCGGGTGCCCGGACGAGGAGATCGGTCGGCTCTTGCGGCTCGCCGTGCAGGTGAAGCCCGAGGGGCACCGGTTCACAGCGGAGGAGCCGTTCATGCCTTCTAAACCGATGTCCCGTATCGGCGGATAGGGCCTTTGCCGTCCATGCAGAGCATGCTAAAATGAAAATAGGCGGTGAGTCCCCGGCGGTTCCCGCGGGGGAAAGGAAACAGAGAAAAAGGAGGAGGTCAGGATATGAAGAAGGGAATGGTGTTTACGGTTCTTGCGGTTGCTGTCTGTGCGGTGTTCATTATTACCGGCAGTGCTTATGCGAAAGAGAAGGACAAGGCCCAGGTGAAATACCCCGAAGGCTATCGGGACTGGACCCACGTGAAGTCCATGGTGATACAGCAGGGACATCCGCTCCATGAGTCCTTCGGCGGCATTCACCATATTTATGCCAATGACAAGGCCCTGAAAGCCATGAAAGCCGGAAAGCCCTTCGCCAAGGGCTCGGTGCTTGTTTTCGACCTCCTCGACGCGAAGGCCGATAACAACGCCATCGAGGAAGGATCGAGAAAGGTCATCGGCGTCATGCAGAAAGATCCGAAGAAGTTCTCCGCCACAGGCGGTTGGGGCTTCGAGGGATTCAAGGCGGACACCCGTGAGCGGGTCGTCACCGATCCCGTGAAAGGCTGTTTCAATTGTCACGAGGCACAGAAGGACAAGGATTATACCTTTAGCCAATACAGGAAGTAAGTTGGAAAAGGGCGGTGTAAGTGACTGGTGCGAGCGTGAGTGAAGGGAATATTTCTTTTTTATGACTTTCGCCTGAGGATGGGCCTGGTCCTGCTGGCGCTTGTCCTGGCGATCGCGCTCTGTCCTCCGGCGCATGCCGCAGTCCTGTACGAGTCGGCCACCCTGGGTGAGACAGGGGTGACGGGCCCCTCTGCCGGGGTTTCATACGACCAGTGGTTTGGCGTGCGCTTCCAGGTCACGCAGGCAGCGCTCGCCACGAGCATCGGCGGCCACTTCGTCACCGGCATACCCGGATTGACGGGCCCCTTTTTCGGCGCACTGGTGCGGCTTTCCGACATGAGCGACTTTCCCGACACGGAGCCTGTTGTCGCCTTTGAGCGAGACCAGGTCAAGGGTTACTCATGGGACGGTCCCGACATCCTGGCGAAAGTCAGCCTGACCGCTCCGAGAGTCAGCGCCGATATCCGAGCGAAATTCCCCTGTGGCGTCCTTGTCCTCGCTCCCGGCAGCTACGGCCTCGTATTCGGCACAGCGGCCTCCAGCTCTCGGGTCGGCATGGTCACCGGCGGATCGGACATTGGTGCCGTCTCGGGGTTTGCCTGGATCGCCTCGTCGGAGCTGTCACCGGGGTATCCGCTGCCGGACGCCTGGTATGAGGGGTACAGAGCGCCGGGCACACGCTTTGTCGTCGAAACGGATGACCGCGTTATGCCGGCGCCGGCGGCGGGCAGTGCCTATGTTTTCCCTGCCGTGGGACGACCCATCCTCGATCCCTATCCCGGCCGCGCTATGCCTTTCTCGATCGAGACAGACCCAGCAGCCCTAACCCTTCAGACAGGCCTCCTGCGGTTCACAGCGCCGGTGGATGTATACGTGGCGATCCATGCACCGGCGGTGAGCCCCGAGATATAGTTCCTCCGGTCCGACAACACGATCCAGCCGCTGTCATCGAGCCCTGCAAAGTGGAAGGAAAACGTGACCGGGCCTGTCTATGAGACGTTGTTCGGGAGCATACCGAAGAACGTTTTGCCGAAGGGGATATATAATTTCCATGTTGCCGTCACCCTTACGGGGGACATAGGCGCCTATTACTTGTGGACTACGTCCTTCGAGAACCGCTGATGCTGCCGGAGGAGCGGCGACAGAAAGAATGCTCATTTGTATATTTACCTTATCGTTGCAATACACTTCCGGGAAAGGCGGGGTGTATGCGCCGAAAACCTTGCTGCGGCGACACCTGTATCAAAACGAAAGATGAACTATACGCCAATGGTCGATGACACAAAGAGTGGAATCCTGAAACACGAAGCTGACGAGGCGTATCGTCGCCTTCAGCAAGGCTTTGAGGCGTTTCGACCCGCCTTTTCATGCAACAGAAAGGTTTACTGGTGCAGCCATTAAGGAAAGCCACGTCACTTTTTCGATCTGTCATTCCGGCTTGAAACGTTCTTTTCTTTCAGAAGGATTCCCCACGCCCCCGCATCAAGTGCGGGGTTTCAGGAATGACAACCTGTGTGGTCATACGTATGACATCTTTTGTAATATCATTGATATCCAAACCCTTAACGGTGCAAAAGCAACCGGAAGATTAATATAGGGAATCCACTCAGGGTGCTGACAAGGAGAGAGCTGTCGTGATACGAGACTCGCGCAAGCATCTGTTGAACCGTTTGATTCACTACGTGTCGCCGGCAAGGCTTTTGATAGTCATTGCCGTTTCCATATTCATCGTCGAAGTCGTCGTGATGTCTGTCATACATCTCCTGCCTGTCGAGCCGGAAGGCTTTGCCGAGGGGCTGCTGTATGCCGCTTTGTTAGTCATCCTGCTCTTGCCGCTGCTCTATTCTCTCTTTTTCCGATCTTTCATCCTCCAGATCCGGGAGCGCAGGAGGAGCGAGGAGGCGCTCGAGGCAGAGCGCTATAAGCTCGAGGCTGTCGCCCAGAGTCTCGGGGCAGGCATCGCGATCATCTCCCAGGACTACAGGACGATCTGAGCGAACGACGTAATCAAGAAGACATTCAGCGACGTTCTGAGCGACACCTGCTACCGGACCTTCAACAAGAGATCAGGAATCTGTCCGTACTGCGGCGTCAAAAAGATCTTCGAGACGAGCGCCGAGCAAGTCGTCCATGAGCAGATGGGAAAGGCGACCGACGCAGGACGTATGGTCGGAAATTGTTGCCACGCCGCTGAAGGACAGAGACGGCATGTTACGGAAGTGCTCGAACTGTCTACCCTGTCACCGTTCGCAAGCTCACCGAAGAGGCCCTCCAACAGGAGAGGAACAAGCTGAAAGGGATCCTCGATGTCATGCCTGACGGCGCATACATCGTCAATCAGGACTTCGACATCCAATATCTCAGTCCTGCACTCGAGAGGGAATTCGGCCCCGTGGACGGGCGGAAGTGCCACCACTATTTCCATGACAGAACTGAAGTCTGTCCCTGGTGCAAGAATGAGCAGGTCTTTGCGGGGAATACCGTACGCTGGGAGTGGACTTCCGCCAAAACGGCAAGACCTACGATCTCTTCGACACGCCGATCAGAAACGATGACGGGAGCATCTCGAAGCTCGAGTTTTTCCATGACATTACCGATCGCAAGAAGTCGGAGGAAACTACCCGTCAAAACATCCTTCTCCTGAGGACCGTGCTCGAGACCCTCCCGGTGGGTGTCTGGATCATCGATAAGACGGGAAGAATAATCATGGGGAATCGCGCATCGCAGGAGATATGGGGAGGCGCACGCTACGTGGGGATGGAAGATTACGGCGAGTACAAGGGCTGGTGGCCGGCGACGGGAAAGAAGATTGAGGCCCATGAGTGGGCCGCCGCACGGGCTGTACGGAAAGGGGAATCATCGATCAACGAAGAGGTCGAGATCGAGTGCTTCGACGGAACACGCAAGATCATCCTGAATTCCGCAGTGCCCATCAGAAACGACAGGCAGGAGATCGTCAGTGTCGTCGCCGTCAACCAGGATATCACCAAGCGCAAAGAGGCCGAGGACGCCCTCCGGGAGAGGGAGGAACAGTACCGCAGCCTCTACGCACACCTGCAGACGGTGAGAGAGCAGGAGAGGACGGTCATCGCCCGGGAGATCCACGACGAGCTCGGCCAGTCGCTCACGGCCCTGAAGCTCGATCTGTCCTGGCTGGGAACGAAGCTGCCGCCGGGGGAAGAGGGCCTGATCGACAAAAAAAACGAGATCATCGGGCTGACAGACTCGATCATCCAGACGGTAAAAAGGATCTCCGCCGAGTTGAGACCGGGCATCCTCAACGATCTCGGCCTGGCGGCAGCGATCGAATGGCAGGTGAGGCAGTTCCAGAAGAGGACCGGCATCGAGGCGAAGGTATCCTTGCATCCGGGAGCGCCGTCAGCGAACCGCAACGTCTCGACAGCCTTCCTTCAGCACACTCAAAGCCCTAATTAACGTCGCGCCGTTATTCCGGTGCTATCGTCGGTGGAGGTGATCCTCGCTTTCGACAATAAGATGCTCGTCCTCGCCGTCATCGACAACGGCCGCGGTATCCGCCCTGAGGAAATATCGGCGTCTGACTCGTTCGGGCTCATGGGGATGAGGGAGCGAGCGCACCTGCTGGGCGGCGTGTTCTCGGTCTGCGGGGACCCGGGCAAAGGAACGACGCTGGCGATAGCGCTGCCTTGAAAAGGAGACAGTGTCCATGTCAGTGTGAGTGTCGTTAATAAGCACACGATTTTTCGAAAGGGGCTCAAACAGTTGATCGCGGAGCACCCCGACATGGAAGTGACCGGCGAGGCGCGAAACGGCCCCGAGGTGCTCTCCGAAGTCATGGAGAGAGATTACGACATGGTGCTTCTCGATCTCTCCATGCCGGGCCGGGGAGGCATAGAAACCATAAAGGAGCTCAAAGCGCTGAGGCCGAAACTCTCCGTTCTTGTGCTCACCATGCACCCCGAAGAAGAATACGCCATACGCGCTCTCAAGGCGGGCGCGTCGGGATATCTCACGAAGGAAAGCGCGCCGGAGGAGCTCATTACGGCGATGCGGAAGGTCGCGGCGGGCTCGAGATACATCAGCATGAAGCTCGCCGAGGAGCTCGCCTTTGCCTTCGGCGGCGATATTGAAAAGGCGCCCCATGAGCTTCTCTCGGACCGCGAATTCCAGATCATGACCATGATCGGCTCGGGAAAGACGGTCAAGGACATCGCCGCTGAACTGTCTCTGAGCATGCAGACGGTCAGCACCTACCGGGCGAGGATCCTCACGAAGATGAAAATGAAGAACAACGCCGAACTGACGCTCTACGCCATCCGCAACCACCTTGTGGGGTGATCCGGGGAAAGGTACCATCTGGCTTGAAACGTTGTCTTTTGTGACGCTTCTGTCATAAGGTGTCGCCGCAGCATAGGCTTTTCGGCGCTATGCACCCCGTCTTTCCTTATGGCTATGCGTTTGTTATGAAATATATGCATTCACAGGCACACTGTGCGGCTCCCGCTGCGGCTTGCGCCTTCGACTCCCGCCACCGTTCACGTTACCCGTGAATTTTGCTTCAGAAACCAAACCCTATCCTCATTTGTGAAAGTCCGGCTCAGGGGCGGGTGTCGAGGAATCCGCGTACGGTATGATAGATCGCCCTGTCGAAAAACAGGACGATCCTGTGCACCAGCTCGAGGGCGCTATAGGCATCCATGGCGCCTCTGTAAACCCCGTGCTGCATGGCATAGGTGCTGATGTGCTTGCGGAACAGGCTCAGCGAGCTGATCACCTCATTCAGCCCGAAACCCATCCTGCGCCTCTCCGACCCAAGGCTGCGATAAAAACCGGCCACTTCCCTGTTTTCCTCGTTTCCCAACCACCTCGAAAACTGCGACAGGGCGCCGACGGCCAGTTCACGGAGAGCGTTCCTGTCCACCAGCGCATACGTCGGGGTCGTGGGATGAGAGATGACGTCTTCGATCCACTTTTCCCCGATCTCATGCGCCTGTTTGCTGATCAACCGGACGAGCGCATCGGAGAGCATCGATTCGCAGGTGTTCTCGCTCAGGCATCTGAAAGAATCCTCTATGGCCCATTCCTCCCGGTGCGCCTGCATGCAAGCGTCAATGGCCCCCTGATTGGATGAAAAAGCAAGCCGGGGCAGGTGATCGATGCCGAAATAGGCGACGTCCTCCGCATCGTCTCCGGGCGCTTCCTTGCCCCCGGTCTTTTCTATTTCAAAGGTGATGATGAGGAGGTCGCCGTACGGCAGGACCCTCGTCGAGTCGGCAGACAGCAGCCGGACAATACGGCCTGTGATCCCGGCCTCTTCCTCCAGCTCGCGCAGCGCCGCATGCATGATCGTCTCATTCAGCTCGGCAAAGCCCATGGGGAGACACCACAGGCCTTTACGGGGCTCGTTCCCGCGCCTGATAAGCAGCACCTGGCGCTTGTCGTTCAGCACAACCGCGGCGGCCACAGGAAGGGGGTTGCGGTATAAGACCGCGCCGCATGCGGAGCACACATCGCGCAGCCGTCCATCGACATCGAGCACGTCGGTGCTGCCTCCGCACTGGCCACAGAATATCACTTTTTCAGCCCCTCGGCAGGCGACACCTGAAGATGGCATCGGTCTTGTCCATCGTGAAAGACCTTCTTCGTTTCAGCAGCTCCGCCAAATTCTCCTGCCACGATGCGGGAACTTCCCGGGGGTGACCGCCGTCGCCGAGGAATAACGGGAGTTTGAACCGGATGTAACGCAGCAGGTCCGCCAGGTGTCCGGACTCAACATGAAGACAGTTGTCGTACCGGAACACCTCGACAAGCCTGAAATGCTCCTGAAGCTTGGACATCCCGTTTTCCGCCGAAAACTTACGGGCCAGGGCAAGGACCTGCGAGCGGCTTTCGTCCCAGCGAATCGCCTCATACAGGGTGCTGAAAGATGCTGATGACTCGCTGTGGGTAACGCCGAGGAAAAGGCCGCCTTTCCGCAGTACCCGGGCTATCTCATGAATCAGTTCAGGAAAGAAATAGAGGGAGTATGACGCGATGATGAGGTCGAAGCTCTCGTCCGGCCACGGCAGTTCCTCAGTCAGACGGAGACTCCAAAAATCGCCACTGTGTCCCGATCTCTCCGCCGTCCCGAGAAAGGCCACCCTGTTTGTCTCACAGGCGTCGACACCGGTAATGCGGGCATCGGGCGCAACACGACCGAGGACCTTTTCGGACATGAAACCATACCCGCAGCCCAGGTCGAGGAGATCGCGGGCGATCCGCAGGTCCAGGCCGGCCAAGGCGGCATAACGCACATCGGTCTTGTTGCAGGACAGCCGGGAAAGGACCTCCGGCATGACGGCATGATGCGCCGGTGATGCATAGGAGGACAAGAACGTGTCCATATTGCTGCAGGGTAAACCGGTTTTCCTCTACCATGCGCTCGCATGTGAGCGAAGTCGTTTCTTACGGCTACGGGCTCTTGCTCGGACGAGGTCCCTGTCCCTTTATATCCTCAGCGGCATGACCACCCTGCCGGACGATTCAAAACGAAACGACACGAGACGCATGGCACTGAAAAGTCTCTACATTTTTGATTTGCAAGGAAGATGCCCGAACAATCTTGTCCAGAACGCATTGATAATAAAGGCAATTGCAATGCCGGGAGGCATGCACGGAGCCTCTGCGCTGCGAATATTCCCTCACCGGCAGCGGATTTTCACGCAGGAAGGGGTGATTTCAACCTTATCACATCCCCTTTACTATCGATCATCACTGGTGTCCAAAATAATCTGACACGAGGATAGGGCATGATTTCTTCGCAAAATAAACTCCCTCTTCTCATGTGTATGCCGTTGTTATGAAAACATTTGCCTGCTCTGGTACACTGTGCGGCTCCCGCTGCGGCTTGCGCCTTCGACTCCCGCCGCCGTTCACGCTACCCGTGAATTTTGCTTCAGAAACCAAACCCTATCCTCGTTTTCAAGGTCTCGCTGTTAGCTATTTTGGACACGACTTATCGATCATGTGTACTATTACGAACTCATGCTATACTATTACAAGACTTATATCGATAGAGGCACCGTATGAAAGCAACGATTTCGCCGAAATACCAGGTCGTGATACCCCGTGAACTCAGGGAAGCCCTGGACCTCAAGCCGGGCGAAAAGGTCGAGTTCCTGCAGTACGAAAACAGGATCGAGATGATACCTGTCAGGGACATAAAGAAGATGCGGGGTTTCCTGAAGGGGATCGACACGACTATCGAGAAAGACAAGGACAGAGTGTGAACCTGGTCGACTCCTGCGGCTGGCTTGAATATCTTGCCGACGGCCCCAATGCCGATTTCTTTGCAGGACCTCTCGAAAACCAGGATGAACTTCTCGTGCCCACCATTTGCATCACCGAAGTGTTCAAGCGGGTGCTCCAGCAGCGTGGAGAAGACTCGGCACTCCATGCGGCGGCCCTCATGCAACAGGGGAAGGTTGCGGCGCTCGACAGTGCGATAGCAGTGGAAGCCGCCAGGCTGGGACACAAGCATGATATTCCTCTTGCAGGCGGCATCATTCTGGCGACTGCATACATGCATAAGGCCGTCATCTGGACCCAGGATGCGGATTTTATAGGTTTAAAGGATGTTCGGTACAAGGAAAAACAGCACGTCGCCGCCGATGACGTAAGCGAGAAATAGCAGACCCCCGTCCCGCTCCTGCACCTCCCTCAACCCACGATTCTCTTCCTTTTGATGTATCCGCCTCATCTCGATGCAGTACCAAGAAATGCAATCCCAAGGCGTCATGCCATTTCTTTCGGCCTGATACCGCAAATCCGACGTTGACAGCAGACACCGGAGGCGAGTATCCAAACATGCAATAGCAGGACAACTTGTTATTATGACATTAAACTGTTATAATAAAATCCATGGAGCAGTCGTTGTATACGATCGAACAACTCACTGAGATGACCGGTTTCAGCAGGAGAACAATCCGGTATTACATACAGATCGGGCTTATCGACCCTCCGGCCGGCAGAGGCAGGGGCGGTTTTTATAATGACAGTCATATGGATGCACTGCGCACTGTCAGGACGCTTCAGGAAAAGGGGATGAATCTCTCGGCGATCATCTCGTATCTGAGAAAGGGTGTTGCTGCCGGGCAAGAGACGGCACGGGCTGTCTGGGTCAGATACGACATCTCGCCGGGGATAGAACTCTCCGTGCGGCGGGATGTAGAGGAGAAACAGGGGAAAATGGTGATGCGACTCATGCGGGTCATCCGGTCAATCACAGAAGAGGAGGCTCATGGTGAATAGGGAAGCTTTTGGCCTGATCCTGGTAGACGGCGGTACAGTGCCGCTGGTCGGTGTCGCTGTCGACGCTCATATCGCCGGCAGGGGGTGTGGAGTCAAAGTCGTCCAGACCTTTGCAAACAGGGAGAACAAACCGGTCGAGGCCGTCTACAAGTTTCCGCTGCCCGAAAACAGCGCCGTGTGCGGTTTCAGGGTCAAAGTCGGCGGCAGGGTCATCCTGAGCGAGGTAGAGGAGCGGGAAAAGGCTTTCGAGATGTATGACAAGGCCCTGGAGGAAGGTCACGGAGGGTTTCTCCTCGACGAGGAACGGCCGAACATTTTCACGCTTTCCGTGGGCAACCTCGAACCGGGCACCGCCGCTGAAATAGAGCTTCACTACGTCTGTCTCCTTGAAACCCACGGCGATGAGGTCAGGTTTTTCCTGCCCACGACGATCTCTCCCCGGTATATCCCTGATCATGTATCCGATGATGACGGCATCCCTGTCGACGACAAGGTCAATCCACCGTTTGCGGAAAATGTACCCTACGGCTTGAAACTCGGGGTCACCGTTGACGACCCGGGCAGTATTGCCGCCGTCGAGTCACCCTCACACCCGGTAACGACGACCTTCGACGATGCGGCTGTACATATCACCCTCTCCGCCGAGACCGAAGAAATGGACAGGGATTTTGTGCTGTCCATCCGGCGCCGCAAGAGGTTCGGTACCAGGGCTTACTGCTTTAACGGGGAAAAGGGCTGTTTCGTGCAGATTGATGTGGCCCCGGATTCAACGTCAGACAACGAAAGGGTTGCCGTTAAAGCGGAAATCCGGGAAGTCATATTCGTCCTCGACTGCTCCGGCTCCATGTCGGGTCCGTCAATAGAACAGGCGAAAAAGGCGATCGGGGTGCTCGTTAGAGCGCTGCCGGTGGGTGTTCGGTTCAACATCTACCGGTTCGGCAGCACCTTTGAGAAGCTCTTTCCGCTATGCAAGGCATACGATACCGGCTCAGCGAAGAAGGCTATCACCTATGTGGAAAAGATCGACGCCGACCTCGGCGGAACGGAAGTCCTGTCGCCGATCAGGGACATTTGTGCACAGGAGATACCTGCCGATGTCCGTCGGGACGTCATCCTCGTCACCGACGGCGAGGTGGGCAACGAAGATGAGGTAGCCTCGCATGTGCGCGATAACGGAAAGGGTATCAGGTTCTTTCCCGTCGGCATCGGCTATGGACCCAACGAGTACTTCATGAAGCAACTGGCGAGGGTGTCCGGGGGCGCTGCCGAGATGATCGCACCGAATGAGCGGATTGAGCCCAAGGTGCTGAGATTGTTCGGGAAGGTTACAGGGTACAGTGTAACGAATATCGCTCTCGGCGGGGCACTGAAATCCAGCCAGGCGCCGGCCGACCCCGCCGCCTACGAGGGTGAGACGATCAGTGTTTTTGCGCGGGTTGACGGTGGCGTCAAATGCCCTCCGGAGATCACCGTATCGGCGCTGTCGGGGAAAATGAAGAAAGAATGGACGATAGGCGTCTGCGACGTGACCGACGTGGAGAGCCCCATTGCCCGCCTCTGGGCGCGGGAGACGATCCGCGACCTTGAGGAGGGAACGGGCTTCATGAACAGGGGTTCAAGGCAAAAGGAAAGGAAGGAGCAGCAGACTAATGAGCGCATTATCGCCCTGTCGAAGGAATTCGGCATTTTGTCCCGATTGACGAGCTTCGTCGCCGTGGAATACCGCTCGGACAAAGACAAGACGACGGAAAATGCGGTCCTCAGGAAGGTGCCTGTCATGCTGACCAAGGGGTGGCATGGGCATGGATCGTTGTCTCTGATCGCTTCCGAAAGCACAGTCGTGTGCTCGATGTCGGAACCTCCTGATTATCAACAAGCATCGTCTTCTGTCAGTTGCTGCATGCGGGAAGATCGGGAACAGGACAGGATTGAAGAACCATCCAGCTTGATGACTGCTGCGATCCGACTGCTCTCATGTCAGAGACCGGAAGGAGGCTTCCATCTTGATGAGTGGAGCGCGGTCGTCATCGGCGTGAGTGTGAAGGAGCTGAAACAAACGGCAAGGAGGATCGTCACCCGCTCAAAGACGGACCGTTACACCCTGCTCTGCACGGCCGTCGTGATGACGTATCTGACAATGAGACATGCTGACGATGAGCAAGAATGGAAAGCCCTGGCCGAGAAGAGCAGGGCTTGGCTCGACGCGGAACTGGTCCGCACCGGTGCCACCCTCGACGGCCAGCCGCTGCTCGATTGGGCAAAGGGGTATGTAGAAAATCTTCACATAAAATAGAAGCGACGAAGATTTTGTCGTTCAGTTCGAAACCCGGCTTGGCTTCGAGATTATGATAGGAACTTCGCCCTCTTTCGCGCCCTTGACGGCTGAGATCTCGCCGCATCAGTCGTGAAGGAAATCGAGCTCGTCGACCCACTCCCTGAGGTCGCGGTCCTCTTCTTCCGTGAGCGAAAAAACCTCCAGAACCAGATCGTGCAGTTCGGGTGCGAGTTCCCTGAAATCGCGGTCATAGTCGGCAGCCGAGTATTGCAGGCGGCGCAGCGACATGGCGACGTCCTTTCCTCGTTCGAGAAAGTCATCCCACGTGCTCACCCTCTGCACCCAGTTGTTGTCGAAGGGAAACTCCGGCAAAGGCAGTAGAGCGTCATATCTCGCCTTAAACTGATTCACCATGCGGCTTGTAAACCCGAAGAGCTTCGTGCCGCGCTAAGCGGTTCCTTGGCGGCCCCGGATAAGGTGGCCTTGCCTCTTCGGGTTCCTTCCATTGTACCACAGCCTCGAGGCACCCTATCCGGTAATCGGGGTGCTCACACTTTTCGACCCGCAGCTCGCGCTCCTATGTTCATGAGCTTGACTATTGGTTTACAGGGCGGGATAATTGAGGAAACGCAAAAGAGAGGGGATGCCCGTTCATGCCGTTATCGCTGAATGAAATCAAAGACCGTGCGCTCGCCTTTTCCCGCGAGTGGGCGGGCGAGAAGGTCGAGAGGGCCGAGGCCCAGACCTTCTGGAACGAGTTTTTCAATGTCTTCGGGGTGTCACGCCGCCGCGTCGCGTCCTTTGAAGAGCCCGTCAGGAAGGCCCTGCCGCTTTTCGATCAAGGCGGCGCGAAGACCGGCCGTATAGACCTGTTCTGGCGCGGTGTTCTTGTCGCAGAACACAAATCGAGGGGCCGCGACCTCGATACCGCCTATGAACAGGCGCTGAACTACTTTCCCGGTTTGCCCGAGCGTGACCTGCCGCGTTACGTGATCGTATCCGATTTCGCCCGAATCCGCCTTTATGACCTGGACACCGGGACGCATGATGAGTTCGCCCTCAAAGACCTCTATAAGAACATAAAGCTCTTCTGGTTCATAGCAGGCTACACGCCCCAGAAAATCGAGGCCCAGGATCCGGTCAATCTCAAGGCGGCGGAGCGCATGGGCAGGCTCCACGACCGTCTGCGTGCCTCCGGCTATACAGGGCATCAACTGGAGATGCTGCTTGTGCGCGTTCTCTTCTGCCTGTTTGCGGATGACACCACGCTCTTCGAGCCCCGCGGGGCTTTCCGTGAATTCATCGAGAACTGCACCAAAGAGGACGGCTCGGACCTCGGACAGCAGCTCTCAATGCTTTTTCAGGTGCTCAATACCCCGGAAGAGCGGCGCCAGAAGATCCTGGACGAGATGCTGGCGGGATTCCCTTATGTCAACGGCAAGCTTTTCCAGGAGGCCTTGCCCATACCGTCCTGCGACCGCACGATGCGCGAGCTTCTGCTCGACTGTTGCGGACTTGATTGGGGCCGCATTTCGCCGGCCATCTTCGGGGCCTTATTCCAGTGCGTGATGGACGAGGAAGGCTCTGCCCGCCGCCGGAACCTCGGCGCCCATTACACGAGCGAAGAGAACATCCTGAAGCTGATCAAACCGCTGTTCCTTGACGACCTCTGGGCCGAGTTCAATGCCTCGAAGAGAAGCGCGAACAAGCTCTTCGAGCTGCATAAGAAGATATCGAGGTTGAAGTTCTTCGACCCAGCCTGCGGCTGCGGAAATTTCCTGGTCATCGCCTATCGGGAATTGCGCAGGCTTGAGCTCGAAATCCTCCGCGCCGCCCGCGAAAGCGGCCAGCGCCACCTCGACATCTTCCAGCTCGTTCAGGTCGATGTCGACCAGTTCTACGGCATAGAGATCGAGGAGTTCCCCGCACAGATAGCCCAGGTCGCCCTCTGGCTGACGGACCACCAGATGAACATGCTCATATCCGAGGAATTCGGCCAATACTTCCGCCGCCTGCCGCTGATTCACTCGGCATCGGTTCATTGCGGAAATGCCTTGAGGATGGATTGGAACACGGTGATATCGGCCGAAGAGGTGGATTATATTTTGGGGAACCCGCCGTTTGTGGGGAAGCAGTATCGCACTGCCGAACAGCAAACCGACATGGAACAGGTGTTCGCGGGCGTTAAAGGTTCCGGCGTTCTCGACTACGTGACGGCATGGTATCTCAAGGCCGTCCGGTATATCCGCGGAGATGAAAAGATTGCCGCGCTGCTGGATAACCTGCCTGGAACGCCTAAACCTCCACGCGAACGGATCAAGGTGGCCTTTGTGTCGACGAACTCGATAACTCAGGGAGAGCAAGTCGGCGTGCTATGGCCGGCATTGTTGCGTCTCGGTATAAAGATTCATTTTGCCCATCGGACCTTCCGCTGGAGCAACGAAGCAAGGGGTGCGGCCGCCGTCCACTGTGTGATCATCGGTTTTGCGCTCTATGACACCGACAAGAAGATGATTTATGATTATGACACTCCGAGCGGGGCACCGCATTCACTCGCAGCAAGAAACGTTAATCCCTATTTGGTCGACGCTGCAGATATCGCGATGGAAAGCAGAAATACACCCATTTGCCAGGTCTCTCCGATGTATAAGGGCAACGAACCCACGGACGGAGGGAATCTTCTTCTTACTCCTGATGAGAAAGCGGTTCTTCTATCCAGAGAGCCGGGTGCGGCCAAGTGGATACGTCCGCTGCTCGGCGCCGACGAGTTCATCAACAATAGGGAGCGTTGGTGTCTGTGGCTGGTCGGGATCGAGCCCGGAGAACTGCGGTTGCTGCCGGAGGTAAAGAAACGTGTTGAAGCCGTACGCAGGATGCGCCTGGCCAGTAAGAAGGCAGCAACACGAACACGCGCCCAAACTCCATACCTGTTCGGTGAAAACCGCCAGCCCGCAAGAGGTCATTACCTGCTTGTGCCGAGTGTGTCATCTGAGCGGCGTCTCTATATACCGATAGGTTTTCTCACGTATGAGACGATATCGACTAACCTGAACCTCATGGTTCCGGATGCCTCGCTATACGAGTTCGGTGTCACATCATCGGTCATGCACATGGCGTGGGTTCGTGCCGTAGCAGGAAGGCTTAAGAGCGATTATCGCTATTCTAACCAGATCGTCTACAACAACTTCCCCTGGCCGAGCGCGCCGTCCGACAGGCAACAAGAGGCCATCGAACTGGCAGCACAGGCCGTTCTCGACGCCCGCGCCGCTCATCCTGAGTCGTCATTGGCCGACCTTTATGACCCCGTCGCCATGCCGCCCGACCTGAGGAAGGCCCATCAGGCCCTCGACCGGGCCGTCGACGCAGCATATGGCAAAAAGGGTTTCGCCTCCGACGCCGAGCGGGTGGCGTTTCTGTTTGAGCTTTATCAGCAGTATACGAGCTATTACCGGCCGAGAAAACAAAGAAAAAGCGCAGTCAGCGAAAGGGCCGGAAACCTCGTGAAAGCAACGATGGATGTTCTTTCAGAGATCGACCGTATATATGCGAATCGGATGGCGGCACACCTGCGCATGGTTGCTCAATGGTTGCGCGAACGCGGCAGTGATGCGCCGCCACTCGATGCTCAACGCTGCCTGGCGGCTGCCTTTTCAAAGCATCTGCCGGAGAGTTTCTGGCATGCATTGTTTGAAAATTGGCTGCGTGTGATAATTGAGCTGAGGATTGCCAACAGGCAGCCAGTAGAGATTATTCGTGATGCTTTGTGCCGCCTTGAGCGGTTAAGACTGAGAACCAGTCAATCCGAACCGGACATCACGGGCATCCATCCCGATGGACGATCACCGCTGCTCGCCGAACCGATCTCGACCCGGCGCCTTTATATTCATGCGACCAGATTGAAGATGGACCCCGACTTGGTCATCGCACGCATGGCCGTCTCTGCCGCGGAGTGGCCGTCGCCGAAGGGCTGGTTTCGTCATTATGATGCTTTGGACGCAAGTTATTACTGGGTTTGCCGCAGGACGGATCTACGCTTCAAGCTGACGACTGAATGCACGTCTCGCCTGGACGGTTTGGCGTCCATTGCAGAGCTTACCGCCGGCCTGCCTCGAAGTGAGCCGAAGTGGCATAAGGCTCCTTCAGGCCGCTGGATGAGCATTGCTTACAACCTTGTGTCGCAATTTAGCGCATCGAGCGAATACATCAGTGCGCAGGTTCTCTCCCAAGGCGTTCCAGCCAGACTTGATTTTCTTGACCTCTGGATCGACCCGGCGGACCTGATGGAGTTCAGAAATATCAATCTCGTGGCTATGTGCCGCAAGACACTGCTTCAAGCGGCTGAACGCAATGGCGACAGGATCCGCATTGCGCAGTTGACGTTGAATCCCGAGTCGGATGGTTCGATCACCTACGCGGTATGCCTCGAAACATGGGTGCATGGTGACCGAATTGAGGGCATGCTGAAGAGCAAAGGAGGCACCTTGACATGGGTGCATGATATTGCCGCGCCCGAGGGAGCCTCCGCGCCTGCCGATGATATGGAGCGGCCTTTCCAGAAGCGGCGCACATGGTTTGACCTTCATCCCGAGTTCAGGCAGGTCCCGCTGCATCAGACTTTTCCCGCGGATTTCGGATATTCCCGATATTTTACCTGTCCCTGCTGCGGATACCCGACGATGCTGACTCACCCGGAATACAACAACATCGAGTGCTATGACGACATGGGGTATTACGAAATCTGTTATCTATGCGACTGGGCGGATGCATACGTTGCCGATGACGGTTATGATCTTGATGACGCAGAACCCGGGGACATGAACTTCGGTTATTCCCTGCGGCGGGCTCGGTTGAATTTTGACCGATACCTCTGTATGTTTCAGCCGACAGATGGTGTTTATTTTCGCTGCCATGCTGAACCGGGCATTTTTGCTGCCAAAAGGACGCTGATGGAATGTTTTGACAGGATGGTTGGCCGAACCAATGTCGGGCAGGTCTATTTGCTGTGGAATACGGCAGAGAGGACGAGAGTAGAGTTGAGATCGGCTGCGAGAGAATTTGAAGAAAGGCATTCCGATGCCTACACAACCAGATTGAAGGATGATGAAATTGTGGGACGCGTCTTCGAATATAAATGGAAGGACGTGGACTTCAGAATCAAGGCGGGACAATGGATGCGGGCTTTCGAGGACAAGCCGGCAAAGGTCATTTGGGCCGGCTGGATAGACAAGCGCTTTGTCACCATGACTCGTTCAATCGATCGCAAAATATGTGATTTTCTTCGGCTGACGCCTACTGATTTACCGCCCGACGACCCCACGACGCCATTTCATGTTCGCCGCGCATGGTTTGATGTCCACAAAGAGAATCTGCGAGGCAATGTGACCTGTCCCTGTTGCGGGTATCCCACTCTGCCCGATGAGCGCTCCTATGAATATTGTTATTTATGTGATTGGGAGGATGACGGGCAGCAGGATGATTATAATGCCGATGAAGTCACCGGCGGGCCGAACGGTGATTATTCACTGACTCAGGCACGAAGCAATTTTGAACAGATCCGGTGCATGTTCAGTGCAGACGACGAATCTTGGTGGCCTCGCGATAATCTACGGCCGGACGTTCAGGCGCAAAAGAAAATCATTTGCGGTCTGTACGAACAATTGATAACGGCGGAAAGCATGGATGCAGCTGATGGGATATGGGATAAAATTAATGTCGAAATAGGCAAACTTGCGGCTATATGCAAAAGGTAAGCACATGGCGAGGTTTGCGTGGATCATTCCATTCGTTTCCTTGTTAGGAAAACAGGGGCGGTATAGAATTATTTGCCTTTGCCTGGAATGAGCGCCTATGCTGAAGGTAATATACAGAGAGGTGATTCGACAGAGCAATGAATGCTGCCGTGATTGGCAGACCTATCGCCGTTCATAAGGTGAGGATGGACAGATGACGCACGGGTAAATAAAACATTCCTGGGAAGTGACTTCCGAGAAGGTTGATGCGGTAGTCCGGAAGATCATCGAGATCTGCCGTCCTGAGAAACTTATTCTCTTCGGCTCCTATGTGCGGGAAGAAACAAGCATAAACAGCGATTTGGACGTTCTGATCGTTACCCGAGACGAGATTGAGAATCCGAGAAAGGAGAGCGTTCGGATACGACGAGCGCTTCGCGAGTATCTCCATGCCCATGGATATCCTTGTTGTGCCGCAATCGCGATGGGAGGAACTCAAGGATACCCCTGGCTTGGTTTACCGGGAGGCGTTGATGAACGGCAAGTATATCGAAATCCCGATTCCCTTTGCTGCCGGTAATCCCCGCACCGCATGCCCCTGTTAAAAAACTCTGTTCAGGAGGATAGTCATGAAGCTCCAAAGAATGACGTTCTACTCCGTTATCCTGGATCTGCTCACCCTATTAACGATCATTGTTCCCTGCGCCGATGCCGGACCTGACGGCTGGCACTGGAGGAACCCGCTGCCTCAGGGCAATGACCTTTACGGTATCACCTATGGGAACGGTATCTTTGTGGCCGTCGGCTCGTCGGGAACGGTAATAACCTCACCCGATGCAACAGCGTGGACGCAAAGGGAGGCGGACATCATCAAGACCACCCTCTATGACGTACACCACGGAAACGATCTCTTTGTCGCCGTGGGAGGCGATGAACGGGAGAAAGATAATTCCGGCGTGATAACCACTTCACCTGACGGGATCAACTGGACTGCGCGCGCGTCACAGACCTTTGGAACGCTCCGCGCGGTCACGTACGGCAACGGATTGTATGTCGCCGTGGGAAACAATGGGACAGTCGTGACCTCGAGCGACGGCGTATCGTGGATGCAGAGGACGGCGGTAACCTCTCAATCCCTGAACGGCGTCGCCTACGGCAACGGTCTGTTCGTTGCCGTGGGAGGCGGCGCCGGCCATAAGGAGACCGTTGTCCTGACCTCAACAGACGGCGTCACCTGGATGCCCCCAAACCCCGGTGTTGATGACGGACTATTTGGAATAACATTCGCAAACGGCAGGTTCGTTGCGGTGGGGAATAATCGGATCGTGCTGATATCGACAGACGGGACGAACTGGGCTCAAGGGCGTATAGAATCACCTCCAGGCGCAGTCACTTTCTTTGCGGTTCAGTATGCGAACGGATTGCATGTCGCTGTTGGCAGCGGGCTTGTCGCCACATCGACCGACGGGGGCATATGGAACGTTACGCGCTCAGACATTGCAGAAATCCACGACGTCGCCTACGGAAACGGGACCTTTGTTGTCGTGGGACACGGGGGCGCCATCGTCGCATCTCCCGACGGGTCTTCCTGGGCATCAAAGACGTCGGGGACCTCTTACCGATTAAACGGCGTCACCCACGGCAACAGCGTTTTCGTCGCCGTCGGCTATGACATCGCGCAGCATTGCGGCCTGCTCCTCACGTCTCCCGATGGAGTCCTGTGGTCGTCCAGGTTGTCGGGGATAACGAATATGCTTCATGCGGCAGCTCATGCAAACGACATATTCGGCGGACTTTTTGTTGCAGTCGGTGACAACGGCCTCATCCTCGCCTCTCAGGACGGCATACAATGGTCTATCGTGAACGCAGATCCCCGTTATTCTCTCAGAAGGGTCATTTACGGTAGCGGGCTTTTTGTCGCCGCAGGAGCCGATGCCATATTGACTTCGCAGGACGGCATCCGATGGACGCGGACATCCACAGCCGCGGGCGGCAATTTGCTCGCCTTCGGCAACGGCGTTTTTGTCACCCTCGGGGCCGTATCGTCTGACGGCGTTCATTGGACGCCCGTAGATGCTCCGTCCAAAGAGAATTTTGAATTGAACGACATGACCTTCGGGAACGGACTCTTTGTTGCCGTCGGCGGCACGCTCCACGTCGGATTTGCGCCGCCCTCGCCGATCCATATTATCACCACCTCCCCGGACGGGATACACTGGACGACGCGCAGCACCGAGGGCCCCCCTCTTAGAGGTGTTGCCTATGAGAACGGCGCCTTTATGGCAGTCGGTCATAACGGCGCCGTGCTGACGTCGCCTGACGGCATAAATTGGTTTCCCAAGGTTCCCAAGACGACTCACAGCCTGAGTGCGGCGGGCTACGGGAATGGAGCTTTTGTCGCTGTGGGAGAGGGGGGCACAATCCTGCAGTCCTTCTCACGGAGTTCGAGAAACGATTGCGCAGCGACACTCTCGAGAGACCTCCTCCTGCATGTCCCCGTTGTGGCATTCAACGGCCAACTATATCAGGCGGATTTCCGGTATGTTCTCGATGTCTCGGAGCTGGTTCTCAAGAACGCATCCACGGGGCCGGCGGCGAGTCAATTTATCAACTGTACGCCTGCTGTGTTGTCATCGGACGGGACGCTCCATGTGCCGGATATAGAGCATGAGGGTGTCTTCTACGGAGCTGTCTTTCGACACTCCCATGATATGTCATTTACCTTGACAGGGGCCGCGCAGAATTAAAAGGGGCGGTGATTTATCGTCCCAGTTGCGCATAGAGGCCGAGGCGAAACACCTCAAACGCTTTGTTAAAGGAGATGACCATGCGTTATATTTGGTTGTTTGCCATCTTTGTTTTCTGCATGGCAGCTGCTTGCAGCAGTGATTCCGGAAACAGCGGACAGACGGTTGCCAGGTCCGCTCTTGCCCGTGACATGGCTCCGCAGGTCTCGGATGAGGAACTTGCTGCAGTGGTTTCAGGCAACACGGAATTTGCCCTGAAGCTTTTCCCTCTGCTCGATGAGAACCCGAATAACAACACTTTTTTCTCGCCCCACAGCATCACTCAGGCCTTTGCGCTTCTGGCGCCGGGGGCACGCGGGACAACACTGAGCGAAATCGAACGGGTTTTATCCTTTCCGCTTCCCCAGGATCGCCTCAATCCCACTTTCAACAAGCTCGATCTTCTGCTTGCCGGTAAGACCACCGGTGTAGTTCTGTCAGGAGGCCTGCAAATGCCGAAGCTCAGTAATGCCAACGCCGTTTGGGGTCAACAGGGCTTCGCCATATTGCCGGCCTATCTGGACACCCTTGCGGTCAATTTCGGCGCCGAGCTGCATATCGTCGATTTTATCAATAGCACTGAAGCCTCGCGTCAAACCATTAACAGTTGGGTGGAAGAGCAAACGAACAAGAGAATCAAAGATCTGATCCCGTCGGGTAGAGTTTCAACCGATACCCGTTTTGTGTTGACGAACGCAGTCTGGTTTAAGGCAAACTGGGCTTTACAGTTTCCGAAAAACGGCACAAGAGATCGAGCTTTTATCAACCGTGACGGCTCGTCATCATCTGTGCCTTTCATGCAGCAGGTGTTCATGGTACCATATGCTCATGTGGCCGGCTGTCAGGCCGTTGATATCCCCTATGCGGGTCATGACCTGTCAATGCTCGTGCTTATGCCTGATGCCGGCACGCCGGATGAGTTTCTCGCCTCGCTGACGCCGTCTATACTGTCTGATATCACGAACCAGTTGACCACCAAGATGATTGACTTCTCCATGCCGAAGTTCACTTTCACCAAAGCAGCCTCGCTGGTTGAAAGCCTGCAATCCCTCGGCATGGCGGAAGTGTTTGATCGGATCCGCTCCGACCTTTCCGGTATCGACGGACGGCGCGCTCTGTATGTGGCAGGCGTATTCCACAAAGCCTTTATCGGCGTCGACGAGGATGGGACTGAGGCGACGGCAGCGACCGCGATCGTTGCCGAGCCACCCTCAGTTCCTTCTCCCGAGCTGGCGTTGACAGTCGATCATCCCTTTATCTTTCTGATCCGCGACCGCCAGACCGGATGGATACTTTTTATGGGGAAGGTGGTTTCCTTGCCGGAATGATAGATGATTTCCTCGGTTAACCATACAGTTGCATGACAACGCAGGACGAAGCGACACCCGTCTGATGCTGGTTAATCAGCTACCAAATGCAATTAGTTTTGCATTTGGTAGCACTATTTGCTAATATGATTGCATATGGTAAGCAGGACTTTCTGGCAGGAGCGAATAGAAGAAGGGTTCCGGGAGCGGTCGGTCGTATGGCTGTCGGGAGTGCGCCGGGCCGGCAAGACCACTCTCGCCAAGAGCCTGCCTGGCATAGAGTATTTCGACTGTGAACTGCCCAGAACGCGGCGCATGATGGGAGATCCCCAGTCTTTTCTCGAAGACTTGCGGGGCCGCACCATCGTGATGGATGAAATCCACCGCCTTGACAACCCCTCTGAAATCCTCAAGATCGCAGCAGACCACTATCCTGAAACAAAGATTCTTGCCACGGGTTCGTCCACCCTCGGCGCCTCGGCCAAGTTCAAGGACACTCTTGCCGGCAGGAAGTACGAGCTCTGGCTGACTCCCCTGATGTCAGCCGATCTGGCTGATTTCGGGAATCAGGACTTCACTCATCGCTTCAGCCGCGGCGGCCTGCCTCCTTTCTTCCTTGCGAAAAAGTATCCGGAGCGCGATTTTCAGGAGTGGATGGAATCTTACTGGGCCAAAGACATCCAGGAGCTTTTCAGGCTTGAGAGGCGGCATTCATTCCTGAAATTTGCCGAGTTGCTCATGATCCAGAGCGGAGGGATATTCGAGGCGACTCGTTTTGCCCACCCCTGCGAAGTCAGCCGCGGAACGATCTCCAATTACCTTGCCGTTCTCGAAACGACCCATGTCGCCCACGTGATAAGACCGTTCAGCACCCACCGGCCGACGGAAATTATCTCCGCCCCGAAGGTGTATGCCTTTGATACCGGCTTCGTCTGCCATTACCGGGGATGGTATGATCTCCGCAGTGAAGACTATGGCACTCTGTGGGAGCACTACGTGTTGAACGAGATTCACGCACAGACCCAGTCCAGGAGAGTGCTATACTGGAGAGACAAGCGGGGCCATGAAGTGGATTTCGTTCTTGCAAAGCGTCAGGGTGACCCCGTCGCCATCGAATGCAAATGGTCCGCCGCCGATTTCGATGCTGCCAACATCAAGGCCTTCAGGATGCGGTACCCCGGGGGAGCCAACTATGTGGTGGCAGCGGATATCGAAAAGTCCTTTTCCAGGACATATTACGATTTCTCCGTCCGGTTTGTGAGCCTCGCCGGCTTGATTGAAGCGATATCCGGGCTGCCATGACCACCGTACGATTATCCTGCCGATTCCGGCAGATCGAGCAGAAAGCGCCATGCAGGCACCACGTCAATCGTGCCTCCCCCGGTTTCGATCCGCCCGGTCTCGCCCCTTGTCACAAGAGTTCCCGTTTTCAGGCCGAGCTCGGTCATCGCTTCGCTCAGGGCCGTCGTCTCCCGTTTCCGTGTCTGTGGTTCAGCCAGGGACTCGCATACCTGGATCAGGATCGGCTGCTGTCCGCGCATCGGGACAATGAAATCAACTTCTCTACCGGTCTTCGTTTTGAAGTAGCAAATTTCCTGGTAAAGGCGCCGGAGAGCTGTGAACACGAGGTTCTCAAGGAGATGCCTCGCGTTGACGAGAATTCCTGACGACACCGAGGTGACCATGGCGTGATCGACGCAGTAGATCTTCTTGGGGTTGGCATTTCTGCGCGCAAGCGACGCGTCGAAGATCCTGACAGTGAAGAGGAAAAAGGCGTCTTCGAACCATTCCAGGTAATCGGCCACTGCCGACTTCGGAACCTTGTGACCCAATGACTTGAGGTAGCCCGTCAGGCCATTGACGGAATAAAGCGACGCCGTGTTGTCCGGCCACCGATGACACTGTTGAAAGAGAGGGAAGTGTTAGGTCTACACTCTGCACAGCGATGAGTCAGTCCCTCACTGCCTTTTTATGCTCCGTGGTGTCTATCGGTCACTTTCGATGAAAAAACTGAACGAGAACTGACGGTCAATGACAAATGGAGTGATCGTTCGGCTATTGATCTTCAAGCCATTCAGTCGTCCGCGCAGCGAAAAACTCTTCAAGAGGCATCCCTCGCTCTCCCACAACGAGTATTCGTGCAGGATTGAAAGCCTTCCGGAACTCTTCCATGCCCTGAAAGGCATCCCTCGGCCGTCCGCTCTTGACCTCGACCGCAACGAGCGTTTTTCCCCTCTTCAGAACGAAGTCCACTTCTTTGCCCCTCTCCCGCCAGTAAAAGAGCCTCAAAGTCTCCTGCCATGGCGCCGCCGAGCAGGTGCGCGCCTACCGACGACTCAACGAGTCTTCCCCAGAATGACCGCTCTCTGCGTGCCTCCTCAAACCTGAAATGAGAGAGCGCCGACATGAGGGCCGTGTTGAGCACCATGAGCTTGGGACTCGATCCCCGTTGCCTCACTTTCTGCCCGGCAAACTTCGGGATCCCTGCGATCATGCCGGCGCCGGACAACAGATCAAGGTAGTGGGCGAGGGTCGTTGTGTTGGAGGACTCCTGAAGCTGCCCCAGCATCTTCTGATAGGAGAGCACCTGGCCCGAGTACTCACACCCGAGCTGGAAAAGACGACGGAGAAGAGCCGGCTTGTCCACCCTCGCCATATGAAACACATCTCTGGAGATCGTCGTCTCGATCAGCGAATCCACTACATACCGTGCCCACCGCTGCTCGTCGTCAATAAGCGCTGCTGAACCGGGATAGCCACCAAAAAAGATGAACCGGTCCAGATCCCATCCAAATGCGTCTCTCATCTCGGGATATGACCAGTGGGGTATGGCGAGCACTTCGAACCGTCCCGCCAGACTCTCGGACAGTCCCCTCTGCATCAGGAGTGGAGCCGATCCGAGCGCGACGACTTTCACTCCGGACCCGCGTGCCGAGTCCTCGTCCCAAAGCCGTTTGACCGTTTCCGACCAGCCCGGTACCTTCTGTATCTCGTCCAAAACGACGACAACCTCTCCGCCTCGTCGTATTTTTAGCCTGCCCAGCTCCCACTGCTCCGCTATCCACCCCAGGGGCCTGAGTCCCGGCTCGTCCGCTGAGGCATAGTGGGTGGGCATGTCCAGGCTATCGAGTACCTGCCTGATCAGGGTTGTCTTTCCTGACTGCCTGGGTCCGCAAAGAACCTGCAGAAACCGGCGAGGCTCCCTGAGTCTTCTCAGCACAACCTCAAACAGGGGACGCTTATATTGCTTTGCATAAGACATTGAGTAATTTTACTCAATATTGTGAGAAATGTACAGTCTAATGAGAAACGTCTCCTTAAGAACTTGACCAAGTTTTTCCTCTCACAGGCTCGCCAGTCGGGCTGGGGAAGCTTGGCAGGCAGTGACACTCCATCAGCGAGGCATGTTGATAAATGACATGATACCATTCGCCCGGCCGCCGGTGCCAGGGTGCTGTTTTTGTCGATAGAGATGCGCTGTCCGTTTCCTCTGCGGAAGTGTGATACAATGAGAAAAGAAACGGCAAGGAGGCGACAGATGGAGCAGATGCGGCTTCCCCTCATTCAGGATGCATCCCTCGAGGACAAGGTCGTGCTCGTCCGCTTCGACCACAATGTGGTGAAGGGGGGCGAGATCAGGGATCCCTTCAGGATCGACCGCACGATCGGCACGCTCTTTCACATTGTCGAGAGGGGCGGCAGACCGATCCTCATGACCCATATAGGCAGGCCGCGGGACAAAAAGACGGGAGCCATTACGTGCAGGGCCGGGGAGTCCGTCGGTCCCATTGTCGAGTATCTCGAACAGAAGCTCCACACACGCTTCGTCATTCCCGATTTCCCCGCCGATCCGGCGAAGGGGATTGCCGGGATAGACACGTCGATCAACCTCGCCATCCGGCAAATGAGGAGCAAGAAGGTCAGTGGCATCTATCTGCCCAACACGCGGTGGTTTGCCGGTGAGGAGGCGGACGGCGCCGAACGGGACCGGTTCAGCCTGCAGCTCGCGGGACTGGCTGATATCTACATAAACGACGCCTTCGGGTCCTGGCAGCCCCATGCCTCCACCCACACGATCGTCAGGCACCTTCCCTCCTATGCGGGTTTTCTCATGCAGCAGGAAATCGAAAACCTCGGGAGGGTGCTCGATCCCGAGAGGCCCTTCCTGGCGGTCGTAGCCGGCGCGAAGTACGACACGAAGATCGGCCCCCTGCTGGCGATCTATGACAAGGTCGACTACCTCATCCTCGGTGGCGTCATCTACAACACCTACCTCTGCGCAAAATACGACGTGCGCATGAAGGGGGTCTCCGAAGAGGACATCGCGCTTGCACATGATCTTGTCCGGAAAGACGCCGGGGTGAAGAAGATCATCGAGCTTCCCTTCATTGTCGAATCGGACACCCTCGAGGGCAGGCAGGAGGGTCGGTTCAGGATCGTCTCCGTGTCAGACCTGCAGAGCGGTCATCTTTACGGGTACGGCGTGGACGTCGATGCCGCCTCTTTCAGGACCGAAGGGGTACACAGCGCCATTCTCAACGCGAAGACGATATTCGTCAATGCCGTTATGGGCTTCACGCCCCATTTCACTGAGGGCTCACAGGCCCTGGACCAGACGATCGACGAAAACAGGGATGCGATCAAGATGTACGGAGGAGGCGACACCCTGCAGGAATTCAAGAACCTCTGCCCGGGGCTCTACCTTTCGGTGATGGACAATGCACGATACTACTTCTTCACCGGAGGCGGCACGGTGCTGACGGCTATTGAGAAGGGCAGTCCCTATGACCTGATGCCCGTTGCCGCCCTGATGCAGAGTGCCGCCACGAGATCAGGGACACTGTCCGTGTAATGACAACAGGTCACTGCCCGGAAAACGCGGCTCATCAGTCTATCCGATGTCGGCCATGCTTCCTGCCGCTCCGGAGTCGTAAGGAAGTTGCACTGCATCAAGGGATATCTCATCTCTCCCCGGCCTGAAGAGAGACCGGCCCAGCAGCATGCCTGCAACGATTGCAGCGGCGTCGAAGAAACGCCCGGAGAGGATTGTTGAAAGGAGATACCCGCCCGTCGTCAGGGCGATGGTGGCCATGAGGGGGTGATTTGCAGGCCCGCGGCCCCGCTGATCCTGATCCATTTCACGGCAGGCGTCAGCGTAGAGGACCTGGCTGATCGAAACGGCGGGCACAAACAAACGGCCCGCTGCCGACAAGGAGCCGTAACGGACCAGACCCAGTGCGCCGGCAGCACCGCCGGATCCGATGACCTTGAGGGCATCACCGTAGGTGGCCTTCATGGCGCGATCATCGAATTTGTCCTTTTCATCGCCGGGATGTCGCAGCAGTGACCCGTCCGCACGGGGAGGCTCAACGGCAAGGGAGAGGCAGGCCAGGTTGGTCCAGAGGCTCTGCAGTACGCCGACGCCCTGGGGCAAAAGACCGATCCTTGCCGAGAGCATCATGGCCATGTCCACATGCGTCGCCACATTCAAATATCGCATGCTCCGGCTGAGGTTTCCGTAAAAGGCGTCGCCGCTGCGCAGGGCGACCATGATGGACTCGAGGTCGTCATCCTCGAGGACGAGGTCGGCGCTCTTGCGAGCCTGGTCGGCCCCTTCTCTCCCCATGGCAATGCCGATGTCGGCTACCTTCAGGGCGAGGACGTCATTGAACCCGTCGCCGACCATGGCCACTCCCCAGCCCGCGCCCTGGTAAGCCTGAATGATCTGGAGTTTCTGGGTCGGGCTCAGGCGCGAGAATACATGCGTATTTACCACGATGCTTCTCATGCTGTCAGGACTCAGTGCCGTCAGGTCCGCGGCGTCAAGCGTTCTTGTCGGTTCGGTGCCGCTTATTCCGAGTTCCTGTGCAATCTGCTGCGCAGTGAGACTCTGGTCGCCCGTTATCACCGCTGTCTTGATCCCCGCCCTGTGGAGGGAATCGATGAGATTGCGCGCGCCCTTGCGCACAGGATCATTGAGACTGACAAGGCCCGCCCAGGTGAGCCGCCGCCCTGTCTCGGCATCACCGCTATTCTTTCCTGGCCTCCCGCGACGGTAGGCAACGCCGAGGACTCTGAGACCCGCCCCAGACAGCCTGAAGTTTTCAGCCTCTATCTCACTGCGCTTTTCTTCCCCCAGGAGGACGGTCCGGCCGTTGACGAGACAGTGCGTGCAACGGTCGAGAACTTCGAAGGGACTTCCTTTCACCGCCGTCAGCATCCGTCCGCCTGCGGTCCGGTGGACGGTCACCATGAAAGGCCTCTCTTCGGAGCGGTGTGTAATGTGCAGGATCGGGTTATCGGCCCGGAGCCGCAAGATGTCGAGGCCCGCCTTCTCAGCCATGACGATGAGTGCCCTCTCGGTGGAAGAGCCCTCAAGAGAGATCCTCCCGGAGTCTTCGCTCATTGACGCCTCGTTGCAGAGGGCGGATAACCGGACCAGCCATGATATGTCGGCGTCAGCGGCGGGATCGATCGGTCCTTCCGAAGAGAAGAAACCTCTGTCGCCGACCCTGACCCTCTTCATACCGCCGTATAGATACGTCACTGTCATGCGGTTATACGTGAGCGTGCCGGTTTTATCGAAACAAACGACCTGGATCGAGGCAAGGCTCCCGATGGCTCTCAGACGGCGGACGAGAATGTGTTGCCGGCGCATCTCCCTGTGCCCCAGGGCGAAGGCGCTCACTGCGAGAGTGGCAAGCCCGGACGGGACCGCTGCGGCGAGCAGGGAAAAAAGGTCCTGCATGATCGTGAGCAACCCATGACCGGTGAAGAGAGAAACGATCGCGAGAACGCCGCCGGCAATGGTGAAGGAGCGAAGGAAGCTCATGGCAAGTCTTCTCATGGATTGAGCAGGGAGGGCCTCGGGAGGGAAGACCTCTCCCAGGAACCCCTGGAGGCTTCCCAGCACGGTTTCCCTGCCCGTGGCGATGATGACGGCCCTGCCACTGCCCTCGACTACGAGGGTCCCCCGGTAGACCATGTTCCGGCGTCTGCTGACAGAGATGCTCACGCTTGATATGGGCTCAACTGACTTGTACACAGGCAGGCTTTCACCCGTCAGGGCGGCTTCCTCCACGCTGAGATAGTCCGTCTGAAAGACACGGGCATCGGCAGGGACCCTGCTGCCCACCTGGAGGTCGAGAATGTCACCGGGGACGAGTTCCTCAAAGGGAATCTCGCGTATCTCACCATTCCGCAGCACTCGCGCCCTGAGATCGACGGTCTTGCGGACACCCTCGATCGTTCGCTCGGCATGACTCTCCGTGACCGCACCGATCAGGGCATTGGTGAGAGCGACTCCGAGCACGACGAGGCCCTGGATGATCCTCCCGGGGATGACCCACAGGATAGCCGATGCGCCTGTCAGGAGGACCGGAAGGGATGTTATCTGCCCCCGGAGAATCGTTGCGAAGGAGCGGGAGGGGAGGCCGGGCAATGCGTTTGTGCCGTGGTCGCGTAATCGCCGCAGCGCGGCATCACCGGATAACCCCGATGTCGGCGACGTGCCGTAAAGGTGAAGGATCTCTTCAGCAGCAAGCGTATGCCATGGCAGAGCCGAATCGCTGTCGGCGGGAAGGTCGTATCCGGGAGCGCCGACAGAGAAGCCGGGGTGTCGAGTGCCCGTATCTGTGGCGCCGGCGGGGGGACTCCCGGAGAATGAAGCCAGCACCTCTTCGATAAGGGCGGCGACAGCGTCGGCGGTATGGCTGCCCGAAAAAAGTACGAGTATATTGCCGGTCGCGGAATTCGCCGTCGCGGCCGTGATCCCCCGGCGTGAGCGGAGACGCAGGACGAGATGACTGCCAAGAAAAGGAGAACCTCGCAGGCCGGTCACCTTGAACCGGGCCCTCCCGGGTATCTGGTGTATGACCTTTACCACAGTATCGCTGCCCTCCTTTCCCGGCGCCGACGGGACCGATAATACAGGTTGGTTAGGTGGCTACCTTTTCTTCCAATGCCTTTTGAACGAGCTGGTTCAGGGATATTCCCATTATAGCCGCCGTCTTTGCGGCTTTTCTATGAAGGTCCGACGGTATTCTGACATTGAAGCTGCCTTTGAAGGGTTTCTGCGGCTCCTTGCCTATCTCCTTGCATGTTTCAAGGTAATCATCAACGGCTTCGTGGAACGCATTCTTCAGCTCTTTAACGCTCGCGCCCTCAAACATGATGAGGTCGTTTATGCCCGCTATTTTGCCGTAGAAAACCTCGTCTTCCTCACTGTAGCGGACCGTACCGAAATATCCTTTATAGTTCATGACATCACTCATTTTATGACCCCCTTTTCTCTCAAATGCTGTTCGATTTCTCGCAGGTAGTGTGGCTTCACGGTTTTTGAAGGGTGCGGCCTGTGGAATTTGATCATGTCGTCAAATTCCTTGCTGTAAAACGTAACCCTTGCCCCTGCTGTCTTGCCTGTCTTCGCCTCTTCATATCCGAAGCTCTTCAGAAGGCCTTTGAGTTCTTCAAATGTGAAATCTTGTGGCTTCGACAGAAACCTCTTCAGGCGCTTCTCGGTTTTGCTCATGAAATGATGATAGCACGGGGACAAGAACATTGCAACTAAATTGCAGTTACAGAAAATTAATGGAAGAGATGATCTGAGCTGCCGCAGTCTGTATGTCTTCAGAAAGGAGAGAAGGGATGGTGCCGAAGGCGGGATTCGAACCCGCACAGGTCGCCCCACACGCCCCTCAAACGTGCGTGTCTACCAGTTCCACCACTTCGGCTCGTTTCACTATACCAATAAATATGGTTTGTTTTCAAGTCTCTCCGCAGCGCAAAAACATCCCAGGCCCGTCTCGCGCAAAGCCGCAAAGAGCGCAAATAAAGGCGTGGCTCAATCAACTCGCTCAACGTAATCAGCGAAATAAACATTTCAGTTGCATGAAAAGGCCGGGCAAAGCTCCAAAGAAACGGGAAACAGTCGTCGGAATAAGGCCGCGACCATGCGTGCGGGAAGGCTGATGTGGTGAAAGGCCTTTCCGCTCAGATACCTTCACCAGATCACCCTTAGCCGTGTCGATGGACACCAAAGCCCGTCAGGCAACAGGCGCTGAACACCTGGAGATGCACACCCATACGCACGACCGAATGGCGGGGTGAAGCGCCGAAAAGCATCGGTGCTGCGAAACCGCTGCCGTCCCGCTGAGAGGGCGGTGGACCCCAAAAACTGGACAGTGTGCTAAGCTCTGATTCAGACCACTCATGGAGGATCTGAGATGAGCAAGAAACGAAAGCAACACAGTTCCCAATTCAAGGCGAAGGTCGCGCTGGCCGCATTACAGAACGAAGAGACCACCGCTCAACTGGCCAGTCGCTTCGACATCCACCCGACAATGATCTCCACCTGGAAGCGGCAGCTGCTCGACAGCGCCGCTGAGCTTTTCGACAAGAACCACAAGTCCCGCAAGCAGGTCGAGGGCCAGTTCGATGAGCTCTACCGGCAGATTGGCCGGCTCAAGGTAGAAAACGATTTTTTAGCACGAAAGCTCGGCTCTTGAGCAGCCAGCAGCGAAAGCAGATGATCGAACCTGAACTTCGCGAGCCGAGCATCTCCCGCCAATGCCAGTTGCTGGGATTGAGCCGGTCCTCGTTCTACTATGAGCCGTGCCCGATTAATCCCGAGGACCTGGACCTCATGCGCCTGATCGACGAGCAGTACCTGAAGACCCCGACCTACGGCAGCCGGTCGATGGCGCGGCATTTCCGCCGACAGGGCCGTAAGGTCAACCGCAAACGCATCCAGCGGCTGATGCGACTGATGGGCATCGAGGCGATCTACCCCAAGCCGCACACCAGCCGGCCCCATCCGGAGCACATAATTTATCCCTATCTGCTCAGAGACCTGAGGATCGATCATGCCAACCAGGTGTGGGCTACCGATATCACCTACGTTCCCATGGCACGTGGCTTTATGTACCTGGTGGCGGTCATGGACTGGCACAGCCGCAAAATCCTGTCCTGGCGTCTTTCCAATACCTTGGACTCGGACTTCTGCAATCAGGCCCTCCAGGAAGCCCTGAGCCGCTATGGGGCACCGGAGATTTTCAACACGGATCAAGGAGCACAGTTTACCAGCAAAGGGTTCACTCAAATCCTCAAGGACCACGGAGTCGCCATCAGTATGGACGGCCGCGGTAGGTGCCAGGACAACATCTTTGTTGAACGGCTATGGTGGACCATCAAACATCACTACCTTTACCTGCATTCGTTCGGCGGCGGCTCTGAGCTGCGTCAGGGGTTAACCAACTGGATACGCTTTTACAACGAACAGCGCGGGCACTCTTCTCTTGACGACCGTACCCCGGATGAGGTTTACTATGGACTGCCTCACCCATTCGCCGAGGCTGCCTGATGCTTCATAAAGAATTTAACAATGAACTCAGAGCTTATCCCACCCATCAGGCTGTCCAAACAATAGGGTCCACCGCCGAGTATGGAA
>CAVPIW010000013.1:0-61125 GCA_963705105.1 uncultured Nitrospiraceae bacterium | reverse complement strand
GAATTGAATAAAGAGCCTTCGCCGACGATAACAGAAAGACAACGGATGTCACATCAAGGTTGACAAACCTAAGGAGACGGATATGAGAGTGAAGCTTGTTGCCTTTGCAATGATGGTAGCCGTAATACTGGGAACACAGTGTCTCTGTTTCGGAGAGTCTTCGAAACCTGGCGGACGGATAATTGCTGCCGACGAGAAAGCAGCGACGGTCGAGATTTACATTACCGACTGGTGCCCCTATTGCGCGAAAGCCGTCAAGTTCCTTCAGGACAATCGCATCCGGTATGTGGCCTACGATATAGAAAAGGACAGCAGGGCAGCAGAGCGAAAGAAGGAGCTTTCCGGACGCAAGGGCGTTCCCTTTGCCATCATCAACGGGAAAAAGATCTACGGCTTTTCCGAGGAATCATACTCGAAGGCCCTGGGGCTTAAGCGCCAATAGGAACAGCTCTATTTCCTAATCCGAGTTGTATCGTCCGGTTATCCCCGCTCCGACCTCTGTAAAGCCCATCCTGACTTCTCCTGCCGCTCAGACAACGCTGAGCATTCCCCGTCCGTAACTCCCCCGCAACGGCGATTTCATCATTCCTGAGAAAATATGTCAAAAGAAAAGCAAAAAAGGTCAAGACAGGAATGTCATTTTGTGGTATGAATTAGTAAGATATTGCTACGGGAGATTTCGGAGGAGTACGGGAAACACCTGAAGAACATGTAATAAAAGGTCCTGGGGACATTATAATCCCCGGAAGGAGGACGGCATGGCAAAGAGGGCTCTCTGTGTGGGAATCAACGATTATCCCTATGACGGTAACGATCTCAACGGGTGCGTCAACGACGCGAAGGCGTGGGCCGGTCTCATCATCGATCACTTCGGGTTCCCGAAGGCCGATGTGAAGCTCATGTTCGACGCCGAGGCCACAAAGGCGAAAATGATCGCAGGCATCAAGGACCTGCTGACAGGTGCAAAGTCGGGCGACATCCTCGTCTTCACAAACTCGTCGCACGGAACATATCTGGCGGACACGAGCGGAGATGAGGAGATGTACGACGAGGCCCTTTGTCCTTACGACTGTGCAGAAAATCTCATCGTCGATGACGAGTTGCGCGAGCTCATTGAAGGGCTTGCAAAGGGTGTCCGCATGACGGTCGTCTCGGACTCCTGCTTCTCGGGAACTGTGCTGCGGGCGGCCATTACCGAGATCATTCCCGGACTGAAGACCCCTGACGACAGAAGGATCAGGTTTCTCAACCCCGCTCTCATGGGCAGGAAAGTGCTCGAGAATCCCTTCAAGGCAAAACCGAAAGGGAAGATCAAGTACCCGGAGTCAAAAATGAAGGCGCTCCTGCTCAGCGGCTGCACGGACAAGGAATACTCCTATGACGCCCTCATCGGCGGGACCTATCACGGCGCCATGACCTATTACGCCATCGAGGCCATCAAGGAGCTGAACTATCAGATCACGCACCAGCAGGTGCATGACCGCCTCCAGGTGCTGCTGGACGACGGCGGCTACCCCCAGCACCCGCAACTGGAAGGGAAGAAGACGAACAAAAAGAGGCAGATATTCACGTGATGTCTGTCGCCTGCCGAGAAAGCGGGGACAACGGCCACGCCTGTTGCATGTATCCGGGGGATTGAAAAGGGTCCCCCGGGTCGTTCATTAACCGAGCTAACGCCATACGAAGAGATCAGGAGAAATCGTCATGAAAACAGACAAAACTGCGTCAAAGGCCGGGGCCCGCCCGATTGCATCTCGCGCCGGAGGAGGTGTCGTTATTTCCCGTGCCGACGGCAAGGCCGTCCTTATGAAAACAGGGGCCGGCCTCATTATACCGCGCTCCGGTCGACGTCAGGTTGCCGGCGGCTGGCAACCCGATATCCCGGACTGCCGCGATCACGGCCTGGACACGCCCGCATTTAAAGAACCCTTACAGACAGCGAACGTGCGTCTTGGCCTTGCGCCTGTGACGACGAAAATTCCAAATCGCGCAGACAATCGCTCGTATTGTTCTTCGGTAGAAAACCAGGACGCCCTCGGCTCATGCACCGCCCACGCCGTCATCGGCATGCTGGAGTATATGATGCGCCGCGGGATCGGCGAGCACACCGACCTGTCCCGGCTGTTTCTATATAAAGTGACCCGCCGGCTGCTTGGCTGGACAGGGGATACGGGCGCTCACATTCGCACCACCATCAAGGCCGCCGCCGGCTTCGGCGTGCCCCCCGAGGAGTATTGCCCTTATGACATCAGTCGTTATGAGGACGAGCCGGACGCGTTTCTCTATGGGTATGCCAACAACTTCAAGGCGATGAAGTACGCCCGTCTGGATCCTTACCATGCGAGCGGCAAAGAGACGCTGGGCGCCGTCAAATACGTCCTGGCGGCGGGCTTTGTGGTGGCCTTCGGGTTTCCTGTTTACACGTCGATGACCGATTCTCCCTACGTGTCCTATCCGACGTCGACGGACAGACTGCAGGGCGGTCACGCCGTTTTGGCGGTGGGCTATGACGATGATATCGAAATCGAGGACGCCGGGAAAAAGATGAAGGAAGGGTGTTTGATTTTCCGGAACTCCTGGGGCGATGATTGGGGCGAGAACGGGTACGGCTATCTCCCCTACAAATATGTTGAGGAGGGGCTGGCAGTGGATTTCTGGACCGTGTACCGATCGGAATGGCTCGCGGAGGGCATGTTTTCCTGAGTGCGACGGGACCAAAAACTTTGATGCGGTCAAAAAAACCGGAGGCGCGCACAATATATACCGTGGCAACAGAATGAGAGGGAAAAGGCGCAGATAAAAAACACGAGTAAAGACCGCGTTGGGGACATCATGGTCCCCGGAAGGAGGACGGCATGGCAAAGAGGGCTCTAACAGAAAGACCACGGATGTCACAGCATAGTTGAGTTGCATACAAACCTGAAGGAGACGGATATGAGAGTGAAGCTTGTTGCTTTTGCAATGATGGTAGCCGTAATACTGGGAACACAGTGTCTCTGTTTCGGAGAGTCTTCGAAACCTGGCGGACGGATAATTGCTGCCGACGAGAAAGCAGCGACGGTCGAAATTTACATTACCGACTGGTGCCCCTATTGCGCGAAAGCCGTCAAGTTCCTTCAGGACAATCGCATCCGGTATGTGGCCTACGATATAGAAAAGGACAGCAGGGCAGCAGAGCGAAAGAAGGAGCTTTCCGGACGCAAGGGCGTTCCCTTTGCCATCATCAACGGGAAAAAGATCTACGGCTTTTCCGAGGAATCATACTCGAAGGCCCTGGGGCTTAAGCGCCAATAGGAACAGCTCTATTTCCTAATCCGAGTTGTATCGTCCGGTTATCCCCGCTCCGACCTCTGTAAAGCCCATCCTGACTTCTCCTGCCGCTCAGACAACGCTGAGCATTCCCCGTCCGTAACTCCCCCGCAACGGCGATTTCATCATTCCTGAGAAAATATGTCAAAAGAAAAGCAAAAAAGGTCAAGACAGGAATGTCATTTTGTGGTATGAATTAGTAAGATATTGCTACGGGAGATTTCGGAGGAGTACGGGAAACACCTGAAGAACATGTAATAAAAGGTCCTGGGGACATTATAATCCCCGGAAGGAGGACGGCATGGCAAAGAGGGCTCTCTGTGTGGGAATCAACGATTATCCCTATGACGGTAACGATCTCAACGGGTGCGTCAACGACGCGAAGGCGTGGGCCGGTCTCATCATCGATCACTTCGGGTTCCCGAAGGCCGATGTGAAGCTCATGTTCGACGCCGAGGCCACAAAGGCGAAAATGATCGCAGGCATCAAGGACCTGCTGACAGGTGCAAAGTCGGGCGATATCCTCGTCTTCACAAACTCGTCGCACGGAACATATCTGGCGGACACGAGCGGAGATGAGGAGATGTACGACGAGGCCCTTTGTCCTTACGACTGTGCAGAAAATCTCATCGTCGATGACGAGTTGCGCGAGCTCATTGAAGGGCTTGCAAAGGGTGTCCGCATGACGGTCGTCTCGGACTCCTGCTTCTCGGGAACTGTGCTGCGGGCGGCCATTACCGAGATCATTCCCGGACTGAAGACCCCTGACGACAGAAGGATCAGGTTTCTCAACCCCGCTCTCATGGGCAGGAAAGTGCTCGAGAATCCCTTCAAGGCAAAACCGAAAGGGAAGATCAAGTACCCGGAGTCAAAAATGAAGGCGCTCCTGCTCAGCGGCTGCACGGACAAGGAATACTCCTATGACGCCCTCATCGGCGGGACCTATCACGGCGCCATGACCTATTACGCCATCGAGGCCATCAAGGAGCTGAACTATCAGATCACGCACCAGCAGGTGCATGACCGCCTCCAGGTGCTGCTGGACGACGGCGGCTACCCCCAGCACCCGCAACTGGAAGGGAAGAAGACGAACAAAAAGAGGCAGATATTCACGTGATGTCTGTCGCCTGCCGAGAAAGCGGGGACAACGGCCACGCCTGTTGCATGTATCCGGGGGATTGAAAAGGGTCCCCCGGGTCGTTCATTAACCGAGCTAACGCCATACGAAGAGATCAGGAGAAATCGTCATGAAAACAGACAAAACTGCGTCAAAGGCCGGGGCCCGCCCGATTGCATCTCGCGCCGGAGGAGGTGTCGTTATTTCCCGTGCCGACGGCAAGGCCGTCCTTATGAAAACAGGGGCCGGCCTCATTATACCGCGCTCCGGTCGACGTCAGGTTGCCGGCGGCTGGCAACCCGATATCCCGGACTGCCGCGATCACGGCCTGGACACGCCCGCATTTAAAGAACCCTTACAGACAGCGAACGTGCGTCTTGGCCTTGCGCCTGTGACGACGAAAATTCCAAATCGCGCAGACAATCGCTCGTATTGTTCTTCGGTAGAAAACCAGGACGCCCTCGGCTCATGCACCGCCCACGCCGTCATCGGCATGCTGGAGTATATGATGCGGCGCGGGATCGGCGAGCACACCGACCTGTCCCGGCTGTTTCTATATAAAGTGACCCGCCGGCTGCTTGGCTGGACAGGGGATACGGGCGCTCACATTCGCACCACCATCAAGGCCGCCGCCGGCTTCGGCGTGCCCCCCGAGGAGTATTGCCCTTATGACATCAGTCGTTATGAGGACGAGCCGGACGCGTTTCTCTATGGGTATGCCAACAACTTCAAGGCGATGAAGTACGCCCGTCTGGATCCTTACCATGCGAGCGGCAAAGAGACGCTGGGCGCCGTCAAATACGTCCTGGCGGCGGGCTTTGTGGTGGCCTTCGGGTTTCCTGTTTACACGTCGATGACCGATTCTCCCTACGTGCCCTATCCGACGTCGACGGACAGACTGCAGGGCGGTCACGCCGTTTTGGCGGTGGGCTATGACGATGATATCGAAATCGAGGACGCCGGGAAAAAGATGAAGGAAGGGTGTTTGATTTTCCGGAACTCCTGGGGCGATGATTGGGGCGAGAACGGGTACGGCTATCTCCCCTACAAATATGTTGAGGAGGGGCTGGCAGTGGATTTCTGGACCGTGTACCGATCGGAATGGCTCGCGGAGGGCATGTTTTCCTGAGTGCGACGGGACCAAAAACTTTGATGCGGTCAAAAAAACCGGAGGCGCGCACAATATATACCGTGGCAACAGAATGAAAGGGAAAAGGCGCAGATAAAAAACACGAGTAAAGACCGCGTTGGGGACATCATGGTCCCCGGAAGGAGGACGGCATGGCAAAGAGGGCTTGAGTAGATGGAAAAAGTGGACACCAAAGTCGGTAAACTAAGAAAGACGGAGGTGTCAGAATGAAAGGGATTCCGCAAGGACGGTACACGAAGGAATTTCGAGAGGAAGCAGTGAAGATGATTGTGGAGACAGGCATGTCATTACCTGAAGTGGCCCATCGGTTGTCGTTGCCGCCATCTACGTTGGGCAACTGGGTCAAGGCGTATAAGGCCGGCAAACTCAAGGACATCGGCAAGAACTATCGGCCCCTCACCGAGATAGAGATGGAACTGGCAAGAGTCAAGAAAGAGCTTATAGAGACGAGGATGGAGCGGGACCTGTTAAAAAAAGCGGCCGCGTACTTTGCGAGGGAGTCGCAGCCAGGTACGCGATGATGAATGAATTGCGACTCGAGTATCCGATCCCGTTTATGAGCCGTGTTTTTGATGTATCGGCGAGCGGTTATTTTGCCTGGGTCAGTCGGCCCGCGTCCGCCCATGCCAAAGAGGAGGCGCGGTTGGAGGTCGAGATACAGGCGGCACACGAGCGCACACGAGGGACGTATGGTCCGGAGCGTCTGCAGAAGGATTTGGCAGCCCACGGGGTGAAAGCAGGAGTGAGCCGAATCAAGAGGATACGCAGGAAATTGGGGATACGGTGCAAACAAAAGCGGCGGTTCAAGGTCACAACGGACTCGCGGCATACGTTACCTGTGGCGGACAATCTGCTACAGCAAGACTTTGAGGCGACGGCACCGGGCCGCGTGTGGGTCAGCGACATCACGTATATCCCGACGGAGGAAGGGTGGCTATATCTTGCAGCGCATAAGGACCTTTTTGCGGGAGAGATTGTGGGGTATGCGATGGGGGAGAGGATAACACAGAACCTTGTCAGGGAATCGTTGTTACGAGCGATCTGGGCGAAACGTCCTCCTGCAGAGCTGATACACCACTCTGACCGGGGCAGTCAGTATTGTGCGCATGACTACAGGAAGCTGCTGAAACACTTGAAGATGAATGCCTCAATGAGCGGGACGGGCAACTGCTATGACAACGCGCCGATGGAGAGTTTCTGGGGAGTGTTGAAAAGTGAACTTGTGCATCACAGGCGGTATAAGACGAGGCAGGAGGCGATTCGGGAGATCACCGAGTATATCGAGGTGTTCTACAATCGGCAGCGGCGGCAGGCAAGACTTGGGTATCTTTCACCTGCTGCTTTTGAAAAAGCATACCATATGAATGCACAGGCAGCATGAGAGGTTTGGTGTCCACTATTGACAACCGACCCCAGGCTCTCTGTGTGGGCATCAACGATTATCCCTATGACGGCAACGATCTCAACGGCTGTGTCAATGACGCAAAGGCGTGGGCGGGACTCATTATCGATCATTTCGGTTTCGCAAAGGCCGACGTGAAACTCATGCTCGATACCGAGGCCACGAAGGAGAAAATGATCGCCGGCATTAAAGACCTGCTGGCAGGCGCCCAGTCCGGCGATATCCTCGTCTTCACCAACTCATCGCACGGAACCTATGTTGCAGAGGAGGGCGGCGATGAAGAAAAGTACGATGAGGCCCTCTGTCCCTATGACTGCGATTCCAACCTGATTATCGACGATGAGCTGCGTAACATGTTTGCGGAGCTGCAAAAGGGTGTCCGCATGACGGTCATCTCTGACTCCTGCTTCTCCGGTACGGTGACGCGGGCGGCAGTCGCCGAGGTCATTCCCGGATTGAAAACGCCTGATGACAGGAGAATAAGGTTTCTCAATCCGGCCCTCATGGGCATGAAGGTGCTGGAGAATCCCTTTAAGGCAAAACCGAAGGGGAAGATCAAGTTCCCGGAATCGAAGATGAAGGACGTGCTCCTGAGCGGGTGCTCGGACAAGGAGTATTCCTATGACGCCCTCATCGGCGGGACCTATCACGGCGCCATGACCTACTATGCCCTGCAGGCCATCAAGGAGTTGAACTATCAGATCACGTATCAACAGGTGCATGACCGCCTCCAGGTGCTGCTGGACGACGGCGGCTATCCTCAGCACCCGCAGTTGGAGGGGAAGAAGACGAACAAGAAGAGGCAGATATTCTCGTGATTGGAAGCCCTGCAGGAGGAAGACGATATGGCAACAAAACCACGACAATATATGGACTTTAACCTCTACCTGACACGCTCTCCGGATGGAAAGAGCGTGTGCCAAGTGGCTCTGTTGCCGACTCCAGAGGTGGGCGAGACGATTACTCCTATTTCGGTTCCCCTCCAAGAGAGTCCTCCATCCGATGCCATGCTGTTGCTGGTTGCTAAACAGGGGACTTTTGGCAGCATGGTTGTGCTGGGCAAGAAGCTTGCTAACTGCCTCCTACCTGAGGGGGTCATTCGGGAGCGGTTTCGAGCGGCTTATGACCGGGCCGGCATCGATGGCGGCGTGCGGCTGCGCCTGATCATTGCCGACCACGTTCTGAAGACGTGGCCCTGGGAATATGCCTACCTCGACTTCCTTGGCGGTCCCGAATCCAAGTCCATGCTCGGGTTTCTCGCGCTGAACCCACGCATTTCAATTGTGCGTCACGAACCCATACCGCACCCCCACCCGACGCAGGAAAAGACGACGAAGGATGTGACCGACATCCGAATGGTATTCGCATCAGCCTTACCGAAGAAACAGCCGAAGCTTCGGTTGGACAAGGACCTCGCGGTGATCCGGGAGTCCCTGAAGGACTTCAACGTGGAAGGGGTACGCTTTACGCTCGGCCCGGTGCTCACGAATGCGACCCCCGATGAATTGGCCCAGAAACTGCCTAAGGGAACTCATATCTTCCACTTTGCGGGGCACGGCATTCCCGGGCCTGAGGGGTCCACTGCAGGCCCGCATGACGAAGCCGCGCTGCTCCTCGTTGCCGACAAGAAAAGCAGGGCAGAGGCCAGGTTGCACGCCAGCGACCTCGCGGCGATCGTCCAGGATGCAGGCGTGCGGCTGGTCGTCCTGGGGGCGTGCTACTCCGGTGAACGTCAGGAAAGAGCCTCTTGGGATGGTCTTGCCAGTGCGTTGGCCGCCAGGGAAATCCCGGCGATCGTCGCCATGCAGTATGAGGTGATCGACGTCAGCGCCAAGGCTTTCAGCCGGGCCTTCTATAGCGCGCTTGCCATCGGCCTGTCACTGGACGAAGCGATGTCGGCGGCACGACGAGCGATGCTGCGAGAGACCAGCACCAATCCGGATCTCGAACACAACGTGGATGTCGAATGGGGCGTGCCTGTCCTTTACAGCCGCTTGCCTGACGGCCAACTATTTCCCGAACGGATGCAGCGGGCTGGACGGGCTGCCGAGCAGTTCCGGAAGATCATCCGACAGACCGTTACAGATACGCTTGAAGGCAAGATGACCGGGATCAAGGTTACCAAGCTTAAAGGTTCCCTCGATGTACGGCAAGGCGCGGGGATTGTGGGTAGGGGAGGCAAGATGGTTGGGATCAAAAGTAAGGAAACCGAGGAAGGCACCCAGGCCACCGTGAAACAGAAAGTCAAGACAATAAAGAAAGGGGGAGAGATCGTGGGGTGGGAGGGCAGTCTTTGATGACATCCGGATAGAGGCGACCTCAGTACCCCGAAAGGAGATCAACAATGGAGAGACAGGTGTACCACACGTATGAAGAGGCAACGAAGGACTACCTCGCCCGGTTCCGGGCGCTGAGGGATGCGCGGCCCGCCGGAAATAGGGCAGTCACGCGCGGCGCCGCAGACATACCCGTGGAGACGCTGATCGATCACGCAGAAGTTATAGCCGATATTTCGGAGAAAATGGCGCCGCTGGCTCAGGTCTACCTGCAGGCGCCGGACCCGGCCCTGCGTGAGGGCATCAGCGGGCAGCTGCTGGCGCAGGCTGCAGCGGAACTGCAGGTTGCGACTGAGCTGATGCAGATCGCTGCGAGCGAGACAGCCGGTCCTCCTTCAGCAGCCGAACGGGCGCCTCGCGGGATAACGCGCGCAGCACGCGGTGCCAGCCTGCGCGAGGCCATCGACAATATGGAGAAGGCGATGGCGAAGACCGTTTCCGCAGGGCTAGTCGCTCCCAGTAAGGCTCGGCGCGCCCCAAAAGCGGCGGACACTCCTGAGACGGCCAAGAAAGCACTGCAGCAAGCGGCCACCGTGACGGCGAGCGCCATCTCACAGAGGGTGGTTGAGGTCGGCGGCGATCTTGCCTTCAAGTTGGTGTTCAAGACTGAGTGGAGTGCGGTCATGGAGAGCGCGGGATTGCTGAGTAAAGACATCGCGAAGGTGTTTGACCGCGTGAAGGAGGGGGCGAGCGCGCTCATTCAACACGCTATCTCGACAGCCACCAGGACTGTGCTCAACGTCTACGATAAGATCTTGGCCCTGCTGGGCAGAGAGGTCGAAGGCGAAGCCCGCAAGCGAATCAAGGCGTGGCTTGACGAGATCCAGAAGACCGGCAAAATTGAACTATTCGAGAAGTTGGTCGGCAAGCTCTACAAGGTTGATGCGCTTGATGCAGCGCTGCCGGGTTGGCTGGCGAAAACCGCGGCCGGGGTGGAGGTGATCAACGCGACCGCGATTACCGTCGCGGCGCTGTCCGACAAGTTCACAGTCCTGGTAGGGCGCATCAACACGATTGGGGACGTCATCGGGCTGTCCAAGTTCGTCCAGGCTCAATTTCCTCAGGTTCTCGCGGTCGTCACGGCTCTCCGGGTGGCGTTGCTGGCGGTGTTGGTGTACGCTGGGTATGACTACATCGGCTATGAACAGATCCGGTTTCCCAACCTTACAAAGGGCGTCGCAGAAGTGGTCAAGGAGAATCTGATCCCGGGCGCCTGATGAGTGAGGCGAAAATGGTCAAAATGAGTTTGTGAAGGAGTGTCCATGAAATGCCCAAAGTGCGGTTGCGAACCCCTTCCTGACAAGGCAAGTTTCTGCCCAAATTGCGGTGTACAAATCAAGAAGACCGCGAAGCCATCTGCCAGGATAAACGTTGCCCAGGAGGTGGGCACGGTCGAAGGTGGCAAGGTTACGGGGGTGGCGATCGGAAAAGTGAAAGGGAAGATTACGATCCGGAGTACGGTCAATCAGATGGAGAAGAAGATCGTAAAGGGTGACTATGTTGACCGGAAGACGATCACGAACAACGTCATGGTCCTGGGGCCTCAGGCGCTCGATGAGATCGTCAATCGGATTGCTGCACTGCAGGGCGTCGACAAACAGACCCTGAAGGTCCTGGCAACTCAGTCCGTGCCTGAGAACGTCAGTCGTCAGATTGCCGAAGTTGAGGCCGCACAGAAGGATGTCGCGTCCAGAGGCCTGCCTGTATCCGCCCAGACACTTTACCATTTGGGCATGCTGGCGGCATATGACCGGAAATACGAAGAGGCCCTGAAATACTTTCACCAGGCCTGTGCCATAGACACGGAATATTCTGACTCGTTCGAATCCATCGCCTGGATACAGCAATCCCGAGCCATGGAATGACATCAATACACAGAATTACGGGGCTGCAGTAAAGAAGTTAGAAGACGCTCGCAGTGCGGCCATGCATACGGACCCCTTGGGTCCAAGCGCACTGACACAGCGTGGGTACATAGCCAAAACTCTTGCACAAGTCGCGGACGCTATGAACGACCACGCCAGTAAGCAGAAATACTACGAAGAGGCTGCGAGACTTTTCCGGCATGTCGCGCAGCAGGAGCCCGATAATGCAGGCGCTCACAATGGCCTTGGAAATATTGAGCACGCATTAGGAAACACGGACGCTGCCATTGCATCATATAAACGGGCGATCGATTTGCTCCCAACCTACACGGCAGCGCACAACGATCTGGCCCTTGCATTCGAGGACAAGATGGAGAGCGACCCGACGCACAAAGAAGAATGGTGCATAAGGGCAGTTCAGGAGTGGCAGAGGACATATGAGCTGGCTCCTGAGGATCCTGGTTTCTCGGCGGACAACATACTGAAGATCGGCCAACGCATCACGTGGCTGCAACAGCAATGCGCCAAGTTGACACGGAAAAGAGTGAAACATTGATCGAATTCTTCTGTGATGCTGCAGCTGAGCGGGAAAACATGTCACCGCACCATGCGTCCTTTTGATGGACATGATGAAGGGATGACAAGCGATGAGCCCGGAGATTGATAGCTCCAAATACGATGACTTATTTTTCGCTTCTGTCATTGCTTCCTATTATGATAGACCGCGTTTCGTCCGCCGTGACTGGCTGGCTGATGAAGTGGCCGAAAAATTCAAAGACCCTGAGTGCCGCTTCGTGTTCCTGACGGCGGAACCGGGCTCCGGCAAGAGCGCCTTCATGGCGCAGCTTGCGCATGATCACCCCGACTGGCCGCGCTATTTTATTCGGCGGGACCAGCGTACTCCGCTGGGAGACGTGGGCGTCCATTCTTTCCTGCTGCGCATCGGCTATCAATTGGCAGCGATATTCCCGGAACTGTTTACTCAGGAACAGGTGAAGATAGTCATCGAACAGCGCATCGGGACGGTAGAAGAACAAGGCGCGGTCACGGGGGCTGACGTCAAGAGGATTCTTGCCTCTCCTTTTTACACAAAGGTTCTACAGATACAACAGCAGGTCGAACGAAACAAAGGAACCGTCGTCGGTCTCCGGGTTGACGAACTAGTCATTGATCCCCGTCTTATTGATCAGAAGGACCTCCAGTTCATGGCGCTCTTCGATCCGGCCTCGTTACTCCTCAAGCTTAACCCGGGGAAAAAGGTTGTCATTCTTGTCGATGCTCTCGACGAGATCCGGTACCACGGATCTGAAGGTACACTTCTGAAGTGGCTGATCGACTGCCCGGAACTGCCTCATAACGTGCGGTTCATTTTGACCTCCCGGCCTCTTGAGGGAGATGTCGTCACCTTTTGTGAGAAGAAGCAAACCTCTATCAGACCGCTTACCATTAAATCAAAGGACAATCGTGTTCACGATGAGTTGAAGACATACGTCGAGAAGCTGGCAAGCGTCCCTGAGGTTGCTGCGAGCCTTAAGAGTGAAAAACGCAAAATTGCAGATTTTGTTAGCGAAGCGGTCAACAGGGCTGACGGGAACATTGGGTACCTGGACGCCTTTGCACGTGGAATTGACCAGGCCTTGACGGTCAAAGAGAAGAATGAATGGGAAGGGCTTAGTCTGTTGAAGGGATTACTATCCTTAAGGGAGCTTCCCAAAGACATGCAGGAGCTCTATGCATTCTTTCTGCATCAAATTAAGAACAGCCCGTCTGTCAGGGACAGGAGCATCAGGGTGAGGGATGAGTCGACGGGGAAGGACCATTTCCTCTCGATCTGGACGGAGGTGTACAAGCCTGCGCTCGGTGTGCTGTCGGTGGCGTTCGAGCCGCTGAGCGCCGATCAGATCCGTCATCTGGGCGGAATTGCCGGGAGCAGGGACGATGTGATCGAGGCGAAGGAGTGCCTGCGGCAGTTTCTGGACGAAGAGGGAGACCGCTGCAGGTTCTACCATGCCACAATGCCGGAGTTTCTGACGAGCGGAGAAACGAAGACCTGTTCCGCAACGACGGACCTTTTTGTCGATCCCCGGGATTGGCATAGAAAGGCTGTCTGCGCCTACCGGGACGGCGCTTCGTCCTGGAAGGAGGCGAAGATCGAGGGGATCGACGACTACGGACTTGCCCATCTGGCCAGTCACAGCGCCCGTGCGGAATGGGCCGAAAGCCTCCATGAGCTCATCAGCGAGCGGTGGGCCGCGATCAAGGAACAAAGGGAGGGAAGCCTGACGGGTTTCCTGGCCGATACGGCAGTTGCATGGGCTGCGGCAGACGCGTCTTTCGACATAGCCCTCCAAGTACGGTATGCCCTTGTAAGTGCCAGCGTCCATAGCATGTCTTCAAGCCTGCCACCGTCGCTGCTTGGCGTTCTGCTCGATCAGGGCATCTGGACGTCAGGTCAGGCCCTGCGCTCGATCGAGCAAATCACCGACGAGGAGGGCAGGGCGACGGCGCTATCAATCCTGGCGCCTCGCCTGACAGCCGAACATTTCGACAGGGCCTATGCGCTGGCCCGCTCGATTCAGAACGTCCATGAGAGGGTGCGGCCCCTTGCCGCCCTTTCTGCCCGTTGCGACGGTGAACGGCGCGATGAGATCACCGGTGAGATGTTTGCGTTGTTGAGAGCATTTCAATATGAGTCGACCAGGGCATATGAGCTGGCTCGAATCGCGGGCGTCCTGCCCCCCGGGAGGCTTGCCGAGGCGATCGATATGGCGCTGTTGATTCCTTTTGCCGATGACCGTGCCGTTGCCCTCGGCGGGTTGATTCCATTCCTCCCCACCGGCTTCCTGACGCGCGTCGCGGAAGAGCTTCGGACCCTCGCAGCGGCGTCACCAAAAAAGGAGGTCGTGGAAGCCCTGGCAGCCCTGGCGCGACGACAGCATGGCGCAGAACGTGCGGAGACCCTGGAAAGGGCGCAGGAAGCGGTTCTTTCCTTTGTAGATGACGGCGAAGTTGCCGAAGCCTTCGCGTTTCTCGTGCCGGAGATGACTGGCCATCATCTGGAGCGCGCAGTGGCGAAAGTGCGGTCGCTCGGGAATCCCTATGCCCGCGCTGAGGCGATTGCTGCATTGCTGCCTCGTTGCTCCGATGCCGTGCGGCTAGATCTGGTGCGGGAAGGGAGGGAGGCTGTCAGGTATATGGGGGGAGGGACAGATCCCGTTAAGGTCCGCGCGATGGCGGCGTTCATTTCGTCCCTTTCCGCAGAGGATGCGCTGCCTGTCCTGGAAGAGGCCCTGGCTGAGGCGCGGGGCCAGGATTGCCACACCGCAAAGGCGATAGGGCTTGCGCTGCTCATACCGTGGACTCCTGATCTGCTGAGGGATCAGTTAAGGAAAGAAGCGCTCGATGCGCTCCGTCAGCCCGATAATGCCACACGGCGGGCAGAAGCGATCGGCGAGCTTGCGCCAAAGGTGACTGAGACCGGCCGGGATGAACTTCTCCGGATAGCGCTGTCGCTCGACGAAGAAAGTGCGCGTGTCGATGCCCTGCGCAACCTCGCAGGACACCTGCGGGAGGACCTGCTCGCAAGGGGTCTTGATGCCGCTGAGGGCATAGCAAGCGACGAACTCAGGTTCAAACTGATCGATGGGCTGGCGTCTCACCTTCCGGGACATTTACTTCCCCGGGCTATTTCCGTTGCCCGCGCCCTTCGGGACAATGAGGAACAGGCCGCCGCCATTCTCGCTTTTGCCCTTCATGCCCCGATGGAAGAGTGCCCTCTGGCGCCGCCGGAACTCATCGCAATGATTGCCGCCATACCTTCACTACTTGACCGCATCGCGAAACTGCATCGCCTCGTCGAATGGCTTCCGGAATCGTTGAGACCCCTGGCATGGAAGCACATCCTGGAAGAACTGCGTGCTTTTCCGTCCACGTCGGATGACCTGCCGAAAGCCCTTGCCGGGATAGTGCATGCAGTACCGGAAGTTCACCTGCAGGAGGTTCTGGCGATCGTCGACGGAATAGACAACGATTACAGGCGGGGACAGGCACTGCTGGGTCTGGTCCCTGCCCTCCCGGACTCGCGTATCGCCGAGGCGGTCACGGCTGTTCATCAGATATCCCCTGTCACCACCCGCGCCAAAGAGCTTGTGAGATGTCTCCCCCGTATACCGGAACAAGACCGGCCGGGGCTCATCAGGAGCCTTCTGAGCGATGCCCGGTCGGAGTCCGAACGAGCGGGTGTGATCGTTACGTTGGCCTCTCATCTGCCTCCCGGTGTGTTGGCAGAGGTTATGACTGCGTCACTGAAACTGCGAGCTGAGTCTGGGTATCGCGCAGCAGCACTGGTTCCCCTGCTACCCCACCTGCCTGAGAAAGAAAAACCGCTTGCCGGTGAGAAAACCCTTGAGGCAATCACCCTGACGGGCAACTGGCAGCAGCGTGCCGAATCAATTGCGGCTTGTGCAACAGGGGGCTACCTCTCCGGTGAACTCATTCAAAGGGCACTGGCCGCGGCCCGGGAGATCGGCGATGAGGGCTTCCGCGCCCGTGCCCTTGCAGCCCTGATGCCCTGTCTCGGCCCCGATGAGCGAACCAGTGTGCTCAGTGAGACGCTGGGCGCCTGTCGCAGCCGCCTGTTAATCCTGCGCAAGGCCGGGGCGTCGACAGTTGAATGTACGGATATTCTCGTCGGGCTGGCGCTTTCTGCATCCTCAGGTGCGGAATGGAAGGAGTTGTTTTGGGAAGCCTACAGGGGCCTCTATGCCCATCAGCGTGCACAGGCCCTTGTCTGCCTTGTCCCCACACTTCCCCCGGAAGAGAGGGCGGATCTCCTGAAGGAAGCCCTCATACAGGGGGCTCAATGGGTCTGGAAGCATGATGCCGCTCGGGGCGCCTGGGACAGGTCATGGGCATGGGTGGGTATCATCGGGCAGTGGCAGTCGTTGTTATCTTCGGACGCCCGCTCTCTGTGGAAGGATGCTCTGCATGCCCTGGCTGAGCGGTCACGTGCCGATTTGCTCCTCGACCTCGCATTTTTCGCCCCCATGGTGAAACACCTCGGAGAGAAGGAGGCAGTTACCGCGACAATTCGCGTCATGAAGGACGTGACCCGGTGGTGGCCATAGACGCCTCGACAGGCCCGACGATGACGATTGTCCTGCGTGATTAAGACAGCGCAAAGCGCCTTGGAAAAATGATAGTGTCAGCATTTCGTTGAAAGGAAATATCTCGGACCGTTTGGGGAACGGCTCCTACAAGGTCAAAATCAATATGATTGACGGGAGGTTCCGTATATGAAATACGATCTGGTCTTTGAAGGCGGTGGGGCAAAGGGGATGGTGTTCGTCGGGGCCTGTGCGGAATTCACGAGGCGGGGGCATACCTTCGGGAGGATCCTCGGGACATCGGCCGGCGCTATTACGGCAACATTGATGGCCGCCGGGTACTCAGCGGAGGAGATGCTGGAGGCGCTGAACGAGCAGGACAACGGCAGGTCCGTCTTTGCCGGGTTCATGGGCACGCCGCCGCCCTTTACGGAGGAGGAAATCAGGGCCAGCGCAACCCGTGATCTGCTTCGCAATGTCAACATGAAGATCCTGCCCGACATCATCGAGGAACGACTGGACGATGCGATTGCCGAGCTGCTCGCCGGGAGCGACCGTTTTCGCCACTTCTTCGCCTTTGTAGAGCGTGGAGGCTGGTACGCCGCCGATCGTTTCATTTCCTGGCTGCAGGCGAAGCTCGACAGCGGCCCCTGGAAGGGGTCCACGCGGAAGTTCAGCGCCATGACACTTGCCCGGTTTTTCGATGAGACGCAGGTCGATTTGTCCATGGTGGTGTCCGACACGACGGACGGTCGCCTGCTCGTCCTCAACCACCGGACGTCTCCAAAGTGCCCCGTCGTCTGGGCGGTGCGCATGTCCATGAGCATTCCCCTGGTCTGGAATGAGGTGGTCTGGGACAAGGACTGGGGGACATATCTGCAGAAGGACATCACGGGCCACACCATCGTCGACGGCGGGCTGCTGTCTAACTTTCCCATCGAGCTCTTCATCTCCGATGAGCCTCAGGTGACGCGGCTGATGGGTCCGAAGGGCGCCGATCCCGTGCTCGGCCTGCTGATCGACGAATCTCTGCCGGTGATGCAAACCCGCAGTGCAAAAGGGCTGATCGTAGACGTCAACGTGAAGCCGGGAGAGTTGAAGACGGTGCAGCGCCTCTCCCGTCTGGCGAACACGGCGACGACGGCCCATGACAAGATGGTGATCGATGAGTTCAACCACCTCGTCGTGCGGTTGCCGGCCCAGGGCTACGGAACGACTGAGTTCGACATGAGCGGGGAAAGACGGAACGCCCTCGTTGCTGCAGGGCAACGCGCCATGGCCGATTATTTCAATAAAATGGCGGGAGGGGCGGCAAAAGCACGGGGCATTCGCAGCGCCAGGGGTGCACCCGGGAAAAAAGTGGCTGACCGCATCGCCGTCAGGCTGCTGGACCTTTAGAAATTAAACCTTATCGTTGCAACACACTGCCAGGAAAGGCGGGGTGTATGCGCCGAAAACCTTGATGCGGCGACACCTGTATCGAAAGGGCAGACGACCTATACGCCAATGGTCGATGACACAAAGAGTGGAATCCTGAAACACGAAGCTGACGAGGCGTATCGTCGCCTTCAGCAAGGCTTTGAGGCGCTTCGCCCCGCTTTTTTATTCAACTACAGGGTAAAGTTGCCGATCACATAAAGAGTCTCATGCAGATCCCGTCCGTCATTCCCGTGCAGACGGGAATCCTGTGTTTTTGATGTAGTTTCCTGCAATCTGGATGTCCGCTCCCCGCTTACTATCCGCGGGGACAAGCTTCGCGGGTACGAGTTGCCACTCCTCGTGCCGGCATCATCTCCCCGCTTTTCCGTGCATCTGCACTGTGGAGTTCATGTTCCTCCCGGATTTCACGACAACGATATAAATTATGCTCTTATGCAATATGTGAAGCGAATCTGCTGCAAGCGGATGTGAAATACATGCCGGGGATGGGAAATGACGAATCCTGAAGACGATAAGGTGACAGCGCAGACAGACCGGCCCGCGCCGGTTCCTGCCGGTCCGGTGAGCGCTGAGGCGCCGGCGGACGACGCGTTCTGTGAATCGGAACGGCGGTTCAGGGAAATGCTGGAGACCGTGAGACTGGTCGCTGTTGTTCTCGATACCCAGGGGAATATAGTCTTCTGCAATGATTTCCTCCTCGAGACGACAAGACGGTGCCGCGGAGATGTCGTCGGCGGAGACTGGTTCGGCATGTTTCTTCCTGACGATGTCCGCGACGAGGTCAAGTCCGCCTTTCTGAACACCGTCAATACGGGAAACATCCCGCCGCATTACGAAAATGACATTATCACCGGTTCCGGCGAACGGAGGCTCATTTCCTGGAACAACACGGTCCTCCGCGATGGGCAGGGGCATATTGTCGGCACGGCGAGCATCGGTGAGGATATTACAGAGCGGAAAAAGGCGGAGGAGGCGCTGAGGCAGAGCGAGACCCGTTTCAGGGGGCTCTTCAACAACGCCGTCATTCCCATGGCGATCGTCGGCGCCGAAGGCCGCATCATTGCTGCAAACGACGCAGCCTGCCGGTTCCTCGGCTACAAAGAGGAAGAGCTGATCGGCGTACATGCCACGGAAATCACTCATCCTGATGACATTGAGTCAAGCCAATGGCTTTACGGGCAACTGATACGGGGAGAGCTGGACAATTACACGATTACGAAGCGATACATCCATAAAACAGGCAGAATTCTCTGGGGGCAGCTCGGGGCGTCTTTGATCCGAAACGCAGACAATGTCCCCCAATTCACGATCGTCGTGTGTGAAGACATCACGGAGCGGGTCCGGGCCGAGCAGGCGCTCAGGGAGTCGGAGGAAAAATACAGGACTGTCGTCGAGCACGCAAACGAGGCGATCATCATCGCCCAGGACGGATACCTCAGGTATGTCAATCCCCGCATGGTGCAGATAAGCGGCTTTACCGAAGCGGAACTGACCGACGTCCCCTTTACGGAGTTCATCTATCACAGGGACAGGGATATGGTCCGGGATCGTCACATGAAGCGACTGAGAGGCGAGCTGAAACAGGACGACGCATACGAATTCAGGATTGTCCGGAAGGACGGCGCCGTCAGGTGGGTGGACATCAGGACCGCCCTCATCGCCTGGGAGGGACGCCCTGCGACGTTGAACCTGCTCAGCGATATAACCGAGCGGAAGAGCATGGAAGAGGAGGTCCTGAGGATTCAGAAGCTCGAGTCCCTCGGGATACTGGCCGGCGGCATCGCCCATGACTTCAATAACGTCCTGACGGCCATACTCGGCAATATCAACCTGACGAAGCTTTCCGGCGACGTGGGGCAACGGGCTTACGAGAGGCTGGCCGAAGCAGAGCAGGCCGTTCTGAGGGCCCAGGGACTGACGCGCCAGTTGCTGACATTTTCGCGGGGAGGGGCGCCCGTCAAGAAGACGACGTCCCTCGGCGCGTTGATCAGGGCTTCCGCAGAATTTGCCGTGAGAGGCTCGTCAGCGAAATGCGAATTTGCCATTGCTGCTGACCTCAGGCCGTCTGATGTCGATGAAGGACAGATCAGCCAGGTCATCGGCAACATCATTCTCAACGCAAAACAGGCGATGCCCGGTGGAGGGATCATTACCGTCAGGTGCGAAAACAGGACAATCGATGATACGGATATCCTCCCCCTGGAAAAGGGTGACTACGTGCAGATCGCCATCACCGATCAGGGAACGGGCATTCCGAGGGAACTTCTCCCGTGGATATTCGACCCCTATTTCACGACGAAGCAGGAGGGAAGCGGACTGGGTCTGTCAACGTCGCATTCGATCATCAAGAGGCACGGAGGGCACATCAGCGTGGATTCCGACCTCGGCAAAGGCACGACATTCGATATCTATCTGCCTGCGTCATCGCAAGAAACCCGCATCCACGGCGAGACGGGAGATGCACTCCCCTGCGGAAAGGGGAGGCTGCTCGTCATGGATGACGACGAGCTGGTGCGCGATGTGGTGGCGGCGATGCTTCAAAGACTGGGTTATAACGTGGAGACCGCGCCGGACGGGGCAGTTGTAATCGACCAGTATGCCAGGTCGAGGGAAGCCGGCAACCCCTTCGATCTTGTCATCATGGATCTGACCGTCCCGGGAGGACTGGGCGGGGTCGAGACGGCAAGGAAACTGAGAGAGATGGACCCGCAGGCGAGGGTGATCGTTTCGAGCGGATATTCAACGGACCCTGTCATGTCCAATTACAGGGATTACGGTTTCAACAACGTCATTCAAAAGCCCTACACCCTGCAGACACTGGGCAAGGTCTTGCAGGCGGTGCTTCACGAAAACGGCCAGTAAACATTGCAGTTGGATAAAAAGGCGGGGCGAAGCGCCTCAAAGCCTTGCTGAAGGCGACGATACGCCTCGTCAGCTTCGTGTTTCAGGATTCCACTGTTTGTGTCATCGACCATTGGCGTGTAGTTCGTCTGCCCTTTCGATACAGGTGTCGCCGCACCAAGGTTTTCGGCGCATACACCCCGCCTTTCCCGGGAGTGTGTTGCAACGATAAGGTAAGAAGCGGGTCACGGCACTTCTCTCCTCCTTTTCATGCAACTGCCGGGCACATGCACCTGTGATGATGATTTATGGTATTATAGCTAATTCGGGGCGTAGCGCAGCCTGGTAGCGCACACGGTTCGGGACCGTGGAGTCGGAGGTTCAAATCCTCTCGCCCCGACCATTATTCAATCCCCTGGACGCCATGCTTATCCTCTTCAATAACTGCAGCCTTCTCGACACCGCCGCCGGCGTTGTGCTGCCTGACCGCCATGTCCTTATTGAGGATGGCATCATCAGGGAAGTCAGTGACAGCCCGCTGAAGGCCCCTGCCTCCGCAATCTCCTTCGACCTTGCAGGAAAGACGCTCATGCCGGGGCTCTGCGACGCCCATGTCCATGTGACAGCCGTAGCCCCCGATTTTGTCCGCCTGGAGCGGATGGCGCCCTCGTACATCACGATCAGCGCTTCAAAGGTGCTCCGGGGGATGATCATGCGAGGGTTTACGACGGTCAGGGACGCGGGCGGGGCGGACTGGGGACTGGCCGAGGCTGTGCGGGAAGGGTTGTGCGAAGGCCCCCGCATTCTATACAGCGGCCATGCCCTTTCCCAGACCGGCGGTCACGGCGACATGAGAAGCGGCGGTGAGGACAGGATCTATCCCTTGAATCCTCCCCTCGGCACCCTCGGCAGGATCTGCGACGGCGTCACAGAGGTCCGCAGGGCCGCCCGCGACGAGTTGAGGAAGGGTGCGCACCAGATCAAGGTCATGGCGTCAGGAGGCGTCGCCTCGCCGACGGACCCCGTCGAAAACACCCAGTTCTCTCTCGATGAGATGCGGGCGATTGTTGAAGAGGCCGAGGCGGCGAACACCTATGTGATGGCCCATGCCTACAACGACCGGTCCATACGGCGCGCCCTCGAGTGCGGCGTCCGGTCCATCGAGCACGGAAACCTCATTGAAGACGAAACTCTGAAGGTGCTCAAGAAGAAGAAGGCTTTTCTCGTTCCCACCCTTTCCGTCTATGAGGTGATAACACGCGAGGCGGGAAAGGGCGAGATGCCTGCCGGGGCCGCCACGAAAGTGGGCAACCTGCGGGAGATGTCATTGCGCTCCCTTGAATCGGCCTGCCGGTCAGGGGTTTCCATCGCCTATGGAACCGACCTCTACGGGTCTTTCCACCGTTACCAGTCTCTCGAGTTCAGCCTCAGAAGGGAAATCATGCCCGCTGCCGACGTCATACGCTGCGCAACGACGGTCTGCGCCGACCTCTTCAATATGACCGGAAAGATCGGCGTCATCACTCCCGGCGCCCTTGCCGACCTGCTCGTCATCGACGGCAATCCCCTGGACGACCTCGGCCTGCTCCAGAATGACGGCAAACATATGGACGTCATCATGAAAGAGGGAAGGTTCGTCGTCAACCGCCTCGCCTCACGCTGATTCTATTCCATCAGTCTTCGGCGAGCCATTTCTGCAGGGTCTTCATCTCATCATCCGAAAGTTCCAGCGCGTCCTGCCGCCTCTCACCCGTAAGCTGGGCCATGACCTTCCACATCTCCGTCCGCACAATACCGTGGGCGTCGACAAAACCCTGAATATTCGCCTCCATTTCCGGCATGACAGCCCTCAGATCGCTTGCAGCGTCATCGAATTTTTCAAGCCGCGCATATGAAGTGGCACGGGCGAATTTTGCCGTCGGATAGCCCGGTTTCAGTTCCAGGGCCTTGCTGAAGTCTTCGACGGCCTTGTCGTGTTCATCCCTGATCATGTGGATCATGCCCCGGTAGTAGTAAGCCCTCGCGTTCCGGCTGTTGAGGCCGATCGCCTTGTCGAAATCCGCCATGGCGCTCGCCGTGTCCTTCAGCCTGAGATAGGCAGTCCCCCTGCTCAGATAACACATAAACGGATCAGCGCCGGCCTCGACGGCCTTGGTGAAGACGTCGACGCTCTCCTTATCCTTCCCCTCAATGAACAGAAACTGGGCCTCCTCAAAAAGTTCCTTCGCTCCCATTGTGACCTCCCTTGTCACGAAATTTCACCTTATCGTTGCATACGCTTCCCGGAAAGGCGGGGTGTATGCGCCGAAAACCTTGGTGCGGCGACACCTTAACCGTCACAGAAGACGACGTTTTAGGCCGATGGTCGAGCACGCACAGAGCGTACTCCTGAAGACGAACCTGGCAATGCTCATCGTCGCATTCACCAAGGCTTTGAGGCGCTTCGCCCCGCCTTTTCATGCACGTGTGAGGTGATCATTTCACAGACCGAATTGACGGCGCAATTCGCCGATCCGCCCGATCATGTGCTCTCCCGGGCCTGTTGACCGGTATGCCCCGAGGATCTCTTGCCTGAGTACCGTAAAGCGTTCGTATCCTCTGACCCTCGTCATCTCCAGACGGGACCAGTCCCGGTCCTGCATGAAACCCTCGTAGGCATTGCGGATTTCCGGGAAAAGCTGGAGGCGATACCGTTCGACAAATGACACAAAGAGTCCGAGTACCCTGCTGTTCCGGTCCGTGATTATTCTGCCCAAGGGTCCGTAAGCAGAGGTGTCGGCGATGAGGTCCTTGACGGCCCTGAGGAAATATTCGGCACCCCTGTCTTTGGTGCTCACAAGGATATCGCCCCATTCAGGCACATCCTCAATTGCCTCTCCGACTTCGTGATGAAGGACGATGTCCGCATAGTCCTGAACGACACCGTCAAAACGTTCGGCAAATCCTGCCATCCCCGGCCCGGGGCCTTCAAAACCGTAGGATGAGAAGGGATTGACCGTGCATGACTCTTTCCTGGCGCCGCACTCGGTGAACTTCTCCCACAGGAGTGTCCTCAGGGGCTCCGTCCTGATGAAGATGCACCGGCCCTGGAGCATACCCGGCGATGCAAAGATGTCCCTGGCGATCTCCCTGCCGGCATAGCAGACTGTGTAATCATAGACTTCCCTGCTGCCGGTGAGACGGGCAAGAAAGAAACTCGGTTTCATGTAGAGACCGTATCCGGCGCCGTAGACCAGACCCTCCGAACGGAGCCGGCTGTTGACGGAAAAGGCATCGAAGGGGTCGGTCCGCATATCACCGATGACGAGATCGTTGAAGTCCGCCTCTTCCAATGTCTCCCATCGCAGTTCCTTGCGCTGGATCCACTCGGAGATCTCGGCACGGTCGATCGGCTCCCAGGGAGAGAGGCCCCGCTCGGACCGGAACAGGTCGCGGTAGCGCATGAGGAGTCCGCAGATCGAGAAAAAGCCCCAGTGCCGCGCATCGGAGATGTCGCAATTGTGTTTGACCGTCTCGATCAGTGATTCAATGGCGTTCATACTTTTAGTATACCCTATCGTCGCACACGCCCCATTGTCCCGCCTTGTCATGCAATTGGAAAGCTATCGCTAACAAATATGTACGTAAAACCACATCCACGTCATTCCCGCTTGTCGCGAATCTTTTTTAAGAAGGATCCCGGACGAGCCGGGATGACAAATACAGAACAAGACATGTCGGCTTATCATCGACCTCCATAGGAACAGGCTATTTTGCCGGGCGTGGTAAAATAGTATATGTTCACTGATCACGCGACACTGCGTTTCAGCGAGGTGAGGGGATTCGGGGAGTCGTACTTCATCCTCTGCCCGGTCTGCTGGAACTCGAGCATCAAGCTCACCCGCTGGGAAGACGGTTCGGCCGATGAAGAGGAATGCGCCGTCTGTGCAAGGCGGGACCGGATTCTGAGCGGCCAGGAAAGGTAACCCTTCTCGTTCCACACCTGTCCTGGAAGGCGGGGTGTATGCGCCGAAGACCTTGATGCGGCGACACCTTAACCGCCGCAACAGATATCTTTCAAAACAATGGTCGATCACACAAAGAGTGGCATCCTTAAAGACAAACCTGACGAGGCTCATCGTCGCCTTCAGCAAGGCTTTGAGGCGCTTCGCCCCGCCTTGTCATGCAGCGACAAGGTAAGCGCAGGAGGCGCTGTGGACGATTTCTTGTGGCCCTCCGATACGAAGGCGGCGAGGCAGATCCAGGAGAGGCTCCGGGAGCGGATCGTCATGGGGCCTCCGGACGGGGTGCCCTCGCTCATCGCCGGCGTCGACGCGGCCTTCGACGGCCGTCAGGTCTTCGCCGTCGCCTGTCTCTATCGATTTTCCCCTCTCGCTCCCGTCGAGGACGCCCATGCCATCTCGACAGTAACATTTCCCTATGTGCCGGGATATCTTTCTTTCAGGGAAGGGCCGGCCATCGTCGAAGCGATCCGGAATCTTTCGGAGCGCCCCGATATCATTCTCCTCGACGGACAAGGCATCGCCCACCCAAGGGGGATCGGCCTCGCGTCGCACATCGGCGTTGTCCTGGACATACCCTCCATCGGCTGTGCCAAGTCACGGCTCGTCGGCGAGTACCGGGAACCGGGAGCGGTTCGGGGAAGCTGGTCTCCCCTCGTGTATGAGGACAGGGCGGTCGGCGTCGTGCTGCGCACGAGAGACGGGGTGAAGCCACTCTTCATCTCGCCCGGTCACCGGATCGATCCCGGGAGTGCCGTCTCCGTCGTACTGTCCTGCTGCGGCCGGTACAGAAATCCCGAGCCTCTCAGGCGGGCGGACAGGCTCTCGAAGTGGCTGAAGAAAAACGCGTCGTCATGAATGAGTCCTCCGGTGCCGTGTCCCCCGTCACCGGTGCATCACCCAGACCGATTTCTGCTTTGCCGCTTCCCTTTTCGTCCCGAAGACGAGCACCGTCTCTTCGAACATCCTCTCTTCGACGTCGGTGAAGCCGGTGTGCTCGAGCCATGCTTTCATTTCTGACGGCGCATAGCATCTCCCGCCTTCGGTGTTCACGAGCATGTTTACGGCGAAGAGGGCGCCCTGGAGCGGCAGCGTCCGCGACTCGTCCACGGGGAATTCCTGGATGACGATCCTGCCGTTTGTTCTGATGGCATCGAAGGCGTTTTTCAGGATCTGCTGACAGCCATCGGATGAGAAGGCATGGAGTATCTGGCTCAGAAAGACGAGATCGTAATCCGAGCCGATGTCGTGAGCGAGAAAGTCCCCGCTCATGAAGCGAATCTGCTTTTTTTCCGGGCCCTGTATCATCCCCTTTGCGATCGCGATCGTCTCCGGCGTGTCGAAGAGGGTCACCTTGACGCCTCTTTTTGCCATTTCGAGGGCATAGGTGCCCGGCCCGCCGCCCAGGTCGAGGGCGGTCTTCACCCCTTCCATGCCGACAGCATCGATGATGTCGGCCGCCTTCAGGACCGCCAGGTTATGCATCCCCCGGATAAAGGAACCCTGGTTCTGCGCCTTGCGGGCGGGTTTTCCCGTCTTCACGCATTCATCGAGGGCGGACCAGTTCTGCCAGAGCACATCGGCATGGCGCAGGATGTCTCCCTGGTAGTAGGGGCTGTCTTTCGTCAGGAAGTTCTTTGCCGTATCGTTGTTTATGTAACGGTCATGTGTTTTCGTGAGGAGGCCCAGTCCCGTCAGGGCGTCGAGAATGATCTCCGTCGCCCGGAGGTCGGTCTTCAGCGCCTTTGAAACCTCGGCGGCCGTCCGTTCCTGCCTGAGCTGATCGAAGATCTCCAGGTTATTGGCTGTTATGAGCACCCGTGACGGCCAGAAGCCTCCCCAGAGCTTTCTCAATTCCTTCACGTCTTCCCTGACTTGCATGATGGTTCTCCTCCCTTTTCACGTGAATGACCTCTTTCACAACTATTATAATGGAACATGTCCCGGAATCATAACGTCAGTCGTCCGTTGTCAGTCGTCAGAATGTGCGATTCCGTTGGCGTTCGAAATGACGCGCCGTTGCATGGAAAGGCGTGGCGAAGCGCCTCAAAGCCGTTCCGGCGGGAAGGCAGATATGGTTCAAAGCCTTTCCAATGCGATGATGAGGGCCATTTTGGCAGATGTGCAGAATGGCGGGGCAAAGCGCCTCAAAGCCTCGCTGATAGCGAGCATGATTGTTTATTATTGGATTTTAAAGATTTCATCCTTATGTATCATCAACAGTCGTGCTTACAAACTCCCCACGGGACGGCAGCGGTTTCGCAGCACCGATGCTTTTCGGCGCTTTGCCCCGCCATTCGGTTGAGCGTATGATGGAATACGTTCATCTCAGAGTGTTCAGTCTCTGTTGGCTGGCGGACTTTCGGTATCAATAGATACGGCAAAATGTGGTCTGGTGATAAACAAGGTATCTTAGCGGAAAGGCTTTTCACCACATAAGCCTTCCCGTCGTGGGAGTTTGCGCCCTGGGTTCCGACTGTCGACCCCCAGTGACTTAATGACTCAATGACTCAATGACTCAATGACTGACTCAATGACTTAATGACTTGATGACTTTTACGGTGGCGCATGTGCCCCGCCTTCGGGCGTGTGTGACGACTGAGGATAACGTAGAACGAAGACAGATCATATAGGGAGGGTCCGTATGAAAGGAAAAGTCATAGCGGTCATAGGGGCCGGGGAGGCGACGGCGTCGCTTGCTGCCGTCGCTGAAGAGGTCGGCCGGGAGATAGCAAGGAATGGTTGCATACTTGTTTGCGGGGGACTGGGCGGGGTCATGGCGGCGGCGGCCCGGGGCGCACGGGAAGAGGGAGGGATCACCGTCGGGATACTGCCCCAGGCGAACAGGGACTCTGCGAATCCCCACATCACCGTTGCCGTCGCCACAGGCTTCGGCGAGGGAAGGAACGTCATCATCGCCAGGACGGCCGACGCCCTCATCGCCGTCGGCGGCGAATACGGCACCCTTTCGGAGATAGCCTACGGCCTCAAAATGGGCAAGCCCGTCATCGGCATCGGCACCTGGGACATCAGGGGGATCGTGATGGCGAAGGATGCGGCGGAGGCGGTGAGGATGGCCCTGGGGAGTTGACAGGAGCGCTGAAATAGTTTAACATTAAAATAAATAACGTTAAAATGAAAAAGGAAAGCGGCAGATATTCGAAGGACCAGGCAAGGGCGCTCGGTGCGTATGTGAAGCTCATGCGCGTGGCGGAGTCGCTCACGGCATACATTCACCGCCGGCTGGCCGCAGTGGATCTCACAGTCAGCCAGTTCGGCGTGCTGGAGGCGCTTTACCACCTGGGTCCGCTCATGCAGGGAGAGATCGCAAAGAAGATACTCAGGACAAGCGGCAACCTGACCATGGTCGTCGACAACCTTCAGAAGAGGGGTCTTGTGACGCGGCGGCAGAAGCCGGGAGACCGCCGGGCCTTCGAAATCCACCTGACGGACCGCGGACGGCGGTTGATCGGCGAATACTTCCCGGACCACGCCGCGCGCATATCCGAAGAAATGAGCGTGCTCAGCAGCGATGAGCAGGATGAACTGGCCCGGCTCTGCAAGAAACTCGGCCTCGGCAGGAAGGCCCGTGGCGGACTGACGGGGGCCGGCCGCAATGCTTCTTCAAAGGGGGACACATGTTCAAGACCGTCTGCGAAGTGAAGGAAATACACAAGGGACAGGACGTCATCGACGGGGCCGGCGTGAGCATCAACAGGATCATCGGCTCGGCGGGGCTCGGCCACATCGACCCCTTCGTGCTTCTCGACGAGATCAGGAGCGACGACCCACGCGATTATATCGCCGGTTTCCCGACCCACCCTCACCGCGGCATCGAGACGATCACCTATATGATCCACGGCAGGTTCAGGCACAGGGATTCCAGGGGGGGAGGAGGGCTTCTGACGGACGGGTGCGTTCAGTGGATGACCGCGGGAAAGGGGATTCTCCACAGCGAGATGCCCGAGGCCGTCGAAGGCGAGGCCTGCGGGTACCAGCTCTGGCTGAGCCTCCCGGCGAAGGACAAGATGGTGGAGCCCCGCTACCAGCACCTGGGGCCTGAGATGATGCCCGTCGTGGAACATGACGGCGTGAAGGTGCGGATCATCTCGGGGTCATACGGGGAGACGCAGGGGACCGCGGAAAACTGGGTGCGGACGCAGTATTTCGACACGGAAGTCAGGAAGGGGTCGGTCTTCAGCTTCGATCTCGAACCGGGCATGAACAGTTTCTGTTATGTCCATTCCGGGTCGGTCCTTGTCTGCCCCGGAGAGGGCAGCCCGGAGGTGCCTGAAAGGCGGCTTGTCGAGTTCACGGCAGGCACGACCGTGCAGATCGGGGGCGGGGAAAAGGGCGCGCGGTTTCTTTTCCTCGCCGCCCACCCGAACAGGGAGCCCATCGCCCGCGGAGGGCCCTTTGTCATGAACACGCAGAGGGAGATCGAGCAGGCATTCCGCGATTACCGGAACGGCCTCATCGGATAAGTATACGCCAATGGACCTCGTCACTCACTCCGCTGCGGGGCTTCTCGGCGGACAGGCTGTCAGACACTGGTTCGGGGGCCGCGCCATACTTCTCTTCACGCTCATTGCCGCCCTCATACCGGACATCGACAACTTCATGGGCAGGGGCAACCCCGAGCTCTACCTCATCCACCACCGCGGCATAACGCATTCTCTCCTCGGCGGCCTGGCCCTGGCACTGGCCCTTGCCCTCGCCTTCAGGGCGCTTTTCAGGAGACGACCCCTGTGGCTCCTTTTTGTCATCGCTTTCGGGGGCATCGTCGGCCACATCTTCCTCGACCTCATCACCGCCTATGGCACGCAGGTCTTCTTCCCCATGAACAATGAGCGGTACACCATCGAGTGCGTCTTCATCATCGATCCCCTCTTCACAATCACGATGATCGTCTTCCTTGCGGCCTCTTTCATCAGCGGGAAGCACCGGAGGCTCATCGCCGTTCTCGGGATTGCCTGGACCCTTGCCTATCCCTTCGCAAACCTCATGGTCCGGGGCGCCGTCACGGACCGCCTGGAGTCCCGGCTCACGCGGGAGGGGATAGGCTATGAAAAGGTGCACCTCACGCCCGAATTTCTGACTCCCTTTGTCTGGAAGGCCATTGTCGAGGACGGCCAGACGTACAGGCTGGCGCAGGTCCGCCTCTTCGACCCCGGCAGGCCGCTGGTCTTCGAGGATTTCAGGAAGGCGGACAGGGGTGTCATGGAGGCGCTCGGCGGGAAGGCGTCTTTTTTCAAAACCTACTCCTGGTTTTCACGCTACCCCGTGGTGAAGGAGACTTCCGCGTCGGAGGGGAAGCGGATCACCTTCGGTGACCTGCGCTTCCACAGCACGCAGACGACATGGCGCAACCTCTTCAGAAACGGCGGGATGCCTTTTTCACTCACCGCCGTGCTCGATGAGAACGGCAATCTCACGTCCTATGAATACAGCCCGCCGCGGCGGGAGGTGTTCATACAACGCGTGGAGTGATCGTGTGACGACAGTGTCAGCCATTGCAGGGGAACGGCTTCTTCGACAAAACTATCATAAGTGAGGATTGCCATGAAGAAATCAATGGGCGCCAGGACGATCCTGTATCCGACTCCGGTCCTCGTCGTCGGGAGCTACGACAGGGCCGGCAAACCGAACGTCATGACCGCCGCATGGGGAGGCATCTGCTGCTCGACGCCTCCCTGTGTGGCCGTATCCCTCAGGAATGTGACATACACCTACGGAAACATCGTTGAACGACAGGCTTTCACTGTGAGCATTCCCTCGGAGAGGCATATCAGGGAGGCCGATTATGTCGGGCTCGTGTCGGGAGCACGGGAGGACAAGTTTACGTCAGCCGGGCTCACTCCGGTCAGGAGCGAGCTCGTCGATGCGCCCTACGTGCTCGAGTTCCCTGTCGTGCTCGAATGCAGGGTTCGGCATACCGTTGAGATAGGCCTGCATACGCAGTTCATCGGGGAGATCCTCGACGTCAAAGCCGATGAGTCCGTGCTGGACGAAAGAGGGGTTCCGGACATCGGAAAGATAGAGCCTGTGATCTTCTCTCCCACCGGCCAGACGTACCATGGCGTCGGAAGGTTTCTTGGAAAGGCATTTTCCATAGGCCGCAGGTGACACAACACGCCTGTTCCCGGATGGGTTTTGTCCGTCGGCGCTAACGAATACAGAGAAGGCAGGACCCTTTCCGGTCCCGCCTTCTCTGTTTCGTGTGGTGATGATGAACGGAATGCGACTTTTCCGGATGCTCCGTCCCTATTTGTTTTTCTGGCTCTTCGGCACCGTCACCTTCGTCGTGCCCGCTGAGCTGTTCCCGCAATCGTCCGTGCAGGTGACTGTAATCGTGTAGATCCTGCCGTTCCCCGTGCCGGAACGCTCGGCCCTCAGGTCGACGGAGAGGGGGCCGGTGATCTTCCAGTCCGGGGCCGTGTCGCCGTCACCGAGCCCGTTCTCCGGTTCATTGCTGACCACCTTGGTGATTGTGCACACCGGTGTTGCGCTGCAGTTATCCGTCGCAGTCGCCGTCACCCTTATGGGGACCATCTTGTGGTTCGGGGACCAGAGGACGTTCGGCGCGGCACTGACACTCCCGATGACAGGCGCCGTTGTATCGACGACCTGGATCGTCTGGAGACAGTCGGCCCTGTTGCTGCATCCATCGGTGGCGGTCCAGGTGCGTGCAATGGTCCTCTCGTTTGCACAGGCGCCGGGAGTGACAGCATCAGAACTGGTGATGAGAGGATCGGGTTTACAGATGTCGATAGCGATCGCCATGCCGGTATGAGCGGGATCTGTCGGCTGCTCGCAGCTCACGACCCTGTCAGCAGGGCAGGTGATCACCGGCGGAACCTTATCGGTCACTGTCACCCTGGTGCACCGGGTGTCGGCACTGCCGTCGCTGCAGGTCACGGTGAGCCATACGTTGCACTCCAGGCACTGTGATATCGGATTCAGTGTCAACAGGGGTGCGGCGATGGCGGGGTTACTGAAAGCGGCAGCAGGGCAGTCGGTGTCCCATAGAAATACGAGAGGGTCATTGCATGGCGCTACAGCGGATGAAGCCGTCCCGTCAAGCGATATCTGAACGGAACTGTTCGTGCACTCCGCTTTGTAAGAGCCATTGGGATCGCTTGTCGGATAACAGTAAGGATAGACTTTTGCAGGAGTCATGCCAGTGGTCCAGGAAAACTGAGGAGTGTTGTCCCCCCTTATCCGGGTGACGTCGTTCGCCAGGGCATACTGCAGCGCCTCCTCGAAGGAGACCGCCCCGTCTCCGTTTGTGTCGGCAGCAGGAATGCCGAATGCCATGACATACCCGTAGATCGACTCGCTGCCGATATCGGCAGCCCCGTTGGGATCGTCAGGTCCGTCGACATCGGGATAGGAGCTCGTGTCCGTCGAGGCTGACGTGAAAACTACCCTCCCGCTCTTTCCGGGACCGGTCAGGTCGTCCTCTGCCGGGTTATAGGTCCCGTCGGCGTATTTCCCGATAAAGCTGCCGCTGTGGCAGGCCTCGATGATGATCGTCATTTCCTTGCTCTTGATCCCGCCGAGCCAACCGTCGAGTTCCGCTGCCGAGATGCCCTCATCGATGCAGGTCAGACCGTCAATGCCTCCATGGGAGCTGTAGAAGAAGAGCACCTTGTCGTCTCCATTCGCCCGGTTCACCCCGTTCGCGACCTCATTGATCGCCCATTCGACGTTTGCCTTGCTCGTCGGCCTGTCAACGCCGGCATGAGTGGTGTGCGGACTGAGAAAGAAGATGTTGTCATCGGACAGGCCCAGGTTTTTGAGCACCGCATATATGCCGTCCGTGTCCTCATCGAACGTGTCCGGCAGATCGTCGTATCCGCATACAATAACGGCCCACGCCGTACACCCGTCACACGGAGCGGGGAGCGCTCCTGCCGTCAACCCCTTCAGGGCAGCTTGGGCAGCCAGGGAGATTTGAGGGGCAACTCCCGGCTGCTGAATGGCAGGCAGCAGGACAGGGGGTTGATCGAAGATGATTGTCCCCGGGTCTTTGCGCAGGTCCAGGATATTGAACAGCTGCTTTTTGGGGATGTTGGGGCCCGATACCTCAGGCCACCACTCCGTCTCCATCACCTGCTCCTCGCCGGTCTCCGAATCGAGGAGGATGATCGAGACGGGATGGGAGAAATGCGCCCCCGGCGCCTTGTCGACGAAGAAGAGCCAGCACGCGTTCTGGCACGTCAGCTCCTGCGGGGCGAGATTTAACCCGAAGGCAGGCCTGACAATCGTCCCCGTCGGGAGCAGATCGTCGTGCTGCAGCGCCCGGAGGCCCTTCTTCCGATCTGCCAGGTTCCAGATGGTATCGATCTTTGGCAGAATAATTTCTCTTGCAATATCTCTTGTGACGATAGGTTGAATGATGGCCGGGTTGGGAGGAGTTTGGGCGTAAGCCTTGTCGAGCAGCGCCGTCGATTCAGGTGAGAGCCCTGTCATGACAAGGAATGACAACACTATAAGCGCCATAATGATTACTACGTTGATTACCGGATGATCTCTTCGCATGATGGGTCTCCTTTTCGATTTTGAGGTTGCCAAAGAGCACAGGGCATGTGATCATTGCCGTGAAGTGAGTGTCGAATGAACACGGTTCGATAAAACTTGCCTGCGCGGTCCGCTGAATGCCGTATAGTTCTTTATAGCGCCAAATAAGGCCGCTGTCTACTAAATATTTTTAATGGAGAGATGAGTAAATGTTATCGACATCACCGGGAGCAGATATCATGCACGCGTGAAGCGCGGTGACGGAGGGGGAAATCGGTTTTAGGGCGCGAAGCCTTTTCTCATCGTGTTCTCGCTGATGCTCCTCGCATTGAGGAACTGCAGCAGGTAGTCCGGTCCGCCCGCCTTCGCGCCCGTTCCGGACATGCCGAAGCCGCCGAAGGGCTGCCGCCACACAAGGGCGCCTGTAATCTTCCTGTTGATGTACAGGTTGCCGACCCTGAATCTTTGCTTCGCCCTTTCGATAGCAGCGGGGCTCCGCGAGAAGATCCCCCCGGTCAGCCTGTAGGGGCTGTCGTTTGCGATCTCCAGGGCGGCATCAAGGTCCGCCGCCTTCATGACGGCCAGGACCGGTCCGAAAATTTCTTCCCTGAGCACCGGGGAGTGACGGGGGAGACCGGCGAAAATCGAGGGTCCCGCGAAGTTACCACGCCGTCCGGTGTCGCTGAGAAGGAGGACCCTGCCGTCCTTCCTGCCCGCTTCAATGGAAGACTGTATTTTTCTCAGGGCCTCTGCGTCGATCACAGGCCCCAGGAGGTGCCGCGGGTCTTCCGGGGGACCGGCAGGGAGACTCCGGGCTGCATCGACGAGTCTTTCGCAGAACCGGTCATAGACGTCTGCGATGACGATGACACGGGAGCAGGCGGAGCACTTCTGGCCCTGATAGCCGAAGGCGGATTCGACGACTGCCCCGACCGCCTCATCGATGTCCGCAGTCTCGTCGACGATGATCGCATTCTTGCCGCCCATCTCCACTATGACCCTTTTGATGTGCTCCTGACCCTCATGGATGCGGCCCGCTTGCCGAAGAATTCTCAGGCCGACCTCGGCCGATCCGGTGAAGGCGATGAAACTCACGAGGGGATGACCCGCGAGGAAGTCGCCCACATCACCGCCCGCCCCCGGAAGGCATTGGAGGACTCCGCGCGGAACGCCCGCGTGCGCGAGGATTTCGCAGAGCTTCCATGCCGTCACAGGCGCCCGGCTGGAGGGTTTGAGCAGCACGCAATTGCCTGCGGCGAGCGCCGCCGATGCCATCCCGCAGGGTATGGCGAGAGGAAAGTTCCAGGGGGAAATGACGAGCCCGGCTCCCAGTGATTCGTAGAAGTATTCATTCACCTCGCCCCGGACGTTGCCCGGATGGCGAGGCCCGAGGCGCAGCATCTCCCCGGCGTAGTACTCAAGGTAATCGATCGCTTCCGCAACGTCCGCATCGGCGTCTCTCCATGATTTGCCGGCTTCGTGAACCTCCAGTGCGATGAGCCCGAACCGTTCCGCACGCATCGCTTCCGCAGCCCTGCGGAGGCATTCCGAGCGTTCACGGGGAGGCGTCTCCCTCCATGGCGTCCATGCCGCGAGGGACTCCCGGAGGGCAATTTCTGCCGATTCCCGGGAGGCCGCTTCCACAATGCCGACAACGTTCGCAGGATTTGCGGGATTGAGGGAGCGTATGAAGGCTGACGGACCACCTGTCGCGATCGCCGGGTTGAGGGGATAGAGGCGGCCGAAACGGTCCCTCCATGCGGCCAGGGCAGCGGCTGTTCCGCTCCTGTTCGCCTCACGGGAGAAGTCCAGAAGGGGCTCGTTCCTGAAGGGATGTGTGCCGCTCTCCTCCGGCGGCCCTGCTGAAGGCAACGTTCCCTGCAGAACTGCCTCTTCCACGTCTCCGCTGAAGTAACGCCGCAGAAAGGAGGTCTCGGACGTGTTTTCGAGGAGCCTCCGCATGACATAGCCGGTCCCGGCTTCCAAACCGCCCGTTGCCGCGTATACCCTCACCCTGTAGCCCATCTGCCTGAGGGCATCCCTGATCGGTCCGGCCATCCCGAAGAGCATCTGGAATTCAAAGGACTCCTTCGGGATCCCCCATGCCCCGGACAGGGCAATGACATGGCTGATACTCCGGATGTTGTGGGTTGCGAAGGCGGGTCTCACAGCGTCAAGATGCTCAAGCAGTATCCCCGAAAACCGCCCGTAATGGCTGTCGCTCTCCTCCTTTGAAAGGAAAACGGGCACGGGCCATCCCCTTTGGCGGTTCACCGCCGTCTCATATTCCCAGTACGCCCCCTTCACGAGGCGGACCGTCACCCTCCGTCCCCGCCGTCGTGCCCATGCGATCAGTCTCCTCAGGTCTTCCTCCGTCTCCGGAAGATAGGCCTGCAGGGCGATGCCCCCAAATCTGAGGTCGCCTTCCTCGCAGAGGAGCCTGAAGCACTGCAGGGTGAGGTTCTTCATGTCGTAATGCTCCATGTCGACGGTGAGAGAAACCCCGGCGCTTTCGGCCCTCCTTGCCACGGGCATCAGTCCGTGCAGTGCCCGTTCGATCGACCCGTCCCAGTCGACGGGATCGATGCGGGGACTGAAGGAGGAGACCTTGACGGAAAGGTCCAGCTTCGGGATAGCGCCCCTGCCGTCATTGTCGAGGAGGGGGTCGTCCTGCCAGGACAATGCAACCGGCGCCATAAGATCCAGGGCGCTGAGATGTTCCTGCTGCGCCTCGGCGGCGTCCCGTTCACTGAGGATCTCCTCCCCGAGCAGGTCCAAACTCACCGCAAAGCCCCGGCGGCGGAGATCGTCCAGGACGGACGCCGCATCCCCGGGTCCCTCCGCAGCGATGAACTGCCGGAACAGCTTCTTCACGCCTGTCCGTATGGCTGCTGCAGCGGCATCAACACGGACCCGTCCCCCTGCGATACGATCAATGCCCTGCCGCAGGAGAAAAGGGAGTTCATCGGACGCGCCGAAATATTCCCCGAACAATTGGGTAAGGCGCGCGTCGTCACGGACTGAGGGGGCGACGTCGAGAAACCTCAGGAGCTTTCCCCTGAAGTGGGGATGCTGCATGGCGAACCTCATGGTCCTGCCCATCCACCGGCGCCCGCTGAAGAGGTCCGGGACAGCGCCTCCCATCAGCATCCGAAGGCGCTCTTCCGTCTGCCCGATTTTCTCCCGGAGGTCCTTTTCGTTCATCAGATCCTCATTTCGTCTGCTTCAGGCCTTCGAAAAGGTAGTCCACGTATTGGCGAAGTGCGCCAACTGCGATGACGGGGGTCTCCCGGAACCGGTTGATCGCCCACAGGGCCGAGCCCAGGCCGGTGACATAATGGGGATCGTAATTGCCGTTGTAGGTATCGCAGAGGGCCTTTACCAGGAACCCTCCAAGGATGTTTCTCCCTTCGGGAACAGGGATCAGAGCGGCCAGCGCGGCGACGACGGCTTCCGTGTCCTGTGATCTGTAAGACTCCAGGAAACTGTCATAATCAGGCTTCCCCCGCTGATATGTCCCTGCCGGCAGTGCGCCGGCACTCTTGTCGCCCATGAAAAGGCGCCATTTCTGTAAAAGGTGGTTGTGCTCCTCTTCGGCAATCAAAGGTCTCACCCGGTCTATGGCATATCTCGTGATCGTGTGGTGCAGGTTGACGATGCCGCGGCCGCTGACAGAGAGGACTATGTCCCCATTGCCGGCATTCTCCTCCTTGGCCCGGCTTTCAACCGGGGGCATGTCGCAAAATCTCCCCTTGCAGAAGTAGTCGGCAAGCACCGTCAGCGCGGGCCAGGGGTCCCTGTCTGCCCGGTCGAGCAGCTCCAGCAGGATGAAGGCCGTGCAGGAGATGGAGTGGCCGAGGGTGTTGTCGAGATAGCCGCTGCCGAGCATGAGGAGCCTCCGGGCGAATGCCACCGGTCCTGCCTGGCAGAGCATCGCGGCCATGAGAGTCGACCGTCTTTTCCCGGTCCTGCGATCGTATGGCCGACTCCATGTCTTCGAACGAGCCTGTGCAGGGGAGGGGACCCTTTCGCCCGAGGACCGGCAGCTTCGGCCTCCGGGCATATTCGACGACCTCCAGTTCAACAAAGCCGGGCAGGTCGTCTCCGGGCAGATAGGGCGAGAGTTCTCTCCAGATGCGGTACATCTTGGGGAGATGGGGGTTGATGAAGGGAGGATTCAGGACGCGCTGCGCCGCAGCGTAGAGACCCTCATGCACCTCCGGCGGCTGCATGCCGGAACTCAGCAGGGTCCTGAGCTTCTCCCTTGCCGAGGCCACGTCCGATTCGCTGATCGCCTTCAGCAGGTCGTCTGTCATAAGAAACCTCCGGAAGCCCCCGTCCATATCCCGCAATGAGGGAGCCCGGGGAACATGCGACTGGTGCAATCAGTGATCAATGCCCCACCGAATGACAGGAGTCTTTACCAGAAATATATCCTCTCCGGCGCCGGTCGTCAAGCGAAGGGAACGCGAACGCTCCGGTCCTCGAATCTTCCGGAAACGCGGGCCGATCAAATCTTGACAGAGGGTAACCTTTCAGTTGCATAAAAAGGCGGGGAGAAGCGCTCTGAAAAAACAGTGTCAGTGTCAGTGACAGTGTGAGTAAAGAGGTTCACATGTCGACCGATAGCTGGAAACGTTGTCGTTTGTGATGGTTAAGGTGCCGCCGCAGCAAGGCTTCTCGGCGCATTCACCCCAGCCCCGCCTTTCCCGTGAGTGTACTGCAACGATAAGGTTAACGCACAGGTAACATAGCGCGAGAAGAAGCGTTCGATGATATTCAGTATGCGTCTCTTCGGTGTTTCACGGTGAGAATATATACGGTATGATGCCGGGCGTCGATTTCATAAATCACGCGATATGTGCCGACCCTGAGGGAATACTCACCCTTGCGGTTACCGACAAGAGGTTTTCCCTGCGCGGGCCGGTCAGCCAGAGACTCCACCTTCGCCAGGATCCGTCTGAAAAGTGTGCTGTCGGCGCCATACAGGGCCTCAAGGTCGGACGCGGCCTCTGTGGAGAGCTCTATCTTGAAGATCATCGCGTTTTCAGTCGGGATTTGAAGACCGTCAGGGACACCGTCTCTCCCTTCCTGACCTGCTCTTTGGCCCTGGCGACGGCTTCCCTCTCTTCCTTGCGGGAGAGGATGTCGAGGGTCTCCAGGAGACCGTCGAACTCCTCGGAACTCAGGATGACGGCCTTGTCGACGCCGTTCTTCGTGATCGTGAAGCGGTCGTATTTTTCATCGACTTCCCTGATGATGGACGAAAGTTTTTTCTTTGCTTCTGCAAGGGGGATGGTTTTGGTCACGCGGCACCTCCTCTTTGGTAAGCTGCTGACTATAATTATGGTCTATTTGATGGGGGAAGTGCAAGAATCGGCAACGGGGGCTTCAGATTCAATGACTGGCGACTGTGTGAATCGGCAACCCGTGAATCTGCTGATGCGGCCGATCGCCGCCGAAGGTCGCCCGGGCTTGTCCGAAAGTCTCCCGCCCTTTTGAATGCAGAACCTCGTCGCCTGTTGCCCCGTGTCCGGAAGGCAGGCCTGTAATGAGTCAGGGCAGGCTTGTTTCAACGATCAGCTTAAAGCAATTCGCAAGTCTGACCCCGAGGCGCCGTGCCCCTTGCCCCCTCCTGCCCATTGCCACCAGTTCCGGAGTGTTTCCGTTGACTGCTCCCCTTCTTTCGTCTATGATTTAAAAGAGACGGTAGACTGAAAATAGCATGTTCGGCGCAAGGATTGAAATGGACAACACAGACATCATTATCGAATCGCCGGTCAAGGGAGAGTGGGCAATTATGAACCCGCCCGGTCACCCCAAACTCGCCTTTGATTTCCTGGCGACGAAGGGGAAAAAGCTTCCCTACCGGGGTGCGATCTTCTTCCGGCATGTTTTCGGCTCTATTCCTGTTGATGTCACGTACGCATGGCGGCAGCCGGTATATGCTCCTCTCGACGGCGTGGTGGCGGCCTGCAGTGACGGCATGCCCGACAGGGTGCGAATAAGCATGATGCGCGATCTTGTTATGCTCCTGATGTTTCCTCCTGAACCGGGATCTCCATTTCAGGCATATGGCGGCAATTACGTTATTCTCAAATGCGGTAATGTTTACCCGCTGCTGGCACACCTGCGATGCGGCTCCGTGCGGGTGAAGGCCGGAGATCACGTGCACGCGGGGGAACAGTTGGGAGAGGTGGGCAACTCCGGGTCGTCACTCCAGCCGCATCTGCACTTCCAGGTAATGGAAACCGAAAACCCCTTCCCCCTGTTTAAGAATCTGTTGCCGTTCAAACTTCGCATCGTCCGGAAGCGGACCGGGCCGAACTGGAAAGAGCTTTCCCATGTGGAACTCCATAATGGTGATCATCTTCATCTTTAGGGCGTCTGATCCGGCAAAGGACGGTGTTTTGCCGTACCTCTCAACCATCCGTTGTGCAGGTCCGCATGGCATCTTTGGCGCCATGCGTTAGGAATACCGCCGATGTCGGAAGGGCAGAGCAGGAAGGGAGCTTGAAATGAAACTGACGTACCTGACAGTTGGCGCGCTTGTTCTGCTGCTGTTTTCCCTCTCAGGGGCCGGGGGGGCTGATTGGGTATTGATTGCAAAGAGTGCCGGCAATCTTACCTACGTCGATGAACGGAGCATCGCGAAGACGTCAAAAGACCTGGTGAGGGCACGGGTAAAAATCGAGCGAAAGGGCCCATCCGACCCCGTTGAGGAAATGCGTGCCTACAATGAATTCGACTGTGCACAGGAGAAATGGCGCGGCCTCGCCCTGACTATCTACTACAGGGACGGGACGACCGCGTCAGCCCCTGAGGAGCGCCGCTGGACCCGCATAACCCCGGGATCCATGGAAGAAGCCGTTTTCAGGCACCTCTGCGGGCGGTAGCTGTTGGTCAGTCATCAATCATTTCCGCAGCCCCTGTCCGTCTCACCACGCACGAATGCGGGACCACGGCGGTTGACTGAACACGTAAATATGTGCTGCACGTAATTATGTGATGAAAGAAGGAGACCATTATGGAACGGCAGAATGTGACATTGTCCATCCCCAAGGCAGTCCTGATAAAGGCAAAGATGCTGGCATTGAAGGAGAAGAAATCACTCAGCGCCCTGATCCGTGAATCCCTGGAGGAGAAAATCAGGAAGGACACGGGGTACGGCAAAGCAATGGAGAAGGAGATCCGTGTGATGGAAGAGGGTTTTCATCTCGGAACGGGTGGGCGCATGCCCTGCTCACGCGAGGAGCTTTAAGTCTTTAAAGCAATTCGCAAGTCTGACCCCGAGATGCCGGGGTCTGATTTATTCATTCTTTATTCCTCCTGGTCATGAAGACCACGGATACCGCAGTTCGAGCAACGCGGAGGTTTTTTCGTTACGACTATCTGGCGCGACTGGCTGACGCAAGAAGTTATACTGTCACTCGGACTTAATGAGCGGCAGATGAAAGCGGTGGCTCACGTAAAGACTAAAGGGAAAATAAGCACGGGTGAGTATCGAGCTTTGACCGAGACATCTGAAAGTACTGCTTTGAGAGAGCTTAGACAACTTACGAAGCTTTTCATTCTAGAAAAAGTCGGCGGCGCCGGGAGGGCAGCTCATTACGTTATGGCCAAGGCTAAACCCGTCATAAACCCGTCAAACCCGTCAAAGACAGATGACTAGTAAACCCGTCATAAATACGCCAAACACGTCATTCGTAGTATGAAGCGAAATGAGCTCTTTACATAAAAGGGGCACCGCAGTGCTTTGGTTTATTGATAGGACAATGAGCAGGACATCAAAGGCGTCATAAAGGACTCAAGGGTATCTGCACTGAGGGGAGTTCGCGAATAATATGGGCGACAAGAACGTGTATGAGCGGTTCGTCTGGTTCGATGTGCAGGTGCTCAAATAGGTTTCCCGAGGCGAAATGTGTAGAATAGGACAACGGGAAAAGGAGGTCAAAACCATGACCTATACAGATAGAATAATATCTGACCCTAAAATCATGCTCGGGAAACCGGTCATCAAAGGAACAAGGATAACCGTCGAACTTGTCCTGACGAAACTTTCGGAAGGAATGTCTGTCGATGAAGTGATCCAGGCCTATCTGCACCTCACAAGAGAAGACATCCTTGCAGTGCTGTCATATTCTGCGGATGTCATCTCCAGGGAGGAGATAATTGCAGTTTAGGATTCTCGCCGATGAGAGCGTGGACTTCAGAATTTCATAACTGTTCATCCCCGTGGCGGAGTTCGGTGAGATCTCGCGGGAGATCCTGAAGCACGGGTCAGGGGTCGAGGTTGTGGCACCGCAGGCCCTCAGGGACATTGTCCGGGACGAGGCCGGGAGAGTGCTCGGTATCTATACGGGTCAGCCGGAATAACGGCCAGTTCCTGCCTCCAAAAACCACATGTTGCATATAATTCCACAAAAACCTGATACTTATGTGTACTTTCTGAACGTGCAACATAAGTCATGGGCGGCCGGAAGGAGGTGCAAAAATGGATAAAGCACGCGTCATTGAAATCCTTCAGACCAATCGGGCACTATTGGAACAGTTTCATGTTCGCTCAATATCCGTTTTCGGCTCGGTCGTACGGGGAGAAGCTGGCCCGAAAAGCGATGTGGACATTTTGGTCGAGTTTGAACCGGAGGCCGAAATCGGTTTGTTTGAATTCGTCGAGCTGAAAGAGCGATTAAGCGATTTGCTCGGCATTCCTGTGGATTTGGCAACTCCCGATGCGCTCCATCCGGCGTTGAAACGCAACATCCTCGACGAAGCGTTACATGTCACGTAGAAACTGTGAGTTCCGATTGCAGGACATGCTGACGGCGGCACGTAAGATCGAACGTTATGTCCGGGATTCGACTTTCGAGGGGTTCTGTCAAAATGAACTCATTCAGGATGCCGTTATCCGTCAACTGACGATCATCGGTGAAGCTGCTTCGCACGTTCCGGAGGAAATAAGCGCCATGGCGCCGGAGATACCCTGGCGTTCGATCCGCGGGCTGCGGAACGTGGTCATCCATGAATATTTCGGCATCAACCTGCGGGTGCTTTGGAAAACAACCACAAGGAATATCCCCGATTTGATCGCTCGGCTGGAGATTCTGCTCGACAAGCCCGCTTGAGTGAGTCGCTTACCGAGGGGCGCTCCAAGTATAGATCCCTCCCAACCAATGGATTCTCGACCTTTACTCCCCACGGATACCTCATCCTCATCAGGCGATTCCGGCAGACTTGACAGATCAAACAAAGGACCGCCGCCAGCTTCATCCCACTTCTTGCCGAAATCCCTGAAGGCATCCTCGATCCTCTTTTCGAAATCACTGTCGCCTTTCACTCTTCTCTTTCTCTTCATGGTTTCTCCCAATTTGCATGACGGGACCAGTTCATACCTCAATCCCCCGGACCGCGACCGGCTCAGAATGCTTCGTCAGTCAATGACCCGGCAAAAGCCGCCAGGTGAACGACGCGGTGGTCCTTCAGGAGGGCGAAGCCGTTCACCCTTTTGTTCCCGAACCTCAGGTCGTCCCCCTCTCCGGCGGACTTGAAGGACTGCTTCCTGGCAAGACCGACCTCCCGGAGGAACTTCTTCACCTCCTGCAGGGCTTCGGCGGGGTCCTGTGCAGCCGCCTTTTCCCCGGCAAGGGCCTTGTCGAGGGCATCCAGGATGTAGCCGCTCAGGAGCTTCTCGTATGTCCTGGTCAGGACCGACGTCGTGCCGAAGATGTCGAGGCCCGCCACCCTGCCGCCGATGAGGGCGACAAAGCCGGCCTGCCCCGGATGGACGGTGAAGGACTCTTCATAGGTCTTCAGCTCCTTCTGCCTCTTCTCGTAGATGTCGCTCATGGCGGACGTCTCGGAGCACACGCCCATTCTCCTCGACTTGCTGTCGATGTCCCTCCAGACCTCCGACTGGTCGGAGCGGAAAGACCTGGACTCTCTCAGGTTTGCGGTTACGGACTTTGCCTTCTTCGCCCTCAGATCGGCATAGAGATGGGATGCGCCGGCACTGAAGTGTTTGCCCCGGTATCTCCACCGCCCCTGCTCCACGCAGGACACGGGGATCACCGTCTCCTTCCTCTTGCCCACGATGACGGTGGTGTTGACGATCCTGTTCTGCTTGGCCCCGATGAGCTGCTCTCCGTCGAGCAGGAGCACGTCCCTGTCGAGGCCGTTGACGACCCTGAGCTCCGGCACGCGGCCCTCCTCGCTCATTTCCGTGACGGTGAACTTCCCGCTCCCCAGGGCGTCGTCGAGCACCACGTAGCCGTCCTCGGCAGCCTGATCCGTGTAGAGCGGAAAAACCATAAGGTTGCCGCGGGTGTCGGGCAGCCCGATCCGCAGGGATGAGATGAAGTCCTTCACTATGGCTGTGTCTGTCCTTTCCTGTGTCATTGTCGTCCCCCTTTCGCCGGTCAGAGACTGAGTGCTAACCACCCGTCTCCATGTCCTTGCATCCATTATGAGGGGCAACCTCCCCCAGGGAGTGTCATAGGTTAAAATGACGATATTACAAGGTCTTGCACGTCCCCGCGCATCGGGCAGATATCCTGCCGGGATTTCGGGTATACTACGGGACCATGGGCGACAAGAACGTGTATGAGCGGTTCGTCTGGTTCGACGTGCAGGTGCGGGCGAAGAGATACCCGAGTGCCAGCACACTCGCCGAAAGGTTCGAGATTTCGGCCAAGACGGCGCAGCGTGACATCGAATTCATGCGTGACCGTTTCCACTGCCCCCTCGCCTATGACACATCACGGAAAGGGTATTTCTACACTCAGGAAACCTATGCCCTGCCGGCGATCTACCTGTCGGCCGCCGAACTGAGCGGCCTGCTCATCGCCCGGAAGATCCTCTGCGACATCAGCCAGGACAGGATCGGCAGGGAGGTCACTGCAGTGGCGGACAAGATCACGTCCATCCTGAACAAGCGGCTTTCTGATGCCGGCCGCATCGACGACGTCATCTCCTTTCAGCTCATCGAATACGCCTCTGTGCCGGAAGAGACCGTGAGGACCGTGCTGGAATCCTGCCTCGAAAAAAAACGCCTCGTTTTCACTTACTATTCCCCCGGGAGGGATGAAAGGATGCCGCGGAAGGTCGACCCCTACCACCTGCTCAACTACATGGGGACCTGGCACCTCATTGCGTACTGCCACACGCGGCAGGACATGCGGGACTTCCACCTGGGCAGGATGAGCGACATGGAGAAGACCGACGACCTATTTGAGATCCAGCCGCACTTCGACATCCACACATTCCTGACCGACAGCTTCGGCATCTACAAAGGGACGGACGTGCAGGATGTGACGCTGCGCTTCACGCCTGAAAAGGCGAAGTGGATCGCCGGCCAGGTCTGGCATAAAGACCAGAAGGAGAAGAGGATGGAGGACGGTTCCCTCGAACTGACTATCCCCGTTGCGGAGTTCGGTGAGATATCGCGGGAGATCCTGAAGCACGGATCAGGGGTCGAGGTTATCGCACCGCAAGCCCTCAGGGACCTCGTCCGGGACGAGGCCCGGAAAGTGCTCGGCATATACACGCTCCGCTAATCATCCGACCCCATTGAGGAAATGCGTGCCTACAATGAATTCGACTGTGCACAGGAGAAATGGCGCGGCCTCGCGCTGACTATCCAGTACAGGGACGGGACGACCGTGTCAGCCCCTGAGCAGCGCCGCTGGACCCGCATAACCCCGGGATCCATGGAAGAGGCCGTTTTCAGGCACCTCTGCGGGCGGTAGCTGTTGGTCAGTCATCAATCATTTCCGCAGCCCCTGTCCTTCTTACCACGCACGAATGAGGGACCACGGCGGTTGACTGAACACGTAAATATGTGCTGCACATAATTATGTGATGAAAGAAGGAGACCATTATGGAGCGGCAAAATGTGACGTTGTCCATCCCCAAGGCAGTCCTGATAAAGGCAAAGATGCTGGCATTGAAGGAGAAGAAATCACTCAGCGCCCTGATCCGTGAATCCCTGGAGGAGAAAATCAGGAAGGACACGGGGTACGGCAAAGCAATGGAGAAGGAGATCCGTGTGATGGAAGAGGGTTTTCATCTCGGAACGGGTGGGCGCATGCCCTGCTCACGCGAGGAGCTTTAAGTCTTTAAAGCAATTCGCAAGTCTGACCCCGAGATGCCGGGGTCACGTCCTAGACTGCTTTTTCGCTTGACTCACCCCTTCTTTTTCGCTATGATGTGAAAAAATGACAATAACAAATGAAGTGGATTTACCATGGAAGCTTTCATAGAGTTTATTATCAGTCTTCTTATAACAATTCTCCTTGGCTTGCATGTTGACACGATATTAATAAAGATCATACCCGAGCCCAAACAACCCCCCGAGATAGAAAATAACGACTGGACGCTGCTTTCCACCCCTTTTAAGGGTGGTCATCCGGTTGGCTTTTTTGAGCGTATGTTAGCGCCGCGGGAAAGGAACCGAATCCGGCGATGAAGGAACCGTATATGGCGAGAATGGTTCCCGTTACAGCATGACAGTATAGCTGCAAACCTGCCCTTGAAACGGCAGTGGCCACCGGGAAAAAATGCTCATTCTAATGAAGCGTCACACTCTCTGTCGATAGAAGATCCCCTGGAAGGGTAGAAATATCCATTAATGATGAACCAATCAATGATGACGGCCGAAGCTGCCACTGTCTCGACGATATCGATTCTTCATCAGGCATGGCAGCACATTTTATCATGAAGGCACTATAAAAATGTGAGCTGCAGGAAGGCAAATAGCGATGATCACCAGATGCTGGGAGATGGTAACCATATTTCGCCATATTCGGCTCCTTTATGTCGACTGTTTTGGTCCGCCAGATATGGCTCTTTTTTCTCGGCCCCAACAGCGTATACTAATCATGATATCTTTCCGGATAGATCAAACCGCTATTCTTGCTGGGTGGTTTGCCTTCAAGGTGGCTGCAAAATGGGAAGTATGGAAGAATATAATTAGATTTCCTCAAACTTTGGATAATGTTCCAGCTCTTGTATGGTACAGTGCCCGAAAACAATTGGGCTCGTGGATATTTACTCGATTCCTAACAGGCACCTTGTTAAACATTCTCATTGGCGCAGCAGCTGCGTATATGGGCTCTCACTTCTTTGAATTTATAGATTTTCTCAAAACCAGTATTTGCAGATAAGGAAACGAATCATTTCAGTATGAGGATGAAAGGTGCAGCAAGAGCGGAGGCATGGGAGTTCTGTTGTGGCAAGGGTTAACAAGGGCATCCGCCGGTCGGCTTTCAACAACAGGTGATGCCAGCAGTTCACAATAGACAACGATGAACGGATATTACTATATTTTGGCGAAGCAAACGGCGTGGGCGGCCAATTCCGGTCTCTCCCTGATCGGAAGCAAGGGCGCACGCGGACGTCCTGCCTATACTCCCGAGTTGGATCAGAACTTATTCCGGCCGCTCCTGCCCGAGGTGATGAAGTCGTTCGCCGCAGGGGATGGCAGCGAACTCGGCTCAACGAAATTCCCAGGCAAGATGCAGGCAGTCCACTCTTCTTCTGCGCTCGCCGTCAACGTTTTCCAATACTGGAAATCGATGAAGGCAGTCCCGGTAATCGCGGCTCTATGCGGCCTCTGCCGCGGGGATTCGCAGGTATCATGTGCGATACATTTCGAGGAGAAATATCCGATCGATGACGGTTTCGGCTATCACCCGAACATCGACGTGGTAATCCACAACGCACCATCGGCAAGAATCAAGAGGTTCGCTGTCGAGTGCAAGTTTTCCGAGGCATACGGCGGTCACGGGCACGTGGGGATCAAGGCGAAGTACCTCGGCCTTGATGATCTCTGGGCGGACATTCCCAACTTGCTGCGTTTTGCCATGCGCATATCGCCCGATGACTACGAGTTTGCTCATCTGCACCCCGCCCAGCTCGTGAAGCACATACTCGGCCTGAAACGCCAGTTCGGACGGCAGGGTTTCCGCTTACTCTACCTCTGGTACGATGTCCTTGGAGATCAGGGAAAGCGGCATCGGGAGGAGGCTGAAGAATTTACCGGCATTGCGAAGAGCGACGGCATCAAATTCCATTCGCTCACGTATCAGGAGCTGATTGTCGCTTTGGAAAGTCACCTTCGAACAGATCATCAGGACTATGTGCGCTATCTCACTGCAAGATATTTGTAGCGCTAGAGTCTCAATATCATCTGGGAAGTCAGGGTTTGCGTGTACAAGGTTTGTCAACGCATTTCTCGACCCCCTCCTGAAACAAATGCTCCCTTAGTGAGACCGAGCGCGGCGACTTCAGCCAAGGTCGCACAACAGTGGGTTATCTTTAGCGCATACTTTCCAGAAGAACTCTTGCAGGGGCCTATCGCATAGATATGTCAGGTTTAGAGGAGCATAACGGGCTCTTCAGCGGCCGCGGCTTTTTGCGGTCCGCTGGAAGAAAAGGGTCGACAACCTCTTTAATTGGCGAATGGCCACATCACGCCGCTTTGTTGGTCAACAAGTCCCACAGTAGACCGAAAGCTACTCTTTGCTAATGCATTTGGCCGTCGCAAACCATGGCGAGAGGTAAGATCAAAAAGTGTGTAAATAAGAAAGAAGGCGGTGTATCCTTAATCAGGTGACTTGGGAATCAACACAGAGAAAGGAGACACCACCATGGAAAAGAGTATCACCGAGGCAGTTGAGCCGTCAAGGGCGACATACGAGGCATTGGAAAGCATAGTTCGGCTGAAAGTGCAGGAGTACATTCAGGACATACTGGAGGAAGAAGTGGAGATCTTTCTGGGGAGGAAGAAATCCGAGAGGATCAAGAAGGTGGACGGCACCCGGGGGTATTGGAACGGACACGGGAAGCGGAAGAAGTTCACGCTGATGAACGGGACGATCACGGTCCGGCGGCCCCGTGTGCGGGGGGCGGAGGAGCGATTTGAGAGCAAGGTATTGCCCTTTTTCACGCGTCGGTCCAAAGAAGTGGGGCAGTTACTGCCGGAATTGTATCTCCACGGACTGGCGCAGGGGGATTTTGATATGGCGCTTCGGGGGTTATTGGGAGAAGGGGCGCCGCTGTCGTCCTCGTCGATCCAGCGGCTGAAGGGCAAGTGGCAGTGCGAATACGACGAGTGGAAGGGGCAAGATCTTTCCGGGCTTGAGGTCGTCTATCAGTGGGCGGACGGGATATATGTGAAGGCCGGGTTAGAGAAGGACAAAGCAGCATTGCTGGTGATCATCGGGGCGTTGGTGACAGGGGAAAAGGTGCTGTTGGCCTGTGAGAGCGGATATCGGGAGAGCAAGGAATCCTGGGCAGGGGTCCTGAGGGATCTGACCGCTCGGGGACTGAAGCTGGGCACAGTGACGGTTGCCGATGGCCATTTGGGAATATGGTCAGCGTTGGGAGAGCTTCATCCCGAGGGCAAAGAGCAGCGGTGCTGGAACCATAAGATAACCAACGTGTTGGATGCGATGCCCAAGAGGATCCGTGCCGAGGCGGGCGAGTATCTCACCAGGATCCCCTATGCAGAGACGCAGGCAGAGTGTGAGAGGCTCAGGGACAGCTTTGTCAGCCGATATGGGAAGGACTTTCCGAAGGCGACGGAAACCCTGAGGAGAGATTGGGAGCGAATGGTGACGTTCTATTCATTGCCGAAAGAGCACTGGGTGCATATCAGGACGACCAATGTGGTGGAGTCACCGTTCAGCGCGGTGCGTTTGAGAACGGATGCGGCGAAGCGGTATAGGAAAGTCCAAAACGCGACGGCAATGATCTGGAAGTTGCTGGGAGTCGCTGAGAAGAGATTCCGCAGGCTCAAGGGATATTGGTTACTGAGGGATGTCCACGAGGGGAAACACTTCACAGACGGCATTGCCGTCGAGCAGGAAGAGTCTGTCGAAAGGATCGCCGCCTAATGGCTTTTTACACACCTATTGACATGACCTCCATGGCGAGAAAATAAATCGAAGAAGAGGTCATCGGCCAGCGCAAAGGTGAGATAACTATAGCAGACGAGAAGCACTCCATAGTTCTCAATCCCAAGAGCAATGTTCTTTTGACCTGCCAAATGGCTAAGGGCATTTTCCATAAGGTCAACCACTTCGGCGATGCCATACCTTCGTCTATAAATCCGTCGCCGCGGAAGTATGGTCGGACCTGAGGTGGCCAGCAATTTGTAGCAAAAGCCTGCTTGATAGTTCACTGCATTTCTTAACCGACTTGGCCAATCCGCCCCTAGTTCACGAGACGAGCGAACAAAGGCTGAAATCAGGCGGTATTCTATTGGGCTTGTTGCGGCATCAGCCAAAGCCAAAAGGGATTCACAATACTTAAAGAAATGCCTCCACACAACGTCGTGTAAGCGCCCGGATGTCTTTCGTAAAGTGATTTGCCTCCTATTTAATGCTGTTGTATGAGTCGTCTCTATCATGTAGGCGCCTGCCCCAGGAGACATTGGCCCGGGAGACACACACATGCTGGCGAGTTGGGCGGCCGCCTGCTGGTTCAAGAACCAAACGAGGTTTCGAGCCGTCAAGCGAGAGAAAGACTGAACCGAGAAGAACGCCCAATAATAACAAGTCACTACCAGCCATGCCGCACTTGTCCAATCATTTCTGCTAAAACGATCATATACTTCAAACTGATGTTCAGTTGAATGATTTAAGAACCGGTCTGCGTCATCGAAAAGGGCTCCTGCGAAATCATTAATGTCGACTTCCAACTCGAAAGAGGACCTATGCGCTGCAGTAACCACAAAATAGCTTTGGTCTAGCCACTCACGAAGTGGTCTGAGGCGTTGCGTATGGCCAATGCTCCCAATAGGGATCGCCTCAAGAGCTTGGTGACGGATCTCTTGCCAAACAGGGCCACTTGGAAGGATCAAAGCTGATCTCCTGATATCTTCTGAGGTAGGATGGAAAAAGTGGACACCAAAGTCGGTAAACTAAGAAAGACGGAGGTGTCAGAATGAAAGGGATTCCGCAAGGACGGTACACGAAGGAATTTCGAGAGGAAGCAGTGAAGATGATTGTGGAGACAGGCATGTCATTACCTGAAGTGGCCCATCGGTTGTCGTTGCCGCCATCTACGTTGGGCAACTGGGTCAAGGCGTATAAGGCCGGCAAACTCAAGGACATCGGCAAGAACTATCGGCCCCTCACCGAGATAGAGATGGAACTGGCAAGAGTCAAGAAAGAGCTTATAGAGACGAGGATGGAGCGGGACCTGTTAAAAAAAGCGGCCGCGTACTTTGCGAGGGAGTCGCAGCCAGGTACGCGATGATGAATGAATTGCGACTCGAGTATCCGATCCCGTTTATGAGCCGTGTTTTTGATGTATCGGCGAGCGGTTATTTTGCCTGGGTCAGTCGGCCCGCGTCCGCCCATGCCAAAGAGGAGGCGCGGTTGGAGGTCGAGATACAGGCGGCACACGAGCGCACACGAGGGACGTATGGTCCGGAGCGTCTGCAGAAGGATTTGGCAGCCCACGGGGTGAAAGCAGGAGTGAGCCGAATCAAGAGGATACGCAGGAAATTGGGGATACGGTGCAAACAAAAGCGGCGGTTCAAGGTCACAACGGACTCGCGGCATACGTTACCTGTGGCGGACAATCTGCTACAGCAAGACTTTGAGGCGACGGCACCGGGCCGCGTGTGGGTCAGCGACATCACGTATATCCCGACGGAGGAAGGGTGGCTATATCTTGCAGCGCATAAGGACCTTTTTGCGGGAGAGATTGTGGGGTATGCGATGGGGGAGAGGATAACACAGAACCTTGTCAGGGAATCGTTGTTACGAGCGATCTGGGCGAAACGTCCTCCTGCAGAGCTGATACACCACTCTGACCGGGGCAGTCAGTATTGTGCGCATGACTACAGGAAGCTGCTGAAACACTTGAAGATGAATGCCTCAATGAGCGGGACGGGCAACTGCTATGACAACGCGCCGATGGAGAGTTTCTGGGGAGTGTTGAAAAGTGAACTTGTGCATCACAGGCGGTATAAGACGAGGCAGGAGGCGATTCGGGAGATCACCGAGTATATCGAGGTGTTCTACAATCGGCAGCGGCGGCAGGCAAGACTTGGGTATCTTTCACCTGCTGCTTTTGAAAAAGCATACCATATGAATGCACAGGCAGCATGAGAGGTTTGGTGTCCACTATTGACAACCGACCCCATTCACGTTCCGACGAAGGATTGTTCGCATGGCTGTTACGATACCCTTCTTCGTGAGTCTGGTACCTCCCGGAAGCGGGCCGCCATAGTCGATCCTGGCAAGCGGACGAACCTCCTGCTGCATGGATTCCTGTTTCAGATTGCCGTGTGCAGCGAGCGACAATTTAACGATATCTTCCATAACTTCGAAGATTGCTTCAAAAATAGCCGCCCGAGTGAGTAACTGCTTATCGTTCAGCTCAATCTCCCAAGCGGCAAGATAGTTTCTGACAAGTTTAAACTGATCTGCCTCTGATAGTTCATCCAAAACTGCGCTTTGTTCCAAGAGTGGGGAAAGGGCACGATTGAAACTAACCCTGGAGATCTTCCCTGGAACGGAAGTGGCTGAGCTGAGTTTTCCGGCAATAGGTGATCGACTGTCCTTGGATAGTCGATCAAACAATTCCCGAAGAATGCTTTCGCGACCTGTCTCTATCTCGGCAAGCCTCTTGATGTCTAATAAGAGGGTTGCTGGAACCCCTTTTTGATTAGTGTTGATGTCAACAAACAATCGTGCCTCCTCCGCCCGAGAAAGGTTTTGATATACGGCCACGGGGACCCGATGACGAATCTTGCATTTTTGGTACCCCCAAAGTCTGTGTTGTCCATCAAGCACCAGGAAAGCTTCGGTCACCCGATCAAACGACACTGTCTTTGTTCTATTGGAGTACTTAAAGTGAGATTTCTGCTGAGCGGACAAGACGATATTTGAGGGAATTGAACCCGTCCCAGCACTCAGGTACGAAGCGATATCGTCTGCCCGATCCTCATTGAGAGATCGCTGAAACCCGCTGATTGGATCTTCACCTCTTCGAGCGACAAAACAATAAGCAAAAAGGTCGTCGACCGGAATCGTGAAAAAATAGAATCGGTGCTGGTTCTGTGACAACAGAAGTGCAGGATAGGAAGGCGGTCTTGTACGGACGACATTCTCTTGTTCCGTCTCAACATTTCTCAGGATCTTCTTGATTATTGGCATGTAAATCTCCATGGAACATTGACTGATTCAAGAACTGACACGATTACACATGTCGAACATTATTCTTTAACTGCCGACTGCTTTTTTCACATCATATCGAAAAAAAGAGGGTGAGTCAAGTATCATTTCATCGCGATTTAGTTTTGAGGCAACAGGGAAAAAAGGCAGGCTTTGGCGGCGTTTTGGGGCTGCAGCAACCGTTTCATACTACCAAATATGGTCTGTTATGCCGTCGCTGCATAATAACAGGAATTAGTTACTAATAAGAACGAAAGAAAACACCATCATTGCCTCGTTTTGTCATTCCGGCTTATCCGGAATCTCTCTTTGTTTCCCGAAGGATTCCCGACGCGCTCCGCTTGCGGGAATGACACCTGGTGATACCTTACTTACGAACTCCCTAGTATTTCAGGATTATCCTATTCTTCTGCGCTCATTCATATGGCACTTTGCATGATCCAGCGCCTGTCAGTAGTGCGGACCACTCTCGAAAGACGTCTTCCCATAGCAAGATTAGCCCAGCAGCGGATCGAGGGATTTATTCTATTAGCTTGTTTCAGCCACGAAATCGCAAAACCGTGGGTCATCTTTCCTCACACTTTCCAGAAGAACTCTTGCAGGGCGGCCCTTTCAAGGAGATATGTCAGGTCTGGCGAAGAATGCCGACGAGTTCACCGGGAGGCCCCCTTTGGGGTCGATCCGGTGGAACGCCTTGGGCGTGTTGTCCTCTTTGCGATATCGATGAGCGAAAGAAGGGCGTTATTCACCGCTTCTACATTCGGGAATGTAGCGACAAAAGGTGTCACCCATTAAGAGGCACCTTTCCCCCTTATATTTTCCTCTTATAGATGGGCGCTGCCCCCACCGATCATCAATGATCATGCGTTCGCCTGTCACACTCCGGCCTCTATCATCTTGATCTCTGCGGGAGTCATGCCGTATAGGGCATAAACGAGGTGGTCGATCTCCCGCTCCTGAGCAGTGGTGTCTGCCGCGGTATTGCGACGCTTAGCGACTAGAATCTGGTTGACAAGAGCAATCAGCCGTTCTTCGAGTGGAGCATCGATTGTACCAATAGGAAGTTGCGCCACTGTCCGAGCTTGAATCTCTGAAAACACTGTCTTGGTGGACTTGAATTTCCTCTTGTAAACGTAATCCATGAGCCTCGAATTCAGGATGGCGAGAAGACATTTAAGGTTCAACTGCGTGTCCGGCTTGAGATTGACAACAACCAATGTGTTCAACGCAAAGTATTGTGCATCATCATACGCGAAAATGAGGCTTGAAGACACCCTCCTGAAGAACAACTTCTCACGGGATTCAAAGATATCCTTCCTCTTGCAGGAGTGTATTCTGCTCAGCCTGTACTCCAGATAGTCGCCACCCCATTGGATGAAGTATCTATTGATGTGCCGACCATCAAGCACCTTGTAGAAGCGACCATCTGGATTTGAACTCCTGAGAGACAAACTTCGGTCGCCTTTGAGAGCTATTGCCTGGTTAATGTCACACAACTGGCCGAGTGTACGTTTGTGACGCGAGAACACTTTATCGATGATACCATCTGTATTAACGGAGATAGAAAAACCTGAATTAGCGAGGAATGAAGTGTTGTCTTTCTTCCCAGTAAGGTCCATTGCAGAGAAGTCATCCACGTAGATCTGCACAGGATATTGATCAAGGTGCTCCTTTCCAACGATCAATGTGACATTTTCCACCACAGCGTTCTCAAAAGGTAGCTGCGCATATTGGACTATTGTCTTCAGATGGTTGTGCTGAAGAAGTAATTGTCGTGTCGCACTGTAATATTCTTGTGTCAGTATAGTGTTCGGAACGATAAATGCCAAATTGCCGCCCTTTTTTAGTAACGCCAGGCCCAAATGAATGAAGAAGATGAAGGTGTTGAGGCGACCACCCGATGTCCCAAAGCGATTCTTGAGATAACGCTTATACCAATCAGGAACGTCTTTCGTCTTTGATAGTTGAATGTAAGGCGGATTGGCAATAAGAACGTCAAATCCCTTGTTGGTTTGAAATACCTCAGAGAAGCAAATCTCGAAGTCAAACGTAACCTCGCAACCGAGGCTTCGTGTTGAGTTCGCGAATGCTGCGGCCATCTCTCCATCGATGGCATTCTTCAAATCGTGTTTCTTCTTGGAATCCGTTTCGTCAAAGAACTGGAGCTTGAGCGATTCGATTTTGTGAATTCGCTCTGACTTGAACGGAAAGCCTATCAGCGAATCCCCCACCACGACTTTGTAGTCGAGGTTGGGTAGGGGCTTCACCTGTTTCAGGTCCTCCTCATCTACGACTATAGAAAGCCAAAGACGCAGCTTGGCAATCTCAACCGCCCCGGGGTCTATGTCTACACCGTAAAGGCAGTTCTGAATGGCATGGCGTTTAAAACAATATGCCGTCCGTTCAGCAACATCGTTGAAGTATGGCGTGAGCGACGTACGCGCACGGACGATCTCTGTCATCATGCCTACCGGAAATGCGCCGGAACCGACTGCTGGGTCGCAGACTGTGATGCTCTTGAGCGCATCGTCAAGGGCCTTAGCGTGCTTTTCGATACTCTTAGGCATCTTGATCGCGTACTGTGCTTCAACGGCTTCGTAATGTGAAATCTGCTCGCCCAAGCGTACGAAGGTTTCGACATCGACACGCGGCACGATATCATTCGCTGTGTTGACCGCTGTATCCAGATAGTTGATGAGGCTTTCCTGGCACATGTAGTGGACGATCTCGCGCGGGGTATAGTACGATCCGAGACCCTTGCGAAGATTCTCCTCAATCAGGTTCTCGAATACCTTGCCGAGCATTTCCGGGTCAATGGCAACTTCCTTTTCCAACGGCTCGGCTTCATTGACGGTGAAGTTGTAACGGTCGAACACATCAAGCACACCTGTTCCGGTTATGCCCTCCTCGACGTAATCGGAATTGGTGAAAAGCTTGTTGGGCAGAATGATGTCCGTCTTTCGCCAGTCGTAGTCGCATAGCGGCTCAAAAAGTCCGCCATTCAAGAAGGGAATGCGACACCTGAATCGGGTGCACCATGCTTCGTGCCCCCGGTCGGTCGCAAGGGTATCGTAGAACAGTGGTTCCAAAACATCGTTGAAGAAGTTCTCGTACTTCCCGTATTCACCATTCGCCATTCGCCGGAGGAAGTCGCGTGGGCCAGTGCCCCAGTCTTTGTCCTTCTCGACGCCGAGCCAGCCTTTTTTCTGAAGGAAATATAGGAAAACGATCTGCCCCATGAGCTTTTTGGCAAAATCCACGGTGTTAACATCCTTGGCCTTGAACTCGCCTCGAACCGCCTGATCCCTTGCAAGAAGCTTCTCCAATGCGGCCTTTATATCCCCGAACAGTTGGGCGTATTGGGAGAAGAACTCTTTGGTAACGGCATCGACGCTGAAGGCATCCTCAATCTGTCCGAGCGAGGGGTCGGTGCTCGTATCCTGAAGAAGGCCGAGAAATCGCGTCTGGGCAGTATGACAGCTTTCACCCTCACCGACGAGGTAAGAAAAACGGCGGGCGGGAGTGAGGCGTGTCTCGACACCAACCTTGCCCGAGTCTTTCTCGATCGTGGCATACTCCATCTTCACGTAGGAGAAGCGCCACTGCTTCTCCGTCGAGGATACGAAAGCGACCAGCGCGGCATCCTTCTCGTCGCGCTTCTTAAGGTGGTCAGCCACGAAGTTACGTATGGCGGTTCGGGCTCGTTCGAGCTTCGATTCGGCAGTCAGATATACGATCAGCACGTCCACTCTTTCTTTCATCGGGCTGGTGTACGTGCCAAGGCGCTCGTATCGGCGGACGTGGGACTTGAAGGCATCCTTGACATACTGTGTGGACCATTGCTGTGCCTTGGATTCATCTATGTGATTAAGGACATTGATCATGAAGTTACGGAACCGGAACCTGTCGAAGGCTTCTGGGAAGGTGTTCTGGATGAGGTCGGATGCCTGCTTCTTGTTCATGGTTGCACTATAGATTCGCAGTCCATTTCTTGAGATTACCCAAGACTCGGGCGAGTCTTGCTGCGTCTACGGAACCAATCGCTCCGATCAACAAAGAGCTTTCAACGACAGCCAGACGACAAATCCGAATTACGCTCGGTGCGGCAAGGCCGGTTTGTACGTAGTCCGCATCGCTGGCGTTGACCAATTCGTCAAACCCTTCAGTCGCTTGGTGTTGGCGAGAGGACACGGCACAAATCAGCCAGTCATCGAACTTGCCGGGACACTTGCCGAGAACAAGAACGGGGCGTTTCTTGCCCTGGGTAAGGTTGGTGTTGGGCAACTGAACATACGCTATGTGTCCCGGCTTCGGCATCAATAGCGCTCCTTCACCGGGATGTTGTCATATGCGGAGAAGTCTTCGTCCTCCATACCACGGAATGCGGCCTGCAGTGAAAAAAGCGACCAATCCTTTATCTCGTCATTTCTGTCGTGCCCGTTGCTGGGTAGAACCCATGACGAGAGAATGACCTCCCGTGGACTCTGCGCGTAGTGAGTCATCTGAGCGCGGGTGGACTGGAAGAATAAAGGCGAAATATCCCGTCTCAGGATTCCTAGGACTCTCAACGGTTCGATTTCCTTCTTCAATGCCTCGGCAACCTTCTTCATCGTGGGCTTGGGAAGGGAGCCATCCATTAGAAGCTGGATTGCATTTCGAATGTACTCCTCATCATCCTCCGTGAAACCCTGATAGCGCCTGATTTCCTTCGCCTTGAGGCGCTTGAGAATATAGGCATCGTTGGCCCCTCCCTTGTGGTGCGGGATCGCGTCGTCAATCTCAGGGCTGGTGGTCTTTGCGAAGGCGTCCTTGTTGCGGTCAAGAAGGGTGTAGAAGTCCGGCGGAATGGACTGGCGCTTCTCGGCGGAGTCAGACGGCCTCAAGACTTTGACGGTGGTGAGGAAGTCCAGTTCAGCCGGATCGGCCGCGCCTTTGACCGCGAGGTAGAACTTGTCCAACCGGCCTAGGCGGAAGTAGGTCACCAAAGCCGGGAACTGCCGCACAATGGCGTCTTTGGTGGCGGGCAACGTGCGCGTTGATCGCGCCTTCTTCGGCAGTCGTTTGATGCGGGCGAAGAGGTCGGGTTCTTTGTCGCGGATGTTCCTGATTTCGGTCAAATACTCGAGTTCGCTTTCCTCCTCTTCATCCTCGCCTGTGATAGTCTTCTTGCTCGTGAGCTTGGCAAAGAGGTCGAACGACTTCACTTCCTCCCCCTCGGTCAGCAACCGGGCATCCGAGCCAAGCATCTCAATGAATGCGTGTATCTTGGCTTCAGCCGCCTCGCGTAGCTTGATGGCGTCATTGCCTTCTTCCGAGGGAAAGAAGTTGTATGTGTGGATGACGTCGAACTTCGTGTCCACGCGGTTTACACGTCCGACGCGCTGAATCAGGCGGGTTGGATTCCAGGGAATATCGTAGTTGATGACCACGTTTGATCGATGAAGGTTCACGCCTTCGGAAAGGACTTCTGTGCTGACCAATATCCGATACTCATCGGACGGCTTGAAGGCGTTAGCGTCGAAGTTTGCGATTACGTTTCTGTGCTCTGCCTCGCTCGACTTCCCCGAGAACAAAAGGGTTCTCGAATCCACTTCTTCGCGAATGTGCCCAGAGAGATATTTGGCGGTTTCCTGCGACTCAGTGAAGATGATGAGTTTGCTATTCTTTAGATGCTGATCTGTGCGTAGAATATCCCGAAAGGCAAGCCACTTTGGATCGCGCTGAATGTTGTCCCACATCTTCCTGATGCGACGCAGGGTGTGGTAGTCTGCGTTCAGGTGAACAATAAAGTCATCGGAGAAGTCATCCGCGCTCAGTCGCTCCGCTTTGTCCTCCGCCAAGAGTTTTTCGATACCTTCTTGGTCATCTTCTTCGAGAAGACTGAAGATTTTGCCGATGTGCTTCTTGCTGATGTAGACATTCCCCTTCTTGAACTCGGCAATGACACGGGCGTAGGAGTTTATGAAACGATCCAGGGTCAGCCGGAAAGCGTGGAAACTGCTTTCCAGCCGCTTGACCATGAGGATTTTCATGAATTTGGCGAGGTTCCGCTGGCCCTGCCTCTCGCGCTCGTCCATTTTGCCTTCATAGTAAAGCAAAGGCGTGTATCGGGCATAGGTGAAGTCTGAGGTAAGGAGCATCAGCGTTTCGTTGAAGATTTCGTTCTCCCGCTTGCTCAACTTATAGAACAGCGGCACTGGGTCCTCAACCTCAGGAAACCTCAGCCCCTGTTGCTTCATGTCCTCGCCATAGTATCTTTCAATCTCGGTCCTCGTGCGCCGTACCATGAGGAATTTGAGAACCTTCTCGCGGGTCTCTTTGGCGTTTGCCTGCACCGATCGGAAGTACATTTCGCGGTCAGCCTGACGATCCAGACCCTTTAACTTAGCCTCCATACCCATGAAGAAGGCGTCAAGGTTGCGAAGGTTCGGGATGTTGCTGGCCTTCCCCGCTTGAAATAGTTTGATCTGACTCAGAATATCGCGCGGCGTGTTGTTCAACGGCGTGGCGGAGACAAGAATCACTCGCTTACCCCGACAGATTTGGGCGAGCGCTTGATAGCTCTGGGTCATCTCCGTGCGGAACCGGTGTGATTCATCAATGAAGACGTTGCTGTACTTCGTGATGTCCCGTCCGAGCAGATCATCCAGCTTGCCGATGGACTCGAAATCCGTCTGGCGGACTTGGAAGTCACTGAAAACATTGGGCCACGAGCCACGTTTCTCACGGTCAAGCAAATGCGGGGGCGCTATGACAAGGTGACGTCCGTCGAGCTGTTGGGCCAGCAGTGCGGCCATGTATGTTTTGCCGAGCCCGACAACATCGGAGAGAAACACGCCGCCATATTCATCCAGCACTTTCCGCGCGTTCAGGACGGCCTCTTCCTGAAACCTGAGCTTTTTGAATCCCACCGGGACATACATGTCCTCAAGTTCGGAGGGGCGGTTGAGTTCTGTCCTGAAGTACTCGTAAAGGAATTTCAGATAGAGCTCATAAGGCGTGAAGCTTGCGAAAGGTGACTTGTTGACAATCGTGTCTTCGTATGGCTGCGACACGTCAACGGCAGTTGCCCAAAGCTCGTTAAATTTCGCCGATGCAAAGTCGTAGTCGGCTCGGTTCTTGAGCTCGACGTTGAACTCAAGATTGTCCTGCAAACCCGCTTGGGTTAGGTTGCTAGAACCGGTGATGACCCTGCCTTTGTCCCGGTCTCCTTCCTTAAAGGTCATTATGTAGACCTTCGCATGAAGGTTCTCGCTGGGGTGGGCTTTGATTTCCAACTTGCCTGATCGAATCCACTCAACAAACTTGTGAACTCCCGTTTCGATTTCGGCACTGTCGGCAGATTTCTCCAATTCGTTGAGCACGTCCTTGGCGACCTGTTCCTTGGAGGTCGCGTGCGATTGCAGGTCGAGTTCCCCCTGCTCCTTCGCACGCTGAAGCAGATCGTATGTGGCGCGGTCAGTCTGAAGTCCTATGAGGATACGAATCTTCTCTACGTTCTCCAGGGCGGGATAGATTCTGTAGAAGCCGCTGATGAAGAAGTAACCGACCAGACAGTCGAAAAAGCGCGTGTCTTTGTGGAGGAGAGTCGCAAAACGATCACTCAAAGACTGCCCCGCTTCGTTCGTAATAAACGTCAGGTCAGAGGAGCCTGGTCTCGTATTTGGCTCATTTGTCATTAGTTTTCAGTTTACCACAGACGGGGAGTTTAGTCATAAATGGGGAGAGCGCCCATTTATCGAGACGATCCACTCCGTCGGAATGGCGGAGAGGACCGAGAAGAAACACCGAATAGGAAGGGAAAGGTGTCTCGTAACTTGAAACACCGTCAATCGATGGTACAGGGTCCCCATGAGAAGACCGTTGCGAATTGAATATCCCGGGGAACTCTATTGCCGTCACGTCAGGCTGCTTCACAGGTATGAGGCTCAGCCTCTATGGCAAGCCGCAACCCCATGGCATGAAGAACCATGTAAAGGCTCTTGATCTCGGGATTGCCTTTTTTTGAAAGCATCCTGTAAAGACTTTCACGGCTTAAATTTGTCTTTTCCGCGAGAACAGCCATCCCGCCACGCGCCTCTGCCACATTGCGTAAAGCCAGCAGGAAAACCGAGCGGTCTCCTTCCTCGATGGCTGCATTGAGATAGGCCGCTGCCTCACAGGGGTCCTTCAGCGCCTCGATTAAGTCCTTTTGATACGAAGACGTCTTAGGCATGCCTTTTCCTCCTCTTATGATCCTTCCAGTATTCCTTTGCGACCTCAATGTCCTCCTGCTGACTTGACCTTATCGTTGCAATAGGACATCCGGAAAGGGGGGGTGTATGCGCCGAAAACCTTGCTGCGGCGACACCTGTATCGAAACGAAAGACTAATTAGAAACCAATGGTCATGACACAAAGAGTGGATTCCTGAAACACGAAGCTGACAATGCGTATCGTCGCCTTCAGCAAGGCTTTGAGGCGCTTCGCCCCCCTTTCCATGCAACAGAAAGTTTGACTTGTCACCACCAGGGAGAAGAAGGATGATATGGGCGCTCTCCCGCCCAATATAGATCCGATAGCCCGGGCCGTAATCCACTTTCAGTTCATGCACACCTTGGCCGACGGTACGACTATCGCCAAAATTACCAAGCCTTACCCGGTCGAGTCTCACACGGATCCTGGCTCTTGCAGATACATCCTGAAGCCCTTTCAGCCACTCTTTGAAAGGTATCCTGCCCGTCGCGGTGACGTAATACTCAACTCAAAGGGAAAATCGCGCACATCCTATTGTAGCTTTAAAGCTACTCAATGTCAACAGGTAAAAACAGGGACAGCGCCAACACAAGATCCTGTGTGCCGGCGAGAGAC
>CAVPIW010000012.1:0-426948 GCA_963705105.1 uncultured Nitrospiraceae bacterium | reverse complement strand
CCTTTCATAGACAGTGACATGCGAAGTCAAGCCTCTGAGAAAATTGCCGATATTAAAGACAGCAATATTTGCGGGTGGGTTCTCTTGCCGGGAACCCGCAAATCGCAGATCGCGAGGGATATGAAAGATATAAACGAAGACAAGCAGGAAGAACCCGCGCAGGCAAGCCCACGGAAGATCCTCATCGTTGATGACGAGCATGTCATTCAGATGCTCCTCTCCGACCATCTCGGCGATGCCGGTTTCGTGACACTGACGGCGTCGACGGCCGAGGACGGCCTGGCCATCCTTGCCTGCACACCTGTAGACATCGCCGTCGTCAACATCAGGCTGGGCGGAATGAGCGGCATCGAGATGCTCGGCGAGATAAAACGCATCTGCCCGGAAACGGAAGTGGTGATCATGACGAGCCACGCCTCTGCCGAGACGGCGATCGAAGCGATCAGGAAAGGCGCCTATGATTACCTCATGAAGCCCTTTGACGATCTCGACATCGTCAGCTTGACACTCCGGAGGGCGATCGAAAAAAGAGAACTGACGCAAAAAAACAAACAACTCCTGAGCGACCTTGGGAAACAAAACGATGAACTCTCGAGGACGGTCGGCCGGCTTTCGTCGCTCATCAATGCCGGCCGTGCCATGGGCACAATGACCAACCTGCGGGAACTGCTCGATTATTTCGTTGAACTTGTCTCGCGCGAGCTGAATGCGGGCAGGGTATCCATCATGCTCATGGACAGGAAAACAAAGGAACTCAGGATCGCGGCATCACGGGGCATCAGTCACGAGATCGTCCGGAACGCGCGGGTCAAACTGGGGCAGGGCATCTCCGGGCATGTTGCGATCACGGGGCAACCGCTGCTCGTCAACGATGTCTGGTCTCATCCGACGACAAGGAACTCCCCCGATCCCACGCTCGCCGACTCCTTCGTCTCATGCCCGATCATTCTGAGCGTCCCCATCAAACTCCACGATACCGTCCTCGGCGTCATCAATGTGACGAACAAACACACCGCCGGCGCTTTCAGCCACGAGGACGTGGAATTTCTCTGCGGACTCACAGGCCAGGCTGCGGTTGCCATCGAAAATGCCTGGCGCTTCACAGAGATGGAGACGGCCTACGAATCGCTTAAGGAGTCGCAGGCCCAGCTCGTCGCTTCGGAGCGGCTCAACGCCCTCGGTGAGATGGCCGCGGGAGTGGCCCACGATCTCAACAACGTCCTCGGCGGCGTCCTGGGCAAGACCCAGATCCTCCTGCAGGCCCTCGAGAAGGGAGACTATGACGGCGAAACACTGAAGGCGGACCTCGGTACCATTGAGCAATGCGCTCTCCAGGGAGCCGAGACGGTCCGGCGCATCCAGTCCTTCACCCGCATCAGGCAGGACCTTCCCAAAGACGTTCTTGATCTCAATGAAGTGGTCAAGGAAGCCGTCGAAATGACGCGCCACAAATGGAAGAGCGAACAGGAAGCCCGCGGGATCGTGATCACCGTGCAGACGGACCTGGGAAAGGTTTCTCCTGTGCAAGGCATGAGCCGGGAACTCGTCCAGGCCCTCAGCAACCTCATCTTCAACGCCGTGGAAGCAATGCCCCGGGGCGGCACATTGGAACTGAAGACCTTTCAGCAGGACGAGTCGGTGATCCTGGAGGTGACGGACTCCGGAACAGGAATGAACGAGGACGTACAGCGCAGGATCTTCGACCCCTTCTTTACAACAAAAGAAACCGGCAATGGATTAGGCCTGAGCGTCACATACGGCATCATCGCCCGGCACAACGGCGACATCTCCTTGCAAAGCACTGTCGGAGGAGGCACGACATTCAGGGTGGCGTTCCCTGCCCAGCAACGGGACCGGGAACCTCAGGCCCGGAGTGACGGAGATCATAATTTAAAATCGGGATTCACCGGTCCATTGAAGGTCCTCGTCGTCGAAGACGATCGTGTCATGCAGGTCGTCATCGGGGAGGCCCTCCTTCTGATGGGACATCAGGTCGCCGTCGCCGGTTCGGCGGAAGAAGCCCTGTCATTGTTCAGTCCCTGCACGTTCGATCTGGTCGTCACCGACCTCTGCATGCAATCCATGTCCGGGCTGGACCTTGCGAGGAGAATAAGGGAACTAGACCCACGCACACGCATTGTCCTTTGCAGCGGCTGGGCCCTGCAGCAGGGGAGTGAAGAGATGAAAGACGCGGGCATCAACGTGGTGGTGCAGAAGCCTGTCATGCTTGCGGATCTTGATCAGGCGATACGACAGGCCTGGCTGTCTTCCAGGGACTGCGAGTCGTCCTACTATTTCTGTGGTCAGGGGCGTCTTTCTGAAGATGATCTCACATGACAAAGTCGGCTATAGAGAAGAGCTGACCATCTTGACAGGAATGTGAACCTTATCGTTGCAATACACTCCCGGGAAAGGCGGGGCGTATGCGCCGAAAACCTTGCTGCGGCGGCACCTGTATCAAAAGTAACGACGAGGCATACGCCGATGTCAGGAGAATGGGACATCTTTTCCGACACTGACACTCACACGCACACTGATACTGTTTACAGAGTGCTTCGCCCCGCCTTTTCATGCAACAGGAAGGTGAATCCGTCATGGTAGACCGCATGCGTTTTGCCTGCCTGTGTGCATTCATTTTCCTGCTCATCTGCGGGCCTTCACTGCCGTCCGGATGTGCGCATCACGATTTCACGCCGTCTTTTCTTCGGATCCCCGAAGCCGGAGCCGCTTCCTGCACGGTGACGACGACGGATGACACCGGCCCGGGAACACTCAGGCATTGCATCACCATCGCCAACGGGACTCGCGGCACGACGATAGACTTCGGCATCACGACCGCACCGAACGCTCAGGACGAACAGGGAAACGCCTGGTGGCGCATCGAGGTCCTTTCGCCTTTGCCCACGATTACCGCGGACAATACGGTCCTCGACGGCACGACACAGCCGGGAGATATGAACGCAAAGGGTCCTGAGATCGAAATCTACGGGGGCTCCGCTGCCGGCGCCGACGGCCTGACCGTCAGCGACGCACACAGCGTCACCATCAGGGGACTTGTTCTAAGCGGCTTCAGGAGCGCCGCCGCAGCGGGCGGCACGGGCATTCTCATCACCGGCGCGGACGCCACCGACAACAGGGTAGAGGGGAATTACGTCGGCACCGACGCCACAGGGACATCGGCATCAGGAAACGACAACGGCATTGCCGTCAGGGGGGCAGGCGCCGGAAACAGGATCGGCGGAACCGCCGTGGGCGCCGGCAACGTCATATCGGGCAACAGGCACGAGGGATTATGGGTCTCCGACACGACGGGCACCATCGTCCGGGGGAACTTCATCGGCACGAATCAGGCAAACGCTTCTATTCCGAACGGACGGGACGGCATCCGGCTGCAGAATGCACCGGGAAGCGTCATCGGAGGAGGCCATGCCGGGGCACGCAACGTCGTTCCCGGCACGAAATACATGGCCGGATGCCGCAAGTCTCCGGCCATGGTCCTGGATACGACGGTCAATGACGTGCCCGTCGAAGTGCGCGGGAGCGTCGAGGCCTTCGCCCTCCTCGTCAACGCCAGGGTGGCCGATCTTCCCGCTGCCGATATCAGGGTCCAGGGCAACGCGATCGATGAAATCATCGACATGCGGGGGGGCGAGCTCGACAGACCCCTTGAGTTTCAGATGGAGATCAATGCACCCGAGACGGTTTCGTCCTGGACCCTGAACGTTTCGGACCTCCAGGGCAACGCGCTGTGGTCCACAAAGGGAGAAGGCCCGCCAACGCCTGCCCTTCTATGGGACGGCCTCGTCAACGGGAACGCGATCCTGAAAAGCGGAGACGTCTACCAGTACCAACTGGCAGTGAATTATAAAGACGGAAGCCGCGCGGCAAGCCCCGTCCGTCTCTTCGGTCTCGCCCGGTCGAGCGCCGTGTCCATCGCTCTCGGCAGCGGGGCCTATCTCCCGCATTCAGAGGAGCTGAGCGAGAAATCAAAAATGATTCTCAGGGATGCCGCAGCCGTTCTTCGCACCCATCCCCGGGAAAAAATAATCATCGAGGGGCATGCCGATTCGACGGGGACGGAGAAGCTGAAGCGGGACCTCGCCCGGAAGAGGACAGCGGCGACGGCATCGTATCTCATCAATAAAGAGAACATCCCTGCCGAAAGGATCAGTGTACGTCTTTCAGACAGGCTTGTCAGGACAGCGGGCGCCGGGGAGGGCGCGGACGGCCGCGTCGAGGTGAAGGGAGAATTCAGCGATGAAGAGCGGCCCCAGATTCTCGACAGGCACCGGACGCAGCCGGTTATCCGAATCAACAGGGCATCGGTCCCCGTGAACGATGGGGGCCGCTTTTCGCACATGATCGAGGAAAGATGCGACCATATCGAAATCGAACTGAGAGACGCCCAGGGACGCGCTGTTCAGACACTCCTTCCGCTGCCGAAAATCAATCTCCATGTGCCCTGCCAGGGCATGTACGTCCCCTTTCACTTGTCGAAGACAGGAGAAGACTCTCCTGCGGACCGGCAGGGGAAGGGACAAGAGGCGGAGGCCCGGCTCGAGGTGAAGGGGGAGACGGAGAAGGGCAACACGCTGAAGATGAACGGCCAGGACGTGAACATCACTGAGGACGGCGCGTTCGTCCTCGGTCTGCGCCTGAGGGAAGGTGAAAACGTTTACGAACTCGAGTTGTCCAACCCCCAGGGCTACACCCGTCTTGTCATGCTTGTCGCCAGGGCTACGCTGGAGAAGCCGCGCCGGGGGTCTGACAGGGGCGGCAGGGAGACACAGTTCACGGAAAAGAGCGAGGGGACGCAAAGGTGATGCAACAGGGCGAAAGCCGAGAGACCCCGTCAAAAAGAGTTCCGCTGGGCTCGAGGGGCATGAGACATGTCGAAACCCTGGCGACGATCATCATCGTCCTCATATTTTTTTCCTTCTTCGCACTCCTGCTGACAAAACTCTTCGTCCCGGGGACGAGCCTGCAAGAGATGCTCCGGAAAAGCGACGCGCCCCAGGCGGAGCAGTCCGGCGATGCGGGGCGCGACGCGATGCTCGATGTGGGGGGAAAGGAGAACAATCTGGGTGACGTCTTCAGGAAAGCCGCCGTCCTCATCCTGGCCCGCAATGAAGTGAAGACGAAACGGGCCGACTCCATCGCATGGTCGACGGCAAAACCGGGCATGGCACTCTATAATCATGACTCCGTCCAGACCTTCAGGGACGCGTTGGCCCAGATCACGATAGATAAGAAGAATTCCTTCACCATGGGGAGCAATTCACTGGTCATCATAAAGCGCATGGAAAAGGACCCCTTTCAGAATGAGCATCGCTCGGCGATGGTCCTGCTCGAGGGAGAGCTGCGCGGGAAGATCGCTCCGGGGGACAACAGCCTGAATCTCGAGGTTTCGACGCCGGGCGCCGTGGCAAAGCTGAGCGGATCGACGGGACAGAAGACCGATTTCAGGGTCTCGGCGAACCGGGACCAGACGTCTTCTATTGCCGTCTTTCACGGGCAGGCGGAGGTCACTGCCGGAGGGAAGGTCGTCAAAATTCCCGAAAACATGAGCGTGATCGTCAAACCCGGAGAGGCCCCCGGCGCCCTTGTTCCTTTGCTTCTGCCTCCGGCCCAGGCGTCGCCGGCTCATAAAGGCATGCTCGCGTACCGGCACCTGCCCCCCAAGGTCGATTTCTCGTGGTCGCCCGTCCCGGGCGCCGATGCATTCCGCCTGCAGATTTCGCGGGACCCTGAATTCAAGGAGATCATTGTCGACAAAACACTGCAGGAAACGTCATTTTCTCACGGGAATATGAAGCCCGGCACGTATTTCTGGCGGGTGAACTGCGTGAAGAAAGGATGCGAAGGCCGCTACAGCGAAACGAGGAGCATAGAGCTCGTCCAGAAGCTTGCCGAGCCGAAGCTCCTGGTGCAATTCCCATCAGGCCCCCTTGCGGAGGACCATTTTACGCTGACGGGAATGACGGAGCCCGGGGTCCGGCTCTTTCTCATGGGAAAGCCGGTGACGGTCAGCGAGTCCGGGGCTTTCACCCAGGTCGTGATGCTGCGGCAGGGCACGAACCTGGTCACCGTGGAGGCCGTCGATGCGGCAGGAAACGTGGCATACCGGTCTCAGTACGTCCGGAGAGGAGCGCGGTGATGAAGAACTGGATTCGCCTCAGGCAGCTCCGCGTCCCGCTCCGTTTCAAGATCCTGATCAGCCTGCTCTGCGTCGTCACGGCGGCGGTGACGGTCATCACATTCACCATGGCCGGCATCTTTCATGACGACAAAAAAACGTATATTCATGACCTGACGTCCGTGATCGCCCTGCACATGTCGAGCGAGGCCGACGCGCTCCTGAGGGGCTACCGCGCCAAACTCCTCGTCATCTCCAGGCTGATGGAGGAAAAGGAGATGCCCCAGGAGCAGAAGACGGGCCTCATCAGGAAACTCTTCGAAGACTTCAGGGAATTCGTCCTGATCGCACGGTACAAAGAGGGTGGCGAAACCGTCACTGTCTATGATACCGGAAGCCTCGAACAGGCGGGGCTCACGAGGGATGCCTTTGCCAGGCATTTCCGTACCAATCCCCTCCCCCTCGATGAAATCAGGGCCGGCAAAATATACATCGCAAACTCCACACTGTCGGACAAACTCCTGACGTTTACACTGGCCGTTGCAGTGCCCTCGCAGGAGAAGGAGGCACGTCCGCCGGTCATTGCAGCCGTGATACGGCTTGACGATCTCCTGAAGCTGGCCGGCAGGACCAAGGTATTCGAAACATTCGTGATTGACGGCAGCGGCATGCTGCTCGCCCATAGCGATCCGGCCAAAGTGGCGGGTCGATCGAAGCTGGGCGGCCTGCCCGAGCTCGAGAACCTCAGGAGCCCCCAGAGTATAGGGACGACGGCGGAATACTCTCATGCCGGCGTCGACATGGTCGGGGGCTTCTCATGGATCGATTTCGGCGGATTGGTCGCCGGGGTGCAGATCCCCAAGTCCACAGCCTATTTGACGGCCAAATCGCTTTTCAAATACCTCCTGGCGGTGTCGCTCTTTCTCCTCATCGGTTCCGCCGTGCTGAGCCTGTTCTGGTCCAGGAGACTCACAAGGCCGATAGAGAAGCTGTCGACTGTGACGGAGCTTGTGGGACGCGGCGAATTCGACATCCATATCGAGGCCCCGTCAGGAGACGAGATCGGCGAACTGGCCCATTCCTTCAACCACATGGCATCGGAGCTGAAACACCGCGAAACGGCCCTGCAGGACGCCCATACCCAGTTGATCCAGTCCGAGAAAATGGCCGCTTTCGGCCAGCTTGGCGCCGGCATTGCACATGAGGTAAAAAACCCCCTCGCCGGCATCCTGGGATATGCTCAGTTGTCCCTGCGAAAAGTGGAAGAGGGGAATCAGCTCCACACCAATCTCAAGGTTATCGAAAAAGAGACGAAAAGATGTAAGAACATCATCGACAATCTCCTGAAGTTTGCGCGACAGGAAAAGGTCTCATATATGCCGACCGATGTGAACAGTATCGTGGAGGACGCCGCCGCCATCGTCGACCATCAGCTCGGGATCCATAAAATCAAGCTTGAAAAGAGGCTTGCACAAGGCCTTCCGAGGATCTTGGGCAACGGCAATCAGATACAGCAGGTGCTGATGAACCTCATGATCAACGCCCAGCAGGCAATGGAGGGCAGACCCGGTGTCATTACGCTGGAAACGGTTCTCGCCGATGCCGGGCACGTGGAAATACGCATTGCCGATGACGGTCCCGGCATACCGGAAGAGATACGGGCAAAGATATTCGAGCCCTTTTTCACGACCAAGGTCGCAGGCAAAGGGACCGGTCTCGGACTTTCCGTCAGCTATGGCATCATCAGGGATCACGGAGGGGTCATCTCCGTTGAGAGTCAACTCGGCAAGGGGACCCTCTTCATCATCTCGCTGCCCCTCGGGACGAACGGCAACAATGTCGCGGCGCCGCATGAACCGGAAAAGACAGTGGACGGGCAGTGTATAATAGCGGACAGCGACGGCAGTGCCCGTCAAACAACGCAGACGGAATGAGGCAGGACTGAATGGAGAAGCAGGATTTACAGGTACTCGTGGTCGACGATGACGAGAGTCTCGTCGGTGTGCTTTCCCTGCTTTTGGGGGAGGAAGGATATCAGGTCAAGACCGCGTCAAGCGGCGAGGAGGCGCTGGAGTTGTTTCGTGCCGGCAGCTTCCCTCTCGTCATTTCGGACGTCAAGATGCCCGGGATGAGCGGCATCGAGCTCCTTCAAAAAATAAAAGCGCTCGACGGAACGACGGAGGTGATCATCATGACCAGTTATGCGACATTGAATGTCGCCATCTCCGCATTCCGTTCCGGCGCCTATGACTTCATGATCAAGCCCTTCGAGGACATTGAGCTGGTCGTCGCCATCGTCAACCGGGCCGTTGAAAAGATCAGTCTCACCAGTGAAAACCGGGGCCTTCTCCAGGACCTGACGAAAAAACTCTATGAGCTCGAACAGATCAACGTCGTGTTGCGTGATCTCGCCGTCAAGGACGGGCTGACAGGGCTTTACAATCACCAGTATTTCCAGGAGGCCGCCGCCAGGGAGGTGGCCCGCTGCCAGCGCTATGGCGGGGTCTTTTCCCTGCTTTTTCTTGACATCGATCATTTCAAGAAGTACAACGACGCGAACGGTCATCCCGCCGGAGATGAACTGCTGAAGAAGCTGGCGGAACTGCTCCTGAAAAGGCTTCGCGAGAGCGATGTCGTGGCCCGCTACGGCGGCGAGGAGTTTGTCATGCTGCTCCCCAGCACGACGACGCCCAATGCCCTGATCTGCGCGGAGGACATCAGGAAGATAGTTGCCGGGTATCCCTTTGAAGGCCGGGAGAATCAGCCTCTCGGGTTCGTTTCAGTAAGCATAGGGGTGGCATCCTGTCCGGACGACGGAGGAGATCTGGAAGCGCTGGTGAAGTCTGCTGACGACGCCCTTTACCAGGCGAAGGAGGCGGGGAGGAACAGGGTGTGCGAGTCCGTCCCGGCTCAATGATTAATTTGACTTAATGACTTAATGACTCAGTGACTCAGTGACTTAATTACTCAGTGACTTAATTACTATGTTACGGTGGGCGGGGTCTTTGCAACAATTCGGAAGAGAGAGGAGAAGGTGACAGCATGCGGGTTCTGATCGTCGACGATGATGAGGTATTGCTGACAATAGTTACATCCCTCCTGCAAGAAGACGGCTACGGGGTGACGGCTGTGACGAGCAGCGAGGAGGCGCTTTCGCTTTTCAGCAAGGCGCCTTTCGAGATAGCGGTCTTTGATGTCCAACTGCCGGGAATGAGCGGACTGGATGCCCTGAAAGTAGTGAAGAAGCAGTGGCCGGACACACAGGTCGTCATTATGACGAGTTACACCTCCGTCGAGTCCGCAATCGCTGCTCTTCGCTCCGGCGCGTACGACTACCTTGCCAAGCCCTTCGATGACCCGGCGGTCATTTCCGCCGTCGTCGGACGGGCCGCTGAAAAGATCCGGCTCAGCAGGGAAAATGCGCGGCTTATCCAGGACCTGCAGAAAACCATGGATGACATTGAGGACGCGAACAGGCAATTGCGGGACATGGCTATCCGCGACGGCCTCACGGGATTGTACAACCACCGTTACCTGCAGGAGTTCCTGTCCCTGGAGGTCGAGAGGTCTCACCGGTACGCGCACGGATTCAGCCTGATCTTTGTTGACGTGGACCATTTCAAGAAGTACAATGATACGCACGGTCACCTGCAGGGCGATCATCTCCTGCGGGCCATGGCAGCGATCTTCAGGACCTTTTTCCGCAAAACGGATGTGATAGCCCGCTACGGGGGAGAAGAGTTCATGATCCTTCTGCCGGAAACTCCCAAGCAGGTGGCCTGTCGTCTTGCCGAGGAGCTGAGGAGGCGCATCGAGGAAAACACGTTCCCCGCACGGGAAGGGCTTCCGGCGCAGAGGATAACGGTCAGCATCGGCGTGGCAGCCTTTCCCGAAGACGGGGCAGACGCGGCAACGCTCACGAAGAAGGCCGACACTGCCCTTTATCTGGCCAAGGGGCAGGGACGAAACAGGATCTGCATGGCCTGAGCGGGCTATGAGACTCTTACATCTCAGTTGCATGAAAAGGCGGGACAAAGTGCCTTTCCGGAGTTCCTGTCGCATCGATAAGGTTGAGGTTAACAAATGAGCGCTATGGATTACTGTTTCACGAAAGGGAAAGACCTGGTGACCCGATGCGTTGCCGGCGAGACGATCATCGTTCCTGTGCGCAGCGGTGTCGGCGATCTTGATTCCATCTATACCCTGAACGAGGTGAGCACCGCCATATGGGAGCTCATTGACGGGAAGACCAGGGTCGGCGGGATCATCGAGGCCGTCTGTGACACCTATGACGTTTCGCCTGACGATGCCGCGAACGATACGATCCATTTCCTGGACGTCCTGGAGCGGGCGGGTCTTGTCAGTCGTTGCGGAGACTGAACGCCCCCGGGAAGGCAGATAGGGGTCAAAGCCTTTCCAATGCGATGATGAGGACCATTTTGGCAGATGCACCGAAGGGCGGGGCGAAGCGCCTCAAAGCCTCGCTGATAGCGAGCATGATTATTTATTCTTGGATTTTAAACATTTCATCCTTTGTATCATCGACAGCTGTGCTTCCGTGCTCTCAACGGGACGGCAGCGGTTTCGCAGCACCGATGCTTTTCGGCGCATTCACCCCGCTTTTCGGTCGGGCCTATGTTGCGATAAGGTGAAGGGATGGAGACACGTCGATACTCCGATTTCAGCAGCGAGCTTCATGCGAGGCTCCGGGGCCGGCGGATACCCCTGAGCGGGACGATCGAGCTGACGCGACGCTGCCCTCTGCAGTGTGTTCACTGCTACAACAACCTTCCTGCCGATGATGAAGCGGCCCGGTCCGGGGAACTCACCTGCGAAGAGCATCGTCGCGTCCTCGACGAAATGGCGGAGGCCGGCTGCCTGTGGCTCCTTTACACCGGAGGTGAGATTTTTGTCCGGAACGATTTCCCGGACATCTACGCGTATGCGAAGGAAAAAGGATTTCTCATCACCCTCTTTACGAACGGGACTCTCCTAACCCCGGCCATTGCGGACTATCTCGCCGAGCAGCCCCCTTTCCTGATCGAGATCACCCTGTACGGCGCCAACGCGAAGACCCATGACGATGTGACGGGTGTCGTCGGGTCTTACGAACAATGCGTGCGCGGGATTCGTCTTCTTGGGGAACGGGGACTTCCGCTCAGACTCAAGACCATGGCGCTCACTCTCAACAGTCACGAGTTGGAGGGTATGAAAAAGGTTGCCGAAGAGGAATGGGGACTTGAGTTCCGGTTTGACGCCATGATCACCCCCCGTATCGACTGTTCTGCGGACCCTCTCGCTGCGAGACTTTCTCCGCAGGAGGTGGTGGATCTCGACATGCAGGACCCGAGGAGGATGGCGGAATGGCGGAGGTTCTGCAAGATCTGCGACAGTTTGGTCGATCCTCACAGAACGGGCGATGATTTATACAGTTGCGGCGGCGGCATCCATTCCTTTGCCGTCGATCCCTATGGCATGCTGCGGATCTGTGCGCTCTCAAACGGCGATGGTTATGATCTGCGATGCGGGACCTTTCGTGAGGGATGGGAAGACTTCATCCCCAAGATAAGGCAGCGAAAAGCAACGAGACGGACCAGGTGCACTGATTGCGGGCTCAAGGCGATGTGCGGCATGTGTCCTGCTCAAGGGGAGATCGAGAACGGAGATGAGGAAGAGCCTGTCGACTTTCTCTGCCGGGTTGCGCACCTGAGAGCGGAAACCCTCGGTATGCACGTTCCTCACAGGGAATGTGCAACAACAGATGCTGTTTTGTAGGGGCCGTCCCCCGAACGTCCCGATATGTGATAGAAGATGTTTCTTTCTTTGCGCTCTTTGCGACTTTGCGTGAGACATCTTTAAGATGCTTCACCGTGCTTTTTTATGAGTAGGAGGAGAGATGAGTGAAAGTAATCAACAGAATGCAAAAAGACCGAAAAAACCCTATGTGAAACCTGAAATCAAACAGGTCCATTTGAGACCGGAAGAAGCGGTGCTCGCGGCCTGCAAGACCGCCGTCAGTGCAGGCGCGCTGCAGGCGCAATGCACGACACCCATGAGCTGCGTCACCATCTCTTCATGAGACAGGCTTGACACCCTCCCCCGGATCAGCGAAGGAATGTCTGCAAAGAGCAGGCAGGACGCCCATGGAGACGTCGACGCACAAGTTCCCGACGCTCTCCATACCTTGCAGTTGCATGAAAAGGCGGGACGAAGTGCTCTGAAAACAGTGTCAGTGACAGTGTGAGTGTCAGTGTCAGTGTCACGACCGCTGCTTCCGGGAGGGCAGATATGGTTCAACGCCTTTCCAATGCGATGATGAGACATCTCAAGGTGTTCAGCGACTGTTGCCTGACGGGCTTTTGGTATCAATCGACACGGCAAAGGGTGGTCTGGTGATGAATAAGGTATCTTAGCGGAAAGGCTTTTCACCACATCAGCCTTCCCGCATGGGTGTTCGTTCCGACTATCCATGAATGACTCAATGACTGAGTGACTTAATGACTGTTATGGTGGCATCTTCGCCCCATCTTTCCAAAGGTTCTATGCAACAATTAGGTATTCGTATCGCCGATGTGACATTGTCGATCATCAGCGCAGACCCGTCCCTGCAACTGCATGCCGGCGGTCCGCTTCGGGACTTCGTCGTTCACGAACCCGATCCCGATGTGATCATCGAAACGGCATGGGATGATCTCACGATTCTGGATGCGGGCAACCGGAAGATCTTCGATTCGGGATCGGCATGGCAGCTTTACGATCATGATGAATCGTATCTCTTCCTGTTCCGCTCACCCCTCTCCGGTCCCGTCCCGTATAAGGCAGCCCTGATGATCAGGGATTATACACGGGGAAAGGTCCTGCTCAACCGCTCCTCTTTTGATCCGGCCGTGCCCGTTTATCCGCTGGAATACCCGCTCGATGAGCTCATCCTGATCAATCACCTCGCCCTGGGCAGAGGCGTCGAGATCCATGCCTGCGGCCTTATCGATTCCTCGGGGCGGGGACATCTCTTCACGGGACAGTCCGGCGACGGTAAGACAACAATGGCGGGGCTCTGGCAGGACGAACCGGGAGTGACTGTCCTCAGCGATGACCGGATCGTCCTGCGGAAGGTGGACGGCAGGATATGGATGTACGGGACGCCCTGGCACGGCGACGCGAGGCTTTCCTCACCCGTCAGAACCCCTTTGACAGGGATTTATCTCCTGCGGCACGGACGGGAAAACGAACTCGTCCCGCAACAGACGGCCGATGCCGTAAGCGGCCTCTTTGCGCGCTCTTTTGTCCTCTTTTATGACCCCGCAGGTCTCTCCTTCACCCTCGGTTTTCTCCAGGACGTGGCAGAAAGCGTCCCGTGTCATGAGCTGAGGTTCGTGCCGGACAAGAGGGTGGTCGCATTCATTGACGATGCAGGGGGCTATCTTTAGGCTTGAAATTGAAGATTTGTCACGGAATCCTGTGGGTAAATGGAGTGCATGCGCTGACATGAAGGCCTTGTTTTCTGTCATTCCGGCTCTTGTCCTCGCATTGTCGAGGATCGGTCCGGAATCCTTCTGATCTAAAGGCTGGACCATGGAGAAGATTTTTGCGGTGTATATTGTGGCCAATGCCAGGCCGACTCTCTATGTCGGTGTAACGAATAATCTCGTGCGAAGGATCTATGAGCATAAGAACCGCCTCAATCCGAAATGTTTCACCGCCAAATATTTCTTACATAGGCTCGTTTTTTTCGAGTTCTGTGGCAACGGCCGTAGCGCCGTTATCAGGGAAAAGCAAATAAAGAACATGAGCAGACAAGAGAAAATCGAGCTCATCAAGCAGAGCAATCCCACCATGAGGGATCTTTACGAAGATATCGCCGGAAGGATTCCGGACAAGCCGGAATGACACCCACACAAAAGCCGGAGGAGCCAATTTGAAGAACCGTGGCAATAGCATGACCTCGCCACCGGTCATCATGAGCCATGACCTGCTCAGTGAACTCCTCCGGGATATACTCGCAAAGGGATCTTGCTGCAAGTTCCGCGCGAAAGGTCACAGCATGTCACCTTTCCTGGAGGATGGTGACACCGTCACCCTTTCGCCGCTCGGGGATGTCTCAATAGCCTTCGGACGTCTCGTCGCTTTTCAATGCCTGCGGACGGGAAAACTGATCATCCACAGGGTCGTCGGCAGGAAGGGGAATCAATATCTCACAAGAGGAGATAACGCTTCAGAGCCTGATTGCCTCATCCCGAAGAATGATGTGTTGGGCTGCGTTCGGCAGATAGAGAGAAACGGCAGGAGGATTTATCTCGGCCTGGGCATGGAGCGGTTCGCGATAGGATTCATGAGCCGCATGGGGCTTCTGTGCTCTGCTGTCCGGTCCTGGCGATGGGTCCGGCAGAAGGCAAGGAACGTGTCAGGGGACTAATCGACGAGCATCTCCCTGATCACTTCTTTCACCTCCCGCACAGCCTGATCGTCAATGATACCCAGTTCTTTGACCAGGCGTCTCCGGTCAACCGTTCTCAGTTGATCCAGGACAATCCAGCCGTCCTTGCCGCTGAAACGGATCTTGATTCTCGTCGGGTACTTGTGGGATTTCGTCGTCATGGGTGCAATAATAACGGTACTCAGGTGTTCGTTCATCTCGTCGGGAGAGACGACGAGACAAGGCCGGGTTTTCCTTATCTCGTGGCCGATCGTGGGATCGAGATTTACCAGGTACACATGATATTGCATGCTACCACTCCCACCCCTTCATCTCCAAGTCAATGGAATCATCGACCACAAGTCTGTCTTCTCCCCTCCTTTTCATCGACTTGAAGGCCTCGCTCCATCCCTCTCGCGGCTTTCTCCTGACCGGCGCAATGATAAGCTTGCTGTCCCTGACTTCGAGATCGGCCTGATCGGTGAAGTCGCACTGCTCAAGTATCGCTTTCGGTATTCTGATCCCCTTTGAATTACCGATCGTTATGACATTTACCTTCATGACTTCCTCCCTGGAATACAACTTAATGTTATTATAATGTAATTACAAACTGTTCGTCAACTCACTCTTTTCTTTAAATATCGCTCTTTTGAAACTAATCATCCACCAGGCATTCTGTCTTTCTTTGTGCGCTTTTCAGTTTCGCGTGAGGACCTGAGGTAGGCATTGATGTGACGATTTTTGTCACCAGGCGTATCAGTTTGCGGCATACTGCGAGACCATAGCCGCCGCATAAAGGACTTTTCCAACCATCTTCCTCATCCCCCGGATTTATTACTCCGTTAATGAAATCCCTATAACACTGTCATTGCCGCAACCCCGCACGTAATGCGGGGGCGCCGGCAATCCTTCTGAAAAACAAGAAGGATTCCGGGCAAGCCGGAATGACAACCCGCAATACGGTTCATCCTCTTACCCGCAGGTTTCTCAGTCCCCGAATTCCTTCAACCAACTTCGCGTGCTCCTTTGCAGCAGCAAACATCAGTGGTACATTAGTTGCTTCCCCTCTCCATATGGCTTCGAATCTATTGACGTTTAAGGAAAATGCCATTCATTCCCATACGATGCACTGACAAACTATTGCGGATAATGCCCGGAACCGAAACCCGTGAGCGAAATCACTAAAGATATCCTGCTGTATTCTCGATATATAGATACGGATACATATGCAAAGCCGGAGGTGCGTCATGAGATACAGATATATTCTCCAGGAAGGAGGGGTGAATCCTCCTGCGCCAAGGGAGACGGCTCAGACGTTTTCAGGCGGTCCCCCCGATCGTGGAGGCACATTGAAAAAACATTTTCCATGGCATCCCCGTGGGATTTCCCGGTTCCGAGCGGGGATGCGGATCAGCGTTACTATAATCTGTCTCCTCTTGTCTCTGGCCGTCATTCCGGTCCTTTATCCTGCCACGAGCTTTGCGGCGGTCGGCGGAACGCATTTAGCCGCCGCCGGCAGCACTACTAATCAAGCCTCATACACGACCGCTTCCATCACACCAACGGCCAACAATCTCGTCCTTGCCTGGGTTACAAATACAAAGGCAACCACGCCCGACACTCCCACGCTATCCGGCAATGGCCTGACCTGGGTCCAGGTCGCTACCGTCACCTGGGGAACCATAGCGGCACCCACAGCACGAACCACTCTTTTCAGGGCAATGGGCGCCGCACCCACAGCAGGGGCGGTGACCATAAGCTTCGGCGCCAGCCAGACCGGATGCGCCTGGGCGATCGAGCGGTTCAGCGGTGTTGACACATCGGGGACGAACGGCTCCGGTGCGATAGTGCAGAGCGTCACCGGTCGAACAGATAGTGCGTCGGCTGCTGCAGGTCTGTCGATATCACTCGCAGCGCTCGGTGACCCGACAAACGCGACCGCCGGCGGCTTCTCCAACATGGTGAACAGCGCCACATCGATCTCGGCGGGGACGGGCTATACCGCCTTCACAGGGGCCGCCTACAGTACGCCGAACACCAGTATTAGAGCGGAATGGAGAGCGACGGGGAGCACCACCGTTAATGTCACCCAGAGCGCTGTCTCCCACATCGGCGGGATTGCCGTTGAGATCAAGGTCGCATCCCTCTGTTACGCCAACAGGGTCACTACAACAGCCGATACCGGCAGCGGGTCGTTGCGGGAGTGCATCAACAGGGCCAACGGCAGTCCAGGCACTACGATTTCATTCAACATTCCGGGGCCCGGCAATCAGAGCTCGGGCGGCGACTCGTGGTGGCGAATCAGCCCAGCTTCGGCCCTGCCAACGATCACCGCCGCCGGCACCGTCATCGACGGAACGACCCAGACCACCAGCCAGGGGAACACCAACACCCTGGGGCCGGAGATCGAACTGGACGGAACCAATGCGTCCACGGCCTCCGGCCTCAAGATCACCGGTGGCGCCAGTATTGTCCGGGGCTTCGTCATCAACAACTTTCAGAACTGGTACGGGGTCGAGCTGAACGGCAGCAGCGGAAGCGTGGTTGCAGGGAACTATCTGAACCTGAATGCCGCCGGAACAGCGGCCGCCCCCATTCAGATGTTCGGCGGCGTGGGGATCGAAAACTCGTCGAACAATACAGTCGGGGGCACGACGCCGGCCGACCGCAACGTCATCGGAGGGATTGCGTCACAGAGTGGCATCTATATCAACGGTGCATCCTCAACGGGCAACGTCATCCTCGGCAATTATGTCGGCCTGAACGCGGCCGGGACCGCGGCCATTCCCAACAGCAACGGCATTGCGGTCAATGGTCCGACCAACACGATCGGAGGGACTATCGCCGGGGCCGGTAACACTATCTCCGGGAATATCATGTACGGCATTTACATCGTGAGCAGCGGGAACATGATTCAAGGCAACTCCATCGGCACGAACGCTGCACGGACAGGAGCCGTAGAGAACCAATACGGCATCTTGATCAACGGGGCCTCCAACACCATCGGCGGGACCGCCACCGGGGCCGGCAATATCGTTTCAGGGAACCGCTTACAGGGGGTGATCGTCCAGGGAGCCTCTACCCCTGGGAACGCGGTCCTTGGCAACGCAATTTACGGCAATGGCGGCATAGGCATCGACCTGGGCAACAACGGAGTCACAATAAACGACGGTGCGAAGACTAGCAACCAACCCAACCTGTTAATGGACTACCCCGTTTTCACGTCAGCCAGCCTGACGGGCTCGACTTTGACCGTGGCGGGGTACGTGGGCAATGCACCGAACCAGAGTGCCTTTGCAGGCGCCCGCGTCGAGATCTTCCGGTCCGACAATGACGGCAGCGGTTACGGAGAGGGGCAGCTCTATCTGGGGTTCCTTACCGCGGATGCCAACGGCAACTTCAGCGGGTCCCTGACGGTCAGTGGATTGAATGTCGGGGACAAGATTACAGGAACCGCGACGGATGGGAGCACCAACACGTCGGAGTTCGGGCCGAACTTCACGGTTATAACGCTGGGGATTTCCGGCACCGTATTCGAGGACGTGAACTACGGAGGCGGGGCAGGACGGAACCTGAGTACAGCCTTGGGCAACGGAGGCTCGGCCCGCCCGACTGCCCGGGTCGAGTTGTTCAACGGCAGCACGGGTGCGTACATCACCTCTACGACTACGAACAGCCCGAACGGCGACTACGCATTCAATGGACTTGCCGCCGGCAACTATATAGTTCGCGTGGTGAGCTCCAGCGTGACCTCGTCGCGTGGCGGACCCGCCACCCCGGTGATGACCTATCGGACGAACGCTACGAGCGGCAGTGCCGTGGATGTAACCGACTACGTCGGCGGACACGACCCGGCCACGGCGGATGCCGGTAATGCGGCGTCGGGCTGGGTACTCAACAGCTCAACGGGTGTTTTCTCCGGCAGCGGTTCAGGAAAGGCCCATGCCTTTGCCCCTGTCACTACCAGCTCGTCCAATGTGACCGGCGTCGACTTCGGCTTCAACTTCGACACCATCGTTAATACCAACGACAGCGGGCAGGGGAGCCTGCGTCAGTTCATCACGAACGCCAATACTCTGGGGGGCGACGGCTCGCTGCATCAATCGGGTTTGGTGGACGTGAAGGAAAACGCCGTGTTCATGATCAGCAACGGGACGGCGGCAGCGGGACTGCGGTCCTCCAACAACTACTTCAGCGGCGGTGTGGCCACCATCAGCCCCACCTCGGCACTCCCACCGATCAGCACAACGATGGCCATCAACGCGCAGAAACAGCCGGGATGGACGAGTGCCCCAATCATCGAACTGAACGGTACGAATGCCGGTGCCGGCTCGGTCGGCCTGCAGATCACGTCATCGAACAGCGCAATCCGCGGTTTCACCATCAACCGGTTTCCCGGTGACGGGATCCAGGTCAGCGGCGGCGACAACAATATCATCGCCGGAAACCATATCGGAACGAATGCACCTGGAACCACTGCCTCGGGCAACGGCGCCAAGGGAGTCTATCTCATCGGCGGCGCCAACGGTTGCCAGATCGGAGGGACCTCGGCAGTCGACCGGAATGTGATCGCCGGAAACACATACCAGGGGATCTACATCGGAGGGAGCTCCAGCCTCAATGTGGTGCAGGGGAACTATATCGGAACGAATGCTGCGGGCGATACGGTTATCGCCAACGGGACCGACGGGATCGTCATCGACGGTTCCGTGAACACGACCATCGGCGGCGCGACCGCAGGAGCCGGAAACCTGATCGGCGGCAGCGGCCGGCACGGCATCTACTTGTACGGCTCCGGCGCCACCGGTACTCAGATTCTCGGAAATGCGATAGGCACGGATGTCACGAAGACCCGTTCCATTCCGAATACCGTCTATGGGATCTACATCGACAATGGGGCGCACGACAACACCATCGGCGGGACGACGGCGGCGGCCGGGAACCTCATCGCGTGGAACACCCAGAAGGGTGTAGTCATTAACGCCGGCAGCGCTACCGTAGGCAACGCGATTCTTGGCAATGCCATCTACGGTAATTGGAGTATCGGCATCGACCTGGGCGACAACGGCGTCACGGTGAACGACGGTGCGAAGACCGCTAACCAACCCAACCTGTTGATGGACTATCCTGTCTTCACCTCTGCGTCGGTATCGGGCTCCACACTGACCGTGGCGGGATATGTGGGGAGCTTACCGGGGCAGAGCGCTTTTGCAGGCGCACGGGTCGAGATCTTCCGGTCCGACAACGACGGCAGCGGGTACGGCGAGGGGCAGCTCGTATCTCGGCTCACTGACGGCCGATGCCAACGGCAACCTCAGCGGCAGTCTGACGGTCATCGGCATGGCGCCGGGCTACAAGATCACCGGTACTGCCACGGATACGAGCAACAACACCTCCGAGTTCGGGCCGAACTACACGGTGACCGCGGGTGCGGGCACCTGTCCCGGCTTCACCGTCACCACCACAGCCGACTCGGGAACCTCGTCACTGCGCGCGTGCATTACTGCGGCCAACGCGACGACGGGCAAGACGATCGTCGTGCCGGCAGGCACCTACACCCTGAGCATCGCAGGGCAGGGCGAAGACAACAACGCCACGGGTGACCTGGACATCCGCTCCAGCATGACCATCACCGGAGAGGGTGCGAAGGTCACCATCATCGACGGCGGCGGCCTCGACCGGGTGTTTCACGTAGTGACCGGCACCGTCACGCTGTCAGGCATGACGATTCAGAACGGCAACCCCGGTGGGAGCAGAGGAGGCGGCATCTACAACCAGGGGACTCTGACCCTAAACGATGTTGCGGTCAGAAACAACACGACCTCTGGGCAGGGGGGAGGGATCGATGTCGAACCCGCCGGCACCCTGACGATGCTTCGTAGCACTATCAGCGGGAACACTGGCGCTGGGGGCGGAGGCATTTACTACAACGGGACTGTCGCAGGAACTCTTACCAATGTCACCATCAGTGGGAATATCTCCACCGGCAATGGTGGAGGCATCTATAATCAAAAAACGCTCACTCTCACAAATGTGACGATCGACGCCAACACCGCCACGACTGGTGGAGGCATACTGAACTCTGCCACCGGTACAACGACTCTGAAGAACACGATAGTCTCGAGCAACACGGGGGGCAATTGTTCCGGGACGATCACCTCGGCGGGCTACAACATCGACAGTGCAAACACCTGCCTCCTCGCAGGCACCGGCGACAAGCCCAACACCAACCCCAATCTGGGGGCTCTGGCAGACAACGGCGGACCGACCCAGACACATGCATTGCTTGCCGGCAGTCCCGCCATCGACGCGGGGACGGCCACCGGCGCCCCTGCCACAGACCAGCGCGGCGCCATGAGACCACAGGGGACGGGCTACGACATCGGCGCCTATGAGTATGCGACCCCCACCGCCGTCAAGCTCATCTCCTTCACCGCAACGGGGCACGAGGGTGATGTCCATCTGCAGTGGAAAACGGGTCATGAAGTGGACAACCTGGGCTTTCATGTCTACCGTGAAGAGGGCGGGCACCTCTACCGCCTGACCCCTGAGCTCATCGGAGGCTCGGCCCTGCTGGCGGGCGCCGGCACACCCCTCGGGGCGGGCCTGTCCTACCAGTGGTGGGACCTCATCCCCCGGGAAACGGGCAAGGTGGCCTACTGGCTGGAAGACATCGACCTGGACGGCAGGACAACGATGCACGGCCCCGTACCTATCGTCACATCCGGCACACCCCTGCCCGAGAAGGTCAGGCCCGGCTTCCTGAGGGACTTCGGCATGAAGATGGACGGCAGATACAGGGAAGAAGAACGGCTCCGGGATCTCCGGCAGAGGATTGAGAGTTCTCCCAGGAAGGACAGAGACCTCCTGCCCTCCGGCGGGATGAGCACAAAGACCCCGTTATCCTCCCGGCAGACGATCGCAAAGACGCCGGCCCCTGCAGAGAAGACGGCCCGCACAGCGGCGGAGGGAACATCGGCAGAGGACAGGACCATGCAGAAAATCCTCGCCTCCGGCCGGACGGTGAAGATCGTCATCGATCATGAGGGCTGGTACCGCATCGGGCAGTCCGAGCTGGCAGCGGCAGGCTTCCGTACGGGCACGAATCTCCGGGGTCTGCAGCTCTTTGCCGACGGCAGGGAGCAGCCTTTTCGTCTCGTTGCCGCCGGGGACGGTCGTTCCTCCTTCGATGCGATCGAGTTCTACGGCACGGGGACCGACACGCCCTGGACGGACAGGAAGGTCTACTGGCTCATGGCAGGATCGACAACGGGCAAACGGCTTCATGCATGGAGAAGCCGGGGAGGTCAGCCGGTGACGGGAAGTTTCCCCTTCACGATCCGGAAGAAAGACCGGACGATCTACTTTGCAGCCCTGAGAAACGGGGAGAAGGAGAACTTCTTCGGTCCCGTCATCGGCCCCTCCGGGGTGGACCGGCTCCTGCACGTCCCCTCCCCTTCCCCTTCGGCACAAGGAGACGCCCTGCTGGAAGTCGTCCTGCAAGGGGTGACGACCATCCCGCACCGGGTCAGTATCCTGCTCAATGACGAAGAAGCGGGAGAGGTGGTCTTTGACGGGCAGACCAATGTGACGGCACAGATACCGATCCCTCGGGAATCGCTCCTGGACGGAGACAACCTCCTGAGCCTCAGGGCAGGAAACGGAGAAACCGACGTCAGCCTCCTCGACCAGGTCCGGCTGACCTACCAGCGCACCTACAGGGCCGATGACGACACCCTGACATGCACCGCCGATGCAGGGGCGCCCGTCACCATTGACGGCTTCCGCAGTGCCGACATCCGGGTCATCGACATCACCACTCCGGACCTGATGTATGAGATCGCCGGGGCTGCCCGGTCCGATGAAACAGGATATACCGTCACCTTCACGACGCCCGGCAGCGGCACCCGGACACTGTTTGCCTTCACCGGAAACAAGGTCGGCAAGCCCGTGATGATCAAGGCCAACAGTCCCTCCTCCTGGTCGTCCCCGAACAGCGGCGCCGATCTTGTCATCATCTCCCACAGGGACTTCCGGGATGCCCTGCAGCCCCTGATGAGACTGCGACAGTCCCAGGGACTCTCCGTCGCCTTCGTTGATGTCGAAGACCTCTACGACGAGTTCAGCTTCGGAGCGAACGACCCCCGGGTGATCCGGGAGTTCCTCAGCCTTGCCAAAAAGCAGTGGCGCAGGCCCCCGCGTGTTGTGCTCCTCGTGGGAGACGCCAGCGTGGACCCCCGCAACTACCTGGGCTTCGGCGAGCATGACCTCGTGCCGACGAAACTGATCGACACCCAATACCTGGAGACGGCCTCCGACGACTGGTTTACCGATTTCAACGACGACGGGTTGCCGGAGATGGCGGTGGGGCGCCTGCCGGTGAGAACCAAAGAGGAAGCTGCAGCCGTTGTTGCGAAGATCCAGTGGCATGAGCGGCCCGTCGGGATGAACGGGGCCGTGTTTGTGGCCGATACACGTGAGGGCTTCGACTTCGAGGCGGCGGCCCGGGAGATCGAGGGACTGCTGCCCGTCTCAATGCCTGTTCACGAGGTCTTCCGGGGCCGCTTCCAGAGCGACGGGGAGGCGAGACAGGAGGTCCTCAGCAGCATCGACCAGGGACCGTCGCTGGTCACCTATATCGGCCACGGCTCCGTCGGGCTCTGGCGGGGAGGTATTCTCAGCTCCGATGATGCAGACGGTCTGATCAACGGGGCGCGTCTGCCCTTTGTGGTGGCCATGACCTGCCTGAACGGGGCCTTTCATGACCTGTACACCCGGAGTCTGGCCGAGGCGCTGCTGACGGCGCCACAGGGAGGGGCCGTCGCGGTGTGGGCCTCCTCGGGGCTGACGGAGCCGGAAGGTCAGCTCCTGATGAACAAGGAGCTGATGCGGCTGCTCTTCACTACCCGGGCCATTACCCTCGGGGAGGCGACGATGAAAGCCAAGGCGGCCACAACAGACCAGGACATCAGAAGAACCTGGATCCTCTTCGGTGATCCCATGACACGGCTGAAGGGCAAGTGAAGTGTGAGTGTGAGTGCGAGTGTGAGTGAAAGGAAGGTCAAGTGAAGAACCAGTGTGAGTGTGAGTGTGAGTGCGAGTGAAAGGCGGGGGCGAAAGAGGTGTGAGTGTGAGTGTGAGTGAAAGGAAGCTCAAAGGAATGAGATAATCAAAATGGTTCCTATTTTCTGTCACTCCCGCTTGTCGGGAGTCCTTCCCACAGAAAGATTCCGGACGAGCCGGAATGACAGAATTGCATACCGATTGAGGCTTTGCAGACGACTGCGCTAATAATGTGTTTTTCTCTCACTGACACTGAAACTGACACCGACACTCACACCAAACTTCTCCCTTGTGACTGAATTCACTGAAATTAAAGACACCCTATGTATATACCGATAACAATAGTAATGCAACATGCCAATTGTGGATGAAAGGATGCACGAAATCAGTGCTGACGATATGACCGGAAAAAAATACAAGGAAAGATCCGCCACCACAGGCGGTATCACGACGGAAGACATCCTCGGATATACAATATCGACAGGGTCGAAGGATGACTGTGTCGCAGAAATTGTCCGCCGGGTCCGGAGCAATGAAACGGGGAGGTATTTCGTCTGCGCCAACCCGCACTCTCTGGAAGTCGCCCGAACAGACACCCTGTTCCGTGCTGCCCTCAGGGCGGCGTCCCTGACCGTGCCTGACGGCATCGGCGTCGTCATCGCTTCAGCTCTCCTCGGCGGCGTCATCCGCCAACGGGTGACTGGGAGTGACATCTTCCAGGGACTGAGTTCCGCATTGAATCAGGGCGGGGATTACACGTATTTTTTCCTCGGTTCCACCGATGAAAACCTCCGGAAGATTTGCCAAAAGATGAGGTCCGACTTTCCCCGTATCCGTGTCGCCGGCGTCTATGCCCCCCCCTTCTCTCCCGGGTTCAGTGACGGGGAGAACGGCCTGATGGTGGATGCGATTAACCGCGCAGCCCCTGATGTGCTCTGGGTGGGGATGACGGCGCCGAAACAGGAAAAATGGATATACCGGCACAGGGAGAATTAAACGTGAAGTTCATCGGGGCCGTCGGGGCCGTGTTCGATTTTTATTCGGGCAACGTGAAGAGGCCGCACCCCCTCTTCTGCAAAATAGGCATGGAATGGCTGGTCCGCCTGCTCGGTGAGCCCCGGAGGCTGTGGAGAAGGAACTTCATCTCCAACCCGGCATTCCTGATGAGAATAATGGCGCAAAGAATGGCCCGCGAGAAGACGGCGATGACGATGTTGCAAGAATCGGGAGTTTCTGCAGCAGACAGGAGCGTCCGATGAAAGTGACTGAACTGGCTGTCATCGAACCGTCCCTGATGAACCTGGCCTTTGTCCTTGCACTATCGGTCGCCTGCCTGTCCCTGCCGCAGCTCTCACGGGCGGCGGTCCGCTGCGGTCTCGTCGACCGGCCTTCCCGCCGGAAGCGGCACGGGACATCGAAACCCTTCGTCGGCGGCGTCGGGATGGCCCTTGGCTTTTTCCTGAGCGTTGCCGTCTGCATCGGCCTGAGCCGCGTCGCGGGACTGCTCGCAGGCATGATCACGATCCTCATCATCGGTTTTCTCGACGACTGGAAGGAGCTGAATCATTGGTGGAAGCTCGCGGGGGAGATGGCGGCGGCCCTCATGATCGTGTATTGGAGCGGCATATACCTCTTCACCTTCGGCGATCTCCTGTCCCTCGGCTCCATCGATTTCCATGATTATTCGATTCCCGTCACCGTTTTCTGCATCGTCGGGATCGCAAACGCATTCAACATGATGGACGGTATGGACGGCCTCGCCGGGGGCGTCTCCCTGACCGCATTCCTCTCATTTGCCTGCATATCAGCCTTGAGCGGTCATCCCGCCCTGATGCTGCTGAGTGTCGCCATGAGCGGCGCCATCATCGGTTTTCTCCGCTACAACTGGCACCCGGCCCGCCTCTTTATGGGAGATACGGGCAGCCTCTTTCTCGGTTTTACGGCCGCTTTCGTATCCATTGCCGTCACGCAGGGTGCTCAGGGCGTTGTGCGTCCTGTTATCCCCCTGCTCGTCCTCGCCGTACCCGTCACGGACGCATTAACGGTCATCCTGAAGAGGATCGCCGCAAGGAGAAACCCCTTTCACGCCGACAGGAACCACATCCATCACACCCTTCTCAGGATGGGTCTTGGGACACAGGGTTCCGTCGCCGTCATCCTCACGCTCTCGTGCATCTTTTGTATCCTGGCCATTGCGGGCGTCATCTTCCGGATCCCGGAACATATCCTCTTCCTGGCCTTCTCCGCCTATTTCGTCGCACACCTCGGGCTTTCGTTCCTGGCTGAGCGGCTGCCGGGACGGGGACGTCCCTGTCATGGCGCAAACGATACGCAGAGAAGCGCGACGATCGGCGCCGAGCCTGCCGGCGGGTACGCGCCGCGCATCGGTCGCACCGCGGTGAATGATGGCCCCGTCCCGCTCTCTCAGCCGGTACTGACATTCGCCGCGGCGGACGAGGAACGGCTGGACAGAAATATATACATGAACGGATTTTGACGAGAACTCCTCGTGTCAGATTATTTCGGACACCAGTGATCGTGAACGATAATGCGACAATGGCTCCTTGTCCTTATCACAGTCTTCTCCCTGTTTTTCTCCATGGCATGTTTTGCCGGAGATGAGGGGGGCCCGGGAGGCCAGCCTGCCGAAAGGGAACGGGCCGACGAGGAACCCGTCAGTGAAGTCGCAATCTCCGTTCTCGCGGTGAGAGAGGACGCGGAAAACCTCGCCGAGAAGATCAGGAGCAGCGGGTTCGAAACGCTTGTCCGCGCATATGAAACGGAAGATGGCAGAACGGTTTACGGGGTCTTCGTGATCGTCCATGAAGAATCTCCGAAAGGAGCGGCCCGGACTGACGCGGGACTGCCTCCCGGGCTGGTGAAGCCCGAGGGAAGACCGGCGACATGGAAGGACCTGCTGCCGGGAAAGGCGGGATATGTCCATGCCGGCCTCGGACTCTCGGGAGTGTATACGGATAACGCATTCAACACCAATGTGGACAAGAAGAGCGACTTCAGCATGATACTCTCCCCGGAAATATGGTTCGCCCTGCCCGGTCTCAATCAGAGACCGAAAGGACTCGACCCTATCTCGACTCGCTCCCCCGGAGGACTGTTGCTGGGCAGGGAGGGAGAGGAAGGGACGAGGCGCTATCGCGCGTTCCTGCACTACCAGGCGGACATCCCTCAGCACTCGGAGACTTCCCCTTCCGGCAATACGGTCACCCACAACGTGAACGGCGGAATCGCCTATCGCTTCCCCTTCGGCCTGACCCTTTCGCTGAACGACGAGTTCAGCAGGTCTTACGAGAGGCTGGACTCGGTCCTCTCGGGAGGAGAGGTGGACAGGTTCAGAGGGAATCTCCTGTACCTGTCGGCTTCTCTCGACACCGGCAGCAGGCTGCGCCTCCGTGTCGACTATTCCAATTTCCTGCTCCGCTACGATGCCGACAGGAATGACAGGCTGAACCGTGATGACAATTTCTTTTCCGCCTATGTCTTTTACAGGCTGTGGCCCAGGACGGCACTCTTCACTCAATACACATTTACCGATATCAAGTATACGGACAACAGCGTGACGAACAGCAGGGAGCACGCTCTCCTGGGCGGTTTTGACTGGGATGTGACGGCCAAAACCAGGGGGGCTGTCAAGGCAGGATGGGGGAAGAAGGATTTTGCTGATTTCTCGACAAATGATTTCATCTATGAAGCGAAAGTCGAGCACAGGTTCAGCCCGAAGGCGTCGGTTTCATTGACGGCCTTCGGACAGACCAGCGAAACGAATATCCCTGCCGCCTTTTATACGATGGACCGCGGCGCCGTCGTCAATTTTCAGCACATGGTGAGCTCCAGGGTGACCGGATGGGCATCCTTCTCGTACACCAACCAGAAATACGGCCAGCCGCTGACCTTCGACGGAAAGACGGAAAAGAGGACCGACAATTATTACGAGGCATCGGCCGGCATAGACTACTGGTTCAGGAAAGGGCTGAAGGCCGGCATCTCCTATGCCTTCGCGACGAGGAAATCGAATATCCCCGCCTTCGACTACCAGTCGAACACCGTCGTATTCAACATCAAGGGGGCGATCTGAATGAAGCCGGTTACCCTTGTTGCCACTGTCAGCATGACTTTGAGCCGCTTCGCCCCTCCCTTCGCAGTGGTACCCGCAGCGATCAGGATTATCCTCCTTTTCTCCCTCGCATTCCTCTCGTGGACCGCCGCCGCCTTCGCCCAGGATTATGTCGTCGGCAAGGAGGATATCGTGAAAATAACCGTGTACGGTCATCAGGACCTCACGACCGTCGCGCGGGTCAATGGCGAGGGGCTCATCAATCTGCCACTCATCGGCGCCGTCAACGTCTCGGGACTGACGACGTCTCAGATTGCCCAAAAGGTGACGGACCATCTCGCGGACGGCTATATCGTGGACCCGAACGTATCGGTCTTCGTCGAAGAATACAGGAGCAAAAAGACGATCATCATGGGACAGATAACCAGGCCGGGCGTCTACTCGCTCAGCGGAAACACCAGTCTCCTCGAATTGCTCTCCAAGGCCGGCGGGCTCACCAAGGAGGCCGGAGACAGGGCCATCGTCAAAAGGAAGTCCGTCAATTCAGACAAAACAGACAGCATCATCACCGTCGATCTCAGGAAACTCCTTGAAGAAGGCGACACGTCTTCCGACGTTCCCCTGATGGACGGCGACAGCGTGTATGTCGGCAAGGCGGAGGTCTTTTATGTCACCGGCGAGGTGAAGAGACCCGAGGCATACAAGCATGAAGAGGGTGCCACGGTGATCAAGGCTGCCACAATGGCAGGCGGCTTCACCGACAAGGCCGCGCCCGGCAGGATCAGAATCATCCGGAAAATCCGGGGAAAGGAGAGGATCATCGAAAAAGCGGGAATGGACGAGCCGGTGTTACCTGACGACATCATCGTCGTCCCCGAAAGTTTCTGGTAATCGGAACAATCCCATGGAAGACAAAGACATTCATTTACGGGAATACCTGAGAATCGTCACCAAGAGAAAACAGACCGTGTGCGCCTTTTTCGCGGTGGTGTTCGTTATGACCCTGATCGTGACTTTTTCCGCGACGCCCCTCTATCTGGCGACGACGAAGGTGCTGATCGAAAAGGCCGAGCCGAACAACATCGGCATGATGAACATGTATTACATGCCCTATGACCCGGACTTCTACGAGACCCAGTACCAGCTCATCAGGAGCACATCCGTCGCCAGAAAGGTCGTGAAGATGCTCTCCCTCGACAGGAACAACGATGCATACCTCAAAGGCGAAAAAAAGGGCCTCGTCGGCGGGACCATCGGGTGGTTCCGGGATGCCTATGCCGTCGTCCGGAACGTCACCGGCGGGGCAAAGCCCGAAGGCGGGTCCGTCGCCGGGATGGAATCCGAAAAGGAGCTTGAAGAGAAGGCGGACGCCGTTGCGCGGACGATCAGCGCGTCCATTATCGTGACTCCCGTCAAGAACAGCAAGCTGGTGCACATCGGGTACATGTCCGCCAACCCGGAATTTGCCGCCCTCATCGCGAATTCCGTCGCAAAGGCTTACATCGAAGACCTCCTGGACATGAAGATGATCTCGTCGCGGAATGCCATGAAGTGGCTCACGGAAAAGGCTGAAGAGGAGAAAACGAAGCTCCAGAGATCGGAAAAGGCGCTTCAGGAGTACATGAGGACGAAGGACATCGTGACCCTCGAAAACAGGATCACCATGGTCCCGGAAAAGCTGTCCGAGGTTGCCACGAAGATAGCAGCGGCGGAGACGAGGAGAAAAGAGCTGGAGTCCCACTATGAAAAGGTCAGGGAAGTGACGCAGAACCCCGAAAAGGCAGAGACGATACCGGCGATCTCCTCCGATCCGACGGTCCAGGCCCTGCGGGTGCAGATACTCAAGGCGGAACAGAACATGAGCGAGCTGTCAAAGAAATTCGGATCGAAGCACCCCACAATGGTCACGGCCCAGGCCGACCTGAAGGTGTTGAAGGAGAAGAGGGAACAGGAGATCAGAAGGGTCGTTGAGTCGATCAGGAACGAGTATGAGCTTGCAAAGGCGAATGAGGCGAATTTCCGGAGGATGGCGGCGCAGACGAAGCAGGAGACCCTGAATCTCAACGAGAAATTTGTCCAGTATGAAGCCCTGAAGAGGGAAGCCGAAACGAGCCGGCAGCTCTTCGATGCCATCATCAAGAAGATCAAGGAACAGGATATCACGCAGGACATCCGGACGGTCAACGTTTGGGTCGTCGAGAAGGCCGAGACGCCCGGGGCACCTGCGAAGCCGGACAAGGCCCGTAACCTCCTGATCGGCCTCCTGATCGGACTCTTCGGTGGCATCGGCATCGCCTTCCTCGTGGACCACCTCGACAATACCGTCAAGTCCGTTGAAGAGATGGAGGCGAAATTCGGCGTTCCCGTGCTCGGTGTCGTCACTCTCCTGAAGTCGCCGGGGACAGGCATTGAAGAGATCAGCATGAAGGAACCCCGGTCCGCCTTTGCGGAGAGCTATAAAATTCTGAGAACCGCCGTATTGCTTTCTTCCGGGGGAGCGCCGCCGAAGAACGTCCTCATCACGAGCGTCATGCCCGGTGAAGGCAAGACCGCCACGTCGGTCAACCTGGCGATGACGATCGCGCAGGCTGAGCATTCGGTCCTCCTCATCGACGGCGACCTGCGAAAACCGCGCATCCACAGGATATTCGGCCTGAATAACGAAAAAGGGCTGAGCACCTATCTCGCCGGCGCCTCGGACATCGACATCGTCGTCAATGAGATCGCCCCGCATCTCAGCGTCATCCCTTCAGGCCCCATTCCCCCGAATCCCTCGGAGCTCCTCGGCTCCGCGACCATGCGCACGCTCATCGAGACGCTGAAAGGGAGATTCGATTTCATCATCTGGGATACGACGCCGCTTATGACCGTGACGGACAGCCTCATCCTGAGCACGAACCTTGACGGGACCATTCTCGTGACGAAGGCGGGATATACGACATACGAAGGCGTCGGCAGGGCATTGAAGTCCCTGCAGGGCACGGATTCCCGCGTGCTGGGCATCGTGATCAACGGGCTCGACGTCAAGAAGAACGACTACTATTCACGGTATTACGGTTACGGCTACGGCTATGGAGAAGAAAACCGTGACAAAGCCGCGTGAAACAGGAAATGTCCTTTTACGGCCACTGACGCATACACTGTCGCATACTCCCGACCGGAAGGTGGGGCGTATGCGCCGAAAACCTTGCTGCGGCGACACCTGTATCAAAACGAAAGACGAGGCATAAGCCGATGTCAGGAGAATTGGACATCTTTTCCGACACTGACACTCACACTCACACTGACACTGTTTTCAGAGCGCGTCGCCCCGCCGTTTCATGCAACAACAGGTGTTACCGTTTTCCCTTTTCACGCAGCAATGAGGTGGACTCCCCATGGCGACACCGTTGATCTTCCCCATTTTTGTGTTCCTCCTGATCTTTTCGCCCCTCGCCTTCGGGACCGTTGAACCATGGTCCTGGGCGGTGGTAAAATCGCTGGCCCTTCTTGCCTTCGTGCTCCTCCTGATCGGGAAGAGGAAGGACGAGGAACCCTTCCTCCACGAGGTCCCGGGACTCGTCCCCCTGTCGCTCTTTCTGGGGTATATCCTTCTTCAGCTCGTGCCCTTGCCGCCCTTTCTCCTCAAGGTTGTCTCTCCCGGCGCATACGACCTCTACAGGGAGACACTGTGGGCCGCTGATCCCCATGCATGGGGGTCCGTCTCTGTCAACATGAAAGCGACGGTGTCGGAATTTCTCAAAACCGCTGCACTGGCCGCGTTTTATGTGGTGACTGTCCATGTGCTGGCGAAAAAGGACCTGCTGAAGAAGACCGTCTGGATCGTCGTCGTCTTCGCATCGGTCCTCGCCCTCTTCAGCATGCTTCAGCATGTCCTGTGGAACAACAAGATATACTGGCTCAGGGAATTGACCATGGGTGGACGACCCTTCGGCCCGTATGTCAACCGTAATCACTACGCCGGTTTCGCCGGCATGGTGCTGCCCCTGATCGTCTGCCTCTTCATCTATTACAGGCCGCGCTACTCCTGCCGGTCTCTCAGGGAACGGGTCGTCGAGGTCTTCAGCTCCCCCATGACGAATGTCCACATCCTCCTCGGGTCTGCGGCGCTCCTGGTCTCCGCATCCGTGTTTGTGAGTCTCTCGAAGGGAGGCATCATAAGCCTCTGCATCTCGATGATCTTCCTCGCCGCAGCGCTGAGAAACAGAGGGAAGGGATGGATCCCCGTCGCCCTCATCGTGACGCTCGCATTCTACTCTGTCGGATGGCTCGGATGGGACAGGATCTTCGATCGTTTCGAGGCCCTCAGGGACGTCAACGGCAACATCACCGAGGCAAGGCTGGAGATATGGAAAGACTCCTTCGGCGTGATCAGGGATTTTCCCCTGACCGGAACGGGACTGGGCAGTTATGCCCATGTCTTTCCGAGATACAGCTCCCTGTCCTCCGGGTGGTTTGTCGACCATGCCCATAATGATTATCTGGAACTCTTATCGGAGGGAGGGTGTATCTCCGTGCTGCTTGCGGCGGCTTTTCTGGCCGTTGTGCTCCGGAAGTCATACCGGTCATTCATCGGGAGACGGGGACGCTATTCCGTCGTCATCTACACCGGGGCGGTGACGGGCATCCTGTCGATGATCATTTACAGCGTCACCGATTTCAACCTCCACATCGGCGCAAATGCCCTGTATTTCACCTTTCTGGCCGGACTCGCCGTGTCCGCCGCGCATACGAGGCTGCGGGAAGGAAGGGCGGACACGTTGCTCCTCCCGAAACTGCCCGTGACGAAAGGGCTGATTTTCGCCGCCACCGCCGTCCTGTTTCTGAGCGTCATCTACGACACGGGCGACGCCGTGGCGCGACACGGTCTTTCGTCGTTAAAGGGGAAAAGCGTCAATGCGCAGACCCCGAAGGCGGAACTCGATCAGAGGAGACATGTCGCGCGCCGGGCCTCCTTTTGGGACCCCTTGAATGCTGGGGGCTATCATGAAGCGGCGCGTGCGGAGTGGCTTCTGTCAGAGAGAGAAGGTGCCCTGGAGTCATACAGGAAGGCCGTGCGGCGGGACCCGGTCAACGGCGGGAATCTTCAGGCATTGGGTCTCGCCCTGTCGGCTCTTGGCAGGGGCGGTGAGGCCGACGGCCTGCTCAGGAGCGGCATCGCCTGTGACAGGAGCAACCCCGTCCGCTACAAAACCTATGCATCGTGGTTGATCTCATCAGGAAAGAAGGAGCAGGGCGCGGAATACATGCGGAAGGCGATAGCGCTGGAGCCCGACAAAACGAGGGACTATGTCGCGCTTCTCGTCTTGTACGGTTGGTCGGACGCCGAGATACGGACGGCCCTGCCCGATATGGTCCGGCCCCGCATCATCTTCGCCGATTATCTGCACCAGACAGGCAACAACGGCATGGCCGCCTTTGAATTTCGCTCCGCCGTCGAGCATGGCAGGGATGAAAAGACCGTGAATCCCTCCGATTTCCACACGGCCGGCCAGTACTTCGTGAAAAGGGGAATGTATGACGACGCCCTTGCGGTGATGCGAAAAGCCGAAGAGGTCCTGCCGGAGGATATCGGGATCAAGATGGCCCTGGGGGAGATCTATGAAAAAGCGGGCATTTCTTACCGTGCGGCGGAGCAGTACAGGAAGGTGCTGATGATCGATCCGGGCGAGAGCAGGGCAAGGGGGAAATTGGCCCGGATGCAGCAGGCTGAGAGGCAGGCACGGTGAAATCAGGCCGGAACGGACAGAGGCACGGGAGAGAGGGGAAAAAATAGTGGGAAGGGGAAAAACGGGGGAAGTGCCGGGATGCCCGGTGACTGCGCCGGGAGGCTTCCCGTCGTGGCCTGTGCAAACCGGTCATGACGGGGTGGCGGAGATGGTGCATCCGGCATCGACGGCCGACGAAACCACTCTCGTCATCGAGGCTGGCAGGCCGGAGAAGCATTACTGGGCCGACATCTGGCGCTACCGGGAGCTGCTCTGCTTCCTCACCTGGCGTGACATCCTGGTCCGTTACAAGCAGACGGCCATCGGCATCGCCTGGATCCTGGTGCGGCCTCTCCTTACCATGGCCGTCTTCACCGTGGTTTTCGGAAGGTTGGCGGGACTGCCCTCCGAGGGAGCCCCTTATCCTCTCCTCGTTTTCGTCGCCATGCTGCCCTGGCAGTTCTTCTCGAACGCCCTTTCAGACGCCGCCAACAGTCTTCTCGGCAGCACGCATCTCATCTCGAAGGTCTATTTTCCCCGATTGATCATACCGGTCAGTTCGGTGATCACAAGCTTTGTGGATTTCCTTGTCTCCTGGGCGATCCTCATCATCCTCATGATCTGGTACCAGTTCGTCCCCGGCTGGCGCGTCGTCACACTGCCGGTCTTCGTCGGGATCGCCTTTGCCGCGGCCCTGGGGGCAGGCCTCTGGCTCACGGCCCTTAACGTGAGATACCGCGATTTCCGGTATGTCATCCCTTTCATTGTCCAACTGGGGCTCTATATCTCGCCAGTCGGCTTCTCGAGCAGCGTCGTCCCCGATTCATGGCGTCTGATCTATTCCCTGAATCCCATGGTCGGTGTCATCGACGGTTTCCGCTGGGCCGTCCTGGGAGGGGAGAGCAGGATATTCCTTCCCGGTTTCATCCTTTCGCTCCTGATTGTCGTGATTCTGCTCGTTACCGGCGTGGCGTACTTCAGGAAAACCGAACGGTCCTTCGCCGATCTTCTATGAGTGATACGGTCATCAAAGTGGAGCAGGTGAGCAAGAAATATCTGCTCAGCCATCGGCAGCCGGAGCGCTATGTCGCCCTCCGGGATGTCATGACGGACGGCGTCAGGAGACTGGGGCACAGGCTCTTCCGTTCCAATGATTCGCACCGGGCCTGCAATGCCGCGGCGGAGGAATTCTATGCATTGAAAGACCTTTCCCTTCACATCGATAGGGGCGATCGCGTCGGGATAATAGGGAGAAACGGCGCCGGAAAATCGACGCTCCTGAAGATCCTCAGCCGCATAACCCATCCGACGACGGGACGGATTACGATCAAGGGGAGAGTCGCAAGCCTCCTGGAAGTGGGAACAGGGTTCCATCCGGAGCTGACGGGCCGGGAGAACATCTTTCTCAACGGCGCGATCCTCGGGATGACAAAGGCCGAGATCAGGAAAAACTTCGACGCCATCGTCGCTTTCGCCGAGATCGAGAAGTTTCTGGATACACCGGTCAAGCGGTATTCATCGGGTATGTATGTCAGACTTGCCTTTGCGGTGGCTGCGCACCTGGAGAACGAGATCCTGCTCGTCGACGAAGTGCTTGCCGTCGGCGATGCGGGCTTTCAGAAGAAATGCCTGGGGAAGATGTCCGAAGCGGGCGCATCGGGAAAGACGATCCTGTTCGTGAGTCACAACATGGGCGCCTTATCGAGCCTCTGCAGGAAAGGATTGCTCCTTGAACGGGGACGGACTGCATATTTCGACGAAATTGAGCCCTGCATCAATACCTACATCGCAAGCTGGTCAGACTCCCATGAGCGCGTCATCAACCTGGCTGACAGGAAAAGAACGGCGCCGCATCACCTGCGCCACGCCGCACAGCTCCGGGAAGTGGAGATGGTGTCCGCCTCAGGGGACAACGGATGGCAGACAGCCTTCGCGAAAAACCCGGTCTTCAGGGTCAGGGTTACCGTATCGGCCGACCTGCCGACTTTGGAGCTCGGCATGGCGCTCTATAACAACCACTCCGTTGAAATAGCGTCTTCTCTTTCATCGGACTCCCTTTATACAGGCCCCGTCGGGCCGGGCAGCTATGAGTTCATTGCCGAGTTCTCCGACCTACTGCTGCTGCCCGGCGCATACTCAATCGGCCTGGGGCTGAAATCAGGCCTGTCCGATATGATCATGGAGGACTATATCCAGGAGGCCGCGTGCTTCGAGGTGACGCCGACGGAGGTATCAGCCGGCTACAGGTCCTATACACGACGGGGAGCATTCATTCCGAGGGTGAAATATACGGTGCAGCAGGCCGGGTCATGCCGATGCTGAAGAAAGCGGTACGAATGGCGAGAGGGGCTGTCAGACCCCTTCTGCGAAGGATCGCTGGAGACCCGGCCGTTTCGCTCGAAGAAATGGCAGACGGCCCGGCACTGTTCCGCTCCTACAGATCGCTCCTGGAGACGGGCCACAAAAGGGTGCCCGGCGGATGGTTGTACGACGGCGAATTCTATCCGGACTATCTCACCGTCGGAGGCAATACGTATGCAATACGGCGGACGGCGATGAAATTCTGCAGGGGGAAAGGCCTGGACATCGGCGCCTCGCACTGGCCTTTACCAGGCAGCACGCCGATCGACACCGAATCGGGGCCGGGCGTCGCAAACAGGATCGACGATTTTCCTGCGGATTCCCAGGACTACATTTTCAGCTCCCATTGTCTCGAACATATCGGGGACTGGCAGGAGGCCCTGGATGCGTGGATAGGAAAGCTCAAACCCGGGGGTGTCCTCTTCCTGTATCTGCCCCATCCGTCCTGCAGGCTCTGGCACCGGTCGAATCCTTTCATGAGGGACATGCACCAGTGGGTTCCTGATCCGGAGACCATCGTCGGTGCCCTGAAACGACGGGGCATGCTGATCATCGACCGTGACGACGGTCCCGACCATTTTTTCAGCTTCTTCATCTGCGCAAAGAAACACTGTCCATCGGCAGGCCATTGTGCGCCGTGCAGCAATGACGGGAGGTGATCCTCTGTGCGGCGCGCAATAAACTGGAGGAACCTGTTCGTCCCCCGGCGCGTCTGGCAGGCACTGGGAATAGAATCGCGCACCCTCGACGTCCTGCGCCGCTGCGGCCTGCCTGATGTGATGCTGCAGTTTCTGGGCGGGCTTGGCGATGAGCTGCTCCTCAGTTGCGTCGCCCGGGAATTGAAAAAAAGATCGCCGGGCCTGCGCATCTGGCAGGTTTCATCGGCCGCCGATCTCCTGCGGAACAATCCCGACTATGCGCACGTCTTCGCCATGGATCACTGGTATCTGAGGTATTCGAACCTCCTGGGCGCCAGGCGGCTTGCCCTGCGATACACCGCGCAGCCCGTCGCGGGAGAACAGGAAATCCCGCCGGCGGAACACATCATCGCCCATCTCTGCCGCGCCGCAGGGATCACGGGCGAGATAGACGTCAGACCCTATTATCATCAAAACGAGGCCGAAAAGAGGTCCGGCAGGATTCACGAAAAGCAGGTGTGCATCCAGAGCATCGGCGAGTACACCCATGAGACATGGATGAGAAACAAGCTGTGGTTCCATGACCGCTTCCAGGCAGTCGTCGACGAACTGCACGGGATGCGTCCCGATATCAGGGTGATCCAGATCGGAGTCACAAGGGATCATCCGCTCAGCGGGGTGACGGACATGAGGGGCAGGACGGGACTAAGGGAGACGGCTGCCATCCTGAGTCAATCACTCTGCTTCATCGGGACACAGGGATTCCTGACGCACCTGGCCCGTGCTGTTGATTGCCGTTCCGTGATCGTATACGGAGGGCGCGAGCATTCCTGGCAGAGCGGCTATGGGTGTAATGAGAACCTGGACTCCTTCACCGACTGCGCCCCCTGCTGGAAATGGAATGACTGCGCCCATGACAGGCATTGCATGGACATGATCGGCGTGCAGGAGGTCCTGGCGGCAGTCCGGGCCGTCCTCGAGAAAGCGGGCTCCCCTCCCGAAGAGCAGACAAACTTCATAGATGAAATCACCAGTATCCAAAATAATGCAACACGAGGATAGGGCATGATTTCTTCGCAAAGTAACCTTATCGTTGCGACACACTCCCAGGAAAGGCGGGGTGTATGCGCCGAAAACCTTGCTGCGGCGACACCTGTATCGAGACGAGAGACGAATTATAAGCCAATGATCGATGACACAAAGAATGGGTTCCTGAAACACGAAGCTGACAATGCGCATCGTCGCCTTCAGCAAGGCTTTGAGGCGTTTCGCGCCGCCTTTCCGTGCAACAGAAGGTTTAACTGATGAAAATCGTCATGTCAGCATATTCTTTCCGGCCCCCCCTGTACGGCGGAGGCGAGGTCTACGTCTATCGAATCGCCCGGGAGTTTCTTCGGCTGGGCATGGACGTGATGGTCGTGACATCGTCTCCCTGGAAAACGGGGGCAGCCCCCTATCTCATCGAAGAGTATGCCTTTGAAGGCATTGGTGTCACCTCCCTGAGCGTCAATCCTTCGCGAGTCGATCAGGCGGAGCTGCACACGGGGATGGGTCCCGTCATCCAGAAGGGGGTAAAGGATATCCTGCAGGAGCTTCGGCCCGATTTGGTTCATATAAACGGGTTGAAGCCCCCGGTGACCGTCGCCTGCAGCGAGTTTCGCATCCCGCACGTGGTGACGGCCCATCACGCCGGGATCGCCTGTGCGAACGGGACCCTCGTCCGTTCATCCGGCCCTGTCTGCGACAAGATGATGTCTCCCGATCACTGTGTTCCCTGCGCCAGCTATGAGAGATGGCCCAGGTGGTTTACAGGCGGCATGATTCGGAGCATACCTCCCGCCGTGTACCGGCCCGTCGGCAAACGGTTGAACGCCTCCGCAGGGCTGTCCTATCTTGAGCGCGGCCTGATCTACCCCTGGATTGTCGAGCAGACCGTCGCTGCGAAAAGACAAGTGCTCGACCTCGCACAGATGATGATCGCTCCTTCGGCAGCCGTCATGGACCTCCTCCTGAAAAACGGCAGGGACCCCGGGAGTATCGTCACTCTGCCTCACGGCGTCGAGCCGCTCCGGAAAGACCCCCAAAAGAAGTCTGAAAGCGGGAAGATACGATTCGGGTATGTGGGGCGGATAGAATACCTGAAAGGTCTCCATGTCATACTGGAGGCGCTTGAGCTCATCCCGGACGGCGGGAGATGCGAACTGCACATCTTCGGGGCGGCCCGGCATGCCTGGGACAAGGAGTACCTTAAAAAGACCCTTGGACGATACCAGGGAGATGCGCGTGTCGATTTTCACGGCTTCGTGCCGGCACAAAAACTGTCCGACGCGTATGCGGCATTCGATGTCCTTATCGTCCCCTCTTTACTGCCCGAGGCCTTCGGTCTTGTCGTGGCCGAGGCATTTTCAGCCGGCAAACCCGTCATCGTCTTCGATTCAGGGGCCTTGCCCGAACAGGTTGCACATGGGGAAAACGGCTTCATTGTCCGGTACAATGACGGCAGGTCTCTTGCGGCGGCAATGCGGGAATTCATCGGCAATCCTCACCTGCTCGCCCGCATGTCGGCACAGGTCCCGCCTGTCAAAACCATGAGGGAACACATCGGGGACCTGATGCACATATATGACGGAGTGCTGACCGCAGACGCGGCCTGCAGCTCACACTGAGACAATGGCCCGTCGAATCGTGATCGATGCCACTCCCCTTCTCTACACGCCGACAGGCATCGGCAGAATGACGCGCATGATGATCGAAGCGATCACGAGGAACGGGTCACCCTATGATATTGTGCTATTCGGGCGGAGACTCCGCGGACGCAGGCTGAGCGACCTCGGGCTCAGGGCAAAGACGGCACACCTGCGGCTACCGAGGGCGGGTGAAGGGATCATGAGAAACATGAAACTTGTCGAACGTCTGTGCAGGGGGGATCTCTATCATGCCACGGACTTCTACATGCCCATTGAAAGGCCTGAAAATGCCGTTGCGACGATCCATGACCTCATATTTCTCATGCAGCCTGAAGACATGGCCGATCATGTCCGCCTTTCCCGGTGGGTGCCTGACTTCGCCGGAAGATGCCGCCGCATCATGACCATTTCCGAAGCCTCGAAGGCGGATATCGTGAACCGGCTCGGTATAGACCCCGAAAGAATTGACGTGATATATCCGGGTGTCGACCGGGACATGTTCCGTCCGGCGGCCGATCAGGAAACGCTCAGGAAGAGGATGGGCGCAATGCTCGGTTTTGATCGCCCCTTCTTTCTCGCCCTTTCGTGCTCTGCAGGGCGGAAGAACACGCCTTTTCTGCTCGATGCCTATGCGAAACTGCTGCGGAACGATCCCCGAGAATGATCTTGTGCTGCTCTGGAACCCGCCCGCCGGCATAAAAGAGCGTTACAGTTCGGGAAACCGCCCGGAGAGGGTCCACTTTATCGGCAGGCAGCCCGACGAAACACTGGCCGATCTCTACCGGTGCGCGACAGCCCTTGTGTTCCCCTCTCTTTATGAAGGGTTCGGGCTGCCGGTCCTTGAGGCGATGAGCTGCGGGTGCCCCGTCATCGCTTCGGGGACGTCATCGGTGCCGGAGGCGGGAGGAGAGGCGGCCATATACATCGACCCGCAGGACGTCACGTCCCTCGTAAAAGCCCTTGAGGCATTCGAAAATGATGACGCCAACACCCTCGCATTGTCACAGCAGGGTCTCCTTCAGGCCGCACAGTTCTCCTGGGAACGCTGCGGCTGTGAAACCCTTCAGGTCTATGAGCGCTGCCTCATGGACCGGTGAGCGGAAAACCATGGTCGAAAAACATGTGATGATTTCGATTCCGGTGCTCCTTGTGGGGGGGACGGAGTTTCAGACGCTGTCGCTGGTGCGCGTGCTGTCCGGCGGCGGGTACCGCGTCACGGTATGCTGTTACTACGAGTATGACGATGCCATTGTGGCGGGGTTTCGCGCAGCCGGGGCTGAGGTGCTGCTGATGAAGTGCCGCAGGGCCGACGGCCTGCTGCGCCTCATACGCAGCCTTGTGCGGCTTTTCAGGAACCTCAAACCCGACATCGTCCATGTTCAGTATCTTGCGCCGGGGTTTGTCCCTATCATTGCAGCGCGTCTTGCCGGCGTCGGGACCGTCTTTGCGACGGTCCACCAGCCCGGCTTCGCGCACGGGTGGAAGGAGAGATCGATCCTGCTCACAGCGGCCCGCATCTGCTCGGCCTTCTTTTGTGTTTCAAAATCGGTGGAGGAGTCATGGTTCCGCTCCGGCAATCACGCGCAGGGAGACGGGACGGGCAGCCGCTTTGCAATTTATAACGCCGTCGATGTCCGGGAGATCGGGCGGCTGCAGTCGGAGTCGACAGGGGAGGATATCAGGCGCAGGCTAAATTTGGACGGCAAAAAAGTTGTCGGCGTTGTCGGAAGACTTCGCCGTGAGAAGGGACAGAAGACCCTCCTGAGGGCGATGAAGTCAGTCCTTGATGTGCTGCCGTCGGCGGTACTCGTCGTGGTCGGCGACGGCCCTGACCGCGAAGACCTTGAAAAGGAGGCTGCGGCATCGGGGATCGGGGAAAGCATACGATGGCTCGGGCAGCGGGATCAGTCCGAAGTTTACAGGTTGTACGGGGTCATGGATGTTGTGGCGGTGCCGTCCCTGTTCGAGGGGTTCGGGCTTGTCGCCGCCGAGGCCATGGCCGCCGGTGCGCCCGTTGTCGCATCGCATGTCGGCGGATTGCCCGAAGTGGTCCGGCATGGAGTCACGGGGCTGCTTGTGGCGCCGGGGGATGACCGTGCGCTGGCATTATGCCTCCTCTTGCTGCTCCGGGACGAAAAAAAGGCGAAGATCATGGGAGAGGAAGGGAGGAACCGGGCGAGGATGCTCTTTTCTCCCGAGCGGTTCGGCAGCGCCGTCCTGTCGGTCTATGAGTCCCCCTGTGGCGATTGCGCCGTTCGCCTTAGTCAGGACCGGGCACTATGAGGATACTGACGATATGCCCCGGCTTGGGATTGGGAGGAACGGAACGGTCAGCTCAGGAATTCACGTTGGGATTCCGGGAGGCGGGGCATGACGTGGCGGTCCTGAATATCGGGATGCCCGGTCCGAGGGCGGCAATACTGGAGGCACGCGGCATCCCCGTCTTCACCGTGAACGGCGATCTCGACAGAACACTGAAGGACGCAGACCAATTCAGTCCCGACATCATTCACATTCATCGCCGGGGCTGGCATGATGACAGAGAGGCCTACGTCATGCGGCGCCTCCGCGGGAGAGAACGGCGTATTCTTGAGCAGAATATATTCGGGAGCGTCGATCATTCCGATGCCGCAAACCTCATTGACGTGCATCTGCAGCTTTCCAGGTGGTGCATGTGGCGCTGGCGCCGGATGCTCGGCCGACGCGGCGCCATGACTCCGGGAGTCATCGTGCCCAACCCGGTCAATCCTCACCGTTTCCGGCGGGCCGACGACGATGAGGTCAGCTCATTTCTCGAAATGCATGGCATCGACAAGGGAGCCTATGTGTGCGGCCGCGTCGGCCAGCCCTTTCCCGGAAAGTGGCATGTGCAGACGTTGCTGGCCTTTTCGGACCTTGCAAAACGGGATTCCCGCGCCTATCTCCTCCTTGCCGGCATGCCCGACTCCCTGCAGCCCGCCCTGAGATCGCTGCCTCAGGACGTCCAACGACGGATTATTCAGATGCCCATGACACCCGATGACGAAGCCCTGAGGGTGCTGTACTCCTCTCTTGACTGCTTCATCCACGCTGCGAACCAGGGTGAGAGCTTCGGTCTGGTGCTGGCAGAGGCCATGCTGTGCGGCTGTCCCGTCGTGACGGTGAGCCGGCCCCACAGGGACAACAGTCAGGTGGAGGTTGTCGGGCATATGGAGGGAGGCATTGTCGCGGGATCGATGAATCGGTTGCCGGCGGCAGTGCGCCTCCTCCGGCAGGATGAGGCGCTGAGGCTGGAAATGCGCAGGAAATGCCGCTCCCGGGTCCTCTCCCGGTATAACGGCGACATGGTCGTGAGGAGGGCACTCCGCGTGGCTGAGCTTGCGCTCGCTGCCGATGACCGCACGTCGCTCCTGCAGTCTCTTGCCGAGGACACGGAATTGTCCGGGGTCGTCGACGATCGGGAGATCGACAGTCTCCTGCAGAACACCCTCGGGAAACCCTCTTTAAAGGACATGCTCCGGGCATCCATCATGCACATGCCCTTTATGGATCGGGCGCGGGGCAGCCTGCGGCGGCTTCTCAGGGGGGAAAAGTGACCATGCCTGCACAGAGGGGACCGCAATGCCGATAATCAAGAAGAGTGACCAAATAATGAGATCTCATGTCATGGACTACCTGTCTGAAAAGCGCAGACAGAACCCTGACTACAAGGTTATTGATATCGGCGGCGCCCGTGATCCCTGGTGTGATGAGCACGTCGATGCGTACGTCGACATCAAACCGGTGAGCACTTCAAAACACGTGTTTTCCGGTGACATCAACGACGACAACGTATGGAAGCGCGTCGCCCGCCATCGCTGGGACTTTTCCATCTGCACGCATACTCTCGAGGACATCAGAAGACCTGAGCATGTGCTGAGCAATCTGATGAAACACTCCAAGGCGGGGTACATCGCGGTGCCAACGAAGCATTCAGAGTTATCCAGCATACGATCCCATCTCTACGTCGGTTATTGTCACCACCGGTGGATTTTTACCCTGCGCGACGACGACTGTCTCCTGATAATCGCCAAGTGGCCGGCGACCTGCTACTTCGCTCGATCAAACAGCGTGTTTCGGGGCCTGGGATTCACACCACTCCTGAGCAAAATTGAACGCGGTCTCGGGTTCCGGCCCGGAGGGAGGGGGCTACCGTGGCTGGACAAGGAGAAGGCCGACCCAAAGCGCTCGGAGCTTGGATTTATTTGGGAGGACGCGTTCACCTTTCGATTCATCCATGACGATTACGCCGGTGACAATGAGGTCGAAATGTTGGACCTTTATCGTGAGGAACTCCGTGACGGTCTCTAGTGCTGGTCGCAAGATGGCATGCGGGACGATGCCTGGAATGCGTTCAGCAATGAAGAAGGTTGTGCTGGTTTCGGCAACGGATATTTCCGCTCAAGCACTACTTGCGGGGTTGCATGACAGGATGATGCGCTTCTATAACGAAGAATGCGGGAGACGGAATTACTATGAGAAGGCTCAGACCCTGAACGAGGTGTGGAATCCGGGTACGTACCACTGGGTCCTCCGCTCGATGATGTCTCCTGGGTTGACAGTGCTCGATCTGGGCTGTGGCTCCGGTCACGCCTATGACAACCTCAGGGAGTGCGGTGTAAAGTACACAGGTGTTGATTGCAGCGAACCCCAAATCAAGAATAATCAGACGGAGAAGGTGACCGCACGAGGTGCACGGGACGCAACCTTTCTTGCGTCCTCGCTGTATGACGTGGATCTGCCCGAAGCCTCCTTTGACGTCGTCTTCTCGTTGTACGTCCTTGAGCATCTCGTATGGCCTCAGAAATTCCTCCGCGAGATGGTCAGGCTCACACGGCCGGGAGGAATGATCGTCATCGTATGCCCTTCTTTTCGAAGTGCCGGAAGAATGCCGTCCCTGCCGCACGGAGGCCCCGGCTCACTGAAGGAGAAGCTGCGCAGGGCGGATTTCGGCGGCGCCCTTCAGCACATCTTTTTTCGCATGTACTGGCCGCAGATGACGAGTCGCAGATTCCCTTCCGACCGGCATCCGTGGTTGATCAATCTGACACCTGCGTGCCTGAACGAAAGGTGGGCCACGGACAACGACGCGGTGTACATGGTCGATCGTGCCGAATGCATTGAGGAACTGAAACGCCTGGGTGCGGATGATGTGACAGAGTACATTCTCAGCAACGCCGGGGAGAGGCCGGGAGAGAACGGAGGCACCTGCTTCATTGCGGCAAGAAAGGGGCCGTACGCCAATGAGTGAACGCCCGGAGCTTTCCGCCCGGATCTGGTTTCGGGATATGGTGAACGTGTCATGACCATATATAACTGCCCGGAGTGCTCCCCCAGTGAGGTGGCGGTCTCCATTGTCATGCCGCTCTACAACAAGGAAGAGACGGTCGGGCGGGCGCTGGAATCAGTGCTTTCACAGACCGTCACGGATTTTGAGTTGAGTATCGTAAATGACGGCTCGACGGACAGGGGACCTGATGCGGTGAGGTCGTTCAAGGACCGGCGGATAAAGATTTTGGATCAGCCCAATTCCGGGGTGTCTTCAGCGAGAAACCGGGGAGTCAGCGAGGCACAGGGTGACGTAATTGCTTTCCTCGATGCAGATGACGAATGGGAGAACGATTTTCTCGAAACCATTCTCAGCCTCAGGCGCGAGTATCCGCACTGTGGCGTCTACGGGACGTCATATTTCATCCGTCGCCCCGGTCACATGCGGAGGGCGGTTCTGAACAAGATACCCAAGGCGCTCACCTCCGGCATCCTCACCGATTATTTCCTTATTGCGGCGTATTCGGATCCGCCTCTGTTATCATCGGCTATAGCGGTTACCAAGGAGGCGATGACCGCGGTGGGGGGGTTCCCGGAGGGTATCTCCTCGGGAGAGGACCTGCTTACGTGGGCGAGACTGGCTTCACAGCATGACATCGCCTATTGTACTGTTCCAAAATCATCCTTCTGGGCTCCTCTGAAGATGTCCGACCGGCCCGGCAGGGTTCCCCAAATGCCTGACAGGGTGGGCTATGAGCTCAAGCGCTTGTCGGAGGAGCATCCTTCGAGAAGAATGAAAGGCCTGAGCGATTATGTCGCCCTCTGGCACAGGATGAGGGCCGTCATCTTCATTCATCTCGGTGAACGCGTGAACGCTGTCAGTGAAGTCAGAGAGGCGATGCGAGCCAGACGGAGCCTGAAATTATGTCTTCTCCTTATTCTCGCGATGATGCCCCTGGGGCTTTCTGCAAGATTCCTCACGACACTGCACGCCAAGAGAGAGTCCATCCGGTGCGTTTCCTTTGACGGGCGGTCTGCATCATGATACGGAACTTGTTGAAAACGAGTGAGCCCCCTCTCCTCTGGGTTATCGTCGTATCAACGATGATAGCGTGTATCGGAGGCTCCTCATTCCTGGGTTACAGCATATCCGGGTATGCCTGGGCCGTCCCGCTGGCTGCTGCGCTCGTATACTACCTGGTAAAGCGCGAACGCATAACCTTCCCCGTCCATATCTGGATACCCTGGATAACGGTCGTTCTGATCTACCTGTCCTTCGCCGATGCGGAGAACGCCGCCCAGAGAAGCATCATGATCCTCTGTCCCCTGCTCATCGGCATCGCCGTCTCAGCAGGAAAATACACGGCCGGCGACTTGGCGGCGTTCCGGAAGGCATGCTGCTGGCTGGCCGTTGTCTTGTGTGTCAGCACGGTCTTCAAGACCGGGATGCACCTGACGGGCACGCTGCCGAAGACATCCGGGCTTGCCCCGGAAGTGATGACCGGCGCACTGCTCTGCACCATTTTTGCCACTAACTATATGTTCGGATCGAAGCCCGACCTTTATTGGTGGGCGGCGCTTGCCATGATTCCCGTTGTCGCTTTGACGAGAATGGGTATATTCGCCGCGGGACTTTCCCTGCCGCTCACCTTTGCGCCCATGAAACTTATGAAAAGACTCGTGCTGGCTGCGATGATCGTGATCGCAGGCTACAGCTTCTTCTTGACCGAACGTGTCCAGCAGAAGACCTTTTACTCGGGGAGCGGCTCTTTCCAGGACATCAGATGGGACAATCCGAACCTGGCGACAAGCGGCAGGCGATACATATGGGACCACATGCAGGGGCAGATCGACTCACGGCCCTGGTTCGGCCACGGCGCCAATGCGTCGGAGCCCTTCGTCCTGAAGCTGACGGGGGCGATGACTCATCCCCATAACGACTGGCTGCGGCTGCTTTACGACTACGGTTACGTCGGAACGGTCATCTTCTCTTTTTGCATGCTCTGGCAGATGGTCCATCTATTGAGAACGGGGATGAAGACGGCAGGCGTGACACGCATCCTGTTTTATGCCGGCGCATCCTCTTTTCTCGCTTTCTGCCTTTTCATGTCCACCGACAACATCATTCTCTATGCAGCCTATTTCGGGAACCTGCAATTCACCATCATCGGGCTCGCCTACGCGACGAACTCGACACAGGCGCCTTCGGCGCGCAGGGCCCTCTGGGCGAGGTTAAAGTGGTAACGTCAACTGTAAGCGATACCGGCGAAGCAGGTCTGCATGTTGCCGTCGTCTGGCAGCGATTCCTGCCGTACCACGCGGCAAGGCTGTCCCATCTTGCGCGGGGGCTGGCAGCTGCAGGCAGTCGCCTGACAGGCGTTGAAGTGGCGTCATCGGACAATGCCTACCCGTTTCCCGCCTCAGCCAAAAAGGAGAGGGACTTTGTTCATGTGTGCTGTTTTCCCCGGTCATCCTATCACAATCATACAAGCGGCCGGATATTCCGGGCCGTTGAGACCGTTCTGGGGGAAATCAAACCGGATGTCATCTTCGCCCCGGCCACTCCCTTCCCGGAAGGGATGGCTGCCGTCTCTTACCGCTGCCGGAGCACCGCCCGGGTGATCATGATGGACGACGCATGGAAACAGACGGACCGTGGCGGTGCACTGACAGGGTTCATCAAGCGCCGGATCCACAGGAACATCGATGGGGCATTTATCCCCGCCCCTTTTCACATGGACTATTTCAGGATGATGGGTTTTCCCGAAGACCGTCTCGTCTGCGGGGTCGATGTCGTCGATAATGACTATTACGCACATGCCGCCGATGCGGCGCGTCTCAGGGAAAGGGAATGGAGAAGAACCCTTTCCCTGCCGGACAGGTATTTTCTTTTTGTGGGGAGGTTTCTCCAAAGAAAGGGGGTCGGCGATCTCCTTGACGCCTACGACAGGTATAGAATAATGGCTGACGATCCCTGGGACATGGTCCTTGTCGGAGACGGTCCTGAAAGAAAAGTCATCGGCAGCCGTGCCGCCCGCATGGAGGCGGTTCATCTTGCAGGCCCGAGATACGGTGACAGCCTGTGCATTCATTACGCCCTTGCGGGCGCTCTCGTCGTGCCGAGCCGGTCCGACCCGTGGGGACTCGTCGTCAACGAGGGGATGGCATCGGGCCTGCCGGTCATCGTGAGCAGGGGATGCGGCGCTGCGACGTCACTTGTGTGCGAGGGAGTCAACGGGTGGACCTTTGACCGGGGTGACAGAGCCGCCCTTGCCCGCTTGATGCTCCGCATGAGCAGCCTGACACCGGACATGCTGTATGCCATGGGAGATCACTCACAGGCGATTGTGGCCGAATGGCCCCTGGATAGATTCTCCCGGGCGGTCATCGAAGCGACAGGAATACCCCGGCGTCCTCCCGGGGGCTTCATGTCCAACGTCTTTACACGATTCTGGAAAGGGCACGTTGTCGTCACATGAATCGACCTGTTGTATATACCCGACTGAAAGGCGGGGCGTATGCGCCGAAAACCTTGCTGCGGCGACACCGTAACCGTGACAGAAGTCAACGTTTCAAGCAAACGATCGAAAAAGTGAGCCTTTTTACGTTATTGTTGCATACTCCCTCAAGAAAATGCGGGGCGAATGCGCCGAAAAGCATCGGTGCTGCGAAACCTTTGCCTTCCCATGCAGACTATTTCAGGCAAACGATCGATGTCACAAAGGATGGAATCCTGAAAAACGAACTTAGAATGATCAATCTCGTAATCAGCGAGGCTTTGAGGCGTTTTGCCCCGCCTTTTCGTGCACCTGTTGGGTTTGCTGACACTGACACTCACACTGACACTGTTTGTCAGAGCGCTTCTCCCCGCCTTTCACAGCAAGGTTATGGTGTACGCAGAGGAATCCCGACATGAAGGTCCTCCTCGTCCACAACTTCTATGGTTCATCGTCGCCGAGCGGTGAAAACAGGGCATTTCTGGACGAGGCAAACCTCCTGAGGCGGCACGGACATGCCGTCGTCGAATTCACGCGGCACAGCGACGACATAAGAAATCTCGGCCCCTCGGGCACGGTTCTCGGAGCGTTGAGCACGCCCTGGAACCCCTTTGCCATGCGGGAGCTGCGAAGAACGATCGAAAGGGAACGGCCGGACGTCATGCATGTGCACAACACCTTTCCCCTCATATCACCGGCGGCCTTCTACGCGATGCGAAATTTCCCCACCGCCACGGTGATGACCCTGCACAATTACCGGATCTTTTGTGCCGCGGCGATACCCATGCGGAGCGGCCTCGCCTGCAGCGAATGCCTCGACAAGGACACGGTCCTGCCGGCCCTGACATACGGCTGTTACCGGGGCAGCAGGCTTGCGACGGCCCCGCTGGCGGCAAAGATCGCCCTTCACCGGATGACGGGAACATGGACGGACAAGGTCGATGCCTTTGTTGCCCTTACCGATTTTCAGCGCCGCAAGGTTATCGATGCGGGCCTTCCCGGTGACCTCGTGCATGTCAAAAGCCCCTGTCATCCCTGCCCGCCGTCCCCGGTGCCGTGGAGCCAAAGGGAGAATAAGGTCGTTTTCATAGGCCGCATCGGCCCCGAGAAGGGGGTGCACCTGCTTCTCGATGCATGGATGAAATGGGGGGAAAACGCTCCTTTCCTGGAGATCATCGGAGAGGGACCGGAAAGACAGGCCCTTGAAACAAGGGTTGTCCGGCAGGCCCTGAAGGACAAGATCACATTTGCAGGGCCGCTCCCTTTCGCGGAGGTTCAGGCCCGCCTGGCCCTCGCCCGCTTGCTGGCGCTCCCGTCCCTGTCCTATGAGGGCTTCCCCCTCGTGATCAGGGAGGCCTTCTCCCTCGCCGTGCCCGTCGCCGCATCGCGCATCGGCTCGTTGCCCTGCATCGTCGCCGACGGGAATACAGGCGTTCTCTTCAATCCCGGAAGCTCCGGCGACCTCCTTCGTGCAGTGAAGGACTTGTGGGGTGACAGAGAGAAGCTCGAACAAATGGCCGATGCGGCGAGAATGGCATTCGGGAAGGCATGCGCCGGCGATGTGAACCACGATGCCCTGATGCGCATTTATGATTGTGCGATGTCAAGAAGACAGGAGCGGTTGTCGGTAAGAGGGAGGGCCTTTTCACGGTGACTCAGGGAATGGAATCTCTCATGACCCTTGTCCTGCCCTTCGGGGCCGGACAGCCGGTGTCCGTCACGCCCGCGGGACTGTCGGACATGGCGCGTGAGGCCCGCCGGCACAATCTTCTCATGCTCCTCTACGCGCAGGTAAGCAGGAACAGAGACCGCATCAAACCCCGGGACGCCGTCGATGACTTCCTGGATGAAATGAAGGCGGCTTATTACGGGAACGTCGCACGCACGACGAGGAGGGAAGTCGCCGAAAGCTGCACGATCGATCTGCTGTCCGGAGAGGGCATCCCTTCCGTCCTGCTGAGGGGATCGACCATTGCCTGCGATTTGTACGGTGACCCTTTCTGCCGGACCTCCGCCGACATCGACCTGCTGATCAGGCAGGACGATATGTTGCGCGCCGATGCGGTCCTCTCGGGGAACGGATACAGAAGGCTTGATCGGCTACCCCTGACCTTCTGGGCAAAGCGCATCCACCACGCCGTCTATCACCGCCCGGCAACGGACGACCTCATCGAAGTGCACTGGAATTTCGGCATCCCGTCATTCTTCAGGCTTTCATCCGAGGATATCTGGGCCGATGCGGTCCGCATCGACAGGATGCAGTTCAGGCTGTCACCGGCCATGACGGTCATTCACCTGCTGATGCATCATCATATGCACTCCTTCAGGGAGCTCAGGATACTGACGGATATCATCTGGGCATTGCACAAATACGGTGACTCGATCGACTGGGGCGCCTTCGCGCAAAGGCTGACGCACATAGGACTGCTGAAAACGGCGATGATCACCCTGGGTCAGATGAAGATGCTATGCAAGGAGCGCGCGGAAAGTGAGACGGCCCTGCGGAATTTCAGGGAAGCCGTCGGAAAATCCGGGCACGGGAAACCTGTCATGCTGAACCGTTACTTTCGCTCCATCGCGGAGAAAGACCATGTGTTCCAGGACCGGAGAGACAAGTTCATGGCCCGACTCGCCCTCGACATACGGAAGAAGATGCTGCTGTCCTTCGTGACGGCTCTCTTTCCCTCGCCGGGAGAGCTCAAGGACCTCTACGGTGACAATCGGAGCCGCATGCTGCCGCGTCATTACGCGAAGTTCATTTCCTGGCGCATGAGGGAATGGATGCCCCGAATCTCCTCTCAGTGACACAGACACTGCAAGAGTGAACCTTATCGTAGCATACGCCATCCGGAAAGGCGGGGCGAAGATGCCGAAAAGCCTGAGTGCTGATATCTGCCTTCCCAAGTCAGTGGGCATACCCGGTCGACGAGAACACGAAAGCCATCCTGAAGACCGGCCGGATCACAGACCATCTTTGTCGCGATGTCCATCATAATCCGGGAGTCACTCCAAGGATTTTCATTCATTCCAGGTGCCGGTAAAACTCCTTCGGCGCAAGCTCCGCGAAATCGCCGTTCAGGGCAAGATGCCTCCGCATATCGGTGCAGAGGTGACATTTCGAAATATAACCATCCGGCCGCTCCCGGAATCCCCGCTCCCGGGCGAAGGCATGGAGACCCCTGAAATCATTGTCCATCAGGAACGCGAGCACCGGAAATTGCTCCGTGTCCACCCCGTCGCGCAGCAGGACATCGAGCCTCCGGCAATCGCCGAATGATATGCCGCCGCAGAATCCCGGTATGTAATTGCCGTAATTGTCGAAATGATTGTGCAGTCCCCGCACGAAGGCCGATGCGCATGGTTCATCAAGATAACTGGCCGCCTCCCGGGCGGGATAGAGACCCTCCATCACGGACCGCAGCGCATAGGGCGCCCTTCCCATGAGGAGCAGTTCCACATTCCGGGCGAGGCTGTCCCTGCCCTCAAGATCCAGGTATTTTTCAAAAGGCATAATGCCTGAAATGCCCAGGTCTCTGAACCGCCTGAAGTATTCGAGCTGGTACACGAGCACATTCCCCCCGAAAACGTCGATGCCGGCTTTCACGGCGCGCTCCGTCCGCTCGAAGGGAACGGACTCGAGATAGTAGGGATTCACGGATATCATGATGCCCCGGAGTCCCTTGCTCTTGAGGAGCTTCAGCTTATCCTTCGCCGTCCTGTCATCGACGGCCCAGAACCCGTTCGTCTCGACAAAGGTGGAGGGGATCTTCAGCTTGCCGGCGATTTCAGCGGCCCTGCACAGGAGATCGAAATTCAGGAAAGGCTCGCCGCCCGTGAAATGGAGACCGTGGTTGAAGGTGATCGTCCTGGGACCGTGAGGAGCAGAGAGGATCTTGCCGGCAAGCTGTGAAAGGATGAGTTCCAGGTCCTCCTGCGACATCCAGTCGGCGTTCCAGCGCGGAGAGCACCCGTAGATGCAGTGCCTGCAGGACGACGTGCATTTGTAGGAGAGGATGAGACCGCCTGAGAGCGGCTTTGGAATCGTTTTCTTCACGGGCCCGTGCTATGCATCAACTGTTCTTCAGATGCTCTTCGATCACCTGCCTGTGTCTGGCGATAAAATCGGAGGCGGGATCTCCGCCGCATTTCCGGCAGACCAGGTCATACGCGGAGTTGATGGTCCGGCACCGGGGGCAGGCATAGTTCTCCCTCATTTCGTCGATCCATTGTTTATAGCCGGCGGACCTAATACGCTCAAGATTCATCCACAGCTCGACCCGATGGGGCCTTGCGCACTGAAACTCCCTCAGGTCTTCGCAGGGATACTCGTCGCATTCGCTGCAAAAGCCGACGCCCCGTTCGGCTGCGCAGGCGGCGATCCTGCAGGTCTGACAATGAAGCACCCTCTTGTCCGACCGGCACCCGTAGCACCTGCACTCTTCCTCCGAAAGATTCAATTGTTCGGCAAGCCTTGTGAGCCTTTCGGGATCCTCAGTCGTGGCGATGAAAAAGGAGCAGGCCCCGCAGTAAAGGCCGCACACGGCCGCTAATCTTTTATCCGATTCTTCGGAGTTGTTTTCTTCTTGCATGACACCCCCCCATTTACATTGACTGACACAAGTCATCTCCCGTTGCATCGCAGCGTTTCGGAGCGTGGCATACCTGCCAGCCCGCCCCTCTTCTCATTTACTGAACCTTGTCACGAAAGAACGGGCACGCAGGAGTGACAGGTCAGGATAATTTTATTATACGACATATCCGTGTCTTGTCCTTCTTACAGATCTGTAGCATATTCATGCCCTTTGGATGAGCCGGTTATTCCGTTCCGCCCTGCGGGTTCTTGTAAAGCCGAAACCCTGTCTGAATCATGACGGTCGTATCAAGTATACCCTATAGTTGCATTGAAAGGCGGGGCGAAACGCCTCAAAGCCTTGCTGAAGGCGACGATACGCCTCGTCATCTTCGTGTTTCAGGATTTCACTCTTTGTGTCATCGACCATTAGCGTATAGTTCATCCTTCGTTTTGATACAGGTGTCGCCGCAGCAAGGTTTTCGGCGCATACGCCCCGCCTTTCCCGGGCGAGCATTGCAACGATAAGGTATACTATCCGATCATGGAGAACGGTCAGCCTGACAACCCAGGCCGCTGCGGCCACAAGGTGACAATGCGACGATTATTTCTTAACAGGACAGCCGCTGCAGCACTGCTTGTGCTGTGGTCACTGCTGGTGGCTGCCATGGATGTGGCTCATGGAGAGATTGCGGAGACGGAAACGTTGCCTTCACAGGGGCGGAGTGCCGCAGATGAAAACAACGCCGATGTGAAGGACGCAGGGCGGAAGTCGTCGTCATCTCCTGTGGACCCTGCAGGTTCCGTCCTTTTCTGTGCCACTGTGCCGAAGGAGCAACCGGAAGAAATCAGCCTTCAGGCAGGCGTGTCCGTTGTGCAGAGACAAAGCGGTCAACCTCTCCCGGAAGAGAGCCTGCCATCTACTTCCGATATCTTCGACATGTACGGCAGTTCGCTCTCGCGGACTCCCCGGCAGATAGTTGGTGATGAGGGGCGCACGGGAAGGAATGCCCATGATACCTGCGGAAGGAAGATCTCTCTTCGCGGTTCAGGTGAAATCAGGTATGACCGGTCGCTCTTCTCCGAGGCTGCCACGATCACAGAAATCCCGCCCGATCTCCTGAGCGACAGGCCCTGCGAGATGCACGATCATCCGCTCAACGGGGATCGGATACCCGGGGACGTCCCAATGAAGGATTGGTCGGGAATCGGCAGAGATACGGCATACTTCTTCGGGTATCAGTTTGTCGTCGTCGGAATCCTCTACGTCCTGCCGGAGAGCGTCACGCAATGGTCGAAGGAAGAGAAGCAGTCATACGACTTTGACCGATGGTTCAACAACGTAAGAAACCCGGTGTGGGACGAAGACAAGTGGTATCTGAACTATATCGTGCACCCATACTGGGGCGCCACGTATTACATACGGGCCCGGGAAAGGGGGTTCGACAAACTTGAATCGTTCGTCTATTCCGCGTTCCTTTCGGCTCTTTTCGAATTCGGCGTCGAGGCCCTCTTCGAGCCGCCTTCCTATCAGGACCTCATCGTGACGCCCGTCGCAGGCTCGTTGATCGGCATGTATGTATTCGAACCCCTGCGGGAAAAGATCAAGGCCAAGGGCACGCAGATGGAATGGTACGACAGGCTGGCCCTCGTGCTGACCGATCCCCTCGGTGCCCTGAGCACGGTCACTGACCGGCTCCTGGGTGTGCAGAGCAGCGTGAGGATCACGAACCCGGCGCCGGACGGGCGGCGCTGCAGGCCTGTCGACGGCGAAGCGCGGGGACATGAGATGATGATGAGCGGCACCTCGTGCCGCAGCTCTTACAGGGGGATCGAAATGACTCTCCGATGGTAAAGCCTTCCGGCATTGACATGCCTTTTCATGCAAGGCTGATTGTACGAAGATAGATGGCCTCACGATGGAAAGGAGCGGAGGGGGTGGGATTCGAACCCACGGTAGAGTTACCCCTACAACGATTTTCAAGACCGTCGCCTTAAACCGCTCGGCCACCCCTCCAGGAAAAGCTGTCGACTTTGCAGTCAACAGCGGGCAGACAAATCAGAAACGATGTATGTTATCAAATAACCCCGGATGTTGCAAAAGACCCGTGACAATGATTCCTTCCACTCACACTTAGAGGTGACTAAAACAACTCGCAGCGAGACCTTGAAGGCGTGGATAGGGATGCCCTATCCACGTGTCACGTTATTTTGGACACCAATGACTCACACTCACACTTTTTGGGCCATTCAGAGCTTCAGCAGCACGAGTCCCGAGACGGGATCGAGCTCCCGCACGGCCGTTATCCCCTTCATCTCGACGATAACGGCTTCGAGGACGAGAAAGGTCTCCGACGCCTCCCGCAGGCAGCCCACCCTCACCTCGTCACGTTTGCCGTATGCCCCGTGGAAGTGGACCTTCGGCTCTTCTCCCTGCCAGAAGATCGTTCCGAAGCCGAGGATCTCGTGGCTCTCCTTCAGCTCCCGCCAGACCGGAACGGGAGGCATCTGCTCCTTCTCGGGCCCGACGACGAACCGCCCGCCCTTGAGCCCGCCGACGAGGTAGACGACGCCGGCCCGTATGTTTTCCTTCTTCGCGATGTCGATGAGACCCTGAAGCACGTTCTCCCCGTCCTCAAAACGCGAGACGACCACTCGTCCCGTCTCTCCAACCTGATATTTCATCGTTCCTCCTCCTCGTTTGCCTTATCTATACGGTAGAGCTTCCTGAAAGTCGGGGCGAAGATGCCCTGCAAAATATACAGTAGACAGCACACAGTAGCCAACAGACAGAAACCAGACATACCCCGACGGGAAGGCTGATGTGGTGAAAAGCCTTTCCGCTAAGATACCTTACTCGTCCCCAGACCACCCTTTGCCGTGTCTATCGATCCCAAATGCCCGTCAGGCGACAGGCGCTGAACACTTTATAATGTCTCATCATCGCATTGGAAAGGCTTTGAACCATATCTGCCTTCCCAGAGGGAGGATCGCTGTCAGCAAGGCCTTGAGGCACTTTGTCCCGCCTTTTCATGCAATTGCAGGGGTAACATCCCTGACCGCCTCATAGACCTGCTCGACAGAGACAGCCTCCATGCAGCGCAGGTCCCGGCACGTCTTCTTGTAACAGGGACCACAGGAGAGGGTCGCCTGGACGACGCGGTGTCCTCTGCCGTAGGGTCCGGTCCTGACAGGGTTCGTGGGACCGAAGACGGCAACGACCGGTTTTCCGACGGCCGCCGCGATGTGCATGGGCCCCGAATCGTTGCTCACGGCGTACCGTGCACCCCTTATGAGGCAGATCAACTCCCTGAGGTCCGTCTTCCCGGCCATGGAGACAGCTTTCCCGCCGGAGTGCGCCACAACCGTGTCGGCGATGTCTGCATCGGCCTTGCTCCCGACGACGATACTCCGTTCCGGCAGGAGCGCCGCCAGTCTCCCGAACCGGTCGGCAGGCCATTGCTTCGTTTTCCAGCGGGCGCCGGGTATGATCACGGCATAGTCTCCCATGTCATCCTTCAGTGCACGCATTTCTTCAGGTTCCTTGACGAGCGGCAGAGGAAAAGTGATCTCGTCACCGTAGTATCCGAGGGCCGCCGCGATCGTCATCAAGCGGTCCACGGCGTGCACATCCCTGCCGCTCCCGATTTTATGGGTATAGAAGAGGGCGCTCCCCTCCCGGGCCTCGCGGAAACCGATCCTGATCGGCGCGCCGGTGCTGAACGTCATCAGCCCGCTCCTCAGAAGTCCCTGGAGGTCGACGACCATGTCGAAAGCCTCGTTCCGCAGGTCCCGGGCCAACTGGGCCATCTCGGCGACCGTTTCCGGGGCGTTGCGCGCGCGTTTCCACCGGTCCTTGTTGACGACCCAGAGCCTGTTCACCATAGGATGACTGAGGAGCAAGCCGTCGAGCCCCGCGGCGATCAGCCAGTGAATTTCGGCCTTCGGGTACAGATCTCTCATCGCCGCAAGAAAGGGCAGGCCGTGGACCACGTCTCCGAGGGAGCTCGGCTTGATGATGAGGATCTTCTGGGGCACCGGCATCCTTATGTACCGTGACTCAGCGCTCATCGCTGTCTCCGAGGATAATCCGTACTGCTTCCCTGAGGTCCCGCGCGATGTGATCGGCATGGACGGACTCGCGAAGCTTTCCCGTGGTGACAAGAATCCCCCTGGCCCCGACGGCCCTGGCGAGGAGCATGTCGTCATCCTTGTCGCCGACGACGTAGGATTTTCTGAGATCGATGCTCAACCTCTCCTTCGCCTCGATCAGCATCGCCGGCTCGGGCTTTCTGCAAAAACATAGTTCCTCCGGCCTGTGGGGACAATACAGGAAATCGTCGAACCCGTAGCGCTCGATGAATACCCTGTTGACGTCCCTGGCAAAGGACTCATCGACGATGCCCCGCCCGATGCCGGACTGGTTCGACACGCCGACGAGGGAAAAACCGGCTGTCTTCAGGGCATCGAGTGCTTCGATTTCAGGGAAGACCGAAAAATCCTCCCATCTGTTCAGGTAGTCAGCGTCCCTGCAAAGCGTGCCGTCGCGGTCGAAAAAGACGGCCCTCCTGCGCGGTGTCAGGGTCCGCACAGCTTCAAAAACGGCATCAGCCGAGATGCCATCCATGCATGCCAGGTGCTTCTCCCTGCAGGTCCGCTCAAAGCAGGGGCTGCAGGGGACCCCGGATTGAACGACGGTGCTCCCTTCTCCGGCGGGGCCTGTCAGTTTCGGGTCCGTCGATCCGAAGATCGCGACAACGGGGGTACCGACGGCATAGGCGATGTGCATGGGGCCGGAGTCGTTCGATACAACGACGTCGCATTCGGCAATTAGGGCGACGAGCTCCCTGAGAGACGTCCTTCCCGCGAAGCTCCGTGACCGGTGAGGAATGAGCGCCTGAACATACCGCGCCGTGGCAGCTTCATCCTTTCCACCAAAGACCGCGACGCTTCCCCCGGTCTCTTCCGTGAACGACCGGGCGACCTCTGCAAACCGCTCGAGAACCCACCGCTTGGCCGATCCGAAGGCGGCGCCGGGATTGATGCCGAGAATGGGCCTGGACATCGTGCTGAGTGTCTCCCGCGCGGCCAGTCTCTCTTCAAGGGTGAGGCGAAGCCATGGTCTCGACCTCTCGGATGTATAGCCTGCCTTGTCGAGCAGATTGAGATAGTAATCGATGTGGTGCAGCTTCCGGTCCTCGCCGCGGAAAGAAACGGCCTTCGTCAGCAGAATGCCCCTGCCGTCCCTGTTGTATCCGATCCGCTCGGGGACCCCGGCCAGTGAAACGAGAAGAGCGGCGTCAAAGGCGTTCTGAAAAAGAATAGCCGTCGTGAACCCTTTCGCCCGCAAGGTAGACGCCAGTTTCATCCTGCCGCTGACTCCCCTGAACTCGTGTCCGTACTGAATAATCTCGTCGACGGCAGGTTCACGATCAAAGAGCGGGGCCACCGAGGGCCTCACGAGAAGTGATATCGATGATCCGGGGAAATTGGCCCTCACCGCCCTGAGGGCGGGAATGGTCATCACGGCATCGCCGATCCAGTTGACGCCCCGGATAAGGACCTTATGCCCATCCCTTTGAGCCATGTATTAGTGTACCATGAACCGTGCATAGTGTCAGTGTAAGTGCGAAGGTGAGTGCGAATGTGAGAATGCGAGTCTGACACGATCTGAGACACATGAATTCTCCGTTCAGTCGTAATAAAAAGGCGGGACAAAGTGCCCCGCCTTTCCCGAGGTCCTATCGCAACAACAGGGTTCCCCGATCATCACTTGCACTCACACACGAGGGGAATGGACTTGACAAGAAAGATTCTAATTTGATAATGTTTCTTAAATTGGAATATTTATAATTTATAAGATGCAACAGGTACTCAAGAACAGAAAGCTGAAGCTTACACCCCAGAGGATGGCGATCCTGGCCTATCTGGAAGGAAACAAGGACCACCCCTCAGCGGAGGACATCCACAGGACGATCGTGCGCACCTATCCTTCGCTCTCCCTCGCCACGGTCTACAACACGCTCGAACTCCTGAAGGAGCGGGGACAGGTGAGGGAAGTGCACATCGATCCCCGCAAAAAAAGGTTCGATCCCGATACGGCCGATCATCAGCATCTCATCTGCACACGCTGCCGGAAGATCGTCGATGTCAATGTCGAATACAAGGTGCATCTTCCCCCCACCGAGCGGGGTGATTTTGATATAATTGGGAGTCATATAGAGTTTTACGGCATTTGCCCCTCCTGCAAGGATAAAGGGTGAGTGCTTTCGCAGGAAGAATCATTCACACAACGCCAAGGAGGTGATCGGAGATGGCGGTTTTTACCTGCAGTAAATGCGGAGCGACGAAAGAGGGCAGGTGCAAGCCCCAGAAATGTCCGAGTTGCGGTGAAAAGGGGACGATGGCAAAGGCCTGATCCCGGTCTGCAAGGCCGCCCGCTACGTATGTCTTATCATCGCATAGGCCTTCCGAAAAGGTGGGGCTGGGGTGAATGCGCAGCCTTTTCTTGCAACCGAAAGGGTACATTGACGACATGCGAGACCCTTCAGACAGGGAATTGTTATTGTTGACAGGGTCTGCACAGTGTATTATCATGGTACGTGCAAATTTTGATTTGAGACCGACGCAGGTTTTTATGCAGAGGAGGCATTCATGGCAAGCAAGAAATTACTCGACAAGCTGAACGATGCCATCGCGAGGGAGATCCAGGTGAGCGTTCAGTACATGTGGCAGCACGTGCAGGTCAAGGGACTCCACGCCGAGACTGTCGGCGGCATCTTCAAGAGATTCGCCATCACCGAGATGAAGCACGCCGAGGAGATCGCCGAGCGGCTCGACTATCTGGGCGGCGTCCCGACGACAAAGCCGACGCCGATTTTTGTCGGCAACAGCATGAAGGAAATGATCGAGGCGGACAAGAAGGCCGAGGAGGACGCGATCATACTTTACCGCGAGATCATCGCCCTTGCGGAGAAGGAAAAGGACATCGTGACGAAGAGGCTCTTCGAGGGCATTCTCGCAGAAGAGGAAGAGCACCACGCTTCATTCTCCACACTGCTGGAGGAATAGAAAAACATGGAAATCACTGTTGAAAAGGTGCCCGGAGGGTTCAGTGTCGACGGGCTCGAGGTGAAGGGGGCCAAATGCGGCTGCACATCCATACTCGCCTGCTGCCACAGCTGGTCGAAGGTCAAGAGCAGGGGCACGACGATTCAATATACGGGCAAGACGACCGCCCCCGATACGAAGGATGCATTCACCTGGGGATATACGGTAAAGAAGGGCGACTATACAGTCGAGGTCCAGATGGAGGACGCCCGCGACAAGACGATCTTCTCCGGATTCTACCCTCCCCGTCTCGAGGAATGGATCGAGCGCGGATGGGAGGTCGTCTCGAAAACCGGCGCGCGTGAGGATGGCGGCCTCTGGCGCTGCTCCGCCTGCAAGTGGCTGTACAAGGAACAGATCGAACAGACGCCCTTTGAGTCGCTTCCTGATGACTGGCGATGCCCCGTCTGCAAGGCGACGAAGGACGCATTCGAAAAAGTCGGCTAAACCAAAACACAATAAAAGGAGGAATCAGTCATGACAAAGAAGGGACAGAAGTACAAATGCAATGTTTGCGGGAACGAGGTTGTCGTGTCAACGGCCGCCGCCGGTGTGCTCGTCTGCTGCGGTCAGCCGATGGCGCTTGTCGGAGAGGGATTCACCTGCTCGTAAAGGGCTGGAGAACCCGGCCGGTGCGCGACATCCGTCGGCACGGCGACTCATAGATTCCGTTTCGCGGGATAACCCGTTCGCAAGGCCACAGGGGGAGGATAGAGGGTGTGCCGCAACGATCCCTTTCGTCCGGCCTGTGGCCTTCGTCTGTGAGCGGGCATACTATGTTGCTCACTGAGATTCATCTGCACCTGAATCTATGGCATAAGCGATCGGAAAAACTGAAAGGTTAATCTACAACCCGGCAAATAAATATTTGTAAAGCCGTCATTGCCGCAAGCGGAGCGCGTCGGCAATCCTTGTGAAAATCAGAAGGATTCCGGACAAGCCGGAATGACAAAGCTTAGGATGATTCATCTGTTTGGTTGCCACGTTAATAATATAGACGCAAAGGAGGCTCTATGAAGGCAGTTGAGGTAAGGAACGGCATCTACTGGGTCGGTGCCATCGACTGGGCCATCAGGGATTTTCACGGCTACATCACGCCGCGGGGATCGACCTATAACAACTATCTCATCCTCGACGACGATATCACACTCATCGACACGGTCAAACATGACTTCGCCGACATTACCATAAAGAACATCAAGGGACTCGTCGATCCTGCGAAGATCAAGAACATCATCATCAACCACATCGAAAACGACCACGCCACGAGCATCGACAAGATCATGGAGTACACACCCCAGGCGACGATCTATATCACAGAAAGGGGCAAGAAAGGCCTTGAACGGTTTTTCGACATGTCGAAGTGGACCGTCAAGACCGTCAAGAGCGGCGACACGCTCTCGATCGGGAAGCGCACCCTGCTCTTCCTCGAAACGCCGATGCTGCACTGGCCGGACTCCATGGTGACATACATCAAAGAGGACAAGGTCCTTATCAGCCAGGACGCCTTCGGCCAGCACATCGCGTCGGCCATGAGGTTCGACGACGAGTTCCTGACCTGTGAAACCATGTCCGAGCTCGAAGACTCCGTCGTCGATTATTACGCAAACATCCTCATGCCCTTCGGGCAGCTCATCAAGAACAAGATCGCCGAGATCCAGAAGCTCGGCCTCGAGATCGACATCATCGCCCCTGATCACGGCATCATATGGAGGCAGAATCCCGGGAAGGTGCTCCAGATGTACCTCGATATGGCTGACAACAAAGCGAGGCTGGCCGTCTCGATCATCTACGACACCATGTGGCACAGCACCGAGCAGATGACGACGCCGCTGATGCAGGGCATCAAGGACGAGGGCGTCGAATGCAAGGTCATCAAGCTGAGATCGACGCCGATGAGCGTCGCCATCAAGGAATTCTGGAGGTCACGGGGCACCCTCATCGGATCGCCGACACTCAACAACATCATGTACCCGACGATAGCCCAGTTCCTGTCGCAGCTCCGCGGCTTACGGCCGAAGAAGAGGATTGTCGGCGCTTTCGGAAGTTACGGCTGGAGCGGCGGCGCCGTCAAGGATATATACGAGGAGTTCAGGAAAATGGGTCTCGAGCTCTGTGAGCCGGGTCTCCAGATCCTCTACAAACCCTCTGTCGAGGACGAAACGGCGTGTTACGAGTACGGAAAGGCCTTCGCGCAGAAGGTCAAAGCCTATGACGAAACAATTTAATGCGGACAGACAGTCCGCCCACCGATAGATCCCGAACAGCAAGGAGGAGAACCTATGACGAAATCGGAAAAGAATCTCAAGGAGGCGTTTGCAGGAGAATCTCAGGCGAACAGGAAGTACCTCGCCTTCGCCGCCATGGCGGACAAGGAAGGGTACAAACAGGTGGCGAAGCTCTTCAGGGCCGCTGCCGAGGCTGAAACGATCCACGCCCACAATCATTTGCGCGAACTGGGCGGTATCAGGAAAACGAAAGAGAACCTCGCCGAAGCGGTGGCGGGCGAGACCCATGAGTTCAAGAGCATGTACCCCGACATGATCAAGGAAGCCGAGGCCGAGGGGAACAAGGGCGCCGTCAGGACCTTCACGTATGCCAATGAGGTCGAAAAAATCCATGCGGCGCTCTACCAGAAATACCTCGACACCCTCGACAGCGTAAAGGAGACGGACATCTATGTCTGCCCGATCTGCGGTTTTACAGTCGAAAACGAGGCGCCCGATGCATGCCCGGTCTGCGGCGCCAGGAAGCATGCATTCAAGAAGATCGATTAATCATTGGTAACCCGGCGAAAGGCGGGGCGAAGATGAGGCGCTTCGCTCTGCCTTATGCCGGGACTGATTGTTTGCTTTATCGCGTTGCATAGGCCTGACCGAAAGGCGGGGTGTATGCTCTGAAAACCTTCCTGCGGCGACACCTGTATCGTTACGGAAGACGAGGCATAAGCCGATGTCAGGAGAACTGGACATCTTTTCCGACACTGACACTGTTTTCAGAGTGCTTCGCCCTGCTTTGCATGTAACCGAAAGGTTTATTAAGAAGGGGAAAAGGTAGCGGGGAACACAACACGGCCCTCTCCGGAGGACCGATACCCGAGAAAGGAGTGACAACAATGAAGAGAAGGTACGGGCTACCCGTGGTCATCGCGCTGGCGATGCTCCTTCTGTCCTCAACAATCGTTCTTTCGAAGCAGCACGAAGGGAAGGCGGGCGAAAACCTCAGCTCCCAGACGCAAAGCTGCATAGCCTGCCACAAGATCTATACGCCGGGCATCGTCAAGGACTGGATGACGAGCAGGCATGCCATGACAACCCCCGGCGAGGCGCTTAAGAAGGCGACACTCGAGAAGAGGGTCTCCGCGGCCAGCGTCAAAAGCGAACTGGCGGGAGTCAATGTGGGGTGCTATGAGTGCCACAGTCTCAATGCGGACAAGCACAAGGACAGCTTCGACCACATGGGCTTCAAGATCAGCATCGTCATGAGCCCCAACGACTGCAGCACCTGCCATCCCCAGGAAGTGAAGGAATACGCCGGCAGCAAGAAGGCGAACGCCTATGCGAACATCATGAAGAACCCCGTCTACCACACCCTCGTCTCTACGGTGACGGGGCTGAAGAAGATCAAGGACGGCAAAGTGGTCGTTGAAAAGCCGACGGACAACACCCTCCGCGAGACCTGCCTCTCCTGCCATGGGACGGATGTCCAGGTCGCCGGTACGAAGACCGTCGCCACCACGATGGGCGATGTCAAAGTCCCCGATCTGACGAACTGGCCGAACCAGGGCACGGGCCGGCTCAATCCCGACGGCACGATGGGCGCCTGCACCATCTGCCATCCCCGCCATTCCTTCTCCATCGAGATCGCACGGAAACCATACACCTGCGCGCAGTGCCACCTTGAGCCGGACGTCCCTGGCTGGAACGTCTACAAGGAGAGCAAGCACGGGAACATCTACTTCTCCAAGGAGAAGGAGTGGGAGTTCAACGCCGTCCCCTGGACGATCGGCAAGGACTTCACGGCGCCCACCTGCGCCACCTGCCACAACAGCCTCCTCGTCACCCCCGACGGCACAGTCGTCGCCGAGAGGAACCATGACTTCGGGGCCCGGCTCTGGGTGAGGCTCTTCGGCCTCGTCTACAGCCATCCGCAGCCGAAGTCGGGCGACACGACGATCATCAAGAACAAGGACGGGCTGCCACTGCCGACGACCTTCGTCAACGAGCCGGCGTCGGACTTCCTCATCGACAAGGCCGAGCAGGACAGGCGGTTCAAATCCTTCACGAAGGTCTGCGGAAACTGCCACAGCACCAGACTGGATCGACGGACACTTTGCCAAGCTCGAGACGACGATCAAGGAGGCCGACAACATGACCCTCGCCACAACCCTCACGCTCGTCGACGCATGGACGAAGGGTGTCGAGAAGGGCCTGCCCCAGAAGGATAACCCATTTGACGAGCAGATCGAGCAGATGTGGATCAAGCAGTGGCTCTTCTATGCAAACTCCACGAAATACGCGTCGGCCATGACGGGAGCGCCCGATTACGCCACCTTCCACTGGGGGTGGTGGGACCTCTCGAACAACCTCATGAGCATGCGTGACATGGTGGATCTGAAATACAAGATGTCGAAGATAAAGGAGTAGTGAATGAAAGTCGTTGCGTTCCTCGGCAGCCCGAGGATTCACGGGAACTCGGATTACCTCCTCAGCGAGGCCTTGAAGCCGATTGAGGAGGCGGGGCACGAGATCGTCCTCTATAAGCTGAACTTCATGAACATCAAGCCCTGCCAGAACTGCGGCGGATGCGACAAGGGCGGCAAATGCATCATCAATGACGACATGGCCGAGGTCTATGATTCCATCAGGACGGCGGACCGGATCATTCTCGCTTCGCCCATCTTCTTCTTTTCCCTCAGCGCCCAGGCGAAGACGATGATCGACCGCTGCCAGGCCCTGTGGTGCGAGAAGTATCTCATGAACAAAACGATACCGGCGGGCCCCTTCGGACGGAAGGGGCTCCTCCTCCTCGTCGGCGGCATGAAGAAGGACATCGGCGTCAAGTGTTCCGAGGCGACGGCGAAGGCCTTCTTCAGGACCATCAGCGTTCCCGAACATGTGACGCTGAGTTATCTCGACGTCGACGCCAAAGGGGAGATCCTGAATCACCCCACCGCCCTTGATGAGGTGTTCAAGGCGGCGAAGGCGTTCGTAACTGTCTCCTAATGAGGCCTAAGGAGGGAAGTATGGCTGAGCAATATCCTGACCAGTATGTGAGCATCAAGAAGCGGTTCAAGGGCGTCTTCAAGGCCCTCGACAACCTGGGGAAGGCGGCGCGGACGGAAGGCCCCCTCGACACGAAGACGACTCACCTCATCCAGTTGGCTGCAGCGGCGGCCATCCGGTCCGAGGGCTCCGTTCACTCCCACACGAGGAGGGCACTCGAGGCGGGTGCCACGCGGGAAGAAGTCTATCACGCCATCATCCTCCTGACGAGCACCATCGGCTTTCCGACGGTCTCGGCGGCGCTGAGCTGGGCCGATGACGTCCTGAAAAAGGAGAAGTGAGCCGTAACACCGTTCAGCAAGTATTTCGCCGACGGATTGTATAACTGTAGGGTTCGCTCCCCGAACGGCCTGACGGTCTGCTCGGGGAGCGAACCCCACATAATCATTGTCGCTGTCAGAAAGACCTTGAGGCGCTTTGCTCCGCCTTTTTGATGCAATAGCATGAGATATCGTCGTCCCCGGTATATTCAGTTCTTTCCGACCCTGCGCTGTAACAGGGCCTGCTCATTCTGTTTCAACCGGGGGCTGGACAGCCCTGCCGACATGGATCTCCCCGATTTCAGGAGGCTTGCCGACATCATCGCCGGCCTCGGGATCGGGGAGATCGACGTCCTGGGGGGCGAGCCTACCCTCCATCCCCATATCTCTGATATCATCAGCATCGCCTGCGAAAAAGGTCTGACCGTCACTATGAGCACGAACGGCACGGACGTCCCGGCTCTGGAGATGCTGTGGGGGCTCTTCGGGCAGAAACGTTTCCGTCTCGGCATTTCGCTCAACGACGAACCCGTCCCTCCCCGCCTCCATGATTTCATCGTCACCGCCAAACCGATGCTGAAAAGCGTCTGCACCGCCGCCGGCACAATTCCGGCTGCTGCACGGCCCTATCTGGACGACCCGCATATCGCCTGTTACCTCCTGTTCATGGATACGCCCTTCCGGGGCGACTTGGCAGAAAGCATGTCGTTCCCACGATACAGGGAAATCCTCAGGGAGATGCAGATATCCCATCCATCTCTCAGGGGCGTCTCCTGCTCCGGCTTCATCCCCGATACCGGGGAGTACCCGCACCTCGCATCCCTTCGTTGCCCGGCAGGAACGACAAAGATATCCGTCCTGCCCGACGGGTCCGTCTACCCCTGCTACCTCCTCGTCCGCCACAGGCAATACAGGCTGGGTAATATCTTCTCCGACCCCTTTGAAGCGATCTGGAACAATCCTGTCCTTCTCTTCTTCCGGACGTTTGAAGGGAACCGCTGTCCTGATACTGAGTGTCTGTTTCATGCCGCGTGTCACGGCGGCTGCCCCGCCCATGCACTCCTCATCGGCGGTGACATCACCGGCCCGGATCCCCGGTGTATGAAATAACGCAGGCGTTCCGGTGCTGGACGCCTGTCTCATGACTGGCCGGCTCTTTCAACCACATCGTCGCACAAGCCATCCGGAAAGGCCGGGCGAAGATGGCCGAAAAATCCTTGCTGCGGCGACACCTTTGCCGACAGGAAAGACGAAATAGAAGCCGGTGGTTGATGACGCGGAGAGTGGAATCCTGTAGGGGCCGTTCCCCGAACGGCCCGACATAACTGACACTGACACTCACACTCACACTATTTTCCAGAGTGCTTCACCCCGCCTTTCCGGAGGGCGCATACAGCTATAGGGTATAATGAGAGAGGGCGCAGATTTCTGCCGAAACGATATCACTCTCAGGAGGTATCCATGGCACGCTGGGTGATCGATCCTGACCATACCGTCGCAGCCTTTTCAATCCGCCATATGATGATAACGAACGTGCGCGGTCAGTTCAACACGGTAAACGGAACCATCGATTTCGATCCCGAAGATATAACGCGGTCAAAGGTCGATGTGACCATCGGCGTCGCAGGCATCTGGACAGGCATAGCAAAGCGTGACGAGCATCTCCGGAGCCCAGATTTCTTCGACGTTGCGACTTATCCTCATATAACATTCACGAGCACCCGAGTCGAGCCGTCGGTCGGGAACGGGTTCCGCGTGCACGGCGACCTGTCGATCCGGGACACGACAAAAGAGGTAGCTTTCGAGGCTGAATGGAGTGGACCGAAAACGACCGATGACGGTGACACCTGCATCGGATTTTCGGCCGTGACGGTAGTGAACAGGGAGGATTTCGGCATCACCTGGAACTATCCATTGCCAGGTGGAGGAGTGATGGTCGGTACAGACGTCACGATCCACCTCGACGCCGAGGCGGACCTCGTTTCGTGAAACCGGAGTTTTGCGTTGCAACGAGAGCCTTTTACCGACACTGTCATTATATTATGTTTTTCATGAAAGTCTTTACTCTGTGCTCTCTGTGATCTCTGTGGCAGAGTGGCCGTTTTTGTCTTTCTTTGCGTCTTTGTGTGAGATCGACTTGAGATAAGGGAGGTATTTATGATCGAAGATTGGATAGCAAACGCATATGCGGGGATGTCCCGCCGGCAGTTCCTTGCATGGATGAGCTCGGCGGGGGTCGCCCTTGCCGGTTTCGCAGCAGCCGCCAAGCCCGTCCGGGGAGAGATCATCACGACTTCACCGGAAGGTCTCACCACCGCAAACGTGACGGTCAGCTCGGGAGGATTCCCAGTGCCGGTCTACGAGGCATGCCCTGCAGCAGCCGGGAAATACCCGGTCGTGCTCGTCCTTCCCGAGATCTTCGGAATGCACGAGCATATCAAAGATGTGACACGGCGTTTCGCCAAGGCGGGGTTTCTCTCAATCACCTTCGAACCCTATGCGCGGGACGGCGGGGTTGCGCACCTGAGCGACATCGCGGAAGTCAGGAAGGTGGCCGACTCCGTACCGGACGAAAGGGTGATGGCGGACATGGACTCCCTCGTGGCATATGCAAAAAAGCACCCGTCGGCCCGGGCCGACCGGCTCGGCGTGACCGGTTTCTGCAGGGGCGGGTTGTACACATTCCTCTATGCAGCCCGCAACAGCGAGGTAAAGGCGGCCGTCGCCTGGTACGGCCAACTCAAACCGGCGAAAACCACGAGCATCCGTACGGTGGGACCGATCGATGTGGCCGCGCAAATCAACGCGCCGGTCCTCGGCCTGTACGGGGAAAAAGACCTTGGCATTCCCGTCGCGGATGTCAGGGAGATGGAATCGGCGCTGATGAAAGCGGGGAAGACTGTGGAGTTCGTCATCTATCCCGATGCCCCGCACGCCTTCCACGCCGACTACCGCCCCAGCTACCGGCCCGATGCCGCGAAAGACGCCTGGCGCCGTTGCGTCGCCTGGTTCACCAGGTATTTAGGCTCTTAAACGCAAATCGCAAGTCTGACCCCGATGTCAAATGGGGTCAGACTTGTTTATTGCCTTCGCGCCTCACACTCCCTATGACGGGATGATCCGCAGGGACCACCGGTTGAGTTTGCCCGCATCCGCCGCATCCTGATCGACCACCTTCAGCCGCCACTCGCCCTTGATCGGTTCCCCTGTCAGTTTGTTCAGGTCAGGCGTCGTGGAAACGGTATAGGTCTTTATGAGGTTGTCCTGCGAGCCGCCGATCCGGTGGTGCAGATCCGTCGACGTGCCCTGGGGTGAAATCAGGCTCACTATCAGGTCTCCGATGTACGTGTGCGTTATGTCGACGGACACCTCAACGTGTTTGACATGACCGGGGGCATCGGTGTTCACGATGCGCGTGATTCCCGCGGGGTCATTGTCCGGTATCTTCGCGGCGGACAGCTCCTCCAGCTCGATGACGGCTCCCGGCCCGCCTTCCTTTGACTCGACATCAAGGCCCCAGCTGTTGAGAACGCCTTCGTCGGACGCTCCGAGATCCTGCACCCACAGGGTCCATTGACCTTTCAGGGGCCGGTCAGCGAGATTGCGAAGATCGGGCGCGGAGGATATGTCGAAGGTAGTTTTCACGTCCGGATTCCCTCCGCCGTTTCTGTTCAGGAGGACGGCAGTGTTAGCGGAAGGGGATATCAGGGTCAGGCTGAGGTCTCCCCGCCACGGGTGAGTAATGTCGACGCTCACCTTCAGAGATCCTACAACAGCCCCGTCGTCAAAGACAATAATGTCGCGCACCCCGTCCTGGTTATTGTCAGGTATGGCCTTGGCGGGAGACGATGTCTTGCTGAAGGTATCCCCCCCCTTCGATCTGAAGGTCATCTGACGGCCCGGAGGGCTTATCTCGGCTATCTCAAGCCACGATGACGTGCCGTCCCACCACCTGCTGCTCGGGGCCGTGGCATCGCCGAAACTGCCCTTGCCCGGCGCGGCAAACAGATCCCCCGCGTCGCCGATGTTCAATCCTTTCTCGAGCTGGAAGAGGTTGTCTGCCTGTTCGAGCGAGCATTCGTAATGCTTGTTGGGCTGCATTTCTTCGAAATCATTGCTGCCCAGCTCGTCCACATGCCATATGGCTAGACCTGAAACGGGCAATGAGATGTCCCTGCCTTCCTTGTGCCTGGCCTCCACAAGAAAGTATTCGGTGCGGCTCTTGGCGCGGATGAAGAACTCGTTTCTGTCGGCGTTCGCCGTGTAGACGCCCTCCGTGATCGGAGTCACCAGGTCGGCCCATCCGGCCTTGTACCTGAGATAGCCGCACACCTGAGCCGGATTCTTCCTGTTACTCCCGCCTGCGCACATGAGGCAGTATACGCCGACCCCGTTCGACTCGGCCTGACCGAGCGGATCGTCCAGACCGTAGTCGTAGAGGTCCGGGAAATCGCAGATCATATGACCGTTTTCATGACAGAAGGTTGCCAGAGACAGTTCGCTGCCCATGTCAGTGATCTGGTAATCGTAGAATTTCCTGCCGTTTCCGATATCGAACGGCGCGTCCAGGTGCCAGCTGTGCGGCCACAGCCCCTTTGCCCATTCGTTGGTGCGGGGCCCGGCATAAAAGACGTTCAGCGCGTATACGTAGCCCTCGTCGTCCACGCTCAGCTCGCTGAAATCAAAGCCACCCGATTTCAGGGCGGAAAGCGCTTCCTCGATAAGCTCAACGGCCCGCACCGGCTGCGGGATAGCACTATTCGTGTAATAGTCCTTCGGCTTCTTCGCCGTGCAGTAAGGCGTCACGATGTTTGTGTACTCGAGCTTGCCCCGGGAGACATCATAGAAGTAGTCATAGACGGACCCGTTGTTTCCGAAGCCGCTGTAGCCCTTCTTGTTGCAGAAGTCCGACACGTCAGCCTGGACGATGCTGCCGGGAACGTCAGGAAACTGGACGAGAATGCAGAGGCCGGCGTATTCGCCCTTCCTCTCTTCGCTGGGCGGCGCCGGCAGAATGCCGGGTGCCAGCATCGCCATCCGCCGGGCCAACCTCACCCTCTCCCGCCTCACCTGCCATCGGCTCTTGGATTCAGCGGGACGAAACGCCGCCCGGGCCATCGCCCTCACCACGTTCCTCGTGGCCCGGAGGTGCCTCGCCAAACCCAGGGCTACGGGGTCTGCAGCCCCCACCCTCACCCCCGAAGATTCAAGGTACTGCCCGTCTGCTGGCTTCGCGTAATGGTAAAAGCCGCTCAGAGGGTCTTTCACGACCGTGAAGCCTTCGGGAGTTTCAAAGATCGCGTTGTTCTGGTTCCCCCAGCCTATGAGCCTGATCCGACTTCCGTCGGGCTGCGCAAACTCAAACTCCTCTTCGTAGAACGGGATTGGCATGTCTGAACCCTCCTTTAGCCTCACCGGAGGCATGAGCAGCAATTATCAATAGCGAACTCCCAGCGTGCTTATCTTGCAAGCCTTCAGGATGGGCTTTTCCCTGTAACAAATCACCCTCAATGCTTTTCTGATTTCTTTATAGCAGAAAAACCCAGCGTTGTCTTGACATTTTTTCTCTTTTTTTGACCTTTTTTGCTTTTTTCTTAACGGTGAGGAAAAAAGTCTATGTAGGGGCGGCAAATACTCTCCCCGCTCACGCAGAGCATCGCGCTTAAAAGCAATAAACAAGTCTGACCCCTTTGTGATTCAGGGGTCAGACTTGTTTATTGTTCTACGATGTCATCTAATCGTCCGATGGCCCCTTTGCGCCTTCGGCGATCCACTGCCTGATGGCGAGATAATCAGGGGCGCGTTCGTTCCAGAATGCCCCTCCTCCGTGCATCGAGCCGGAGACGGTCTTGAGCAACAGGAGGCTCCGCTCAGGACTGCCCACGTCCACGACGCTCTTGACGCCTGCCTTGGAGATCAGTTTGGATCCGATGACCTTGCCGGCGCTGTCATAAACAGGCGACTGCACCGCCGATCCCTCGTAGGTCATGAGGTCGAGACCGCTACTGTAGTCGACAGCGGTGGAAGGCGTGTCGTGGTCCGTTTTGGTGTTTTTCGATGTCACGGTGCTGCCGGGAATATGGCAGGGCGCACAGTTGGTGCGCAGGATCGGGTAGATGTGCTTGCGGTAACTCAGGCCCGAGGCGGGATAACGGGAAAGTGTCGGCTCCCTTGCCGACGAAAAGGGCCCCCCGTGAGGCCGCAATACCCCCGTGGTGCATGTTGCAGCTCATGCGGGTCGTCGTCGCCGTTCCTCCGCCTACGCCGGCGATGCTCACCATAGGCCGTGACGAGCTTCCCTTGCGTGCCCAGGTCTTGTACTTCCATGTCCTTGGATCGTCGGGATCGGCCGGCTGGACGAGGTTCCCCTTGTCGTCCAGCACATAGAGCGGCATGAAGGGCTCGTGACCGTGATATGTCGATACGGTGTAGGGATCGCTCGCGACGGAGCGAGTAGGTCCAGAAGTTTCCCGCTTCGTTACTGGTCATGCTGATGACGTTGCCGTCACGGTCCTCCAGGATGATCTCGCCGCCCTTGAGCACCTCCCTGCCCGCACGGTCCTTGTACAGGGTACCCGCCATCGTGAAGAGATAAGCCTCCGCCCTTCCGCCGACGCGGTGGCACTTCCCGCAGTCCTCGCCGGGATGATGGGTGCCGTGACCCGGCCCGTTGTCCTTGCCGACGATGTGTCCGTCCGGTGCAGGCTGGAACAGCCGCCCGAAGGAGGAAAAATTGCTTTGGTCGTACACGGCAGCCACAGCGGCAGCGCCGAGAAAGACGATACACAAACAGATGATGACAATCTTTTTCATGGATCTTCCCCTTTCTTTTCCTGGATCGGTGCCGTCACCGTGCCGGTGCGTTCAGGTCATAAAGCCGCACACCACCGGTATTGATCATCTCCGTCGGCGCCCCTGCGGCCAGCAGGGCGCCCCACCGCCCCTGAGCGACGGCAAGAGAGGAGCCGAGGTGCATGTCACGGCCCTCGCCGGACATGGTCTTCACCGCGGTGAGATCAGGCCCGAAGAGGAAGATCTTGCCCGTCATGAGCCAATGGCTGCCGTCTGCATGGGTCGCGCTCACCGCAAGGATGCTGTTGCTGCTTGCGTCTTTTGCAGAAACGACCGTTGCGGCGAACTGCCCGGAATTGAGCTCGCCGTCTATGACGGCCAGCCTGTTGTCCGAAGGGACGTCCGCATTGACCGTCCCCGGTCCTGGGCCTCCCTTCAAAACAAAGAGACGGCCGCAGTCGGCAATGCCGCTGATGACTGCCTGGAAAGCCCCCAGAGCAACGTCCCTGAAGCCGTCGCCGTTCACATCCCAGAGAACCGCAATGGCACGTCCAAAGCCTGCGTCCCTGCTGGTGAAGACGATGTCAGGAGTGACCGGAGAGAATGAAGCACCGCCCAAGTAAACGATGACTTTACCGCTCGCTCCGAGGAGGACGTCATCAAATCCGTCATTGTTGATGTCGCCCGCTGCAACAGTGAAGCCGAGGCCGCCGTTCGCCGTGGTCGCGGCAATCTTGACGGCGTCCGCCCTGTCGAACCGGGGTCCGAAAAAGACATAGACGGCGCCCTGCTGATAGAGAGACGGATCCGGCGAATGCAGGGGGGCACCGACAATCAGATCGCTCCTCCCGTCGCCGTTGACATCTCCCGAGGCAAGGGCATAGCCGAATCTGTCCAGTGCCGTGTCACCCTCCAGCACGGCAACAGCCCGTGGGGATTTACCACCCTTATAGATGACGACCGTCCCTGCGAGGGACGCGCTGTCACCGCTGCCGTTGACGGCCCCGGCAGCGAAATCGTCCTTTCCGTCGCCGTCTATATCGCCCAGTGATACCAGGCTCCAGCCGAGATTGCCCTCGCCGCTGATCACTGCCGACGGTCGATTCGCAAAACCTCGGGAAGTTCCCAGGTACACGAGCAGGGCGCCCGAGGCCCCCCTGTGCTGCGCGTACGGGGCGCCGACAACGAGATCGTCATTTCCGTCACCGTTCAAGTCCAGGGCTATTGCGGACTTGCCCTGCATGCTGCCGCGCAGGGACTCCTCTCTCAGAAACGACGGGGCTGGGTTTCCCTTACGGGGGTCCGCCGTGGCGAGCGTGTGGTATGAGACGGCCGCAACAAAGAGCAACACAACTATTGCCAGCGTTATTCTGACGTTTCGAATACTCATATCTTCTCCTTTCTCACAGGTCCATGCAACGCATGAAGTGTTTGCAACCGGTTAGTTGTCGCCCGATGAAAGGATGCAGAACCGACTCAGCCGTTACACGGCGGAAGCAGCCCCTGAGATGCCGTGCATCCTCTGAACGATCATTATGCGGCGGAGAAACATTGCGCTGCATCATGAAAGCGCACGTTTCCGTCACCGGCAGAGATTGTTCGTCACCGGACTGTGAAGACAGGCAGGAGTATTACGACCGCGGAGGGCGTTCTATCAGCGAAGAGACAATAAACTCTCTATCGGTCCCGGTCACCGGTGCGGCTAAGCCGGCAAACCCCGGTTTTCCCGGCTCACAATGAAACTCATGGAGGGAAGGCATCTCCACACCCCCCGAAATCGCCGAAGGGCCGGAGTGACAGACGTCGAGGGTGACGATGACGGCTTCTCCCTGGCAGGGCAGGCAGAGGATGACGGGATGAAGTGAGGTCAGAATTAAACTCAATAAGAAAAACAGGCTGAAGACGCCTCGGAGCGCCCTGACCGTGTGGTGAACAGAAAAATGACGAAAGTGATTCATTTTTTCCTCAATCCCGTGCTACCGGTCGTCTATTAGCTTCCCTGTTGCATGCAAAGGCGGGACAAAGTGCCTCAATGCCTTGCTGATAGAGAGCATGATCATTTGAAATGGGACATTGGGAATTCCACCCTTTGTGTCATAAACCGTGAGCCTGACATGATCCGTATGGGAAGGCAAAGGTTTCGCAGCACCAAGGCTTTTCGGCACTTCACCCCGCCTTTCCGGATGTCCTGTTGCACCAACAATATATAACTATAGCAATTCGGCAGGTTTTTGCAAGGGATAAAATTGCTTTCTTTTGTGAAACTATTGCTGTTTTGCAGATGAGACGGGAAAGCCGGCGGGGCGCTGAGACAGCCCCGCCGGTTCGTCAGTCCTCTTTCCTGAAAAGTCACTAATCCGGTTTGATCTTCGTGAACTTCGCCCCCTTAACGGACACACCGGCCATCAATCCTTTCTGGTCGAGGACAAAGCCGATGACGGGGTGCTGGCTCACGAGAGTGCTCACAGGGACGTCGATTCCCGCGGCGATCATGGTCACCTCTGCGTCCATGCCTGCCTCCCACCCTTCGCTCGACCGGAAACTGTTCAAAGCCTTATCGGTGACGAAGAGGATGACGAGGTCGAACTTCTCGGCGCCGATCTGAAAGCCCAGCGAACCTGCGGCAATACTGTAATAATCGACAGTCCTCTGGCCGATCTTCAGGGCGCCCTGTCCGTACTGCCCGGCAACGATGAAGCCTGCCTTCGTCACATTGGGAATCACGAGGATGCCCTTGGCCGCCTTCAGGAATTCGGAGCTCCCCTTGACATCCCTCTTGAAGCGGTCCATCGCCGCCTTCACGCTCGCGTTGATCTCTCCCTTGGTCTTCGCATAGGACAGACCGGCAAACAAAGAAAAGACAAAAGTGAAACAGACGACCAGTGCAAGAATCCTGCAGACATCGCGTATCTTCATGGTGAGCAACCTCCTCCTGATATGGTATTCATCCCCGGCCCCGTGACCCGCACAGGCCCGGAACGGGATGTTAAAAGATTCAACTCCCCTCGCTCACTTCCTGCTCCGCCGCATCACCTCCCGTCACCCATGTCTTCAGCAACGTATACGTGACCGCCAGGACCACCGGTCCGATGAAGAGACCAACGATGCCGAAGGCGATCAGTCCCCCGATGACACCGGCAAAGATGAGAAGAAGAGGCAGGTCCGCCCCCTTTTTGATCAGAACGGGGCGGATGAAGTTGTCAATAAAGCCAACGAAGAGAGACCAGATGAGCAGTAATGTTCCCCACAGGTTGTCTCCGCTCCAGTAAAGCCATATCACTGAAGGGAACAGCACAAGGGCCGGTCCGAGCTGGGCAACGCAGAGCATAAACATCACCCCCGTCAGCAGGGCGGCGCCCGGTATGCCGCTGACGGCGAGACCGATAGCGCCAAGGACAGACTGGATGATCGCGGTGACGACGACGCCCAGCGCCACACCCCGCACGGCCTTTCCGGCGAGTATGACCGCCTCTTCCCCCTGCCTCCCTGCCAGGCGGAAGGCGAATTTGCGGATTCCCGCAGCCGCCGTTTCGCCGTTGGAATACATGATCGCCGATATGATCACTGTCAGAAGAAACTGGACCAGCATCATCCCGAAACTGCCGGCCTGGGCAACGAACCATTTCACGGCCTTTCCCGCATAGGGCGTCACCTGGGCCGAGATTTCCTCGGCGCTCATGGCGGCGACATTCTGCCAAAGACTGACAAGCTTCTTCCCGATCAGGGGAATGCTTTTGAGCCAATCGGGCGGCGGCGGGACGGTAAAGGTGGCAAGGGATTTCACCCCGTTTGCAATGTCGTCTGATCTCTCGAGTATTGAAGAGACGGCAAGCGACAGGGGGACGATGAGGACCAGCAGGAGCACCACCGTCATCACCGCCACGGCGAGCCCACGCTTTCCGAAAAGACGTCTCTGTATGCCCAGAAGGAGGGGCCACGTCGCGATGACGATCATGGTCGCCCAGAGCATCGATGTGAGAAAAGCAAGGAGAATCCAGAAGCTTGCCGCAATGAGCATGCAGATAAACAGTACGGCAAGGGTCGTGCGGGTGATGTCATAGGGGACAGGGGCATTTGTTTGCATTTGTATTTTCCTCGCTTTATTATGAAGTCCGCTGGAAGGTGTAGTTCTCCCTGAAAAACTCATCCACATACCAGTCGATCTGTCCGTCATCGGAGAGGACCATGTCCAGCAGCCGCACGGCGCCGAGAAGACGGCCGATGATGTCCAGCTTCTCCTGCAGCAGCTCACATTCGTATTTCTTTATCTCGCCCCGCACCATGTCACCCTTGATTTCCGTCTTGAGGCCGAGCCGCTTGAGGATGCCGGCGATGAGGTTCGCCCTTCTCGATCGTCTGCCGATATCGGCGGCGCCTCCCTTGAAGGAGAAGGTAATGTAGTTGTCGTTCACCTGGGGACCGCAATAGGCGTCGACGACCGCGAAATGGTAGCCCAGCCGCGAGTTGAAGTTCAGGTACTCGCCTGAGATGACGACGTAGTTGGGGCCTCCCAGGCGTTCCGCCTCGGCGGGGCTGGTGAGCATGGACCTCGAAAGGATCTCTGTAAACCCCTTCACATCAAGCCCCACCGACCCGGCCCACCGCACCGACGGGTGGGTCATGCCGCGAAGGAGCGCCCGGAAGGGCACGGAGACGACGTCATCCATATAAGCAATAGGCACATCACGCCCCGTCTTCAGTCCTCCCCCGAGGTCCACGGCATACATCTGCATCGGCACGGGCGACTTGATGATGACGGCAAACCGCTCATCCACCTCAATGTCATCGGCGATCCGGAACATTTCACGCATCGACATCTCATGGGCGAAACGAATGATGTCGTGGATGGTCTGGCAGCCCTGAGGAGAGAAATTGTCGCTCTGGGGATCGATGAGATTCAGGACTGATATCTTTTTCAGGGCACTGTGAGCGGCCTTGTAGGTCGGGCTGCCTTTCATGGGATTCACGGGCCTCTTCCGCTCCAGGATGCTTTCGACACGGCCGGAGAAGATGACGCGGTTCGTCGCATCCACCGTGATCTCTTCGCCGTGCGGGATGATCTTCGTCCCGCTTCCCCGTCCCGACGAGGGTGGGTATGTTGAATTCCCTTGCCACCGACGCCATGTGTCCCGTCACGCTGCCGACGTCGGTAATAATAGCCTGGACACGCCCCAGGATCGCCACATACCGCGGAGACGTCTCCGGGGTGACGAGGATCGCCCCCTCGGGGATATTCAGCAGGTTATGGTCCGACGTGAGCACATAGGCCAGCCCGGAGGCCTTCCCCCGTGAGGCCGTCACACCGCCCTGGAGCAGAACGGGGTTCCCGGGATATTTCTCCTGTATCGCCCCGATGTCAAGTTCCTGCCCCGCTGTCTCGGCCTGGGTCGCCGTCAGGGTGAGGTTCAGGGGCCGGGCCTGGAGCAGGACGATTCTGCCCTGCCGTCTCATGGCCCATTCGATGTCAAGGGGCACGCCGTAGTGCTCCTCGAGGGCAAGGCCGTAATCCACGAGGGCCATGACCTGTTCGCGGTCCAGGCAGGGCTGCGCCTGCAGGTCCTGCTCCACCTCCCTCACCTCAATGCCGCCATCTTCCGCCAGGGCCAGCATGGTCGGCTTAAGGGCAACCTTGTATTCGAGCACCTCCCGGCTTGTCTTGTCCACTTCATAGAAGTCCGTCGCCGCGGAGCCGTCCACTGCGCCGGCGAGCCCCCAGACGGCATTGATCATGATCACATCCCGTCTGTGGTCGTTCGGGTCCCTCGTGTACATGACCCCGCTCGCCCCGGCCCGCACCATGGCCAGGCACAGGACGCTCATGACGACGTACTCGTCGGGGTACCCCTTGCTGCGCCGGTAATAGACGGCACGGGGGTTGAACGTACTGGCGACGACTTCCTTGTATGCCTGCAGGACCCTGTCCCTCCCGACGCCCAGCACCGACGAATGCTGGCCCGCAAAGCTCGCCTCGGAATCTTCGCTCGTCGCGCTGCTCCGGACGGCCAGCAGCATGCCCGGCCCGAACTCCTTCGTCAGCGCATCCACTTCCGACAGGATAGCAGACTCCAGGTCCGGGGGAAGAGACGCCTGCAGTATAAGCGACTGGACCTGTCCGGTGCATTCCAGGAGCTTCTCCGTGTTTTCGGTGTCCAGGCCCCGCAGTATTTTTTCGCAGTCCTCGTAAAGGTTGTTGTGGTGCAGAAAGGAATGGCAGGCGTACGCTGTCACGGCGAATCCCTGGGGAACGGGCAGATGGACGCGGTTGGCGATCTCACCGATGTTCGCCGCCTTGCCCCCAACCTCCGACACATGGTCCAGGCTCAGGTACTGCAGGGACATGGTGAGACTGCTCTTCTGGACGGATCTTTTCGACAGCAAAGCGTCATGAATGCCGGCTTCGATGGCCTGGGTGGTATCGGCAAGCTGTCCGTACCTGCCCCCCGCAAGGGTGTCCAGGTGAGAGACGATCTCGCGTACATGCAAAAGAAGCAGATCCACCAGATCCAGGATATCTTCACGTGAAAAGGGCTTTGTCCCGTAGCACATCTGTTCAAGGTCCGTGATGATCTCGAGGGCCCTGTTGTTGCCGGCCAGCAGACTCTGAAAATGCCTGTATTTGTCCTGAAAGGCCTGTCGTGCCGCTTCACTGCGCTGAATCTGCCTGTTGCTCCTGAACATGTCAAAGAATTTGCGCATTCCCCTGCCTCCCTTCTCTATTCCGCTTTCAGGCTGTCGACTGCCGACTGCCGACTGTTGACTGCCTCTTTGATACATCGTGCCGTGTCAGTCCGATGAACCCGAACTGCCGTCCCGCATGGGTCCTGGTGAACCGGTAGGAATGGTATTTCTCAGGAAGGCAATGGGTGCAGTCCGGCGACATCCAGATGTTCGCCTCCGGAATTCCCATCGACCTCGCCTGAAGCGTGTTCGCCATGGACAGATCAATGCGGTGAATGCCGCCGCTTTCCGTGATGTATCGCCCCTCTCCCGAAGCCCGTCTGACCGCATCGATCACCTCCGGGCCGACATTGTAGCAGCATCCGCGTATGCCCGGCCCGAGGGCGATCAATATGTCCGACGGATCGGAGAAGAACCGTTCAGCCATGAAGGCGATCGTCTTCTTCAGGATTCCCGCAGCCGTTCCCCTCCACCCGGCATGGACCGCGCCGGCGATCTCTCTTTTCCCGTCGAGGATCAGCACAGGAACGCAGTCCGCCACCTGCACGCCGATCAGGATATCGTTTCTCTTCGTGACGACGGAGTCACCGATCTTCTGCTCCAGGGACGACCCGACGAGGACGATCTTGTCCGTGTGTTTCTGGATCGGCAGGTACATCATGTGACCCGGAACGCCGGTCCTGCGAACGATGTCCCCGAAATCGCGGTGACTTCGCTTTGTCGTAAAGAAGGCCGTCACCGGCGCTTCGTGGAATATGCCGGGGCTGATCAGTTCGTCTTCCACGGCATTCCCGCTGTCCCGTCCACGACCGACCTGATCGCCGGGGGCAGATGATCGATGATGTCCGATGCGATGAGGGAGGCCTCCCCTTTGTCGGCGGCGGCAAAATCCCCTGCAAGCCCGTGGAGATAGACACCGAGGATCGCCGACTGCTCGGGCGAAAAACCCTGCCCGAGAAGAGACGCGATGACCCCCGTCAGCACATCGCCCGATCCTGCCGACGCCATTCCCGGATTGCCCGACGTGTTGAGGAAGGCACGGCCCTCCGGCGTCGCCGTGACAGTCGGCACACCTTTGAGCACGAGATGCGTTCCCGTTTCTGCTGCAAACTGCAGGGAAATGCCGATCCTGTCCCGCTCTATGTCTGTGACTTTCAGGTCCTCCTGCCCCAGAAGCCGTCTCATCTCACCGGGATGGGGGGTGAGGACGAGAGGGGATTTCGCGTCCGCCAGGTCCTGCACCCTGCCCTGCAATGAATTGAGGCCGTCCGCATCGATGACGAGAGGGACCGGTGACCGCAGAACGAGTCCGGTGATGATCTCTCTCGTGGCTTCGGAGACGCCGATGCCGGGACCGATGGCGATGACATCGATTTTCCTGGTGATGAAATCCAGGATCACATCAAGCGCCTCCGGCGAGAGCATCCCTGTGCCGTCATCGGGCAAGGGCAGAGTCATCTCCTCCGTCACCCGGGCCTGAAAGGCATCGATGAGCGATGACGGAACACCGACGGTCACAAGGCCTGCGCCGGACCGGAGGCAGGATTTCGCCGTCATGACGGCGGCGCCCGTCTTGCCCCGGGACCCCGCGATGACGAAGACGTGACCGTAATCTCCCTTGTACGCATTCTTCCTGCGGACCGGTATGACTCCGAAGGATGCCGGCGTGAACGTCTCGACCCCGAGGGAGTCGCTTTCGAGAAGCTCCCGGGGGAACCCGATGTCCTCGACGAAGAGCTTGCCCGTGTATTCCGCTCCGGGGTAGAGCAGGTGGCCCCTCTTCGGCAGGCCGAACGTAACCGTCACATCGGCCATGACCGCTTCCCCGAGGACCTCGCCCGTATCGGACGAGATGCCCGAAGGCATGTCAACGGCGACGACGGTCGCATCGTGATCGTTCAGGAACGACAGCACGCCCGCGAGCTGACCCGTTACGGGCCTGCTGAGTCCCGTGCCGAACAGGGCGTCCACCACGAGCGCCCCGTGAACGTCGGAGCTGTGGAGAGACGCGCGGAACTCGACGGGGATGTCCATCCTCCGGGCGATATCGTACTGATGCCGACAGTCGGCGCTCAGCACCTCTTCGGCGGCGAAGAGGAGCACCTTGACGTGATAGCCCCCGTTGTGGAGGATTCTCGCGACGACGATCCCGTCACCACCGTTGTTGCCCCCGCCGCAGAGGACGAGGACCTTGCCGCCCTGCCGGAGTTCCGTGATACGGCGCGCCACGGCGAGGCCGGCCCGTTCCATGAGGACGAGACCGGGGATGCCGTACTCCTCGATCGTGACCCTGTCGATCTCCCGCATCTGGTCGGACGTCGCGACTTTCACGGCCCGCTCCCGCCTATTTTTTCTTGCCGAAGATCTCGGCGAAGAAGACCTTCATCGCCTCCCAGGAACGCCTGTCGGACCGCTCGTTGTAGGCCGCTCCCTTGAGCCCGGCGCTGTCCACGTCGGGGTTCGTAAAGCTGTGAACGGTCCCCCCGTAATACACCATCTGCCAGTCCGCGCCTGTCTTTCTCATCCCCTCCTGGAATGTGGCGATCTGCTCGGCCGGTATGAAAGGATCATCCGCGCCGTGAAGCACGAGGACCTTTGCCTTGACTGCTCCTGGCGCCTCCGAAGTCGAAACCTCCGAGGCCGCCGTGGAAGCTTGCGACACCGGCGATGTCGGCGCCGCTCAGTGCAAGCTCCAGGACCGTCGTGCCGCCGAAACAATAGCCGATTGCGGCGATCCGCCTCGGGTCCGTCATCGCCCGGTTCCTGAGCACATCGAGCCCCGCAAGGGCGCGGGACCGGAGGAGCTTCCGGTCCTCCCGGTACTTGGCGGAAAATGACGCCGCCTCCTCGGGGTGGGTCGTCCTGACCCCCTTGCCGTAGATGTCCGCCGCAAAGGCGACGTAGCCCAGCTTCGCCAATTGCTCCGTCCTCTTCTTGACGTATGTGTTCAGGCCCCACCACTCGTGGACGACGAGGACACCGGGTCGCTTGACCTTTATGGCGTCATCGTAGGCGAGGTACCCCTCCAGAACGATGTCGCCGTGTTTGTACTCGATGACTTCGGTCCTCAGCTTCGCATCGGCATTCACGGCAAAGACGAAGAAAAGAAACAGTGCAAGTGCGTATCTCATGACGGCCTCCTTTCAAAGCATGCGCGGTTGTTTTCGTTTCCGTCCATTGGTGCCCAAAATAATGTGTCACGAGGACAGGGGTGGTTTTCTTCAATTGTATACGATTTCCGGGAAAATGTGGACAAATGCTTTTCAGTATGAGGGGGGTATTGCATAAGGGGTGAAATTCTATTAGAATTGCAGGAAGACATATGTGATTGTGGATACCGTGCGCGGGCACCCACCGTCTCATGGTCAGAATCTTTCCTTGAAAGGAGGTAACGGTGATGAAACTGCGTTGTATCGTATTGATCGTCGTCGTGGCTGTTTTCTCGGGACTCCTCCTCATGGGGTGCACATCCCAGGAGGTCAAAAAAGATGTCCCCGCCGCAGAGCCGAAGGCTGCAGGCGATGTCGCCAAGGGAAAAGCCCTCTTTGAAGACCCGAAGCTCGGGGGAGGGACGTCAGGGAAGTCCTGTGCGTCATGCCACCCGCAAGGGCAGGGACTGGCAGGCGTCACGGACAAGAAAGAGTTCAAGGCCATGGGCAAGACCTACAAGACGATAGCTGACGTGACCAATTACTTCATCGAGACGGCACAAAAAGGCAAGGCCCTCGATCCTCAGTCTGAGCAGATGCTGAATCTCATCGCCTACATGAAATCCCTGAAGAAATAGATCACTCATCAGGGATCACCATGAGCCAAAGAAAGGGGGAGTGAAAAGCCGTCACTCCTCCTTTTTTGCCTTATCGTTGCAATACACTCCCGGAAAGGCGGGGTGTATGTGCCGAAAACCTTGCTGCGGCGACACCTGTATCAAGACGAAAGACAAACTATACGCAAATGGTCGATGACACAAAGAGTGGAATCCTGTAGGGGCCGTTCCCCGAACGGCCCGACATCGATGAAGCTATTTCAGGCCGACGGCTGAAAAAGGTGAACTTTTTGCTGACACTCACACTGTCACTGACACTGTATTTCAGAGCTCTTCGCCCCGCCTTTTCATGCAACTGCAGGGTTTACATTTTAGGGAACCGAGGAAGTTTAATGAGTTGACTGAGTTCATTGAGTCTACCTTCTTTCTTTGCGCTCTTTGCGGCTTTGCGTGAGACAGACTTGAGATTTTTCTTCCATCATTACTGACGCTATATGGTTGAAGTTCTGCACCGGACGGCCGACAATGAATAGACAATCACTCTTACCGTCCGGAGGTTTCGATGATTCTCATGATCGCCATACTGCTGCTGTCATTCGTCGCAGGCATCGTGTACACCCGCATCAGGGAGCGCGCGGGCAAACCCGTCGGTTCGAAGACCATGCCGGCCTTCATACTCGGTGGTCTCTGTCTCGCCCTGGCTACTCGCATATTCGTCATCATCGGGGCTGGCACCGTCGGCGTCGTCGATTTCTGGGGAAAGGTCTCGCCGACACCGCTCCTTGCGGGAATCCACGTCAGAAACCCTCTCGCCGATATCCACCCCTTCTCAATCAAGACGCAGGAGTTAAAAGAAGACGTCGACACACCGTCCGAAGAGGGGCTCATCACCCATCTCGAAGTGTCCGTCTGGTACAGGGTCATGCCCGATCGGGCGCCTGAAATCTACAAGACCATAGGCAAGCGATACGACGAGGTGATCCTCCAACCCCTCCTGAGGAGCGTGCTGAGAACCGTGACGGCAGAGTACGAGGCAAAGGCCCTTTATACGGCCGGTCGTGAGGCGATCGTCGCCGAGATCCAACGTCTCGCCGAACCTGTGGCCAGCCAGAAGGGGATCGCCATCGAGCGTGTCCTTCTCAGGGCCGTCAAACTCCCGAAGATGGTGGCCGAGGCGATCGAAAGAAAGCTCCAGGCCGAGCAGCAGGCCGAGCAGATGAAATTCGTCCTCGACAAGGAGCGGCAGGAGGCCGAGCGCAAGAGGATCGAGGGCCAGGGCATCGCCGACTTTCAGAAGATCGTCACACAGGGCATCACGACGAGCCTCCTCGAATGGAAAGGCATCGAGGCGACGGAAAAGCTCGCCCAGAGCCAGAACACCAAGGTGGTCATCATCGGCAACCCGAAGAACGGCCTCCCCCTCATCCTGGAGGGACAGAAATAGGCATACCTGTTCGCGAGATCCAAGATTGACGATCTCGTAAAAAGTCGTCATACCCGCGAAGCTTGTCCCCGTGGATAGTAAGCGGGGAGCGGGTATCCAGAGTGCAAATAACTGCCTGAAAGGACTGGATTCCCGTCTGCACGGGAATGACGGATAAGCCCTTTACAGGACTTTTTACGAGGCCGTCAAGATTGATAACCTTATCGTTGCAATGCACGCCCGGGAAAGGCGGGGCGTATGCGCCGAAAACCTTGCTGCGGCGACACCTGTATCAAAACGAAAGATGAACTATACTCTAATGGTCGATGACACAAAGAGTGAAATCCTGAAACACGAAGATGACGAGGCGTATCGTCGCCTTCAGCAAGGCTTTGAGGCGTTTCGCCCCGCCTTTCAATGCAACTAGTGGGATAATCTATATGTGAAGGCAAAGGTTTCGCAGCACCAGGGCTTTTCGGCATCCTCGCCCCGCCTTGCCGGAGGTCCTCATGCAATGCTAAGGTAAAGAGATCAGATGGTGAGGAGGGGGCGGCCATGAAGGAAAGAGGGACTGAGATGGGCCATGACAATCCTGAAGATTACGAGAAGGCCACGTTCGCGGGCGGCTGTTTCTGGTGCATGCAGCCGCCCTACGAAAAACTTCCCGGCGTCATCTCGACGAGGGTCGGTTATACGGGCGGGCATACGCTGAATCCCACATATGAAGAAGTCTGTTCGGGGTCGACCGGTCATGCCGAAGCCGTCGAGATCCTCTATGACCCGGGCCGGATCAGCTACGAAGAGCTCCTCGACGTCTTCTGGAGGAACATCGATCCGACGGCCATGAACCGCCAGTTTGCCGATATGGGGACCCAGTACCGCACGGCGGTCTTTTACCATTCGGAGGAACAGCGGCGGCTCGCCGTGGCGTCAAAGGAGGCGATTGCGAAGTCCGGAAAGTTCACGTCGCCGGTCGTAACGGAAATCGTGCCCGCCCCGACTTTCTATCCCGCCGAGGAATACCACCAGCGGTATTCCGAAAAGAGCCCCCTTCACTACCGGATGTACAAAATCGGCTCGGGCCGTGAATCATTCATCAGGCAGGTCTGGGGCGACGTCGAAAAGATCAGGAAAAGCGCATCCGCCAAAAGGTCAGACCCTGCCTGACGGTGCTCACGAGAAAGACTGTTCCTTCGTCGGGAAGAGCCCCTGCTCGACCTCCTCTTTGTATTGTCTGACGGCCCTGACGGCCTCGACCTTAAGGTTCGCGTACTGCTTGATGAATTTCGGCACGAACCTCTCGAAGAGACCAATGACGTCGTGGAGGACGAGCACCTGGCCGTCGCACTGGGGACCGGCGCCGATGCCGATCGTCGGGATCGTCAGCTCCTCCGTGATCCGCCGGGCGAGGTCGGCGGGGATCGCCTCGAGGAGGAGAGCGAAGGCTCCTGCATCCTGGAGGATCAGGGCGTCCTCGTAAAGTTTTTCGGCCGCCTCCCCGGTCCTTCCCTGGACCTTGTAGCCTCCCATCCTGTGGATCGCCTGCGGGGTGAGACCGATGTGGGCCATGACGGGCACCTCAGATTTCGTGAGTGCCGACACCTGGTCTGCCACCTCCCGTCCCCCTTCCATTTTTATCGCCTGGGCGCCTGCTTCCTTCAGAAACCTGCCCCCGTTTCTCACAGCGTCGCCGACACCCGTTTGGTAGGACAGGTAGGGCATATCGCCGATCACCATGGCCCGCTGAGTCGCCCGGATTACCATCTTTGTGTGGTAGATCATCTCATCCATCGTCACCGGCAGGGTGTTTTCCAGCCCCTGTACGACCATGCCGAGGGAGTCTCCGACGAGGATCGCATCGATGCCCGCCTCGTCGAGGATCCGCGCGAAGGGGTAATCATAGGCGGTGAGCATGGTGATCTTCTGCTGCTCCTGTTTTTTGCGAAGAAAGTCCTGGATCGTTATTTTCATGCTGCAAGCCTCCCTATTTCTGTATCCAAATTCCTCACCTCTCCGCCGAAGGCCGGATCGCCTTCACCTGGAGCTGGAGATATTCCGTTCCATCCCACGTATGGATTGCCGGGCAGAAGGCCGCATCGATGCAAGCCCGTCCCCCAAGGTCCCCTGCGCGGTCACCCATGTTGAAGGCGATGCCGTCGATGGACCAGCCGTCCTGTTTGAGGTACATCTTGAGATGCCTGTTTCCCACGACCCGGCAGTTCAGCACATCGAGCCCCCGTGCGCCGAAAAGGGGCTCTTCATTGCCGTGGCCGAAGGGTTCGAGCATAGAAATTTCCCGGATGAAGTTTCGGCTGATATCGGAAATCTTCACGACCGAGTCGAGACGGAGAACAGGCGACAGATCGTCCTGTCCGACCCTTTCGGCCAGGATCCCCGAAAGCATCTGCCTGAACTCCTCGACCCGGCAGGGATCGAGGCTGACGCCGGCCGCCTGGCGGTGTCCGCCGAATTTTGCGAGGACATGCCTGCATGCGATCAAGGCGTCATGAAGATCAAAGGGCGGGATGCTCCGGCCGGACCCCCTCGCCACCCCGTTGTCAACGGAGAGGATGAAGGTCGGACGGTAAAACTCCTCGGCGATCCTCGATGCCACGATGCCCACGACTCCCTGGTGCCACCCTTCGGAAGCGAGCACGATGGCACCGGCGCGGTCATCAAGCCGCTCCATCATCTCCTGCGCCTCCCTGTAGACCTTCTCCTCCACCTCCTGCCTTCTTACATTCAATGCATTGAGCCATGCAGCCAGTTCCGCCGCCTTCTCCTCCGACACCGAGAGGAGCAGCTCCACCACGGCCGTCGCGTCGTCCATCCGTCCCGCCGCGTTGAGCCTCGGCACCAGCACATAGGCGAGATCGGACGACCGCATCCTGTCGCGCCTCAATCCCGCGACGTCCTTGAGCGCCCTCAGCCCGGCCCGCCGGCCCTCCCCGATGAGCTTCATGCCTTCATGGACGAGCACCCTGTTGTCGGCGATAACGGGGACCACATCGGCCATCGTCCCGAGGGCGGCGAGGTCGAGGAGGTGGAAGATCCGATCCGTCTCCCCTTTGAACAGGGCGTAGATGAGGTGGAAGGCGACGCCCGCTCCGGAGAGGAGCCGCAAAGGGGACTCTCCGGCCAGGAGCCTCGGGTTCACGACGGACAAGGCCGGGGGGATAACAAAGGGCTGTCCGTCTGCACCGGCATGCTCCCCGGGGGCAGCGGGCTCGTGGTGATCGGTGATGATCACATCGATCCCGTGATTGCCGGCGTCACAGACCGCGTCGAAGGACGTGATCCCGCAGTCGACGGTTACGATGAGGGAGGCGCCGAGCTCTCTCGCCCTCCTGACACCGTCATGGTTGAAGCCGTAGCCGTGAAGCATCCTGTTGGGGATGAAAAAATGGACGTCCAGGCCGTAGGAGCGCAGCCCCTCGACCATAATCGCCGTCGCCGTCACGCCGTCCGCGTCGTAATCGCCGTGAACGAGGACCCGCTCACCCCGCTGTTTCGCCTCGGCGATCCTGCCGAGGGCGATGTTCAGACCCGGGAGGTCGAAGGAATCGGACAACTGTGCCAGACCGGGTCTGAGGAAGGGAGCGAGAAGCGCCGGCGTATTGATCCCCCGGTTCACGAGGATCTGGGCAAGGACCGGCGACAGGTCGGCGATCCGCGAAAAATAGGAAATGAATTCAGGATTGGTCCTGTTGACAACCCATCGGCAGGCCGCTCCGTTCATCACGGTCAGTCCGGCACAACCCTATGACACGGCATATCTCCGGATCCCGGGCGCTCCATGACAGGGACTCAGGATCGCTTCTTCGTGATGATCGCCGACGGCTGCCCGCTCTTGCCGAGGAGCACGACGACGGGGCTTGCCACAAAAATTGACGAATAGGTGCCGATGAAGAGACCGATGAGTATGGCGAGTGCGAAATCATGGATGACCTCGCCGCCGAAGAAGTAGAGCGCGATATCGGCGAGAAAGACGGTGAGGCTCGTGACGATGGTCCTCGAGAGGACCTCGTTGATGCTCCTGTTGATGACGGCATCGACGGGGTCCTTCAGGTTCTTCTTGAGGTTCTCCCTGATCCGGTCGAAGACGACAACCGTGTCGGTGAGGGAGTAACCGGCGATCGTCAGGAGGGCGCTCAGGAGGATCAGGTTGATCTCCTTGTTGAGCAGATAGAAGATGCCGAGGACGGCAAGGACATCATGAAAGGTGGCCACCGTCGCGCCGATGCCGAACCTGATCTGAAACCGGAAGGCTATATAGACGAGGATGCCGCCCGTCCCGATGAGGATCGCCCAGAGGGCGTCCTGCCTGAGCTTCGATCCCACCTTCGGCCCGATCTCCGTCGTCGAATCGACAACAGGCTTCCTGTCACCGAATTTCTGCTGCAGAATCGCCGTGATCCGCTCGGAAAAACCGCCCAGTTTGTCCTCATGCTTCTTGACCCTGATGAGGACTTTGTTCTCCGTCGGGAGGTCCTGAAGGTCGAAGTCCCTGAGCCCCCCTTCCTCGAGGGCCAGGCGGATGTCATGAAGCACCGGCGACTTTTCGAACTTGATCTGGACCGCCGTTCCCCCGGCGAAGTCGACTCCGAGATTGGCATTACCGAGCCCGATCTGCACCATGGCAAAAATACCGAGAAGGGACAACAGCCCCGAGACGATGAAGGCGTAGACCCTCTTCCCCATGAAGTCGATTTTTGTATTCTTTATCAGTTCTATCATATGCTCAGACTCTTGACTTCCTTTCCTGAGTGGATAATGTCAAAAACGGTCTTTGTCCCGATGAGGGCTGTAAAAAGGTTGATCGCCACGCCCAGGCTCAGCGTGACGGCGAATCCCTTAATGGGGCCCGTGCCGAACTGGAACAGGACGAGGGCCGTCAGGAGGGTCGTGACATGGGAATCGAAAATCGTCCAGAAGGCCTTCTTGTATCCCCCCTCGACAGCCGCAACAGGCGTTTTTCCCGTCCTCAGCTCTTCCCTCATCCGTTCGAACATGAGGACGTTCGAATCGACGGCCATGCCGATTGCGAGGATGATGCCCGCGATGCCCGGCATGGTGAGCGTCGCGTTGAGGGCGGCCATCGCCCCGATGAGGAGGAGGATGTTCAGCATGAGGGCGAAATCGGCGATCACACCTGACAACCTGTAATAGATGATCATGAAGATGACGACAAGGATAGTCCCGATCATCCCTGCCATTGTACCAGCCTCGATGGAGTCCCGTCCGAGGGACGGACCGACCGTCACGTTCTGCAGGGTCTTGACAGGCGCCGGCAGGGCGCCCGCCCTGAGGACGATGGCGAGGTCCTTTGAGTCGTCCATCGTGAAATTGCCCGTAATCTGGGCATTTCCGCCGGCGATCCTCTCCTGGATGACGGGAGCCGAGTAGACGTTCCCGTCGAGGATGATGGCGAGTCTCTTCTTCACGTTCTCGGCGGTGATGTCCTCGAAGATCTTTGCCCCCGTGGCGTTGAACGTAATCGATACGTAGTATTCGTTATACCGCTGGTCGATGGCGACTTTCGCCTCCGTGAGGGCTTCACCGGTGAGAAGGGTCTGCTTCTTCAGCAGGATGGGCCGTTTCGTCACCACACCCGTTTCCTTGTTGACATCCCTCTGGAAGAGGACCTCCGTGTCTTCCGCGATCCGGCCTTTCAGCTTCCCGAGCACGGCATCCTCCTCTCCGGGCAGAACGGTCGGCGGCAGCTCGGCTGCGACGGGCGATACATCATCGACGATCTTGAACTCGAGGAGCGCCGTCTTGCCGATTACATCCACAGCCCGTTTCGGGTCCTTCACGCCCGGCAACTGGACGACGATCTCATTCTGCGACTGACGGTGGATGGTCGGCTCGGCGACGCCGAACTGGTCGATCCTGTTGCGGATGATCTCGACGACCTGATCGGTCGCCGTATCCTTTATCCTCTGCTGCTCCGCCGCTGACATGCGGTACGTGAGGGGGCTCGATTCGGCAAGGGTCAGTTGAGGGTACGTCTCCTCGATCACCTTCCTTACCTCGGGCGTCGAAGGTGTGATGACGATATCCAGTCCCTGCCGTTTCGCCTGGGCCTGCATCTTCTTCCGCTCAAACACCCCCCCTAACACCGTCACGGCCCGTTCCGTCGCGATCTCGACGGCCTTGTCTCCCTCGACCTCGAAGACGAGATGAAGCCCTCCCTGAAGGTCGAGCCCCAGAACGATCCCCTTGTTCGGCATGGTCTTTTTCCACCAATCGGGCATACTCCCGAAGATTCCCAGGTTCGGGAGGAAAAAAACGGCGGACAAGAGAACCGTAAAGACGATGAGGAGTGCTCTCCAGATTATTCCCCTTTTCATCGATGGCCCGCCTCAGCCCTCTAATCCTCTTCCGAGTCGGGACGGACTGACACGATGTATCCCTTGCCGAATTTGACCTTCGTATTCTCGCCGATCTTGATGGTCATGGTGTTTGTGCCGACGCTGTCGACGACGCCGTATATACCCCCCGCCGTGACCACCTTATCTCCCTTCTTGATATTGTCAAGCATCTGCTTGTGCTCCTTGGCCTTCTTCTGCTGGGGCCTGATAAGGAGGAAATAGAAGATGACGAAGATGAGGACCAGGGGCAGCAGGCTCGAAAGCATACCCTGGATACCGCCTGACTGACCGCCTGTCTGCGACGGCGCCATGGCAAAGGCGTCACTGACGAGATCGAAAAAAGGCATATAACACCTCCTGATAGACTTTTTGTCAGAGAAACTTACACATGCGGGAAAAAACGTTAATGTCTATACTAACAATACGGGGAAAAAATCGCAAGTTCACGACGGCGTTCATAGATAAAACAAACTTGTCCTTATCGCTGCAAATGCGGGGAGAGATGCCCCCGTGACAGCCAATAGTTATTGAGTCATTAAGAGTCCCTATTTCACTGACACTGAAACTGATACCGACACTCGCACGATGTCGGTTGTATCGTCTTTCTTTTTGCGGTATAGTTGTATACAGACAATGGACAGAGTGCATGATGCGGGGCACAGGATTGTGATCGGCACATGCTGAGCCGTTCTGACCGTCTCACCTGATAAGGAGGGTCGCATGATCGTACTTGATGTGAATGGGAAAAAGTATGACGTTGACGCAAGTCCTGACACACCCCTGCTCTGGGTCATACGGGAACAGATAGGTCTCACGGGCACGAAATACGGCTGCGGCATCGCCCTCTGCGGCGCCTGCACCGTCCATATCGACGGAGAGGCCCGGAGGTCCTGTCAGACGCCCGTCAGGGAAGCACAGGGCAAGAAAATCGTCACTATCGAGGGCCTCCCTGAAAATCATCCCGTCAAGAGGGCATGGATTTCGGATGACGTCCCGCAGTGCGGTTACTGTCAGCCCGGACAGATGATGGAGGCGGCCTCCCTTCTCGGCAGGAAGCCGAAGCCGAGCGACGCCGACATCGACGAGTTCCTTTCAGGGGTGATCTGCCGCTGCGGGACCTACCAGCGCATCCGCAAAGCGATTCACAAGGCGTCGGCTATGATGGAAAGAGGAGGGAAATCATGAGTGACATTGTGAATATGAGCCGCAGGGATTTTCTGAAAACCGGCGCCCTTCTGGGCGGCGGCCTCGTTCTGGGCTTTTCTCTTTCCGCCGACTTTGCATCAGGCGGCCAGACAGACCCGCCCTCATCATTGTTCAGGCCCAACGCCTTCATACGCGTCGGCACCGACGGTTCCGTGACCGTCATCGTCAACAAGTCCGAAATGGGCCAGGGAGTCTATACATCCCTTCCCATGCTCATCGCCGAAGAACTCGATGCAGACTGGTCGAAGATCCGCGTCGAGGCTGCACCGGTCGATCCCGCGTACAACCACACCCAGTGGGGACCGATCCAGGGGACAGGCGGCAGCACGAGCGTGACGAGCGAGTGGGACCGTTTCAGGACGGCAGGAGCGACGGCGAGGGAGATGCTGATCACGGCGGCTGCTGAAACATGGAAGGCCGACAGGTCAGCCTGCAGGGCGGAAAAAGGGAAGGTGATCCATAAGAGCGGGAAGAAACTCGACTTCGGTCAACTGGCCGGAAAAGCGGCAGCCCTGCCCGTGCCGAAAGAGGTGAAGCTGAAGAAACCATCACAGTTCAAGCTCATCGGAAAACCCGTGAAACGCCTCGACACACCTGCAAAGGTCGACGGCTCTGCCGTTTTCGGTCTCGACGTCAAAGTGCCCGGCATGCTCACCGCCGTCGTGGCGAGGAAACCTCTCTTCGGTGCAACGGTGAAGAGCTTCAATGCCGACAAGGCAAAGTCCGTTGCAGGAGTGAAGGACGTCGTCTCCATCGACGCCGGCATCGCCGTCGTCGCCGAAGGGTTCTGGCAGGCCTCGAAAGGAAGGGATGCCCTCGAGATCGCCTGGGACGAGGGACCCCTTGCTGGCTTCAGCACCAAACAGCAGCGGGAGCAGTATGCCGGCCTGTCGAAGAAGCCGGGCATCGTCGCCCTGAAGCGCGGTGACGCGGAGGGGGAAATGGGAAAGGCCCTTACAAGACTGGAGGCGTTTTACGAGGTGCCCTATCTCGCCCACGCGACCATGGAGCCGCTGAACTGCGTCGCCGATGTGCGGCCCGACGGGTGCGACATCTGGACGGGCACACAGATGCAGACCGTCGACAGGGATGCGGCAGCCCGCGCAGCGGGCCTCAAGCCGGAGCAGGTGAAGGTGCACACCACTTTTCTGGGAGGAGGCTTCGGCCGCAGGGCAAACCCGCACTCGGACTTCGTCATCCCGGCCGTGCAGGTCTCGAAGGCCGTCGGGAAACCAGTCAAAGTCGTCTGGTCTCGGGAGGACGACATGAAGGGAGGCTTCTACCGCCCCTTCTGGTTCGACCGGATTGCGGCAGGAATGGACGGCCGGGGCAACATCGTCGCCTGGCGCCACACCATTGTCGGGCAGTCGATCATGGAGGGGACACTCTTCGGGAATGCCTTCATCAAGGACGGCATCGACGGCACCTCCGTCGAAGGCGCTTCCGATATACCATACCGTGTCCAGAACGCCCTCGTCGACCTCCACACCCCGAAGATCGGCATCCCCGTGCTCTGGTGGCGCTCCGTCGGCCATTCCCACACGGCCTTCGTCGTCGAGTCCTTCATCGACGAACTGGCCCATGCGGCGGGAAAAGACCCCTATGCGTTCCGCCGGACCCTGCTCGCAGGTCACCCGCGCCATCTCGGCGTGCTGAAGCTGGCCGCGCAGAAGTCCGGGTGGGGAAAGCCCCTGCCCAAGGGGCGGTTCCGGGGCATGGCGGTTCACAAGTCCTTTGACAGCTACATCGCCGAGGTGGCCGAGGTGTCTGTGACTAAAGAGAGACATGTCCGGGTCCACCGCGTCGTCTGCGCCGTCGATTGCGGCATGGTGGTGAATCCCGATACGGTCGCAGCACAGCTTGAATCGGCCGTCGTCTTCGGCCTGTCGGCGACGCTGCACGGCGCGATCACCGTCGACAACGGCCGCATTGTGGAGAGCAATTTCAACGACTACCCGGTGCTCAGGATGAACGAGATGCCGCAGGTCGAGGTCTTCATCGTGCCAAGTGCAGAGAGGCCGACGGGGATCGGAGAACCCGGTGTCCCCCCCGTGGCGCCGGCGGTGGCGAACGCGGTGTTCGCCGCCACAGGCAAACGCATACGCCGTCTCCCCATCCGTCCTGACGATCTGAAAGCATAAGCATCATGATCGCCGTGCGCCCGGTCCCTGCCGGGCGCACGGCCGTAACCCCCTCGCTTCGTCCGGCAAAAGCGGGAATATGCCACTGTAAACCTTATCGTTACAACACACTCCCAGGAAAGGCGGGGTGTATGCGCCGAAAACCTTGATGCGGCGACACCATAAACGTCACAGAAGATAAGGTTTCAAGCCTATGGTTGATCAAACAGACAGTGGAATCTTAAAACACGAACCTGGCGAGGCTTATCGTCGCCTTCAGCAAGGCTTTGAGGCGCTTCACCCCGCCTTTGTATGCAACTACAGGGTAAAGTCGTTGAGTCATTCGTCGTCAGTCGAGATTCGAAAAAGGTCACGAACAATCAGGCCTTCCCGGCATTAAAGTCGCGACTCTTCTCTCCTCAGACACATAAAACAGCACGTTCAAGTATTCTTTTTTTGCGGACGATAACAATATATTGCTGAGGGAAAACTCATGAGACGGGTATGCGTCGATCGGGACCCGCGCACCCCTGATCCGGGGGATACGTAGAATGCCACACGACAAGAGTGAGGGATAATCAGAATGGGCAGACTTCATGAAATTCATGACGAACGGTTCATGTCGGCTCTCTTTCGCAATCTCGCCCGTCAGAAAAAGGTGCCCGTGACGGTGCACCTGAACGGGAAGAAGATGCCGACGGAGCTTTACTTCGGCGGCTCCCAGGGCCGTGAGCCCAGGGTGAGGCTGAACCCGGAGACATCAGCGTCAGTCAACGGCGATCCCGTGAAGATCGCCTTCCTGAACAAAGCGATGTTTTTCCTCTTCGAAACGCGCCTCCGGCATGTCGGTGATGACACCTACAGCGTCGACAAGCCCCAGGTCATTTACTCCTCCTTCAGGAGAATGCTCCCGCGATACCGGTTCGGCGAAGGCAAAGGCGGGATGGTGACGTTTTATGACCATCCCTGCGAATGTCCTCTCGTCGATATCAGCACCGAGGGATTCTCTTTTCTTTGTGACGAGAAGCTCTGGAGCGGCCGGGAGATCGTCCGCAACATCACCCTCCATCTTGATTCGGGCGCCGAGATCCGCATCGACGGGCGCGTGCGCTATTACCGCAAGGAAAAGGACGGCCGCTATCTCTACGGGTTGCGCATTTCCGAGCAGCAGTGGTTTCCCCGCTACGAGCTTTTCAAATACATCGCACGGAAGACCTATTCGAATATCCGCTGGATCGAGGAATTCACCGATGAAGAAGTCCACGCCCTCTATGATAAATCCGGCTACCTGAGTCTCAAATCACGGGAGGAAATGGAGCATTCCTTTACCAACATGCTTGACGCCTACGAGAAAATACGGGACAAGAAGCAGATCTCGGCCAGCCCCGTGTACTTCAGCGACGACAAGATGCTCACCGTCTGCTCCGTTCTCAGGATATATGACCGCACATTCCTCGGCCATCAGCTCGCCTCATTGCCTGAGGCGAGAATGAACCTGAAATCGAAAACCGATGTCTATCTCGTGCTGGCCGACTTCCTCATCGATCACCTCTACTGCGAAAATTATCTGTCCTATTTCGACATTTCACTGCCCTGGCACCAGGAGATATTCAGGAGGATCGGCAGCTACATCGACGACAAGAACAAGTTCGTTTTCGACGAACTGGAGTTTTTCGAATGCCATACTGTCCAGACCGAGACCGTGAACGAGGGATCAGAATTTGCCGTGGACGTCCTTGAAGGCTCCGAGCAGTTCCGGCGCTTCTGTCACTGGAACCTCGACCCTATCGAGGTCGGCTGCTATGCCTACGATGAAAAACACTTCAACCTCAGGGAGATTTCCCAGGTTTACGAGGTGCTCGATCTGTACGTCTCACGGAGGCTCTGGGCCATAACGAAGAAGTCCAAAGTCGTCGCCTATGCGGTCGCAGAGGCTTACTCGGACGGACTGAACTGTTTCAATCTGCTCGACATGTGCAGGGTCTATTTTTCAGCGGAGGCGGTTGCGAAGAGAGACATACTGAAGGCGCTCCTTCCGAATGTAGGGCTTTTCTTCAGGAAATTCAAAAAGGACCGTTTTTACGTGGTCTTCAAGTGCCGCGCCGATGTCAAGACCCTCGAATTCAGGGGACTCGAGCACAGGCATTCGGCGGGCAGGGTCATGATGAGCCGGCCGGGCATTGTCGAGTACAGGACGGTACTCTCCATGAACTCCCGTCAGGGCGGATAGCGGAAGCACAGGAGATCCTTTATTCATGAACAGAAAGAACAAGCCCGCTGACCTGCTCCTCGTCAACAGCCTCGCACCACGGGCGAGGTCCCTGTCGGATACGGCCCTGGAAAACAGCCTTGCCATCCTCCGGACCTATCTCGAAGACAGGGGCTTCGGCATCGATGTCATCGATCCCCTCCGCATCGACTCGCTGGAAGACGGCGTGCCGCAATGGTGTTTCACCATCCTCAGGAGCCTTGTCAGCCGCCAGATGGCGGCCTATTCGGCGGACAGCAAAGGGACCGCCCTTTCCTGTATGCTTGCCGCATGGCCTTTCCAGTCCTATGCCATGGGGAAAAGAAAGAAATACATGGACAATCTGGTCGATGAAATCGTTCGCCGGATCAGGAGGGACGCTGTCCCCTTCGTGGGCATCAAGGTGTGGTACGGCGATTCTTTTCGATGGAGCAGTCTCCTTGCGTCACGGATCAGGGAGGCAAGTCCTGAAACGGTTGTAATCGCGGGCGGTCCGCAGGTCACCGTGTACCGTGACAGGGTCACAGCAGAGGGCGCCTTCGACATCGCGGTGATGGGCCCCGGAGAAGAGGTGATCGAACGGCTCCTGTTGCTGAGACGGCAGACGAAGGGAAAAGCGGAATTTCTCGGCAGGGTGGTATCGGACAACAGCGGATCTCCCCTGCTCTCGAAAGACGGCCCCCTTGTCAGGGGTTCACGGCTTGACCCCCCGAAGGGTAATGTCACGACGCCGCGTTACAGGGACGAAGACCTGAAAGGCAAGATCCTCTTTCACACCATCGTCGACGGCTTCGGGTGCACGTGGAATAAATGTCATTTCTGTACGAGCTCCCGTCTCTATTCCCATTACAGGCCCCGGCCGGTGGAGCAGGTGATCGCGGAAATAAGGGAGATGGTCGAAAAAGGCATCTCGTTCTTCCGTTTCAGCAGCTCCGATTCACCCCTTGCCCACGGGAGGAAGATCGCCCAGGCGATCCTCGACCAGGGGCTGACGGTGCGGTACTCCATGTTCACCAGGGCCTCGGCGGTCACTGCGGCGCGCTTCGAGGCCTATCAGACGATGATCCGGGCCGGACTCCGGGCGGTGTTCATCGGGGGAGAGACGGGGCACGACCTCGTGAACAGGAGTGTCATGAACAAGGGAGTCACGAGACAGGATATTGCCGATACCATCGGCGCCATCAGGAGGGCGGCGGCGGCGGTGGGCGAACGGTGCAAGGTGGGACTGGCGATGATCTATCCCTGTCCTCTCCCTGACGGTGTCAGCCTCGAGGACGTGTTCGAGGCCAACGTTGCAATGGTCGTGCAGACGCAGCCTGACACCGTCGTGGTCAATCCGCCCGGCGCCTTTCCGGAAACAGCGTGGTTTGAGGACTCGCAGCACTTCCATTTCAACATCGGTCATGACTTCGTCAGCAACCTGATGCGCTATGAATACGCCATGTACAAGCCTCCCGAACTCTGGCCCAAACTCGACATCGCCCTTGAGGGGCAGCCGATGGAGAAGATCGTCGCCGAGACGGGAAGGCTCAGGCGGAAAATCGCCTCTCTGGGGATTCCCACTGAAATCGCCGACGAGTACCTGATGATGGCCGATGCGATCGGTGTCGTTTCGAAGAAGGACCTCATGGAGTTCAAGAGAAATTCACTCATCGATATTTTCTCAGGCAGTGTGACCTACACGAGGGGCATCATTGACAGGGTCAACAGGAGCAGCATGGAGATTTCAAGAAACCAGGGTCAGCACCCAATGCCGCCCTTTTCTGAGGCCCCCGAGGCTTGTGCATCGATAACCAACAAACAATGATCTGATCGGAAATACAAGGAGGAGACATACTATGGTGGGTGTTAGTCAACATGTCGAGTCGGTCGAGGCGGGCCGGTCAGCGGCGCAGATGGCCCTCGAAAAATCGGGCGGCGCCGCTCCCGGGTGGGCCATAGCGTTCTGCGGAGGTCACCACGATCCCGATAAGGTCCTCGAAGGGCTGCGTTCCGAGCTTGGCGATGTGGAAATCGTGGGCGGCGCAGCCATCGGAACGGTGACAAACCAGATTCTCGGCTATACGGGATTCGAATGCGCCGTTGCGGTGTTGCCGTCGTCCATGGAAAAACCCCAATTCATCACCGTGGAAGGCCTGGACAGGGGAACCCTCGAGGCCGGCCGGGAACTCGGCAACAGACTGAGGGAGAGCGTCAACGGAGACGGCAAGGCCACGGCCATCATCTTCTACGATTCCATCCAGTCCAGTCCTCCCCCCGTCCTCCATGTGGGCAGCAGGCTCATCGACGGCATCTACAGGGGGCTTGACGGGAGAAACGTCGAACTCGTCGGGGCAGGGACGGTTGCCAACTTCCAGATGATGGACAGTTATATCTTCACGGGGAAAGGCCGGGCCAAACACAGCGCCGTTGCAGCCATACTGCCCTCTTCCCTGGAATGTCACACGACGATCATGCACGGCTGCATCCCCGTCAGCTCCTTCCTCGAGATCACCCGCATCGAAGGGCCGATCGTCTATGAACTGGACGGAAAACCAGCCCTCGATGTCATCCGGAACATAATAGGAAGCAGCCTCAGCGCCGATCAGCCGTCACTCACCGTCACGCTGGGGCAGAAGTACGGCGATCCCTTTGCTCCCTATGACGAGTCCGCCTATATCAACCGCCTTATCATCAGCGGCAACCCCAATGACGGCTCCGTCGTCCTCTTCGAGGCCGATTTCGAGGTTGGGGCCAAGGTGCAGGTCATGTCCAGGGACAACATGACCATGCTCGAGTCCGTGCGCAGAAGGACCGCCGGCCTCCTTTCCTCCCTCGGGACGCGCAAGCCCTTAATGGCCCTCTACATTGACTGCGCGGGGCGGAGCTGCGCCTTCAGCGGCGCCGACACCGAGGAGGCGAGCCTTGTGCAGGCCGCCATGGGCGACAAAATCCCGATGATCGGATTTTATTCCGGCGTTGAAATCGCACCGCTCCTCGGCATGAGCAGACCCCTTGACTGGACGGGTGTGTTAAGCATACTGACGACTTCCGGGTAAGACGAACAATGGCTGATATTGAACGCGAGAGGGATTTCTATCGCCAGCAGTGCAATGATCTGGGCGCACGGCTGGTGCACCTCCTCGAGGAGCAGACGAAAGCCCGAAGGGAGGCCCGGCGGAGCGCCGTTGTGGCGAGGCTTATCCGTGAGGCCTATCCCCTCGGCAGCATGGAGATCCCTCTCGGCGAGATCACCAGGAAATTCCTCAAAATAGCGCTCGACACCGTTCATGTCGATACGGCCATGGTCCTCGATTATTCATATCAGTCGCAGAGACTCACCGTTCGTGAATTGCTGGGAGGCATCAGCGACAAAAAGTCCTTCCACATCGATCCCCAGTCGCTGAAAGAGTTCCATTTCGCCAATTCCCGCAGCTCCCCGGACCCGCTGACCGAGACGTTGAAACAGATCAGCGGTGTGCCCTTCTTTCTCTGGTCTTTCAACCCGGAGATGCGGATCGGGCTTCTTTTCGGCAACAGGACGGAAGACAGGCACTTCCACCACCCCTTCGAGGAGAAGGACAGGGAGATCGTCGAGGGCGCCCTCCATGTCTTCATGCGCGTCACGGAACACAAGAGGGCCGCCGAGGAGCTCAAAGAGAGCGAAGTCTATCTGAAGACGATCCTCCAGTCAGTCCAGACAGGCATCGTCGTCATCGATGCCGAATCCCATACGATACTCTACGCCAACCACGTGGCCTGCGGACTCATCGGCGCAAAGCCCGAGGAGATCATCGGCGCCGGCTGCCATGAATACATCTGTCCTGCCGAGTGGGGACGGTGCCCGATTACGGACCTCGACCAGGAGATCGACAATTCGGAGAAGATCCTCTTCGACATGACGGGCAAGAAAATCCCCGTCATCAAGAGCGTCGTCCCTCTGACTCTCCACGGGCGCCCCGCCCTCCTGGAGAGTTTCGTCGACATCACGGAGCGGAAATTCATGGAAGAGGAGCTGAAACGGGCAAAGGACGCCGCGGAGGCCGCCAACCAGGCCAAGTCCCAGTTCCTCGCCAACATGAGCCATGAAATCCGGACCCCCCTCAACGGCGTCATGGGAATGACGGAACTGCTCATCAACACGCAACTGTCAGACATCCAATTCAGGTATGCCGAAAACGTGCGACTGAGCGGAGAAAACCTTCTTCATCTCATCAATGACATTCTCGATTTCTCGAAGATCGAAGCAGGCAAGCTCGAACTGGAGACGGTCGATTTCGACGTCATCACTATGGTCGAAGAAGTGGCGGAGACCCTTGCCGTGAAGGCCCACAGCAAGGGAATCGAGCTGGCATGCCGCATTTCTCATGAAGTGCCCCGGACAATGAGCGGAGATCCCGTGAGGATTCGCCAAATCCTCTTCAATCTTGTGGGAAATGCCGTGAAATTCACCGACCAGGGAGAGGTGAACATCCGGGTCCTGAATATCAAGGAGGACAAGGATTCCATTGTCCTCCGTTTCGAGGTTTCCGACACAGGCATCGGCATCAGGCCCGAGGCTCGGGAAAGGGTGTTCGAAGTCTTTTCCCAGGTCGACGGCTCCGTCAGCCGCCGCTATGGGGGAACCGGCCTCGGGCTCGCCATAGCAAAGCAGCTCGCCGAGATGATGGGCGGCCAGATAGGAGTCGAGAGCGGGCGGGGAACCGGATCGACCTTCTGGTTCACGTCGTCCCTCGGCAGGACGGCTTCGGACCGCGTCGACAAGTCAGCGCCGTTACCAACAGCTGATCTTCGTCTCATCATCGTCGACGACGGGAGCGTGAACTGCTCCGTCATCAGATACTATCTCAACGGATGGGGGGTGCAGCCTGACACCGTCGATGACGCAACACAGGCCGTGTCGCTGCTCAAGGCTGCCGAACGGAACGGCCAGCCCTATCATGCGGTGATTTTCGACAGCCGGCGGTTGCTCGCCGAGAAGGTGAGAATTGCCGAGACAATCAGGAAGGACAACGGGATAGCCGGCGTCAATCTCGTCCTTCTCTCCCCACTCGCCCCCGATGCCGCTATCCAGGAGGCCATAGAGACAGGGCACTTCCTTGCTATTGCCAAACCGGTGCGTCTTTCGGCACTTGCCGGGCATCTCCTGTCGTCAATGAAGAGCGGTGCCATCCTGTGCACCTCCATCACCGGGACGCGGGAGGGGAACGGGCATACCGCGCATCTGCACGGAAATATCCTCCTTGCAGAGGATAATGAGGTGAATCAGGAGGTCGTCAGGGCCATGCTCGGCAATCTTGGCTGCCACGTCGATGTCGTGGCCGGCGGAGGGGATGCACTGGAGGCCGTTTTCAGTTCCCCCTACGATCTTGTGCTCATGGACTGCCAGATGCCGGGCATGGACGGCTACGAAGCGACGAGGAAGATACGGGAGAAGGAGCACGCCCGCGCTATCGCCGGACCCGGTCAAAACGTCACGGCCCGGCGCCTTCCCATCATCGCGCTCACGGCCCACGCGATGAAGGGAGACAGGGAGAAATGCATCATGACGGGCATGGATGACTACCTGACCAAGCCCTTTACCCAGCAGGACCTCTGCGGCATGCTGAGAAAATGGCTTCCTGCAAGATCAACGAAAGCTTCCGGCGAGGAGAGAGGAAGTCCTGCATCCGGTCTCTGTTCTGCAGATGTGACCGGGAACGAAAACGGGAAGAAAGCAGTACCCGGCGCCCCGCCCCCTGTGGACCGGAAAAAGCTCGACAGCATCGCTGCGCTGGCATCGAAGAGGTCGTCCGATGTCCTTGTCAGGATTATTTCGTTGTATCTCAGCAGTTCCGACGACCTCCTGAGGAAATTGAAGGAGGGTCTCTCAAAGGGAGATGCCGAAATGCTCCACCGGACCGCCCACAGCCTGAAATCGGCCAGTGCCAGCCTCGGCGCGATCATACTGGCAGACCTCTGCGCAAGACTCGAGTCTGCCGGAAGAGCGGGAAATCTGGATCCGGCGGCAGCACTCGTCGAAGCGATCGAAGATGAACGTGCCCGGGTCTGCACATACCTGGAAAATGAAATAAATTCAAGCGGGAGCAAACAAAAAATGAACACACTGCGTGAGTTTGATGAAGGGGGAGACGGGAGGAGTGTCACCCGGTCCGACGGGAGGCAACTGATGCGTTCCTCTGTCGTTATCCTGTTTGTTATTTTCCTGCTGCCTTTTCTCACGGCATGCGGAGGCGGAGGCGGCGGAGATTCGGAAAAAAAACCGCAGCAGCAGGGCTTCAGCAGGGTCATCGTTTTCGGCGACAGCCTCTCCGATATCGGAAACGACCTGACCAAGAGCCTGAATGAGACAGGGTACCCCATGCCGCCGGAAACACGCTATTTTTCCGGACGCTTCAGCAACGGCTCCGTCTGGACGGAATACCTCGCTGCCGACATGGGAATTCCCGTCATCCGCCCATCCCTCGATCCGTCGCTCGATCCTGCGAAGAAGGAGGGTGTCTCATTCGCCTATGGTTCAGCCGGTACCGGCGTCGCCAACTCGACTCCGAACAACGTGATTACGGTGCGGGGCCTCTTGGGACAGGTGTCGGACTTTGCCGCAATGACAAATGGTGTGGCCGATCCCCGCGGCACTGTATGTCGTGTGGTCCGGTGCAAACGACTACGTGCAGTCCGGCATTTCCGCCGGCATTCCCGTTCCTCCGAACCCTGCCGTGACGGTCGGAAACATCGTCAGCGCTATCCAGAGTCTCTACTCCATGGGAGCCCGTCATTTTGTGGTGATCAACCTGCCCGATCTGGGCGAAACACCGCTCGTCGCAGCGATAGACTCAACCAGTCCCGGCATCGGCGCCGCCATGACCGAGCTGACCCTTGCACACAATTTCATGCTGGGCCAGGCTGTCAATCAGCTCGTGTCGGCCAATACCGACATGTTTATTTACTATCCCGATATTTATTCTCTGCTGAAGCAGATCTCGGCGAATCCCCTGGTCTTCGGTTTTACAAACACACTCACGACGCCGGGCCCGGCGTCGGGCTGCCTCGTCTTTTTCGGAGTCCCCGATTGCAGCGCTCTTCCCGGTGGTTTCGACGCAGGCGGCTCCATCTTCTGGGACGACCAGCATCCCACGACGCAAATGCATGCCCTGATTGCGCAGAAAGCGCGCGATGCGATCGCCGTCAACCCCATACAGTCAGCCCAGGCTGTCGCCGGCATGGAGACCGCTGAAAGGAGAAATTAAAGGTTAGAAAGACGTGTTCCTGTCACTGACACTGACTCAAAGGTACCCGATCCTGTCCAGGAACTCCTTGAAGAGCCTGAGGCCCTTTCTGCTTTCATCGGTGAGCCCGTAGTCGATCTGCCGCCAGTACGAGACGATCTCCGACTCTTCCATATGTTCCCTGAGCGGGGCTTCCGCGGCAAGGGACCCGAATTCACCGGGGGCTGTTCTGCCCACCCTTTCCATGTCCGCCAGAAATCTTTCATAGAGGTCACGGACAGGTCCCGTTTCCCGGGTCACATCCCTCCGGGCGATCCAGAGGGCAAAGACAAAAGGCAGACCCGTCCGTTCGAACCATATCTCTCCCAGGTCATAGACCTTCAACCCCCGGCAGGACCGCTCCCCCGTCTCCCCCGTGTCCGCAATCATGCGCCTCTGTCTGAGGGCGTCGTCTCCGATGAGGAGGAATGCATCGGCATCGGACCGTTCCGGTCTTTGAGAAATCTCCAGAGGCGGTTCAATTCCGAAAAATTGAGTCAGCACGACGGCGAGCAGGCCGATCGACGTCTCCGACTGAGCGGTGACGGTGATGTTCACGCCTCCCAGATCGGCGATGTCCCGCCGACTGAAAAGGAGGATGCTGCCGATCGGGCCTTTCGAGCTGATCGAATGGCCTTCGACGATCTCGTACAGGGAGGGGTTGCGCAGGTACTCAATGGATGACGAAGGACTCACGTCGATCTCACCCGACCTCAGCATCCTGTTGACCTGCGACGGCACACCCTCGATAAAATCGTAGGCGGAGCAGTCGCAGTCCCGCTGAAGCACGCGAAAGACGGGGAAAAGATTGAGATAGGGAATTTTCCCGATCCGCAGCCTGTCTCTCATCCCTTGACGACACCCAGCGGCCTCAGTCTCGCCACTTTCGTCGATATGCCCGCATTGTGTACGACGTCGACGACATCGGAGATGTCCTTATATGCCTCGGACATTTCTTCCGCCAGGATGCCCCGGCCCGCGGCCCTCACGATGATGCCCCTGTCCTCCATTTCACGCCAGATGGCCCGTCCCTTCGCCTGCCTGATCGCCTGGTTGCGCGACATCACCCTGCCTGCGCCGTGGCAGGTGGAGCCGAACGTTTCCTCCATCGCCCGGCCTGTGCCGAGGAGGACGAAAGAAGCCCTGCCCATGTCACCGGGGATAAGGACCGGCTGTCCCGTGTTCCGGTAAGCATCGGGCAGCTCCGGGTGACCGGGCGGAAATGCACGGGTGCTGCCCTTTCGATGGACGATCAGACTGCGCTTTTTCCCTTCGACGATGTGGTCCTCAACTTTCGCGATATTGTGCGCCACATCATAGACGAGGTGCATGCCGAGATCCCGTGGGGACCGGCTATAGAAGGTCATGAGGGCTTCCCTCGTCCAGTGCATGAGGCACTGCCTGTTCGCCCAGGCATAATTGGCCGCCGCCCTCATTGCGGCAAGATAGCTCTGAGCCTCTTTGCTCCGGAATGGAGCGCAGGCGAGCTCACGGTCGGGAAGGTCGAATCCGTATTTGCTGACAGACCTTTCCATGACCTCCAGGAAATCGGTGCAGACCTGGTGGCCGAAACCGCGGGAACCGGAGTGGATCATGACCGTCACACCGTTGATAAACAGCCCGAGGGCATCGGCGGCCTTCTCATCGTATATCTCATCGACATACTGGACTTCGAGGAAGTGGTTCCCCGACCCGAGAGTGCCCTGTTGCGCCCTTCCCCTTTCATAGGCCTTTTCGCTCACAACGTCCGGGTCGGCGCCGTCGATACAGCCGCCCGATTCCGTATGGTCAAGGTCCGCCGGCGACCCGTACCCCTCCTCGACAGCCCAGCGGGCGCCCCGCACAAGCAGGCGCCTCTGCACGTCCCTGTCGATCCGGATTTTTCCCTTTGATCCGACTCCCGCCGGAATGGTGTTGTAGAGGACCTCCACGAGGCCCTTCAATCCCGGAACAACCTCGTCGCGGGTGAGGTTGCTCCTGAGGAGCCGCACTCCTCAATTGATGTCGTATCCCACGCCTCCCGGCGATATGATCCCCTCGTCGAGGTCGAAGGCGGCAACGCCGCCGATGGGGAACCCGTACCCGGTGTGTATGTCCGGCATTGCGAGAGAGGGCCCGACGATGCCCGGCAGGGTCGCCACATTGGCGACCTGTTCGATCGACCCGGCTTCGAGCAGCTCTTCCAGTTTCCTGTCGACATAGATGATGCCCCTTGTTCTCATGCCGGGCTTGTAATCCTTCGGGACCTCCAGTCTGCTGGCGTCTATTCTCTTCAATTTCTCCGTTGCCATCTCAGCACCTCCTAAATGTCGAAGACGACTTCAATCTCCCAGTGGTCACCGGCATCTGCGACCCTTATGTCATGGAATGTCGCAGCCTTGACGAGGAGGCGGCTCTCATGCCTCTCGGCATCGAATTCCTCTCCGTAAACCCTCGCCCTGATGGATGACCGGTCCCGGTCGATGATCTCGACTCTCCTGCCGATGAAACCGTAGGTGTCGAAGTGAAAGACCATATCGTTCAGGAGACCGACGACGAGGGCCTCAGGCGTATCGGCCGACGCGTGCACGTCGATGGAGCGCACCTCCCGGACCTGACCGATATCCGTGATGAGGCTGAACATGCCGACGGCGGCTTCCGCCAGGGCCTCTTCGAAGCCTGCACCGCAGGAGCGTATTCCCGCATCGCCGGATATGTCGAGCACCTCGTAGGCCATGCGTCTTTCACCTTGGGGACAAAACGTCCTTCATCCTCTCCGGATCGCCGCCGGAGCCGCCCTTTATTCCATAGCTTAGCATAATCCTTATCGTTGCATACGTTTTTTGGAAAGGCGGGGCGTATGCGCCGAAAACCTTGCTGCGGCGACTCCTGTATCAGAACGAAAGACGGTCTATACACCAATGATCGATGACACGAAGAGGGAATCCTGAATGACGAACCTGACGAGGCTCATCGTCGCCTTCAGCAAGGCTTTGAGGCGCTTCGTCCCGCCTTTTGTACGCAACTGTAAGGTAATTTCTTTACCTCGGGCAGGGAGAGAGACTATAATGAGTACTAATGATCCTCATCCTTCCATCAGCAGCCGTCTTCCGGCGCCGGTCTTTCCTCTTTTCCCCATGCCGTCTTTTCCGCGGGATTCGGGCATGAACCCCTGCCTGATCATCATCCCGGCCTTCAACGAAGAAATTTCGCTCGGTCAGGTGCTCACCGACGCAAGAAGGAGCAGCCCTGATGCCGACATCCTCGTCGTCAACGACGGGTCCTCGGACGGTACTTCTAAAGTCGCCCGTGAACAGGAGGCCATGGTCCTGGACATTCCCTTCAATATCGGATATGGCGGCGCCATCCAGGCCGGGTTCCGGTTTGCCGAAGACTACGGGTATGATTTCGTCGTCACCCTTGACGGAGACGGACAGCATGATCCCTATTCCATCGCTTCCCTTGTCGAGGCGATGCGCAGGGAAGAAGCCGATGTCGTCATCGGGTCACGTTTTCTCCAAGGAAATTACAGGATGGGCATCATGCGGCGGTTTGGCGTCCACATCTTCTCGCGCATTGCACGCGTCTATACGGGAACGGCTTTCACGGACCCCACGTCGGGCTTTCAGTTGCTCAGCAGGAGGGTTTATTCCTATCTCGCAAAGGGGGACAACTACCCCCTCGATTACCCCGACGTGAATATCATCATGGCCCTGCACAAGATGCGGTTCAGGGTCGTGGAGGCGCCCGTGCGCATGCTGGAGCGGGCCGTGGGCAAGTCGATGCACAGCGGAGTGAAGCCTTTTTTTTACATGATCAGAATGTTCCTTGCGATTTTCATGGTCCTCCTGAGAAAGGAAGACTGAGAAGGGGAACGGTCTGTTCAGTCGATCAGAAAAACCGAGCCGATTGATCCAAGGTACTCACCGTCGCGGAACACGGGACAGATGAACAACCTGCCGGTCCCTCCCACGATCATTTGCCTCGTCAGCGAGCCCTCTTTCTTGTTAAGGACGATCCTGAGAACCTCCTCATCCGATGCGTCACGCAATTTCTTAAAGTCGTAATCTTTCAGGCTGTTTTCGGCCGGGTATCCCAGGACATTGACGCCGTTGGCATTGATCCATTGAACCGAAAACATGTCCGCATTCGCCCCATGGAAAGACCTGAGCGCATTGGCGACCTGCGCCCTGTCACCCGTCGCAAGCGCCTGAACCGTCCCCGGTTTGCCGCAGAATGCCCTGAGAGCTGCATCCGAGCGTGACAGGTCAGGTTGTATCTTTTTCTGAAATCCATACGTCTCCTCGGTCAGCAACGGCCTTATAAAAACGATCCTCCATTCCTTTCCATGGAGCGCCACAGTCGTCCAGTGGGCGGTCTTCCTGGGAGGACCACCTTCATCCTTGTCTAACGGCACGAAAGTATCCGACCCCGTTTTTATCTTTGACGCCTTCCAAACCACGGCACTCAGTTGTCTGTTTGTCTGAAGTCTCGGGTTGGTCAGGATGTTCACGCCCACGTCCGCCCGGTTCTCCGTATAGAGAATCTTCCCGTTCGTTTCAAAGAAGAAAATTTGGACGGGTATAAAAAAGGCCATGCTTCTGATGATGTCCCCGATGAGGATTTCCGGCCGGAAGGAGACGATGAGAGCCCCCGGTCCCCGATCGGTCCTTACGGAATGAGCCACACTGACACCATATGTACCGTCGTCTCCCTTGAAGGCGCTGCTCAGCGTCGGGATGCCCGTCTTCAGGATCTTCCTCACATGCTCATGGCCGATCCTGTTGGTCCCCTCGAGTTTCCTGAACGGTTCCGGCTCCGCCACGATGACTGTTCCCCTCATATCAACGACGGCGCAGTTGACCACGGACGGCACGTCGGAACAGACCTTCTGCACGATGGCCCTGGCTTCTGCGCTGTCGATGCCCGCCTCTGCGATCTTCTTGGATGCGGCAGCGACGGTGGTATCGATCCGGGCAAGGACCTGTTCCGTCTCTTTCTTGAGCATGTCGACGACGGGCGGCACCGGCTTTTTAGACTCCTGACCGTTTACCGACGTCAACGGAAGGACCAGCGTCATGAGCAGAAACAGGAAAAACAGCGATTTCTTTTTCGGCTCCTGCGATGATGCCATTACTGCCTCTTCTTCATGATGTCCTGCCTCATCGTTTCATACTCCTTATCGGTTATGACGCCCTGGTCCCTGGCTTTCTTGAGGTCGAGCAACTCCTGTCCCAGGGTGGTTGTCGTCGTCGTTGTCGACGTTTTCACATCGGCCCCACCGCCCCTGCAGCCCATCAAAAGGAGACCATACATGATAACCAGTGCAACAGAAGATATCTTCAGAAATTTCATGGAAACCTCCCTTGTTTTGACTTATTGTATCAGATGTGGCATGCTCTGACAATATCGGTCCCCGTTGGAGCAGCGCACGAAAAGTATAGATATCGTCTCTGGAATTTTCATAACAGACCCCGTTACAATGAGAGTTACTGAGGAGGCCATGTCATGATTCTTGCGGGAGACATCGGAGGAACGAACACACGGATAGCCGTTGTGAAAGAGGAGAACGGGCGGTTCACCATAGCCGTCGAGAAGACTTTTGCAAGCCGCGAGAATCCGAGCCTCGAGACGGTTCTCCGGAAATTCCTCGGGGAGCACCAGGAAAAGGTCACCCTGTCCTGTTTCGGCGTCGCCGGCCCTGTCCTGAACGGACGGTGTGAGGCGACCAACCTGCCCTGGGTCGTCGACGCCCGTAAGGTGGCCCGCATACTGAAGCTGAGACAGGTAGGGCTGATCAATGACCTCGAGGCGAATGCATATGGAATTGATGTGCTGGATTCAAAGGATTTTGTTGTCCTGAACAGAGGATCCCTCAACCGGCGGGGAAACAGGGCCGTCATTTCAGCAGGCACAGGGCTCGGTGAGGCCGGTATGTTCTGGGACGACACACGTCACAGGCCCTTCGCCTCGGAGGGCGGTCACAGCGATTTCGCGCCCCGGAATCACCTCGAGATCGCCCTTCTTGAATATCTCCTCGAACGGTTCTCGCGGGTCAGCTTTGAACGGGTCGTTTCCGGCCCCGGGTTGCTGAATATCTATCAGTTCCTGCGGGATACGGGACGGGCGGAGGAGCCGGCATGGCTTGCGGAACATATGCGCCACCATGACCAGCCGGCGGTCATATCGAAGATGGCCATCGAGAAAAAGAGTCCTCTCTGCGAACAGGCCCTTGATCTCTTCGTCTCCCTGTATGGATCGGAGGCCGGGAATTTCGCCCTGAAGATCATGGCGACGGGAGGGATTTATATCGGAGGCGGTATCGCTCCCAAGATCCTGCCGAAGCTGAAAGATCCGCTTTTCATGAATGCCTTCGTCGCCAAGGGAAGGCTGAAGCCTCTCCTCCAGGCGATGCCCGTCCGCATCATCGTCAACCCAAAAACAGCACTCCTCGGGGCGGCAAGCTGCGCCGTTATCGAGAGCAGGTCCGGCGCATCCCGATCGAAATGAAAATAAAAGGGGGGATGCACCGTGCGGTGACATCCCCCTTGTCCTGACGATGAGATACGTCTCTTAGAGGACTTCTTCCGCCCTCTTGAAGCTCTCTTCGACGGCCTTCTTATACTGGTCCCTGCCCTTCTTGGCGTTGCCGAGATAGAGATCGACCATCTTCAGGGCATCAGCCTGGATTTCCTTGCCGACCTCGATCATGTCCTTCACGATCTTCTCGTTCAGGTCCTGGACCTTGATTATGTTGCTGTAGGCGGTCTCGAAGAATGTCTTCGTCAGCTTCAGCGTCTCCGTCCCTGCGGTCTTGGGGTCAATACCACCAAATACCATCTTCTCGTCGATTCCTGCTAGCTTTGCGTTCATGTGTTCCTCCCTGTTTGTTGTCTGCATGATTAAAGTAATCACGTATTTTTACGGCGCCGTCATGCGCCGTTTACAGCCACATTATTTTTCGCCGGCATCTCCCTCGCCGGAGTGCTTCCGTTTTTTCTTTTCCGGCTGCTCCGCCCTGTCGGCGGGTCCGGGACCTGCGGATTTCGTTCCGGGGAACCAGAGCGGCCATTGGCCCATCATCTTTGTCACCATCTCGACGTCCGTCATAGAAACGAACTGCCTGAGCCAGAACCCGACGAGACCGAAATAGTTCTTCAGGTCCCACTCCGATTTCGGCAGATAGGGCAGGACCCGGTTGAGATCACGGATGTATGCCCTCAGAACATAGGCGACATTGATGTCCGGGTCGCCGAATGAAGCGAGGTGCTCCCTCAGCTTCTCGTACTCCTCTTCGTCAAGTCTCAATGTGATCGGTTTCAGTGCCATGCGCTTTTCTATCACCTTTCGCTTTCTTTCGTACTTTTATTGTAATACTTTTGTATTTTTTTGTCAAGATAATTTTTCATGTCCTCAAACATTTTTTCATCACCGCTGAAAGGCGGGGATATCACACTGTTTTTAAAACGAAACGATCTGTCCCCTCACCGGGGCGGCTTACAATTTTGCAGGAAAAGCGTATAGAATGAGACAATGAACTCGGCAATCAGTTGAATGAACCTTATCGTTGCATACGCTTTTTGGAAAGGCGGGGCGTATGCGCCGAAAACCTTGCTGCGGCGACTCCTGTATCAGAACGAAAGACGGTCTATACACCAATGATCGATGACACGAAGAGTGGAATCCTGGATGACGAACCTGACGAGGCTCATCGTCGCCTTCAGCAAGGCTTTGAGGCGCTTCGTCCCGCCTTTTGTACGCAACTGTAAGGTGAAGCATGTTATGGTTTGTCATTCCGGCTCCTGTCATCGCGCAGCCGGGAATCAGCCCGGCATCCTTCTTTGTTTTCAGCAGGATTGCCTGTGCTCCCGCATCGAGTGGGGGGGGTGCGGCAGCGACACTGTCATGGGTTTTCAGTTGCCGGAGTAATAATTGCGAAACTGTTGTCATAGCGGAGGGATTCCGATGAAGAAGACCTTTACGATCCTTTTGTCCACATCTCCTTATTCGTCTCAAAACACCCTGACGGCAATCAGGATTGCGGAGTCGGCCCTGACAAAAGGGCATGCGGTCAACCTGATCGCGTCGGGAGACGGGGTCTACTGCTTTCTGAAGGGACAAAAGGCAAAGGGGATTCCCAATGCCGGGGAGTGGTTCTCCGCGCTTATTGAGAAAGGACTGAAGGTGTACCTCTGAGGGGGATGCCTGAACTTTCGCCGTGCGGTGAAGGACGATTATCTCCCGGGTACGGACGTCGGCTCTCTCAGGGGACTTTTCCGGACTATGGCGGAAACCGACGTCTGGCTCAACATCGGCGCATAGGGGGAACATATCCATGAAGAGAATCGTGATGTTTCTGAAAAGGGCGCCCTACGGTGACATGAACGCCGCAGAAGCTGTCAGGCACGCCATGGGCGCTGTGGCCGACGATTTGAGCGTCTGTCTCATCCTGACGGACGGGGGAGTCCTCCTGGCAAAGAAAGGGCATGACGTGGCCGACACGGGATTCACCAATCTGGAGGAGGCCTTGAAGGACTGCATCGACATGGGCGTGGAGGTCTATGCGGACGCGCCGTCAGCGCAGGCATTCAATCTCAGCCCCGCAGACATGATCGGGGGGTTCGGGATAACAGAGAGCAGGAAAATCGCCGAACTCGTCAGAGACGCCGACACGACGATGCTGTTCTGATAAACACAAATCGCGCGTCCGGCATTTCTCAGCACCGAGGCTTTTCGGCGCATTCGCCCTGCATTTCCCCGAGGGCGTGTGCAATAACAAGGTATATCTTCAATACAAGACATGCACGGGAGCAGAGGCATTAGATTTAGGAGGAAACATGATCGTTCTGATAAAAAGCTCGCCTGAAACGCCGGACTGCAAAAGAGGGATTGCTCTCGCCAGGGATATGGCCGCCGACCTCGTCTTTCTGCAAAACGGGATCTACGCGGCCTGCGGGACAGACCTTGACGATTTTTGCGGTGCCGTGTCTATCCTGCAGGAGGACTGCAGATTGAGGGGGATTCGTGACGGTGATGTGAAGAGCGGCGTGAAGCAACTGGATTATGACGCGCTCGTCGACCTGCTTGCCGGAGAGGACAAGATCGTGGGGCTATTCTGAGGATCGGGACAGGAGTATATCTCCGGACGGCGACAGGGGTTGTTGCCGTCCGGAGATAAGAGAGAGGGTTAGCCCTTCGGCGCTTCCGGCGCCTTCATACCGAGGTTCGTCATGATCTCGGCGGCCTTTTCCTTTACGGTCTTCGCCTTGGCGAGGGCATCAGCCAGGTTGCCGGCCTTGAAAGCCTCCATCGCCTGGTTCCACATATCGGTGATCTCTGTGTATCCCGTCTTTGCGCCTTCAAGTTTCTCCTTGTCCATTCCCGCCGGGAGTTTCTTGCTCTTCGTGAGCGCATCGATCTTGGCCTTGATCTCTTCAACAGTCTTGGGCAGCGAAGCGCTCATTTCCTCCCACGACTTCGTCAGTTCCGCCTTCTTGGCCTGGGCCGCCGCGCCCAACTCCTTGGCCTTTGCAGGGATATCCTTCGCCGAGGCGAGCGCTGCCTTGTAATCTCCCTTTGCCATGCTGTCCTTCGCCGCCTTCAGGGCATCTTCAACGCCTTTCAACTGATCCGGGACATACTTGGCGGCATCTCCCCTGACCGCATTGATCGACTCCTCGGCAGCCTTGACCGCCATCTCGGCCGGCTGCTTGTCGCTCGCGCAGGAAGCGATAAGCACCATCACACTCATCAAAGCGACACAATACATCAGCATCCTCTTCATCCTGACTCCACCTCCACACCATTATGATTGAAAAACCATGTCCCGCTCAGGCGGGATTCAGAATAAAACGTATTATTATACCCTAACTTCACCTTTCTGTTGCATGAAAAGGCGGGACAAAGTGCCTCAAAGCCTTGCTGATAGCGAGCATGATCATTTGAAATGGGACATTCGGGATCTCATCTTTTATGCGATCAACCATACGCTTGAAATAATCCGTATGGGACGGCATAGGTTTCTCAGCACCAAGGCTTAGAGGCATCTTCGCCCCGCCTTTCCGGATGTCCTATTGCAACGATAAGGTTCATCACAACGTCAGCACATAATCCTTCGCCTCGTTCAGCAATTCTTCCAGCGCCTCATCCTCAGCGAACCCTTCCTTTCTGATCATGACCCACCCCTTCATAGGCTTGCCCGTTATGTCGAGGGGACGGGCGTCGGTCGACCGCAACGCCTCGGCAGCACCCTTTTCTCCCAGGCGGAGGATGAGAAACTCCCGGTAAACGCCGGCGAACATCCTGCCCTTGAGAAGATAACAGATGCCGCCGAACATGGGCTTTTCAGAAACATGCTCCCAGACCGAGACGATCTTCCCCACACGCGCGCCGATTTCCCTGTCATATGCCATTGTCTACCCTAACCCTGCATAAACCCTGCAGTTGTATGAAAAGGCGGGGCGAAGCACTCTGAAAACAGTGTCAGTGTGAGTTGTTGATACCATGCGCCCGTCAGGGCTGCAGGCGCTGAACACCTGGAGACGTCTCATCATCGCATTGGAAAGGCTTTGACCCATATCTGCCTTCCCGGAGGCAGCGTCGCTATGAGTGAGGCTTTGGGGCCTTTTGACCCGCCTTTCCGGGCAACGACGATCTATTCCCCCTTCGGCTCCGCCTGCCGGCTTTCCTGTTTCCCGAAGGGTTCAAGAACAGACGGATCGACGGACCGCAGGTGAAGGTCGCGCTGCGGAAAGGGAATCCCGATACCGGCCTCCCTCAGCGCCTCGTTGATCTTCACGGTCACTTCACTCCTGACCCTCAGCCAGCGGTCGAACTGGGCCGTCCAGAAAAGGAGCTGAAAATTGAGTGAACTGTCGCCGAAGCCCAAGAAAAGCGCCACCGGCTCCGGCTCCTTCATGGCGTCGGGATGGCTGCGGGCGATACCAAGAAGAATGGTAAGAACCCTTTCAGGGTCAGTGCCGTAAGAAACACCGACGCTGATATCGATCCTCCGGGCCTGATCGGAGAGGGTCCAGTTCGTCACCTCCTTGGATATGAGATCTGCGTTCGGTATGATGACATCGGCGCCCTCGAAGGTGCGCACCCTGCTCGAACGGATGCCGATCTTCTCCACTTTGCCGATAAGCGTCCCCACCTGGATGACATCGCCGATCTGGACGGGCCTCTCGAAGGCGAGGATGAGGCCTGAAATGAAATTGTTGACGATGTTCTGAAGACCGAAGCCGATGCCGACACCGAGGGCGCCGGCGACGATCGTTATACGGTCCATATTGACGCCGATGGCGCTCAGGGCGAAGAGAAAACCCAGGGACCAGACGACGTACCGGAGCAGCATGAGGATGGTCGCGGAAAGACCACGCGGCAGCTCGACGCGGAGGAAAACGTCTTCCCTGAGAATAAACTGGATAAATCGCGAGACAATGACCGAAAGATAGAGGACGGCGATGAAGACGACGGCGTCCCCGACGGAGACCCCCACTTTCCCGATCGTCCACTGCTTGCCGAACAGGACGGACAGCCAGTCTGCGACGGGAGCAAAGAGGGAGAAAATTCGCAGCGTGACGATCAGCCAGAAAAGGAGGGCTGCAATGTGGATGATCCCTGTCCCCCGGGAGCGAATAAGCTCTCCGTGATTCCTGACGGCATGCAGTTTCAGGGCACGGGGCGTCTGGAGCAGAACGGTGAAGAGATCATCGAGGACCCATGCATTGGATATGAGGATGATGCCGAAATAGGCACTCGACAGGGCTCCCTTCGCCAGGTGTTCGGCGAGGGAGACATTGCCGGCGATGTTCACTATGATTGCAATGCCGAAGATCACCAGCCAGAGCCGCTCAAAAAAGACGAAGACCTTCGACCATCGTTCCGTTGCATCCCTGACGGGTGATTTCTCCGACCGAATAAGCCATGCGTCATAGAGAAACGCCGTGAGCGAAATGGATAGCAGAATGAGCCGAGTGGTCAGAGTCTGATCGGAAAAGTTGAAGGCGTTGGAAATAAACCAGAGAATAAAGAGAACGATGAAAGGACGGTACATCCTGCCCGGAAACAGGAGCAGGGCCGGTATGAATGAAAGCAGGAGAGCCATGCGAAGGAGATCGATGGATGCAAGGGGGTACAGGAAAAGAGTAAGGAGAAGGGCAAGGAGCAGCGCCGCCGAAAAGGGTCGCCTCAGCATGAGCGACGGGGCGGCGAAGGGTCGCTTCGTCTCGTCGACCCTGTACGTTCCGCTCCTCCCCAGCCCCCTGATGAGGAGGAAGAGCAACAGGAATAATACAAGGTGCAGAACGACGAGGCGCCTGTAATTTTCAAGGAATATCGAGAGGGTTCTCAGTTTGTCATTCCAGAATTCGCCGAAAGTGACCGGTTTGACATCTCCCTCCCGGGGTTCGATTACAGCCCTCCAAATCGGCGGACTGTCGAGGCTGAAAAGTCCCCGGCGCTCCCTGAGGACGGCCTCGTCGATGTCACCGATGACGCCAGAGATAGTGGCGACTTCAGCGGCAATGACACCCTGGAGTCCGAGCAGATTCTCCCGTCTCACCCTGATGTCCGATTCGACAGCCTGCACATTGTCCAGAACGGACCGGATGCGGTCTGCGAGCGTTTCAGGCAGATCCTTTCCTGAAGCCTCATCGTATGTTGCGCTCCACGTTTTCCTCATTGTCTCAAGCTGGAGGGCTGCATTCTCGAATTCCTGCGCGCGGTTGGCAAGCGTGCCCTGCCATGCATCGAGCTTTGTCCGGTAAAAGGACCACTGCTGGCGGAAGTCGATGAGAACGCGCCGGCTGGTCCTGCTGATGCTCCAGCGCTTCTGATATTCCCTCAACTCCTGGATCGACCTCAGTGCGCCGGGCAATTCGAGGCCGATGTCGACAACCTCCTGATCAGGCCCGAGGACAGCCGACCTGATCTCCATGATCCTTTTGACGGCTTCCTCGGCCCTCGTCCCGATGTCAGACAGTGGAATGGTAGCGACCTGCCCGGGGACGTCCTTTGTCTCTGTCACGCCTTCCTGTGGTTTTGTTTCCCCGAGTGCCTTCCGGATCTCTTTCTGCAATGTCTGGGCCGTCACCGCATTCACAGGGAACAGGAATAGAGCGAGAAGAAAGGACAGGAGCGAAGCTGCCAGTATCATCAGGATGATTCCCGACGGCGTTTCCCTTGTCGTGATCTTATCGTTCTTCGCGCTGCACATAATAATGTTTCTCATGTGTACTGAGGAAAACAAGCTAATCCCTGCAGTTGCATAGAAAGGCGGGGCGAAGCACTCTGAAAACAGTGTCAGTGTGAGTGTCAGTGTCAGTGTCGGAAGAGATGTCCAATTCTCCTGACATCGGCTTATGCCTCGTCTTTCGTTTTGATACAGGTGTCGCCGCAGCAAGGTTTTCGGCGCATACGCCCCGCCTTTCCGGATGTCCTGTTGCAACGACAAGCTAATCTTAACGCAAAAAGGACGGGGCTTACAACAGTTTACATCCGCGCGCACTTCTGTGCCTGTTGAAAAAAATCGTCCCGTCGTCAATAATGTGGTAAGGACATCGCAGACGCCTTTCCGTACAACTGTAAATATTATGTTGAACCATTTGGTGTCCAAAATAACGTGACACGAGGATAGGGCATGATTTCTTCGCAAAATAAACTCCCTCTCCTCAGGAGCATATCTTTGTTATGAAAACATATGTTTCCACAGGTACACTTTGCGGCTCCCGCTGCGGCTTGCGCCTTCGACTCCCGCCGCCGTTCACAGTACCCGTGAATTTTGCTTCAGAAACCAAACCCTATCCTCGTCTTCAAAGTCCGGCTGCAAAATATTTTGGACAGGGGTGATGTAAGAACACTTGATGAAAACAATGGGACAACATAGGGATGAACATTGCACGATGAAACGGGCATTCTCTCTGATCCCGTTCGTCTTCGTACTCGCCATGCTCCTGCAGGCCTGCACACTCGGCCCTGACTACAAGCGCCCTGTCGTAGAGCAGCCGGAGCACTGGCGCCTCACCACCGACGAAGCGCGCTCCCTTGCAGACCTTTCGTGGTGGGAACTCTTCCGGGACGAGGTCCTTCAGGACCTCATCAGGACCGCCCTGGAGGAAAACAGGGACCTCCGCATCGCCGTCGCGAGGATCGACGAGGCGCGCGCCGTCTACGGCTTCACCCGGGCCGACCTCTATCCCCACATCGAGGGCGGCCTTTCGGGTGGCCGGTCGCGCTTTTCGGAATCCGTCGAATCGATCCAGGGAAGGCCGACCCATGCAACGGACTTCCAGGCGTCCGTCGCCGTTCCCTTCTATGAAATCGACCTCTGGGGCAGGCTCCGTCGGCTTACAGAATCAGCACAGGCGCAGCTCCTGGCGAGCGAGGAGGCACGGAAGACCGTGGCCATCAGCCTCATCTCTGCCGTTGCCCAATCGTACATCGAGCTCAGGGACCTGGACCAGCAGAGGGATGTATCGCTCCGCACTCTTGCTTCGCGTCGGGAACTGCTGAAGATCACCGGCGCCCGCTATGCAAACGGTCTTTCTACGGTGCTCGACGTCCATGAGGCGGAAAGCTCCGTCGCCCGTGCTGAGGACACCATGGCGGACATAGAAAGAAGGATCGGCCAAAAGGAGAACGAGCTGAGCATCCTCCTCGGCCGCAATCCCGGAGCGATTCCACGGGGCGAGGCCCTGACGACATACCGACTGCCCCCGGATGTCCCGGCGGGACTTCCCTCTTCCCTGATCGAACGGCGTCCCGACGTCCGGCAGGCCGAGCAGAACCTCATCGCTGCCAATGCGAATATCGGCGCTGCAAAAGCGCTGATGTTCCCGACCATATCGCTCACCGCCCTTTTCGGTTACGAGAGCTCGGACCTGAGCAGCCTCTTCGAGGGCCCGTCCAAAATCTGGACCTATGCGGCGCGGGCGACGGTGCCCATCTTCACGGCCGGGAAAAACCGGTCCCGCGTCGAGATCGCCGAGGCCCAGCAGAGGAGCGCCTTGCTGCAGTACGAACAAACGGTTCAGCGGGCCTTCCGCGAGGTTGAGGACGCCCTCATCGAATACAAAAAGAGGAGGGAGCAGTACATGGCGCAGGAGGCGCTCGTCCAGGCGGAGCGGAAGCGCCTCACACTGACGGAGCTCCGGTACATCAACGGGATCGCTCCATACACCGACGTGCTCAACGCCCAGAGCGACCTCTTCAATGCCGAGCTGTCCTATTCACAGACTCTCCGGGCCCGTCTCGCCGCCGTTGTCCAGCTCTACCGCGCCCTCGGCGGCGGATGGGAGGAGGCGACGGCCACGCCTCACTCGACATCATCAGCAAAATTTAAATGCATGGCCTATAAGACGACCTCTTAAGAAAGACCTCCACAGCACTCGTCTGTCATTCCCGTCGAATTCCACGCCGGGCTTGAGCGCTGTGTTATGCCGTCGTTGGTTCTAATTTGTCTTTTGTTGCAGAGGGCAGTCGCACAGGCGCGAAATAGTCTTCGGGAAATAAATAATCATCCCCTGATTCATCTATGACTCTTATTTGATGATGTTTCTCCGCCGCCTTATCGGACAATACTTCGTATATTTTGCGAATCTCCAATGACGCTTCGCATCCACGACCAGCGTTATTGCCAGTCGGGTTGATTTACCTGTTGTACGCTTTCTTTAATCTTTTGATTTACGATCTCGGTAGCAGGATGAGGCCTGCCCGTTTTAAACCACGAATTAATTACAGGCGTACATAGATTTCCTATTAGGAGGGCGAGGATTACATTATCTATTTGCGGATAATAGAAATGGAATGAAAATGACAAGATGCCTATAGAAGAGCCATAGATTATCTTTGCATTTGTTGACTGTGGTGCAGACTTGTGCTCCGTAAGCATAAACAGGACAAAGAATACATTAATTAATCCTATACTATCAATAAAATCTATCTGATTAATGGCACCGTATATAACATATAACGGGGCAGCGGTGAGCAAGAAACTTGAAATAAGCAACCACCCTCGCATTTTATAGATAATAAAGAGGCCAAGAGGGACTACTAAATAGAAAGGAGTTGCCGCCCACCATGTTATCAAACCCTGAGAAAAAAGTGTAGTTGCCAATAAGCCAAAGGCTGCGGGATTAAACACATTACGGTTGGATACCCGAATGAGACGTTTTGAGAGGATTGCGAATGTTGGGGCAATAAAATAGATGAACTTGTTCTCCAGGTCGGGCTCTATCAGTGCGGCAATAATCAAACCGGAAATGAGGGCGCCGCCTGGAAATCTGAATCTTCCCTCCTTTTGCCAAATGATGATGCCGTCAAGCAGCACTGCGGTAGATACCGTCATTACTACTGCTTCTATCACTCTTAAAGTAAAGATATCCTGATACACGTTAAAAAGCACAAGGACGCTGAGGAAAAGAATCATGTATGTATAAAGAGTTATCTGCTTCATGGCTATTTAACAATTAACCTTGTTTTCTGCTTCCCGTGATTGGGTCCGCAATAGACACTGCAGTGGATCATAAATTGTCCTTTTTGAGATGCCGTGAATTCTATGGTTTTCGCAACTCCTTTTGGCAACACTTGATTTATTTTGAATTCCGGTACATGTATTCCGTGTGGCACATCCATAGCGGTTATATACAGTCTTACTCTTTCTCCGTATTTAACTACTAAGGGATTAGGGTAAAAACCATATTTATAAGCAACAACTTCGATTTCTCTTACTCCGTTTTTTAGTTCACCGGATGGAACCTGCTCTGACGGCGGTATGCTGTCAGCGGAATGAGTTACGGGTAGAAACCCACCCAACGTCGCAAGAAATAATACAGCTAAATATAGCGTCATTCCGAATCTCTTAATCATATCGCGAGCACCTATAGTGAATCATGAGCATCTGTATATATTCTGTATATATATTGTATCATCATTTTACGTACACCGTAGCGTTTAGCCGCGGGCGCGCTTGCCTGCCCGTATTGGCCCTTTGCACATGCACTGGACTCTAAACGCAAAGGGCAGAAATGCAAGCGTGACCGTCGGCTACAACGCCTGGTTGGCTGGTTTTCGTTTCCTCTGTTTCTTTTCGCCCGGTGCCTTGAACTCCAGACATGAAATCGTATGCATGTGAAAGAAGCTGTTGACCAGTGACATGGCATTGATGAGGGTGTCGAGAGAACTTACCCCCATCACGTTGTGAATACCTTCCGTGTAGTTCTCTATGAAGACCGGACAGTACCAATCACCGTTCGGATCACTCTCCAATGGGCGTGGCCGGCCGACGGCGATATATGCAGTTCTTCGGTTCTTTGTATGGCGTGGAGATCGGAAAGTGCCTTCAGCGATCAAATCCGTAATCTTGTTTTCCATGTTTCCTTCTTGTCAGCCAACATTATTCTTTATTCTTTAGCTGCCGACTGCTTTTTCTCACATCTTATCGGAAAAGATGGGGTGAGTCAAGCAGAATGACCTGTTTTTGAGGCGTTTTAGGGCTAAAGTAGCTGTCTTATATTACCGGAACGGTTTGTTGTGCAGTCGCCGTATAATAACGGGAATTTGTTATTCCAGCGGTTTCTATCCTGAAGCACATTTTCGATGGGACGCAGCATCATTCCGGGAAAATCATTTGGCGCGGGCGCGGAAGAACATCATATTTTATAAAACCTCATGCATGCACGACTGGAATCTGACGTTCTTTGACCGCCTCAGCAGCAGAGAGCAAGGCTTCGTGAATGTCCCCCGGTTCAAGATCCGGATAGGCGTCGAGGATCTCTTTTTCGCTCATCCCGTTGGCGACCATTCCTACAATTGATGCGACGGGTATCCTCAATCCCCTGATGCAGGGCACTCCCCCCATTTTGTCGGGATCGATCGTTATCCGGGTGAATTTCATATGACTTTCCTCCCCCCATACATTGCTCTTACTGATGGGTTCATTTGGTAGAGCCACGGTCAGTATAAGATTCTGTCATTCCGGCAATTGTCCGGAATATTTCTTTTTCAGACGTATTGCCGACGCCACGCATCAAGTCGGGGCGTCGGGAATGACAAATGGGTGGCCCTGATTATGATTTCCTTGGTAACCGGGGCACGGCAAGCTCTTTACGTTCATTGACTGCCTCTTTCGATATGTGATACATTTATGTAGTACAATGTAACGACAAGAAGGAGTTATGCCGCTTAGCGTGAGATTGGACGCAGAGACAGAGGAACTTCTCAGGAAGGCGTCCCGAGCGATGGGCACCTCAAAAAGCGCGGTAGTGAAGCAATCGATCAAACAGTTCTGCGCTCCTCTTGCAGAGGTTAACAAAACTGACCTTTCTGAAACGATTAAGGCTCTCATAAAGGACCATCCCGGAAGCGGGAAAGGCGACCTCGCCATAAGGTCCGGGGAGATACTGCGCGAACGCTTCGGGAAGAAACGTTGATCCTGATACCGGGCCTCTGGTTGCCCTTTTTGACAAGAGTGACAACCATCATGTCGCCTGCCATAAGGCGCTCAAGACTGTGAGCCCACCGCTTATTACTACAACGCCTGTTCTGACAGAGGCCTTGTATCTCCTGAACTTCTCATGGAATGTTCAGGACGACCTGTGGGAATTTATCACCGGCAGCGGACTTCATGTGTATGATCTCAATGCCGGCCTGCTCAAGGCATGCCGGGAGCTGATGAGGAAATACCATGACCTGCCCATGGACTTCGCTGATGCCTCTCTCGTCGCGCTGGCCGATGCTGAAGATATGACAACGATCTTTACCCTCGACCATAAAGACTTTAAAATTTACCGGTCGAGGAAGAACAAGTCCTTCAAGCTCCTTCCGCATAGACTGCAGCACTTTCCTCCAAATCATCTGAACGAATGATGTTTCCTGTCATCCACCGCGAGCACCAGGATGTCGTTCGTCATGCTGTCCAGGGCCATCATCTCCACGCCCGTCTCGCCGCTTCCGGACCAGCCGCCCTTTGCGCCCTTCTTGACGAGGCTGATACCTATCCCGACGGGAACGATCGACGTCACCGCGCTGACGCCGGGCCGGCTCGGCTTGATGTTCGTGATGGCGATGCGGATCCGGGCAACGTTCAGCTTGAGGGGCCGCACGGCGGCGAAGCCGACGGGGAACCGAGAAGCGATGGTGAGGCCAAGGCGGCAATTCAGTGCACAAACTACTCGTCATCGCGCTTCACCGCGTCATCAGCGCGAACACGCCCCAGCCCAGGTATTCACGCGTATAAGCGGCGTAGCGCTCGGGTTCCGAGGTTAGTTTGGCTCGAACATCTTTCGCGAACTCGTCGTCGGGATTGGCTTCAAGCCATCGGCGCATGGTGAGCCACTTGGCCGCCTCGTATCTGTCCCAGCTGTCTTGGTCTGCCAAAACCATTTCCACGACGTCGTAGCCGAGGTGGCCGAAAGACGCCAAAAGTTCTGGAAGCAGGAGAAAGTCGGAGATTGAGCCGGCAAGACACCCCCTGGCAACATCTTCCGTCGGCGGTAACTGCCGCCAGTAGGGTTCGCCGATGAGGATGATCCCTCCGGGGCGGAGGCTCTGCGCCAGAAGCTCGATGGTGCCGACGACTCCCCCAGCGATCCACGTGGCACCGAGACAGGCTGCCACACCGGCCTTCTCGTCAGAGACGAAGCCGGCAGCATCGCCATGGATGAACTTGACTTGATCGGCGACACCGAGTTTTTCAGCGCGGAGTTTCGCCTGCTCGGTGAACAACTGGCTCATGTCGATGCCGGTTCCGATGACTCCGTAATCGCGTGCCCAGGTGCACAGCATCTCTCCCGAACCGCTGCCGAGGTCGAGCACTCGGGTTCCCGTTTCCAGACGCAGCGCAGCACCGAGAGTGGCGAGCTTTTCGGGTGTGAACGGGTTATGGATGCGGTGAGCACTTTCGGTGATGTTGAAGATCCGTGGAATATCCAATGCAGAAAATCTCCTTACGGGTGTGAATAGATTCGGTCACTGCCTAACATAAAGTTGAGAGGCGCCGCGCTTTTGCGGCGTCCCCCTCGAACGCAGGGTTAGGCTTGATTGACTGGCCTAATTAACTTTTCCCTTTCCTGAAAACTGCCTTGATTTTTTCCCATGCCTCTCTACCCAAGAGGTCATGTCAATAGGTGTGTAAAAAGCCATCAGGCGGCGAACCTTTCGACAGACTCTTCCTGCTCGACGGCAATGCCGTCTGTGAAGAGTTTCCCCTCGTGGACATCCCTCAGTAACCAATATCCCTTGAGCCTGCGGAATCTCTTCTCAGCGACTCCCAGCAACTTCCAGATCATCGCCGTCGCGTTTTGGACTTTCCTATACCGCTTCGCCGCATCCGTTCTCAAACGCACCGCGCTGAACGGTGACTCCACCACATTGGTCGTCCTGATATGCACCCAGTGCTCTTTCGGCAATGAATAGAACGTCACCATTCGCTCCCAATCTCTCCTCAGGGTCTCCGTCGCCTTCGGAAAATCCCTCCCATACCGGCTGATAAAGCTGTCCCTGAGCCTCTCACACTCTGCCTGCGTCTCTGCATAGGGGATCTTGGTGAGATACTCGCCTGCCTCGGCACGTATCCTCTTGGGCATCGCATCCAGCACGTTGGTTATCTTATGGTTCCAACACCTCTGCTCCTTGCCCTCGGGATGAAGCTCTCCCAACGCTGACCATATCCCCAAATGACCATCGGCAACCGTCAATGTGCCCAGCTTCAGTCCCCGAGCGGTCAGATCCCTCAGGACCCCTGCCCAGGATTCCTTGCTCTCCCGATACCCGCTCTCGCAGGCCAGCAGGATCTTTTCCCCCGTAACCAACGCCCCGATGATCACCAGCAATGCTGCTTTGTCTTTCTCCAACCCGGCCTTCACGTATATCCCGTCCGCCCACTGATAGACGACCTCAAGCCCGGAAAGATCCCGAGCCTTCCACTCGTCGTATTCGCACTGCCATTTGCCCTTCAGCCGCTGGATCGACGAGGACGACAGCGGCGCCCCTTCTCCCAATAACCCCCGAAGCGCTAAATCAAAATCCCCCTGCGCCAGTCCGTGGAGATACAATTCCGGCAGTAACTGCCCCACTTCTTTTGACCGACGTATGAATAACGGCAGGACCTTGCTCTCAAATCGCTCCTCCGCTCCCCGCACACGGGGCCGTCGGACCGTGATCGTCCCGTTCATCAGCGTGAACTTCTTCCCCTTCCCGTGTCCGTTCCAATACCCCCGCTTGCTATCCACCTTCTTGATCCTCTCGGATTTCTTCCTCCCTAGAAAGATCTCGACTTCCTCTTCCAGTATGTCTTGAATGTATTCCTGGACTCTCTGCCGAACTATCCCTTCCAATGCCTCGTACGTCGCCCTTGACGGCTCAACTGCCTCGGTGATACTCTTGTCCATGGTGGTGTCTCCTTTCTCTTTGTTGATTCCAGGTCAACTGATTAAGGATACACCGCCTTCTCACTCATTTACACACTTTTTGATCTTACCTCCTACCCAAGAGAGCTATTCCGAGAAAGAATGTCGCCTCACCCGCAACAATTAACCCAGTTGTAAGTGCCGCTACCTCTCCGACTGTAATCTCGAAGAGAGGCAAAGCAAATATCGCAGCCCAAGCAAGACATGAAATAGCTAATAGAATGTAACCAGCTGCCTTTTTCAATGCCATCCGTCTAACAAAACAATAAGGCGCTGGCGCAACCAGCAAAACTGAAAACCAAACCCAGCCTTATGGCCAGTCGCCTTGATTGAAGTGTTCTGTGGTCTTTCATATTTATTGGCTGTTGTTATTAATGCCTCATACCGCAGTACTTGATTCTCTGGCCCGGCGAGCTATCAGCCAGTGAATAAGAAATACAACCGTATCGATCAGAATAATTATTGCAGTTTTTGTTACACCCTGAAAGCCGTCACGACGCTCAGATATTATCGCCAACCTATAACCTTCTTTTCTTTCTCTTGTTAGTTCGTCTTCCGGCGGTCTTTTCATCTCTTTGTCTTTATTTTGATAATCATTAATCTTGCTCAGCCAATAAGCGTCGTTGCTTTGATACCGGTAATATTGGTATGAGTTCATTGTAAATTCAGGATTGGCAATCTCAATGAAGCTATACAGTGCGACGCCCAGCGCAATGACAAAGCAGACCATCGTTGCAAAACAAACGGCTAAGGCGTAAATTTCAAGCAGTGATTTTTTCAAATTTTCCCTCCTATTTGATCTTTATATTTGACACAGAACATTATTATGGTTCATCCGACAAGAGCGTACTTTGACTGATGAAGAGCCATGATCTTAAGTTTGAAGAACTCGATATCTCTGAAGCCGTATGCCTGTCTTTTCATTGTCACAATCTTGTTGTTTGTGCCCTCCAGAGGGCCAGTTGAAATGGGATGATCATACCATGCCAGAATCCCCCAGCGATGGGCATGGAGCGTCTCCGCAAATGACTGCAGCATCCGTATTCCTGATGCCTTGGCCCGCGCAATCCAGTCATCCAGAAAGCGCTCTGCCGATCCTTTGCCCGGGTAGTTCCAAAGCGTTCGCAAGTCTTCTTTCATGTAATAGACCGTTGCCAGAGGGGCGTTCATCTGCAATGCTTCCTGAAGCCTTTGCTGTTCGTTCTTTTCTGCGTCGAGGTTTTCGGGGTTCTTCAGCAGGAGCCAGCGGGTCCCCTTCAGCACAATCCTGTCTGACTGGCTGGTGAGCTTATGGTACAGGTCACGACGATAATCGGAGAGCTTGTCGTTGAACAACTTGACGATATGAAAACGGTCAAAGACAACGGCTGCCTCCGGCACGTTGTCAGACACAGCAGCGATGTATGCAGGGGACATGTCGATCGCCACGGCCTGTATTGTGGCGCCCGAGCGCAACAGCCTTCTCCAAAAAGGCTTCAACGCATCAGTCCCCTTGCCGTCGCCAACATGGACCACAGCTCCACTATCAAGATCCAAGACGACCGTCACATACCTGTGCCCTTTGCCGATGGAAATCTCGTCGATGGCGAGGCGCCTCAGATGACCCAGTTTCGGCCGGGAGAACTTTCTGTGGAGGGACCGCTTCTGGATGTCTTTGATCACGTCCCAGCTGACGCCCACATGTCGCGCAACGTCCTGGATCGTCATGCGCCGGGAAAGCTCCAATGCATACCGTTCAAAGGCCCTCGTATAGCGGACTCGGTCCTCGGCAAACTTCAGTCTCACCTGACGCACCACAGCGCACACCAGGCACCATACCCTCTGCACGGCAATACGCACAAACGCTCTCTTGCCACCGATCGGCACCGTCCGCAGCTCTCGCATAGTGACTCCCTTACAGACGATATCCCGCCCGTTGCACTCAGGGCACCGCAGGGTCAATCGATCTTGTGTGATCGTGAAAATAACCGCCCCTTCCTGATATCTGGTCGATTGATACCGGTATCCTCGTATACCAAATGCGTGATACAATAAGCTTGTCGACATGTTGTTGCCTCCTTCTGAGAATCCTTGGTCGGAATCTCTTAGAGTAACAACATGTCGCATTTTTTCAATCAAGTACGCTTAAACCGGAAGAACCATTATTCTTTAGCCGCCGACTGCTTTTTCTCACATCTTATCGGAAAAGCGAGGGTGAGTCAAGCAGAATGACCTGTTTTTGAGGCGTTTTAGGGCTAAAGCAGCTGTCTTATATTACCGAAACGGTATGTTGTGCAGAATCGCCGTATAATAACGGGAATTTGTTATTCCAGTGGTTTTTATCCTGAAGCACATTCCCGATGGGACGCAGCATCATTCCGGGAAAATCATTTGGCGCGGGCTCGGAAGAACATATCCTCACTCCACAGACGCTTTAAAATAGGGAACGCAGCGCGGGCTATCTATTGTATCCGCAATCACTCCTGGTCCAAAATAACCGCAAGCATTGCAGAGACCAATAGAAAAGGCGGCTGCCGTCGGCAGCCGCCTGTGTTTCAGGTTCCCTGAGTGACTTAGAAGTTGAGCTGGATACCGTGCCTGATGGCATAGGCATCATCCGGATCGTTGGCGTCTCCGGTGACAGCCTTCCAGAACTTGCCGGCAAAGAGGTAGCCGCCCTCAACCCAGTACTTCAGGTTCCTGTCGATCTGGTAGGTGAACTTTGCGTCGATTTCCGTTCCGATCGACCTGCTGTCCGTGGTGTTCGCAAACCCGTAAGGGTTGTTCGTGTCGATCTTCTTCACGGCCTGGATGTAGAAGAGGCCGAGGTCCATGTTGAGGTTCTTCATGAGGTCGGCGTTGACGCCGAGCTTTCCGTACCACGCATTCGTGAGACCGCCGTTTGACTCGTTGGCGGCGTTCCTCGTGCGGTACTCATAGACATAGGAGAAGTGAAAGTCGTTTCCGAGGCTGGTGATGAAGCTCTTGTTCTCGTCGTCGGTCGCGTTGCTGTCACCGCTGCCGTAGGCGAAGTCAATGCTGATCTTCACCGGTGCGATGGTGAAGAATGCGCCGATCATGCCGCCGTAGCCTTTGAAGTCCGTCGTCCTGCCGTCGGGGGCCTCGTCCTCACCGAACTGGACGTTGATGTCGCCCTTGAACCCGACGCCGGAAATGTTGAAGCCGCCGTTCAGGCCGAAGTTCCAAAGGTCTGCGCTCCTGCCGGCAACACCCTGGAATCTGGCGTCATTGACATAGGACACGTTCAAATTGGCGTTCCACTCTTTCTCCTTGTAGCCTGCATAGAACAGATAGGCATCCGCGTCATCGGAGAAGTTCACGTTGTTCTCGGCAAGCTTCACGGTGAGGGCGCCGATCTCGAGGTTCTTCATCGGCTCGATGAAGAGCAGCAGGGCGTCGTCACCGAATTTCCGGTGATCATAGAAAAGGCCCGTGCCCTGGACGACGGGCATGTGACCGACCTTGAGGCCGGCGGGAATGCCGAAGAGACCCGAGCCCTTGTGCTGAATCCAGGCCTCGAGGATGTTCAGGCTGGTGGCCTTCTGATTGCCTGCCTTGTATTCGCCCGTGGCGCGGCTGGTGTTGCTGCCCCAGGTGTAGAGGTCTGCAGCGACAGAGTCGAGGTTGTTGTTCACAGACTCGAGGTGGATACGACCGGATGTGTTCGGCGTCACCTGTGCGTCGATCTGGAGCCTGACCCTCTGGTCCCAGGCTGCGTTGTGGTCGTCGCCAGCCGGTCCGTCCTCGAGGAAGTCGGAGTTGTTGCTCCTGAGTTCACCCCTCGTCCTGATCTCACCACCGATGGTGATCTGTGTCTGCCCCTTTGCGACGACTGCCTGAGTCTCCGACGGGATCTCGGCATGGATCGCGAAGGCGCTGGCCGCGAAGCCCAAGACCAGCAACATCCCTAAGACTACTGCCAACGATTTTTTCACTTCCTAACCCTCCTTGAGTTAGTTCAGCATATATCCGCCAAGGGCGGATTGTGAAAACGATTTGTGCCCTGTTTTATGGCACAAGAGTACAAGTTTGTCAAGAGCGGTCATCGCTGCGTGACGGGAAAAGCGCCTTTCCGGGCCGGCTCGGCTTGATGTTCGCGACGGCGATTTTTTCTTCTCAAAACACCAGGACACGCACCTTGGCAGACCTATCGCGGAGCCGGCGCCGGCACAGCCTGAGCTGCCATTCCGTTCGGCCGGTCCGATAGCTCCCCCGGGTTATGCCGGAGGACCATCGATGCCTGATAGTTCAGGGGATCACTGAGTAAGACCCAATTGCTCTTCCCGCTCCCTCGGATTGATATAGACGAAGGGCAGCCCAACAAGCACCACACCTCCAAACATATTGCCCAGGGTGCTGTAAAGCAAGTTGTGAAACGCTTCGCCCACGGTTAGGGCGCCTCCGCCGAATATCGCCATCGAGAACGTCCCCATATTGGCGATCGAATGTTCAAAGCTGAGATATACGAATATGAATATGACGAGAATCAAGACCATGATCTTGGCGACGTCTTCCTTGCAGCGCAGAGCAAGGCGCACGGCCAGACACACAATCCAGTTGGCCAGAATACCTTTGATGAAGATTACATACCCGGCCTGGTGCGCCTTATGCACAGCGCCGGTGAAAAGCTTATGATCGGCGGGCAATTCGCCAAGGGATCCCGCCCCATAGAGCAGAGCCGCAATGAAAACCGCACCGGCAAAATTGCCGAAATAGCAGGCAATCCAGAGCAGTGTGGTCTGCCCCCAACTCGTCCGCCCTTCGACGGAAGACACGGTGAGGTACATGTTGTTGCTGGTAAACAACTCGGCATTGGCAAACACAATGCCCGTGAGCCCGACGCCGAAAAAAGCCGACGCGATCACCTTGCCGAAGGACATGTCCTGGAGGTTGTGTGTCAACGCCCAGAACACGAACACGGTAATTGTCAGGAACATGCCTGCGCCGAAGGAGCGCAGCATATAGCGCGAAGGGTCACTTTGCAGCATGTTGATCTTGCGGGCGCCTGTATCGGCGGCCTTCTCGACATGACTACGGTCAATCATCGTTCTCTCCTCCTCTTGCACGGCCAAGATCATGGCCTTGCTGGTATATTCTTCTTATGTCGTCAGCATCCATTCCATCAATCTTTCCATTATTCTGCTGAAACGCGGGTCATTCGTTTTGTCAGACTGACCTGCCCTATGCATCGGAGCAAAGGACAGGCGGAAAACAACTCGATAAGCCACAGGGGGAATTCATGCTTCAGGAGGGACCGTTGCGGCGGCGTGACGGCCGTACCACCGCGACAGGGGCACAGACGTGATCCCGTGGGCGAAGACGCTCAGGAGGACCGTCAGCACGATGACGGACAGCATATACTCGTATCCCTTGGCGCCCAGCTTACCGACGACGATGAGCAGGTAGAGGACCGACGCGATGCCCCGGGGGCCGAACCAGCCGATAAATCCGACTGTCTGCCGGTCCAGTCCCGTCCCGACCAGGCTGAGGGCGACAGGGGCCATCCTGATGACAGTGAGACTGAGGAGGGCGTATATCCAGGCGCTGACGTCCCAGTGACGCACTGCAGCCGGGACGAGGACGAGACCGAAGAGCAGAAAGATATACAGCGCCTTTTGCTGCCCCTCCGCCTCGGCGAACTCCTGGATCCTTTCCCGCACGGCATGGGTCTCCGTCCCCAGGAGGAGGCCTGCGAAAAAGGCGGCGATGAACCCGTTGCCGTGGAACACCTCTGCAAAGGCATAGGCGATCATGGCAAGGGCGATCGAGGCGAGCCTCTGAAAGGTATGACTCATCCATCCGGCCCGGGAAGCCCTCTCCACGAGAAACCCTCCTGTCCATCCCACAACGGCGCCCACGACCGGGCCGAACAGGGTCTGCTTCAGGGCGAAGAGCAGCCAGTATGACGGGCCTCCCTGTTCCCCGGCGGTGCCGGAAAGCACGGCGATGCAGAGGAGGATGGGAGGAAGGGCGAGCCCGTCGTTCAGGCCGCTCTCGACGTTGATCGACTGCCTGATGCGCTCGGGCACCACCTCGCTCTTCACGACTGCCAGCCCCAGCGCCGCGTCTGTCGGGGAGAGGATGAAGGCCATCAGCGCCAGGACCCATATGTTCATGTCCTGAAAAAGGGGAACAGCCACGGCAAGGCCGAGAACCATCGTCAGGGGAAGCCCGATGAGCAGGAGCCGCAGGGGGATCGCCCTTTCCCTGATGAGTCTGGGCACGTCAATCAGCGATGCGTCGACGAAGAGGATGATCACGAGGGCGATCTCGGCGAGGACGGTGACGATCTTCGCGCTGGGCGAGACATCGAGCCACCCGAAGCCGAGGGGGCTTGCAAGGATGCCGACGGTCACAAAGACCATGGGGCCGGAGATCGGCGACTTCTCGGCCAGGTGCGAGAAGAGCCCGAAGACGAAGGCGAGAACGGCCGCAAAGATGATGACGGGATAGTCGTGCATCAGTCTTGCCCCCGGTACGTTTCCCGCGGGCTTGTCATCGTCCCGCCCTCAATTCCCCATCTCATGGATCGTCCTTTCCGCACTCCGGCATTTCATTACACTATTGTCAGACGCCGGTTGCAGCTTTCACTGTCTCACTAATAATAGTTCATGTCAACAATCATTTCCACCCTGCCCTTTCCCTTTTCAAGTCCGTTTCACGCAAAGCCGAAAAAAGAAAAGAAAGAAAGACTAAGACGGCGATTCTGCCACAGAGGTCACAGAGAGCACAGAGAAAAACTTTCCTGCGAAGAGGCAATCAAAAGATGAGGCTTCTGTAGAATTTCCCAACGCAGGCAGAAGCCTGCGGCTACCGATTCGGGTATGGCAAATCCAGTTCCTGCTTTATGTCTTATACATTTATAAATGCAGTCATTAGTAAACCTTATCGTTGCAATACACTTCCGGGAAAGGCGGGGCGTATGCGCCGAAAACCTTGCTGCGGCGACACCATAACTCTCACAGAAGACAACCTTTCAAACCAACGGTCGACCACACAAAGAGTGGAATCCTGAAAGACAATCCTGATGAGGCTTATCGTCGCCTTCAGCAAGGCTTTGAGGCGTTTCGCCACGCCTTTCTATGCAAGGTAAAGCCACGATCCGTGTGTAATTATGTCATTCCGGCTTGTCCGGAATCTTTCTTTTTTTCAGAGGGATTCCCGACGCCCCCGCATCAAGTACGGGGTTGCGGGAATGACAACCTATGTGGTCCTACTTATGATCTCCTTAGTAAATCGGGCTTTCCTCCGTGACCTCTGTGGCTAATTTGTATTTGTCGTTGTGAGAGTCTTGGATCACTTTTCAGTGATGTCGAGGCGCCTGCCCTTCCAGATCATGTACAGGGCGGGATAGATGATGAGCTCGAGGATGGTCGAGGTGATGACGCCGCCGACCATGGGGGCGGCGATGCGCTTCATCACGTCCGACCCCGCGCCGTGGCTGAACATGATCGGCACGAGTCCCGCCAGGATGACGCTGACGGTCATGATCTTGGGCCTGATCCTCTTGACGGCGCCGTACATGATCGCCTCCCGCAGGTCGTCGCGAGTCCTGAGCCTGCCCTCCTTCTTCCACTTCTCATAGGCGAGATCGAGATAGAGGAGCATAACGACGCCCGTCTCCGCGTCGAGCCCCGCAAGGGCGATGATACCCACCCAGACGGCGATGCTCATGTTGTAATTGAGGATATGCAGGAGCCAGAACGAACCGACGAGCGAAAAGGGGACGGCGAGGAGCACGATCATCGTTTTCGTCACGGACTTCGTGTTGAGGTAAATGAGCACGAAGATGATGAGCACGGTGAGGGGAATGACGATCAGGAGCCGCTCGTGGGTCTTCACGAGGTATTCATATTCGCCGCTCCACTGGAGCCGGTACCCCTCGGGGACAGTGACGGATGCAACCTTCTGCTTCGCCTCTTCCACATAACCCCCGATGTCCCTGCCTGTTATGTCGATAAAAACATAGGACGCCAGGAGCCCCTCTTCGCTCTTGATGGCCGTCGGTCCCCGGACGATCTGGATGTCGGCGAGCTCCGCCAGGGGGACCTGGAGCACGCCGGAAACAGGGGAGAAGGATGCCGGTGACGGAGCCGTCATGGACTGCGGCCGGCCCGCCATGGCGGGGACGAGGACCCTCTTCAACGCGTCGATGCTGTCCCTGAGCTCCCTCGGGTAGCGCACATTGACGGGGTATCTCTCGCGGCCTTCGACTGTGGTGGTGAGGTTCATCCCGCCCAGGGCGGACTGGATCACCTCCTGGACGTCGTCCACATTCAGCCCGTATCGCGCCGCCGCCTCGCGTTTCACCGTGATATCGAGAAAGTATCCCGTCGTCACACGCTCAGCATACACACTGCGCGTCCCTTTTACATCCCTCAGGCTCTGCTCCAGGTCGAGACCGATGCGCTCGATGCCTTCGATATGGGGTCCGAGCACCTTGATCCCCACGGGCGTCCTGATGCCCGTGGCGAGCATGTCGATGCGGGCCTTGATGGGCATGGTGAAGGAGTTGGCCACACCCGGAATGGTGAGGACATCGTTCAGCTCGTTCTTCAGTTTCTCGACGGTCATGCCCGGCCTCCACTGCGACTCCGGCTTGAGGTTGATGACCGTCTCGAACATCTCCAGGGGCGCCGGGTCCGTCGCCGTCTCGGCCCTGCCGGCCTTTCCGAAGACCTGATAAACCTCGGGGACCGTCATGATCAGCCGGTCCTGGAGCTGCAGAAGCTTCGAGACCTCCGTAATGGAAGCGGCAGGCACGGTCACGGGCATGTAAAAAAGCGTTCCCTCGTACAGGGGAGGCATGAACTCCGAGCCGAGCCTGACGAAAGGATAGACCGTCACGCCCATAACGATAAGGGCAAGCACGATGACGGTCTTTCTGAATCTCAGGGCAAGGCGCGCCACGGGTTCGTAAAGTCTGTGGAGGATGATGCTGACGGGGTTCTTCTCCTCAGGCCTGATCTTTCCCCTGATGAAGAGGGTCATGAGGACCGGCGTCAGGGTGACGGCAAGAAAAGACGAGAAGAGCATGGCGAAGGTCTTGGTGTATGCGAGGGGCTTGAAAAGCCGCCCTGCCTGGGCCTGAAGGGTGAAGACGGGCAGGAATGCGACGGTGATGACGAGGAGGGAGAAGAAGAGCGACGGGCCGACCTCTTTCGCCGCCTCGATGATGACCTCCGTTCGCGATCCGACGCTCCCTGCCGATTCCCATTCCTCGAGCTTCTTGTGGGCGTTTTCGACCATGATGATCGAGGCGTCGACCATGGCGCCGATGGCGATGGCGATGCCGCTCAGGCTCATGATGTTGGACGTCACGCCGAGGTAGTGCATGCAGATGAAGGAGATGATGATCGCCACGGGCAGGGTCAGAATCACGACGAGGGCGCTCGGCAGGTGGAAGAGGAAGATGATGCACACGGCCGCAACGGCGACGGAGAGTTTGATAATCTCGTCACGCAGGGTCGCGATGGACCGGTTGATCAGGTCCGTCCTGTCATAGGTGGTGACGATTTTGACGCCCCTGGGAAGAGAAGGGTCGATGTCGCGCCGGATCTTCTCCTTGACCCTCTCGATGACGCTCAGCACGTTCTCGCCGAAGCGCACGACAACGATGCCGCCGGCGACCTCGCCCTTGCCGTCGAGGTCCGCCAGTCCCCTCCTGATCTCCGGGCCGAGCTGGATCCGCGCGATGTCCTTCATGAACAGGGGCGTGCCCGACAGGCTCGCCGCGACGGGGATGTTCTCGATGTCCCTGATGCTCTGTATGTACCCTTTCCCGCGCACCATGTACTCGATGCCCGAGAACTCCATCACCCTCCCCTCGACATCCCTGTTTCCCCTGCGCACGGCCTCCATGACCTTCGTGATGGGGATGTTGTAGGCCCTCAGGCGGTTGGGATCGACGGTGATCTGATATTGCCTGACGAACCCGCCGATGCTCGCCGCCTGGGAGACACCGGGCACACTCTCCAGTGCCAGCTTGACGTTCCAGTCCTGGATCGAGCGGAGCTCCGAGAGGTCATGCCCGCCCGTCTCGTCGACGACGGCATAGGAAAAGCCCCAGCCGAGGCTCGTCGCGTCGGGACCGAGCACGGGGTTGACGTCTGCGGGGAGTTTGCTCTTCACCGACTGGAGGTACTCGATGATCCTGCTCCTCGCCCAGTAGATGTCCGTCCCCTCCTCGAAGATGACATAGACGAAGGAGCTGCCGAAAAAGGAGAAGCCCCTCACGACCTGCACCTGCGGCGCCGCGAGGAGCGTCGATGTGATGGGGTACGTGACCTGGTTCTCGATGAGGTCGGGGCTCCTGCCGGGCCACTCGGTGAAGATGATGACCTGGGTGTCGCTCAGGTCGGGGATGGCGTCGAGGGGGGTCTGCTTCAGCGACCAGTAGCCCCAGGCGGTGAGAAAGCCCACGAGGAGGAAGATGACGAAGCGGTTCCGGGCGCTGAAGCCGATGATTTTTTCTATCACGATCTTACACCCCCACGTTACCTATTGCATCCACCCAGAGGAGAGGCGGGGTGTATGCGCCGAAAACCTTGCTGCGGCGACACCACAACTGTCACAAAAGACAGCGTTTCAAGCCGCCGGTCGTTGACACAGAGAATGGAATCCTGAAAGACGAACCTGACGATGATCATCGTCGCCTTCAGCAAGGCTTTGAGGCGCTTCGCCCCGCCTCTCCATGCAGCCGGAAGTTAAATGCACCGGCAAAGTTACTTCACGACGCCCTTTAGTCTTGCTTCTGCGTCGATGAGGAACGAGGCCGAGGTGGCGACCCGCTCTCCCGCCTTGAGGCCCTTGAGCACCTCGGTGAGTCCGTCGGCCTTCAGTCCCGTCGTTATCTCCCTCGGTTCGTAGTATCCCTCTCCCTTGTCGACGTAGACGATCTGGCGCCTGCCCGTGTCGATGACAGCCTCATCGGGGACGGCGAGCCGTTTCCCGAGATCGACACGAATCTCCACATCCGTGAACATCCCGGGCTTCAGGTTCCCTCCTGCATTCGCCACGGACAGTCTCACCTTCGCCGTCCTCGTTTCACCGGAGAGGACGGGGTCAATGTATTCGATCTGCGAGGTCAGCTCCCTGCCCGGCAGTGAGCTGAGGCGGACGAGTGCGCGTTGTCCTGGTTTGATGAGAGAGAGTTCATGCTCGTACACCTCCGTCATGATCCAGAGATTAGAGAGGTCGGCCACTTCGAAGAGCTTTTCCCCGGCCATGACGCGCATCCCCTGGAGGGCCGTCTTCTGGACGACGTAGCCGCTGACGGGGCTGTAAATCGTCAGTGATCGCAGGGGCGTCCCCGTCTCCTCGATCGTCCTGATCTGCCCGGCACTGATGTCCCAGAGCCCGAGCCGCTGACGGGCCGCCTCGACGACGGCCTCAGCGTCCTGGGCGAGCATTTTGTCGATATCGGACTTCTGCTCGCCCGCACCGGCCTTCTTTCCCCATTTCAAAGCAACGAGGAATTCCTTCTGCGTCGCCATAAGCTCGGGGCTGTATATCTCGGCAAGCGGCTCACCCTTCCTGACATATTTGCCCGTAAAGCCGACGTGGAGCTTCTCGATCCACCCGTCGACCTTCGTGTTCACTGCCGAGAGCCTGCGCTCGTCATACTCGATCTTTCCGGCCGCCCTGATCGTCCTGTGCAGAGACCGCGCGGCGACCTCGACGACCTTGACCCCTGTGAGTTGCTGCTTGTCCTGCGGGATCTCAACGGTCGGCGCCTCGGCCTGCTCTTCCTGCTGAGCCTGGACGGCGCCGGGCTTTTCGATGTCCTTTGCCGGATCTGCCTGGGAAGCCGTCCCCTGCGGGGCTTTCTTCCCGGAAGTAGTTTTCAGATGCATTCCCGCCACTACAATCAGGACAAGCAGGACGATGAGACCTGCGATCACCATGACCCTTTTGTTCACTGTTCTTTCTCCCGTGCAACCGGTTGAACCCCTGTCAGGGCCTCTATCCTGGCGATTGCCTTCTCCCGCTCGACGATCTGATTCCAGTACTGGAGCTCGATTTCGACGAGCGTTTTGAGCCGTGTAATGACTGTCATCGCCTCGATCCTTCCCGTGACGTATCCTGACAGGGAAAGCTCGAAATCCTGCCGGGCCTTCGGGGCCAGTCCCTGTTTGCTGATTTCGGCGAGACGCTCGGCGCTCCTGAGCATGACGAAGGACTCGCGTATGGACGCGGCGACCATCCTCTTTGCCGCTTCCATTTCATTCCGCGCCTCAGAGAGAGACGCCTCCGCTTCAAGAAAGGCCTGTTGCTGCTTCGTACGGTAAAAGAGAGGGACGTTGACACTCGTCGTGAGGCTCCACATGTCGGGAAAGTTCGACGTTTTCGCGAAGTAGCTGCCCGTCAGGGTGAAGTCGGGATAGAACTCTCGCTTCGCCATCCTCACCCGTGCCTCGCCGGAGGCGATCATCCCCTCCCGGGACCTGACTTCGGCAGCGTACCCGTGAGCGCTCTTCAGGAGGTGATCGAGGTCATAGGTGTAAGGAAACATTTTCGGCTCCTGAGGCTTTCCAAGGGGCGCGTTCACATCCCTGCCGGCAAGGGTGTTCAGCATGGCCTCGATGGTCTGCATCCGCTGCAGGAACATCTCCTCCCGTTCGAGGAGCATGAACTTCTCCGTCTGGGCCATGACCACCTCCTGCTGCATGCCCTGACCGGACGAATAGCGGGCCAGGGACGCCTCCTCGATCTTCGAGAAGAGACCGGCCCGTTCACGGACAAGGTCGATGCTGCGGTGCATGAGGAACAGGTCGTAGTAGAGTTCACGCACGCGGGCGGCGGTCCGCCGCTTCGCCGCTTCGAGGACCGCCCCGAGGCTTCCCGATTCTCCCCGCGCCATCTCCTCCTTCAGGGAGAGTTTTCCGGGGAACGGGACCATCTGGGAGAGGGAAAGCATCCATTGGGAATCGGGCATCTCGCCGTAGGTGAAGAGGTTGGACGTGCCTTCGTTCTGGTAGCCGAACATGAACATCGGGTCGGGGAGGCTCGACGACTGGGGCACGCGGTGCTGCGAGGCGAGAAATCGCGCCTCGGCGGCCCTGATTTCGGGGTTGTTCTTCAGGGCCTCAGCGACGAGTTCGTCAAGCATCAGCTCACCGGCCGATGCCCCGCCGGTGAAAAGAAAGAAAATCGCTATGACGAAAAGATATGCCCCGATTCTGGCCGGGGGGCACGGAGACAGGGCATGATTTCTTCGCAAAATAATCTCCCTCTCCTCAAAAACATGTCTCTGTTATGAAAACATATCCTTATCGTTGCGACAGGACACCCGGAAAGGCGGGGCGAAGATGCCGAAAAGCCTTAGTGCTGCGAAACCTTTGCCGTCCCATACGGATCATTTCAGGATGACGGTTAATGACACAGAGGGTGAAATCCCCAATGTCCAATTTCAAATGATCATGCTCGCTATCAGCAAGGCTTTGAGGCACTTTGTCCCGCCTTTTCATGCAACTGTAAAGTTTATGTGAGCTATTTCGGATACGAGTGACCTTTTTCGGGAAAACGTATTCCGACACTGACACTGTCACTAACACTCACACTTGCCTACTGCGCGTCGATGGTGAACTTCGCCGATGTCGTCTTTCCTCCCCTCGTAAATTTGACGACGATATTCCAGGAACCGGCCATGGAGAGCTTCATCGTCGCCCGGTACGAATGGTCCTTCAGCTCCGCATCGGTCTTGTAGTTCATCGGCGCCATGCCCGGCATGGGCGGCATCGAGTATTCGACGATCACCTTCTCGTCCGTCACATATTTCCTGGCCGAGTCCTTTATCTCGATCTTGATCTTGTTGTCACCCACAACAGGCGGGTTCCTGTCGATCTCGATCTCCACATAATAGTCTCCCGCCTTCTTCTCCGCCTTGTACTCTTTTGCAAACACAAGCCCCGTCATTGCGAACAGGGCTATGATGATGAGGATTGCCTTTCTCATCGCTCACCCTCCTACCGTTTGAATTCCTTTTCCACCGTTTCTTTTATCTTTTTAACCGGATATCCCTTCTGATACAGTTCGAAGGCCCGCAGGGCCTCCCCGAGGCAGATCTCTCACATGGCCGCATGATTGTCGACGAAGCAGCTCAGGAGACTCTTGTGCCTGAAGGCGGGAGACTCCTGGCAGAAGCAATAGCAGTAAATACTGTCGATGACCCAGGGGATGTCCTTCGCGACCTGATAGGCCTTTCGGATCCGGGGATCATTGAAGATATTCGGGTCGAGGGTGGCCCGTGTCTCGCCCTTCCTGAGGGACTCGTCCTTTTGCACCGCCTTTTGCTGTGCCCCTTCGACCGCGAAAGCCATCAGGCAAACGACGATCAGGACGCCCACGATCGTCTGAATTTTTCTCATGTCACTCACCTCCCTTCATTTCCCTGAACTCCAACCATCCCAGTTGCATTACGCGCCTCATAGCCCTGCTGACAGCGACAATGCATTACGTGCGGACGGTCAGTAGGTCGACCGAATCCTTCCCGTCCTTTTGTCCACAATGACGACGTCCAGCAGGGCTTTGTTTTCGTCCCTGATCTCCGCCTCAAAAAACCGTTCCTTCTCCCTGACCACTGCAATGACGACTTTCTCTCCCTTGAAATACTCTTCAAGGATTTGGCGCGCCTCCGCTTCGGTCTTTACATGCTTTCCCGCTCCGTACCATCCGCGGTGGGGACCGGGACAGTAATCCCCATAGGGGGTCTTGTGCGGACACATCCCGTTGCCCGCACAGACCGCGGCGTCAGGAAGCACAAAAAATATCGCAGCGATGAATATCAGCAGAATCGTCTTTCTCATGGACATAAACCTAATCGTTGCATACCCGCCGGAAAGGCGGGCGAAGATGTAACCGCAAAAGTCATTAAGTTATTAAGTCAATAGTCGGCAGTCGATAGTCGAAACAAGGCCACGAACATTCGGGCGGGAAGGCTGATGTGGCGAAAAGCCTTTCCGCTAAGATACCCTGTGTATCCCCGGACCACCCTTTGCCGTGTCTATTGATAACAAGAGCCCGTCAGGCAACAGTGACTGAACCCTTGAGATGTCTCATCATCGCATTGGAAAGGCTTTGAACCATATCTGCCTTCCCGGAGGTGGCGCAGATATCAGAACTATTCCTTTCACTCACACTCACACTGACACTGTTTTCAGAGTGCTTCGCCCCGCCTTTTCATGTACCATGGGAAACGTAACCGGGAGGTCGGACCTCCCGGTTCTTTTCTTCAATTATACCTTATCGGCTACTGCGCCATCGGGCAGGGGGATGCCCCGGCGCCCTGGGCGCCCGCACCCTGCTGACCCATCATACCGCAGCCGCAGCCCATCATGCCTTTTCCCATCATACCGTGACCCATCTTGCCGCAGCCCATCTTGCCATGGCCCGTCATGCCGCCCCCCATGGGGCAGTTGACCGTGAGGCCCGCCTTGGTCGCGGCGTCGCGCATCTTCGCCTGGAGATCGGCGACTTCCTTCTGCAGGGCCGTGACGCGGTCCTGATCCGGCGTCGTCTTCTGGTACTCCGCGCGGAGCTCGATGCGCTTGGTCATGATCTCTTCACGAACGGAAAGCGTGTCCTTCTGAAACTTCTTCATCTGCTCCACGTCGCCGCTGAAGCATTTCATCCCGCATCCGCCCATCCAGGCGAAAGCGCCCCCGGCGATCAGGAGCCCGGCCATGACAACTGTTACTGCGATTGCAATGATCTTCTTCATATCCAAAGACCTCCTTCATGTGTGTTTGATTCCATTGTACCTCACCGATATGAAGGGCCGATGAAGGAATTATGAAGAATTGTGAAGGTCCGGAAAGGTCATGGTGAACGTCGTTCCCTTGCCCACCTCACTTGCGACGTCTATGCTCGCTCCGTGAGCATGGACAAGCTCGCTGACGATGGCCAGGCCGATGCCAAGCCCCCCGGATCCTGTCCGGTAAAAGCGCTCGAAGACGAAGGGAAGGTCTGCTGAAGGGATGCCCGTTCCGGTATCGGCGATCGTTATCAGAGTGCTCTCTTTTCCTTTTACGGCGCCCACCTTCACCGTTCCTCCCGGCCCCGTCGCCTTCAGAGCGTTGCTCAGGAGGTTGATGATGATCTGGCTGAGCCGGTCGGGATCGGCATTCACCTGAAGGGCATCATTGCATTCCAGTTCGAGTTTTACTCCCTTATCCTGAAAAAGAGGATCGTGCCGGTCCAGGATCGTCCGGAGGAATGACTTGAGCCCGAAGGTCCGTCTGTTCAGGGAGAGGGCGCTTGCCTGCGCCTGGGTGAGCTCTTCGATCGCCTCGACGATCTTCGCAAGCCGGCCGATCTCTTCGGTGAGGGAACGGATCTGCTCACGGTCGGTCGGAATGACGCCGTCTATCATGCCTTCGAGTTCGGCCCGCATCGCCGTTATGGGTGTCCTCAACTCGTGGGCGACATTCGATATGAGCTTCTTCCGGATCGATTCCTGCGTCTCCAGCGCCCCGGCCATCCTGTTAAATGCCTCTGAAAGTCTGCCGATCTCATCGGCTCCCCGGACGGAGACCCTGCTCGCGAAGTCTCCCTCGCTGAGCGCCTTTGCCGCTTCGGACAATTTCCGGAGGGGCATGGTCAGCCTCCCGGAGACTATGACGCTCAGCATCACGGCCCCTCCGCCGAGGACAAGGAGCGAAAGGAGAAGAAAAAGGTTCGATCGCTCGACAAAAGTCCGCTCTTTTTTCGGCCTCAGAAACCGCACTTCGAGATTCCCGATCTCCCTCCCTTCATAGAACAGGGGATAGGTGAAGATCCTGTCGTCTCTTTCCCGGGCGACCGGTTCCGTCATGGCGGGGATTCTCTTTCTCATCAGGGGAGGAAGGCCCTCAAGGGCGCGGGCGCTGTCCATGACGATCCTGTCCCTCATGTCAGTGACCCTGACTTCAAGTCCGAGCATGAGCGCCCAGATGGCGTCCTCGGCGAGCACGTCCTGTCTCCACTCGCCGAACCGTCCGTACGACCCTTCGAGATCGGCGGTAATCCAATAGACCCTGTCCTCCATCTCCCCCTCGAGATACTCCCTGAAGTCGGTCAGCATGAGCTCTCTCAGAACGAAGGCCGCCGAAAGCGACAGGAGCGCTACAGCGAGAAGGAGGAGAAGGAATTGGGGCCAAAGGCCTCTCGGATTCATCAATGCCGGCTGTCCCGCCGTCCGCTGAAGCGGTACCCGACGCCGTATATCGTGAGGATGAACGAGGGATTCTTCGGGTCGTCGCCGATCTTGTGCCTGATATTCTTGATGTGGGCGTCGATGCTGCGCTCGTATCCTTCGAACTGGTACCCCAGGGCCTTCTCGACGAGCTCGTCCCTCGGGAAGACCCGGTTCGGGCTCGACGCCAGCACATGAAGGACCCTGAACTCCGTGGGGGTGAGCCGCACGGAGTGGCCCGTCCGCGTCACCTCATACCTTTCGCCGTCAATGACAAGGTCGCCGCCGTTGTAGGTGATCGGCCCATCTGCGACATCTTTTTGCCCATGACGTTTAAGGACGGCCTTGACCCGGTACACGAGTTCCCGGGGGCTGAAAGGCTTGACGACGTAATCATCGGCGCCGAGGGAGAAGCCGGCAATCCGCTCCTCCTCGGAAGACCGCGCCGTCAGCATGATGACGGGGATGTCGGCGCTCTCTTTGATCTCTCCGCAGACCTCTTCGCCGGTCATGTCCGGCAGCATGAGGTCGAGGATGACAAGCATCGGGGTTTCGGCATGTACGAGGGCGATAGCCTCTTTACCCGTCTCCGCATGGACCGCCCTGTAGCCTGCGCCTTCGAGGTAGGCCTTCACAATACGGGCGATCTTCCGGTCATCTTCGACGATGAGGATAGGGTTCAGGGTCATCGGTTATGGTCCGCTCTTCCCCTGATCCGCCGGCTCCGTCGGTGCAGAGAAGAAACACTTATCCTTCAGTTCCTTCATGAGAAAGAAATTAAGGACCGTCCTGATGCCAACGACGGCGGCGAGCTGACCGATGTCCTGCCAGGTCGGGGATATGGCTGTCCTGAGGATGTCCGCGCCGATCAGGAACTCCAGTGCGAGGGAAAGGGAATGGCCGAGGTGGTACCGGCTTTCCGCCATGGCCGGGTAGTTCGTCCTGACCAGGAACGTCTTCCGGATATAAATCCAGAAGGCGCCGATGAAACCGACGATGATGAAGAATACGGCGATCCCCTCAGCCAAGACGGAGGCGAACATGGCTATGGACCTGATCATGTCATGCAACGTTAGCACCTGTCCATTCCAGCATGCGGGAAAAAACGACAGCACGCAAGGCTACAACCCCCTTTTCTACCCTTTTGTTAAGGGTGAAAGGGGGGTGTCTCAGATCGTGCTACTTCAGCTCCGATGTGCAGTGAGGGCACCGCGTCGCCTTGATGGGGATCACCGAGAAACAGAAAGGACAGTCCTTCGTCGTCGGGACGGCAGGCGGGGCCTCTTTCTCCTTCTGCAGCTTGTTGACGTTCCTGACGAAGATGAAGACAGCGAAGGCGACGATGAGAAAGCTGATAATCGTGTTGATAAAGACTCCGAGATTAACCGTCACGGCGCCGGCCTTCTTCGCGTCGGCCAGTGTAGCATACGGACCGGCCGCCGCTCCCTGTTTGAGGACGACGAAGAGGTTCGTAAAATCGACATTGCCCAGGGCCATGCCGATGGGGGGCATGATCACATCGTCGACGAGAGACTTGACGATGGCGCCGAAGGCCGCGCCGATGATGATGCCCACAGCCATGTCAACAACGTTTCCGCGCATGATGAAATCCTTGAAGTCCTTGATCATCTTTCCCTCCTTGATTGTGCCTTGCAATTGCATGAAGAGGTGGGGCGCTTATTTCCCGAAGACGCTCTTCAGCAGGTCCGTTACCCTTGCCGCGGGATTCGTCCTGATGTTTTTCTCCTCCTGGCCGACCATGTAGAAGAGGCCGTCGAGGGACTTGGACGTCACGTGATGGTCGAGGTCGACCGATTCGGCCTTGACAAAGGGGACCGAGGCGGTGTATTTCCCGATCATCTCCTTGTAAGAGCGCGTGACGCCGACTTCGTTCATGCTCTCCGAGACCGTCGGCTTGAAGGCATCGTAGAGCTTCTGAAACGTCTTGGACTTGAAGTACTCCGTCGCTGCCGTGTCCCCGCCCGTCAGTATCTTGCGCGCGTCGTCGAACGACATTTCCTTAATGGCGCCAACGAAGTACTCCGTCGCCTTCGGGGCTGCCTTCTCAGCGGCACGGTTCATGCTAAGGATAAAGGCGTCAACCTCCTTCTGGTAGCCGACCTTGCCGAGGACGTCGGCGACGGTCTTGAGTTTTTCAGGCATGAGGATCTTGATCATCTGGTTCCCGAAATATCCGTCGAGGCTGGAGACGGAGCCGACGGCGTTTTTCGTGCCGATCGAGAGGGCCTCCTTGAGCCCCGATATGGTCGTATTGTCGTCAGGGCCCGCACTCCCCTGCGACGGCATCTTGATGCCCTTCATAACATCATCGAGCATGGCGGCGTACGATAAAGACCACAGACATGCGCAGACCATCATGATTACGACTATGCTTCTTTTCATCCGCTCCTCCTTGGTATCGGTTCTCTCAGTCAACGGGTTGATCCGGCTTTTCGTTCGGTCCGCATGAGAGTTTCAATGCATGACATGACCCGAACGATCGTTCCTATTGTCCATAATATCACAGAACGCCGCCATATGCTACCCGTAATTATCATCACCCCTGTCCAAAGTATTTTGCAGCGGGACCTTTGAAAATCGGGATTGCTGTAAGTGTCGTTTTACTTACGTACCTGTCAGTATTTGCCGGGTCCTTCCTCTGCGCTCTCTGTGACCTCTGTGGCAGAACCGCCGTTTTTGTCTTTCCCTGACTTGTCTTCCTTTCACTGCCACGGCCACTGACACCGTTGTGAAACGCAATTGCATTTCTCTCATATACATGGGATAATAGGCAAGGTATTTTTCTGATGTTCTCCGCCGATAAAGGAATAGACGAGCATGAAGATACTCTCTATAACATTTTCCGTCATCCTATTTATCCTGCACGCCTTCCCTGCCCCCTCCTGCGGCGAGGATACGATTGATATAGTGGTCAGGGAGGGAGATACCCTCGTGGCCATCTCTGAAAAGCACCTCGAAAACCCCGGGAAATGGCCGGAAGTCGCGCGCATCAACAGGCTCAGGGATCCGGACATGATCCATCCGGGCATGCGCCTGATCATCCCCGTCCGTCTCCTGAGAGGCCTGCCCGTCGAAGGCCGCTTCACCCTCGTGCACGGCGATGTCAAAGTGCAAAAGGAGTCCGCGGGAGACTGGGCGGTCGTCCAAATCGGGGATACGGTGAGGCAGGGATCGAGCATCTCGACCGGCGCCGACAGCGCCGCGGAAGTAACGTTTGAGAACGGGGACATGATGCTCCTGCGATCGGAGACCAACCTCGGCGTCCAGTCTATTCAGAAAAAGGGCTCGTCCCATTTCTTCAGTGACCTCATGGTGAGGGCAGGAAGGGTCATATCGGACATCAAACGTGCCACGGGGTCAGACTCCCGTTTCCGGATACGCACGCCGTCATCGCTGACATCCGTCCGCGGAACGGACTTCAGGGTCTCCAATGATGCCGAAGACACGGCGAGGACCGAGGTGCTCAGCGGCGAAGTGCATGTGACGGCCCGGAAGAAAGATGTGGCCGTCGGGGAAGGCCAGGGGACCGTCGTTCGCTCCGGCCAACCCCCGATCCAGCCCCGGTACCTCATCCCGCCTCCCCGTCCGCCTGACCCCGTGCCGTTCTACAAATCACTGCCCCTCAGGTTCACCCTCAAGGCGCCGCCTGAGGCTTCGCTGATCCGGGTGATACTGTCGGAGGACAAGGAATCCAAGAAGACTGTGAAAGAAATGATCGTGCGGCCTTCCCTGTCCTTTGATTTTCACAGCATCAGCGACGGAACATATTTTCTCGTCAGCCAGAGCATCGATGACCTCGGATTGGAAGGGCCGCCGTCGGAACCCTATGCCGTGAACGTGAGGACGAACCCACATCCTCCCTACATCGAAGAGCCTCCGGGCGGATACCGGTTCAGGAAGAGGACGGGTGAATTCAGTTGGCTCAAGGTTGCCGATGCGGTGCGGTATCAGGTGCAGGTCGCCGCGGACGAGACGTTCAAGGACCTCCGTGAGGAACGGGACGGTGTGACGAAGGAGCGGCATACAACAGGCGAACTTGACTACGGCGCCTATGTCTTCCGCGTCAGGTCAGTGGCAGCCGACGGCTTCGAAGGGGAATGGTCAAATCCGGTGCATTTCACGCTCTCCCCCCCGCCGCCGACTCCGTCCCCTGAGCCGCCCGCAGTCGGCGAGGCGGAACTCCGAATCAGGATGAACGACCTCGGCGAAGGGATCACCTACCGTGTCCAGGTAGCGAGGGATAACGAGTTCAGGGAAATACTGATCGACCGGGTGCAGGACAGGCCGGATTTTATAATCGCGAAGCCGGCCGCCCCCGGAACGTACTATGTGCGGTCGAGCTCGATCGACAAGACGGGGGAAGAGAGCGCATTTTCACCGGCCCAGAGCTTCGAGATCAGGAGGGACATCCTCCCCTATGTGATCGGCGGGATTCTTACATTCGGGCTCTTTTTCATACTCATTCCATGATGAATGATAAATCTTCCTGTTGCATGAAAAGGCAGGACGAAGTGCCTCAATACCTTGCTGATAGCGAGCATGATCATTTGAAATTGGACATTCGGGATCCCATCTTTTATGCGATCAATCATTCGCTTGAAATGATCCCTATGGGAAGGCAAAGGTTTCGCAGCACCAAGGCTTTTCGGCATCTTCATCCCGCCTTTCCGGATGTCCTATTGCAACGATAAGGTAAAATAAGCGGACACCCCATGACAGAAAAGCGAAAGATTATCCTCGTCATTGACGACGATCCCGACGTGCGCATGCTCATCGAAGCAGCCCTGGGCATGGCCGGATATGAGGTGCGTCAGGCCTCAAACGGAGCGAAGGGGCTGGACGTCCTGAAGGAGATGACGCCCGATGCGATCATCACCGATGCGATCATGCCTGTGCTTGACGGGCATCAGTTCATCCGGAAGCTGCGGGAATTCACAGGAAAAAACCGCATCCCCGTCCTGATGCTGACAGGGCAAAACCAGGGAGGCAGCCGCGACGCGGCCGAGCAACCCGACGAGTACCTTCCCAAGCCGTTCACCATCCTGCATTTGCAGGAAAAAATCGACCGGCTTACCGGAACATCCCGGGAAAGCTCCGCTCACTGAAGGACACCCCAGGCCATGATGCGCCACAAGCCGATCTACCGCTTGTCCATTCTCGCAATTCTGCTGGGCCTGCTCCTCCTGGCCGAGCATGCCGGCCTGTTCAGCGGGATCGACAACTATTTCTATGACCTCTCTTTCCGTTTCAGGGGCGAATCGAAACCTTCGGACAGGATCGTCATCGTCGCCGTGGACGAGACGTGCCTCAAGACCCACGGGAGGTGGCCCCTCAGCAGGGCTCATTACGCAAGGCTGATCGACAGGTTGACGCTCTCCGACGTCATCGCCTTCGACATTATCCTGTCGGAGCCTACGGGAGAGGACATCCTCCTGTCGGATGCGATCGGCAGACACGGCAGGGTCGTCCTTCCCGTTCTCATCAACAGCGCCCTGGCAGTCGAAGGGCCTGCCCAGTCCCTCGGCAGCCCCAAAATCGGGCACATCCACATTGAGAGCGGCATCGACGGGATCGTCCGGGAGATCTACCACACCCTCTATTACAGGAACCTCCTTCTGCCCTCCCTGTCCTCCGTCGTCTATGAGACCGTCTCCGGGGCGACTTTCCAGCGCAGGCATTATCCCCGCGACGTCCTCTCCGCAGGGGGGATCGTCCAGAGCGACCGCATGATCATCAATTATGCCGGAGGCCCGGGCGCATTTCAGCGGCTGTCCCTCGCCGATGTGCTCGGGGGAAAGTATCCGGAATCGTTCTTCAGGAACAAGATCGTTCTCGTCGGCGTTACCGCCGAAGGGCTCAGTGACAGGACGATGATCCCCTTCTCCCAGCAGAGGCGAGGCATCGCGGGCGTCGAGGTCCAGGCGAACATACTCGACAATCTCCTGGCGGGAAACGCCATCACCATACCTCCTCTCTGGATGCGCTGGACAGCAGCCGTCATCCTTGCCCTGCTCCTTTTTTTCGTTTTTTCCCGTGTCTCCGAAAAGAGAGGCCTCCTGATAGCGGCAGGCCTGCTCGTGGGAATTGCGACCCTCACCTTCATCCTGTTTTACCGCCTCCATATCTGGTCAAAACCGGCCCTCTACACCCTCGCCACAGCAGGCATCTTTGTCCTGACCTACACCTTCCGGTTCGACGATGCCATCGAGCGTCTCGACAAGGCCTATGAGAACATCCTGCCCCATCTGCGATGGAAGGGACCGGCTGCCGGAAAGACGGTGCTGCACGGCGTATCCGGCATATTCACCCCCAACGGGATCCAGTCGAAGATGGCCGTTCTGACCGAAGTGACGAACCAGCTCATCTTCGAGAAGGAACTGGCCGACCGTGCCATCCTCAGCAATGTCCAGGGAGTGGCGCTCTTCGGCCCCGACGGAAAGAACATCATACTCAATGAGCATGCCCGCATGTTCTGTGAGGACAACTCCGTCCCGGCCGAGACGGCTGAGCTTTTCGCCCGGGGAATAGCGCCGTACTCCATGGAGGAAGGGGACATCAGCAAGGCGCTGTCATCCGCTCGGGAGGGGGCAGCCGACATGTCCTTCATCCTCTCCCTGCCCCTCCCGGCAAAGAAATTCTACAAGGTCGATGCGTCGCCGCTCCAGGCCGGAAATGACCGGTATCTGCTCGTTGTGCTGTCGGACATCACGAAACTGAAGGAACTGGAAATCCTCAAGGGACAGATGATCTCCGTCGTGTCCCACGAATTGAGGACGCCCATGACGTCGGTCCAGGGATTCAGCGAACTCCTCATCCTCGGTCTCGAGGGGAAGATGAAGGACTATGCGGTCATTATCCATGAGGAGGCAAAGAGGCTGACGAAATTCATCAACGCCTTTCTCGACATCACGCGGATGGAGGACGGCAAACTGCCGATCAACAGGGTGCCTGTCTCCATCCCCGATCTCGTCAGGGAAGCCGCCACATCCGTCTCGCCTCTCGCCCGGCAACGGGGCGTCCCGGTGACCGTCGATTGCCCCGAGAAAACAAACACGATCATGATCGACCGGGACCTGACAAAGCAGTGCGTCATCAACCTGGCGGAGAACGCGCTCAAGTACAGCAAGCCCGGGAAGGACGTCATCATCCGTGTGCGCGATGAGGACAAGTCGCTCCGGATCGACGTCATCGACCACGGCTGCGGTATCAGCCAGGAGGACATAGGACGGGTCTTCGAGAAGTTCTACCGCGTCCGGAATGAGGGGACTGAGAGCATCAAGGGCTTCGGCCTCGGGCTCATCTTCGTCAAGGACGCCGTCGAGGCCCAGGGCGGCCGCGTGACCGTCGAGAGCGTCTACGGCGAGGGATCGACCTTTTCGATCGTCTTCCCCGTCGGGAACTGACATTGAGTCATTGAGTCACTAAGTCATTGGCGTCATTAAACGACTTCTACGAATCCGTCATCTTTGACTGTCTTTCCGGTGCATCTTCCCTTTGTGCTCTTTGTGGCCTCTGCTGCAGAGTGATCCTTTTCCCCTTCTTTGCGTCCTTTGCGACTTTGCGAGAGAACTCAACAACTTTTACGGCGGTCACCGATCAGCCGCCCCGCCAGCGCGAGCGCCTCATCCCCCGATTCGATCTCTCCCTGAATGAACGCGTCCTCGACGGCCCCGAGGACCTCACCGAACAGGGGTGACGGCGCGAGGCGGAACGTCCTGATGAGGTCGTCTCCCGTCAGGACGGGGAGTCTCTTCATCCGCGGGATGACGTGGTCATGGTAAAGGCAGAGCATCTCGCGGGCAAAGGTCAGAAGCGGATGGTCCGTACACTGACAGAGAAGCTGCTGCGCAATGGCGAAAATGAGGAGCGCACAGATATCATCACCGGCGCGTCTCAGGAGCCGGACCTTTGATGGACCGTCAAGGCGTTCATGCGATGCGACGACAGGGTGGCCCTTGAGGAGCATGTCGATGAAATCCCTCTCCCGGACCGAAAGCTTCAGCCGCAAAGCCGCCTCTTCAGTCCGCCCTGACCGGTACAGCAGGAGAGCAAGTTTGAGTCCCGTCAGCCGGTGCGGTTCGCGGAAATATTCCGCCACAAAGGGAGCGTGTTCGAAAAAATAGAGAGGAAGATTGCACAGAACGTGTTCGCCGTAAGTATAGGACCGGAGCGAGAATGTAAGGACATCGCCGGACAGGTCGTCCATTTCGGGGAAAAGCTCACGGAGAAACCCCGACCTCTCCATTTCCCTCATTGTTTTATGCGAAAAAGGCTCGGCCAGAATGTGTCTCAGTTCCTCGGCGATACGCTCTGCAGACATATGCCGTATGAGGCGACCGTGATCGCGAACGGATTGCAGTGTCCCTGTCTCGATAATAAACTTCAGGGTGGCGGAGAACCGGAACACCCGCAGGAGCCTGAGAGGATCATCAAGGAGGTTCCGCTCCGAAACCATGCGCACAATGCAGTGACGGATATCGCGGATGCCGCCGAAGGGATCGATGACGTCTTCGGGCATGTCGCCCGCCCTTCTCCCTGTTGCGCCAGCCCTCCACTGACCGAGAGGAAGGGCCATGGCATTGATCGTCAGGTCGCGACTGGCGAGGTCATCCTCAATCGCGCCGCCGCGCAGGGGGGAGATGTCGAGGAAAGAGCCTTCGAGGGCGATCCGGACGACCTCGAAGTCTTCATCGAGGACGACAAAGCTCGCACCGGCAGAGGCTGCAAAACGACTTCCTATTTCTCTTACTCCGCCCCGCAGGGCAAGATCGGCATCTTTGATTGCCGTGCCGGCGATGAGGTCCCTCACTGCCCCGCCCACAAGGTAGACATCGTCGAGGAAGCCCTCTTTCGCGGAGAAATCGCAGAACCGTCCGAGCAGGTACTCAACAGTCATTTTTTCGGTTGCATAAAAAGGCGGGGCGAAGCGCCTCAAAGCCTTGCTGAAGGCGACGATACGCATTGTCAGCTTCGTGTTTCAGTAATCCGCTCTTTATGTCATCGACCATTGGCTTATAATTCGTTCTTCGTCTCGACACAGGTGTCGCCGCAGCAAGGTTTTCGGCGCATACACCCCGCCTTTGAGGAATGCATATGCAACGATAAGGGCATGGCATGCACATCGCCGGAGCATGATTTTGGCATGGCCACCCTTTCCTTGATTCGGCATCACTGTCTTCTGCTATGATACAGCATTGAATGCAGATTGAACCATGGCAATCGATCAGAACATCATCGACACGATAGATCTCTTCTCCCTTCCCGAGATCGCCCAGAAGGTCCTCGCCACAATGGAGGATGAAAACACGTCCGTCGAGGATATAGACCGCATCGTGAGCAAGGACTTCGTCCTCTCGTCGAGGCTCCTGAAGGTCGCCAATACCGTATTCTTCAGGAGAAGCGGCGAGGTCTCGACGGTTTTTGACGCACTCATGACCGTCGGGTTCAATGTGGCCCGCTCTCTCCTCGTCGCACTGTCCGTGAGAGACCTCTGCAGAAACACCGTCCCCTTTGAGCGGAGCATCTGGGAGCATAACCTCGGCGTCTCGCTCTTCTCGCATTTCCTCGCCCAGGAATGCCGCTATCCTGTGCCTGGAGAAGCCCTTGTGACGGGACTTATCCACGACATCGGCAAGGCCGTCCTCTACCGGAGTGCGCAGGAACGGTACAGCCGGGTTATCGATGAGGTCCGGGAAAGAGGGGCGTCTTTTTATCAGGCCGAGGGTGAAATGCTCGGAACGGATCACTGCCAGGTCGGCGGTCTCGTCATGGCCCGGTGGAAGCTGCCGGATGCGATCAGGAATGCCGTGGAATCCCACCACCTGCAGCACCGTGTCTCACCGGACGGCATCATACAACTCGGCCACGTCGTGTCAATCGCCGATGCCCTGTGCTGGAACGAGGGGATCGGTTTCAAGCGTGACGGAGAGCCTTTATGGTCCGATGACTGGGAAGCGGTCGGCCTGAGCAGGGATGGCCTCGCCAGGCTGGGGACGGAGGTCAAAGAGATTTACGAGAGCCAGAAACAGTATCTGCTGAATCTGTGACGGTCACCCCCACTGCATCCGTATATCATAGTCCTTCATCTTCTTGAGGAGCGTCTTGTAGTCCACCTGCAGGAGAGACGCAGCCCTGAACTTGTTTCCCGTTGTTTGATTCAGCGCCCTGATTAGGGCCCTGCGCTCCGCCTCCCGGAGGGTTTCCCTCAGGGGAACGACAGTCCCGCCTTCGTCGGCCTCCTTCATCGCCGTCCTGTCCGCGTCGCCTGACTCTTTCTTCCTGCCATCGTCCCGGACCTGTCCTTTCTCATGGAGGAAATCGAGGCTTTTCTTCGTGATCTTACCCCGTTCTTCCTGCAGTGCCGCTTTCCTCATGGCGTTCTTGAGCTCCCGCACATTTCCGGGCCAGCGATGTCCCGTGAGGAGGCCGAGAGCCTCATCCGCGATGACCGATATATTCTTTTCAAGGGACTCCGCGGCCTCGCGGAGGAATTTGTCCGCCAGGACGGGGATGTCCTCGATCCTTTCCCTCAACGGCGGCAGATCGATGACGAATTCGCCGAAGCGGTAAAAAAGGTCTTCGCGGAAACGGTTCTCCATGACTGCCTGTCTCAGATCCCTGTTCGAAGCACCGAGGACCCTCACGTCGATCTCGACGGGCTGGGTGCTTCCCAAAGCGTAAATGCGCTTCTCCTCGACGGCCCGCAGGAGTTTGGGCTGGACCGACAGGGGCATGTTCTGCAGTTCGTCGATGAGGATCGTCCCGCGCTGCGCCGCTTCGAAATATCCCTGCTTCGCCTTCTCGGCGCCGGTGAAGGCGCCCCGGGTGTACCCGAAGAGTTCGCTCTCCACGAGCGATTCAGGGATAGCGCCCACGTCGACGGTGACAAAGGACCCTTTCGACCGTTTGCTCAGGTCGTGAATCAGGTGGGCGACCGTTGTCTTCCCTGTACCCGTCTCGCCCTGGATGATCACGGAGAAGTCACTGAAGGCGACCTGGTGGATCTTTTCGATCACCTTCTTCATGGCTTCGCTCTTGCCGAGCATCGACTCGATCGACGTCTCGACGGCGGCATTGAGCGTTTTGATCCTGTCCTCGAGGGACTTCCTCTCGATGGCCCTCTCGACGGTGACAAAGAGCCTGTCGAAATCGGGAGGCTTCGTGATGAAGTCGTAGGCGCCGTGCTTCATCGCGTCGACGGCGGTCTGAATGTCTCCGTGGGCCGACACGATGATGACGGGGAGCTGGGGGTCGATCTCCCTGATGTGGCCGAGCGTTTCGAGTCCATCCATATCGGGCATCCTCAGGTCGAGGAGGATGACCGACGGGTCGAGACGCCGCACGGCATCGAGACCTTCCTTGCCGCTCTCCGCCTCGATGGGGATGAAGCCCTTTTTCTTCAGGAACAGCGCAAGGGTAAACCGGATCGATGAGTCATCATCGATAATCAGGACTCTGTTGTCCACAGCGTTTTCCACTTTTCACTCCTGGCCCCGGACAGGGGGATGTACAGGGAGAAGGTCGTCCCCCTGCCGGGTTCACTGTTGCATGTAATACGTCCGCCGTGTTCCCTCGCAAAACCGTAAGCGATGGAGAGACCGAGACCGGTCCCCTTGCCGGTGTCCTTCGTCGTGAAGAAGGGCTCGAAAATCCGCTCCCGCGTCGATTCGTCCATGCCGATGCCGTTGTCTGTCACCCGAAGCAGCGCGTAAGGCCCGGGGGCGCTGTCTCCCCAGGCCTGTATGTCCCGGTCTCCCAGCAAAACGGAGGCCGTCTCAATCCGGATCGTGCCGCCTGACGGCATGGCATCGCGTGCATTGATCCCGAGATTTACCAGCACCTGGATGATGCCGGTGCTGTCGGCCATCACGAGGAGGTCCTCCCCGGACAGGTCCGTCCTGATCTCGATCCTGTTGCCGACGACGCTGGACAGGAGGGCCTTCGCCTCGGAGACGGCATCGTTGATGTTGATGACGGACTTGTGCAGGGCGCCCTTCCTGCTGAATGAAAGGAGCCCCCTGACGATAGCCGCCGCCCTGTCGGACACGGTGATGATCTTCTCGACACATTCCCCCAGGGGCCTGCTTTTATCGATCTCCATGGCCAGGATCTTTGCACATCCCGAGATGGCCGTCAGGAAATTGTTGAAGTCGTGGGCGATTCCGCCTGCCATCGTGCCGATCGCCTCCATTTTTCGGGCATGCATCAATTCCCGTTCAAGGCGGCGCTGATCCGTCACATCACGGCCGACGGCCTGCATCTCGACGAGTCTCCCCTTTTCGTCGAGAATCACCCTATCCACCCACTGGAGCCAGCGGACGGACCCGTCGGCCAGCACCGCGCGGCGCTCCGATGTCCTCAGGGGCATGTCATCCCTCAAAGACCCCAGCAGATCGACCGCCCCTGCCCAGTCGTCAGGGTGGAGATGGGAGAGAAAATTCGAGCCGATCAGTTCCTCCCTCTTCTTCTGGAAAAACCGGACGTAGGCCCCATTGATAAAGGTGAGGGTGCCGTCGGGAAGATAGCGGCAGATGAGCTCCGTCTGATCCTCGACGACGGACTCGTAGAGGGACTTCTGGATCTTCAGGTCTTCCAGGGACTTCCGGAACCCCTCGGCGGACAGGAAGATCAGGAAGGCCATGCGCAGATATCCCGCAAAGGTCGTCAGGAAAGAGCAGTCCTTCCTGCCCCATCGCTGCCCGCCTTTCAGACGGTTGACGGTCAGGAGGACATAGGTCGGGTCGCGGAAGGATACGGGCTGCCACAGAAACTGCCGTATGCCCGCCTTCCCGTGGATGATCGAGAGCATCTCCGTGTTCAAGGCCTTTTCATCACACTTCAGGGTGCTCCCCCCGGCTATGGGTCCCGGGGCATCGGTGATCCTCCGGGCCGATTTAAAAAACGTGGGGTGATTGAACACCCGCCCGTAGGGGTCTTCGGTGAACTCCGCACCCCACGCAGCCATGCGTTTCGTCGACAGCCTCATGGTGTCGATGAGATACACGATGACCTGATCGGCCCTGAGGGCTTCCCCCGCAATCGCCGCCGCCTCAGCGCAGAGCGCCTCGACGGTGCGGCAGGAACTGGCAGCCTCAAGTAACCGGTTGATCGTGTCGTCTTTTGTATCCATGATTATGGAATCTTTCCCGAAATTATCCATTCATCGCATTTTAGTTATCGGCGGAAAGTCCCTTTTTTTATACTTTTTTATTTGGCATTGGAGTTGCAAAGATAGAAACGCATGAACGAAGGACCCGAAAGAGACCGAAAGGGGGACCGCAGTGTTTAAGAGTTTTATTTCCTATATACTCTGCGCAATTTGCTTCACCGGCGCCCTCGTGTCCTTCGCCCTCGCCTTCATGAAGTTCTGACCAAGGAGACCATTTCCCCGCATAAGAGTTGTGTTAATTGTCACATCGCCATGACAATTTTTGTCATCACCCATGACCTCTGCGCACTCTGTGATCCTTCCGGTGGCATGAAAAGGCGGGACAACGTGCCTCAAAGCCTTGCTGATAGATGCGTCCCCTCCGGGAAGGCAACTATGGTTCAAAGCCTTTCCAATGCGATGATAAGACTTCGCTAGGTGTTCAGCGCCTTCTGCCTGAAGGGCTTTGCTTTCACAATAGACACGGCCAAAGGGTGGTCCGGGGATGAACAAGGTATCTTAGCGGAAAGGCTTTTCACCACATCAGCCTTCCCTCCTGCGTGTTCGTGGCCCTGTTCCCAATATCATCTACTGACTACTGACTATTGTCTACTGATCAACGGCATCTTCGCCCCGCCTTTCCGGATGTCCTATTGCAACGATACGATGATTTTACGGGAGGAATACTCTAATAGAGGAGGGAATTAATTCCCGAAGCTCTGCACAGGCGCCGGGATCCTGCCCCCGAGGGAGATGAAGGTATCCGACCCTCCCGATCCGGAGACCGGGATGATCGTCGCTTCACCGAGGAGTCCCCCAAAGGAAGCCTTGTCACCTGCCTTTTTCCCCGGGACCGGGATCAGCCGCGCAGCCGTCGCCTTGTTGTTGATGACACCGATCGCCATTTCATCGGCTATGATCGCTGCGATCGTCTCCGCTGAGGTATCGCCGGGGATCGCTACCATATCAAGTCCCACGGAGCAGACGCTTGTCATCGCTTCCAGTTTTTCCAGGGAGAGCAGTCCCTTCATCGCCGAGTCCGCAATATTCAGGTCTTCACTGACGGGAATGAATGCGCCGCTCAGGCCCCCGACGGAGGAGCTCGCGAAAATCCCGCCTTTCTTGATGGCGTCGTTCAGCAGCGCCAGCAGGGCCGTCGATCCCGGCACGCCGATGGCCTTGAGGCCGAGACTCTGGAAGATCTCGCCGACGCTGTCGCCCACATTCGGAGTCGGAGCGAGTGACAGATCGACGACACCGAAGGTCACGCCGAGTTTTTCGGCGACCTGCCGACCGATGAGTTCGCCGACGCGGGTTACCTTGAAGGCCGTCCTCTTGATAAGCTCCGAGAGCCCGCCGAGATCGAGGGTCTCATCGGCGCCCAGAGCCCTGTCGATCGCCTTTTTCACGACGCCCGGACCGCTGACGCCCACGTTGATCACCACGTCGGGCTCTCCAACGCCCAGATAGGCGCCTGCCATGAAAGGTACATCCTGGGGGAGGTTGGAGAAAACGCAGAGCTTGGCGCAGGCGATCCCGTCCCGGTCGGCCGTCAGGCTTGCGGCACGCTTGATCGTCTTGCCCATGAGAAAGACGGCGTCCATGTTGATCCCTGCATGGGTGGACGCAACGTTCACAGATGAGCAGACACGGTCCGTTTCGGCGAGTGCCTCGGGAATCGCCTCGATAAGGGCGTGATCACCCTTTGTCATCCCCTTTTCGACGAGGGCGCCGAATCCGCCGATAAAATCAACACCCAGACTGCGGGCCGCGTCATCCATCGCGGCGGCGACGCGGACCATCCCCTCAGCGGGAAACGAACAGGCGGTGACGGCGACGGGGCTGACGGCTATCCGTTTATTCACGACGGGAATGCCGTATCGCTGGCCTACCTCGTCGCAGACATCGACAAGATTTGCTGCGCAACGGCCGATCTTTTGGCGGATATTTTCGATGTACCGGCCGATGTCGTGGCTGACGCAATCGAAAAGGCTTATGCCGAGCGTGACCGTCCGGACGTCGAGATGCTCGTTCCTCAGCATCTCGATGGTGGCGATGATTTCGCGGTCCGTCAGCATGGCCTATACGCGGTGGATCTGTTCAAAGATCGCCCTGTGCTGCATATTGACGTCCAGCCCGAGCTCCAGCGCACGGTCGTGCAGGGCCTCCCGGAAGGTTTTCTGATCGATCGACAGCGGGATGTCGACCTCATAGACCATGATGTAATGCCTGACCGTCCGCGATCCCTTGGAAACGGCCTTGAGGTTCGTGATGTTCACGCCATACCGGGCCAGCAGGTCCGTGATACCCGCCACGAGACCGGGCCTGTCAGGACCGACGGTGGTGATGACAAAGGGCTCGCTCGGCGGCTGCCGCCATTCACCCGCCTCTTCCATCGGTTTTATGTTGACGAGCAGACCCATCGGCGCGAGCATCGCACGCAATTCCGCCAGCAGCAGCTCTTCCGACGCCCTTTCCTGCGCCGAGGCGATGAAGACGCCGACGAACTCCGTCTGGAGGATCGTCTGGCTCACATCTTCGATGTTGTACCCCTGGCTGAAGAGGATGCGCGAAACCCCCGCGATGATACCGGGACGGTCATAGCCCAGAACGACGATGACGATCTTTTTCATTATTTTCCTGCAGTACCGGTCCTTCCATGATCCCCGACCTGACAGCGCCCAAAGGGACATGCCCAACCGTTGATCACCATTCTATCAGACAATGGAGAGACCGTTCCAGTCGCTGTGCGACAGTGCATCAAAGTAAACCTTTCTGTTGCATGAAAAGGCGGGGCGAAGCGCCTCAAAGCCTTGCTGAAGGCGACGATACGCCTCGTCAGCTTAGTGCTTCAGGATTCCACTCTTGTGTCATCGACCATTGGCGTATAGTTCGTCTGCCCCTTTCGATACAGGTGTCGCCGCATCAAGGTTTTCGGCGCATACACCCTGCCTTTCCCGGGAGTGTATTGCAACGATAAGGTAAAGAAAGACGAAAAGGCAACTTTGCCACAGAGGTCTCAGAGAGCACAGAGAAAGAATCTCTCAATTTTGACGACCTCGTAAAAAGCCATAGAAAGCGCTTTTCCGTAATTTCCGTGCAGAGGGGAATCCGGTCTTTCGCGGCAGTTTTTTGCACTCCGGATGCCCACGTTCGCGGGGCAAAAACATCCCCATCATTCGTTCTTTATGCTCAAATCAGGCTTTTCTCTGTGTCCTCTGTGCTCTCTGTGGCTGATCTGTCTTTGTTGTTGCTTTCTGCGCGAGTCTGTCCTGTCTTCTCATCAGTGGCACCGCCGGTATTCGTCGGCGATGGTGCGGACGACGGTCTCCATATCCTTGCCCGAGCAGTCGACGGTGATGTCGGCGTATTTTCGGTAGAGCGGCGCCCTTTCCTCGTAGACCTCACGGAGGTCCTGCCCCTTTCTCATGGCGATCCCCCGCGTCGTTATGTTCCGTATCCGATCTTCCACCTGCTCCAGGGGCACATCGAGATAGATGATAAAACCGTCACGCCTGAGATGCTCCATGGCGCCGGTGCTGTAGACGACGCTTCCTCCCGTGGCGATCACGTGCCCCCTCACGTTCAGCGTCAGGATAACCCTCTCCTCGACCCGTAAGAATTCCCCGATACCCCCGCTGTCGATGATATCCTGCAGCAGCCGTCCTTCCGACGACTGGATGAGCAGGTCCGTGTCGACATAGGGCATCCCGAGGGCCTTGGCGAGAAGCACGCCGACGGTGCTTTTCCCGGCGCCCGGCATCCCGATGAGCACGACATTCCTCCCGCGACAGTGCATGAAACGGTCCCCCGTCAGTTCGCGAAGACCCTGCAATCGCTGTAGTAGGCCACCCGTTCCCTGACATGGACCATGGCAAGGACCTTCTTCACAAACTGCACAGTCTCCCGGATGTCGGGGATTGCGCCGATTCTCAGCACACGGGATGGCCCTGCATTGTATGCCGCCGCAACCTTTGACAGGTTTCCGTTGAACATCTCCGCGAGAAACCTGATGTACTGTACGCCGGCCATGATGTTCTGGGCCGGGCAGAGGGGATTGTGGATGCCCAGTTCATCGATGACGATGGGGGTGATCTGCATGACGCCCATCGCACCGGCCCGCGATAACGCCAGGGCGTTCCACTGCGATTCCGTCTCTGCGATGGCTCTCACATATCTGGGGTGGAGTCCATGCCTGAGGGCCTCATAGTCCGCCATGGCCTTCAGTATCTCCACATTCCAGAGGACTGCCGCGAACTGGCGGGGGACGACTGCTGTAAGGGCGCGGCCTTTCCGATAATGCTTCTTGACTTTGTCGGCTGTCTCGCCCGCATGAACGCCAACGGGCGTCACCATGATGATGAGATACATAAATACAATAACGGCTATTCTGACAATTGTCATATCAGCCTCCTGCGTTCGTTTTTTTGTATTGGGGAAAAAAGGGATGTTTGTCGGCGATGTTAGATGTGTGGGATAATTATACCAGATCGGGAAAATTTTTTCCGAAAGGGGGCAACACCGTGGCGGAAGGGCGGTACATCCTGACGAGGCAGATGAAAGAAGACCTGCTGTCTCAGGGATTCACCATCGAGAGGCAGCGGGAAGGCCCGGGCAAACCTTCACCCTTTCCCGGAAGGACCGAATGGATCGTCGCCTGCAAACCCGACCATATGGACCTGCCCCGGTATTTCGCCTGCGGATATGTCCCGGTCCCGACGGAGCACTATTTCGAAGAGGAAGAAGGCTGAGAGGACATCAGACGCCGTGTCTTGACGGTTTTTTTCCGCAAAACCTGAGTTACGAACCACCGCGAGGAGGGCGCCATGGATGAACCAATCCGCACGTGCCGAAGAGAAAAGGATCTGGGAGACATCATCTCTCCCATCCCGACGAGCATTTCAGGGACCGATGAGGTCGCTCCGGTGCCTCAAACCCAAAGACAGCTCATGGTTGAAAACGCTATCATGACATATGCCGAGCGGTTCGGATCCCCTCTCGGCCTGGGGCGGCGGGATTTCCTCAAATCGGCATGCGGCCTGGCTGCGGCCTTTCTCGCCATGAACGCTATTCACGGTGAGCTTTTTGCCGTCGACCTTGCCGAGGCGAAAGATCCTGAAGCTGCGGCTGAACGGTCGAGGTTCCTCTCAGGGCAGTTCATATTCGACGTCCAGACCCATTTCGTCAGGGACAGGTATGAGTGGAAGGGGCTGCTGGGGCTGAGAAAAGCTGCGCGGAAATGGAATCCCAGGCTGAAAGGGGAAACACTCACCGTCGAGAAGATCCAGTACGCGAACTTCGTCAGGGAGGTCTTTGACGAAAGTGACACGACCCTTGCACTGCTTTCGAGCGCCCCATCGGATGATCCGGGACAATGGTTCATACGGAACGATGACATTGCGCGTACGACAAGGGCATTCAATGAACAGGCGGGATCGAAACGCCTTTTCAGCCATGCAGTCTTCACGCCCGGTCAGCCCGGTTGGCTCGAAGAGGTCGACAGGGCGATCGCCGAATACAGGCCTGACAGCTGGAAAGGGTATACGGTCGGAGCGCCCTCAACCTTCTCAAAATATCCCTGGCGCCTCGATGATGAAAAACTCCTTTACCCTGCCTACGAGAAGATGGTGAAGGCCGGCATCATAAACATCTGCATCCACAAAGGGCTGATATCGCCTGATGTGAAAAAGCATCCTGCCTCGACGTGGCGTTTCGGTCGTGTGGACGACGTGGGCAAGGCTGCGAAGGACTGGCCGCAGCTCAACTTCATCATCTACCATTCTGCCGTTGAACGGCTCGGTGAGCCTGACAGGAAGGACCTCGAGGCCTTCGAGAAGAAGGGGTACATCGCCTGGGTCAGCGATCTCGCCAGCATTCCCGAACAGTACGGCGTGCGCAATGTGTATGCGGAACTCGGCACGGTTTTCGCCGCCTCGGTCATCAGCAATCCGCGCTTCTGCTCGGCCATCCTGGGCACGCTCATCAAGGGTCTCGGCGCCGATCACGTCCTCTGGGGCACGGATGCCGTCTGGTACGGTTCACCTCAATGGCAGATCGAGGCCCTCAGACGCATTGAGATCCCGAAAGACCTACAGAGGAGATTCGGTTTCTCGCCACTGGGACCTGCAGACAGCATGGTGAAAAGCGCTGTTTTCGGCATGAACGCTGCCCGGCTCTACCACATCAATCCCGGCGCCTCACAGAAAGACGGGCTTTGGCGAGGTTCCCGGACTGAAGCAACTGGGTGAGCCGCTTCCACGGGCTGTGACATCGGGAAGGATATTCAATCCCTATCAGCAGGACTTTGAGGCAATCGGCACTGCCTTTCAATGTAAGGTTAACCTTTCTGTTGCATGCAAAGGCGGGACAAAGTGCCTCAACGCCTTGCTGATAGCGAGCATGATTATTTGAAATGGGACATTCGGGATCTCATCTTTTATGCGATCAACCATAGGCCTGAAATGATCCTTATGGGACGGCATAGGTTTCGCAGCACCAAGGCTTTTCGGCATCTTCGCCCCGCCTTTCCGGATGTCTTATTGCAACGATAAGGTTAACCCTTTCAGAAATACAGAAACTCTTGCCTGAACTTCCCTGCGATGCGTAAAGATCGTGACATGCTCGCCGCCCTCAGCCGCAAGTAACTGTGCGCCCGGAATTTCCCTGGCGAGGCGCATGCCATGCTCCTCAAACGGAACCAACGGGTCCCTGGTGCCGTGAATGACAAGAGTTGGAACGGCTATATCCGTCAAGGGGTAATCTCTCGTCTGAGTTATTCTTATATCATTCCTGGTTCCGTCAATTCGCTCTGCCATCCTATGAAACATTCCCGTTGCCAGTTCCCGATAGAGGGCCATAACATCCCCATCGCCGACTGTGCGTTCCAAAATGTCGGGGTCCGATATGGAACGACGCAGGTCCTGTTTCAGATTCTTTTCAGTCTTTCTCCTCATCATATTGACAAAGGCAGGCCATTGAGCCAGGCGTGTCATGACATGAAACGTGAATGGTATTTTATTCCTCGTCTTTCCCCCCACGGTCGAGGCAAGCACAAGACCCTGACACTTGCCACGATGTCGCAGAGCAAAGTGAATCGCACCCGGACCTCCTCCGGAAATGGCAAACACAATCACTTGCCTGATGCCGAGCAAATCGATGAACTCGGCATAAAGGTCGGCCTGTTCCTCGGGTGTCCTGCCGGCGGTGAGCGGGGTGCCGAGATACCCCGGTCGGGATAGAGCCAGGTATCTATAGCCGGATTCACCGATGGTGCGCGCGAGAATGGATGCCTGATCATATCCCCCCATAGCGCCGTGCAGGGTCAATACAACCGGCCCATCTCCCGCGTCAAGGTACTCGATGGGGCCGCGCGATGTGGTCAACACTCGAACATATTGATAACTATTGGATATCTGGAGTTCCTCTGGCTGCATGCCAAATCCTTGCAATCTCAACGACACGCTTTCTGCCGTCCACCCTATAGACGATCCTACAGGGTTTACGAATCACTTCACGGATAGCAGGATCGTTGAATTCGGGTACGATTCGTCCGGATTCTGGGAAATCGCCTAATCTCTCCACAGCTTGGAAAAGGCTCCTTACGAAGCATTCGGCTGCCGAAGAACTGTCCTCTGCTATGAATGCCGCAATGTCCTTAAGATCATATTTTGCCGTCGGAGACCAGATCAGCGTATAAGCCATTCGCTGAACTCCTCCCTGATCCGCTCATGAGGAATACCTTTACCTTCATCGAGCTCACGAAGACCTTTGCGCACACCTGCCACGAAGTTTATCCTTTCCTGGATATCTTCCCACGTGGCCTCTTCCGGAAGTTCTTGAATGCTCCTTATGGCAACTTCTTTTGTCGTCATTTTTAAACCTCATTTCTTTTTGTATTGTTAAGACCGTATAGTTTCCCTGACAGCGTTGCGTTTAGCTGCCGGCGCGTGTTGCTGTGCTGCTCCGGCTACCAAGCAGGCGATTGCTATGACCATTGCAAGACGGGTTCCCATGTCTCCTCCTTTCGGTATGAATGTCTAACGGTTTCGATAACCCGCCGGGGCAATCAGCCTCTAAAAAACCGTAATGGCTATTCCTGGTCGGGTTGATTTGTTCGTTATGCATTCCGTCATTCTATTTTCTTATTACTAATGAGGACTATTCTTTGACCCCCAGCATGGACCTGAACTGCATTTCTAATTGTTCCATAAGTTTCTTTACGTCAGTATCAAAGGCCTTTCGAGCTTTCTCCCAATACTCATGCCTCTCATTCAGCAAATCCCGTGGGCCATATTTATATTCTGAACTTTCGGGATCGACTGGATAGGTCGTTATGTCGAAATTGATGTCTCTCGATAGAAAGAGAAGATCGTCAATAACTCGACAGGTTTCGCTGCTGAAGAAAATCCTGTTCGGGAGAAAAAAATCGTTCAACTCGTTGTGGAGCCTTCCGTATTCTCTGACTTTCTCCTCAAGTGTCGCCTCGCCAACCTTCTGGAATCTTTTCAAAACCGAATGTATTACGGTATCCAGGGCCACCAGCTTACTGTAGAGGTCTTGAATTACCTGCGCGCGCTTGTCATGCAGTTTGGAGAATCGGACTTGATGTTCAATGGTCGCCAACTGTAGGTTGGACTTAAACGCTTCGATATCCTTGGTCATGGTCGACTTGTGCGCCTCAAGGTCCGTGTTTAGTTTTGATTTGTAGGCTTCGAGGTCCCTGCTCAGAGAGTTCACGACGAGCGCCTTGACGAGAAAAGCAAGTATCCCTGTACCTACGCCGAAGGTACCTACATTTTGAATCATTGTTATCCAGTCCATATTCCCTTCCCAGTATATCTTCTCTTTTGCTGTATAAATTATATTTTAGCTGCCGACTGTCTTTTTTAAATCATAACGGACCAACAGGGGTGAGTCAAGCAAGCAAGAAAAAGCAAAAACCGGCGTTTTTCGACCGTAAGAAGCTGCGTTATATTGCAGATAACGATGTTAGGCAGCCACTGCATAAAAAGAGAATCAGTTATTCAAGGACTTCCAGGAATTCCTCTCAAGAAAGCAGCATGTCCCCGAGAAGCGACTGCCCCACTATCTCCGGTGGGTGAGTCGCTTTCATTTAGACAGACTTGAGATGTGTTGCTTTCACTTCGACTATCAGATGATGTAGGCCGTGATGAACAGTCCCCCCATGACGAAGGCGATGACGAGCTTCGTCACAGCGTCCTTGCTCAAGAGCCAGACCCTCCCCACAGAGACGCCCTTGCCTTCGGCTCGTTCTTGTGATAGCATCCATAGTATGAACACTCTAAGGTTCTCGCACAGGCGGCTTCCACCCCACAATAGACGGAAATAGATACCGGAGGGCATATATGAACGTGTTATATCGAAAGTTCAGAAACATGATCACCGCGCCGCAACAGTTGGAAGCGAAAATGCAACAAACCGTCAAAGACCCGGCTCTGGCAAAAGAGCTGTCATTGGAAATCATGGCTCTGCGAGACGATTCTGAACCCCCCTTGATTCGGGAACAGGATATTGGCCAGTTGCCTAGGGAAAAAGAACGTCGCTTTAAGGCTATTAGAAAGAAGCATATGGACGCGTTCCACCGTGTTCGCCCGCTTCTCCCCGGCGAAGCACTTGAAGAGGAGACATGTGCAGTCCTCGCCGAAGACTGGCGCGAATACTTAAAAGGCACTGTTGTCGTGATCCGCGAGACCTCTGTCTGCAGAGAAATCCATCTGTTTCCTTATATCCGTTTCAAGCACCCCGACATTGAAGTCCTGTCAGATGAAGGCATATCGCCGCCTGAAGTGAAGGGTGAGGTGATGTTCGGGGCGGCCCCGGTTTCTGTCGCACCCCCGCTTTTCGGGGCACTGGCCAGGGAATTGGGTAACGGTCTCGTCAAGGCTGCAACCGGCTTGAGCGCGGGGCCTCTGTTTGAAAAGTTGTTCCCCCCGGGTCCCCCGAATTGGGTCACCGAACTGTACAAAGAAATACGCAACATTGTGCGCAGCGAGATAGAACAGGCCAGAATAGGCGAAATGCAGGGCATGTTGAGGGAATGCTCCGAACATGTACGCGATTTTAATATGTTCAAGGCATCGAAGGTGCCATTCGCCAAATGCGGCGATCATCTGAAGGATGCCTACAAGCTGGCCGTGCACGTGCAAACTCAGCTTGAACAGATCGGAGATGCGGCCGTCAATATCTACTGTATCTCGTCGGGGCAGAGGTTCCTGATCATGCAGGAACTGGCCTTTAATGATCCTGACCACCCGAGGCGCCCACTCGATTCCCCGTGGTCGGCCCTGATCAAAAAAACAGCGGAAAAGTCGGTGGAGTGCGGCGAGAAGCTTTTCAAAAGCATCCTGCAGACCCGACTGAATGCGATAACCCAAATTGACGGGCTTGCCATGCCCCCGTATGCGCACTGGAAGTACTGGTTTAACGATACCGTCACGGGAGAGCACTTTACGAGCCAGGGGCATGCACGATGTTTTACCGCCGACGATGAACGTGAAATCAGGTGGAACAATATTAGCCAGCAAAGAACGGCTCACTGCCAGAAAGTTGAACAGGAAATGAGAAACAACTTGTCTGGAGTCAGCGAATCAATTGAAGCCTGGAAGCAGCTGGCCGGTTACCCGCTCCCCCGGCCGAAGTGAGTCGATCAGAGAGACGAGATACTCCAGCCGACGCTAAAAAAGCGGCGCGATTAAACCTTTTTTGTTGCCAAGAGACAATCCCTGTGATAAGCTTTAGTTAGAAAAGAATGCCCGCTCATCATCGCTCAGTATGCGGGAGAAAGAGGTAAAGGCGATGGATGAAGTACTCAAGGCCGTGAAAGAGCGCCGCAGCATCAGGAACTTCCGGAACACGCCGATCCCGGCTGACATCGTCGCAAAACTCTCCGAGGCCCTGATATGGGGGCCCAGTGCCGGAAATCTCCAGTCAAGAAAATTCTACTTCGTCACCGACGAAAACCTCAGGAAGCAGATCGCCATCGCGGCGCTGAACCAGGAATTCATCGCCGAGGCGCCGCTCGTCATCGTCGGGTGCGCCGATGACCGCATTTCCCAGAAATACGGCGAGCGCGGCATGTACCTCTATGCCGTCCAGGACGTGGCCTGCAGCATGATGAACATGATGCTCGTGGCCGAGGAAAACGGCATCGGGACGGTCTGGGTCGGGGCGTTTCTCGAATACAACATCCACCAGATCCTCAAACTCCCCCACAACCTCAAACCCGTTGTCGTCTGTCCCGTCGGGTACCCGGCCATCATTCCGGCCCCGCCCGAACGGGTCTCATTATCGGAAGCGATCGAAAAACGGTAGCCCTCTACCTTCACGGAGGAGACAACCATATAGGACCGCCGGAAAGGCGGGGTGAAGCTGCCGAAAAGCCTTGGTGCTGCGAAACCTATGCCTTCCCGTGAGGATCATGTCATGTCCGGCGGTTGATGAAAGGTCGTATGAAATCCCGAACTTCCAATTTCAAATGATCATTCTCGTTATCAGCAAGGCTTTGAAGCACTTTGTCCCGCCATTTCAGGCAGAGATTTTTCCGGACGGCAATTATCGCAATTCCATCGTCACGTGAGTGCAGGCTCCCTCAGCCGACTGAGGCATTCCGCCATGTCCTCCGGAATGGGGCTCTCAAACTCCATCGGCTTGCCTGTTGCGGGGTGCACGAACCCGAGGGTGCGGGCATGGAGCATCTGCCGTGGAAACGGCACCGTTTCCCTGCCGATGAGAAGTGATGTCTTTCTGCCGTAGGTCCGGTCACCGAGAACGGGATGACCCGTGGCCGAAAAATGCACCCTGATCTGGTGCGTCCTTCCCGTGCCGAGCCGCGCCTCGACGAGCGTCGCACAACCGAACCGCTCCAGGACGGTCCAGCGCGTCACCGCCTCCTTGCCCCGCCGGCTCCTCGTCGACATTTTCTTCCTGTCACTCCCGGACCGGCCGATGGAAAGCGCGATCTCCCCTGACGCCGCCGCCACGTTGCCGAAAAGGAGCGCGAGGTAGGCCCGGCCGATCGTCCTGTCCCTGAACTGGCGGGCGAGATCATAGTACGCATCGTCGTCGAGGGCGATCACCATGACGCCCGATGTGTCCTTATCAAGGCGGTGCACCACTCCCGGCCGCAGGGGACCTCCGACGGTCGCCAGTCTTGCGAAGCGGCGGCGCAGGGCGTTCATGAGAGTGCCCGAGGCATGTCCCGCTGCGGGATAGACGACCATCCCCGCCGGTTTGTCGACGACGGCGAGGGAGTCGTCGGCATAGAGGACCTGCACGTCGAGATCCTGCGGGACGAGGCCCGGCTCTTCGGCCTGAAGGGGCTTCCGGACGGCGATGACGTCCCCCCGCCGCACACGGTAACTCTGAGGCGCCGCAATCCCGTTGACAAGGACGGACCCCTTATCAATGAGCCTCTGCGTCCGCGAACGGGTCAGCCCGGTCCTTTCCGCCACGGCACAATCGAGCCGCAATCGGCGGTCGTCGTCGATGGTGAAACGGTCTTCCATGCCTTGCAAATAGTATATCAGAACGTTTAAAATGACCGGACAACAAGGATTGGCAGCTGCCTTTCCCCTTGACAACCCCCTGTATCCCCCTTTTCCAGGTGGGAATATTGAGGAATAACCTTATCGCTGCAATACACTCCCAAGAAAGGCGGGGTGTATGCGCCGAAAACCTTGCTGCGGTGACACCTTATCAAAACGCATGATGAGCTACGCCCATGATCGATGACACAAAGAGTGGGATCCTGAAACACGAAGATGACAATGCGTATCGTCGCCTTCAGCAAGGCTTTGAGGCACTTCGCCCCGCCTTTCTATAACAACTATAGGGAACAACTCTTCACACGACTGGCATGAAGCTGAATGAACTCACGATAGGTGAACTGAGGCGCCTCCTGGACAGCGGCGATGTGAGGCCGCAGGAGATCCTCGACGACATATACGCCCGCATAGACGACGTCGAGCCGAAGGTGTCCTCGTTCATCACGATCACCCGGGAAGAAGCCTACCGGATGGCAGCCGATGCCGAAGAGGCGATCCGGTTAAACAAGGCCGGTATCCTGACGGGGATCCCCCTGGCCGTCAAGGATAACATGTGCACCCGGGGCATTCCCACGACATGCGCGTCCCGGATCCTTTCTTCCTTCGTCCCACCCTATGAGAGCACCGCCACCTCGCGGCTCCTCGCGCAGAAGTATGTCCTTGTCGGCAAGACGAACCTCGATGAGTTCGCCATGGGCTCCTCGACGGAGAACTCGGCGTTTCACACGACGAAGAACCCCTGGGACCTCTCCTGCGTCCCCGGGGGAAGCAGCGGGGGCTCGGCCGCCGCCGTGGCCGCCGACGAGTGCATCGCCGCCCTCGGCTCCGACACGGGCGGCTCGATCCGGCAGCCCGCGTCCTTTTGCGGTGTCGTGGGACTGAAACCGACCTACGGGAGGGTGTCCCGGTACGGGCTCGTCGCCTATGCTTCGTCCCTCGACCAGATCGGCCCCCTGGCCAAGTGCGTGACCGATGCCGCCATCATCACAAACGTCGTCGCAGGCCATGATCATCTCGATTCGACGTCGGCTCCCGTCGATGTGCCCGACTTCGCCGAAGTGCTCGGCAGGGACGTCAGGGGGATGAAGATCGGCATTCCCCGCGAGTATTTCATCGAGGGCCTCGATGCCTCCGTTGAATCGGCCGTACGCGGCGCCATAGCGAAACTCGAGTCCCTCGGCGCCGTGCCTGTCGAGGTCTCCCTCCCCCACACGCCCTATGCCGTCGCGACATACTATATCCTCGCCACGTCGGAGGCGTCGTCAAACCTCGCCCGTTATGACGGCGTCAAATACGGATTCCGCGCCGGGGGCAAGGACCTCTTCGACATGTATCTCCAGACGAGGGCCCAGGGTTTCGGAAGCGAGGTCAAGCGGAGGATCATGCTCGGCACATACGCGCTCTCGGCGGGGTACTACGATGCCTATTACAAAAAAGGCCAGCAGGTGAGGACCCTCATCAAGGAGGATTTCGACAGGGTCTTCGATGCCGTCGATGTCGTGGCGACCCCTACGTCGCCGACGCCGGCATTCAAAATCGGCGAAAAGATCACAGACCCCCTCCAGATGTACCTGACTGACATATTCACGATCTCCGTCAACCTCGCCGGCGTGCCCTCGCTGTCGCTGCCCTGCGGTTTTTCGGAAACGGGACTGCCCATCGGCATCCAGTTCATCGGGAAGCATTTCGACGAGGCGTCGCTCTTCCGGGTGGCCTACGCGTACGAACAGGTCTCACCGTGGCGGACGGGGAAGCCTTCCCTGTGAGAAGCGACATGCAAACCACCCAATACGAAGCGGTCATCGGGCTGGAAGTCCATGCCCAGATGCTGACGGAAACGAAGATTTTCTGCGGCTGCCCGACAACCTTCGGTGCGGAGCCGAATACCCAAACCTGCCCTGTCTGCATCGGTATGCCCGGCGTGTTGCCCGTCCTGAACAGAAAGGCCCTCGAGGCTGCTATCAGGACGGGACTGGCGACGAAATGCCGCATCGCCTCATACAGCAGGTTCGCCCGCAAGAACTACTTCTATCCCGACCTCCCCAAGGGATACCAGATCAGCCAATACGAACTACCCTTCTGCGAGGGAGGATCGGTCGAGATCACCGTCGACGGGGGGGTCAGAAAAATCGGGATCACGAGGATCCACATGGAGGAGGATGCCGGGAAAAACATCCATGAAGCCGGTGGGAGCTTCAGCTATGTCGACCTGAACCGGGCCGGGGTGCCCCTCATGGAGATCGTCTCGGAGCCGGACCTCCGGAGCCCTGCGGAAGCCGCGGCTTACATGAAAAAGCTCCGCACCATCCTCCGATATCTCGGCGTCTGTGACGGCAATATGGAACAGGGGTCTCTCCGGTGCGACGCCAACGTGTCCGTCAGACCGAAGGGACAGTCGGAGCTGGGGACAAGGACGGAGATCAAGAACATCAACTCCTTCCGGTTCGTCGAAAAGGCAATTGAATACGAGATACGCAGGCAGATCAAAGTGCTCGGCGAAGGCGGCGCTATCGTCCAGGAGACGAGGCTCTGGGATGCGTCGCTCGAAGTGACGCAGTCGATGAGAAGCAAGGAGGAGGCCCATGATTACCGTTATTTCCCCGAGCCGGACCTCGTTCCCTTCGTCGTGAGCGCGGAATGGACCGATGCACTGAGGGATGCGCTCCCCGAATTGCCCGATGTAAAGAAAGACCGTTTCCTCTCCCGGTACGGCCTGCCGGACCACGACGCAGACCTCCTCACATCCGAAAAGGCCCTCGCCGACTGGTACGAAGCAGTGGTCAGCGCCGGGGGTCAGCCGAAGGCCGTGTCGAACTGGATCATGGGCGAGTTGATGCGCTACCTGAACGAGGAGGGCCGGTCTATAGAGGAGTGCCCGATCAGTCCGGCACAGCTTGCATCCATGCTCGGCCTTATCGACGACGGGACGATCAGCGGGAAGATCGCCAAGACGGTCTTCGAGGAGATGTACAGAACCGGAAAGGACCCGGCGGTCATCGTCCGGGAGAAGGGGCTCGTCCAGATCTCCGACGAGGGCGCCCTTGAATCGGTCATCGACGAAGTCCTCCTGAAGAACCCGGATGAGGTCGGGCGATACAGGGCCGGGGAGGAAAAACTCCTGGGGTTCCTTGTCGGCCAGATCATGAAGCTGACGAAGGGGAAGGCAAACCCCCAGAGGGTGAACGAGCTTCTGAGGAAAAAACTGTAGCTCCTTTCCCTTTTCCTGAAATTGGGAGGGCTATCCCTAAAAGGGGAATCTGCCCTTGTCTGTCCGGAGCGGTTTCGTGTAAAATGGTGCATTCCCGTTTGGCATACTATTTGCGAATTGTCGATAAAGGTATGCATTGGAAAATACCGGCAACGGACTGTCTGATTCGGACACCGTCGCCAGGGCACGGGGAAAGAAGGGAGGTGAAAAGGATGAAGATTTTAAGCGCGATTCTCGCCGTTCTCGTTGCCGTCGCTTTTGTGGGCAGCGCACTGGCCGTTCCGGCCGGCAAGACCGTCGAATATGCAGGCGGTGATCAGGGTAAGGTCATTTTTGACGGAAAAGCTCACGCCGACAAGGGCGCCAAGTGCAATGACTGCCACACAAAGATTTTCGGCATGAAGAAGGGCGTCGCCAAGATCACGAAGGAAGAACACGGTACTGATAAGTTCTGCGGAGCCTGCCATAACGGGACGAAGGCCCCCAGCATGAAGGACGAGGCCAACTGCGGCAAGTGCCACAAGAAATAACCATCGTTCCGATCTGACGGTCGGACCGTGGCTTCCCGGACATAAAAACCCCGCTCACTGCAGCGGGGTTTTTATTGGACCTCTTCCGGAGAGACCAGATGTCCCTGCAGCCACAATGTCCCCTTCAGTTCGTCGCCTGCCTCAGGCTGCCTGTCCCCCTTCAGAGCTTTCCGGACAACGTAGATGTCGAGGTCGATGTCCGATCCGTCTTCGGGTGACTTGGCCACGGTGACGCGCACCTGCCACACCTTCTGACCGAACAACCCCGTGTCCGTAACGGCCCTGACAGGTCCCTGAAAATGATAATCGCCGCGGTCCCCTTCTTCCAAGGGGCGGAAGACCGGCTCTGCGGTCGCCTCGATCCGCATCGGCGAGAGGACGTTATCGTCACCCTTCCCTGCACCTGTCAGGATGCGGATAACCTCGGGATCGGTCACCACAAACCCCTCGGGCTTTTCGGCCTCACAGGCATAGGCGATCCCGAGCAGAACGAACCGGTAGAATATTCCCGAAACATAGTACGCCTTGTGACGGGCGAAGAGGGTATCGAAAAACGTGACAGGCAGACCGCCGACCGTCCCAGATACATGGCCCTCCACGCGGCTGGCCCAGGGAAACACACCCTGCAGAAGAATCCTGTGAGACGAGCCGTCGCCGAACCACGGAAAGGCGCTGATGCATTCGTACGTTTCAGTCTGCTCGTTGACACGGATGAGCATCATCACCCCGTAGTACCGGGAGGGCCATGAAACGTTGACCGCCTTCGGTTCTTCAGGCGGAAAGACGATGACGGGGAGATGTTCGTCGGCCCAGCACCGGACGACGCTGCTCTCCCTGAGGGCCGTCGGCAGCACCTCGTTGATGAACATCGTCACATCCTCAGTAATAAGCGCCAGATGGGGGCGATGCCCGTGAGCCTGCGGATCATCGGCAGGTGCAAAGGTCTCGTCATAGAAGCGCTGGCTTTCGGCAATCAATGCCGCCTCTTCCTCGAGGGAGACCAGGGAGAGCCTGGCGTACTTCAACGACACCCGCTTGCGGCCGCCGGCGTCAAAAAGGACGTCGGCAAAACCGTCCTCGTTTATGTCGACAATCGTGCCGAAACCGAAGGTTGGATGACGGATGCGGTCATTCTTTCCGAATGTCACGGGCTGACCGGACCGGAAGGCGGGCTAAACGTAGGTTATCCAGGACTCGTAGTCCCGGCTCTTCCCCTTGACGATATCGAAGAATGCGGACTGGAGGGCACGGGTCACCGGTCCAGCCTTGCCGGAGCCGATGGTCCTGCCGTCGAGCTCCCTGATCGGCGTGATCTCCGCTGCCGTCCCGGTGAAGAAGGCCTCGTCGGCGATGTAGATCTCGTCCCTTGTGAACCTCTCCTCCCTGGTGACGATCCCCCTGTCCTTTGCAAGGGTAAGGATGCTGTCCCTCGTGATGCCCTCGAGGATCGACGTGAGAGGTGTCGTTTTCAGCTCACCGTTTCTCACGACGAACACATTCTCACCGCTGCCCTCGGAGACGTATCCCTCCGTGTCGAGGAGGAGCGCTTCGTCATAGCCGCAGGAGATGGCCTCCTTCTTGGCGAGCTGGGAGTTGACATAGTAGCCGCAGACCTTGCCCCGGGACATGCTAGAATTCACATGGTTCCTGATGAACGATGACACCTTCACCCTGATTCCCTGCTCGAGGGCGTCCTCCCCGAGATAGGTGCCCCAGGGCCAGACGGCGATGGCCACCCTGGTCGGGTTGCCCTTCGGGAAGAGCCCCATCGCGCCGTAGCCGATGTAGACGAGGGGCCGGATGTAGCATTCCTGCACCCCGTTCGACCTGATGGTCTCGAGAATGGCCTGCCTGATCTCCTCTTCGGTGTAGGGCATCTCCATGAGAAAGATGTGGGCGGACTGGAAGAGCCTCTTCACGTGCTCTGCCAGTTTGAAGACGGCCGGTCCCTTCGGCGTGAGGTAGCAGCGGATACCCTCAAACACTCCGAGCCCGTAATGAAGCGTATGGGTCAGAATGTGGACGTTCGCGTCGTCCCAGGCGACCAGCTTGCCGTCCATCCATATCTTTTCTGTTTTGTTGAGCATAAGTTATTATTTATACCAGTACCGTCGCGGCGCTGTCAACAATGAGGACCGGCGACGACTTGCGAAGGGAAACAATCAACAAGGTGAATACGCAAGAACTCATCATCATCGGCGGCGGACTGGCCGGGTCCGAGGCGGCCTGGCAGGCTGCCCGTCTCGGAGTCGGCGTCGTTCTCTACGAGATGCGGCCGGCGCGCATGACAGAGGCGCACAAGACACAGCTCTTTGCCGAACTCGTCTGTTCCAACTCGCTCCGGTCGCGGGAGCTTGTCACCGGTCCGGGGCTCCTGAAGCGGGAGATGGATATCGGGGGCTCTCTCATCATGGAGGCCGCAAAGGGGGCCGAAGTCCCCGCCGGCTCGGCACTTGCCGTGAACCGTAAGCTTTTCGCCGGCGCCGTAACGGAGGCATTGACGGGCCATCCGTTGATCCGGATCGTCCGGGAAGAAGTCACTGAGATTCCGGCATCGCCCTGCATCATCGCAACTGGACCTCTCACGACACCGTCCCTCTCGTCCGAAATCCGCTCCCTTATCGGCGAGGACCACCTCTCCTTCTATGACGCCATCTCGCCTATAGTCGACGCCGACAGCATCGACTATGCAAAAGTCTACAGTGCATCGCGATACGGTAAAGGGGGCGATGATTATCTCAACTGCCCGATGACCCCGGAGGAGTACGACCGCTTTTACGACGCCCTCAGAGAGGCCGACACGGTGAGGGTCAGAAGCTTTGAGGATGACAGGGTCTTCGAGGGCTGCATGCCCGTCGAGGCAATGGCGGCACGGGGCAGGGACACCCTGCGGTTCGGGCCCCTGAAGCCGGTGGGACTCGTCGATCCGCGGACGGGAAAGATCCCTCATGCCGTCGTCCAGCTCCGGATGGAGAACAGGGAGAAGACGGCCTACAACCTCGTCGGCTTCCAGACGAGACTCACCCATCCGTACCAGGAAAAAATCCTCTCCATGATCCCGGGACTGGAGCATGCCGAGATCCTCCGCTACGGGAGCATCCACCGGAACACATACATGAACGCGCCCGAGCACCTCCGGCAGGACCTCACCCTGCGGGAAAAGGAAAACGTTTACGTGGCCGGTCAGATCACCGGGGTGGAGGGGTATATCGAATCGGCGGCCATGGGATTCATCGCTGGTGTCAACGCCGCAAGGAGGATGAAGGGTGAGGCCTTCATACCCCCGCCGGGGACATCTGCTCACGGGTCCCTTGTCAGGTTCCTCATCGGGAAACCCACAGGAGCTTTTCAGCCGAGCAACATCCATTTCGGCCTCCTCCCCGGTGACGAGGAAGTGCAGCGCATCAGGGACAAGAAGCAGCGGCGCATGCTCATGGCCGGCCGGGCGATCGCCGACTGGGAAGACTACATTCGCGGGATTTTCGGATGACGGACCGCGACGGGAACAAGGAGCAGAACCCTCTGGACAGCTTCATCGGCCTGTTCCTCCGCCATCTCGATGTGGAAAGAAACGTTTCTCCCCACACGTTGAGGGCGTATGAAAGAGACCTGCGCGACTTCGCCCGCCGCTGCCCGGTGAAGCCGGAAGATGTGGACATGATCGACATCAGGGGATACATCTCCGAAGAGATCCTGAAGGAGAAGAAAAAGACGACCGTCTCCCGGAAGCTCGCGACGCTGCGGTCTTTCTTCAGCTTCCTGCACCGCGAGGGATTCATCCGGATCAACCAGGCCCGGCTCGTCCCCTCGCCGAAGGAGCCCTCTCCCCTGCCGCGGTTCCTGACGATCGACGAAGCCTTCGGTCTCGTCGAATTCCCGGAAGGGATCGGCCTCATCCCCGTCCGTGACCGGGCGATCCTGGAACTCCTGTACTCAAGCGGCCTCCGGGTGAGCGAGGTGGAGGGACTCGACCTCGACGACTTCAACATGCGGGAGGGGCTCGTGAAAGCCCGCGGCAAAGGGAGAAAAGAGCGCATCGTCCCCGTCGGGAACAAGGCCCTTGACGCCCTGAAGGCATATCTGATCGAACGGATGCTCTTCCGGAGAAAGAGGCAGGGTCAACGGAAAGGGGAGTTACGGCCCGAACCGGCCCTTTTCCTGAACCGGACGGGAGGCAGGCTCACGGGGAGACAGATCCGGAGGATCGTCGTGAAATACGCCGGTGCCGCGGGCATAAAAGGCGCGATCGGCCCCCACACGCTGCGGCACACCTTCGCGACGCACCTCCTCATGGACGGCGCCGACCTGCGGGTGATCCAGGAGCTGCTCGGCCACTCATCGCTGTCGACGACCCAGAAATATACCCATCTCGACATAGGACACCTCATCGATGTGTACGATAAAGCCCATCCCTTCGGAGACGGAGCGCCGGAGGGCGGGGGTTCCCCCAATAAGAGCGGATAGGAGGACTGATGTTCCAGGGCACGACGATTCTCTGTGTAAGACGCGACGGAAAGGTGGCCATCGGCAGTGACGGCCAGGTGACGATGGGCAGCACGATATTGAAACACCATGCCAAAAAGACCAGGAAAATGTATAATAACAAGATATTGGCGGGATTCGCCGGGGCCACTGCCGACGCATTTACCCTCTTCGAGAAGTTCGAGGCGAAGATCGAGGCATACCGGGGCAATATCCGGAGGGCCGCCGTGGAACTCGCCAAGGACTGGAGGACCGACAGGGTGCTAAGACGGCTGGAGGCGCTCCTGATCGTTGCCGACAGCGAGCATTCCTTCATCCTCTCCGGCACGGGCGACGTCATCGAGCCCGACGGGGGAATCGCCGCCATCGGGTCCGGAGGGCCTTTCGCCCTCGCCGCTGCACAGGCGTTATACGACAACACCCCCCTGTCCCCGGCTGAAATCGTCGATAAGGCCATGTCGATCGCTTCGGAAATTTGCATTTATACGAACAAGAACATACACATCGAGGAACTGTGAATGGATAACCTCACCCCCAGGAAGATCGTAGAGGAGCTGGACAAGTACATCATCGGCCAGGACAAGGCAAAACGCGCCGTTGCCATCGCCCTGAGGAACCGCTGGCGCCGCCAGCGGCTCTCGCCGGACCTGAAAGACGAGGTGATGCCGAAGAACATCATCATGATCGGGCCGACGGGTGTCGGAAAGACCGAGATCGCCCGTAGACTCGCCCGTCTCGCCAATGCGCCGTTCCTCAAAATCGAGGCGTCGAAATTCACCGAAGTGGGCTACGTGGGACGCGACGTCGAGTCGATGATCAGGGACATTACGGAAATCGCCCTGAATCTCGTCAGGGCGGAGCATATGGAGCTCGTCCAGGAGAAGGCGAAGGGCCTCGCCGAGGAGCGGCTCCTCGACATTCTCCTGCCCCCGCCCCGGGCGATCCGCGGCGTGCCGCCCGAAGAGGAGGACCACGACTCCAACAGAGAGACGCGGGAACGGCTGCGGGCGCAACTGCGGGCCGGCAAGCTCGATGAGAGATATGTCGACGTCGAGGTGAAGGAAAAGATGATGCCTTTCGGCGTCGTGTCGAATGTGGGACTGGAGGAACTCGAGATCAACCTCAAGGAGATGCTCGGTAATTTCCTTCCCGAAAAATCAAAACGCCGGAAGGTGAAGGTCTCCGAGGCCCTCGTGATGCTCACCGCAGAGGAGGCGAACAAGCTGATCGACATGGACGGGATCAAGAGGGAGGCCATCGAGCGCACGGAACAATCGGGCATCATATTCATCGATGAAATCGACAAGGTTGCGAGCAAGGGGCACGCCCACGGACCCGACGTCTCCCGTGAGGGGGTTCAACGGGACCTCCTGCCCGTCGTCGAGGGCTCGACGGTGGCCACGAAACACGGCCCCGTCAGGACGGACCATATCCTCTTCATCGCTGCAGGCGCCTTTCATATGTCGAAACCCTCGGACCTCATTCCGGAGCTGCAGGGGAGGTTCCCGATCCGCGTCGAGCTCGAATCGCTGGGCAAGGAGGAATTCGTCAGGATCCTCACGGAGCCGCACAACGCCCTTATCAGGCAGTATACGGCCCTCCTCGGCACGGAGGACGTGCGCCTGACCTTCGGAGACGATGCCGTCGACGAGATCGCAGACATCGCCGCCACGGTCAACGAAAAGACTGAAAATATCGGCGCCCGGAGGCTCCACACCGTTCTCGAAAGGCTTCTCGACGATGTCTCATTCAACGCCCCGGAGATGCAGGGTGTGAAGATCGCCGTCAACCGGGAATTCGTCAGGAAGGCCCTCTCGGAGATCGTGAAGGACGAGGACCTCAGCCGGTATATACTGTAAAAACAGTGACAGTGTGAGTGTCAGTGTCAGTGAAAGGCAGATACTGTAAAAACAGTGACAGTGTGAGTGTCAGTGTCAGTAAAAGGCAGCATTTCGGGATTACTGAACACGTACAAAATAATCTCCAGGGCTTTGCTATGCAGGAATCAACAGTCGCTGCAACAGTATCAGTGTCAACCATTCTTTCACGGAAACTCTTTGCGCTCTTTGCGGCTTTGCGTGAGGTCGTCTCGGGCTGTTTTCCCGTCACTGACACTGACACTCACACTTCAAGGGAGGAGGCGTGATGAAGACATTCGAGGAAGTCGTGCAATTTCACGGCCACAGCTGCCCCGGTCTTGCCATCGGATATCGCGTCGGGCAGGTGGCATTACGGGAGATGGACCGGAAGAATATCTCCGAGGATGAAGAGCTCGTCGCCGTTGTGGAGAACGACTCCTGCGCCGTCGACGCAATCCAGGTCATGACGGGCTGCACCTTCGGCAAGGGAAACCTCATCTTCCGGGACTACGGGAAACAGGTCTACACCTTTCTCAAACGACCCTCCGGGGAGTCCGTCCGCATATCCGTCGAATTCCCGCAGCCTCAAGAGACGGAAGAGGAGAAGGAGATGTGGCGCCGGTACTCGGAAGGAGACCGGTCCGAAGAGGTCCTGGCAGCCGTCCACAGCAGGAAGGCGAAGAAGACGAAGATGATCCTCGATGCCGGCGATGCCGAGCTTTTCAAAATCTCGAGGACCGGAACGGCCCTGCCTGCCGCGGCGAGGATCTATCAGAGCGTCCGCTGCGAGATGTGCGGAGAAAAGGTCGCCGAGCCAAAGGCGCGCCTCCGGGACGGCAGGACCCTCTGCATCCCCTGCTTCGAACGCGGAGAGTGAGATGGAAAAACTCATCGAAAAGGCCGGCATCCTCATCGAGTCGCTCCCCTATATCAGGAATTTCTTCGGGAAGACCTTCGTCATCAAATACGGGGGGGCCGCGCAGACCGAGGAGCATCTCAAGAAGGCCTTCGCCGAGGACGTGGTCCTGCTGACCTTCATCGGCATCCGGACGATCATCGTCCACGGCGGCGGACCCAAAATCAGCGAGACGATGAAAAAGATGGGCAAGGAACCGAACTTTGTCCAGGGTCAGCGGGTGACGGACAAGGAAACGATGGAAATCGTCGAGATGGTCCTCGGGGGTCTCATCAACAAGGAGATCGTCACCCTCATCAACAGCAGCGGGGGCAAGGCCGTGGGACTGAGCGGAAAAGACGGCGGGCTCATCAGGGCGAAGAAGAAACTCCTCAGGAAATCGTCACGCGACGAGGAAGTCATCGACATCGGCCTCGTCGGTGAGGTCGACACGGTCAACCCCGAGATCCTCCACTCCCTGGAGAGAGACGGTTTCATCCCCGTCATCTCACCCATCGGGGTAAGGAAAACCGGGGAGTCCCTCAATATCAACGCAGACTATGTGGCATCAGCCATCGCATCGGCCGTCAGGGCCGAGAAGTTTCTCCTCCTCACCGATGTGCCCGGCATCAAGGGACAGGACGGCGCCGTCCTGCCCACGCTCGACAGGATGGATATCCAGGAGCTCATCAACGAAGGCACCATCTCCGGCGGGATGCTCCCGAAGGTGCAGGCCTGCCTCCGCGCCCTCGACGGCGGCGTCAGGAAAACACACATCGTCGACGGCCGCATACCGCACTGCCTGCTCCTCGAAATCTTCACGAAAGAGGGCATCGGTACCGAGATCGTCTCCTGAATTATTTGGCGAGCCTCGTGAACTTCGCGCCCTTCAGGGAGATGTCGACCATAAGACCCTTCACGTCGAAGACGAAGCCGATGATCGGATCGCGCAGCGTCGTCGAGTCGAGCCGCGTGCCCGCACCGATTTCGATGAGCGCAACGTTTCCGTCAACGCCGATCTCCCACCCTTCGGCGGCCTGAAACTGCCGGAGCGCCTCGTCCGTCATGAAGGCGATGATGATGTCCATCGCCTGGGCGCCGAAGGTGATCCCGTAGGACCCCGAGATCAGATTATAGTACGCCGTCGTCTTCCCCCCGACCCTCAGGGCACCCTCTCCGTATTGCCCGCCGATGAAGAAGCCTCCCTTTTTCACGTTCGGCATGACGAGGAGCGCCTTTGCCGCCCTTGCGAATTCCGGGGCGCCGCTGACCTGCTTGTAGAACCTTTCCATGGCCACGTCCACACTCACATCGATCTCCATCGCCGTTGCCGCGGAAACGGTATCGGCAAGGGCCGGAAGACAGATCAGAGAAAAAAGCGCACAGACTATAAAAAGCTGGATACTCTTACCAATCCTTTTAAAGGTCATCATTCCCCTCCATAGAAAAAGTTTGCTGTCATTTTCTTCCCATTGTACCCTCTCCCGCCGTTCTCCCGTCAACCTGATACCCTCCCCGATGCGCCAGGTGCATTGCCGCCGCTGTATGGGATAGACCATATTGTCGCAATACGCTCCCAGGAAAGGCGGGGCGTATGCGCCGAAAACCTTGCTGCGGCGACACCGTAACCGTCACAAAAGACAACGTTTCAAGCCATCGGTCGAAATGTGAACCTCTTTACTCACACTCACACTCACACTGTCACTGTTTTTTAGAGCGTTTCGCCCCGCCTTTTCATGAGCCTGTGATGTAGAATAATCGGATGATGCGCATCGAGAAACCCCGCAGGGCAATCGACAGCATCGACCATGCTGCGCACAGTACTCCGGAAAGGCGGGCCCTATGCGCCGAGTGACGAGGAGATTGGGCGCACATACATCGATAGCCGGCGGAGTTCATTTGTCGCTCGAACGGGCAAAACAGCTCGGCTGCACGACCGTGCAAATCTTCTCTCATAATCCCAGGCAGTGGCTCACGCAGGCCCTGCGCGATGACGATGTCGCTCAGTTTAAGATGATGAGAGACGCATATGACATAAACCCTGTGTTTGTGCACTCCAGCTACCTCATCAATCTCTGCGCAGAGGACAAGGTCATACTCGAGAAATCAGTCTGTCTGCTTCTGAAAGAAATGGAACTGGCTGATGCATTAGGCGCCGATTACGTCATACTCCACACCGGCAGCGCATCGCGGGATACGAAGGAAAACGCGCACAAGCGGGCGGTAGAGGCCCTCAGGGGAGTTCTCAGGGACCACCGTGGAAGAGCACAGGTGCTCCTCGAAAACACGGCCGGAGAGAGAGGTGACGTATCTTCCCATATGGTCGACCTTGCGAGACTTATGGAAGGGGTGAACAGCGCCTCTATCGGCGGGATATGCCTGGACACCTGCCATGCATTCCAGGCAGGGTACGACGTAGCGACCGAAGAGGGGACGGAGCGGCTCGCGGAGGAGATCGAATCGGGCATAGGCCTCGACAGGGTAAGACTGATTCACCTCAATGACTCGAAGAAGGACTTCAATTCCGGGGTTGACCGCCACGAACACATCGGCCGCGGCTCCATCGGAGAAGAACGGACTGAGACGATTCGTGAATTTCCCGCCTTTCCGGAAGGTCCCCATCATCCTCGAGACGCCGAAGAAAAGCGACGATGATGACCGGAGGAATCTCCGGATCGTGCGGAGGCTCCTTGGCCGCTGAGCGCTTCGTGTGCCTTCCGTAACCCGATAAACCCGTTGATTTCCACAAGAACAGCGCTCATTTTGGACCGCTATTTTGTCGCGGGATGTTCTTCCGATGACACGCACCCAATGGTGTTCGCCGGGTGATGTGTGGGTTTGACAGGAAGACGCACAAACGAAGGCCAGACAATCCAGCAGGGTCCAAACGGAAATCGTCTCAAGCGACGCCCTGTTCCTTTGCGGAACTGAAGAAACAATCCCGTCGCCATCAGGCTCTATACCCTCAGCCCCATGCAGAAAGGAATGAGTCTATCTTCTTCATCTTGGCGGTATCGCCGCCTGCTTCTGTGGTCGACGCGCCCCACGATGTCACTCACAGTTCGTCCCTATCTCATCGATTCTGCCATACAATTGAATCATGCGGACCCCCGGCAAGCTCAACGCAAGGAGGTGTCATCATGACCGTTCGAGACGCCGTCGAACTCTTCAGAAAGCATCAGACAATAGCCGTCAAAAAGAGCACCCGGAAAAACTACAGGGGATTCCTGGAGCAGCTTCAGACTTCATTGTCGGACCGGGAGGTCGACTCCCTGTCTGCCGATGAGATCAGCCGGCATCTGCGTTATGCCCAACTCAAGGCCTTCTTCAACTACGTCATCGACGTGACAGGGACAAACATCAAGAACCCCTGTTCGGCGCCGCTGGTCCTGAAGGCCTTCAGGAACGTCCCCCATAAGCCCCGTAAGATCCTGGACAAGGAGACGGTGGATGAGATCATCTTCAACTCCACAAACACGAGAGACCGTCTCATCCTGGAGCTTCAGGCACGGTGCGGCCTGCGGGTCGGCGAAGTGCTGAACCTCGGGGTCTCGGACCTTTCGGGCAGAAAGATCCTCATCCAGGACTCGAAGTCGGGCAGGGACACGGAGGTTGCCTTCATGCCGAACGTTTCATTTTTCGAAAAAAGAGCATGGCGATACCATGAAGAAGATCGTCAGCATCATCATGAATAGAAAAAAGAGGAAGCCGAGCAATCCAAAAATGAATGTGAGCCGGCTTCTTTTTCTTTCAAGGAAAAATGGATAGTTGAGGATCAGGGACAAGGATACCATTATGCCAATGATCTGGAACAAGAAAAATGCGATGTAATCAGTAAGCCATATCTCTTTGTGAAAAGGAAGAATCCATTCATCGAGGGCAAAAAGCAGTATGTTCGACAGCCACAATGCAGTCAAACCGAAGAATAGTCTATTAGTTCTCAATGCATTTATTTTGAATGCGGTGAAGAGATGCAAAGCCAGAATCGGAAGAAATGCTGCCATCAGGTATAGCGCGCGCTGAACGGATGATAATTGAAGATACAATCCTATCGCCATCATGGTATAGGCCCATAAATAAACAGCATTGAAATATAATAATAAGTTGTTCTTTCCTGTTACCATAGTCCTATTCGTTTACAATACGAGATCATTTTCCCAATGTCTGGATTACTACAGTTTGTACCACCGGCCTCCTTGCAGATTTCCTCATCTTCTTGATCAAAATGCATCGCGCACATTTTCACGTGTCTGCATAGTATTCTATCGCCAACCTGAAAAGTGCCGCGTAGGTATTTGTAGTAAAACCTGGCCAGAGCCCCAGGCACTGATGGAACCAGTCCGTCGGGATCCACAAGATTTATCGGATTGTTCCCGACATATGTAAAGAAGTTGATGTCCCCAAGTAACTTGATCGGATCTTCACTGATGAACCTTTGCAACTCAGGCGAATGGTATCTCGCCCGGTAGTAGAACAATCCCGTTCCGTCATTCTCTCTTCCCGTGTACTGGAATGGATTGTCCGATTGCTCGCCGGTGATTGTGACATTCCCGAACGGATCGTATGTGAATTGTGTCTTGACGGCGCCGGTTTGATCAGTAAGTGAGATCACACTTCCCAGAGCGTCAGTCTGGTAATATCGCACAGTCCCATTTGCCTCAATTCGTGCCAGAGGTTCGTCGATGCTCATCGTCCGTATGTAGTTCACCGAAGGGAGGCCATTATCGATTTCCTGGATAATGTCGAGGCCGTCATAAAGATACCGTATCGTCCTACCGTTGACGGTTTTCTCGACTCTTCTGCCCAAGGCGTCATACTTGAATGTCGCGCTGACCGGAGAGCAGTCAGGGTTGAAACCGGTCATGCCGCCGAGACGATTTCTCACGTCCCAAGCGTATGTCGTCGTGCCGCAGCCATTAATCATGGACGCAAGGTTGCCGTTGTCGTCATAGGTCATGTTCTTCACGGTTCCCGACGAAGGCGTAAACGTCAGCATATGATTTGCGTCGTTGTATGTTGCGCTCGTCACCGGATCACGGAGGGGAAGATTCACCGATTGCCTGTTCATCTTTGTTCGATTACCGGTGGGATCATATGTATACGTCAGCGATTCAAGCACCTGGCTTGTCGGACCGAGATGCTGAAGGGTCAAGAGATGGTTGGCGTTGTCATAGGAGTAGGTTGTCGTCACCCCATTCGGCAAACTCACCGACGTTCTTCTGCCAAAAGCGACAAATAGGTGGTTGTCCCAATGTTGTTTGAAGACCTGGCACATCTCAGCGCGTTTCAGTGTTTCAGCACTAATTCACTTTCTTGCTTATCGTATGTAACAAAAGAGAGATCGAGAGAAGCATGATGCCCCCAATAAGTGAAGCCACACTTATTTTCTTCAAGTGGAAGAAGTCAAGGCTCTGGGAAATGACTAAAGCAGTCCCGATTGAAAACAAGAGAAATGCAATTTTCCTGATTATTGTTCTTGTACGATCATCTTTTATCATTATTTGCATTCTTTCTCTTCCTTGCATGTCGCAGTACAAATTCCTTTACAGACTGGCCACATATACAAATTACACGCAATATCACACATGAAGAGCCCAGGCCCTGTGCCAGCAGCACACAATATGGTACAACTTACGCCACCGCCAATGGTACACAGCAAATCACAACTATCACACGCTGATAACCCAAGAGGGTCTTTATTATTAATGGGTTGACCGTTCGCATAGTTGTAGGCCGCAAGAATAGCGGGGTTCTTGATAAGACGAAGGAGCATGAAAGGAACATTAGGGAACAGGTCCTCGCTCTTGAGTATCAAAGCATTTCGTCTCTTCCTTCCGAGAGTTGACAGTGAGAGACCGTCGCGACAAAAGCAATGTTTCCTGCAGAAAGCTTCCGTGCCCGGGTGTCCGTACTTCCATCAGTAAACTAGTGTGACATTCCAATGAGGTAAGATCAAAAAGTGTGTAAATGAGTGAGAAGGCGGTGTATCCTTAATCAGTTGACCTGGAATCAACGAAGAAAAAGGAGACACCACCATGGACAAGAGTATCACCGAGGCAGTTGAGCCGTCAAGGGCGACATACGTGGCATTGGAAAGCATAGTTCGGCTGAAAGTACAGGAGTACATTCAGGACATACTGGAAGAAGAAGTCGAGATATTTTTGGGGAGGAAGAAATCCGAGAGGATCAAGAAGGTGGACGGCACCCCGGGGTATTGGAACGGACACGGGAAGGGGAAGAAGTTCACGCTGATGAACGGGACGATCACGGTCCGGCGGCCCCGTGTGCGGGGGGCGGAGGAGAGATTTGAGAGCAAGGTGCTGCCTTTTTTCACGCGTCGGTCCAAAGAAGTGGGGCAGCTCCTGCCGGAACTGTATCTCCACGGACTGGCGCAGGGGGATTTTGATTTAGCGCTCCGGGGGTTATTGGGAGAAGGGGCGCCGCTGTCATCCTCGTCGATCCAGCGGCTGAAGGGCAAGTGGCAGTGCGAGTACAACGAGTGGAAGGCTCGGGATCTTTCCGGGCTTGAGGTCGTCTATCAGTGGGCGGACGGGATATACGTGAAGGCCGGGTTGGAGAAAGACAAAGCAGCATTGCTGGTGATCATCGGGGCGTTGGTTACGGGGGAAAAGATCCTGTTGGCCTGCGAGAGCGGATATCGGGAGAGCAAGGAATCCTGGGCAGCGGTCCTGCGGGATCTGACCGCTCGGGGACTGAAGCTGGGCACAGTGACGGTTGCCGATGGCCATTTGGGGATATGGTCAGCATTGGGCGAGCTTCATCCCGAGGGCAAAGAGCAGCGGTGCTGGAACCATAAGATAACCAACGTGCTGGATGCGATGCCCAAGAGGATACGTGCCGAGGCGGGCGAGTATCTCACCAGGATCCCCTATGCAGAGACGCAGGCAGAGTGTGAGAGGCTCAGGGACAGCTTTGTCAGCCGATATGGGAAGGACTTTCCGAAGGCGACGGAGACCCTGAGGAGAGATTGGGAGCGAATGGTGACGTTCTATTCATTGCCGAAAGAGCACTGGGTCCATATCAGGACGACCAATGTGGTGGAGTCACCGTTCAGCGCGGTGCGTTTGAGAACGGATGCGGCGAAGCGGTATAGGAAAGTCCAAAATGCGACGGCAATGATCTGGAAGTTGCTGGGAGTCGCTGAGAAGAGATTCCGCAGGCTCAAGGGATATTGGTTACTGAGGGATGTCTACGAGGGGAAACACTTCACAGACGGCATTGCCGTCGAGCAGGAAGAGTCTGTCGAAAGGATCGCCGCCTAATGGCTTTTTACACACCTATTGACATGACCTCATTCCAATATAGCCGCCATTCTGAACTGTGAGCGGCATGAAGTGCCACTCATGAGCAAGAATCGGCTTGATGTGAGTCGTCCGTCCCGTCCCCCAGCAAATCGTTTCTCATCGCGCTCCTCTTGCGGCCTTTTCCTGCATCACCCGTTCATGCAGCCAGACCTTTATCAGTGCGCCTCTGTCCACCCCGATCTTCTGGCGTATCTCATCGAGTTCGTTGACCAGAGACTCGGCGACGTCAATCGTCAGCCGGACTTTTTTCGCCTGACGTATGACCTTCGCCTTCTCCATGTCAATCAGATCATGAATATCCTCGCCCGCGTCGAAACGCCGGTCGAACTCCCTTGCGCTCTTAGCAAGCCCTTTCTTCTTCATATAACGCAACCTCCTTCTGCCTCGAACGCCTCACGGAAATAAGTCTCATTGTTGACTCGCCCCGAACAGTATACACGGCAGTCCAGAGCTTTCCGTGGAGACGTGCGATAACGATTCTTCTCTCTTCGATAGGGTGCGGCGCCTCGATCTCTATCCTGTTGTCATCGAGCCAAAGTGCTTTTGCGGTTTCGAAATCAATGCCGTGCTTGTCTTTGTTTGCAGAATTCTTACGCTCGTCCCACTCGAATATCATACTTTATTATACAGATTCTGCTTAATATCTGTACATCTATAGGGAGTCAATCATTTTTCTCGAGCTTATACTGCATACTGCCAACAAGCTCATCTCATCCACGGGAGCGAATTCATTTGCCTTTGCGTACGATAACAACGGAAACACCTTCATGGAAAACCAGAGGGAGTTCGTCTATAATCAGAACCAGCGACTGATCAGGGCGATGGAAGGAACAAACGTACTCGGTGAATATGTTTACAATGTGAAGGGGCAGAGGGTGAAGAATACGGTTGGCGAGCAGACTACTCTGTACCACTATGACCTGCAGGGCAACCTCATCGCAGAATCCACGGCAGTCGGGACGATCACAACGGAGTATGTGTATATGAACGGACATCTCATCGGCAAGATCGAAGGAGACAGCCTGTCATACTACCACGCCGATCATCTCAGCACGCCAATGATCATGACGGACACCAACGGCGCCAAGGTGTGGGAAGGTGAGTTCATGCCCTTCGGAGAGCCGATGTCGATCTCTGGCACCGAAACCAACAACCTCCGATTCCCCGGCCAATACTATGACCAAGAAACAAGGCTCCACCAGAATTGGCACAGGGAGTATAAGGCGGAGATGGGGAGGTATATTGAGAAGGATCCGATAGGCATTCAGGAAGGAACCAATCACCTGTATTCATACGTCCGAAATAATCCGATAGAAACTGCAGATCTAACAGGCCTCTCACCTTTCGTGCATCTCCCCCCAAGTGGATGTCAGTATTATATGGACCGATGCAAAAAGATAACCAATGTGGAGAAAAAGACAAATACGCTTGTAATGCATATCAATGTTGTAGAGATTTTGGGTCTAGTTGGAGAGGTAAGATCAAAAAGTGTGTAAATGAGTGAGAAGGCGGTGTATCCTTAATCAGTTGACCTGGAATCAACAAAGAGAAAGGAGACACCACCATGGACAAGAGTATCACCGAGGCAGTTGAGCCGTCAAGGGCGACGTACGAGGCATTGGAAGGGATAGTTCGGCAGAGAGTCCAGGAATACATTCAAGACATACTGGAAGAGGAAGTCGAGATCTTTTTAGGGAGGAAGAAATCCGAGAGGATCAAGAAGGTGGATAGCAAGCGGGGGTATTGGAACGGACACGGGAAGGGGAAGAAGTTCACGCTGATGAACGGGACGATCACGGTCCGACGGCCCCGTGTGCGGGGAGCGGAGGAGCGATTTGAGAGCAAGGTCCTGCCGTTATTCATACGTCGGTCAAAAGAAGTGGGGCAGTTACTGCCGGAATTGTATCTCCACGGACTGGCGCAGGGGGATTTTGATTTAGCGCTTCGGGGGTTATTGGGAGAAGGGGCGCCGCTGTCGTCCTCGTCGATCCAGCGGCTGAAGGGCAAATGGCAGTGCGAATACGACGAGTGGAAGGCTCGGGATCTTTCCGGGCTTGAGGTCGTCTATCAGTGGGCGGACGGGATATACGTGAAGGCCGGGTTGGAGAAAGACAAAGCAGCATTGCTGGTGATCATCGGGGCGTTGGTTACGGGGGAAAAGATCCTGCTGGCCTGCGAGAGCGGGTATCGGGAGAGCAAGGAATCCTGGGCAGGGGTCCTGAGGGATCTGACCGCTCGGGGACTGAAGCTGGGCACATTGACGGTTGCCGATGGTCATTTGGGGATATGGTCAGCGTTGGGAGAGCTTCATCCCGAGGGCAAGGAGCAGAGGTGTTGGAACCATAAGATAACCAACGTGCTGGATGCGATGCCCAAGAGGATACGTGCCGAGGCAGGCGAGTATCTCACCAAGATCCCCTATGCAGAGACGCAGGCAGAGTGTGAGAGGCTCAGGGACAGCTTTATCAGCCGGTATGGGAGGGATTTTCCGAAGGCGACGGAGACCCTGAGGAGAGATTGGGAGCGAATGGTGACGTTCTATTCATTGCCGAAAGAGCACTGGGTGCATATCAGGACGACCAATGTGGTGGAGTCACCGTTCAGCGCGGTGCGTTTGAGAACGGATGCGGCGAAGCGGTATAGGAAAGTCCAAAACGCGACGGCGATGATCTGGAAGTTGCTGGGAGTCGCTGAGAAGAGATTCCGCAGGCTCAAGGGATATTGGTTACTGAGGGATGTCCACGAGGGGAAACTCTTCACAGACGGCATTGCCGTCGAGCAGGAAGAGTCTGTCGAAAGGTTCGCCGCCTGATGGCTTTTTACACACCTATTGACATGACCTCCTAGTTGGACCGCTAATTGTGTAAGGGGTTGTTTGATTGAATTTGACAAGAGACATTGTAGTTCGAAGAAAGGAAATGCTCAGCTCAATTGTAGAAAAACGGCGCATGTAGAATGTTATGGCAGATGCAATGGTCTTCCGTTATTGTTTTTCGTACCAGAATCATGTAAAGGTATTTGGTAAGATGACAGAAAAAGAAAAGATCATATATTTCTCTCTGAGTATTTTTCTTTTTTTTCTACTCGAACAAATTATCCACAATATTACAGACAAAGCCTTCATGAAGCTAACAACAGTAGTATACCCCAGCATTTCATTCTGGATAGTTGTGATTGTAGGATCACGACTTAGCGGGCGAAATGTTGATTCGTTAAGAAAAATAGCATTTATAACTGTGATAATATTTTGGGCCATGGCTATTTCTTTAATACCCTTCTATTTTCCTGTCACAGCCTTTAAGAATGAAGGCAGTGCTGTTGATTTTTACCAACTGCTATATCTGATTAGTAGCTCACTGCACAGAGCTGGTTGGACTTTGATAGTGTTAGTCATGATTTGGACAAGGAGGACGTCACATTGATTTTGTGTAATATCCGCTGAATAAGAGCGAAAAAGGTACCGGGTCTTCACCCCTGCCAAATGAACCTGCTATCGTTTCAGTCAGATCGGACCCTGTTCGTGACAAGGTTTTACATGAGTAGTAGCGGAAATCTTCATCCAAGAGAAACAGTACGGAGCGCGTGCTTGTGGCTGAAGCCTTTCGCTCGAGGCTGACCGAAAAAGCGTTTCTTTCGGATAAAATACCGCAACTTGCCTGAATGCCCGCGTCATACCCACTCCTGTGAAGTAGTTCATGGCGAACAGCAGCCATAACGAAATGCCGACACCATTGTTCTCTTGCGCCCCGTTGAGGATGGGGCTATAATTGGACATCAAAGATGCGAAGATGAGGTATACAATGACCATAGTCACGGAAGAGCAATTGAAGGAGATCATACCGGGCTGCCACGATTCATCTCTGGGTGAAGGCGCTGAACAACTCAATGGAGAGATTCAACATCGCGATGCTGACGGTAACGGCGACAACGATAATGAAGACTTCGTCAGGATATCGTTGATCATCAACGGCGGAAGAAAGGGCCTCGACAGGCGCCGGGCATACTGGGCAAAGGCGCGGGACGTCCTCCTGTCATGAATGACCGTTGATCGCTATACGATTTCCCCATATCGAAATCGGCAGGGTCATCAGAACACCGCTGCACAAGGTCTGGGACCTTATAACCGATACCGGCCGATGGCCATTGTGGGGCCCCTCGGTCAGCGCCGTTGTATGCGCCGACCGGCGCATCAGGAAAGGATCAAAGGGAAGGATCAGAACGTCCGTCGGACTCTGGCTGCCTTTTGAAATCACGCAATTCGAGGAATGCAGTCGCTGGTCCTGGCGTGTCGCCGGCATAGAGGCGACAGGACACCGCCTTGAAGCGCGCGGCGATGACCTGTGCGCCCTCTTCTTCAGCGTCCCCCTCCCCGCCTTCCCCTATCTCCTCATCTGCCATATCGCCCTAAAGCGCATCGCCCGGATCGCAGAGGCGAGGATTTCTTGACTTCGCGCCGTTCATAGTGGTAATTTTTCAGTTATGCCGATTGATTACAAAGACACGCTGAACCTCCCCCAGACGGATTTTCCGATGAAGGCGAACCTCAGCCAGCGGGAGCCTGAGCTCCTTAAATTCTGGGAGGAGAGGAACATCTACGGGAAAATCCAGGAAAAGAACAGGGGCGGCGCTGTTTCCATCCTCCATGACGGACCGCCTTACGCGAACGGCAACATCCACATCGGCCACGCGCTGAATAAAATCCTCAAGGACATCATCGTCAAGTTCAAGTCTCTCCGCGGCTGTTACTCCCCCTACGTTCCCGGCTGGGACTGTCACGGCCTGCCCATCGAGCTCCAGGTGGACAAAAGTCTGGGCGACAAGAAAGAACTGGTCGGCGTCCCGAAGAAAAGGGAACTCTGCAGGGAGTACGCGGCGAAATTCGTCTCCATACAGCGTGAAGAGTTCCGGCGCCTCGGCGTCTTCGGCGACTGGGACAAGCCCTACCTCACAATGACCTATGAGTACGAGGCGTCGATCGTGCGGGAGTTCTTCCGTTTTGTCGCAAACGGTTCCGTCTACAAGGGCAAGAAACCCGTCCATTGGTGCCCCTCCTGTGTCACTGCCCTCGCCGAGGCGGAAGTCGAATATGGAGAGAAGGAATCGCCCTCGATCTTTGTGCGGTTCGATGTGCTTGAGACGGAAGTGGCGGAGAAGCTTCCCGCGCTGAAGGGCAGGCGCGTCTCGATCCTCATATGGACGACGACGCCGTGGACACTCCCTGCCAATCTTGCCCTGGCCGTCCATCCGGACATCACCTATGTCGCCGTCGAGAGCGACGGCGCCGTCTCGATCGTGGCCGAAGAGAACCTTGCAAACCTCAGGGAAACCCTGCCCATCGGCGACCACGTCGTCCTGAAAATCGAGGGCCGGGACCTCAAGGGGCTGCGGACGAAGCATCCCTTCATCGACCGCGAGTCACCGGTCATTACGGAAGAGTTCGTCACCGTCGGCGAGGGGACGGGGATCGTCCACATCGCCCCGGGCCACGGTGAAGACGACTACGAGGCAGGGCGCAGGCACGGCCTTGACATCTATGCCCCCGTCGATGACAGGGGAAAGTTCACCCGGGCAGTCCCCGCATTCGAGGGGCAATTCGTGTTCAAGGCGAACGACGCGATCATCGAGACCCTGAAAACCGGGAAGGCCCTGGTCGGCGTCGACAGGATCCGCCACTCCTATCCCCATTGCTGGAGATGCAAGAAGCCTGTCATTTTCAGGGCCACGGCGCAGTGGTTCATCTCGATGGACAGGAGAGAGCTCAGGAAGAAGTGCCTCGACGAAATCGACCGCGTGGGCTGGATCCCGACCTGGGGAAGAGAGCGGATCTACGGCATGGTCGAGCGGAGACCCGACTGGTGCATATCGAGGCAGCGCGCCTGGGGGGTGCCGATCACGCTCGTCACATGCGACGATTGCGGCGCCTATATCGACGACCGCGACCTCTTCGACAGGATAACCCGGCTCGTTGAAGACCAGGGCGCCGACGTCTGGTTCCGGATGGACCTGAAGGAGCTCATCGGTGACAGCCGCACCTGCCCTTCCTGCGGCAGTTCTTCACTGCGGAAGGAGATGGACATCCTCGACGTCTGGTTCGATTCCGGCGTGAGCCACGCCGCCGTCCTCGAGCGGGACAGCCGCCTTTCATGGCCCTGCGAGATGTACCTCGAGGGGAGCGATCAGCACCGCGGATGGTTTCAAAGCTCCCTGCTCGCCTCGGTAGGCACGAGGGGCAGGGCGCCCTACAACGCGGTCCTCACCCACGGCTTCACCGTCGACGGCCAGGGACGGAAGATGTCCAAGTCCCTCGGGAACGTGATCGCACCCCAGGAAATCATCAAGGCCAACGGCGCCGAAATCGTCCGTCTCTGGGTTTCGGCCGAGGATTACCGCGACGACGTGCGCCTGTCCAAGGAGATCCTGAGCAGGCTCACCGAGGCGTACCGCAAGATCAGAAACACGGCGAGGTTCCTTCTCGGCAACATCTCCGACTTTGACGGCGGTGATTACCGGGAGCACCTCCTCGAAATCGACCGCTGGGCTTTGTCCCGGCTCCAGGGACTCGTCGGCCGCGTCACCGCCGCCTACGAGCGGTTCGATTTTCACGAGGTCTTCCACGGGATCTACAATTTCTGCATCGTCGACATGAGCTCCTTCTACCTCGACATCCTGAAGGACCGGCTCTACACCTTCAGGAAGGACGACCCGAGGCGCAGGGCGGCCCAATGGGTGCTCAGCAGCATACTCCTGAAGATGACGGGACTGATGGCCCCGGTCCTCTCCTTCACGGCCGAGGAGATCTGGAGCTACATCCCGCGCAGCGGCGGGGAGCAGGCTCCGGAGAGCGTCTTCCTGTCGGCATTCCCTGGCGTCGAGGAGGAATTCGTCGACGAGCCTCTCGAACGGCGATGGGAGCGCCTGATCGTCATCAGGGACGAGGCCAACAGGGCCCTTGAACTGAGGAGGAAGGAAAAGTTCATCGGCAATTCCCTGGAGGCGAAGCTCGTCCTCGGCCTTGCCGACGATGACATGAGACTCCTCGGAGAGTACCTCGATTTTCTCCCCTACCTCTTCATCGTCTCGGCCGTCGAACTGCAGCCGTCGGGGCAGGCTGCCGAAGCCGCCTACGTGAGCGGCGCCGTGCCCGGTCTCATGATTACCGTCGAGCGGGCGCCTGGTGAGAAGTGCGAGCGATGCTGGAACCGGAGCACGAGCGTGGGAGCCGCCGCAGACCATCCGACGGTCTGCTCCCGATGCCACAGCGCAGTCAGATGAAGAGGGCCTCGCCCTTCTTCCTGATATCCCTCGTCATCCTGATTCTCGACCAGATCACAAAGCATATCATCAAGACATCGCTGGGCCCGGCCGACGTCATCCCGGTGCTCCCTTTCTTCAGCATCGTGTATGTTGAGAACACGGGGTCGGCCTTCGGCATGTTCAAGAGTCTTGGGAATGCCTTTTTTGTGACCCTGTCGTTCGTCGCAATCGCCGTTGTGGCCTTTCTTGTCGTGAAGGACGAACAGAACAGACTTGGGCTCTCCCTTGTCCTCGGCGGCGCCGCGGGAAACCTTGTCGACAGGATGAGGTTCGGCTATGTCGTCGATTTCCTCGACTTCTTTGCAGGTTCCGTCCACTGGCCTGCCTTCAACGTCGCCGACTCGGCCCTGACCGTCGGCATTATCCTGCTCCTCATCGCGACGGTCCGGAGCGGCCGAAAGGGCTGAGCAAAACCTCATTGTTGAAGAAGCCCTCCGGAAAGGCGGGGCGCACTCGCCACAGAACAGTCAATCGCAGACAGTAAGCAATAGACAGTGACCATACGACAGACGCACCGACGGGAAGGCTGATGTGGTGAAAAGCCTTTCCGCTAAGATACCTTATTGATCCCCAGACTACCCTTTGCCGTGTCGATTGATGACACGACCGTCAGGCAAGAGGCGCTGAACACATCGATATGTCTCATCATCGCATTGGAAAGGCTTTGACCCATATCTGCCTTCCCGGAGGTGGTGCAGATATCAGAACGATTCCTTTCACTCATACTCACACTGACACTGTTTTTCAGAGCGCTTCTCCCCGCCTTTTCATGCAACTATGATTAGGAAAGGTTGACTATCCGCTGCTCCGGATTTTTCCGTAAATCACGAGCAGAAGGATGGCGGCGATGACGGACGCGATAAACCCCGCGCCTTCACCGGCGTGATACCAGCCCAGGAACTGACCCACCACGCCCGCCACGAACGAGCCTGCAATGCCGAGGCCCACCGTCATGAGGAAACCCATGTTCTCCCTGCCGGGATGAATAAGCTTGGCGATGACGCCGATGACGAGCCCCAGTATGATCGTCCAGATTATGCCCATGTAATCCTCCTCCCTGCCAGACTGACTGAAAGCGTCCCTTACGAATTTACCGCCTCACCGCACTCGGGGCAGAACTTGGCGCCCTTCGGCACTTCCGCCGAGCAGCCCTTGCAGGAAAGGGTTACGGCAAGCCTGTACCCGCATTCCGGGCAGAATTTGGCACCCTTCGCCTCGGCGCCGCACTCGGGGCAGACGAGCTGCCGTTTCCGCTTGACGTCCTTCTTCTTGCCCGCGCGGATGCCCTCGAGGGCCGCCTTTTCCCCGGCGCCATACACTTCTCCGCTCGCCCGGGCAGCCTCGATCTCTACTTCGGCGCTGGGAGCGCAGTTCATGCAGAGCCCCGCGTCGCCGTTCCAGCAACGGTCGCAGACGTACTGGAAACAGCGGGAGCAACGGTGGAAATGGTCCTTTGCCTGTTCGATGGCGTCCCTGAACGCTTCGTCCCGGGCCTTGCCCCAGCCTGATTCCGCCATGCCCTCGACGGCCTCTCCGACGCCGCCGAGCATACCCCCGAAGAGGCCTGCCGCCTTGCCGAGCCAGCCCGACGCCTGCCCGCTCCGGTATGGGGAGAACTCGGTGCGCCACGTGTCATTGCAGCGCTCGCAAAAAAATTCGAACTGGAATCCCGCGTCGACACCGGACTGCCTGCAGAGATCATTGTAATTATCGCTGAATTTGAAATCGACCATGGCCTGTCCCTCTCTATGCCCGGATGCATCTCCGGGATTTTGTTTTCCCGTGCAAATTATGACAAAATGTCCTGTCTTTTGCAATCAATTCGTATCTCACAGGTATTTTGCAATGAGACCTAATTAGTGTCTGTCGAACGAGACGATGGAGGAAGAAAGACCATGATCATCCTTGATGAAATCACGATGAAGGAGTTCACGAAACACCTGAAAAAGACGAAGACGATCGTCTTCCCTTTCGGCACCGTCGAGGAACACGGCAGCCACCTGCCGCTCCACACCGATTCTCTCATCATTATGGAAGTCCTCAAGGCCGTTGCCCGGAAAAAGAAATTCTTTCTCGCGCCGATCATACCCTACGGTGTCTGCACGACGACGGGAGACCACCCGGGTACGATCGGCATCTCACCGGCATCGCTCCGGAGCATCTCCTTCGACCTCATACGCGATGCCTACCGCAAGGGCCTGCGAAACATCCTCCTCATCTCCGGCCATGGCGGCAGTCTCCATTCCGCCGCCCTCAAGGAGACTGCCGAGACGCTCGTCGACAGGCTTGACGGGATCAGGATCGCCGTCTTTTCGCCCTACGACATCCTCTGGAAGGAGCTCGCAGAACTCGCAGAAACGCCCAACGATTCCCACGCCGGGGAGATTGAGACGTCCCTCATTCTCCACCTCGCGCCATCCCTTGTGAAAGGGCGCGCCCCGAAGGAGTTCCCTGCCATTCCGAAACCCTTCACCGTGAAAGACAAGGTAAAGTACTGGCCCGGTGGCGTGTGGGGCGACCCTTCAAAAGCGACGGCGGAAAAAGGGGAGCGGGCCTTCCGCATCATGGTCGACAAAATATCAGAAATCATCGGGACAATAGAAAAAGGATAATCATCACGAAGACGTCCCCTGATTATCCATTTGACGCACGCCCTCCAAATCTATTACACTATACATTGCCTTTCATACGAGCACATGACCGAGATCATCTCCGCATCGTGCAGTAGACCGAATAATTTCAGAAGAGAGGGAACCACCATGGCCCAGGAACATTATACCGAAGAATCTGCGACAATTGAAGATACCAAGAATCCTGTAAACACCGAAGAGAGTTTCGAAGCGCTCCTCGAGCAGAGCGACGTGTCATCCGTGCGGCTGTCACCGGGACAGAGAGTGCGGGCGAGGGTCGTCGGCATCTCGGGCGACCTCGTGTATATCGACCTGGGCGGAAAAACGGATGGCGTCATCAGCACCCATGAACTGCTCGACGAAGAAGGAAACCTGAAGGTCCGTGAAGGTGACGACATCGAGGCCTTCTTCGTGTCGGTCCAGGACGGTGTCCGGAAATTGACGACCCTCATTCATGGGTATGCAGCGACACAGCTCAGCGCCCTCCAGGGCGCCAATGAGGGCGGCGTGCCCGTCGTCGGCGACGTCAAGGGAGAGGTCAAGGGAGGATACGAGATCTCCGTCGGCGGCGTCCGGTGCTTCTGCCCCCATTCCCAGATCGATCTCAGGGGAGGCCGCAATACCGGTGAGTACGTCGGCAATACATACTCTTTCAAGGTCATCGAGTTCAAGGAAGACGGGCGAAATATCATTCTTTCGCGGCGGACCCTGCTGGAGGAGGAGAAACAGGCCCGACTGGAAGAACTGAAGCACTCGATCACCGTCGGTTCCGAAGTGACGGGAACTGTGAGCTCCCTCCAGAAATTCGGGGCCTTTGTCGACCTCGGCGCGATCGAGGCGCTCATCCCTCTCAGTGAGGTTTCGTGGGAGCGTACCGCCAATGTCCGGGACGTTCTCGCGACAGGACAGACGGTGACGGGGAAGGTAATCTCCGTTGACTGGGACAGAAACAGGATCTCCCTCAGCCTCAAGGCGCTGACGCCCGATCCGTGGACCATCGTCGCCGAAAAGTATCTCCCCGATACCACCGTGAAGGGAACGGTCGTCCGTCTCGCACCATTCGGGGTCTTCGTGAATCTTGAACCCGGCGTGGACGGGCTGATTCACATTTCAAATCTCGGCGCCGGGCGCAGGATTAAGCATCCCGGTGAAGTGATCGAGACGGGCCGGGAGGTGGAGGCGCATGTGCTTTCCGTCGATCAGGAAAAGCGGAAGATCTCTCTCAGCCTCCAGAAGAAAGTGGAGCCGAAGGAGATACAGCTCCCTGCCGAAGGTGATTTCATCGAGGGGACCGTCGAGAAGGTCATGCCCTACGGCATATTCGTGAAATTCGGCGATTCCATGACGGGGCTCATCCCCAATTCCGAGATGGCGACACCGGGAGGGAGCGATCACAGCCGCATGTTTCCCGAGGGAAGCCCGGTGCAGGCCGTGGTCATCGGTGTTGACAAGGAGAGCGGCAAGGTACGGCTCAGCCGCAAGGAAGTGCTGGCGAAAACAGAGCGCGACGAATACGAGCAATACCGCGACTCCCAGGGGTCGACAAAAGGTCTCAGCACCTTCGGCGAGCTGCTGAAGGCGAAACTGGAGGAGCAGAAGACGAAGCAGGAGGCGTAATCCCGCTATTCCTGCTTTTCGGTTTTAGTCTTTTCAGCGCGCTCCGTCTCAATGGACATCTGACCGGGCAGCATTTTGCCGTCTCCCAGCACCCGGATCTGCAGGTCAAATTCCTTCTCGAGCGAGTCTATTTCATCCCGTTTCGTGTTGAAGAGGTAATTCACGCTTTCGATGGGCAGGCGGCACGTGATGGCTTTCAGCCCGCCCGCAGATGCCTTGCCGTGGATTTCCCGGATCGCCGAGATCGCCACGAGGTCCTCGGACTTCACAATGCCGGCGCCGCCGCAGACCTCGCACTTCTTGTGGATCGACTCATGATAGGCCGGCCTCAGCCGCTCTCTCGTCATTTCGACGATGCCGAACTTAGAGATGCCGCTGATGTCCGCATGGGCTTTGTCGGATGCAAGCGCCTTCTTGAGCCGCGTCTCGACTTCCCTCCTGTTTTTCGCTGAGATCATGTCGATGAAATCAATCACGATGAGCCCGCCGATGTCCCGCAGCCTCAACTGGCGCGCGATCTCGTCGGCCGCCTCGACGTTGGTCCTGAGGGCGGTCGACTCGACGGTCTCCTCTTTCCTGCTCTTGCCCGAATTGACGTCGATCGCAGTAAGGGCTTCGGTCTTGTCGATGACGAGATAGCCCTTGGATTTAAGATCGACAAACCGCTCGTGAATCTTGCCGATCTGGTCCTCGATCTGGTATTTCGTAAAGATCGGCTTTTTGTCGCGGTAGTACGTCACGTTGATCTTGCGCCACGGGGCGGTCTTGCGCAGGAAATCCTTCATCATGCGGTGCGCCGTCACCTCGTCGACGACAACCTCCGTCACGTCGTTCGTGAGGTAGTCCCGTATGGTCCTCACGGCGATGTCGTGCTCCTTGTAGATGAGGGCCGGCGTCGTCACCTTGCTCGATTCCCGCTGAATTTTGGCCCAGAGCTTCGTGAGGTACTTGAGATCATTCGAAAGCTCCTCCTCCAACGTGTCCGACGAGGCGGTCCTCAGGATGAATCCGGTGTCCTTCGGGAGTTTCAGGGAATTGAACATTTCCTTGAGACGGCTCCTGTCCTCACGGTCTTCGATCTTGCGGGAGATGCCGACCCTCTTCTGGCCCGGCATCATCACGATATACCGGCCCGGCAGGGAGATATAGGTCGTCAGGCTCGCCCCCTTCGTGTCACGCTCCTCCTTTTCGACCTGCACCATAAGTTCCTGCCCTTTTGCCATCACATCCTGGACGCGGGCCCGCTTTCCCTCCTCACGCCTGGCGTAACACTCAGGCATGATCTCCCGCATCTGGAGAAAACCGTGCCTCCGGGCGCCGTAATCGACAAAGACGGCCTGGATCCCCGGCTCGACCCTCGTGACGGTCCCCTTGTAGATATTCCCCTTGAGATGCTCCCGCGCAGAGACCTCGACATAGAAGTCAACGAGGGTGTCCTTCTCGACGATGGCGATCCTCTTTTCTTCAGAATGAATGGCGTTGATGAGTATCTTCTTCTTCATCGTGCTCATACTCCCCGTCCTTCCGCGCCCGGTCGCTGCTGTTCGCGCTCCCTGTGCATAAGATAGAGCGCCTCGCTCAGCAGCAGATGGGGATATCTGATGGTCGCCTCTATCGCCTCGGTCAGGGGGTAGTCGACATACTGTCCTTCAGGATACATGATTCGGATAAACCTCCTTTTGAGCAGGTAACAGCGTCGTATGCGGCCGTTTTCAGCAGGAACGGGGATGATGACATGCTCCTTGTCTTCTTCAAGGCCATATCGGCTGATCAGCTCGTTAATCTCTTCCATACAACCCTTCCGCTCTGTCCGCCTCCTGCCGGTCCCGGCGGGAAGCAGGTTTCCGCCTCCGGTTACAGGAATCTGTTACGATGTTCTATTGTATCACATCGGCCCGCGAATACGGCCCGTTTTCATAGCCGGCAGTCCTTTCACTCACACTCACACTCACACTCACACTGACACTGTTCCTTCCGTGTATTATATAACAACAGGGCTTGAACGACAGGCCCTGCCCGGGAGGCTTGAACGACCGCTCCATGAAGATTCTCCAGCTCATATACGAGAGTGCCGGCAGTCCCTTCGGATTCGGCGGCGCCGGCGTGAGGGCTTACGAGATATACCGGCGCCTGTCCGACCGCCATGACATCACGCTCCTCTGCATGAAATACCCGGGAGCGCGGGACGGGATGCGAAACGGTCTCAGGCATGTTTTTGCCGGCATTGAGAGCGGCAACCTCGTGAAGAGCGTCTTTTCTTACTCCCTGAGGGCCTCCCTCCACGTGATGCGACACGGCAGGGACTATGACGTGATCGTGGAGAACTTCCTTCCCTCCACACCGTTCTGTGCCCGGTTTCTGACGACCACGCCGGTGGTCCTCCAGATCCAGGACTTCTGGGGACGACATACCTTCAAACGGTACCCCCTCCTGTACGCCCTGCCCATGTTCGTCGTCGAGAAATTTTATCCCCGCCTCTACAATAAGCACATTTATGTCTCCGATGTGACAAAAGAAAGGTTTCATTCCTCCTCTGCGTTCCCCGTCATCCCCAACGGTGTGGACGAAGAGCTCTTCCTGCCCGCGGCGGGAGGAGAACGCCACGTCCTCTTTATGAGCAGTATTGATCTGTATAAGAAAGGCCTCGATCTGCTCCTTGGCGCCTTTGGCGGCCTGTCGGGAGACGGCGGATGCGTGCCCCTCGTCATTGCCGGTGCGGGACGGGACCTCGACAACCTCAGGAGCGCGGCGGAAAAGCTCCCAGACGGGACGAAAGACCGGATACGGATTCCCGGCTGGCTTTCCGGCGCCGACAAAACTGCTGCGCTCAGGGACGCCGTATTCGTCGTCCTCCCTTCCAGGCACGAGGCACAGCCCATCAGCCTCCTCGAAGCCGCCGCTTGCGGCAAACCCTGCATCGTGAGCGACATTCCCGAGCTTTCCTTCGTCGAACGCGAGGGGTTCGGCGTCACCTTTCCGTGCGGCTCCCGGGAAGGTCTCCTCGAAAAGATGCGGCTTCTCCTCAGCGATGCCGGCCTCAGGAGGAAGATGGGACAACGGGGGAGGGAATACGCCCGCTCGTACCGATGGGACAGCGTCGCCCTGCAGTTTGAGAATACCCTGAAAAGTATTGCATAATGTCAAGTGCACCCTATCGGTGCATGTGCCATCCGGAAAGACGGGGCTGGGGTGAATGCGCCGAAAACCTTGCTGCGGCGACACCTGTATCGTGACGGAAGACGAGGGATAGCCGCTGGTTGATTGCACGAAGAATGGGTTTCTGAAAGACAAACCTGAAAATGATCGTCGTCGCCTTCAGCAGGAGTTTGAGGCGTTTCGCCCCGCCTTTCCGCACTGCTGATAAGGTTACTATCCGTTTTTGAGGTGATTTCATGAACGTTCTTGTCACCGGCGGAGCCGGGTACATCGGCAGCCACGTGGTGAAAGCCCTGGGGGAGCAGGGATACCGGATCCTCGTGTACGACAATTTGTCGACGGGAAATGCCTGGGCCGTCCTGTCCGGCGACCTCGTCGTCGCCGACCTCGCTGACCGCTTTGCCATCGAGAAGGTCGTCAAAGATTTCAGGCCCGAGGCGGTGATGCATTTCGCAGCGTCGATCGTCGTACCCGAAAGCGTCCGCGATCCTCTCAAATATTACCGGAACAACACGGCGAACACCCTCAATCTCCTCGAGGTCGTGCTCAACAGCGGGGTAAACCGCTTCATATTCTCCTCCACGGCCGCCGTGTACGGCGATCCGGAGCGTATTCCCGTCAGGGAGACCGATGCCATGCGTCCCGTCAACCCTTACGGCTCGTCCAAGATGGTGACGGAGATGATGCTGAGGGACATGGCCTTCTCGCGCGATGATTTCCGCTATGTCTCTCTCCGGTATTTCAATGTCGCCGGGGCGGACCGCGACTGCCGGATCGGCCAGTCATACAAAGAGGCCACTCATCTCATCACAAGGGCGCTCAAGACGGCAAAAGGGATTTTCCCGAAGCTCCAGATATTCGGAACGGATTATCCCACACCCGACGGCACCTGCATCAGGGATTACATCCACGTCGACGACCTCGCAGACGCGCACATACTCGCCCTCCGCTACCTGTCCGGCGGAGGCGACAGTACGGTGCTGAACTGCGGTTACGGTCACGGTTTTTCGGTGCGAGAGGTCCTCGATATCGCAAAGCGGGTGACGGGCCGCTCTTTCCCCGTCGAGGAGACCGATCGCAGGGAAGGAGATCCGCCTCAACTCGTGGCCGATACGACAAAGATCAGGGAGACACTCCGGTGGACGCCCCGGTGGGATGACCTGGAGTACATCATAAAGACATCATGGAATTGGGAGATGAAATGACAAGGAACTGGTTTATTGCTTTCATCGTTTTATTCGGCTGCTTCTGCCCTGTCCTGAACGCGGAGATCTTTCCGATCGGTCAGGGCGAGAGCGTCTTCGGCAGCACGGGGATCTACGTTGTCGAGGACGACGAGTCTCTTATCGAGATCGCCAGGGAATACGGCGTGGGGTTCAACGCGATCGCGAATGCGAACCCCCGCGTCGACGCCTTTGTACCCGGCGAAGACACGGAGGTGATCCTCCCGACATCGTGGATCATCCCCGATGTGGCATCGCAGAAGGGCATCTTCATCAACCTTTCGGAGATGAGGCTCTATTATTTCTTCAAGAACAAGGAGGGCTCACGGTTGGCCACATTTCCCATCGGCATCGGGTCCGAGGGGAACGACACACCCGTCGGCTCCTATAAAATCGTCGAAAAAATCGTGGGTCCGAGCTGGTACCCCCCTGAATCGATCAGGAAGGAAAAGCCCGAGTTGCCGGCCGTCGTGCCCCCTGGTCCGGAGAATCCCCTGGGTACCCATGCCATGAGGCTCTCGCTGAGGAGCTACCTCATCCACGGGACCCACAGGCCTTACGGCGTCGGCAGGAGGGTGAGCCACGGATGCATCCGCCTCTATCCCGAACACATCCCCGTTCTCTTCGAGCTCGTTCCCGCCGGCACGACTGTGACGATCATCAAACAGCCCGTCAAGGTGGGAAACAGGAACAACAGGGTCTACATCGAGGTGCACAACGACGAGACGAGCCCCAACTTCAATTATACCCAGGAGGCGGTGCAACTCCTGATGAAGAAGAAGCTCCTCAAGAAGGTGAACACGGCCAGGCTGTACCGGGCGATCAAGCATAAAAGCGGCTTCCCCGTCGACATCTCAAATTAAAAAAAAGCCCGGAACCATCCGGTTCCGGGCCCTGCTGAATCGTACCGATAATTACTTCTTCTGCTGCAGTTCGAACGCCTTCTTCTCTTTCGCGGCACCGGCCTCAGCCTTCGCGGCAGCGGCCTCAGCCCTGGCGGCGGCGGCTTCCGCCCTCTTGACGGCGTCACTGGCGTCGCCCGGCTTCTGGTCGCAGCACTTCTTCGCGTCCGCTGCAAGAGCCTTCGCCTCGGCGGCGGCCTTCTTCGCCGCATCGATATCCGCGGCTTTGCCTTCGAGTGCACCGACCTTGGATTCAAGAGCTGCGACGCGCGCTTCGAGTTTGCTGATTCTGTCAACAAGCGGGTCGATCTGCTGTTTTACGTAGTCCTTCGTGGCGCAACCAAAGGAAAAAAGAAATACCATGGATAAAACGATGAGGATAGCTTTCTTCATCTTTTACACCTCCTTTCTGGTGAAGAATTTTTATTTAAAGATACAGTTATTAAAGAAAAATTGCAAGTTATTTTTTTCACCCGGCCTTCGGGTACTCAGTATTTGCGCCTCAAAAGGGAAAGGAAAAACAGCAGGGCCATGACGAGGACGATGGTGCCGCCCGGTGCGAGGTTGAGCCAGTATGCCGTCATGATCCCGAAAATCGTTGAAAACAAAGCCACGAGACAGGAAAGGGCGATCATGGTGCGGAAATCCCTCGTCAACTGATGGGCCATGGCGCCGGGTATCACGAGAAGGGCGGAAATGAGGATAATCCCGACGAGCTTGATGCCGACGACGATCGCAACGGCCATGGAGACGAGAAAGACGGACTTGACGAGCCTCACCCTGATGCCGCTCACAGCGGCAAGTTCTTCGCTGAAGGTAATGAAGTGGAGTTCCTTCATGATGAGGAGCACAGCAGCCGTCAGGGATAGTGAGAGCCCGGCGGCGATGAAGGCGTCTTCGTCGGTGATGGCCAAGATGCTGCCGAAGAGGTAGCCGTACAGATCGATGGTGTAGCTCTCGGCAAGGCCGATGAGGACGACGCCGAGGGCCATGGAAAAGGCGAAGAGTATCCCGATCGCCGTATCTTCGGCGAGCCTTCCCCGCGAGCTGATCCCTTCGATGCCGAAGGCGACGACAACGGAATAGAGGAAGGCCGTCATGAGGGGATTCACGCCGAAGTAAAAGCCGATGGCCACACCGCCGAATGCGGCGTGGGAAAGGCCCGACCCGAGAAAGGAAATCCGACGGAGGACGATGAAGACGGAGATGATTCCCGAAAAAAGGGCCAGCACCGTTCCCGTCAAAAGGGCGCGCTGCATGAATCCGTAAGACAGGATCTCAGGCATTCCGCCTCTCGCTGTGAAGGCGCTCGCATTTTTCGCAGAACTCGGCGTGCATCATGATGTCGACGCTTTTGCCGTAGAGCTTTTTCAGCACATCGTCACTGAGCGCACCGACAGGATTGCCGTGATAGTTCATCGCCTTGTTCAGGCAGGCGATCTCGTCGACATACGAGGAAACGGCGCCGATATCGTGGGAGACCATGATGATGGTGAGTCCGAGTTTCCGCTGCAGTCCCTTGAGCAGATGGTAGAAATCCTCCTGTCCGACCACATCGATCCCCGTGCTCGGCTCGTCGAGAATGAGGATTTTCGGGTTGTTCATGAGGGCCCGGGCGATCGAGACCCGCTGCTGCTGGCCTCCCGAGAGGCTGCCGAAGGCCTCCTCCTCGAAACCCGTCATGCCCATGACATCGAGGGCCTCGTAGGCGGCTTTCCTGTCCGTCTTCGACGGCCAGCGGAAAAGCCCGAGCCTGCCGTAGAGCCCCATGAGCACCACGTCGACGGCCCTGGCGGGGAAATGGGGCTCGATCTTGTGCACCTGCGGCAGATACCCGAAGAGGTGACGTTTCACAGCCTCAGCAGGTTGGAGCCCGAAGACCTTCACAGAGCCGGCCGTTGGCCTGACGATCCCGACAATCGCCCTGAGGAGGGTCGTTTTCCCGCCGGCATTGGGCCCCACAATCCCGAGAAAGGTCCCTTCATCGAGGGACAGGTCGATGTCCCGCAGGACCTCCCTGCCCCCGATGGAGACGGAAAGGTGATCGATCTCGACGGCTTTCACTTCATCGCCCTCTCCATCTGGGAGAGGTTATACCGTATAAGTTTGACGTACGTGTCCCTGTCGGGCAGGTTCGGCCCGCCGATGGGATCGAGGAAGAGCACCCGGGCTCCCGCCTCGCGGGCGATCGCCTCGGCAACGGCAGGATTGAACTGGGGCTCGGCGAAAACGACGCGCGCACCCAGGCGCTTCAGGTCTTTGACGATCCGGGCGATGTGGCGCGCCGTCGGCTCCTTTCCGGGCGACTCCTCTATAACGCCGATAATCCTGAGGCCGTAGCGCTGTGAAAAATAGTTCCAGGCAGGGTGAAAAGTCACATACTCCCTGATCCTGAATTTCCCCGTCCTTTCGGTCATCTCCTGATGGAGCTGCGCGATGCCCGCCTTCGCGGCGTCGCCGTTCTTCCGATAGAATTCCCTGCCGGCCGGATCGAGGTCGGACAGAACGGTGACGATCCTGTCAATGATCCGCTGCGCCATGACCGGATCGAGCCAGAAATGGGGATCGGTCCTGCCGTGGCGGCCGTGGTCCCCCTTGCCCTCCCTCCCGTGATCGTGGCCGGATTCGATGAGCTGCATGTCCTTCGAGAGATCGACGACGAGGAGGTTCCTGTTGTCGACGGCACGGACGAAACGGTCGGCCCAGAATTCGAGGCCGGCGCCGACCTTTATAAAGGCCCGTGCCGACGAAAGCTCGACCATCTGTTTCGCCGTGGGATCGAACACGTGCGGAGACGCGCCGGGAGGCAGAAAAGTCCTGACCGTCACGCGCTCCCGTCCCACCTGCTTCACAAGGTCCGCCACGGGATGGATCGACACGACGACGGAGATCGGTCCCTGACCTGATGAAACCGGCGCCGGCAGGAACATCGCTGCGGCAAGGACCGCCAGGGTCATCACCATGATGGAAAGCTTTGATTTCAGCATAATGTCACAAATGAGGTATACTACCGCAATAGTACCTCCGGAAAGGCGGGGCGAAGATGCCGAAAATCCTTGGTGCTGCGAAACCTCTGCCTTCCCGTGAGGATTATGTCAGGCCGGCGGTTAATGACACACAAGATGGGATCCCGAATATCCAGTTTAAAATGATCCTCCTCGCTATCAGCAAGGCTTTGAGGCACTTTGTTCCGCCTTTGCATGCAATTGCAAGGTACTAATCAGGTATTTTACGGATCCGCAACCCTTCGAAGCCTGACTGTATATCATACCACATGGAAAAAGGGAACCGGTTTTCAGCTCTCTATGTCAAGGATTTCAGGCTCTTCTGGCTCGGTCAGATCATCTCCCTCTCCGGGACATGGATGCATTCCGTTGCGCAGAGTTGGCTCGTTTATTCCCTGACGAAATCGCCCCTCTGGCTCGGCATCATCGCGTCCCTCTCGTCCCTGCCCATCCTCCTTTTCACCCTCATCGGCGGCATCGTCGCCGACCGCTACCCGAAACGGAACATCCTCATCATCACCCAGTTCCTCTCGATAATTCCCGCCCTTTTTCTCGGCATACTCACCGATTCCGGCATGATCAGGATCTGGCACGTGGGCATCACGGCCGCCTTCCTCGGCACGGTGAACGCCTTCGATATTCCGACGCGACAGGCCTTCATCGGTGAAGTCGCCGGAAGGGATTCCCTGACGAACGCCATCGCCCTCAATTCCATGGCCTTCAACGGGGCGAGGATCATCGGGCCCATGATCGCCGGTCTCGTCATCGCCGGCGTCGGCCTGCCCCTCTGTTTTTATCTCAATGCCCTGAGTTTCGCCGCCGTGCTCTTCGCTCTCACGAGGATCAGCGCAAGAGGCGAGAAATCCGCGGACGGACAGGGCATCGGGACGGACATCGCCGACGGTCTGCGTTACATGATCAACGACAGGCCCGTCTTCTGGCTGATGGTGATCATCTCCCTGTACAGTCTCTTCGGCATCCCCTACATTACCCTTCTGCCCATCATTGCAGGAGAGGTGCTCGACGTCGGCGCCCGGGGACTGAGCTTCCTCATCGCCGCCTCGGGGCTGGGGTCATTCCTGGCGGCCTTCCACATCGCATACAAGGGCGAGATCCCGCGCCGGGAGCTCTTCATCCCCTTCTCGGGGACCGTTTTCTCCCTGGCGATACTCGGGATCGCCTATTCCCGGAACTTTTCCCTCTCCCTCGCTATCGCCTTCTTTGCCGGTTGGGGCATCGTCAGTTTCCTTGCCATGAGCAACAGCTTCATCCAGCACTCCGCCCCCGACGCCCTGAGGGGACGGGTGATGAGCGTCTTCACGCTCGTGTTCCTGGGGTTCGCCCCCCTCGGAAATTCGATCATCGGACTGGCGGCGGACCGGTTCGGCACGATCGCGTCTCTCCAGGTCTTCTCGGTCATCTGCATCATGGGGACGCTGATCTTCGGCCGCACCTTTCACCGGTCGGCTTCAACCGTGACATTGCGGAAACCATAGGAAACGGCAGGAGAAAGATGCCAACAGACGGCAGTCATACAGGGAGAGTCGGCAGTCAAAAATCGGACCCAGGGCATGAACGCTCAACCGGGAAGTCTGATGTGGCGAAAAGCCTTTCCGCTAAGATACCCTGTGTATCCCCGGACCACCCTTTGGCGTGTCTACAGATACGAGAAGCCCGTCAGGCAACAGGCCCTGAACACCTTGAGATGCCTCATCATCGCATTGGAAAGACTGTGAGCCATATCTGCCTTCCCGCAGCAGCGATAGTGCAGAGGGAGGGGCTGTGAAGATCCTTGCCGTCGAGACATCGACCGTGCTGGGCGGCCTCGCCGTCACGGTCGACGACAGCCTCATCGCCGAGTCGAGACTCAATGTCCGTGTCACCCATTCCGAGCGACTCCTGGGCGAGATCGACCACATCATGAAACGCTCGTCACTCGTCATCGGCGACATCGACATCTTCGGCATCTCCATCGGCCCCGGTTCCTTCACGGGCCTCAGGGTCGGTCTGAGCACCGTCAAAGGGCTCGCCTTCGCAACGGGAAAACCGGTCGTCGCCGTCCCGACACTGGAGGCCTTTGCCTGGCACCTGCCCTTCTGTATCCACCACGTCTGCCCGCTCCTGGACGCCCGCAGAGGAGAGGTCTACGCGGCCGTCTTCGAATGGAACGGAGACGGGTTCAGGCGACGCATGACTGAATGCGCCCTTCCGGCGGAAGCGCTCATCCCGCAGGTGAGCGAAAGGACCGTCTTTCTCGGTGAAGGGGCGCTCCGGTATCGTCAGACCCTGGAACGCCTGGGAGACCGCGCGATTTTCGGCCACTTCCATCATATGGTCCCCTCCCCTGCCGCCGTGGCGCTCCTCTGCCGCAAAAAGGCGTTGCAGAACGACTATGAAAACCCCGTCACCCTCTCGCCCTTCTACATCAGAAGGTCCGAGGCGGAGATCAAGGCGGGCGTCAAACAGTGAATGAACCTTTCAGTTGCGGGGCGAAGCGCCTCAAAGCCTTGCTGAAGGCTACGATGAGCATTGTCAGGTTCTTCTTTCAGAAGTCCGCTTTTTGTGTGATCGACTTTTGTCTTGAACCGTTGTCTTTCGTGACGATTACGGTGTCGCCGCACCAAGGTTTTCGGCGCATACACCCCGCCTTTCCTCAGAACGTATTGCAACGATAAGGTGAAGGCGACGGGATGGACCGGCTGATCGTACGGGAAATGCTCCCCGATGACATACCCGAGATAGTCAGGATCGAGCGGGCCTCCTTCAGCACCCCCTGGTCCGAGACGTCCTTCTTCAAGGAGATCTACCACCGCCATGCCCTGACATGGGTCGCCGAAGCGGAAGGCTCGGTGAAGGGGTATATCTGCATCCGGCGGATCGTCGATGAATGTCATCTCATGAACCTTGCCGTCCACCCGCTCTGCAGAACCCGCGGTGTCGCAGCGACACTCCTCGAAGAGATGATCGCAGAACTGACGTCTGCGGAAGACAGTTCCCTCTATCTCGAGGTCAGGGCCTCGAACCGGGCAGCCCGGGTGCTCTATGAGCGGTTCGGGTTCAGGACCGTCGGCATCAGGAAGAACTACTATGCAGCGCCTCCCGAGGATGGCCTGATCATGATGCTCGACCTGCGGCGGACTCCCGCCGATTGACGAAAGGCCTTTTGCCGTGCCAGAATCAACGTTATCGTTGCAATAGGACATCCGAAAAGGCGGGGCGAAGATGCCGAAAAGCCTTGGTCCTGCGAAACCTATGCCTTCCCATACGGATCAATTCAGGCTCAGGGCTGAAAAAAGTGAACCTTTTACTGACACTCATACTATCACTGACACTGTTTTGAAGCACTTTGTCCCGCCTTTTCATACAATGGAAAGGTTAAAATCTTCAATTACAAAGCACGCGGTCATCGCGGACGATGGCTGCAGATCAACCGGGGGGTAGAGGGATGCCGATTTACGAGTACGACTGCACGCGGTGTGACGAGGTCTTTACGGTCTACCAGAGTCTCCAAGGGGAAAAGCAGGTCACATGCCCGGAATGCGGGGCGCCGAAGGTGAGGAAGAGGTTCTCGACATTCAGCTGCTTGTCCTTCCAGAACCAGTCGACGCCCTTTTCCGGAGGAGGGCAGGCGGCCTGAGGGCCTGCCTGCTGAACTGTACGTTCAACGGATAGAGGTTGAAAGGGATGAAGACGTTTCATCCCTCTTTTTTTTGCCCTCCGCCCATCAGGTTGATCCTGTGGGCGAGGCATCCCGCCCCGAACCCGTTGTCGATGTTGACGACGGCGATGCCCGGAACGCAGGAGTTGAGCATCGCAAAAAGGGCGGTGAGGCCGCCGAAGCTCGTGCCGTAGCCCACCGACGTGGGTACGGCGATGACGGGCCTGTCCGTGACGCTCGCCACGACGGAGGGCAGGGCTCCCTCCATTCCGGCGACGACGACGATGACCCGTGCCTTTCCGAAGAGGCGCTGATGGCTGAAGAGCCGGTGGATGCCGGCCACACCGACATCATAGAGGCGCTCCGTTTTGCTCCCGAGGAACGATGCCGTCACCTCGGCCTCTTCCGCGACGGGGATGTCCGACGTCCCGGCAGAGATGACAAGCACGAACCCCCTCTTCGCCCTGCCGCTCCCGCAGGAGATGACGCCTGATGCCTGATGAAACCGGGCTTCTTCGATGCCGAGGGCGCGGAACACATCCTCCGATGCGCGGGTTATAAGAAATCTGCCGCTCCGGTCGAGCATCGACCGGGCGATCGACACGACCTCCTCCGTCGTCTTCCCCCGTGCATAGATGACCTCGGGGATCCCCGTGCGGAGGGTCCTGTGGTGGTCGACCTTTGCAAAGGCGAGGTCTTCGAAGGGAAACCCTTTCAGGGCCTCCAGTGCCTCCTCTACGGCGACCTTGCCCGCCCGGACGTCGGCGAGCAGTTCCTTCAGCACCTCAGTATCCATGAAACTCCGATTTCAGGGAGCGGTTCATGAGGTCCGTCACGGCCTCACGGGGAGACTTCCCCTCATAGAGGGCGAAATAGACTTGCTCGGTGATCGGCATCTCGATACCGTGCTTTCGCGAGAGCTCGAAGGCCGAATGAGTCGTCGTGACCCCCTCGGCGACCTGCTTCATGCTCCCCGTGATTTCCTGCAGAGTCTGTCCCTGGCCGAGCCGGTGACCTACCGTGTAGTTCCTCGAAAGCCCCGCCGTGCAGGTGAGAACGAGGTCGCCGATGCCGCTCAATCCCGAAAACGTCACCTCCCGCGCCTGCAGCGCCGCGCCCAGTCGCCTGATCTCGGCCAGGCCCCGGGTGATGAGGGTCGCCCTCGCGTTGTACCCCAGCCCCATGCCGTCGGAGATGCCCGAGGCGATGGCGATGACATTTTTCAGGGCGCCGCCGATCTCGACGCCGATGACATCGTCGTGGGTATAGACCCTGAAGTAGTCTGTGTTGAAGACCTCCTGCAGGATGAGGCCCGTCATCTTGTCGTGCGTCGCAAGGGTGACGCCTGTCGGCAGCTTTTCGATCACTTCCCGGGCGAAGCTCGGTCCCGAGAGGACGGAAACAGGCCTGCCCGTCGTTTCCCCGAGGATGCGCGACGGCGTGAGGAGCGTGCCGATCTCGATCCCCTTGGAGGCGCTGACGATGATCGCCTCATTCGTGAGGTGCGGGCTGAGGCCGCTGAAAACTGTCCGGATGTACTGGGTGGGCACGGCGTTCAGGACGTAGCGCGCCTTTTCCGCCGCTTCCCTGAAATCGTTCGTCGCCCGCAAGGAAGCGGGGAGGACGACGCCGGGAAGATAGGCGGCGTTGACACCCTCGTCGTTGATCTGCCCCACAACTTCCGGCTCAAGGGTCCACAGGGTGACATCGTATCCCTTGTCCGCAAGGAGCGCAGCAAGGGTGGTCCCCCAGCTGCCTCCGCCTATGACGGATATGTAGCTCATGGCATGTTCATATTTTACGCGCGAGACGGGCGGCGCAAAGCGCCCGGGAGGCCTATTTCTTCCGGACGGCGAGCTTGTTCAGCGCCTTGATGTAGGCCTTTGCAGAGGCGACGATGATGTCCGTGTCGGCGCCGTGGCCCCGCACCGTCCTGCCGTCCTCCTCGAGAGTGACCGTCACTTCGCCGAGCGCGTCGGTGCCGCCGGTGATCGCCTTGACCTCGAAGGTCTGCAGGTTGCTCTTCGTCTTCGTGATCGCCGCGATGGCCTTGTAGACGGCGTCAACGGGTCCGTCGCCGTGACCGACCCTTTCGACCGCCCTGTCGTTGACCTTCATCTTGATGGCCGCCATGGGCCTCTGGTTTATGCCGCTCGAAATGGAAAGGTCGACGAGGCTGTAAATCTCGGGGATCTTCGAGAACTCCTCCGAGACAAGCGTCTCGATGTCCTCGTCGAAGATGTATTTCTTTTGGTCTGCGAGATTCTTAAACTTCTCGAAGGTCCGGTTGCTCTCCTCCTCCGACATCTCGTAACCGAGCTCCTTCAGCCTCGTCTTGAAGGCGTGCCTCCCCGAATGTTTTCCCAGCACGAGCTTTGAGCTGGGGATGCCCACGTCTTCGGGCTTCATGATCTCGTAGGTCAGCCTCTCCTTCAGGAGGCCGTCCTGATGGATGCCCGACTCGTGGGCGAAGGCGTTCGATCCCACAACGGCCTTGTTCGGCTGCACCACGATGCCCGTAATTTTCGAAACGAGACGGCTCGTTTTATAGATCTCCGTGGTCCTGATGTTCGTGTCGGCATCGAAGAATTGGGGTCTCGTCTTGAGGGCCATGACGACCTCTTCCATGGAACAGTTGCCCGCCCTCTCGCCGATGCCGTTCACCGTGCACTCCACCTGCCCCGCCCCGCTCAGGATCGCCGAAAGGGAATTGGCAACGGCAAGGCCCAGATCGTTGTGACAGTGGACGGAAATGACGGCCCGCTCCCCGATCCGCTCCCTGATCGCCCTGATGATCTCCCCGAATTCAGAGGGAGTGATGAAGCCCACCGTATCGGGGATGTTCACCGTCGAGGCCCCGGCGCCGACGACGGCGTCGACGACGTCGAGAAGATACCCGAGCTCCGTCCGCGTTGCGTCCATGGGCGAGAACTCCACATCGTCGACATAACTCCTCGCCAGGGCGACCATCTCGACGGACCTTTTGAGCGCCTCCTCGCGGTTCACCCGGAACTGGTATTTCAGGTGGATGTCCGACGTCGAGTGGAAGGTGTGGATCCTCCTCTGCGGCGTGTCCCTGAGCGCCTCCCAGGCCCGCTTGATGTCCTCCTCCCGTGCCCGCGCAAGGCCTGCGATGACAGCCCCGCCCACTTCCCCGCCGATCCGCTTCACCGCTTCGAAATCACCGGGCGAGGCGATGGGAAATCCCGCCTCGATGATATCGACGCCGAGTTTCACGAGCTGCCTTGCCACGCGGATCTTTTCCTCAACGTTCATCGATGCGCCTGGAGACTGCTCCCCGTCGCGGAGGGTCGTATCGAAGATCTTAATGATTCTCATCTGGCTCGCTCCTCACCTCTTCGGTCTTGGTCTTTCTTTTCTTGAAGAACAGATAGATATTCTCAATTATACCCCATGTGAGATAGGCCATGGCAAAAATGAAGATCGCCGTCGAGGGATGGATGAAGATGACGAAAAGGATCAGGACGAAGACGATGAGGACCCAGAAGGGCTTCTTCTCCTTGAAGTCGATCTCCTTGAGCCCGTGGTAGCGCAGCGTGCTCACCATGAGCAGGGACAGGAGGATCGTCAGGACAGGATAAAATACGTTCCTATCGGGGATGCCCGTGTGAAATTCGTAGTAGAAGATGACGACCGACGAGAGGACCGTCGCAGCCGCGGGGATCGGCATTCCCTTGAACGCCTTCGAACCGGGCGCGCCGGTCTGGACGTTGAATCGGGCCAGGCGCAGGGCTCCGCAGGCGACGAAGAGGAATGCCGCCGCCCATCCGACCCTGCCGAAGGGCTGGAGCGCCCACTTGTACATCATGACCGACGGCGCCACACCGAAGGCGACAAGGTCCGACAGGGAATCGAGCTCGATGCCGAAGCGCGTCGTCGTATTCGTGAGCCGGGCGATCCACCCGTCGAGGCCGTCGAAGATGTTGGCGATGATGATCGCCCACGCCGCGTAGAGAAAATTCCCGTTGATCGCCGAGAGGATGGCGAAGAACCCCGACAGCATGCCGCAGAGCGTGAGCGTGTTCGGCAGGAGGTAGACGCCCTTCTTCGGGATCCTGTCGTATGGCGGCTTCCGTTTAAACGGCATGGTACCCCTGCACGTGCCCGATGACCGTCTCCCCCGCCTTCACCCTGTCGCCGATTTTTACGGCAGGGACCGTACCGGCGGGCAGATAGACGTCGACACGGGAGCTGAACTTGATGATCCCGAAACGCTCTCCCCTGCGGAGCCGGTCGCCTGCTTTCACCCGGCAGACGGCCCGGCGGGCCACGAAGCCTGCAACCTGGCGGACGAGGACCTTTCCCCGGGCCGTGTCGAGCAGGAGGGATATCTGCTCGTTCAGGAGGGATGCCTCGGGCTTGAAGGCGGAGACAAACTTGCCCGGGCTGTGCACCACCGAGGTGACGACGCCGTCACAGGGCGCCCTGTTGACGTGCACGTCAAGGGGCGACATGAATATGCCGACTTCCAACGCGTTGCCCCCGATGAAGCGCTCATCCCTGGCCGGCCCGACAACGATCACCTTGCCGTCGGCGGGCGAAAGGTAGACGTCCTCGCGGTCCGGCACGGTTCGCTCGGGATCACGGAAGAAATAGGCCATGAAGAGCAGCCCGATAAGAAAGAGCGTCGTCAGGGCCTTTGACCCGAATACAAATGCGAGTCCCGTCAGCACGGCAAAGGCCGTCATAAAAGGCTTTCCCTCTGGTGCGAATCCCGCCATGTCAGGACAGGGGAGACAATGTCGTTGTCAGTGGCCGCTCAGCCCTTATGCCTTTGACTTGTCGACGAGCTTGCCTTTCTTGAGCCACGGCATCATCGCCCTGAGCCGCGCGCCCACGTCCTCGATGGGGTGCTCTTCGCCCCTCTTCGTGAGGGCGTTGAACACGGGCTTGTTCGCCCGGCACTCGAGGATCCATTCCCTCGCGAAGGCGCCGCTCTGGATCTCGTCGAGGATCTCCTTCATTTCGTACTTCGTCTCCTCGGTGATTATCCGCGGGCCCCGCGTGAGGTCGCCGTACTGGGCGGTGTTGCTGATGGAGTACCGCATCGTCGAGATGCCGCCTTCGTAGATGAGATCGACGATGAGCTTCACCTCGTGGAGGCACTCGAAATAGGCCATTTCAGGGGCGTAGCCCGCCTCGACGAGAGTCTCGTACGCGGCCTGAATGAGCGCTGTCAGACCGCCGCACAGGACGACCTGCTCTCCGAAGAGGTCCGTCTCCGTCTCCTCGCGGAAGGTCGTCTCGATGACGCCCGCGCGGCCTCCCCCGATGGCCGAGGCATAGGCAAGGGCGATGTCCTTGGTGTTCTGCGACGGGTCCTGGTGGATCGCGATCAGGCAGGGAACGCCGCTCCCCTTGGTGTATTCGGAACGGACAAGGTGACCGGGTCCCTTCGGGGCGACCATGAAGACATTGATGTCCTTCGGGGGGACGATCTGGCCGAAGTGAATGTTGAAACCGTGGGCGAAGCCGATGAAGGCGCCCGGCTTGATGTTCGGCGCGATCTCCGCCTTGTAGATGTCAGCGGCATATTCGTCCGGCGCGAGCACCATGATCACGTCGGCGTCCTGCGCCGCATCCGCCGCCGATTTAACGGTGAAACCGGCGTTGACCGCCTTGTCCCAGTTCGCGCCCTTCACCTCCGCCACGGTGACGTCGATGCCGCTCTCCTTGAGGTTGTTCGCGTGGGCGTGCCCCTGGCTGCCGTATCCCACGATGACGACCTTCTTGCCCTTCAGGATGCCGAGGTTTGCGTCCTTGTCGTAATAAATCGTTACCATATCTCATCCTCCTCGCTTATTTGGAAAATCATATGCATCTATTAAAGTCTTTTATATTACACCTTTTTGTGAAATATTTCCGCCAAAAGGCAGGAACAAGGACTCAGGACTGAGGACTCAGACAATTTCCTTTCACCGGCACTCACACTCGCACTCTCTTGTCTCTTCTTTACATTTTTTGCGGCTTTGCGCGGGAATACATTTTTCTCTTTTACGAACAAGAAACGACCCTATCTCACGCCAAGTCCGCCAAGAACGGCAAATGCAATAACGAAACGGTCTGTTTCTTCTGAAATAATGTGCTTTCGTCTTTCTTTGCGCTCTTTGCGGCTTTGCGTGAGACCGTCTTGCGGCGCTTTCCTTTCACTGACACTGACACTCACACTGACACTGACACTATTATGGTGTTGTCATCCGCAGACATCCGCCTATACAATGAAGAGATGGAGCATCTCTGGATCGCCCTCGCTCTCGTGTCGGCATTCGCACTCGCCACAAGCGACGCCCTCACCAAGAAGGCCCTCGCTTTGCATAACGAATACCTCATCGCCTGGCTCCGGCTTGTTTTGACACTGCCCGTCCTTTTCGTCACCCTCCTCTTCATCCCTGTCCCGCCCCTTGACGCCTCCTTCTTCAGGGCCTTTTTCGCCGCCCTGCCCCTCGAGATCGCATCGGTCATCCTCTACGTCAAGGCCCTGAAGCTCTCACCGCTCAGCCTCACCCTGCCCTTCCTTTCCCTCACGCCGGTCTTCCTCATCGTCCTGCCCCGGATCGTCCTCGGTGAAGAGGTCTCCGCACTCGGCGCTTTCGGCATCCTCTGCATCGCCGCGGGCGGTTATCTCCTCAACATCAGGGACGTAAGAAAAGGGATCCTCGAACCGGTCTACGCCATCGCCAGGGAACGCGGCGTCGTCTGCATGATCATCGTCGCCGTCATCTACAGCTTCACATCGACCCTCGGGAAGATGGCCATCGTCCACTCCTCGGCCCTCTTCTTTGCGGTGACCTATTTCACGGCCCTCGTCATCGCCTTCACGCCCGTCGCCCTCTATAAGGGAAGGAGTGAATTGAGAGGCATCATCGGCAGCGGCGCGATCACCGCATCGGTCCTGCCGGGCCTCTTCTACGCCGCCATGATCATCTCGCACATGATCGCCATGAGCCTCACCCAGGTCGCCTATATGATCTCTGTCAAGCGGCTGAGCCTGATCTTCGGCGTGATCTACGGATACGTCCTATTCAGGGAGAGCGGCATCAGGGAAAGACTGGCGGGAACGGCCCTCATGATCGCCGGATTCGCCCTTATCATCCTGTTTCATTGAAGGCCTTGGGCATCTGCCTTGACAAAACCGGCGTCACTCGGTTTAAAATTCAATTTGGTTAGGCGCGTAGCTCAGTGGGAGAGCGCTACCTTGACACGGTAGAGGTCAGGGGTTCGATACCCCTCGTGCCTACCATTTTTTTCAATATCTTACAATCCTCTTTCATCCGTTTATCCCCCCGAACTATGCACTAAATATGCAGTTCGTTTTGCCTCGCCCGTCAGATTCAGCATGCTGACCGCGTTCTGAAGGTGATCAGGGGCCAAATGACTGTACCGAAGGGTCATGGTAAGACTCTTGTGTCCGAGCAGCTTTGATACCGTCGTGATGTCTATCCCCGCCATGACACAATGCGACGCAAACGTGTGCCGCAGATCATGAAAGTGGAAACCCTGAATCCCGCCCTTCCTTAAAGCGCCTCGCATCTGTCTCGTTCCTTTCCGCCGCCAGTCCGAAGATATTCATCGTATCGGGACCTGCGGCGCTGCACAAGGAGAGAGTGTTACGAGAGCCGTTGCAATGTCCCCGCATTTATCGTAATATTAATTACCGTAACCGTTGTTACGATAAATCGCTATCAGAGGTCAGTGCCGTGAGATTCTACAACCGAACGCAGGAACTTCAGCAACTCTCAACGCTGTATGACCAGGCCAAGGATGCCTCGCGCATGGCCGTGATCACCGGGAGGAGGCGTGTGGGCAAGACCATGCTTGCCCTCGAGTTTGCACAGCAGCGCAAGTTCCTCTATTTCTTCGTCTCAAAGAAGGCTGAGCATTTGCTCTGCATGGAATACATCGAAGAAATCAGGAAACACTTCACCCTGCCTGTCATCGGTGAGATCAAGTATTTCAGGGATGTCTTCGCCCTGCTCCTTGAACTTGCCAGGAAGGAGCGTTTCGTCCTCATTGTCGACGAATTCCAGGAGTTTCATACCATTAATCCGGCCATCTATTCCGAAATGCAGCGCCTTTGGGATCTTAACAAATTCGGCTGCACGATGCTTCTCATCTGCATCGGCTCCGTCTACTCGCTGATGCACAGAATCTTCGAGGAGGCCAAGGAACCCCTTTTCGGGAGGGCCGACAGGATCATCTTTCTGAAGGGGTTCACCATCCACGACATGCGGGTGGTCCTTGCCGACCACGGGACTGAAGAGGCGAGAGATCTCTTCGACTGCTACCTCCTCACCGGCGGCATGCCGAAGTACCTTGATGTGCTGACTTCACATGCGGCGCTTTCGTACGGAAAGATGATGGACCTTGTCCTTTCCCCCAATTCTCCATTCATCGATGAGGGCAGGAACCTCCTTGTCGAAGAACTCGGAAAGGAATACGGGATGTATTTCTCCATCCTCGAATTAATATCCTCCGGGAAGACAGCCCGCACGGAGATTGAGTCGATCCTCGAAATCCATTCTGGGGCCTATCTCGCGCGGCTCGAGCACGATTATGCGCTCATCACAAAACACAAACCCGTCGGCGCGAAGCCCAACTCGAGGCTTCAAAAGTACAGGCTCGCTGACAATTTCCTGAACTTCTGGTTTCGCTTTATCCTGAGGAACCGTTCTGCTGCTGAAACGGGCAATTTTGCATATGTACGGAAAATCGTCGATCGGGATTACGACACCTATTCCGACAGGATACTCGAGAGATTCTTTCAGCAACTCTTTGCCGAAACCGGACGTTATAACGTGATCGGCTCGTACTGGGAAAGAGGCAACCATAATGAGATCGACGTCGTGGCACTGAACGACCTGAAGAAGGAGATGGTGCTTGCCGACGTCAAGCTCAGCAAGTCAAAGACCGATATCAGTTCATTACAAAGAAAGGCACGGGGCCTCCTGAGCGGATATTCCGGTTACCGCGTGGAATGGCTTGGATTAGGTCTCGAAGATGCGGTGGCGTATCTGAGATGATGAAGATTGTTTATTAATCGTACCGGAGACTCTCCGGATCAGAGGCCTCCGGCTCGCTTTCCTCGCGCTGGGTGTCAGGGCATAGTCCATCCACGCAAAGCGATTATATTAGCACGATTAAATGCCTCATGCAATTCGCAAGTCTGACCCCAAGGCCTCCTGCCATCCAATGCAGCGCACCCTTACTTTTTCTGCCTGATGACGTCCTGCGCCTTCTGATAGCTCTCTATAAGGGCTTCGTAGTTTGGCGCCACCGTTGCATACAGCTTTGCGAGCTCTGCCGCTTCGGGCCGGTTCCAGGTCCGGTGAATTTCACTGAGCACCGCGTTGGTGCTGGTCGGGATCACACCGGCCTGGGTGAAGCGGGCAAGGGTCGTTCTCGAAACCATCTCGCTCGGGTCGCCGGAAGCATCGATCACTGCGTAGACCCTGAAACCCTCCGCCTTCGCGTCCAGCGCCGGAAACATGACGCAGACGCTCGTCCAGACGCCGGACATGATCAGGGTCTTCTTGCCGGTTGCGCGGACCGCCCTGACAAAATCCTCGTTTTCCCACGCGTTCACTTCACCCTTGCGGGCCACGTAGACCGCGTGCGGGGCGAACTGGTGAATCTCGGGCATGAGAGGGCCGTTCGGACCGTTCGGCTCCGAGGCGGTCGTGATGACGGGAATCTTCAGCAAAGTCGCCAGCTTCGCCAGGACAATAGTGTTGGTCCGCAACTCGGCCACGCTGATGTCCTTTACCGTCTGGAACAGACCTGATTGATGGTCGAGAAAGAGCATCACCGTGTCCGCGGGATCCAGAAGGGGCTTCCCGGTCTCCTTTGTGGTCATGGAGCCCGCCTGCTGAGCGTCCGCAGGGCCGGCATGGATCACAAACACTGCGACTGAGAACAAGATAAGAACAAATAACCTCATACCTGCAATTCTTGATACCCGAAGCGATTTCATGACTGTCTCCTCTCTTTTTCTGCTTACAATAAACCGTATCGTTGCATACGCCATCCGGGAAGGCGGGGCGTATGCGCCGAAAACCTTGATGCGGCGACACCATTAACCTCACAGAAGATACCGTTTCGAGCCGAGGTCGATCACAGGGACAGTTGAATCCTGAAACACGAACCGAACAATGCTCATCGTCGCCTTCAGCAAGGCTTTGAGGCGTTTCGCCCAGCCTTTTCACGCGACTGAAAGGTAAAGACCCTTCCCCCTGTTCAATATGCGCTGCCTGTGGTCAGCTTCTACCCCTTGATGAATGCGAGCAGGTCGGCGTTGACCTCGTCCTTCTGGGTCGTGCAGATGCCGTGAGATCCACCCCTGTAAACTTTGAGCGTCCCATTCTTGACGAGGTCGACGGCAAGCATGGCCGAGTCGGCGATCGGCACGATCTGATCGTCGTCGCCATGAAGGAACAGGGTCGGTACGTCCATCTTCTTCAGATCCTCGGTCATATCCGTCTCAGAAAAGGCCCTAATGCAGAAATAGGCAGCAGGGAAGCCCGCCATCATACCCTGAAGCCAGAACGACTCGCGAACACCTTCCGATATTCTTGCGCCAGGCCTGTTGTATCCATAGAAAGGTATAGTCAGCTCCTTGAAAAACTTTGAGCGGTCGGCAAGGACATTGGCACGGATACCGTCGAAGACCTCCATAGGCAGTCCGCCAGGGTTCGCCGCAGTCTTCAGCATCAAAGGCGGGACGGCGCCGATCAGGACGGCCTTGGCCACACGCTTCGTTCCGTAGCGACCAATATACCGTGCGACTTCGCCGCCGCCCGTGGAGTGACCGACATGGATCGCATTTTTCAGGTCGAGCGCTTCGACGAGCGCCGCCAGGTCGTCAGCATAGGTGTCCATGTCATTGCCGGTCCAGGGCTGGCTCGATCGGCCATGGCCCCTGCGGTCATGAGCAATGCACCGGTATCCGCGGGAGGCCAGAAAGAACATCTGGTCTTCCCAGGCGTCCCCGCTCAAAGGCCAGCCGTGGCTGAAGACGACGGGCTGTCCCGATCCCCAGTCCTTGTAATAGATCTGCGTGCCGTCTTGTGTTGTGATCGTCGGCAAGGGATACTCTCCTTTCTTTTATGGAGGATACTGAAGTGTTTTGTCTGTTTGGCCATGTCGGCCATCGCCGCCGTCAGCAGGTCTATGGCGGGCATGGACGCATCGGCGTGTCCCATCATGTTGAGGCATCTCGTAACCCGTATCTCCTAATCGAAGTATATCAGACTTTTATGCGTTGTCAATCCGGCCGCATTGAGTGTCAGCAAGATGGGCGAATCATGATCCGGCCGAGGTAGAAGGGCAATCGATCGTCTGGTACGGATCAATAATAAAAAGACAGGGGGTGTAGGGAGGGTCGGTTAATCGCTGTTCATTACTATGTACTGAATTATGCAGTAGACAAGAAAGATCTCCCATAAAAGGGCAGAACCTGATTTGAGAGGTATTCAAAAAAAGGCTGTGAAGATAAAGAGGATTGTAAGGTTATTGACTCGTCCCATCTTTTGAGTCCTCACAAGGTCAAGTGTTTTTATGTTTCATTTAATCAGACAGGTGTGAAGAAATTATGAATCTCCTCTTGTCCAAACCGGGAATCCCCTCTATTTGCCGTCCTTAAACGCGAGGTACCTCTGCAGAAGTTGCCGCAACCTGACATATCGCATCCGAACCATTCGTCGCGGTTCAGTGGGAGTTCATATGGAGGGCAACTAAGACGAATCGTCGATTTCTTAATATTCTTGGATGGGAAAGGCCAGAAAGGGCTGAACAAACTGGAAATAAAGCAGCTTCCACGTATCAGACGCAGGTTGTTCAAGCTTTGTCTTTGTTGCTACCTCATTGTTACCGCCTTTTCCCTCAATTAGGCAATGCGCGCGCCCACCTCTCTTTTCAATGCCGCCAATCCTCAAGAATCCTCATCGACAGAGACAAGTCAACGATCGAATAGTCGGTATAGGGAATGCTTCTTGTCTGCCCTCATCATGCCGTAAGAAAATGACTCTATCGTGCATAATTGACATAAGCTGCCTCTTGCACTATTTTAATAGTATAGATTTACCTTATCGTTGCATACGCTTTCGGGGGAAAGGCGGGGTGTATGCGCCAAACGCTAACCACGACGTCAATGGGGGAGTAAAAGAGTGAAAAGTCACGTCTGGCGACCATTGTATGTGGTCATTGCTTTTGTCGCTGCTCTGCTGGTGTTTCGTTTCTTCTATGTCCCGAACGACTTCATTTCCGGAAAGCGAGGCTTCATGTATTCCTACCACCGCAAGTCCAATGTAATGGAGTGGAAGAATCAACCGGCGAAATATGGCGTCACCGGCCAGCAGAAAATGCACGAATACTGCAATGACTGTCACGGCGATGTGGTCAAGGTCCGCACCGAAAGACTGCATGGCATCATTCCCTGCGAGGATTGTCACGGGCCGGTGCTCAACCACCCGGAAGCGCCGGAAAAACTTGCTATCGACCGCAGCCGCGAGCTTTGCCTTCGCTGCCACACCAGCCTCCCCTATACGACTAGCGAACGCAAGCGTATCCCCGGCATAGACCCGAAGAGTCACAACACCGGCATAGAATGCGTCATGTGTCACAACCCGCACAACCCGAAACTGGAGGATCTGCAATCATGAAGAGGCGTGATTTTATCAAGAAATGCATTATGGTCATTGCCGGCGCCTCAGTTCCCCTCTCGGCCTTGAAACTGATTGATCCCCAAAAGTTGTTGGCCGCCGATCCCGATATTCAATGGGCATTCCTGGTCGATACCAACAAGTGCGTCGGCTGCGGTTTCTGCGTCATGGCCTGCAAGACCGAGAACGACATTCCCTTGAATGCAAACGTTTCACGGACCTGGGTGGAACGCTATGTGTACACGAAGGACGACAAGCGCTATGTGGACAGTCCTAAAGCCGCTCTGTACGGATTCACCGAATCCCGCATTGATCTGGGCCGGGGTAAATTCAAGGAGATCGACCCCCATAACGTAGGGAAAGCTTTTTTTGTCCCCAAACTCTGCAATCACTGTTCCGCCCCCGCTTGTACACAGGTCTGTCCCGTCGGCGCTACCTATAAGACTGATGACGGAGTCGTTCTGGTGGACCGGGAATGGTGTATCGGTTGCGGCTATTGCATCATGGCCTGCCCTTATGCGGCACGTTTTTTCCATCCCGTTCTGCACGTTGCCGATAAGTGCACCTTCTGCTATCACCGTCTGAGTAAAGGGCTGGACTCGGCCTGTGTCAATGCCTGCCCTTTCGGCGCCCGCAGGATGGGAAATATTCACGATATCAATGACCCGATCACTCAGATCATAATGAACGAGCGGGTCGGGGTGCTGAAGGATGAATTCGGGACCAAGCCTCAGGCCTTCTATATTGGTCTTGCCCAGGAGGTGCGATAGTCATGGTTGGACAAATCGCTCAACTCGCAATGGAAGTTCACGGAGAATCATGGACGGTCAAGGAATTGTTCACCCTGCCGAATGAGTACATCTACTGGTCGATCCAGATCGTCATGTACCCGTTCATGACAGGCCTCGTGGCCGGGGCCTTTGTTCTCTCTTCCCTGTATCACGTCTTTGGCGTTGAAAAACTGAAGGAGATCGCCCGGTTTTCCCTGGTATTCTCGTTTGCCCTGCTGCCGGCGGCCATGATGCCCTTGTTGCTCCATCTGCAACAGCCATTCCGGGGCATCAATGTTCTGATGACGCCGCATTTTACGTCGGCCATTTCGGCGTTCGGCATTGTGTTTCTGACCTACGCTTCAATTGTTGCGAGCGAAATCTGGCTGTCATACCGCAAATATTTCGTTGAAACGGCAAAGGGTCTGATGGCAAAGCAGAACCGCACCGTCACAGACAACTTCCGCATGATGGTTTTCAAGGCGCTGACGCTGGGCGCTTGGGATATCAGCCGCGAGGCCGTGGAAAAGGATCATAAAGCCTGCAAGATCATGGCCGCAATCGGGATCCCCGTTGCCTGCTTCCTGCACGGTTACGCCGGTTTCATCTTCGGCTCGGTCAAGGCGAATGCCCTCTGGATGACCCCGCTGATGCCGGTTATTTTTATCTGTTCAGCCGTTGTTTCGGGAGTTGCCCTCTGTATTCTCTCGTACGTGATCGTACAGGAAATTCGCAAGTACATGGCAAGAAGCAAAATGGCCCGCTGGGCCAAAGATGCGGATGCGCCCAACGCAGAGGAGCTTGAAGCTGCAAAACACACGGAAGTCATGATCTCCTCCAATTACCTGCTCTATTTCATGATCGCCGCCATAACCCTTGAAATACTGGACCTTATCTTCCGCGGTTACACTCAGGTCAAGTCCTGGGATATTCTGCGCGAAGTCATCATGGAGCGCGACTTCTTCAAGATATTCATCCTGCAGTATACGATCGGCAACCTCATTCCTTTTATCATGATGATACTGCCGGGGCGCACGGTACGGCGCACAACCATTGCCACCGTGCTGGTTCTGTTCGGCGTGTTCATGATGCGTTACAATGTCGTTATCGGTGGGCAGGCATTTTCGTTAAGTTTTTCAGGGTTCATGGATTATCATCTGCCGGTGATTCCGCATAATCTTGAGACATTCAAGGAAGGACTCTTTGGCGCCCTTGCGGTTATTGCAACGCCGTTCGTGCTGTTCTACTTCATTAACATGTTTGTTCCTGCTTTCCTGAAAGAGGAATCGACACATTGAGCAGGTTTCGGGGGTTATGCTGTCAGGGTTGCAAGAGACGACCCCGGGGAAAGAGAAAAAGTCGGAAAAATATATTGCTGCGAGATGTCATGAAGAGGTTAGCAGGGCATGCAACGGTCCCGTCATAAAGCGCATACCTCCCGGTATATCACCCCCGAGGGGCGAACGCTTCTATGCGATGAACTCTCCTTTCTCTGGAAGGTGAAGCGTCCCCAGGTCACGCAGGCCGTTGCAGAAGCCGCGGCCATGGGGGACCGTTCGGAGAACGCGGAGTATATTTACGGCAAGAAGCAGTTGCGGCAGATCGATGCACGGGTCCGGTATCTCGCCAAAAGGCTGGACGAACTGATCGTCGTCGACAGGCCGCCTGCCGACAGGTCGAAAATATTCTTCGGCGCCTGGGTCGAGCTCGAGGACGCAGACGGCAACCTGTTCCGCTACCGCATTGTCGGGCCCGACGAATTCGATGCGAAGAAGGGATATATCAGCATCGATTCCCCCATGGCAAGGGCGCTACTGCACAAGACCGAGGGGGATGAAGTCGTGGTGAGCAGGCCCAACGGCACGGACACCTTCATGGTGACATCGGTCGGCTATGGCGTGAAGAAGTGAGGGTTCGCCGCACCAGGGTTGCACGTGCTTCGCTGCTTTTACTAAAATATCGGCAAGGTTTTCGGCGCATACGCCCCGCCTTTCCCGGAAGTGTATTGCAACGATAAGGTAAATCCATATGAGCAAGGTCATAGCCTATAAAAACACGGAGCGGCACTGCTTCTTCCAGATACGGTTCGATAACAGGGAAAAGGTGCTTGTCTCTGTTGCGAATACCCCCGAGCACAGCATCAGGGTCATCAAGATGATTGCGGGCCTCTTCCCTCTGAAGACGGTATGGGAATATAAAGCGACTGCTGATAGCGAAAAAGAAGCGCACAGGGAGTTCATCGCTATGCTCCTGGGGGAAGAAGAGAAAAAGACTCGCCATCCCCTCGATGCGATGGTCGTGAAACTCTTCCCCTGCAGGTCCTGCGGTGAAGCCGTCCATATACTCCGCCGGGCGGAGCAGGCATCATCCCGTCAGTCCCCATGATCCTTCCGGAAAGGCGGGGCGAAGGCGCCGAAAAGCCTTGCTGAAGGAATGTTTCCGACGGGGAGGCAGATATGGTTCAAAGCCTTTCCAATGCGATGATGAGACATCTCCAGGTGTTAAGAGTCTGTTGCCTGACGGGCTTTTGTCTACAATCGACACGGCAAAGTGTGGTCTGGGGATCAACAAGGTATCTTAGAGGAAAGGCTTTTCGCCACATCAGCCTCCCCGTCGGTGTGTTTGTCGTCCGGTTTCTGTCTTTGCCTGCTGTCTATTGTCTAATGCCTTCTGTATTCTGTCTACTGTTTATAAGTGGCGCGTTCACCCCGCCTTCTTCATGCAAGATTAAGCACAGCAAATGTCTGATCTCAGGAAAAACATCCTTCTCACCGGAACTCCTTCGTCCGGCAAAACAACAGTCATCAAGAAAGTGATCGCGCTGCTGCGCCATCCCGCCGCCGGTTTTTACACCGGGGAAGAACGGGTGGCAGGCGAGAGGGCCGGATTTGTCATGAAGACCCTTGACGGCAGAGAGGGCTACCTCGCACACCGCGACATCCCCTCTGATTTTCGCGTCCGCATTTACGGGGTCAGCATGGAAAATATCGAGACGATCGCCGTTCCCTCACTGGTGCCGCGCAACGATCACATCATCGTCATCGATGAAATCGGCAAAATGGAATGTTTCTCTCGTGCATTCAAGAAAGCGGTGCTCACGGCCCTCGATTCACCGAATATCGTTGTGGGCACGATCTCGCTGGGCGGTGATGAGTTCTTCAGGCGGATCAAAGGCAGAGAGGATGTTGAACTCCTCAATGTGACACTTAAGAACAGGGACTCTCTGCCTGACATGATTCTGAGGCGTGTGGTCCGGCTCCTTGAGGGGATGCAGGAAAGGGAAAAGGACTGATGGCTGTCCGGTGCACATATTGTGGCAGGGGCTATGACGTCACCCTGTTTGCATTCGGCAGGTCCGTCAGGTGCGCGTGCGGGGAGCCTGTGACGCTCAAACATGAGCGACTGATGGATGATGCTCTTTTTGCGCGGATCCGTGAAGACAGGAATGTGAGCGAGATACGGTCCATGGCCGACCGGATCGCTTCCCTGATCGTCGGGAGCGACTGGCCGATGATCGATATAGAGATGGAGAAGCGGAAACTCAGGGAGAGGATAGCAGAGCTTTTGCCCGACAAAATCAGTCTCTACGATCTTATCTACGAACCGAGGTTCAGGAGGTTGGAGGACCAGTTCAGAAGTTGAGAGCGCCCGGGACATGCACCCTGCGATGCTTTCATATGATCGCAGAGGCGTGAGCCATCTCGCGGTTTGCTGCAATCCCGATGCCTCGGGCTGACAGACAGATAATGCCGATGGGGATATCGGGCGACACCGACCGCATCGCGTCATTGCAGGCTTCCCGCGGGTCCGCACCTGAGACGATCCTGTCGCAGACGTCCCTTGCAAGCATCGTCCGGATGATCTCTTCGCCGATCCCCGTGCAGGCCGCAGCGGCGATCTTCCCCGCGTAAAAGCCGCAGCCGATCATCGGTGTATCACCGACCCTGCCGAGCATCATGGGGAAAGCGCCGCCCGTCGAAGTCGCCACCGCAAAGACACCCTCCCTGTCCAATGCGACAGCCCCGACGGTGTCCGTCGAAAAGACCTCGTCATAGGCGATCCCATCGACGTTCCAGAGAGACCTCAGGTCCCGGCCGCCCCAGGACAGGTACTCGGCGCCGATTTTCCCGGCGTTGACGGCATCTCGCAGCCTTTCGAATCTTTTCAAAACCCGCTCGGGTGCCTCGCCAATAGGTGCAAAGCCCCTCTGGACGGCGAATGTGGTCGCCCCTTTCCCGGCCAGCGCCACGTGAGGCGTTTCGAGGACTGCCCTGGCTGCGAGCACGGGATTCCTGATGTCTTCTATGGCGATCACCGCCCCGATCCTGCCCGTGGAGTCCATCACCGCCGCGTCCATCTGTCGTGTCCTGCCGTCGATGCGGAGCACCGACCCGCTTCCCGCGTTGAATCTCCCGTCATCTTCCATCATGCTGACCGCCTCAACGGCCGCGTCCAGCGCCGACGCTCCCGAGGCGAGCATGGCGAGACCGATCCGGCAAGCCTCTTCGCAGCCGTCGGCATGCTCTTTCGGGGTGCAGACACCGCCGTGAACCACTATTCCGTATTCCGCCATCACATGCCTCCGTCCGGCCGCTTTCATCTCAAAGTGGCATGTCAACTGAAAGCTTTTCTCTATGGTATCATCAATTATAATAAAGCAGACAGTTCTTTCTCTGCGCTCTTTGCGGCTTTGCGCGAGAAAGATTTGAGATGCATTCCTTTCACCGACACTCGAACGGTCTTTCAGGGTGAACAAAGGAGGGTACCATGGACAGAATTCTGAGAATCGATGTGGGGGCCGAGGGCGGTCCAAAAGTGACGGAGACACCGATGGGAGAGTATGCCGGGCTCGGAGGCAGGGCTCTGACCTCCCTTCTTGTGGCCAGAGAGGTGCCGCCCCTCTGCCATCCTCTGGGCGCGGAGAACAAGCTTGTCATCGCTCCCGGCCTGCTCAGCGGCAGCGCCGCCGTGTCGTCGGGCCGGCTCTCGGTGGGCTGCAAGAGCCCCCTCACCGGCACCATCAAGGAATCCAATTCGGGCGGCCAGGCCGCGGCCTTCCTGGCAAGGCTGGGATATGCCGCCATCGTGCTCGAGGGCAAGCCGGCCACGGACGACATCTGCACGATCCACATCAGTCCCAAGGGCGTTGCGATCGGGGTCGACAACAGCCTGAAAATGATGCCCAATTATGATCTCGTGGAGAAGATGAAAGAGCGGTACGGCGACAAGATCGCCTGCATCTCCATCGGCCCTGCCGGAGAGATGAAGCTCTGCGCCGCTTCCATTGCGATCACGGACACGGAGCTGCGGCCGGCGCGCCACGCCGGCAGGGGCGGTGTCGGCGCCGTCATGGGGTCGAAGGGCGTCAAGGCCATCGTCCTGGACAGGGGAGATCTGAAGTTCCGCCAGCCGAAGGACCCCGAGAAGTTCAGGGATGCCAACAAGCGCTTCACGGCGGGACTGAAAAGCCATGCCGTCACGGGCCAGGCGCTGCCGAAATACGGAACGAACGTCCTGACGAACATCCTGAGTGAAGCCGGCGGGTATCCGACTTACAGCTTCAAAGAAGGGAGTTTCCCCCATGCCGACAGGATAAGCGGTGAAACGCTGGCCGAGATCGAGACCAGGCGCGGCGGCGTCGCGACGAAGGGCTGCCACAGCGGCTGCGCCATCCAGTGTTCCGGCACTTATGTGGACAAGGACGGGCACTACATGACCAAGCAGCCTGAGTATGAGACGGTCTGGGCCCACGGCGGCAATTGCGGCATCGCCGACATGGACGCCATTGCGAAGCTCGACTTCCTCGATGACAACTATGGGCTCGACACCATAGAAATGGGAGTCACCATCGGCGTCGCAATGGAAGCGGGCCTCCTCCCCTTCGGAGACGCCGAGGGTGCGATCAGGCTCATCAACGAAGTCGGCAAGGGAACGCATCTCGGCAGGATCCTGGGAAGCGGCGCTGCGGTGACGGGCAGGGTGTTCGGCGTCGAGCGGGTGCCTGTCGTCAAGGGGCAGGCGATGCCCGCATATGACCCCCGGGCCGTCCAGGGGATCGGCGTCACCTATGCAACGAGCACCATGGGGGCCGACCATACTGCCGGGTATGCCGTGGCAACGAACATCCTGAAGGTGGGCGGATATGTCGATCCGCTGAAGCCCGAGGGACAGATCGAGCTTTCCCGGAATCTCCAGATCGCCACGGCAGCGGTGGACGCGACGGGCATGTGCCTCTTCATCGCCTTTGCCGTGCTCGACCAGCCCGAAACATTCCAGGCGCTCATCGATCTTCTCAACAGCTTTTACGGCTGGAATCTCACGGCCGACGATGTGGTAGAGCTCGGCAAGAAGATCCTGCGCGCCGAACGCGAATTCAATACCAAAGCGGGTTTCAACTCTTCACATGACCGTCTTCCCCGTTTCTTCTCGACGGAGCCGGTGGCGCCGCACAACGTCACCTTTCAGGTGAGGGACGAAGACCTTGACAAGGTGTTCAATTTCTGAATTGCATCACAGGGGAGGGGCCCCGTTCTCTCCTCCTTCGTATCGTTTCGGAAAGACAGGGAAAGATCGGCAATAGCCGGGGGGCAGTGACAACATTGGAGCAGGCCGGGACATCGGTGACGTTCACGATACAATCCGGATCTTACCCGGTCTTTTACAGGATCCTGCAGGCGGGCTTCGCCATGGGCTGCCTGCCGGGCTGCAGCGTGCGCTCGTTTCTGTGCGATGAGCTGGGAATCGGCGCGGAGTACGTGGACAGCAGGATCAGCACGGTCTTTCTCAACGGGATGCCCGTCGACGATCTCGACGCGGCATTGCTTGATCACGGATCCCGGCTGTCACTGTCGGGAGCGCTGCCAGGACTGGTCGGCGCCACCATGAGAAAGGGCGGGGCCTATGCGTCCTTCCGCGACTCCATCAGTTACCGGGGAACAGGGATTTGCCGCAAAGGCGGCACTGGAACGATCAGGCTCAAGCTCTTCAACATGGTGATGGAGGAGATCGGCCCCCTGCTGCTTGCACGGGGAATACTCATCATGAAAAGGGATCTTGAGGAGATCGTGACGAATGGGCCGGATGGTTTTCTGCCCGGCCCCTTCTGCCTCAGCATTGACGGACGCCTCGCCGGTTTTGAAGAGCTTGCTTCCCTTCTGGCAGGGACCGGCGACGGGGCCATCCTGCTCAGGGTCGCAGTCCTTGCGGAGCCTGCGGCTGCTGAGGACCGATGCCGTGATCATTAAGGTCAAGCTCTTTGCAACGTTACGGGAAGGGCGATTCCCTGTTGCCGAGAGGGAGTTCACTGCCGGCGCGACTGTCAGGGACGTTCTCACGGACCTCGCGATTCCCGAGGCCGAGGTGGCGCTCATCCTGATCAGCGGGAGACACAAGGATTTCGACACGGTCCTTGCCGGCGGCGACACTCTGTCGCTCTTTCCCCCCGTCGGCGGAGGATGAAATGACGAAGCTCGTCGAATACCTGCGGTCATCCGCCGCCGGCGACCTCGTGTCCTATGAAACGCAGAGCGCCGCAGCCCGAAAGTTCGCCCTGTCTTTCCGTCAGGTCGAAGAGGCGATCTTCGGGGCAGGGCTTTTTCCGGCTCGGTACCAGCGCAACAGGCAGACGATCACGACGGAGATGCAGCGTCGCCTCTTTTGGAGCACCGTTGCCGTCGTTGGCTGCGGCGGCCTCGGGGGGTACCTCATCGAGGAACTCGCCCGTCTGGGTGTGGGCGGGCTGATCGCCGTCGACGGCGATGCCTTCGAGGAGCACAACCTGAACCGCCAGGTCCTGTCAACGGTGGCGACTCTCGGGCAGTCCAAGGTGGACGCGGCGGCAGCACGCGTCGCAGCCGTCAATCCTGCCGTCAGCCTCAGGGCCGTTGCCCGGCCTCTTGACCGCTCCAACGCAGGAGAGATCCTCAGCGGCTGCACCGTTGTCGCTGACGCCCTCGACAGCATCCCGGCGCGGCTCGATCTTGCCGCGGCCTGCGAGACCCTCGGCATCCCCCTTGTCCACGGCACGATCGCCGGGTGGTACGGGCAGGTGGCGACGCAGTTTCCCGGCGATCAGACGCTGCAGGCCATCTATCGCCTCAGCCGCCAGGACAGGGGTGTCGAAGAGAGGCTGGGCAATCCCTCTTTCACGCCCGCCGTCGTCGCGAGCCTCCAGGCGGCGGAGGTCTGCAAGATCCTGACGGGCCTCGGGACGCCTCTCAGAGGCAGGATGCTCTCCATAAACCTGCTGGACATGGAGATCGAAGAGGTCAGACTGGCCTGAGCATCATGATCTTCCAATGAAAAAACAGGACGAACATATGCATGAATGCGGCGAGGATGCCAGACGGCTGGGCATACTGAAACCCGACGGCTCCTGGTGTCTGTACAGTCTCAGAGAGCACACGAAACATTGCCCGGTCTGCCGGAATGCACGGCACGGCCATTATGCCGCCATGCGGGATTTTTTCGACATCGACGACGAGGAAGGCTGCGGGAGGGGGTGTCTGTCCGCTCGATGAAGTTCGTCTCCTTCATCATTGCAACAAATGATTCACCGCCTCCGTATCACTTTCGCATGCCTCACGCGTCAAATCGGCGAGGCAGACAAAATACCGCTCTTTTGCGCTTTTCTTGAGGGCGTCGCAAAAAGCCGGTATCCATTTCATGATATGATCTTCCAGGAACCGCTTCTCCTGCAGCACCCATTGAAGCGCCCTATCCGATTCTCCCCTTTCCCAGGCTTCCTGCTCCCTGAAACACAGGGCTGCCATGAATTTCAGCTCTGAGACAATATGGTCCGCCGGTCCCACGGATGTCTCGATCTGTTCGAACCCTGCCTCATGAAAAGCCCTTATCACCGACAGCGTCACCTCTCCCATGAACTGAGCGCCTCGATAGACCGATTCGTACGGTGGCGGCGGACCGTAGGCAGGATGCAATCCGCCGAAAAGCCTCGTTTGCTCGGGAAGCAGCCGGTCTGCGATTTCATCATCACCCCTTCCCTGAAACAGCGATCTCAACGTCAGGAGGTGACCGGTCAGTGCATCGGGAGTGCTGTCAGCCAGGGCCTCGATTTTTTCCCTCAGGGCCCTGACCTTTTCCGGCGTCGGCAGCTCGAAGTAGAGATTTGACAACCACCAGTAACTCTCGGCCCTGGCCCGGGCGAGCCGGCATAACTGGTCAGAATAATGATCCGTCATTTTGACGTTGCGCCATAGAGGGACGTTGCCGTTCCCCCTTCCCTGTGGCATCCGAGACACCTGCTCTTGTGCACGTGACCGGGCTGAGATGCGGGCAGTTTCCTGTCACCCCTCACAATGAAAAGGTCTTTCCCGTCGAAATCCACATGGCAGTTCCTGCAATCCATGCCGACAACCTTTCCATGAATCGTATGGAAACGCCCGTCAGGGGCCATGGAGTATTTCGCGCCCGTCTCTGTTTTCCCCTTCTGCGACTCCTGGGCGGTCGTCTGCAGATCAGCCGCGACAGCCAATGAAGCGATGCACATCGTGATCATCAGGCCGGACAGGATGCTCTTCATCGGGAGTCACCTCCTTCCAGCACATAATAGACCAGCGGCCCTGTGCCGAACTCCTTCTTCAGTTGCGTCGCCCCGCTCGTCCTGATCCTCCTGGCAACTTCGCTGTCCGGATCATCAAGGTCGCCGAAAAAACGCGCCTGGACGGGACAGACGACATCACAGGCAGGCGTATAGTCCTGCTCCTGTCCCACGAGATGCGTCCTGCCGCGGGAAACCGCCTTTTCGAGTTTGTGCCAGCAGGACGTGCACTTTTCGACCACCCGGGGCCGCTTACGGTGAGTCGGGTGACGGTCGGAAGGGACAATCGCCTCATAGGGCGTCGAGTGCCCCGGATAAAGCGGGTGCATTTCACCGTTCAGCTGCGGGACGCCATAGGGACAGGCGGCTGCACAGTATCCGCAGCCGATGCACTTTTCGTAGTCGACGAGGACCACTCCATGCTCGTTCCTGTTTATGGCATATGCTCCCACCTTGTCACAGGCCATCTTGCACGCCGGCGCTTCGCAGTGCATACACGCCATGGTCGCGAAGAATTTCCTGACCTTCGGGTAAAACCCCATCTCCTTCTCGACAAGCACATTCCACGGAGAGCCCGGGGTGTAATGGTTCTCGACCATGCATGCGGCCACGCAGGTACGGCATCCGATGCACCTCTTGGTGTCTATCAATCGCACGAATGTGGGCATGTCTTCCTCCCTATGCCTTGTAAATCCTGCACTTCGTATCGTTAAACGAGTTCATACCCGAGATGACATCGGGCCGCAATTCAAGAACGCTGTTGATGTCGATACCCGTTTTCGCGTAGTCAGGAAGCCCGGGACTCCATTGCCCGTAGTGATACGATACGGCAACGGTGTCGGGACGTATACCCTCGATGACGTTCGCCACACCCTTCACCTTTCCGATCTTCGTTTCGATGACGACGGTGTCGCCGGTCTTGATCTGCATCTTCTGCGCAGTCGAGCGATTCATGGCCACACTGTTGGTGTCTGTGCCGCCGAGGGCATTGAGTATCGGATTCAGGCAGGTATTTCCCGACTGGTTCCGGTGCATCACCTTGTGGGTGATCAAATAAAAGGGGTAGTCATCCCTGTTGCGATGTGCCGCCGGAAACGCGTGTTCCTTAAGGGGCAACGGCGACATCGCCACTTTGTATGCGTCGAGATCGAGGTTTGAGACGCCGTGTTTCTTTACGTTGCCGGCGATCTTCTCATAGGAGCCGACAAGCTGGTCCGCGTAAAACTTCATCTTCGGCTTGCCCGGCCCCTTGAACTTGTCTTCCACTCCCTTGAGATAACGGTCGGCGGCGTTCAGCTTCCTTCCGACGAACCCTTTTTCCAGGGCCACACTGAAATCCTTCTTCGTCAGTTCCGTCCACACGATCTCAAGGGCCTCACGGGCGTTGTAATCTCTCCCCTGTATGAACTTTGTTTCCTTGAGGCCCCACTTCCTGTTGAGCTCTTCCGCGTAGGCGTCCCTGAAGCCGGCGCGTTTTGCGAGCGCCCAGAGGATCGTCAGACCCTCGTAGGGAATCTTGAACACATTGTCCACAACGGGCTGGCGAATCGCCATGGTGCGCGCATCGACAGCCCAGCGGGTCATGGAATAGTGCCAGCCCTCCAGATAGGTGTCGTCGGGCAGCACGATGTCGGCGAACCACGCCGTTTCCGTCATGACGATGTCGATGACGACATTGTATGTTCTTTTCATCCCCTCAAATTGCCTGGCCGATTCGGAAGCGGAAAAAGGCCTGTTGCTGCCGTAGATGAGCTGCATCTCCGGTTCATAGGGCAGCCCGAAACCCTTCGGATCGAGGAGTGAGAGGTTCACCTGTTGACCGACGTCCTGCGTCGCATGCGGAAAGTAAATGCTGCCGGCCAGATCGACGCGGCGTGGCGGGTATTCGGCATTCGACGGCTCAAGGGTCTTTGGTGTGCTGTTCGGATTAAAAACGATCATGCCCCCGACGGCATCAAGACCTCCGAGGAGCATTTCCAGCACTATCCCCGCCCGCCAGTTCTGCACGCCGTGCTGCCGTGCCGTCAAACCGCGGAAGGTATGGACGGCGACGGGCCTGTGCCTCAATCGCTGCCCGTCGAGATCGATCGTCGAGCCGATCCTTGCCTGCCTGGCGACCTCATCTGTGATGCGCCGTATTGTCGATGCCGGCACTCCCGTCACGTTCTCCGCATACTCGGGCGATACCCCGTTGAGGCTATCGATAAATACCTGGAACGCCGTTCTCACCGCAGCGCCATTGTAGGCGAAAGATCCCTTTAACGCAGGCTTGACGTCATCAGCGAGGGGTTTGATGCTCTTCGTGGCAGCGTCAAAGACCAGCGACTTCCCCTGAGGGTCCTTCAGGACGGCGCCGTCTGTCCCGACCAGCTCGGGCGCGTTCGTATAGGTGATGAGAAAGTCCTCATCTATGTTGCCGGAGTCGATCAGGAGCTTCGCCATCGCAAGGATGAGAGCCGCATCGGACCCGGGCCTGACAGGGACCCATTCATCAGCCTTCGCCGCATTCACAGACATCCGGGGATCAAAGACGATCGTCTTCATGCCGCGATCCCTCGCCAACGCGGTGTTGTAATCCAGCCACCGTGCCCATTGCTCACCTTCGTAGTACGTTGATCCGAAGTTCAGGAGCAGGTTGGCGTGCTGGAGATCGGGCAGAATCGTGAAGGAACCCCATGTAAGCTGATCGGCGATATTCCTCGATGCAATACAGAGCGTGGTGCGATGAATGAAATTGGGTGTCCCGAAAGCCGCGCAAAAAGCGGCAAGGGGCTGCGCATTGGACAGGTATCTCCCCTGCCCGTCCTGCCAGACGAGCTTCGCCGGGTTTTCCGCCCGGATCTTTTTCAGTCTTTCCGCGATCGTGTCGAAAGCCTCATCCCATGATATCTCCACCCACCCCGGATCTTCATCGCGTCCCTTCTTCGGGTTGGTTCTTTTGAGCGGTCTCTTCAGGCGGTAGGGATTATACGTGTTGAAGAGACCGGCGACACCTTTGGGACATATACCGCGATTAAAGTACGGGGCGCGCTCCGCATCAGGATATATGGCCTGGATCACCCCGTTCCTGACGGTGACGTCGATACCGCAATAGACGACACAATGCACGCAGGTCGTCTTTACGTGTCTGACTTCAGCCGGCAGATCGCCGACTTTTCCCGATGCCCTCTCGACAGCCCGGGCCAGGGCGCCCATGTCGGAAAGAGCGGCCATACCGCCCAAAGCAGCGATTCCCCTGAGAAAAACCCTGCGACTGCATTCCATCATGCCCTCCTTTCCTATCACCCCGCCTTTGTGGTGACGCACCATACTGCGACCATGAGATCTTCCGGCACAGAGACGCGCAGCCGTTGCTTCTGCACGCGCACCATGCACATCTTTTACAAGGCTTTCCCGCAAGGCAGATGGATCAAAATAACTGAAACCTCATTGAAACTGCAAGGCGCAGCGCCTTGCCTCACGAGATACCCCGAGAGCATCTCCGGACCGCCCTTTGCCGTGTCTGCCGTGTACACACAAAGCCCGTGGGCGGCCGCTAATCTGCCGCAGGGGCATTAGGCAGCCCAATTGAGTGGAGCAAGACAGAAGAACTTCCTGCGATACTGTTGGACGGGGCGGGAAGGAAACTGGGCTGTCGTGTCCTACACCAGGATACGGTCGATCTCATCATCGGTGAAGCCGAATTGCCTGTGTATTCTGAGAACATAGGGCGGGGAGAGTTCAGCGGCACCCATGTCTATAGGAACCACTCTCTTCTTGCCTCCGAGGATGCGGGTTTACAATGCATGATCACCCTTGCCCTCGCGATAATAAGCACATCCAAATCGTTCCAATAACCTGATCAATTCCCTTGGCTTCAGGGAGGGAATATTCTTAGGCATGCACCGCCCTTAGCTCATAGCTCTTTTCTGAAGCAACAATTCACTGGTACCCTCAACGTGATGCCTCGTGATGTCCGCCACACGGAGCCTCCCCCATTGATGTGAGGCCCCGGCATCGCTCAGCAGGGATGTGCTTTTGAATCTCCGGCGATTATCGGGTACACTTTACATTGTAGTTGCATGGAAAGGCGTGGCGAAACGCGCTGAAAACAGTGTCAGTGTCAGTGTGAGTGTCCGTAAAAGGGTCACCTTTTTCAGCCGTTTGCCTGAAAACGTCTTCATGGGAAGGCAAAGGTGTGGCCGCATCAAGGTTTTCGGCGCATACGCCCCGCCTTTCCCGGAAGTGTATTGCAACGATAAGGTTTAATATTATATGTTTGTCTGTTCTGCATTCTGAGAGGAAAGGGGAGAATCCATAATGAGAAAATACGGTCGGAAAGATTTCAGGATGAAGACGTCCCCGAAGAAGGACAGCGGCAAGTCCGTGGAAGAAATCGTGAAGGAACTGAAGGAGGCGGGCCAGCGGTCGGGTGACTACAGGGAGCAGTCACTCCGCATACACGGCCTCATCTGCGCCAAGTGCGGCAGGGAGTTCGAGGAGAAGGACCGGCGCCTGCTGACGGTCCATCACAGGGACGGGAACCATCACAACAACCCCCCCGACGGCTCCAACTGGGAGAACCTCTGCGTCTATTGCCACGACGACGAGCACAGCAGGGGATTGCTTGGCGATTACCTGAAGAAGCGGTGATCAGGCACATGAGTGTCAGACCTGCCGGGTCAACTGAGGGAGCGGGGACCGGCCGTCCCAGTCACGCCATGAGACAGCCGGTCTCCATGCGGTTTCTCTACTGCGTCTTGTCGGGGACAATGAAATAGGTCACCCAGCGATAGAACCGGTCGAAATTGTTGTCCGCCGGGCTCACCCGTGTGACGTTCAAAATGATCACGTAGAGGCCTGACGGGAGGACATCGACTTTGACGTCATCGAGGATTACCTCGTACACCGCCATCACATCACCCTTCCAAACGGTCAGTCTCTTGAATTTCTTCTTGGGTTTCGGGTCATCTGATGCGGGAGGCTGTTTGTCACTGTTATCAGAGCCATTGTTGACGTTACCATTATCCTTGCCGTTGTTGCCGTTGTTGTTGTCATTGCCGTTGCCCTTGTCCTTGTCCTTGTCTTTGTCCTTGTCCTTCGAGGACGCATTCGCATCCGACAACGCTTCCGCCTCAAATTCCTCAGCAAGTTCCTCCTGGAGCGACGTGAGCTGGTTTAGGACATTGATAAAGTAAATGTCAGTCGCATCAAAAGATGCCATGAATATGCCGATCGAGACATCGACAGGGGCCTCAAACGGCCCGACGCCCACCTTGATATTGACCGTACCTCTGCCCACGGCAACGCCGCCCACGCCGATCGGCTTTGCCAGGGCAGGATTGCAGTCGATGACAGGCTCAGCAACAGGGGTATAGGTGAACGCCTGTTTATCCGACGGGACAGGCATCACACATCTGGGCGCGGTTGTCACCCCGCCTACCGAAATGATGTTCGCCGTCCCTCTCAGCGCGTAATAATCATAGGCCAGGGCATCAGCCGTATTGCCGGAAACGGCATACGCCTGCGTACCCGCAAGGACCACCAAGCCGAGTGCAACGACGAGAATTGAAAAACAACCCTTCCTGAACATGATGCCTCCTTTCCTGAGGAACCTCTCAGGAGCATACAGTTGACGTTCACGGGGGAAACGCGGGAGCAACCCCCAATGACCCTGGCGAGATTTTTATAAAATAATAGCACAGATATGGCAAGTTTCGTTCCATTAAGGTATGGTTCAACGCCGGCCCTTTTAATCCACTGATGTTGAGAAGCATCTGAGATGGGGGCCCCGGAGTCGCCTTCAGAAATCGGGCGCATGTGAAGGCATTCCTGGACAGATTATGTGTCAATAATTCCCATAACCCCGTGACAGATTTTGCCGGAGATCGGCGCGATGAGAATTAAATAAACGTTGCAGTTTCTTGAAAGGGCGGGGGAGACGATCGCGCGGAAGTAGCAGAGAACTGAGGAACGATCCCGGCGGCACGGAAAAACGGTGTGATCTGCAATGCAGCGCAGTCCGGACGTCAGCTGCCGTCGATCTTACGCCTTGTAGTTTATGCCGACCTCATAGAGAATATGCGAGTGGCCCGCTCCCGGTTCATTCCGTTCGCAGTCGAGCTCACCTTTTTCGAACTGCTTGCGGTTCCTGATCATCGACGTGATGACACGGGTCAGGTCAAAGCCTCCGTCATCGCATTCCTTCCATAAACAACTGACCCTGAAATAGGCAAAGCTGGCGGGGTCGTAACTGAAACTGCGCAGAATCGACGTGAGGCCCCTGTGACGGTAGTCCATGGTCAGCACAATGCTCGCAACTTCGGGAAACCGCTCTTCCATCGATCCCGCATCACGTCTCTCCTGAGCCCTTTCCAGCCGTGCAGCATTCGTGCTCCTGTTCATTTTTCCTCCGGGAAAAAGACGGGCCCCTCCCGAAGAGGGGCCCATTGTGTGGTCAATTATAATTTGACGACGTTGATCGCTTTGGGGCCTTTGGGGCCTTTCTCAGTATCGAAGCTGACCTTGTCACCCTCGGCGAGGCTCTTGAAGCCCGTACCCTGGATGGATGTGTGGTGGACAAAAACATCGGTGTTGTCTTCAGACGTAATGAAGCCGTAACCCTTGCTGTCATTGAACCATTTCACTGTTCCCTGTGCCATTTTTTCCTCCTTCTCTTTTACTCAAATCTCAGAGGGGTGGAACAAAAAAGAGACCACAGAGTTAAAAGTCTTTGTGGCCTCTTGAGCTGACGCAAAAACCTCTAAGATTCTTTGTATAGAATACCTGAACACCTTTTGTTTCGTCAAGGACCCATCGGATACCCCGCCGGCACGGCAGTCTTCTATTTCCTGACGGGTCGTGACGTTCATTCACATCGTCGCCGTCAGCAATGCTTTCATGCGCTTCGCCCGGCCTTTTCAGGCAATTGAAGGGTTCACTTCGGTTTGGTCGTGACGGCGGGACGTCGGAGATAAACCTTCTCCACTTCATCGAGGATGTCCTGCTTCAGCGCCTCCATGGCAAGCCGAAACTCCTCACTTGCCAGCATTTCCACAGGCAGTTCACTGAGCCTCTTGTCGAACCTTCCGGCGATCGCCTCCTGCAGGAGCGTTCCTGTTTGCTGAACCTGCTTCTCCAGGGACTCCTGTGCTTTCACCGTCACATCAGTGAGCTTTTCCATCTGCGCATTTCCGGCGGACAATTTCTCGTCTATCGCCGACAGCACCGTGAGCATCTGGTCCATCCTGTCGGCGGTGAGCCTCGATGACACGGCGGAGAGTTGAAAGACGTCAACGAGCTGTCCCTCACAGGAGCCTGTCCCGTCTCTTTGATCGACCCATTGGCCGAGACACACATTCGCTCCCGACAATCCCCTTACGAAGGTGTACCCGTCGACGACCTGAGTCTGAGCCCAGAGAGGGGAAAGATTCATGCAGAGAATCACCGCAACTGACAGAGCCGCACTGACCAGTGTTTTCATGATACCTCCTGTCGCCTCGCATTCTGTATAATTATACATGGTGGCGCTGGAAAGAAGACCTATATCCGGTCATGCCGGCGTCCGGAATTGCTGACGGCAAAACCTTGAAAGCGAGGATGGAGTTTGGTTTCTGAAGAAGATTTCACTGGTAATCTTCACGGCGGCGGGAGTCGGAGGCGGAAGCGGTCGGGGAGCCGCACAGGTGAACGTGCGATACCCTGTATCTTCATAACAAGGCATGCACAAGCGCAAAGGTGGTACATTTTGCAAAGAAATCATGCCCTATCGTCGTGTCAGATTATTTTGGACGCCGGCGATTCGGTCAGGACGGCAACCGAGTTTGGTGCGTGAAAACGCTTTATCTGGGAGGAAAAGCGATGGACACTGTTGAAATGGCAATGAAGATGGAGCAGGAGGCAATCGATTTTTACAGGAAATGCGCGGAGAAGACGAGCAACCCCGTCGGGAAAAAGATGTTTCTCAGTATCGCTGAAGATGAGCAATACCACAAGGAGTGCGCGATCCAGGTCTCGCGGGGAGGCGAATTCAAACCCTCCGATGCGACACCACTGGAGGACATGAAGGAGATATTTGAGCAGCACAAAGAAACGATGCTGCAACAGGTCGCTTCGACGGCCGACGAAATCTCCGCACTCGAGACCGCCATGACGATGGAGAAAGAAGCGATCGACTTTTACAGGACGGCCCTTGCCGCGGCCTCCTCTCCGACTGAAAGGGCCTTTTTCGAATGCCTCGTCAAGGACGAAGAGGAGCATTTCGCCATCTTTCAGAACACGTACTCCTATCTCTACGATAGTGGAAACTGGTTTATGTGGGAAGAGCGCGGCATCGTCGAGGGATGAGGGATTGTGAATGGGAAATTTTCATCACGGTTCCTGTACTATAGAGACAAGTCGCCGGGATCGGGCCGGCATTAATATGGGGTATCACATTCCATCATCTGGAAAGTCGACCTTTTTCTCCCATACCGGCCGATCATCAGGGAAGACGGAGCGCCGTGCCTTCGGCACAGGCGGAGCATTTCAATTCTGAGCAAGGGAGGTGAACAATGGACAAGAGCGATCTGATGAAGATCCTTGCAGGTGTCGGAATCGCGAGCCTGATTGCCGGTGCGAACCTCGGCCCGACGGACAGCTACGCTGCCAGCCAGAGCGGCTGAGGCAGCGGACAGCCCAGTGCCGGCGGCACTGAGAAAAAGCCCGCTCAATCCGGTTGAGGCGGCTCCCAGCAGGGTGCCGGGAGCACCGAAGAAAAAGAGAAGGACAAGAAGCCTGCGCAGCCCGGTAAGTCCGATGAAGAGAAGAAGTCGACCGGTTCTGCGGAGGAAAAGACACCGAAGAGCAGTTGATAGGATGACAGCCGAGTGCGGTTCGCACTCGCCAGACTGATACACACCCGGGGCCCGTTCCCTGAACGGGCCTCTTCCCGTTCTATATGACAATGGATAACCTGCAGCCCGACGATTCATTCCCTGTCTGCCGCACCGTCATAGGCCCTGATCTCTGGGAGCAGCTTTTCGGCGGACATTCTCAGGCGTTAGATCCCGACGAGTTCCGGGAGATACTGGCCCGGCGGGTCGACGTCGCATTGCCCGGATTCCTGGCGGACCTTTCACGCCTCGAATTTCATCTTAAAGCTCTCCAACATGCCGAGATACACGTCGCCGTCGACGGGATGACGGTCAATCCGAGTCTCCGTCTGCTCCCCTTGTCGTGGCGCGGCCTCGCCGATTTTGTCATGATGAAAGGTAAAGGGGAGGTCCCCGTGCGTGGAGAGGAACTGGTCCTCCTGTGGAAAAACGCAGGGACCGGTGAGGCCCGCATGAGACCCGCTTCTGACAGGGACCTCCTTGCCCTCAAGATCGTCGCCGAAGGTCTCGACCCGGCCGACGTCGCCCGGGCCGAAGGCCTTCCCCCGAGGATCATCGACAGGGTCATCGACGATGCCGTCTCCGCCGGCATCCTCCTCACGCCTCCCCCACTGATCAGGCGTGACCCGCGGATCCTCGCCCCTGGTCATCCCGTTGACGACGCCCTCCTCTGCACGGATGTCTTCACCCTGCAGTGGCACATCACGCAGGCCTGTGACCTGAGGTGCAGGCATTGCTACGACCGCAGCGACCGCCAAAAGCCGACGCTGGAGCAGGCCATAGGCGTGCTCGATGACCTCAGGCTCTTTGCGGGAAAAAAGAGCGTCACCGGCGCCGTGTCTTTTACGGGCGGCAATCCATTTCTCCACCCCCGGTTCTACGACATCTACCGTGCAGCCGCCGACCGCGGCTTTCTGACGGCCATTCTCGGCAATCCTGCCACACGGCGTCAGATGGAGAAACTGATCGCCATTCAGCACCCTTCCTTCTACCAGGTCAGTCTGGAAGGTCTGCCCGAACACAACGATTACATGCGCGGCAAAGGCCATTTTGCGCGGATGGAGGTATTCCTCGCCCTCCTGCGTGACCTGGGCGTCCGCTCACGGGTCATGCTCACCCTGACGCGGGACAACATGCATGAGATCATACCCCTTGCAGAGATGCTGAGAGGGAAGGCGGACTCGTTCCTCTTCAACCGCCTGTCCATGGTGGGCGAGGGGGCGAACCTGCAGCTCCCTGATCCGGAAGAGTACAGGGCGTTCCTCGACGAGTTCGTTATGGCCGCCCAGGAAAATCCCGTGATCGAGTTCAAGGACAATCTCATCAATATTCTGCGATATAACGACGACCTGGAGCTGTTCGGCGGCTGCACCGGCTACGGGTGCGGCGCGGCTTTCAATTTCGTTGCCGTCCTCGCCGACGGAGAGGTCCACGCCTGCAGGAAGCTGCCCTCCTTGATCGGCAACATCTATGAACAAAGCCTGCTTGAAATATTCGATTCTCCGGAGGCCCGGCGCTACCGGGACGGATGCGCCGCCTGCAGCGGCTGCCCCGTCAGGGCCGCCTGCGGAGGATGCCTCGCCGTCTCGTACAGTTATGGGTTGGATATCTTCGCGGAGCGTGACCCCTTCTGCTGGATGGACATAAAAACTGCCAAGAAATAAACAGCCGTCAGTCGGAGACCCTCTTGCCATCTCACAGCGAAGCTGCCGGCGGGAAGGCAACATGGTTCAAAGCCTTTCCAATGCGATGATGAGACTTCTCAAGGTGTTAAGCGCCTGTTGCCTGACGGTCATTTGTCGTCTGTCCACACGGCAAAGGGTGATCGTTTGTCGGCATTCGACGATCCGCTCACAGACACTGACACTCACACTGTCTTGTCTTTCTTTGCGCTCTTTGCGGCTTTGCGTGAGACTGTCTTGAGTATCGTTTTTCGTTTTGCGGGACGGGCTACGTTTTCTCTGCTGCCCGGAAAAGCTCGGCGATGACGCTGTTTGAAAGAATGATCCCTTTCCTGGTGAGCCTGATGAAGCCGTCCCCTGTCGTCATCAGCCCCTGGCCGATCATCGTGGCGCAGGACCCGGCCAGATCAAAGCCGAATTCCGCTCTGCACAGTCTCAGATCCACACCCCCCGTCTTCCTCAAACCGAGCATGATAAACTCCTTGATCGCATCGACTCGCCCCGTCTCCGTCTCCTCTTCGACAGGTAAACGCCCATGCTCCAGGGCTTCGTTGTATCGATCGATGCGCGAGAAGTTCCTGATCCTCCTGCCGTTGATGAAACTGTGGGCGCCGGCGCCGGCGCCGATGTATTCCCCCCTGTTCCAGTAGTTGATGTTGTGACGGCACCCGAAACCGGGTTTGGCGAAGTTGGAGATCTCATAATGACGGTAGCCGGCGGCGGTCAGCCTGTCGATGACGTCTTCGTACATGGCAACGATCGTGTCGTCGCCGGGTTTCTCCGTCCGGCCCTTTGACACGGCGACTTCAAGTGGGGTACCCGGTTCGACGGTCAGCTCATAGGTCGAGATGTGTTCCGGGCCAAGACCGATCGCTTTGCAGATATGGGCGGACCAGGCATCCCGGGTCTGCCCCGGGATGCCGTACATGAGGTCGAGGCTCAGGTTCCGGATTCCCGCGCCTCGCACGGCGTCGACAGCGCTCAGGACATCACCGGAGCCGTATATTCTCCCGAGTGCTTTCAGTTCACCGTCGTCGAAGGACTGGACACCGAGGCTGAACCGGTTGATGCCGGCACCGGCAAGGGCCCTGACGGAATCATTCGTTACGGTGCCCGGGTTCGCTTCGACAGTAATTTCGGCATCAGGCGCGACGCGGTAATAGTCCCTGACCGAGCCTATGAGTCTGATCAGTTCAGAGGCCGGGACGATCGTCGGCGTGCCGCCGCCGATGTAGACCGTCGAAAGCTCGCAGGCGTCGCGGCTCCGCATTTCCAGTTCACGCATGACGGCTGCGATGGTGCGGCGGGCCGGTTCTTCGTCATAGGGGACGGAGCAGAAGTCACAGTAGGGGCATTTCCTGAGGCAGAAGGGGATATGGATGTAGAGGCTGTGAACCATCATAATGTTGCGGCCGGAGATGCCGCCGCAAAGAAACAGCGGGACCTCCGGCCGGCTTTCCCTGTCCGGGACGGAGCGGTTATTGCACGCCCAGTTCTTTCTTGAGCCAGGACTTGACCTTATCGTTCAGCGGACACATGCCGAAGCACATCTTTTCCTTGCCCTCCTCGACGGCCTCTGCAAGGAGTTCTTCAGGCGCCTCGTCCACCTGGGCGAGGGTCTCGCCGTATTCAGCGGCGGTATGGCGGATGAGGAGAAGCTGCAGCTTATCGCCCATCGTGTCGATATAAAAGATGTAACCCTTGATCGGCTCACGCAATTCCGAGCCTTTGTCCGTCGTTTTAATACGCGGCGCCATGAGGCACTTCGGCTCCATATCCCAGAGAACATGCTCAATGATAAAAGGCTCGTCCTTGACATCTTTGAACGTCAACAGATCTTGAAACATCATAACGTCACTTCCTCCCCTGTGGGTTCACTTCATTTTATCCAGCGGTCTTCTCTCGGGCACGAAAACGTGCTCGACCGAGCCGGCATTCCATTCCTTTGATACATAGAGCGCGCAGTAGCAGCTGCCATACTCCGCCACATCGGCATCCTTGTATGCACAGGGACAGATGATGTCGGCATCCTTTTCTTTCAACCCCGTTGCGAGACGGCAGGGACAGGACCGGTAGCCGTACCGCTCTTCATTCTTCAGAAGACCCATGAGGATCTCCATCACAAACTCCTTGTCGGCGTTCAGCTCCGTGCCCTTGGATTGGGCGTATTTCGTCAGGACTTCAAAAAGCCTTTCCGGTGTCATGACAGGTTCAGGGCCTTTTTCAGTCCTGCCTCATCAAGGCCGAGGATGACATCCTCGACAATGACGGTCGGGTAGGTGCCCTGCGGATTGTATTGCTTCAGCTCCTTTGTCTTGAGCCACTGCTCGCCGCTGTCAAGGGCATCGACTTCGATGTATTCGAACTGGACGCCCTGCTCTTCGAGGTATTTTTTCACCCTCTTGCAGGACGGGCACGTTGTAAGACCGTAAACCCTGACTCTCTTGTTCTGATCTCCCATCACACCTCCTATGCGTTGCCGATCGGGCTGTCCGGGTTGAGCTTCTTGAACATCTCAGCCGAGGATATCCCCACATCTTCGAGCATCTCTTTCACGGCAGTGCCGATCTCCGTTCTTGTCAAACAGAGGAGTTCGCCCACTTTATCAAGGGGAAGATTCCCCACGAAGTGGAGCTCCGCGATGAGGATCTTCAGGGCGTCGGAAACGATGAAGCTTTTCAGTTCCGTATCTTCGATACAGACGGCGGTGCAGGCATCGTGGAACGGCAACCCGTCCTTCACCGACTTCTTTATCTGCATGAGCGCCGCCTCGTATATCTCGCTCTCCTCCGGCGTGTATTCCTTGTAGACAAAATTTCCCATAATGCTCCCTTCCCAATTGTCACTTTCTTTAAATGTACCATATAAGAGTCATTCTTCTCCAACCCTGTACCCTGAAAACCGCAGGAAGCCCGGCATCGACATGACGGTCAAGACTGGGACGAACTCCTTGTTTCTTTGCGAGAACTCAACCACCTCCGCGTTACTGAACCTTCCTGTTGCATGGAAAGGCGGGGCGAAGCGCTCTGAAAAACAGTGTCATTGTGAGTGTCCGTAAAAGGGTCACCTTTTTCAGCCTTTTGCCTGAAAACGTCTTCATGGGAAGGCAAAGGTGTCGCCGCAGCAGGGTTTTCGGCGCATTCACCCCAGCCCCGCCTTTCCCGGGAGTGTATTGCAGCGATAATGTGAATGTGATATTCTGAGGGATGCTCTGGAGAGAGACCGGAAGTTCCCGCCTGCGCCGATGCACAGCGCCAGGAAGACCGAAACCCGGATGCATCGGCGTGAAAGGGGCGAGGCTTGCGAATTCTTTAATAGGGAGGACAACATGACCAGAGGCACTCTTTTCGGGAGGATCATGGCAGGGTTTGTCATGGTTTCGTTTGTTCTTCTCTGCCTGTCGATTTCATCGCCGGCTCCGGCTATGTCAGTCCCCGGGGGCGGAGACGCTTTTCAGTTCGTCCCATTGTCCATGCCGGTCACGAGTGCCGATCCTCTCCAGGCGAGGCCGCTCGGTCTTTCCTTCAGGGGAGACCTGCTGTCTGTGGAGACAGCCTTCAGCAGGTTTGACGGTCCCGTCGATCTGTATGTCGGAGTTTTCTCTGCGGCAGTCGATGATAAGAACATTTACATATTGAACGGGGACGGCCGCCTGCAGCCCGCCTCCCAGGGTCTTGAACCATGGAAAGCCGGGATACGGGAAATCAGCAGGGAGATTGTCTTCGACAGCATTCAGGTGTCGAGCCTTCCTCCCGGGGAATATAAATTCTATGTCGCCGTGACTCCTGCGGGCAGTCAGGAAAGGCACTTCCTGTGGGAGACGTCCTTCGATTCCTCGCCCCGGGCGGTAGCGCAACACCTCTCAGCGCTCACTCCCCTGAACGGATGCGATGCCGTCCTGCAGTCTTTGAAGGATCGGGCAGTGAGAGAGATGGAGGAGACCATCTTCAGTCTGACTCAGGACGTGCTCAACTACGGCGTCTGTCCCATACCAGTCTATTTCTCCGCCGGCCCTGTGCCCCCGCCTGCTGCGCCCGTTGCCGACGGCGGCGCGACACAGTATTCCGGAACGAACGTCCAGGTGGCAGGCGTGGATGAGGCGGACTTCGTCAAGAACGACGGTTCGCTCATCTATATCGTCGCCGACGGGCGCTTCCAGATCATCGACGCCTGGCCTCCGCAGGAGAGCAGGGTGATCGGCTCCCAGGCGATTGAAGGGGAACCGAGGAAGCTCTTCGTTTCTTCGGGCAAGGCCCTCGTGTATTCCAGCCTCGGATCGATCGACCTTTCCGGCCCGTACAACAGCCCCTGGGGGTCCCTCGGCGCCTTCTATCCGGGAGTGCCGGAGTGCTCCTACGGGTATGACTGCGACTTCACCGGTGACGGCAGAAAGACGAAGATATCGGTCTTCGACATCACCGATCCCGCAAACCCTGTGCTCCAGCGCGAGCTGAGACTTTCAGGGTCCTATATAAATGCGCGAAGGATCGGCACGGCCGTCCACACCGTTGCGACCTTCCCTCCCCCGTCCTTCCCTGGTGTCTCCTACTGGCCCGACATCATGAACCACTGCTGGACATATGGTCCCGGGGCGCCGACACGACCGTCGGTTGAGGAAGTGGTGACGGCCCTGGAGGATCTCAAAACAACGAATCGTCTTGCCATAGAGAATGCCGACATATCGGACGTGCTGCCGAGTATCGAAGACATCCGCCACATCGACGGGACCACGGTCAGCACGGACAACATACTCGCCGACTGCCGGGATTTCAGCTCAACAGTCCTGCCCGACGGCCAGTCGTTCCTGTCGGTCCTCTCCCTGGACATGGACAGGAATGACGATGTAAAGGCGACGACGATTCTGGGGCGGCCGGGAGCGGTCTACGCCACTCCGGCATCCCTCTATGTCGCGGCAAGGCAGCACGCGTCAATCCCGTTTGCCCCGGTCTTCGGAATGCCGGAGGTTCCAAAGGAGTCGACGGTGGTGCACAAATTCAGCATCGGATCGAACCCTGCCGCGAACGTATACACTGCAAGCGGTTCCGTGAAGGGCAATGTCCTGAACCAGTTCTCCATGGATGAATGGGACGGGCATTTCCGGATCGCCTCAACGAGCGGCCACCTGCCTGATCCGCGAACGCACAGCACTGTAAGCATACTGCAGGAGACGAATGGTGAGCTTGTTCTTGCCGGTCAGGTGGACAACATCGCACCCGGGGAAGATGTACGCTCTGCCAGGTTCTACGGCGAAAGAGGTTTTTTGGTGACGTTTAAGAAGACCGATCCCTTGTTTTCTCTCGACCTGAGTTCTCCCGCATCACCGAAGGTCGTCGGGACGCTCAAGATTCCGGGGTACTCCACGTATATGCATCTTATGGATGAGTCGCATCTTTTGACCATCGGCTATGATGCCGCGGACCAGGGAGACTTCGCATGGTTTCAGGGCATCATGCTCCAGATCTTCGATGTGGGCGACATGGCGAACCCCAGCCTCATGCACAGGGAAGTGATCGGCACGAGGGGAACGGCCTCCGAAGCCGCGACGAACCATCTTGCCTTCAACTACTTCGCATCGAAGGGCCTTCTCGCGATACCTGCGACGATCTGCGAGGGCGTCGCAGGAGGCGACATGTATAACACCACGATGACCTTCAGCGGCCTGCTCGTCTATGACGTCTCGGTGCGATCGGGGTTTTCCTTCAAGGGAGGAGTGTCCCACGTCAGCCCTTTATCGCCCCAGGCCCCGCAGATGTGCGGCAGTTGGTGGACCCAGCCTCAGACGGTCGTAAAGCGGAGCATATTCATGGACGACTACGTGTACTCAGTCGCAGAGGACAAGATCATCGTCGACCCTGTCAACGAGCTCGGTAAAGACATATCGGTCATCGAGCTACATAAATAGAGTTTCACCCCTGTCCAAATATTTTGCAGCGAGCATGATTGTTTACCTTATCGTTGCAACACACTCCCGGGAAAGGCGGGGCTTATGCAACGGCAAGGTTAATCTTTCTGTTGCATGAAAAGGCGGGGCGAAACGCTCTGAAAAACAGTGTCAGTGTGAGTGTCCGTAAAAGGGTCACTTTTTTCAGCCCTTTGCCTGAAAACGTCTTCATGGGAAGGCAAAGGTGTCGCCGCAGCAGGGTTTTCGGCGCCCACACCCCGCCTTTCCGGAAATCCTACTGCAACAATAAGGTTACCCCATGGCGTTCAGCTCGACGACGAACTCGGGCGCAGGGTATCCGGCTGCACCGAGGGCTTCCCGGATTGCGCGCTGCGTGTCGAAGTAGACCTGCCAGTAGTTGCTGTTGTTGCAATAGGGCCGCACCGCGAGAACGCATCCCGCCGGCGTGTGAGCCAAAATCTTCAGGTCCGGCGCCGGCTCGGTCAGAACGTTGGGGATCTTTTTCACTCTTTCGGCGATCTTTTCCATAGCCTGAACGGGATCCATGGAATGGGCCACCTGGGCCGTGATGTCCACGCGCCGGTAAGGATTGGCTGTGAAGTTCTGGATGTTGTCGCCGAGAATCTTGCTGTTCCCGATATAGGTACGGATGTTGTCGGGCGTGTTGATGGTGCTGACGAACAACCCGATTTCCTCCACCGTCCCGGTGATTCCTCCTGCGGTGACGAAGTCTCCCACTTTGAAGGGGCGCAGGATGACCAGGAAAGCGCCTGCGGCGAAGTTGGAGAGCAGGCCGCTCCAGGCTGCCCCCACGGCCAGGCCCGCACCGGCAAGCAGGGCGGCGAACGTGGTGGTCTGGACTCCGAACACCTCGAGTATGGCGATCACCAGGATGATCGTCAGCAGCACGTTGACCGTGTTCTGCACGTAACGGATGATTGTGGCCTCGATGCCCCTGGCACGCATTCCTCCGCCCAGCAGGCGCATCGTGAACCGGATCAGCATGCGGCCGGCGACCCACAGCACCAGGGCGCCGAGAAGCTTCCAGCCGATGCTGATCAACATGGCGTTAAGGCTTGCAAGAAGAGTTGTCGTATCCATGGTAAGCCTCCTGCTTTCGGCCGGTATGCACCGGCCCGCACGGGGTGAATGGAGAGAAAATGAGATGCTCCGGCGTCAGCACCGATGGCTGCAGCCGGCAGAAACCGCTCTTTCAGTATAATTCGATAATATCACGGGAGAGGGAGAATCTCAATACGAGCACGATCCTTTACTTCTCTCCGGGTGTCCTGTCAAATTGACCAGGCTTGTGCGACAGTGTGGGATCTGAAATGAAATCGTGATAAAATATGTGTATGCATATTCATCCTCTCCTTACATCCTCATTACGATGCAAAGAAGCCGCGGGCCGGCTGAGCCTTCTCCTTCTTCTTCTCATCGCGGCGTTGCTTCTGACAGGCGCCGGTTTTGTGGACGCGTACGGGTCACATTTCACCTTCAGCGGTGGTGTCGTGCTCGGGCCGGGATGGGGCTGGGGTGTCTGGGGACCGTGGTGGTGGGGTGCGCAGGGCTATCCTTACTACTATCCGGGGCCACCTGTCGTCGAGCAGCCCCTGCCGCGCTATGAGGAGCAGGCTCCGGAGCCCGAGGCCGAGGAAGAGACGTTCTGGTATTACTGCCCCGATGCCCGGGCTTATTATCCCTATGTCAACCGCTGTCCCGGCGGCTGGATGAAAGTCGTTCCGCCTCCTCCGCCGCCGGACTGGGAGGAGTGAAAAAATGTTGAAGCAAGGGAAAGTCTTGTTGCTTCTGGTCGCGCTGCTGACGATGGGGGGGTGCGCCACCGTACCCGCTGGACCCAGCGTTATGGTGCTGCCGGCCCCTGATAAACCCTTCGATCAATTCCGGGCAGAGGATGCCGTCTGCAGGCAGTGGGCGGCGCAGCAAATCGGGATATCCCCCCAGGATACGATCAATCAGAACACCGCCGCAGGGGCCGTCATCGGCACGATCATTGGAGCGGGCCTCGGGGCGGCCATCGGTTCCGCTTCGGGCGACACCGGGACCGGTGCGGCCATCGGAGCCGGCACGGGACTCCTCTTCGGAGCGACCAGCGGGGCCGGCGCAGGCCAGGTCTACGGGTGGGAGGCGCAGCGGCGGTATGACATCGCCTATCTGCAGTGCATGTATGCGAAGGGGAACCAGATTCCCGGCATGACACAGCGGACCCGTCGTTACCAGAGGACCCCCCCTCCGCCGCCTGACTACGGGGCACCGCCGCCGTCCTCGTATTCGCCTTACCCCGGGTCACCCCCGCCCCCGTAACCTTATCATTGCATAAGCACTCCGGAAAGGCGGGGCGTATACGCCGAAAAGCCCTGGTGTGCCTGTTTTCCGCAGCTACAGAAGATCTGAAGCGTGGCAACCCGCTGCAATTCGAGTCAGACTGCAACATGATCGGCTGAGGTTGACAGGTAACGGCGCTGTCTCGCAGTGATAGACACTGACAATAAAAACGAAACACGGGCAAAGAGGAGATGAACCATGAAGAAGAGTGTCAGGCTTTTTCTGCCTGCGGTATTGGCCGTCGTCATGAGCTGGGGAATGCTTCCTGCCGGGGCGCAGGCCAAAGATGCAACTGCTTTGGAGGGAGTAAAATTCAATACCGCTGAATCACTGGCGGATAATCTCACGTTCTACACGGGCAAGAACGTTCATGTCCATCTGAGATCCGGGAAGACGTTCCAGGGCTACGTCAAGTCCGTCGGCAACGGTCTCGTCCACATCGAAAAGCTCGCCGGCAGGGATTTCTATGACGCCCTTGTGCGCATCGAGGACATCAGCGCGATCGAGGCGAAATTCCGGGACGTGAAATAGGCATCCATCGGACCGGGGCGGCCCTCGTGATGGTCACGGTGATCAGGGTCATCCTGGGTGTGTTCATGCTCACCGGGCTCGCCATATCCCTGTGCGGCTGCCGGGAGATACTAATGGGTTCATTGTTAGAGCCACGGTCAGTATAAGATTCTGTCATTCCGGCTTGTCCGGAATCTTTCTCTTTTCAAATGGATTCCCGACGCGATTCGCTTCATCACCGTCACCGTTGCTGTGACAGCGCGATGACCCGCTCTCTCAGCGTGTCTGCGAAATACTGATAGGCATCGACACCCCCGGGTCTTGCCGACATGTCGATGTCGCGCATCCGAAGGGGTTTTCCGATGATGACACGAAGGGGCTTCAACCTGATGAAGCGGGCGCCCCGCGGCAGGGCCTCGCCGGTCCCTTCGAGATACACGGGAATGACCGCGACGTCCAGCTCGACGGCGAGCACGCCGATCCCCTTCTTGAACGGCAGCACTTCGTCGCTGAAGGACCGCCCCCCCTCGGGAAAGATGCAGAGGGAGCGTCCCTTTCTGAGCACATGGGCCGACAACTGGAGGGAGCGCATGAAGTAGGTCTCGGGATCGATGGTGATGACATGGCTCATCCTCGCGATCCATGCGCCGGTCCGTCCGCGGAAAAACTGCTGCAGTCCGAGGAAGGAGAGGTTCCTGTACGTGCTGAAGGGAAAGGAGAACCCGACAACGAACCCGTCGAGGTAGCTCCGGTGGTTCGGTGCAAAAATGAAGGGCCCCGAGGACGGCACGTTCTCTTTGCCCTCCACGCGGAGTCTGAAGAAGGCCCGGAAGCAAAGCCGCACGAGCGGAAAGACGACAGACAGCCAGGCAAGTTCGAGAGGGCCGTGGGAAAACCCGGCCTTCCGGGCATCCTCTTCGGTCAGCTCGATCTGCAGGATCTCCGACCAGTCGCGTGCCTCCCTGTCGCGTGCCGATCCACCCTCGACTCCCGATTCCCTGATCTTCGTCACCACGTCCCCGACGGTCTGGACCTCGGTCATGAATGTGTCGGGCAGGGAAATGCCGAAGCGCTTCTCGACGGCTGAGACGAACTCTATCCGCCTAAGCGAGTCGAAACCGAGATCGAGCTCGAGGTTGTCCGAACCATGAACCGGCCTCTCGTCACCGACGATGGAAATGATGCACGAGACGACTCCCCTGCCGATCTCGTCCTCACGGAGCGAGCCGTCCTCCCCCTTTTCGGGAGCCCCCTGCTCTTTGCCCTCGAGGATCGCCGTCACGAGAAACCTCCTGAGCTTCCCCAGAGGTGTTCGCGGCAGAGGCTCGCCGTGAAGCGTGAAGCCCCGGACCCGCTGGTATTCCGGGAGCCCCTGGCTCACCTCGTTGATCTGCCACCGGAGGGTCTCGGCCATGTTCCCGATGTGGGATTTCCTCGCATAGTCGAGGTCCGGAACGATGACGGCATGGAGCGCATCGGCCGGCGCGCCCCGGGGAGGGACGGTCACGCAGATCTCTTTGATGAGGGGGATGACGAGATAGGCGCGCTCCACGTCTTCGGGATAGACGTTCTTCCCGGTGCTGAGGACGATGACCTCCTTTTTCCGGCCCGTAATGAAGAGATATCCCCTGTCGTCCAGGTATCCCGTATCGCCCGTCAGGAACCAGCCGTCGCGGAACGTACCCGCCGTGGCCTTCTCGTTCCGGTAGTACCCGCTCGTCACCATGGGGCCTTTGATCATGATCTCGCCGTCATCGGCAACGCCGATCTGCACGCCCGGCAGGGGCTGCCCCGCCGATCCGGGCACCCTTTTTTCGGGAGGGTTGAAGGTGACGATCGGCGCCGTCTCGGTGAGACCGTATCCCTCAAGGATAGTAAAACCCAGGGCTTCGAGGTCCGTCATGAGCCCCGGATCGAGACGGGCGCCGCCGCTCGTGAAGAACCGGAGGGTCCTGAAGTTGCTGTGGACTGACCGGAAGATCGCCTTGCCCGCATTGACGTGGTATTGTCTCCTGAGCGCTCCGCAGAGACGCATCAGGCCCATCAGAGGCCGGGAAATAACGCCCAGTTCCTTCATCTTCGCGACGACGCCGTTCCTGATCAGCTCAAGCAGCCTCGGGACGGCGACGATGACAGTTACTCCCGTCTCCCGCACTGCCGCGATGATATCGGCCGCCTTCAGTCCGGGCGAGAAGGTGACGGAGGCGCCGATGGACAGGGGGACGAGAAAGGTGCACATGAATGGGTAGGTGTGGTGGAGAGGAAGCACGGACAGGACATTGTCATGTTCGGACACGATGTGTGCCCCGTGCACGGCCGCCGCGTCGGAACAGAAGTTCTCATGGCTGAGCATGACGCCCTTGGGGACGCCCGTGGTCCCCGACGTGTAGATGATCGAGGCGAGGTCACTCGGTTCAATCTCTCCCGCCCCTTCATATCCCCGGGAAAGCGGCTCACCTGTCTTCATCGCTTCGACGGCGACCGCCATGATCTCCGTCCCTTCGATGCAGCGGAGCACTGTTTTTTCCGTCTTTATGCTGTGAATCACGCATGCAACCCCGGCATTCCTGACGAGATTCCCGATGTCGTCCGGCCCGAGCTGAATGTCGATCGGCACGGCGACGGCGCCGCAAAAAACGATCGAGAGATAAGCCGCGGGCCATTCAGGCCTGTTTTCAGCGACGATCGCCACCCGGTCGCCCTTAACGATTCCGCGGGATTTCAGGTATCCGGCGCCCGCACGGACGAGTTCCAGGAGCTCACCGTACGACATGGTCTTCCAGGTTTCATCAAAGAAGTGAAAGGCTGTTCGGTCTCCGAAGGACGCCGCAGCCTTCAGCACCATGGAGGGGATGGTGTCAGGCATGGAGCAGGCGGAGGGCCCTGTCGTGAAGGGCCTCGTTGCCCGAGGCAAGGAGAGGGGCGCTCCTGCCGAGGCTGATTTCGAGATGCTCCAGGGAGTTGCCGTCAAGGTCCGTGAAGACGCCGCCGGCTTCTCTGACGAGGAGCCAGCCGCCCGCAAAATCGTAGCTCCTCGACATGGCCGGGGCGATGAAGATGCTCACGGCCCCGTATGCCACATAGGCCAGATCGAGGGCGGTGGCGCCGAGGCACCGCGTCCTTTGGGACGCCCCAAGGAGCGGCATGATGACGGGGATGTCACGTCCCGGTGTCTGGGCTTCATAGGCGACGAGACGGAGGATGTCATCCTGCTGCGTCGTGATCCTCCTGCCGCCGAAGAAGGCCCCCTTTCCCCTCTCGGCCCAGAACTCGTCGCCCGTGAGAAGGTTGATGACATAGGAGAGGAAAACGCTCCCCATTTCGGCGCCCCCGGCAACGGCGATGGACGTGCAGTAGAAGGGTATCCCGTTGATGGCATTCTTGCTGCCGTCGATGGGGTCGATGATGACTCTGTACCCTCCTCCCCGCATGTCGAGAAGGCCGGCCTCCTCGGAGATGACATTGAGCGGTTCACCGAGGTCTTGCAGGGACGAGATGATGATGTCTTCAGCCGTCTTGTCGATAGGGAACGTCTTATCGCCCCCCGCGCCCTTGCCGATCGACGCGGAATCGCAGGGCGACAGGCGCGTTTGCCCTATCGCCGAAAAGAGACGTTTGCCGATTGTGCGGAGATCGTCGATCTGCATAATACGAAGTAATAAGTAATTAAGTTGATTGAGTCGATTAAGTCATTGAGATCATGGAGTCGCTGAAGCCGAACAACGCTGATTTAATTATACCTTATCCTCCTCCCGGCGCCGCCACTGCAGCCGTCATTGTCCCGGGAGTTGACGCCATTCCCTGGAAGAGTGAACCTTATCGTTGCAATAGGGTCTCCGGAAAGGCGGGGCTGGGGTGAATGCGCCGAAAACCTTGCTGCGGCGACACCTTACCGACTGTTGAAAAAATGAACCTTTACTGACACTCACACTGTCACTGACACTGTTTTTCAGTGCGCTTCGGCACGCCTTTCCTGCGGCAAAGCCGGGTGAGGAGAAGTGATGAGCAAGACGGAGAAATGCGCCCTCATCGACCTTCGGAAGGCTGGGTCGTATACAATGCATCGAGCGGGCTTGTGGGCGCATTCGACAGGTCCCTCAGCACATGCGTATAGATCATCGTCGTCTCCACGTTCTTGTGACCGAGAAGGGACTGCACCTCTCTGATGTTCACCCCGGCCATCAGCAGATGGGTCGCAAAGCTGTGGCGGAGCGTGTGGACCGACGCGTGCTTAGCGATGCCGGCCTTCCCCAGCGCACGCTTCACCGCCTCCTGGATCGCCGTATCGCTGATGTGATGACGCCCCACCCTTCCCGTCCGGGGATCGACGGACAGCTTCACCGACGGGAACACAAACTGCCAGGCCCATTCCTTCCCCGCATTCGGATACTTGCGGCCGAGGGCATCGGGCAGGTGGACCTCCCCGTATCCCATGCCGAGATCCCGCTCGTGCACCGCCTTCACCCCTTGAAGATGCTCCCGCATACGCTCCCTGACCGCCTCCGGCAGCATCGTCGACCGGTCCTTGTCGCCCTTCCCGCTCCTCACGAAAACGGTATATGCATCGAAGTCGATGTCATTGACGCGCAGACGGGCAAGCTCCATAAGACGGAGGCCCGTCCCGTACAGCAGCTCCGCCATGAGCCGCGTCGTCCCCTTCATGGCGGAAAGGAGCTGTTTCACCTCCTCGACCGTCAGCACGACGGGCAGCTTCGGGCCCCGCTTCGCCCTCACCGTGTTACCGAGATCCCCCGTTTCCCTGCCCAGGACATGGCGGAAGAGAAACAGGAGCGCATTGAAGGCCTGATTCTGCGTCGAGGCCGAAACCCTCTGCTTCAGGGCGAGATGGCTGAGAAAGTCCCTGACATCCTTTGAAGACAAATCGGCGATGCCCTTCTGTCCGGATTGCAGAGCATACGAGAAAAACCGCTCCGCCCATTGCAGATACGTCCGCTCCGTGCTGTAGGAATAATGCTTCAGCCTGAGGTGGCGCCTGACCTCCTTGAGCACCGCCGGTACGGAATCGGACTGCGCTGCCCCGGCAGCAGGCGCCGGCGACTTGCCGAGAAAATTGACGTAGTAGAGCTTCAGTGCATCTTCGGCCTGACGCGGCTGCCAGTCGAGCACGCGCGTGTCGGCCCTGAGCGATTCAACAAACTCGATGACGGCCGATTCGCGATATTCCGAAGCGTCAATGTCACGCTTTCGCGCAAAGGAGAGGAAGCGGCTCACCCAATAGGCGAAATAGGGGATGTTCTTTTCGGGCACGAGCTTACGTTCCCGAAGAAAGGACTGAAAATCAGGAAGCTGTTCCCGGCTGTCATGTGACGCATTTCTCACAATATACCAACTTTATCTTTTCTATATATTACCACAATTTACCATAAACTCAAATTCGTTTCCGTTGTTTTAATGTATTTTCTTTTTTCTTTGGTTATCGGCGCTTTTTGTGGTAAAGTTATGGGATGAAAGAAATACCGATTTGCCATATTAATTGATGGGGCGAGGATATTTAAAATATCCCTGCCCACGATAAATAACGACAAATACAATGGGCAGGGACTATGAACGACAATAAGGAGGCCTCGCCCCATCAGGGGCCGCTGTTGGGCAGAACAAAGGACATGACTTCGAGATGACCCGTGAATAATCCTGATCTCACCATGAAGGAACTATCGCAGTTTCAGGAGGCGGCGGATTCTGCTCCTGATAGGGCAGTGGCTCAATACGAGCTGGGCATCTTACTGCTGAACAGGCACCTGCGAACCAACAACAAAGCATCACGTGTCAAAGCCATTCAGTCTCTCCGCAAGACAATAGCACTATCACCAAGACATGTAAGAGCTCATGCAGCACTGGGGAGACTTCTTGTTGACAATGACAAGTCCATGGCAGAGGCAACTGCTGAATGGGGCAAGGCACATATTAGCCTCAATCCCCGCAATCGAATCTATGAAGTGTACTTCATTACGCTGATGTGCTTGACTGGGCGCACGGAAGACACCATACGACTTATTGCATCGGCTGCACAGCGCCGAGGGGTTGACGTTGCCTCAGTTAGAAGAGGCCTCTTAAGTGCTGGTCTCGACGCTGATCCGGAGACTGTGGTTCGGAACGCCTTCATCCGTACTCGCCACTTACTTGATTCGTGGGTATGGGACGAGAAAGAAAGAATTCTCAATTCTCACAGTGCTACACGAAGGAGCCAGTTGCGCCAAGACGAGTCGACAGTCTGCCGGCAATTTCGTGACACTCTCAACAAGTCATTCAGAACGAATAACATTCCGAGTCAGTTCGCCACACTGATACCGTTGGCCTTGCGATATGGCATCGGTGATGATTGTTGCCGGGAGTATTTCATTTGCCGAATGTCAGCTCAAGATCGAGGTGCGCTCAGAAAGGCTGCCAATACCTTCGGTACGAAGATTCACGAATGTCTAGACAGCTTCGGGAACGGGGAAATGCATATAGAGGCAACGGCTTTCATATATCTCATGCTCGCAGCGGAGGAGAGACAATAGTGTTGTCCGTCGAAGATTCCATTGCCAACAGGTTATGCTCCGCCTTCGCTACAGAAAGGCTGAATCAGAATGAGTGGCTGCAACAACCAGCAGGGCGCTGGGAAGAAATCATTGCTGCCCAAATTAATGAGAGCAACTCAAAAAAGGAGGAACAGAATGCATAGAATCTACAGGAATGCTTTAAATCTCATGACAATGGTCTTCATGATTGTGACATTATCACTATACCTCCTGCCCAGTTTAGCTGCCGCATCATCTCAAGTCCTGGTTGTCCACAACAACACCAATGCCACAATAACAGTCATTTCAACCGATCGTCATTCCAATGTAGAGAGAGTGGAGGAGGTTCCTCCAAATACAAAGAAATCTTTGTATAATTTCTTGTTTTATGGGAGGAATGAGGTCTTTTTTGATGCCCGCCGTACCAGCCCTCGTCCTCAACCGATTGTCAGGATCTTTATTGCTGAACATTCTGGAGTAAAACCAAAACACATCGAGTTATTCCCTAGAGACTTCGGCAAGAGTGAGATGTTTGATAGCGGTGAGCGCTCAGCCAGCCAGCCTCCCAGCCTGAGGAGGTGGGTTTACGAGTCACTCGGAGATCCCTGTGAAGGCTATGACGATGTCCTTTTGGAAGGCTCCTCCAATCCCGAGCCGGCTCGATGCAATGCCAGTACCCTGGGGATGGTGGCGGTGTGCTGGGATGGGAAGAATGTGACCAACCGATACAAGGCAGGGGCCTTTTGCACCTATAAGAAGCGGGACTGTGAGACGAAAGGAAAGAAAGGGGTGAGTCCCGGATCGGATATACCGGTGTCAATAACGGGCTATTGAGCAAGAGCGGGAAAATAGGGGACATCCTGTATTCCTCCTGTCAAGCTGAAACTGAATACTGAATAATAACAAGGAGAGCAGTGGGGTCAGCCCTTGACAGAAGACAAGGAGAAGAAATGATACAATTGCCCAACGACCGGCTGCACCTGATCGCCGAAAAAGCCGGCTCCAGGTGAGCCGTATGTTATGCAAAATAAAAAAGAGATTATACCCTGGATATGCCACGTTTGCGGAGCAAACTTCGATACGCTCGGGGGCGGTATTTGCACGGAATGCAATAGACTAACCTGCAGGATCTGTTTTGGAGTTGGAGCACTATACCAACTATCAAGAACCAAGAACCCAATGAAAATAGTATGCACAACTTGTGCAAAATCAAAAGCGGAAGCAACTTCACGACCAAAGTAATGCAATTCCGTGCATAACAAATCACTCCAGCGGATGGCTTATCGCCCCCGCTGATTTCAATCGTTCGTCGAATTAAACCAATGGAAGAGATCATTGCGACAACAACTTTTGACTGCCGTGACAAACACGGCGTAGATTTTGTCGCGACGCTAGAAATCGGTCGTCCTCTGGAACGAACGAATACAAGCGGAAGAAGTTACGTTGAATGTCCCGTTGCGTTGGAACCCTTGTTTCCCGAAACTCGACATGGTGGCGAAGACTCGTTTCAATCGTTGTGCCTTGCGATCGAATTGGTTCGCAAGGCACTACGAGCATTCCTTGCTCATGGCGGAACCGTGTACTTCCGTGGCACGCGGACGCCGATTGATGTAAATGATCCATCGTTTACGCCAATTGCAGAACCCATTCGTGCGGTATACTTGACCGATCCTCCAGATGGACCAGGTGCTACGCGAGGATGGCCTAACCGAACGCGCAACTCCGAATGATCGACGAACAATCGATTGCATCGAAGTCGCGGTCGACGGCCGTCGAAATGGAGACTTTACTTGCCGCGACTCGATGAATCGCGGCGTTATCTTCAAAATTAAATAAGACAAATGGAATATATAGGGCAAAATACTAAAAAAGGAAATCCTATCCTCTTCGTCATTTCGGGAATGGTCCTCGCTACCATTATTACTGGTGTATGTTTCTATATCTTGGACAAAACTGAAGGCTGGAATCCATACGGCTGGTGGTTCATGGCCACATTTGCTTCTGCAATATTAGGCGGTCTTGCCGGCCTTGTCCTTTTTGGCTACAAGAATAAAAACAAACAATGAAAAAATAAAACTCAAAAGATAACACCTGGCTCGATCCGCCAGGGGATTAACTGTAGGTATTTTTTTATTAATTATATTTCCCCTGCGGCTCAGCCATTTCGTTAAGGTGCAAATAAATATGAATAAGGATACTTATAAAAGGCTGCTCATTGTCTATCTGTTGCTAATTCCGGTCATGTGGCTTCTTACGGAGGGTGTATGGGGTGGTTTGCATGGCGCACTTGGCGGCATAAAGATTGGCAAGCCATTTCAAATCCATCAAAATTAAATGAAGTAACCGCATTCATGAAAAAGCACGGCATTTCCGAATCAGCCTCAAGAAGCGAAAGCAAAGCCTGGCTTGAAATCTCTCTCCCGAGGACAAAAAGGAGTTTGAAAATATAATTATGCAATCTGTAAAAATGGAGGAAATCGTAACCTTTGGCTCAGCCTTTTTCGTCTGTCTAATCGTATTTGGCTTAATCGGACTAATCAGCGGTGCATTGACAAAAACATGGATATTCGCAGGTATTCTCCCGGTATTTCCTTTGCCGTAAACGATCCAGTCATCCGGTTTCAATCTATTCTTCACATATCGCTCAATCAGAAAATTATAATGGTATTGGTTGGCCAGTTTCTCGCGACTTATTTTTTTGCCTTCGCTGGCTCATATCTCTGCAATAAATGAAGAATAGAAAACAACAAAAAGAGGGAGAGCCTTAACAAAAAAATCGCGGCGACAGGGAATAACGCCTGTTCTTTTTCAGTTTCAGGTCTTTGCCCCTGCGCCTCATTTCGGTTGTTATGTATTGGAATAAACAAGAACAATTTATATTTGACATCCTATTGTTTATCTTAGTGGTTTTTCAGATTTCGACGGTTTTCATGCTGAAATCTGAGGAGACTGATTTACGGAATGGAATCGTGCTTGTCGGTCTTAACGTCATGTTTCTTGCAGCTATGATTCCATATGCAAAATGGGTATGGAAAAGTGCATCCTATCAAAAGGCATTATTACAGGTCGCCAACATGAATTATTATTTTGGGACTGAGCGCAATTGGCGTTCTGCTGGCACTGCTGACAATAAGAATGAAAGGCTAAACATAACAAGGTGCTAAAGAGGGATGCAGGATTGCCGTTTTTCATTTTCAGTTCTGGCGTGGTTGCTCCGCGCCCCTTAGCATCAGCGTTATGCACATATTGACCAAAGGATATGAATAGAGGTCATGTCAATAGGTGTGTAAAAAGCCATCAGGCGGCGATCCTTTCGACAGACCCTTCCTGCTCGATGGCAACGCCGTCAGTGAAGGCGGTGGACCCTATTGTTTGGACAGCCTGATGGGTGGGATAAGCTCTGAGTTCATTGTTAAATTCTTTATGAAGCATCAGGCAGCCTCGGCGAATGGGTGAGGCAGTCCATAGTAAACCTCATCCGGGGTACGGTCGTCAAGAGAACAGTGCCCGCGCTGTTCGTTGTAAAGCGTATCCAGTTGGTTAACCCCTGACGCAACTCAGAACCGCCGCCGAACGAATGCAGGTAAAGGTAGTGATGTTTGATGGTCCACCATAGCCGTTCAACAAAGATGTTGTCCTGGGACCTACCACGGCCGTCCATACTGATCGCGACTCCTGGTCCTTGAGGATTTGAGTGAAACTTTGCTCGTTAACTGGCTCCTTGATCCGTGTTGAAAATTTTCCGCCGCCCATAGCTGCTCAGGGCTTCCAGAGGCCCTGATCGCAGAATCCGTGTCCAGGTATTGGAAGACGCCAGGACAATTTTCGGCTGTGCCAGTCCATGACCGCCACCAGTACATAAAGCCACGTGCCATAGGAACGTACGTGATTGAGTGCCCACACCTTGTTGGCATGGTCGATCCTCAGGTCCCTGAGCACATAGGATAAATTTTGTGCCCCGACGGGCTGGTTGGTGCCGGCTAGGGGTAGATCGCCTCGATGCCCATCAGTCGCATCAGCCGCTGGATGCGTTCGCGGTTTACCTTACGGCCCTGTCGGCGGAAATACCGCGCCATCGACCGGCTGCCGTAGGTCGGGGTCTTCAGGTACTGCTCGTCGATCAGGCGCATGAGGTCCAGGTCCTCGGGATTAACCGGGCACGGCTCATAGTAGAACGAGGACCGGCTCAATCCCAGCAACTGGCATTGGCGGGAGATGCTCGGCTCGCGAAGTTCAGGTTCGATCATCTGCTTTCGCTGCTGGCTGCTCAAGAGCGAGCTTTCGTGCTAAAAAATCGTTTTCTACCTTGACCGGCCAACTGCGGGTAGAGCCATCGAACTGGCCCTCGACCTGCTTGCGGGACTTGTGGTTCTTGTCGAAAAGCTCAGCGGCGCTGTCGAGCAGCCGCCGCTTCCAGGTGGAGATCATTGTCGGGTGGATGTCGAAGCGACTGGCCAGTTGAGCGGTCTCTTCGTTCTGTAATGCGGCCAGCGCGACCTTCGCCTTGAATTGGGAACTGTGTTGCTTTCGTTTCTTGCTCATCTCAGCTCCTCCATGAGTGGTCTGAATCAGAGCTTAGCACACTGTCCAGTTTTTGGGGTCACCGCCAAGAGCTTCCCCTCGTAGACATCCCTGAGTAACCAATATCCCTTGAACTGCGGATCTCTTCTCAGCGACTCCCAGCAACTTCCAGATCATTGCCGTCGCGTTTTGGACTTTCCTATACCGCTTCGCCGCATCCGTTCTCAAACGCACCGCGCTGAACGGTGACTCCACCACATTGGTCGTCCTGATATGCACCCAGTGCTCTTTCGCAATGAATAGAACGTCACCATTCGCTCCCAATCTCTCCTCAGGGTCTTCGTCGCCTTCGGGAAATCCCTCCCATACCGGCTGATAAAGCTGTCCCGGAGCCTCCACACTTCCTGCGTCTCCCATAGGGTATCCTGGTGAGATACTCTCCCGCCTCGGCACGTATCCTCTTGGGCATCGCATCCAGCACGTTGGTTATCTTATGGTTCCAGCACCGCTGCTCTTTGCCCTTGGGATGAAGCTCACCAAGCTGACCATATTCCCAAATGGCCATCGGCAACCGTCAATGTGCCAGCTTCAGTCCCCAGCGGTCAATCCCTCAGGTCCGCCGCCGAGGATTCCTGCTCTCCGATACCCGCTCTTGCAGGCCAATAGCGCCTTTTCCGCTGTCACCAGTGCACCGAAGATCACCAGCAATGCTGCTTTGTCCTTCTCCTATCCGGCCTTCACCTATATCCGGTTCGCCGACTGATAGACACCTCAAGCCCGGAAAGATCTTGACCCTTCCACTCGTCGTATTCGCACCACCACTTGCCCTTCAGCCGCTGGATCGACGAGGACGACAACGCCGCCCATTCTCCCAATAACCCCCGAAGCACTAAGTTCAAAATCCCCCTGCGCAAGTCCGTGGAGATACAGTTCCGGCAGGAACTGCCCCACTTCTTTGACCGACCATGTAAAAAGGCAACACCGCGCTCTCAAATCTCTCTCTGCTCCGCGCACACGGGGCCGCCGGCATCTCGTCCCGTTCATCAGCCTGAACTTCTTCCGCTTCCCGTGTCCGTTCCACTGCCCCCGGTGCCGTCCACCTTCTTGATCCTCTCGGATTTGCTCCTCCCTAAAAATATCTCGACTTCTTCCTCCATATGTCTGAATATCCTCCTGAACTCTCTGCCGAACTATCTTTTCAATGCCTCGTATGTCGCCTTTGACGGCTCGACCGCCTCGCTGATACTCTTTTCCATGGTGGTGTCTCCTTTCTCTGTTCTTGTTCCAAGTCAACAGATTAAGGATACACCGCCTTTTCACCCATTTACACACTTTTTATCTGGCCTCTAATGAGGAAATGAGAAGATTTTCAAATAATAATTTACTGGAAAACAATGGCATATCCCAATTAAAGGAATTATTTCCTCTCAGCTTGCTCAGTCATTGTAAGCCTGGTCAACCTAGACCCTAAGATCATTCAGTCTGGGTCGTTCTAAAATGTTTATCTAACCTCTCACCTGGTGGGATCAGATGGAGTAGTAGGCTTTTACAAAAGCAGTGGTGAATTATAATGAAGCTTTTCTGCCTCACTGGATCGTTTTCACCGTTATTTCCTACTGCTCGTTGCTGTGATTATAGTTTATTTTTCTCAACACTCCCGACAAGCTTCACCCCCGCGTTGTCATAACAAGTCCGCCTTTGCCCATTGAGGCATTCATCTTCAAGTGTTTCAGCAGCTCCCGCAGTCATGCGCACAATACTGATGGCCCCGGTCAGAGTGGTGTATCAGTCTCCCTGCAGGAGGACGTTTCGCCCAGATCGCTCGTAACAACGATTCCCTACAAGGTTCTGTGTCATCCTTTCCCCCATCGCATACCCCAGATCTCTCCCGCAAAAAGGTCCTTATGCGCTGCAAGATATGGCCACCCTTCCTCCTTGTTTGGATATACGTGATGTCGCTGACCCACACGCGGCCCGGTGCTGTTGCCTCAAAGTCTTGCTGTAGCAGATTGTCCGCCACAGGTAACGTATGCCGCGAGTCCGTTGTGAACCTCAAACTCCCCGTTCTTTGTTTGCACCGTATCCCCAATTTCCTGCGTATCCTCTTCTTGATCCGGCTCACTCCTGCTTTCACCCCTGCTGGGCTGCCAAATCCTTCTGCAGACGCTCCGGACCATACGTCCCTCGGGGACCTTGCCGTGTGCTGCCTGTATTCTCTCACCTCCAACCGCGCCTCCTCTTTGGCATGGGCGGACGCGGGCCGACTGACCCTGGGGTCGGTTGTCAATAGTGGACACCAAACCTCTCATGCTGCCTGTGCATTCATATGGTATGCTTTTTCAAAAAGAGTAGGGAGGCCAAGTATACCCAAGTCTTGCCCGCCGCCGCTGCCGATTTGTAGAACACCTCTTGATATACTCGGTGATCTCCCGAATCGCCTCTCGTCCTCTGCCTCAGACCGCCTGTGATGCACAAGTTCACTTTTGAACACTCCCCAGAAGCTCTCCATCGGCGCGTTGTCATAGCAGTTGCCCGTCCCGCTCATCGAGGCATTCATCTTCAGTGTTTCAGCAGCTTCCTGTAGTCATGCGCACAATCTGACTGCCCCGGTAAGAGTGGTGTATGAGCTCTGCAGGAGGATGTTTCGCCCAGATTGCTCGTAACAACGATTCCCTGACAAGGTTCTGTGTTATCCTCTCCCCCATCGCATACCCGACAATCTCTCCCGCAAAAAGGTCCTTATGCGCTGCAAGATATAGCCACCCTTCCTCCGTCGGGATATACGTGATGTCGCTGACCCACACGCGGCCCGGTGCCGTCGCCTCAAAGTCTTGCTGTAGCAGATTGTCCGCCACAGGTAACGTATGCCGCGAGTCCGTTGTGACCTTGAACCGCCGCTTTTGTTTGCACCGTATCCCCAATTTCCTGCGTATCCCTTCATTCGGCTCACTCCTGCTTTCACCCCGTGGGCTGCCAAATCCTTCTGCAGACGCTCCGCACCATACGTCCCTCGTGTGCGCTCGTGTGCCGCCTGTATCTCGACCTCCAACCGCGCCTCCTCTTTGGCATGGGCGGACGCGGGCCGACTGACCCAGGCAAAATAACCGCTCGCCGATACATCAAAAACACGGCTCATAAACGGGATCGGATACTCGAGTCGCAATTCATTCATCATCGCGTACCTGGCTGCGACTCCCTCGCAAAGTACGCGGCCGCTTTTTTAACAGGTCCCGCTCCATCCTCGTCTCTATAAGCTCTTTCTTGACTCTTGCCAGTTCCATCTCTATCTCGGTGAGGGGCCGATAGTTCTTGCCGATGTCCTTGAGTTTGCCGGCCTTATACGCCTTGACCCAGTTGCCCAACGTAGATGGCGGCAACGACAACCGATGGGCCACTTCAGGTAATGACATGCCTGTCTCCACAATCATCTTCACTGCTTCCTCTCGAAATTCCTTCGTGTACCGTCCTTGCGGAATCCCTTTCATTCTGACACCTCCGTCTTTCTTAATTTACCGACTTTGGTGTCCACTTTTTCCATCCTACCTCAGCATTTACTTTTGTCATTCATCAAAGGTTTAATATGGAGCGGTATAATTTCAGAGATCATATGCATATCTACTTTTGCGTATTTTGCGCTCACTGATTCGGTGCATGCAGCTAAGAATTTAATGTGGCTACCCATTATGAGCGCATCTGTCGCAGCCTTATCCCTCCCAATGAGTCTTTCAATTGCGTATGGTAGTGGTGTTATAGTCAATACACTTCGGGCTAAGAAGAATAATGGAAAAGACACCAAATAAAATGCCCAACAAAATTTTCCAGCCGACCACAATAAACGTAGTTTGTTTTTGGTGAAACTGCTTACGCTGGCGGCTGAAAGACGTCGTTAGCCGCTTAAGTAGCCAATGCTCCTTCTCCTACTTCTTCTAGTAGTTGTTCCCATAATTGCGTTTCGCTACGCGCGTCGTCGCTACCCGAACCGTGTATTTCTTATTTCTGGCCTCGCACTTGGTTCGGTAATTTCGCCATTCAGTCTGGGGCTGTACGCCACGTTCTTTATCCCTTATGTAGGTCTTGTGCCTGGCATTCTTGGGCTAATGTCCACCATGTTTCACAGTGCACCTGGTTATAACTTGGCCATCGCTCTCGGCATCATTCCTTCGCATCAAGTCGTTGGAGGCGTTGGACATCTCTACTTGGCTGCAATTGATGCAGTTTTTTGGGCAACTGTTTATGGCGGCCTTGGGTGGCTGATCGATTGGGCTCGCGCAAAGAGCCGAAAAGAGGCGACCTGCATGCCCACGGCTAACCCATCCATCAACACGGACTGGCTTACAGCGGGCTTCGCCCGCTGTAAGCCAGCCGGTTATGCCAAGCGTTATGCAGGAATTAAAATGAGTATCTTACCCGATAAAAGGATGGATTGGATTGCCTTGGTTGGCTTGTTTGTTGGGCTAGTTGGCCCACGGATTTTGAATTCCATCAATGGGGGTTTTATCCTTTATCTTCCCTGGGGTTTTTTCCTTTTTTTAAATTGTTAAAGAAAAAAAAAAAAATTTTTTTTTTTTTTATTTTTGGGGGTTTTTTGAATTTTTTTTTTTTTTTAGTAAAAGAATTATATTTGGCTCCGCCGCCGGCGGTGGACCCTATTGTTTGGACAGCCTGATGGGTGGGATAAGCTCTGAGTTCATTGTTAAATTCTGTATGAAGCATCAGGCAGCCTCGGCGAATGGGTGAGGCAGTCCATAGTAAACCTCATCCGGGGTACGGTCGTCAAGAGAAGAGTGCCCGCGCTGTTCGTTGTAAAAGCGTATCCAGTCGTTTAACCCCTGACGCAGCTCGGAGCCGCCGCCGAACGAATGCAGGTAAAGGTAGTGATGTTTGATGGTCCACCATAGCCGTTCAACAAAGATGTTGTCCTGGCACCTACCGCGGCCGTCCATACTGATGGCGACTCCGTGGTCCTTGAGGATTTGAGTGAAACCTTTGCTGGTAAACTGTGCTCCTTGATCCGTGTTGAAAATCTCCGGCGCCCCATAGCGGCTCAGGGCTTCCTGGAGGGCCTGATTGCAGAAGTCCGAGTCCAGGGTATTGGAAAGACGCCAGGACAGGATTTTGCGGCTGTGCCAGTCCATGACCGCCACTAGGTACATAAAGCCACGTGCCATGGGAACGTAGGTGATATCGGTAGCCCACACCTGGTTGGCATGATCGATCCTCAGGTCTCTGAGCAGATAGGGATAAATTATGGGCGTGCATTAAGAGATATCCGCCGAAGGGCACCGGAGGGAATCGATCTGGGGGAAAACCGCCCCTCTCTGTCGATTGATACGTATCATAATGGGATTGAATCGAATCTAATACAACATCATTTTAATAACACAAACAATTATGTGCTCCGGATGGGGCCGGATGGTGTGCGGCTTGGGGTAGATCGCCTCGATGCCCATCAGTCGCATCAGCCGCTGGATGCGTTTGCGGTTGACCTTACGGCCCTGTCGGCGGAAATGCCGCGCCATCGACCGGCTGCCGTAGGTCGGGGTCTTCAGGTACTGCTCGTCGATCAGGCGCATGAGGTCCAGGTCCTCGGGATTAACCGGGCACGGCTCATAGTAGAACGAGGACCGGCTCAATCCCAGCAACTGGCATTGGCGGGAGATGCTCGGCTCGCGAAGTTCAGGTTCGATCATCTGCTTTCGCTGCGGGCTGCTCAAGAGCCGAGCTTTCGTGCTAAAAAATCGTTTTCTACCTTGAGCCGGCCAATCTGCCGGTAGAGCTCATCGAACTGGCCCTCGACCTGCTTGCGGGACTTGTGGTTCTTGTCGAAAAGCTCAGCGGCGCTGTCGAGCAGCTGCCGCTTCCAGGTGGAGATCATTGTCGGGTGGATGTCGAAGCGACTGGCCAGTTGAGCGGTGGTCTCTTCGTTCTGTAATGCGGCCAGCGCGACCTTCGCCTTGAATTGGGAACTGTGTTGCTTTCGTTTCTTGCTCATCTCAGATCCTCCATGAGTGGTCTGAATCAGAGCTTAGCACACTGTCCAGTTTTTGGGGTCCACCGCCATCCTTTATTTCCTTAATTTATTCTTTTTCTAATAACCAAAATTTCAATAATCAAAAAAAATAATTTATTCTCCTTCAAATCTATATCAATAACAAACAAAAATAATAAATTATATTTAGTTAGCTACACTTTCATATTTATAAAAGTTGTTCTAACATTATTTCTTTTTCAATCCAAATAACCAACCTTTCGCCAGCAGGTGACCTTTTCGTTATAAGTAAAATGATAAAGATAACAGGCATAATAACGGCTCTATCTATAGCCCTCGCCGGTCTTGCATTTTCTGCGGAACCCCAGGTCACAATATTACAGAAATGGTCAGATCTCAACCCAGAAACAAAAGAGTGTGGCGGCTTTTCAGAGGACAGACTTATTCTCAAAATCAAAATTAATAAAGAAGAAATAACTGATGAATTTTGTTCAAGCTACGGAAAAGCCGACGCAAAGATTATAAAGGATACTCACGGAGAAAATTATCTTACGCTGAAATTTGGTCAGGGCCGAGGAACAAATGCCACCTCTGAATATCTTTCCGTTTATAAAATCAATAAAAACTTAATCGAACACGCCCGCATTCCTATTTCCGAAGGTGCCGGACCAATGTCACGCTGGTATTATGATTATAAAATTACAAAACCGAAGCATGGCGGTCTTATTATTTCTCTCAGCCTGCGGCTTGAGGGTCCGGATGCAGAATGGTATCCAAGGGAGCAGAAGAGAACAATACAAATAAAATGAAAGACCTCAGAACAATTGCCTCCACACCGACGCATAATAGGCGTTTTTGGTTTCGGCTTTTGTCTGTCCATGCGCGGGTGAGGCATGGCGTTGTGCTTCAGATGCCGGGATAAGCAATGGATAAAGAATATTATCTGAAATTAAGAAACAAATATTTGCCTGAAATCTTGAGGATTATTTTCATTTTAGAATCACCTCCTGCATCTGGCAAATATTTTTATGATGAAACGGGATCAACGACTGAGCCTTTGTACAATGAGATGATGAAGGCTCTTCATTATAAACCTGTCGATAAAAATGATGGTCTTGAATATTTTAAGAATCAAGGGTTTATCTTGGTTGATTCAACTTACAAACCGGTCAATAAAATGAAGAACAAAGAACGAGAGGCTACAATCCTTTCAGACTTTAGAAATCTAATTGATGATCTTGAGAACATTAACGGAAAAGAATCCCAGTTATTTTTGATTAAAGCTAATATTTGCCGGTTGCTTGAAGATAAACTTAAATTAAAGGGATTTCGCGTTTTAAACGAAGGAATTGTAGTTCCATTCCCGTCAAGCGGTCAACAAAAACGATTTCATATCGAAATTGCTAAGATATTGAAATAAAAATAAAAGCACAATAATTGTTCGGCATGAGGAGATAACATGAAAAAGATGTGTTCATTGATTGCAGTCTTGCTACTCTCTTCAATGTTGCCTGCCTACGCGAAGGACAACATGAAGGCGTTTCCCCCAGCGGATCAGGGCAAGGTTCGATATGTCTTGCAACTTCCGACACAAGATGACGAATCCGCTTTCAAAGTGGAGCTGATCGTCGGAAAGACAGTTCACGTTGACGAGAAGAACAATTACTTCTTCGGCGGGACAATCGAGGAAGAAACCATCCAGGGGTGGGGATTCCCACGTTACATTGTCAGCAAGCTTGGGCCGATGGCAGCACGCTTATGGCAATCGATCCAAACGCGCCGAAAGTGGCCCGGTTTATCACGCTTGGCGGTGATCCCTATCTCATCCGATACAACAGCCGTTTGCCCATCGTGGTCTATGTACCCGAAGGCGTTGAGGTGCGTTATCGGATCTGGACTGCCGGAGCGAAGGCAAAAGCAATGGAGAAAGGTTGAGACGGGACACCTCATCGAGCAGGAGGTGCCGAACAAGCGCATGCACGCGGATGCCGCTCCGCGGCACCGGTTATGCGCAGCGTTCGGTGATACAACGATATGGAAATAAGAAGTCTGGGTTTTGACCAATGGTTTGAAGATCATGCCACTGCGTTCCACCAGGAGGGTTGCAGCTTTGCCCGCATATCCGCAGTTGACCGCAGTTCGTATCTTATACAGAACGAATCTGGGGAAGTTCCGGCCGAACTGACAGGTAAACTTTCTTATCAGATTGAAAGGTCCATGGATCTACCCTGTGTTGGTGATTGGGTGACAGCATACTATTACAACGATGACACGGCAGCCATTATCCACAGGGTGTTTCCGCGAAAGACGTTCTTACGCCGCAAGTCCGCGGGTGAAAACATCGACTATCAGATGATTGCAGCCAACATAGATACCGCCTTTATTGTTCAGTCATGCCATATCGACTTTAATCCACATCGCTTGGATCGTTACCTGGTTATGGTGGCAGACGGACATGTTGAACCTATCGTCATTATTACGAAAACGGATCTGATATCCGGGGACGAATTGGATCAGAAGCTTTCAATCATAGGCTATGTTGCCAAAGTGAGAGTGCTCGCGCTGAGCAACATCACCGGTATCGGATTCGATGAGTTTCAACAGACACTCTCCCCTGGTAGGACATACTGTCTTCTTGGTTCATCGGGTGTTGGGAAGACTACTCTTATCAACCGCCTCATTGGCCGGGAAGCCTTTCAAACAGGAGTTTAAGAGATAAGCACCAATAATCCTTTTTGAGTCAATAACGACAAGGGTTTACCGGGATGAGGGACGTAAGACCCCACCGGCGTCTATGGAGACGCCGAAGGCCGATAGGACTTCGGCTTGGGTCTTCGTTGGGATCTCAAGACGGCGCTCAGCCTTCCTTGCGCCGTCTCTCAATATCAACACGGAATGCAGATGGCGCATATCTTCCATCACGTCTTCCGCGGTGCGATCGACGCCGGCTGCCTTCAGTTTGAGTTCAATACGCCGCAGATATGTCATCGCAACCACACAGGCAAGGAGGTGACATCGTATCTTGCTGTCCGTCCAGTGACGAAGAGGACGCATGGCGACACACTCATCATCCTTGCTGAGCCGGAACCGGTTTTCAACCTGCCACCGGTCGAGACTGGCCTCCACTATCTCCGAAGTCGTCCAATCCACATTATCGGTGATGATGATGTTCTTGCCGAACATAGCCCGTTTCCTCTGGACACGGACCACATTCCTGCGGAAGCTCATGGATAACGTGCCGCCCCTCTGTGACAACTCGATATCGTACAGATCGCTTGGGACGTGGAGATGCTCGCAGATCCTCAGGTATCTCTCTTTGATCATCTCGGGATCGCGCCAATGAGGCGCCCTGTCCCGAACCCGTGACCGCATGGCAAGAAGCTCTTGCCTGATGTCTTCCAGTTTGCTGTCAAACGTGTAGGTCTGTTTCCGCTCGGTAACGGGATTATACGTCACAACCACTGCCCGCTCCTTGCCCCAGTACTCCCCTTTCGTACGATAGACGAGGATTTGGTCGTCTTCCTATCCCTCCGTTAATAGACGGTTTTTCTTGGTATCAGCCGGCTCGAACTCATCCAAATGCATAGAGGCCAAGTCCTGGGCGAAGTACGTCGAATAGGTCGTAACGAAGTGAATCCGGGAATGCTCATCGATCCATGCAAAGTTGCCTTCGGAGTTCATCCCCTTGTCGATCACCACGGTCAGTCGCTCTTTGGTCGTATCAAAACCGCAGACAACACCGAACATCTCATCCATCACCGCAGCAAACTGGCGGCTGTCATGGAGATTGCCCGGATAGACGCAGTAGTACAAAGGCAGCCGAGAGCCGCGCGTCACTAAAAGCCCCAGGCCGACCTGCCGCAGGTTATGCCGCCCTTCCTTGTTCTTGCCTCTTTTAGCAAGGTCAGAGGGCGTATCGCTCGCCATGAAGGTATAGTAGTTCGTCGTGTCAAACAGGAGACAATCGGCATCGGGAGCCTCAAGAGCCCAAATCCGTTTAAAGAACCTCCTGGATATCTGAACGAGACCGTCTTCAGTCACCCTGTCCCACTTCTCCCAATACCTCTGGCTTGTGAGCTCTCCCAGATCAACGGGGCGAATCTGCTGTACTGCCGTCCGCTCATACCATTGAGACAGCCTGTTCTTACTGGTGGCCTCGCACATACGGTTCCAGATGCAATACAGAAAATACTCCCCCACCGACGGCCCTTGCTCACGATCAGCTCGGGGGACCACCTCATCGACAATGCCCGCAAGATCCACATCCCGATCAATCTGGCTGGCCAGCCACAAGGCTCCGAACTCTTGCACCTTGAGCTTCACCGCTGCGTCCCCCAAGCCCGTCACAAGACTGGCTACCCGCTCCGGGGAGCCGACATAGACCTGAGAAACCACCTTGGGTTTGCCTTCAACCCTGGCTATCTCTCGGATGTAGAGGTAGGGTCTTCCCTTCTTCGTCTTAACATGGAAGTGAGCCATAGTGAAATTATACTCAGTAGGGTCTTACATGTCAAGCATAAAATGAGTGTTGCAGCCTGATTATTGGACATTTCAGTGGATAGTGTGGGGTCTTACGATGAGGATAGCGAAATTGACAAGAATATCAACTGGTTAGTCTCAAAAGAAGGATTTATCCCTTAAACTCCTGTCAGAAAAAAGCCGTTAGTGGCACGGGAAAAGCAACTGGACAACCACTTCCCGCCGGCAGTCGATTTGTTCTGAGCCCAGGTGCGATGTTGATCGATACGCCTGGTATGCGAGAGTTGGGCATAGTTGGTGCCGGCGATGGGGTCAACGTGGGTTTCGAAGAATTTGTCGCACGTTCCCCACATTGTCGATATGCGAATTGCAGCCATGAGCATGAGCCCGGCTGTGCTGTCCGAGCCGCGGTCGAACGTGGCGAATTGAGTGAAGGTCGCTATTCCAGCTATATCAAGCTCAAGAAGGAATCCGAGTTCTATGAGATGTCATACCTTGACAAACGGAAGAAGGATAAGGCTTTCGGAAAATTCATTAAAACGGCAAAAAAACAGATGAAAGACTGATATAAGGGCACCGAACCACAGCATGCAGGCCGACGCGGGCTGCCGCCCGCGCGGCTGATGCTGAGCGTTATGGCATGAATGAATACTAATATGCTCAGTCGTTACGTTATAATTTGATTATAACGGAGGTAAGGATATGAATACGGAATTTACGGCGATAATAAAGCAGGCAGGAGAATGGTGGATCGGTTGGATTGAGGAAATTCCCGGAGTAAACTGTCAGGAAAAAACACGACAGGAATTAATTGAAACTCTGAGAGAGACCTTAAAAGAAGCACTCGAAATTAACCGACTGGAGGCTATCGCTGCCGTCGGTCCGGGATATACCGAAGAAAAAATAGCAGTATGAAACGCAGTGACCTGCTGAAATATCTGCGGTCATGCGGCTGTGAATTCATCAGAGAAGGCAGCCGTCATTCGTGGTGGTGGAATCCCGCTGAAAACAAACGATCATCAATTCCGAGACATACCGAAATCGACAATGATCTCGCCAGAAAGATTTGCAAGACCTGGGATAGAACAAATCAAATGATCCATAACAACTGCGTCAAGACCGACGCCGGATAACGTTGATCGATTTTCCGCCATGGTCTGTGGCGGCGCGGTTTACTATTGCGGAAACTTGGCACAACGTAATTGTCCACCCACCAAGCTTCAAACAGGAAACAGGAATGAACGTTAAACACATGATGGCAGTATTCGCCGGTGTATTCGTTTGCGTGCTGGCTACCGGCACCGCGCAGGCGAAAACCCCGCCAAAGATGAAGATGACGACTGAAATCCCGGCTGGGATCGCGATGCCGGACAAATTGAACACCCGTTTGGGCACGCTGAAGTTCTTCGACGGTTTTCCTGACGATGCCTCAGTCGAAAAGCTCTACGACAATCTCGATTTCCAGCGTGCCGTGCAGGGCTACATGCTCGGTCTGGCGCCGGTGAACCAACTGGCGAACCGCAAAGGCATCCTCGAAGTGGGGCCGGCCAACACCACCGTGCCGATCTTCGAGACGATGATGAATGCCCGCTCGCTCTTCCTGACCCCGAACAACAATACGCCGTACACCTGGTTCTGGCTGGACTTGAAAAATGGTCCGCTGGTCGTCGAGGTTCCACCCAAGGTGCTCGGGTTGCTCGACGACATGTGGTATCACTTTCGTCACCGATATCGGCATGGTGGGGCCGGACAAGGGAGAGGGCGGCAAATACCTGATCCTCCCGCCCGGCTACAAGGGCGATGTTCCGCAGGGTTACTTCGTGGTGCGGTCGGCGACGTACAGCAACTGGATTGCCTGGCGCACCTTCCTGGAGAACGGCGATCCAAAGCCGGGTGTGGACCGGGTCAAACAATTCACGAAGATCTACCCGCTGTCACAGGCGGCCAATCCGCCGAAACTGAATTTCGTCAACGTCTCCGGACGGGATTTCAATTCGGTTGGCCCGGCTGAATATCCATTCTGGGAGTATCTCAATCAGGTGGTTCAGGAGGAGCCGACGGAGTCGGTCGACCCCACCACGCTTGGCCTCTGGGCATCCATCGGCATCCAGAAGGGCAAACCCTTCAATCCTGATGCGCGGATGAAGAAAATCCTCACCGAGGCGGCACTGGTGGGCGATGCAACGGCTCGCGCCGTCATGTACCGCTGGCGCTCGCCCGAGGGCTACTATTATCCCGACACGAAGAGCGCATGGCGTATGGGATTCATTGGCGGCTACAAGTTCGAGGAAAACGGCGCGCGCCATCTGGATGGATACGCGGGGTTCTTCTTCTATGCGACCGGTGTTACGCCGGCCATGGATTCCAAGATGGTAGGCGAAGGGTCGCAATATATGGCGGCATTCGTCGACTCCAAAGGCAAGCCGCTCGATGGAGGCAAGAATTACAAGCTCCGCTTGCCGCCCAATATCCCGGTTGCCAACTTCTGGTCAGTGATCCTCTACGACAACCAGACTCGTTCGATGCTCCAGACCGACCAGCACTGGCCAGCAGTCAGCAGCCAGACCAAAGGACTGATGGTCAATCCGGACAGTTCGGTTGATGTCTACTTCGGGCCGAAGCCGCCGAAGGGCAAGGAAAGCAACTGGGTGCAAACCGTCCCCGGCAAGGGCTGGAATACGCTGCTGCGGCTCTATGGCCCGCTGCAGCCTTGGTTCGACAAGACGTGGCGGCCAGGCGAGATCGAGTTAGTCAAATAGACCAGAAAAGTTGCCAGGTAACAAACAGCATGGAAAGGACGGCACTGACGCGCCGCCGCTGAACCGGAGCGTTATTCGCGTGAAGTAAATGGAGGAGTGCAGTAGTGTCCGGTAAAAATTAAGAGGGTATGGCCTGAAACCCCAACTTGTTGGATAATAGAAGGCGACCAAACCTTTTACCAGCAAGGAGGAACAGGCCATGAACAAAGTATACACGATCTTTTCGGAACTATTGAAGCTTGTCCCGAGATATCGTTTTGACAAAGCAGTTGACGCCCACGGAGCGGAGCGATACGTGAAGACGTTCAACGCATGGAGCCACTTTACCGCCATGCTATATTCACAGATAACCGGCAAGGATAGCCTGCGCGACATCGAAACAGGACTGCAGGCGCAGTCGGCCCGCTGGTATCACTTGGGATTCTCCGGTGTTCGGCGAAGCACACTGGCTGATGCCAATGCCAAGAGAGACTATCGGGTCTTTGAGGACACGTTCTACCGGTTGCTGGATCGGTGCCGTGACCTGACGCCGAAGCATCGCTTTCGGTTCAAGAACCCTCTGTATACGATTGACGCAACGACAGTTGACCTGTGCCTTTCTCTGTATCCCTGGGCCAAATTCAGAACGACCAAGGGTGCCATAAAAATGCATTGTCTGTATGACCATTCGGGAGCACTCCCGACATTTCTGACAGTCACCGACGGCAAGAAACACGATGTGCGTGTGGTCAAAGAGTCTGATTTCCCGCTGACTCCGGACAGCATCGTTTCGATCGACAAGGCATATATTGACTACACGTGGTTGTATTCCTTGCAGAAACAGAGGGTGTGGTTTGTCACCAGAGCCAAACGCAACATTGATTGTACCGTTGTCGGACAGCATCCGGTCAGTGCAAAAGCAGTGCTGAGCGACGAACAGATCATGTTGCAGGGCCCCCGGAGCAAGACACTTTATCCAGAGGTTCTCCGGCTCATCAGGTATTACGATGCAGAACGGAAGAAGACCTTGGTGTTTCTGACGAACAACTTCAAGCTGGCCGCGACGACGATCGCCCAGATCTACAAGTCACGCTGGCAGATAGAGTTGTTTTTCAAGTGGATCAAACAGAACCTGAAGATCAAGTCGTTTCTGGGTACCAGCAAGAACGCCGTGCTGACACAGGTCTGGGTAGCCATGTGCTATTATCTGCTGCTCAGCTACATCAAATATCAAACAAAATACGGAAGTTCTCTGCTGCAGTTGTGCCGTGTGGTCCGTGAAACGCTCTTTGAGCGGAGGAGCCTGATCGACATTCTGACGCTCAAGCCCGATAAGTTGCTCGCCATGAAGGATCAGAGCGCTCAGGGATCGTTATTTTAACCGGACAGTACTGAACGGAACCTTTGATTAGGTCAAAGTCCAAGGTTTCGTAAATAAGACTTTACGAACTTCAGATGCCTTGGACTCGGCCCATTTTTCCAAACCCATTTTATTAATCAAGCACAGATTGAAGATTTTAATGTTGTGTGGTAGGTCGCTGGCTTTGTCGGCATAGGGGTGCAGGTTGTCGCAAGGAAACTGGTCGCATGCCCCACAAAACTTCAGACCCTTGCTTTGGGAACACTCATAGGCCGCACAACGATGTGCGTCACCGAAAATTTGTTTTTGTATGGGGATTTGGCCATTGTGTTTACGACATCCATTGCAGAGCATTAGTGCAACAGGAATGTTGAACTTCTCAGAAAGTGTCTTAACGGTGCTCATTGCTTCCTTGTCTTCAGGGGCCAAAAAGAAATGACAATTGAGGCAGTCAAGGCCCCACAGGGGGCAGTCATTTGAAAATAATCCATAGCCACTCTCCTTTTTAAGACTTGAAACGCCAGCAAATCGTCTCATGTTATCCGTTGTCTCTTATAATAGAATCCCCCAATTGGGGATATCGGCAAATATTAAATAAACCGATTTCGAGAGAGCATTGGGTCAATAATAGTTCCGTATACTGGGAAACCGGACAATGAAATCAGCCGCCGAGTTTACGAGGTCGGCTGCGTGGAGTGGTTACGCAATAATCTCGTTTAGACCTTCGACCACCTGAATCATTTCCTCCTGAGAAGCCTTGGCCACGAGCTTTCCGATTCTCTCTACTGAGAGCGTTCTGATCTGACTAATCTTGACCCATGACTGTTTTGGCAGATTGCCGGCTTTCAGTTCGAGCGTTAAAGGGAACCCCGCTTTTGGGGGCTGACTTGTGATAGCGACGGCTATGACAGTTCCGGAACGCTCGTTAAAAATGTCGTGACTCAGAATCACGACAGGACGAAGTCCGGCCTGCTCGCGACCTCGCGTGGGGTTCAAGTCTGCCCATCGAATCTCTCCTCTCAGTATTCGGGCCATTGGGCCACATCCTCACTTAGTCCTTCCTCGGCCATTGCTTTCTCAGCTACGCGGTCGAGCTTGGCGCATTCGATGGCCAGCCGGCTTCGTTTCAATCGCAACAGCTTTTCACTCACTGCTTCCTGTATAACCTGACTACGACTCTGATACACATGTCTCTTCACCAGCCCATCTAATTCGCCAATGAACTCCTTATCCAGTGTAATCGCTATTTTTTCTTTGGCCATCCGCTCTCCCTCCTGACGACAGTATGACATAATATCATACCAACTGCCGCTCGGGCAATTACTGTACGTATGCGTAACGTCGGGCATCACCGGGAGCCAGCTTTTTTGGCGATCCGGTGCAACGACTTGATATGCCTTTTTGCCGTGAGTTCTTGTTCGATCCTGTCGGATAAGAAGACCTTAACCAGAGACTGGTAGGGCACATCGCGCTTGTTGGCCAGCAATTTCAACTCCTCAAGCATGGCCTCTGGAAGACGCAGGGAAATCGTCTTTACGGAGGGCTTCAGCTTGGCCAAGGTGATCCTTTCTGCCTTCTTCCAGTTTACATACTCCGTGGAATCATGAGTCTTCCAGAAATCCCTCTCTTCTTCTTCGCTCTTAAACTGGGGAATCGTCTTCATGGGTTTGGTACGCCCTCCTTTCTTTCTCATTCATGTCTCTCGCGGATATAACCCTCAATTTGTCCTTGCGCACCGTAAAGACCAAGAACAAGAGCCTCCGAGAGTCTGTCTGTCCGAGAGCATAGAAGCGGTTTTCGGTTTCCGAGTGCTTCTCATCGTCACCAGCGGAAGGAAGGCCCGAACGTGGGCATGAGGATGACGCTTGTATGAGCTCTCAGACGGCGGTGAGTCCGACAGGAGGAGCCGATCCCCGGCGCGTCAGGGAATGCTTTCCCTCGATCTGGTCTCAGCGAGAACAGTTGTGCTCATTGCAGATTTGGATTCGATATCCGGCTACGGCCCGATGATTTCCGCGAACCGCCCGGTACGGACCCGTACGATGGGTGGTGTGGGGAGGGACGGTTAGCTACCGTCCCCTACCCGATTATGCTGCTGAGTAAATGTCTGCTGGCAACTTCTTCAGACTCAATTCTCTAAGCTGGACCTTCTTGCTGGCGTTGTCAATATCGATGCCTACCAGATTTCCGTCTGCATCATAGTCCAGAACAACTCCCTCAGATATCTCACGGCTTTCTGCGCTTGGTTTTTCAGAAAGGTCGATGTAGAGAGAGTCTGTGTCCGGGTAATAATTCAGTTTCATAATTTGACCCCCCGGTCTGGAAAGGCGTTGTGAATGGTCTTCTTGTCGCTGAGAGTGACTACCCGCACTACTCGATCCCCAAGTTCCGGGACTGCACCCCAGAAGCGAAAACGATTGTGCTCCTGAGGTTCGATACGCAAGGGGTTTTCAATTATACGGATACACCATTCTTTCTTTAAATACGGCCGTTTCCTCAAGACCTCCTTTTTCGAAGTAGTCAGTAAATGTATATACGTCCGAACTCATCTCAATGCCTATTATATTACCATTACGATTCTATTGGCATCTATTTTGTTGTTGCACCGGGTAAGGCGTCGTGTACGCCCGGCATGGGCGTGAGGTTATGGGGTGAACGTTCACTGTACGAGAACCTGAGAGTATTCATACTAATGGATGCTATCACAAGTTCGGGCCGAAGGCAAGAGCCTGCCCCGGACCTGATCCGCGGAACAGAAACCGCATACAAGGCGCAGTCCCCGGGCGAGTTGGCACAACACAACGAAGCCCGCAGGTTCAGGGGATAGGGTAAATGCGGCGGCTGTAGGAAACATATCCGGTCAGCACGCAGAAGTCAGCAGACGGCATAGTACTTCCGGTAACCCGGAAGGAAGGCCCGCACGTGGACATGAGGGAGGCGATTCCATGAGCTCAGGGACAGCGAAGAATCCGGACGGAGGAACTGATGCCCGGCACGTCAGGGAAGAGCGTTCCCTTGATCCTGATGGGGAGGCATGAGCATCGCGCCGATCCCTCGCAGCGACTCGTTATGCTGCCGTTAATTCTAATTTTTCTTTAGTTTCGGAAGGCAGGCGGACGGGTGAGAAATAATCTTCTGGGTACAAATAATCTTCTCCCGATTCATCTACCACCCTTAGTTGATGATGTTGTGCTGCTATTTTGTCCGATAGTACTTCGTATATTTTTCGGACCTCAAGTGATGCCTCGTACCCCCGATTGTTAACGCAGATCATAAAGTGTCTTTTCATAATCAATTGCTCCGTTAGAGATATCTTTTGATTTTGATTTCTTTTTTTCCTATGCCGTGCCCTTCGTACCAATGAACTTCAGCGTTCATCACTGCTCCATCGCTGAGCTTCACGCGACATATTCCCTTCAGTTTTCGCCAATTTGCATTGCCATATGTTCTATTCAGTCGTTTCAGATTCTTGATGCCATGACCAGAAGCAATCGTTTCGATGTTCCTGATTTGACCAGTTATCTTGAAGTGCATGACTTATTTTATCACTATTCCCAGTACTGTCCGGTTAAAATAACGATCCCTGAGCGCTCTGATCCTTCATGGCGAGCAACTTATCGGGCTTGAGCGTCAGAATGTCGATCAGGCTCCTCCGCTCAAAGAGCGTTTCACGGACCACACGGCACAACTGCAGCAGAGAACTTCCGTATTTTGTTTGATATTTGATGTAGCTGAGCAGCAGATAATAGCACATGGCTACCCAGACCTGTGTCAGCACGGCGTTCTTGCTGGTACCCAGAAACGACTTGATCTTCAGGTTCTGTTTGATCCACTTGAAAAACAACTCTATCTGCCAGCGTGACTTGTAGATCTGGGCGATCGTCGTCGCGGCCAGCTTGAAGTTGTTCGTCAGAAACACCAAGGTCTTCTTCCGTTCTGCATCGTAATACCTGATGAGCCGGAGAACCTCTGGATAAAGTGTCTTGCTCCGGGGGCCCTGCAACATGATCTGTTCGTCGCTCAGCACTGCTTTTGCACTGACCGGATGCTGTCCGACAACGGTACAATCAATGTTGCGTTTGGCTCTGGTGACAAACCACACCCTCTGTTTCTGCAAGGAATACAACCACGTGTAGTCAATATATGCCTTGTCGATCGAAACGATGCTGTCCGGAGTCAGCGGGAAATCAGACTCTTTGACCACACGCACATCGTGTTTCTTGCCGTCGGTGACTGTCAGAAATGTCGGGAGTGCTCCCGAATGGTCATACAGACAATGCATTTTTATGGCACCCTTGGTCGTTCTGAATTTGGCCCAGGGATACAGAGAAAGGCACAGGTCAACTGTCGTTGCGTCAATCGTATACAGAGGGTTCTTGAACCGAAAGCGATGCTTCGGCGTCAGGTCACGGCACCGATCCAGCAACCGGTAGAACGTGTCCTCAAAGACCCGATAGTCTCTCTTGGCATTGGCATCAGCCAGTGTGCTTCGCCGAACACCGGAGAATCCCAAGTGATACCAGCGGGCCGACTGCGCCTGCAGTCCTGTTTCGATGTCGCGCAGGCTATCCTTGCCGGTTATCTGTGAATATAGCATGGCGGTAAAGTGGCTCCATGCGTTGAACGTCTTCACGTATCGCTCCGCTCCGTGGGCGTCAACTGCTTTGTCAAAACGATATCTCGGGACAAGCTTCAATAGTTCCGAAAAGATCGTGTATACTTTGTTCATGGCCTGTTCCTCCTTGCTGGTAAAAGGTTTGGTCGCCTTCTATTATCCAACAAGTTGGGGTTTCAGGCCATACCCTCTTAATTTTTACCGGACACTACTGGGTTCCGTTGTGAAAGAATTCGCATAAATTGATCTGATAAGACGGTGGATATATGGGACTGGTGCGCAAAAAAGACCTAAAGAATACAGCGAAAGCCGGGCAGGAGCAAGGAGAGCATCTGGTGCGCTTGAGCAGAACTCAGAAGAAAAAAGCGGCGCTGTCCCTGCAGGCCCTGGGTGAACGACTGGTGAAGTTGTCGGATGAGCAGCTCAAACAGATTGGTTTGACCGAAGATATTCTAAATGCCGTGAAGGCGGCGAAGACCATAAAGAAACACGGCCCTTTTGCCCGGCAGATGCAGTATATCGGCTCGTTGATGCGGAAATACGATCCCGCACCTGTTCAGGAATTCCTCGATGCTTTGGACCAGGGAAAGGCGCCGGCGAACCGGAAAGCATACGCACAAAAGACGGATGGACATGAGCACCCATCACCATAAAGATCCTCTTCATGGTGTGACGCTGGAAATGATGCTTAACCGTCTGGTGGAGCATCATGGGTGGGAGAAATTGGGGCAGATCATCAAGATACGATGCTTTACCAATGACCCGAGCATCAAGTCCAGCCTGCAGTTCTTACGGAAGACCCCATGGGCGAGAACGAAGGTGGAAGACCTGTACCTGAAGTACAGCAGGACTGTTCCAAGAAAAGTGTGAGTGTCCGTAAAAGGGTCACCTTTTTCAGCCCTTTGCCTGAAAACGTCTTCATGGGAGGGCAAAGGTGTCGCCGCAGCAAGGGTTTCGGCGCATACGCCCCGCCTTTCCCGGGGGTGTATTGCAACGATAAGATATAACATTCAACGGTTTGGAAGGGGACAGTCAAAAATAAATATTGACAATTAAGAATTATTACTATATAGTTTACAATATGGAATCGAAATTACAGCAAAATAAAAAAATAGAAATGTTTTATCAGCGATCCAGGAAGCACGGGCTGAAAATAACTCCTCAGCGAACCATCATTTATCAGGAACTTCTGAAAGCAAAGGATCACCCTACTGCTGATGACATTTATAAGAGAATCGTCAAGAAGATACCGAATATTTCATTCGATACGGTCAACAGAACTCTCCTGACATTCTCGACAATTGGTATTACAAATGTAGTTGAGGGGTACGGGCAGGCAAAGCGATATGATCCTGATGTGGATATTCATCATCATTTCAGATGTATTCAGTGCGGCAGCATAACAGACTTTCACAACAAAGAGTATGACAACATAACGGTCCCTGAAGAACTCAACAAACAGTTTACGGTGATAAGTAAAAAGGTAGTGCTTGAGGGTCTCTGCAGCAAGTGCAGAAAAGGCTGATATTTTCACAAAGCGAAAGGAGGAAACTTTATGAAAAATGACAGGAAAAACCCGGTAATGGGATCCACTGCCGGCGGTGGCACGTCGAACCGCGATTGGTGGCCGAACCAGTTGAACCTTCATATCCTGCACCAGCATTCCTCCAAGTCCAATCCGATGGGCGAGGATTTTGACTATGCTGAAGAATTCAAGAATCTCGACCTTGCTGCCGTGAAGAAGGACCTCTACGCGCTGATGACCGACTCGCAGGACTGGTGGCCTGCTGACTGGGGTCACTACGGGGGGCTCTTCATCCGGATGGCGTGGCACAGCGCAGGCACCTACCGCATAGGCGACGGCCGCGGCGGGGCTGGGTCCGGCTCTCAACGCCTTGCGCCTCTCAACAGCTGGCCGGACAATGTGAACCTCGACAAGGCGCGCCGTTTGCTTTGGCCGATCAAGCAGAAATACGGCAGGAAAATCTCCTGGGCCGATCTGATGATCCTCGCCGGCAACTGCGCTCTGGAGTCGATGGGCTTTAAGACGTTCGGCTTCGGCGGCGGGCGCGAGGACGTCTGGGAGCCGGAAGAGGACATCTACTGGGGCAGCGAGGATACCTGGCTCGGCGACAAGCGTTACTCCGGCGACCGGGAGCTCGAGAATCCCCTCGCCGCCGTGCAGATGGGCCTGATTTACGTGAACCCGGAAGGGCCGAACGCCAACCCGGATCCGGTTGCCTCGGGCCGTGATGTTCGCCAGACCTTCGGGCGCATGGCGATGAACGATGAAGAGACCGTTGCGCTCGTTGCGGGCGGGCACACGTTCGGCAAGAGTCACGGCGCCGCCCCTGCGTCGCATGTGGGCGCTGCACCTGAAGCCGCCCCCATCGAAGAGCAGGGTCTCGGCTGGAAGAGCGGCTTCGGCAGCGGAAAAGGCGGCGATACGATCAGCAGCGGCATCGAGGGCGCCTGGAAGCCGAACCCGACCACATGGGACATGGGCTATTTAAAGGTAATATTCAAATACGAGTGGGAACTGGTCAAGAGCCCGGCCGGCGCGCATCAGTGGTTGGCCAAGGACGTAGCCGAAGAGGACATGGTGGTTGACGCGCACGACCCGTCGAAGAAGCACCGGCCGATGATGACCACGGCGGACCTCTCGTTGCGCTACGACCCGATCTACGAGCCGATCGCGCGGCGTTACCTGCAGAACCCTGAGGAATTTGCGGATTCCTTCGCCCGGGCGTGGTTCAAACTGACCCACCGCGACATGGGCCCGCGTTCGCGCTATCTCGGTCCGGAGGTCCCGGCGGAGGAACTGATCTGGCAAGACCCGGTGCCCGCAGTCAATCATAAACTGATCGACGAGAAGGACAGCGCAGACCTCAAGGCCAAGATTCTTGCTTCGGGCCTGTCGATCTCCCAACTGGTCTCGACCGCCTGGGCGTCGGCATCCACGTACCGCGGTTCCGATAAGCGCGGCGGTGCGAACGGGGCGCGCATTCGTCTTGCCCCGCAAAAGGATTGGGAAGTCAACCAGCCTGACCAACTGAAGACCGTGCTGCAGACCCTTGAGGGAATCCAAAAGGCGTTTCACAGCGCTCAGTCAGGCGGGAAGATGGTTTCGCTCGCCGACCTGATTGTCCTGGGCGGATGCGCAGGTGTCGAACAGGCTGCGAAGAACGCCGGCCACGATGTGACCGTTCCCTTCATGCCGGGACGCACGGATGCTTCGCAGGAGCAAACCGACGTGAAATCATTCGCCGTACTCAACCCGGCTGCAGACGGGTTCCGTAACTACCTTAAAGCCAAATATGCCGTATCGGCAGAGGAACTGCTGGTTGATCGGGCGCAGTTGCTGACGCTGACCGCTCCTGAGATGACGGTGCTCGTTGGCGGTATGCGCGTCCTGAATGCCAACTTCGGACAGTCCCGGCATGGCGTCTTCACCAAGCGGCCTGAGGCGCTCACCAATGACTTCTTCGTGAATCTGCTCGACATGAGCACAACGTGGAAGGCAACCTTGGAAGACAGCGACGTGTTCGAAGGTCGTGATCGCGCAACGGGCGAACTCAAGTGGACCGGCACCCGTGTCGACCTCATCTTCGGTTCGAACTCCCAACTGCGGGCCTTGGCGGAAGTCTACGGATGTGAGGACTCCCAGGAAAAGTTCCTGCACGACTTTGTCGCGGTGTGGAACAAAGTCATGAACCTTGACCGTTTCGACCTCGCCTGATCGCAGCATAGACGTCTTCGAGGGCTTCTGACAGGGCGACGAAAAACGGGTCGGCTAACGACCGGTTCAGCGGCGGCTTACCGCCGCCGCGGAACCGGAACGTCAGGCTGCTTTCGGCCGGCACAACAGAGGACTTTGAGCCAGGGAGGTTTGTCGGGAACGGAGGCTATGATTCAATCTGCCTTGGATTAATGTCTGCAAGAGGCTGCCACTATCAGATAATGTAGGCCGCGACGAATATTCCCACCATCACGAAGGCAAGGACGAGCTTCGTGACAGCGCCGAAGATGAAACCAAGCCACGTGCCGAAACCCGCCCTGCCGGCCCCGGCGAGATCCCTCCTCGCCCGGTACTCCCCGAGGACCGCCCCGATAAATGGACCAAAGACGATGCCCGGCAGGCCGAAGAAGAGACCGATTACGGTCCCGGCTGCAGCGCCGATGACGGCCGTCCGGCTGGCGCCGACCCGCTGTGCCCCGAGCATGGAAGAGATGAAATCCACTGCTATCGACAACCCCGTGAGGACGGCCAGGACCATGATCGTCGGCAGGCCCACTTTCTGAAATCCGTCGATCCATGCGGCAAGCAGGAGGCCTCCGAAGACGAGGGGCGCCCCGGGGAGCGCGGGCAAAAGAGTGCCGGCGATACCCGCTGCCACACAGGCGATGCTGAGGATCCAGAGCAGGGCCTTCATTTGCGCCGTCCCGTCACACCTCGCCGGGCGTCACCCGCCAGCCGACGGTCCAGGTTCCCTCGTCATCCCTCCGGAGGCAGAGCATGACTCCCATCGTGAAGGTCGCCATGGCCCTGTCCTTTTCGGCCGTCAGCAGGGCAAGGGAAAGCTTTTCGAGATGGGGCATATGACCGACCAGGATGACAGGCCTGTCCATGCCTTTTAACCGTTCCGCCCACAGGGCAGGATCGTCGAGAGGGGCGAGGCCGTCGGACTCGCGGATGCCGCCTGCCGGCTCCACATGGCGGGCCAGGATCTCTGCCGTCTGCCGTGCCCTCAGCTTGCCGCTGTGAAATACGGTTTCGATGCCGTGAAGGAGCGGCAGAACGGCCTGTGCCACCCTGGTGATATCGGCGACGCCCTTGTCGCTAAGCGGCCGGGCCGGGTCCTCGTCCTCCTTTTTCGCTTCAGCGTGCTGCACGAGATACAGATCCATGACGTCCTCCTTCGGGGCACAGCCCCGCCAAAACGGTGCGCTCCTCGATGTCGACCCTGTCGATCCTCACACGCAATTCCCCGCCGATGGTGAAGACCCTTTTCCTGTGCGTCCCCCGGAGACTCATCGTCTTCTCGTCGTACCGGTAAAAATCGTCGGTCATGGAAGAGAGATGGAGGAACGCCTCGACGAAGAAATCCCTGAGACGCACCCTCAAACCATAGGGGTTGACGGAGATGACTGAGGCCCCGAAGTCCTCACCGACCCGGTCCTTCATGAACCAGGCCTTTGTGACATCGACGACGGCGCGCTCGGCTGCATCGGCGCGGCGTTCCATCATCGACGAGTGGAAGGCGATGTCGGGAAGCGCTGATGCCAGTTCCTGCTTCCTCGCGTCACCTGTCTTCCCGCCCCTCATGAATTCTTTCAGGATCCTGTGCACGACGAGATCGGGGTACCTCCTGATCGGTGAGGTGAAATGGGTGTAGCAGGCCGAGGCGAGCCCGAAATGGCCGGCATTGGCAGGGGCATAGCGGGCCTGCTTCAGACATCGGAGGATCATGTGATTGAACACGTCCTCACCGGGAAGGCCCCGGATCTCCTTCAGCAGGCTGGGTATATCCGCAGCCCTCACCTGTCGCCGGTTCCTGGAGATGTTGAGAGTGCCCAGCGCCCCCTGGACCGCCATGAGCTTGTCCGCGTCGGGGGGCTCATGGATCCGGTACAGCAAGGGGATGTCCCGGTTTGTGAGATACGTTGCGACGGTCTCGTTTGCGGCGATCATGAACTCCTCGATGATCATGTGGGCGAAATTCCTCTCCGCCGACATGACCGCCTCGGGATTTCCCTGAATGTCGAGCAGGATATCCGGCTCGGGGAGATCGAAATCGAGGCTGCCCCGGCGGAGCCTGCGCTCCTTGAGGATGGAGCAGAGTTCCCCCATCGTTTCGAACCCGCCCAGGAGGTGTTCGTATTTCCTCCTCTCGGCGGTGTCTCTGTCGATGAGGATCTTTCTGACCGACGTGTAGGTCATGCGCTCGTCGCTCCTGATGAGGCTGGGATAGACCTTTGACGCGATCTGCTCGCCTTCTCCGTCAAAATCCATCTCGACGGTGACGGCGGGTCTGTCTTCCTGCGGAACGAGGCTGCAGAGGTCCTCGGAGAGCTGCTTCGGCAGCATGGGGATGACACGGTCCGGAAAATAGACGCTTGTTCCCCTTTTCCGCGCCTCGGCATCGATCGGCGTGTTCCATCCCACATAGTGCCCCACGTCGGCGACATGCACCCAGAGGCGGTACCCGCCTTTGCGCCGGGCGATCGAGACGGCGTCGTCGAAATCCCTCGCCCTTTCCCCGTCGATAGTGACGGTCGGGAGCCTCCGCAGGTCTCTTCTCCGCCCCGCCCTGCCGGCGGGAGCCGCTGCATCCAGTCCCTTCGCCTTATCCAGTGCGTCGTGCGGAAATCTTCTGGGCAGATGAAACTCTTCGATGATCGCCTCGATCTCGTCCCGGAGAGAAGCCGGGGCGCCGAGAACTTTCACGATCCTGCCCGTGGGGATCCTCTTGTCCGTCGGGAACTCGATGATCTCAGCGACGACCCGGTCGCCTTGTTTCGCGCCGGCCCTGTCCTTCGGGGAGACTGCGACGTCAAAGTTCGCCGAAGCGCCTTTCGGCACGACGAACCAGCCTGACCTGCCGTGGTCGACGGTGCCGACGATGCGGGAAGCAGCCCTTTCGAGGACCCTGATGATCCTGCCCTCACCCCGTCGCCGGTCCTCGATCCTCGCCACCACCCGGTCGTTGTTCATGGCGCCGGAGACGGAGCGGGCAGGAATGAAGAGGTCACGCTCCCCGGCCTTCCCGGTGACGACGAAGCCGTATCCCTCGCGATGAGCATCGAAATATCCCGTCACGAGGCTCATCTCCTCAGGCGGCCCGTAGAGACCCTTTCGGGTCCTGACGATCTTCCCGTCACTGACGAGATCCCTGAGGAACCTCTTGAGCTGCCGCCTTTCGGGAGGCGTGAGGTGCATCAGGTAGACGATCTCGTGGAAGCTGAGAGGCTTTGTCACTTTGGACCGGAAATACTCAATGATCGATTCCCTGGTCATCGTCCCGCCTTCTCCCTGAACGCGCCGATCGCGTCGGGGGCCTTGTCCTCGTTGTGACGCACCACTCCCCTCAGCTCTTTGAATCTCTTCTGCGCCCTCTTGTCATCCTTTCCGACACGTTTTTCCATCTCTCTCAGCTCCACCTCCATCTTCTTCGACAGGGACAGGTACCGCGCATATTTCTCCTTCTCAGTGCTGATCGAGAAGTCACCGGGCATGCTCCACTTGTCCCTGAAATAGAGCCACGCGGCGAAGTCCTCCGGTTTATACCCCGGCGCCGGTTTGATCTCCGAGGTGCTGCGCAGATCGACAACGCGCAGTCCGTCCTTGTCCGCGACGATCCTGTATCCGCCTGCGAAGGGCGCCGCCGCCCCCTGGTCGTCCATATACTCCCACCGCGATGTCGTCACCTGCCTGTCACCGTGACAGCTCCCGCAGCTCCTCCCCTTGCCGTAGGGATGTGAAGCCTGCTGAATCTCGAGCCAGAGGAGGTGTTTGTTGTTGGAGGGGGCGGAAAAGGTCCCGACGATGTAATAGGGATCGCGCGTCTCCCCGCCGGGCCAGCGGAACTGCACTTTTCCCGACGGTCCCACATCGTTCGCCATGTTTCCGACGCTGTGCGGGAAGACCTTCACCGCCATCCACCGCCCCTTCTGGTCCTTCATGAGGATGGGGGGCTTCTGGATGCCGTAATAGAGGGAATACTTCTTGAAGGGATTTGCCTTGCCCGCCACCTCGCCCGGTCCCCAGATCACGACCTGGTAGCCCCTCAGTTCGTTGATATGGCAGGTGGAGCAGTCGAGGTTGCGGTGGATGCTTGCGGCATGGGCCTCTTCGATCTCGATATGGCAGTCCTGGCAGTGGGCCTTGCGCTGCATGTCTCCCATGCCCCGCACACCGGTGCTATGGCAGTCGGCGCAGTGGATGTCCTTTTTGTAATGCACGTCGGGTTCCATACCCGTCGGGATCGAGTAGTCCCCCCCGATGTAGGTCTCTCCGCGCCTGCTCTGCATGGCGCCGGGATGGCAGATGCTCGTGCCCCTTCCATAGCCGCCGCAGGTCTCGGAGCGCGGCCTGTTCTGGAAATGGTGTACACCCTTTTCACGGTCCGGCGCGTAGTGGCAATCGAGGCAGCCCGTGTGGCAGACGTTGCAGAAGCGTTGTTTCGCCTCGGCCTGTTCCTGCGAAAAGGGGACGGCGATTTCCTTCCTGATCTCTTCGGTATTCTTAGATGAGAAGCCGGCTCCCGTGAGTGCCTCCGCCGGAGGCAGATCCGCGAAGGAGGGCCCTCAATTCTGAGGGCCGTAAGGCTTCAGCCATGTCACCATGGTCCTCTGCCGGAAATTGGCCCCCATGACCGTCGTCCTGAATTGTTTGAGCTCCTCCGGATGGCAGTCCGGTTTGCCGCACGTTTTCGCAGCGATGGCCGGATCGAAGTTCAGCGTGACCGGGTCCCTGTCATGCCACAGGACATTCCGCACATCGGGATGAGGGGTTAGTCCGCCGTTCCCGGCAACCTGCGGGAGCATCTCCCGGATCCTGTCCTCACCTTCCGGCACGAGGTCGCGACGATGGACGTCTTTCCTCTTCAGAACGGCGCCGTTATTGTCGATAATGAGGACGGCGAGCATGCCCTTGTGGGCCTTTTCCGGTGACCTCGCCCTGCCGTCGCCGAGATGGCAATCACGGCACTGCACATTGGGATGACCCGATTCCCGCTCCACCATCTCCCTCGTCATATACATGGCCGGGAACCCGTATTTCTCCATCTTCTGGCGGTCCCCGTGGCAGCGGACACACTCGATGCTCGTGTCCGTCCAGGCGCGGTAACCGAGGACGGTCATGACGAGGAGGAACTGAATGGCGAATATAGTGACCGTCCTGGCATTGAGATGGTCACCGACGGTGCCGAATTTCATGGGGCTTACTGCTGTCGCAGCATCGTTTGAGAAGAGGCCTCGGCAGGCGTGATAATGGACCTGTTCTGTCCTGTCGTGATGCCCTGCGGGACAGCTTCGGGAAGATGGAGCCTGATGACCTGGCCTTTTTGTCCCAGGTTTTCGAAATCCCTGCCGTCGAATTTCAGTTTCACGCCGCCGGCGTTTCCGATCTTGAGCGCAAATGATTCTCTTGCGGAAAGGGACACCCGCTCACCGGGCTGCAACTGCATTTCCCTCTTGTCGGCATTGTCGATCACGACCTGGAGCCAGACGGCATCGGTCGCGACGATATCGAGGTTGTGGCCATCCTTGCGGGTTTCCCGCTCCGATGCGACGGGGCCTTCCGGCGACGGCTTCAAAGGGGCCTGTTCGCCGCCCTGCTGAGCGACGCTCTCGTCAGTCTTGACGGGAGCGCTGACAGGGGCCTCCGGGGAAGCCTTCCGGGGGACGCCCGCGTTTCCGCCGTACCTGTACTGCACGAGCGCAACCGCCACGAGGAGGACCAGAATCGCCGGCATGACCCACATGAGCCTCCGGGGGAAGCTGATTGCGGGCATCCTCACGCTCCTTACCCGGTCGGCCTGAGGCTGGACCTTTTTTTCCTCCTCCGCCGGCACGATCTTTTTGTTTGCGAGATGCTCTTCGTAGGAAGCGATTTCCTGCTTCCGGGGGGACGCCGAGGAACCTGGCGTAGTCCTTGATATACCCGCGGGCATAGACGTCACCGGGGAGTTCGTCATACATCCCCTCCTCAATCGCCTTCAAAAAAGAGACCCTGATCCTCGTCTTCAGCGCGATCTCATGGAGCGAGAATCCCAGCTTTTCCCTGCGTTCTTTCAATGTCCTCTTCATATCGCTCTTTGCAAAAAAAGATTTCTAACCACCCCGGGAACCAGGGGTATGCGCGGTCCTGATTGTTATAGACAGCAATTATTGACTATAAAAAAGCAATTTGTTTTTATATAACAACTTTACCATAAATGGACAACGAAAAAAAGATAAGGCATCTTCAGCATGCGGCTATGGTACGATAAAATATGCTTCTTGTCACCGGCACTGACACTCACACTGTCACTGTCACTGTCACTCACACTGTCTCAGGATGGATATGAAAAGAGTCGTCGTAACGGGCATCGGGGCGGTCACCCCTCTTGCCGGCACCTTCGCGTTATCGTGGGACATGGTCAGGAGAGGTGTGTCCGGCATCGGACGGATCACGAGGTTCGACGCCTCGGGGCTCCCCTGGCGATATGCCGGTGAAGTGACGGATTTTGACCCTTCCGCCTTCCTGACCCGGAAGGAGATGCTGCGCTACGATCCTTTCATACAGTACGCCGTTGCCGCTGCCACCATGGCAGCGGAGGATGCACGGCTGCTCATCCCCGGACGGCAGCCCACGAATATCATTCCGCTGTCTTCAGGAGTCGTCATCGGGTCGAGCCGCGGCGGCATCATGACGATCGAGAGGGAATCGAAGAAGTTGTATTCCGGCTCTCCCTCGCGACTTTCACCCTACGTCATGCCGTCGTCCACCATCGGCATGGCGGCGTCCGTGGTCGCACAGAAGCTCGGGATCAGGGGCGCCTGCCTTGGCATCTCGAATGCCTGCGCCTCCGGCTCCATCGCCGTCGGAGAGGCATGTCGCCTTGTCAGACACGGGTGCGCCCGGATCGTGATCGCCGGGGGAACGGAGGCGCCTCTCTGCAGGATCAGCATCGAGGGGTACGGATGTGCAGGCGCCCTGTCAAAGATCGAGGGCCCCGGGGCAAGCAGGCCCTTCGATAAAAACAGGGACGGCTTTGTGCTGTCCGAAGGCGCGGCCGTTCTCGTGATTGAAGACCTGGAATCCGCATTGTCGAGAAACGCCCCCGTTTATGGAGAAGTCATCGGATACAGCAACACGACCGACGCCTTTCACATCACCTCTCCCGACCTGCAGGGACAGGTCCGCGCGATGGAGCAGGCCATAGACGATGCGGGCATCACGGCTGCTGACATCGATGCGATCAGCGCGCACAGCACGTCAACATCGATCGGCGACAAGGTGGAGGCATCGGCGATCAGGAGGGTCTTCAGGGACAGAGCGGACATCCCCCTGAGCGCCGTCAAGTCGATGACCGGCCACATGCTTGCCGCATCGGGGGCCTTCGAGATCGCCTGCGCACTCAGGAGCCTCCGGGAAGGCATCATCCCACCCACCTTGAACCTGTCCGAACCTGATCCGGCATGTACCGTCAACGTGTCAAGGGAGGCAAGACAGGCCCCGTTGCGCGTCATGATGACCCATTCCTTCGGCTTCGGGGGCATGAACGCGGTCCTTGTCCTGAAAAAGATAGTGTGAGTGTGAGTGTCAGTGTCAGTGAAAGGAAGGTTTTGATATAGTGTGAATGTCACAAAATACTCCTTCACTGGCACTCACACTCACACTCACACTGTCTTTTACGTGAGCTTCTTCTCGAAGATCCTGTATTTTTTGTACAGTCTGGCGCTGAACATCTCGGCAATCCTCTTCACCGGCTCGTTGTCTTCGAGAATCCATGAGAACTCGACATGACGATACCCTTCCTTGACGGTCTTAAAGCCCTCACTGAACATGAGGGCGTCAACCCCCCGGTTCCGGAAGGGCTCCTTGATCCCGTACAGGAGAAGTCTGAGGTTCCGTATCTTGCGGCTGTGCCAGAGGGCCTTCAGGAGAGTGACGGGAGTGATCCTTCCGTGCATGAGCCTCAGCACTTCGTTGAAGTCCGGGACCATGCCGAGAAATCCGACGGGTTCGCCCTTGTATTCCGCAATGATGCACAACCGCGGATTGACGAGGGGTTTCAACCGTTTCGCCGTATACCCGAGTTCATCGACGGTCATGGGGAGGAAACCCCAGTTCTTCTGCCAGGCCGAGTTGTAGACCTCCCTGAATGCAAGCATTTCCGACCCGAAGTTCTTCATGTCGATGGTCCTCGCCCTGATACCCTTGCGCTCAGCCAGGGCGGCCACGCGCACCACCTTCTCCGGCAGTTGCGGGGCCACCGTGTGAAGGTATGCGTACAGGTCCTTCGCCTTCTCAAACCCCGCCTCCTCCATCAGATCCCGGTAATAGGGAGGGTTGTGGGGCGTCATGAGCATGGGAGGGTCTTCGTAGCCCTCGATCAGGAACCCGCATTCTTCATTGGTCGAGAAATTCATGGGACCGCGCATGATCTCCAGGCCCTGCGCCTTCAGCGTGTCACCGACGGCCCCGAGCAGCGCCGATGAGACGGCCCTGTCGTCAATGCACTCGTAGAACCCGAAAAAACCTGCCTTCTCGCCGTGCAGCGCGATGTGCTCATGACTGATGATGGAGGCGATGCGCCCCGCAATGCGTCCCTTGTGATAGGCGAGAAAAAACCTCACCTCCGCTTCCCGGAGGAAGGGATTCTTACGGGAAAAATGGACGAGGAGGTCCCTCGTCAATTGCGGGGCGTACAGGTGATCTTCACGGTAAAGGCGGAGGGGTAAGCGGATGAAGCCGAGCATGTCATCTTTGGTCACCGCTTCCCTGACCCGGACGGACTTCACGGCGGAGCCCCAGGGCCGCTCATGGAATAAGGCCGAGAGCCCTGCCGACTTTCCGGAACGCCCCGAGCACCTCGTCAAGGTGCTCATCGGTGTGGGTGGCCATGTAACTCGTCCGGATGAGGGACTTGCCGGGCGGAACGGCCGGTGAAACGGCGACGTTCGCAAAGACGCCCTCGTCCTGGAGCATCCGTGCCATGCGGAAGGCGATCATATCATCACCGACGACGATGGGGACGATCGGCGTTTCGCTGGGGCCGATTTCGAAGCCGAGTTCACGGAATCCCTTGAGCATCTTATGGGTGTTTTTCCATAACTGCGCAATCCGTTCGGGCTCGTTTTCGATGATGTCGAGGGCGACGCTGACAGCCGCGATGGAAGCGGGCGTCGGGCTTGCGCTGAACATGAGCGCCCGTGCAAAATGCTTGATGTAGTGAATGACGTCCGCGTCCGCCGCCACAAAGCCGCCGATGGACGCCAGGGACTTGCTGTACGTGCCCATGATAAGGTCTACTTCCTTTTCAAGTCCGAAATGCTCCGCCGTCCCCCTGCCCGTCTTGCCGAGGACCCCGATCCCGTGGGCGTCGTCAACCATCAGCCGGGCGCCGTATTGAGCCGCTATCGTGACGACGTCGGGCAGATTGATGATATCGCCCTCCATGCTGAAGACGCCGTCGACGACGACGAGTTTGCCCCGTCCGTCGCTCCCGGCGAGGATGCGCTCCAGGTCGGCCACGTCATTGTGCCGGAACCTCTTCACCTCGCCGTAGGACAGCCTGCATCCGTCGACGATGCTCGCGTGGTCCATCTTGTCGATGATGACGACATCGTCCTTGCCGACGAGGGCCGAGATGACGCCGAGGTTGACCTGGAACCCCGTCGAGAAGACGAGGGCCGCCTCTTTCCTCATAAACGAGGCGAGCTTTTCCTCAAGGCGGACATGGATGTCCAGGGTGCCGTTGAGGAAGCGCGATCCCGCGCATCCCGTGCCGTACTTCTTCACCGCCTCGATGGCCGCCTCTTTGACCTTCGGGTGATTCGTGAGCCCCAGGTAGTTGTTCGAGCCGACCATGATCATCCGCCTGCCGTTGAGAATGACGACGGGGTCCTGAGCGCTTTCGATCATCCTGAAGAAAGGGTAGATGCCGATGCTCTGGAGTTCCTTCGCCGCCGTAAACCTGCGGCACTTCTCGAAGAGATCCACGCCTTTCTTTACAGCCATCGATGAATCCTGTACCAGTCCGCTGTCCATTTCATCCCTTTCTGCAGATCAACGCCCGGAATAAAGTTCAGCCTGACCGCTGCCTTCCGGGCGTCGCACAACCAGCGCGTAAACATGAGCTCTCTGAATTTATCGGCATTCATGATGGAAGCACTCCCCGTCCTCACCGTAAGGCGGCCCAGGACGGTGAGAATGCACCTCGGCAGCAGCACCTTCAGGGGCTTCCTCTGGAGCGCCAGAGAGAGCGCAGAGAATATTTCATCCGTAGAATACATATTACCATCAGAGAGAAAAAAAGTCTCTCCCTCCGCCTCCCTGCTGAGGGCGGACATGATGAGCCCGCGGACAAGATCGTCGACGTAGATGAAAGAATAAAAGCACTTTCCCCAGTACGGGAAGATGCCGCTCTTGACCATCTTGAAGAAGACGAGCATGTCACGGTCCCGCGGACCATACACGGCCGGGGGCCTTATGATCGTGACGGGCAGTTCGTCCTTTCGCGCACGGACCGCATTCTCGCCATCCAGTTTGGACTTGCCGTAGACCGAAACGGGCTTCGGCTCGTTCACTTCGGTGAGAGGCGTCTCGTTCCTGCAGGGTCCGGCCGCAGCGAGACTGCTGACATGCACGAACCGCCTCAGCCTCTCGCTGTTCCTGCTCACCGCATCGAGTACGTTCTCCGTTCCCAGGACATTGACGGCGTGGAACTGCTCCGGCGAATGGCTCTTTGTCAGCCCTGCGACGTGGAAAACGAAATCCGCATCGGCGACGGCCCTGTCGAGAGACTCCCGCTTCAGGCAATCTCCGACGGCGATTCTCACATTGAGTCCCTCGAGCACCTCCGCCTTTGACGGATCCCTGACGAGGCAGGTGACATCGAATCCCTCCCGCACAAGGGCCTCGGTGAGATGACTCCCGATGAAACCGGTCGCGCCGGTAACGAGGGCTCTCATAAAGTCTGACTATTCTAAGGAACGGAATTCACTTTTTTCAAGGAAACTTCGGTCTCACGCGAAGGCGGAGACCGTCCACCGCCTCGACGACGACCTGCTCCCCCGTCTTCACCGGCGCGGGCGATTCGGCGGTCCAGAACTCCCCGTGAACGAGGACCATGCCGCCGCTGCCGGTGACATCCGTCTTTGCCACGCCTGTCATGCCCACAAGCCCCTCGGCGCCGGTCACGGGTTTCTTCCTCGCCGCCCTGTAGGCGAGCCTGACGGTAACCGCAAAGAAGACGGCCGTCACGAGTGCCGCAGGGAGGACGACCGTCAGCGAGAGTTTGAAGACGGGCAGGGGCGAGTCGAAAAGCATGAGAGAGCCGAGGACGATCGAGAGGATGCCGCCGATCGTCAGCATGCCGTAAGACGTGATCTTCACCTCGAGGATGAAGAGGACGAGACCGATAATGATCAGGAGAAGACCCGCGTAATTGACAGGCAGGGTCTGGAAGGCGTAAAAGGCGAGCACGAGGAAGATGCCGCCGAGGACCCCCGGCAGGACCGTTCCGGGATTGGTCAGCTCGAAGAATATTCCGTAGAAGCCGAGGAGCATGAGCAGATACGCCACCGTCGGGTCGCCGATCAGGTCGAGGATCCTGTGCCTGATCCCCTTTTCGACGCGGACGATCTTCGCGCCGGCGGTCATGAGCGTCCGGTCGCCCGCGGCAGTACGCACCGAGCGCCCGTTGACGGCCGAAAGGAGAGATGCGAGATTATCCGTCGTCACGTCGATGACATGCAGGTTCAGCGCCTCCTTCTCCGTGACGGACACGCTCTTGCGCACGGCCTGCTCCGCCCACTGGGCGTTCCGGCCCCGCTGCTCCGCGATGGAGCGGATGTAGGCGACAGAGTCGTTCGTCGCCTTCTCGGAGGCGACCTTGTCCATCTTCTGGCCCACGGCGACGGGATGGGCGGCGCCGATGTTCGTGCCCGGCGCCATCGCGGCGACATGTGCCGCCATGGTGATGAAGACGCCGGCCGACGCGGCCCGCGCCCCGCTGGGCGAGACATAGACTGCGACGGGAACGGAGCTGGCGTTCATCGCCTTCACGATGCTTCTCATGGACGTGTCGAGACCGCCGGGAGTGTCGAGCTCGATGACACAGAGCACCGCGCCGCTTTCCGCCGACTTGTCAAGGGATTTCTGCACGTATTCCGCGGCGGCGGCGTTGATGACGCCGTTACCGTCAAAACGTGGACGACACGTTCGGGGCTCGCCTTCGTCTCAGGGCCCGGCTTCGTCTCGGCCTGGGAGGAGGAGATCAGGCCGAGGAAAGTAATGAATGAAAGGGCGAGAATAATGAAAACGGCCGTCAAACGCTTCATTTCTCATTATATCACGCTCTCGGGGGGTGTCGAAAACACAGTGGCAGTATCCGTGTCAATGAAAGAAATCCATTTCAATCCCCACCATGCAACGGGGGCCGTTGCAGTACTTTTATCACCCCACCCACCTCACCTCTCCTGTCCACCATTTCAGCGCGACCTCAAGGTCTGTTATCGCTGAGTGCAGTTCCTGAAGTCCCAGCAACTCGCTCTCAATGGTTATCAGGACCTGAGGTTCCGGGCCGATAATATGCAGGACAGGCCTGATCGAACCATACCGGATGCATTCGTACGTTCCCGTTGCAACGATTACCCGTCCCCGTTGCACGATCTCGTTCAACCGCAATGTATCGACAGATTTACGATGAACCTGAAAGACTGACGCGGCCCTTCCGTGCCCTCCGAAATCCCCTTGCATGTACGAGAAATATCCGCCGGTTATCTGGAGCTCGACCTTCAGGTCCCGCGGGAGGGCATGTATTGCCCTGAATCCCTGGCCCTCAAGATAGGGTATCGGGTTGCCCAGATCACAGAGCACGGAGACCATTACGGTTCTCTCCGGGGAAGACTGCCGTGGCTTTTTCCTCTTCCCGTTCGAGTCTTTCGGCCGGGCATCGCCCGTCTGGCCTTCCTGTCTTTTCATCCCGAACAGTTTCCTCAGGAAATGCAGCATGATACCTTTCAGTTGCATGAAAAGGCGGGGCGAAGCGCCTCAAAGCCTTGCTGAAGGCGACGATACGCATTGTCAGCTTCGTGTTTCAGGATTCCACTCTTTGTGTCATCGATCTTGGCTTTCATCCTCTCCTTCAATAACGATTATGGTGTCGCCGCAGCAAGGTTTTCGGCGCATACACCCCGCCTTTCCCGGGAGCATATTGCAACAATAAGGTTATCTCTCACAGCGACCCGACACCCGTCACCGTGAATGTCACTCCGCCGCTGTATTTCAGATCGAGCATATACCGTCCGTCATAGAACTCAATGACGGGGACATGGATGCTGAGGTCCTCCGACAGCGCGGCTGCCTGACATCCGCTGAAAGCAGCAGTGTTCTCCACGACGCCCGCTCCCGTCGCCTCGAAGTCGGAGCTGTTCGGCACATAGGTCAAGTCCGCCCAGAACAACCGGCCGTTGAAGCTCAGGGCGGGCACATGAAGCACGAAGTCGCTCGTGAGGAGCGCGGCGCATCTCACCGACGCCAACTTGATCCTGATGTCCGGGGCAGAGGTGTTGTGGCGGGACCTCGTCTGACGGCGGAAGAGCCACTCCGTCCCCGTGTTGCCGGGGAACGTGAGGATCGGATCATTCCTCAGCGCGCCTGTGGCATCGAGCCACTCCACATGGTCCGCATCAGCGTTCCCTTCAGTCACAAACATGCTCCGGAACACGGCAAGGGGCAGCGTGTCTGTCGGGTAATTCACCGTCACCCGCACACGGGTCACGCTGCGGTTCATTTCCTGCAATGCAATGACGGCGGAGCCGCCGTTGCGGTAGCTGACAGTCAGGGTCTGCCCTGAGGTGTTAAAGTTCACGGAGCTGATGTCCGCAAACGGTCTCGCACCCTGCTCCACGGGGCCGACGATGACGGAGCTCCCGAAGCAGACGCTGCCGGCGCCCCTGGGGGGATGGGGGATCAGCCTCAGGTTCCCGTCGGCGTAGAGAACGAGCACCTGAGGCCACGATGATTCGTCCGCTATCTTGCGGTAGATCCTCATGTAGTGGATATCGGACAGGCTGCCGCCGGCATTGACCTGCACAGCCATCGCCTCGGGTCTCCACCAGGTGGATTCGCGGACCGCATCGACAACGGTGATCCCGTCGTCATAGAGCTTGAATGTGCCTGGATTCGCAACAGGGAATGACGGACCCGTCGGCTGACCGCAATTGGTGAAGTCCGCTGCGCAGGAATCCACTCCAATAGGGGGGACCGGGTGTGTCGCCTCGATATGGAAAGACGTCACCATTCCGAAAAGGGGGATGGTGACGTTGTCTTCCTCGGCGCACCGGGTCGATGTGGAGTTGTTCACCGCCTGGGCCGGAACCTGCGCAAAGGCCGTGGACCTTACGATGAGGAAAAACAGAGCCATGAGGAAGAGACCACAGCGCAAGGACACGATTCCGGGGCCTTCCATCGTTCCTCTCAGGAAACCTCTCGTCTTCATTTCCGCTTTCATTCAGCACCTCCCTTGATGTGTGAAACCGTTTTGTTTTTATTAGAGCAAATGCCTTGCCATCGGCGGCGCCCTGAATAACTGGTTGATTTATGACATATCTCTTTTGAACGTCTCCCGATACACTCTCTTCGGGTTGACCCGAACTCAACGGATAAGAGAGAAAAGTTGAGTTTTACGATGTCTGCATGAAGCCTTTCCCTGCTCGAATTATTCGATAGTGTTCATTGGGATCTTCTGCCGTGCCCCTATGTGTACCCTGATGGGATGGGATTGAAGCGGAGCTGGGGAGGGAAGGCATGGACCATAGCTGTTCTAGTGGTCGTGGAGGTTGCTCAGTGCGGGTACCCGTAGATTCTCTGGATGGCAGATGGGACGAAGAATGAATGACAAGGCATGCTTGGTTGCCTTTCTGAGGCATTTCAAAAGAAAGGGGACTCAGGGGCGTCAGGCTTTTCATATCGGACAAGTGTCTCGTACTGACCGAGAAAGTTTCTCTTCAACCAAACGACTCTTGATCAGATCATGATTGGGACATTAATATTATAGCGTTTCTTGAGACTCCGGCATTATTTTCAGCCGGTTCAAAGTATGGTATAGTTACGACAGAAATCCTGAGTCGCGGATTGCCGTCATCATCATTCGGCCCTATCGAGACGGCCTTGCAGGAGGAATACGATGAAACCGCAGGAACGAAAAATCGATGAATTTAATGAGTACATTAATCGTATTTGCAGTTGTGCGGTACAACTCCTTCGAGCCGATGCGGGCGCGATCTACCTGAAAGAGGACGAGGAGTTCGTGATGCGCGCTTCCCACGGTTATAATCAAAATCTGGTCGGGAAAGCCAGGTATAAGCCCGGAGAGGGAATCACCGGTTGGATCGCCCAGGGAAACACATTCATAGCCAACTCTCGCGAAGAAATAGAAAAACATTCCAACCACGCCGGTAAATATGATAGAGAGCTCTGGAAAAAGAAAGGCTTTTACTGCTGGTCCCTCGTCGGCTTGCCGCTTCTCATTGGGAAGCAGGTGTTCGGCCTTCTTAAAGTGGAAAACAAACGTGAGCACGGCCAATGCGCTACTTTCTCTAATGACGATGTTCAGAACCTCAAGATATTCGTCGGTACCATTACGGACGGCATGAAATCCAATGAAGAGTGGCTTCATTTTTTAGGCCGTTTCTATGTGTTTGTTCAAATTCCCTTTCGCCAAAAATTCAAGAATATTTATGAATTGGGCATCAAAACCGCCGTTGAGAGTCTCGGTATGAGATGCGAAAAGGTGGACGAGATCAAGCTCCCTCACGACATATTGCAGAAGATTTACGAATGCATCAGAAAGGCAGATATAATCATCTCCGAGATGACCGATAAAAGCCCTAATGTGTTCTACGAAACGGGTTATGCCCACGCACTCGGAAAACCCACAATTCTCCTGTCTCAGCGAAAGAAAGACAGTCCCTTCGATGTTGAACATTTCAAACAGATCATATACAAGAAAAATGATCTAATGTCACTCCAGGCGCAGCTCAAAGACATGCTCCTTGCCACAAGGCGTGAGATCATGGTTAACAAGGGCAGTCCAAAAAAAACAAATCGAGACAAACAAACCGCAAAAGCGACATTCATTAAGCGTCCGGGCAGAACATAGCAGAATTCCTGCTGTAATATTAAAATGATGCTCCACGACGGATCTTCTAAATCTATTTGATAAATAACAAGAAGGTTCCCTCTGTCGCCATCGTCTCTTCCTGCACGCGTCTTCCGCAGCAAGAGCGGAGACCGTTTCTGTTATCGTATGACTAATTCAATATTATCCTACTATTATGATATAATTCAGAGAGAAGAAGAAGTGGAGGTCGATAATGCCCTATTCCACAAAATTAGGCAAGAAGAGCCAGATCGTCATACCGAAGGCTATCAGGCAAATCGCCGGAATTACAGAGGGCGACGAACTCCTCATTGACATCGTCGATGAGAATATCGTCATCACACAGAAGCCGAAAAGCTACACGAAAAAGCTGAAAGGGCTTCACAAAGACGTCTGGAAGGGTACCGACGCTGCTGCCTATGTGCGCAAGGAAAGGGAATCCTGGTGATCGGAATTCATGAGGGGCAGACCGTCGGAATAGACTCAATGGTTTTTATCTACCACTTCGAAGATCATCCCGAGTTCTCTTTGATCACCGAGAAACTCTTTGACGCCGTTGAGAAGGGGAAGTATCGGGCTGTCACGTCTTTCGTCTCTCTAATCGAGATACTGGTAAAGCCCAAGAGAGAAGGCGCCGCAAAGGCAGTCGCGGACTACAGAGACCTCCTTCTCACATTCCCGAATCTGGAATTCGTACCCATTGATCTTCATGTCGCCGATATCGCATCGAGCCTGAGGGCGAAGTATGCCATCCGGACACCTGATGCAATCCAGCTCGCTACGGCAATAACCTCAGGTGCAAGTGCCTTCATCACGAACGATGACAAGCTGACAAAAATCGAAGAAATAAAGACTGTCCTTCTGAGGAACTGGAAGAAGTAGACGCACCAGATATCCCCGCACGATACCCCCCCACTCATTCAATCACGTGCACGCCGGGAGGCACTGCACAGTCAAACAAGAGACGTACGACCTCTGGTAGACTGGAAACATGGCCGGGGTGTTAGCGCCGCGGGAAAGGAACCGAATCCGGCGAGGAAGGAACCACATATGGCGAGATTGGTACCTTCCGGAGCATGAGAGCATCCCTGCAAACCTGCCTTTAAGCTGACAGTGACCAGAGACAAGACCAATCGTATTTCTCACAAACCGTCCCTATTTCCGTCGATATGAGTTCCCGTCGAAGGTCAGAAACGTCCCGTTCATACTGAGTCGGTCGAGGATGGCAGAAGCCGTCACCGTCTCGAAGACCTTACCCCACTGCGAAGGAATGGGATTGGTTGTGATAATCGTCGTGCCTGTTTCATAGCGTTTTGAGATGATCTGAAAGAGGCAGTCCGCCTGTTCCTTGGTCGGCAGGGTGTAGCCCAGTTCGTCAAGGCAGAGCACCGGCGTCTTTGCATAATGCTCCACGAAGCTGTAGATCGTCTTAGCGCGTGCCATCTTTGCCTGCAGATCGAAGAGACTGAGAAACAGGGTTTGATGCCCCTTCATCACAGCGTCATGGCAGAGCGCGGTGGCGACATGGGTCTTTCCCACCCCGGAGGGACCGATGATGATGAGACTGGAGGGCCTGGTCAGCCAGACGGTATTCATGTACTCCATGATCTTGTCCCGGGGGATGGGGGGATTGAACGTCCAGTCGAAGTCGGTCAGGAGCTTGATCCGCTTGATCCCCGATAGTCTGAGCAGATGCCGGATCCGTCTTTCCTGGTGCAGGGCGTATTCCTGCTGAAGGAACCGCTGCAGGAACGCTTTGTCCTGCTCCTCCAGGGATTGCGGGTCACTGAGCAGCCGGAAGTGTCGCCAGAGCTCACAGAAGGGTATCGTACTCATCGAGGTCCCTCCCCTGATAGGTGATATGCAGGAGTCCCGCATTTTGGGGATGCACGGGGTTGTCCTGATACCCTGACGGACTCAGGAGCCCTTGCACATAGGCGACCCTGCAGGAGTTCAGCTCGTTTGCCTGTCTGACAGCGGAGATGAGGGTCTCCCGGGAGATGCCCCTGAGCAGCTTGAAGAGAGCATAGGAGACGGACAGGGGGTCCTGTCCCTGCTTGTGGGCCTCGGTGATGAAGTGCTCGATGGCCGTGTCCATATGAGTCATGAGCTGGTGGATTCTCCGGAGCTTGAACTGCGGACTGTGGCAGAGGGGCTTGTGCCGGTGACCGGGATGCTCGATCTTTTGGTGTGTGTCGAAAAGCCGCCTGTGGGTGACGACGGTCTTGCCGCCAACGACGACCTCGATGCGCTCGGGATAGAGCAGGAGGTCTGCGGTCATGCCGCTATAGCAGGACGGCACGGAATAGCGGTTCGTCTGCACGGTGATGAACCCGGTCGTGCTGACCGGGGCGGTCTCGTGGCGATAAGGCTTGTAGGGGATCTGCGGCAGAGACAGGAGCTTTTCTTCTTTCAGGGCCTCTGCGGGAGCTTTCCGGGTGCTCCGGTGGATGCGTGCATTCCTCTGTGAGCGCCATTGACCGACTTTCCTGTTGAGATCGATGATATCCGTGGCTGTAGTGACCCGGAGAAAGCTCTCGATGTCCCGGATCACACGTTCCACCTTGCCCTTTTCATTGGCCCTGCGGGGTGTGCAGACACGGATCGAGAAGCGGTAGTGGCGGGCCATGTCCAGGAACCGGGGGTTATACGTGATCTCGGGCTTTCTGCTCAGCACCACGCTTTTCAGGTTGTCATAGGTTTGCGTCGCCACAACACTCTGTACTCCCGGATGGCTTCGACATGACCGTCCAGGAAGAACTCCTTCCAGCTCGGGTGTCATTTTTTTGAGAGCAACCTTCATTTTCTTTATCCAGTGAATTAGCGGGTATAGAAGGTCGATGATTTTGCCGGATATTCTGTCGTACTCCTTTCATTCGATAACTCAACGCAGGATAGGTTGTATATCGTTCCTTCATACAATATGCAAACATCTTACCAGAATGAAGAGGTCCATTAAAATTGGCAGGGTGCCCCGGTCCCGGGGTACTGAAAATCGACGACACGTCCGGGAGCAAAGGGAAAGAGATGCGGACATGATATGAGGTTGCAGCCATACTGCGCAAATATTCAGTAATTTTGCTAAGTGACGTGCAGACGAGCTGATCCTGCCGCGATGGGGGATGGGAGGCGGGATGTTTTAATCCTGCTGACGCCGGTCATAGGAAAGCCGACCTTGAACTTTCCCGTCATATGTGACTATAATAGTCATATACAAGAAGTCTTGGAGGTCAGGTGCATGAAAACCGCCGGAGTTGCAGAATTGAAGGCTTCGCTGAGCGAGTTCCTCTCCAAGGTGAAGGCGGGTGAGGAGCTCATCATTACAGACAGGGGAAAGCCTGTGGCGAAGATCGTACCGATAGATCGTGCCGAGGCGGAAATACCCTCTCATCTCCTTCACCTGGAGCGGGCAGGTCTCGCAAGAATCCCGAAGCATAAGCTGCCGAAAGGGTTCTGGGACATTCCCCGGCCGAAAGACCGCAGCGACAGGGCCGTCAAAACGCTTATCTCCGAAAGAGAAGAGTCGAGATGATGTTCTGGGATTCCTCAGCCCTTATCCCTCTTGTCATCGAAGGGCCTCAGACGGTGACGATGCGTGATCTGGCGCAGAAAGACGATGACATTGTAGCCTGGTGGGGAAGTCCTGTTGAATGCTTCTCCGCCTTTGCCCGTCTGCGACGTGAAGGCTTTCTGAAGACGGCGGAGGAAGACCGGGTGAGGCGTCTCCTGACCATCATGTCTGACGCCTGGACGGAGATTGAGCCGGGAAAGGACGTAAGGGACGCCGCTGAACGGCTCCTTCTTCTCCATCCCCTGCGCGCTGCTGATTCCCTGCAGCTTGCAGCCGCGCTGATATGGTCGGGGGCGAAGCCGAAGGGCTTCCGTTTTGTCTGCCTTGACCAGAGACTGCGTGAAGCGGCGAGGAATGAGGGATTTGCGGTGCTGCCGCCCGTCTTACCCTGACTGAACATTACAGTTGCATGGAAAGGCGGGGCGAAGATGCCGATAAGCCTTGGTGCTGCGAAACCTTTGCCTTCCCATACGGATCATGTCAGGCTGACGGCTGAAAAAAGAGCCTTTTCCTGACACTCACACTGACACTCCCACTCTTCTTCAGAGCACTTTGTCCCGCCTTTTCATGCGACCGGAAAGTCTATTCGAATGCCACCTTCTCCCGAGCGGAGCGGGGGAACATGGGCTTCTAAGGATAGCGAGCGCAAACGCCGCAATATCCCAAAAAAGGATATCCTAATATTGGTTATGCTATAATATCTAATAATTGGATATTTTAAGGAGGGTATTCCCATGTTCAGAGTCGGCAGCCCCGTCCTCGGAGAGGACTTCATCGACAGGGAAACAGAATTGCGGCAGCTTGCCCAGTACATGAACGACAGGCAGAACGTCATCCTCATGGCGCCCCGGCGATACGGCAAAAGCTCCCTCATCCTCGAGGCCTTCAGGCAGCAGGGCGGGCCGAACATCTACGTCGACCTGAAATACTGGCCGGACCTCGAACGTCTCTCCGCGGCCATCATTGACTCCTCCTACAGGCTGCTCGGCATCGAGAACTTCATCAGGCAGACGAAAGAGAGCATCACCCGCTTGCTCAGGCATCTGCGGGTAAAGTTCAGGGCAGGCATACCCGATCTCGCGGAGGTGACCATCGAGCTGATTGAGTCGAAGAAAGACCCTGTCGAGCTGTTCATGCACGCCATCGACCTGCCAGACACCGTGGGCGCAAGGCTCGGAAAAACCGTCTGCGTCGCCTATGACGAGTTTCAGGACATCCTCAACTTCGGGGTGCCGGCCGTGCTCGACCGGATGCGGTCGGCATTGCAGAGGCATCGGAACGCCTCGTATATATTCGCCGGCAGCCAGGAATCCCTCATGACCAGGCTGTTCCAGAACAAGGCCTCGGCCTTTTTTCACTTCGGCAGGATCATCAGGCTGCCCGGGCTGGACATCGACGTCCTCTGTCTTTATGCTCAACAGAAGCTGAAGGAAAAGCACATCTCGGCGGACGGGGAGGCCCTCAGGGATTTCCTTTCAACGCTCGGCGGGCATCCCTTCTATTCAATGAAAACACTGCAGAGCCTATACTACCTGTGTGTCGACGGGAAACGCCGGACGGTCGGCAAAGATGACATGAGCCAGGCGCTCCTCCTCTCCTTTGAAGAGACACGGTCCTACCTGGAGGATATCGTCTCACGACTCAGGCTCAAGAAGCACCATACGGAGGTCCTCTTTGCCATCGCCAACGGCGTCGAACCGGGAGTGAACCCCCTGGTCCTGTATAAGACATGCACATCACTGGAGGAAATGGGCTTCCTGAAGAGAGAGGGCCGGGGAAAATATACGATTGACGACCCTTTCCTCCGCATCTACCTGACCAGGCAGCTACTGTCTTCACAGCCCTGATCTCCGCCGCGGACGTCTCACGGCATGCCGGGGCATGCGCCCGCGCTTGCAAATTATTAATAAAAATTATAGAATTATAACTTATCTTTGTCTTTCAACCGGTCCCGTCACCGAGGTGACGAAAGGGATCAGAGAGGTGATGTTTTATGAATATGAATGAAGACATGGTGAAATACTTCATGAGTCTCTGCGAAAACCCTCTTTTCAGGCAGGGTTTCATGGATTTCTTCACCAGGATGCAGAAGGAAGGCCTCGACGGGGCCAGGAAATTCTGGGAACTCTCTGCGTCGAAGAGCGGGCTGTCCGACAAGGCCCCGGACATCTTCGAGCAGATGATCGCCTTTTACTCGTCTCTCGGTTTCGTCCCGAAGAAGCAGTACGACGACGTGGTGAAGGAAAACGAAACCCTGAAGGCGGAAAACGAGTTCCTCAAGAATACGATCCAGGAGCTCCGTCTCCGGATGATGGCGGAGGGAGGGGAAAAGGCCCGCGACGCCTGGCAGAGTATCATGGACAAGCAGATGGAGATGAACAAGGAGATGGCGAAGAACTTTCTCAACTTCTTCAAACAGAAAGGGGATGCCGGCCAGTAGCGGACCCGTTTCCCCTTCACCATATCTTTAAACGCGCGTTCTGATTTCTAATCTCAATACAGCAAGGAGGATACAAAAATGAACAACCCGTCTGAATTCTTTGAAGCCTGGACAAAGGCACAGAAGGAGTTCCTCGAGAAATGGCCGGGGACGCAGAAGGATTTCTTCGAGAAATGGGTCGAGGCATCGAAGAACCTGCAGTTCATGGAAAAGGGCTCCGATTTCTTCGAGGCCTGGATGAAGACACAGAAGGATTTTATCGAGAACTGGGCCAGATCGCAGAAGGATTTCTTCGACAAGTGGATGGAGGCGACGAAGAACTTTCAGCAGGCCCTTCTTGACGCCTCGGGCGCGAAGGAGGGATCGGAGGTGTTCAAGCTCTACAATTCCTGGATCACGACGATGGTCAACTCGTCCAAGGTCTTCACCGATGAGATCGTCAACATCCAGGAAACCTGGAAGAACACCATCGAGAAGCAGATGGAAATGAACAGGGACATCGCGAAGGACTTCTTCAACTTTTTCAAGACGGGCAAAACATCATAATCCGATCGGCAATTCGTTCCTTCCGTCACCCGATAGTACCACGGTGACGGAAGGACGCACTGGTATCCCATACAACCCAATCCGTGAACGGTTTTCAAGAGGAGGACAGAGATGGAACAGGCCCAGAGCCTTTTCGAATCTTGGGCGAAAACGCAGAGAGATATGATCGATGCCTGGTCGGAGACAGCCGAAAAGGTGCAGCGCTCCCTCGCAGGTATCATGAACATCGAGAAGTCGGGGAACGGGGCACTGCTGAATCCGCTGACAATGTATGCGTCGTGGCTGAACACCATGACGGCAGCTTCCGATGAGATGGCGAAACGTGACGCCGATGTCGTCAGGGATATTTTTTCGAAACTCCTGAACAACACCGGCATGTACCTGAAATTCTACGAGCTCTGGATGCCCGTCATCCAGTCGCTCTCACAGAAGATGATCGACCCCGACAACTGGCAGGATCACATGGACCCCGACAAGCTGCGGGAGATGATCGACGAGGTCATAAATAAAAAAGCACCGGAGCTGACACAGGAATTCTATGATCAGTCGTCGAAGTATATCGAGACCTGGGGCTCGTCGGCCGAGAAATTCGTCAAACCCTGGGCCGAGGCCTGCCAGAAGAACATTCAGACCCTCCCGAAACTCGCATCGGGCGACGTCGAGAGCGATGTCGGGTCGATGATGGGCATGTTTCATAACCTGTTCAAGGCATTTTTCGGCACCTTCGGAGAGATCTTCAAATTCCCTCCCGTCGGGAAAGACCGGGAAAAGGTCGAACTCCTCCTGACGAGCCTCGACAAGTATGCCGTCTACATGGCGAAAAATATGGAGTATCAGCACCTGATCTTTATCCCTTCCAAGAAGGCGATGGAAAAAATCTCGGAAAAAATGGTCCAGATGATCAAGGACGGCGAGGAGGTCAAGAGCTTCGACGATTTTCTCGATCTCTGGATAAACATAAATGAGAAGTCCTACCTCGAACTGTTCCATACCGACGAGTTCTCCAGGGTCCAGGGGGAGCTGCTGCAGGCGTCCCTGGACGTCAGGACCAACCTGCACAAACTGATGGAGCTGGTACTGGCTGACTTCCCCATAGCCCTCAGGTCGGAGATGGACGACGCATACAAGACGATATACGAACTCAAGAGGACGGTGCGGAAAATCGAGAGGTCTAACATCGGGGAACTCCGCTCCCAAATGCAGCAGATGTCGGAAACAATGGCGAAGATGCAGGAGAGGATCGATGGGCTCGAGCGTGCGCCTGCCGCAGTTGCGGCGGAGACGAAAACAGCCCGACCGACCGCCGGTAACGTCACCGCGAAAACCGTCGCCCCCCGGAAAGCAGCTCCGCCGAAGAAGAGGAAACCGGCCTCTGAGGAGGGATCCAGATGAAAACGCCCATGGTCACATTCAACTCGAAAAATATCCTTAAGGAAATGGGGGAGCTTAACAGGAAGTTCATGAAGGGCGCCGAAGTGCTCATGGACATCGAAGAAGTGGATGTCGGCACGGCGCCCAAGGACCTCGTGTATGAGCAGGACAAGGTGAAGCTCTATCATTACAAGGCTGCCGGCGACGTGACCTGCCGCGTGCCGGTCCTGATCGTCTACGCCCTCGTCAACAAGCAGTACATGCTCGATCTGCAGCCCGACCGGAGCATCGTGCGAAATCTGCTGGCCCACGGCATAGACCTCTATATCATCGACTGGGGATATCCCGTCAAGACCGACCGCTACCTGACGCTGGATGATTACATCAACGGATATCTCGCCGACTGCGTGGACCATATCAGGGAGGCGACGGGTAACGACAAGATCTCCCTCATGGGCATCTGCCAGGGCGGGACCTTCGCGGCCATTTTCTCGGCGCTGTATCCCGAGAAGGTGAAGAACCTCGTCACCCTCGTCACGCCCGTGGACTTTTCGACGAACGACGGCCTGCTCTACCGGTGGTCGAGAAATATAAACGCCGACTCCCTCGTCGACTCCTTCGGCGTCATTCCCGGTGATTTCCTGAACACGGGCTTCCTGATGCTCATGCCCTTCACCCTTCACATCAGCAAGTACGTCGACATGCTCGATGTCATGGAGGACAAGGACAAGCTTCTGAACTTCCTCAGGATGGAGAGGTGGATCTTCGACAGCCCCGATCAGGCGGGAGAGGCCTTCCGGCAGTTCATCAAGGACTTTTACCAGCAGAACAAGCTCGTCAAGGGGGAGCTGAAGATAGGAGACAGGGAGGTGGACCTGAAGAAGGTCACCATGCCCCTCCTGAACATCTTTGCGAGCGGCGACCACATCGTTCCCCCCAGCTCGACGAAGCCCCTGAACGATCTCGTCGGGAGCACGGACAAGGAACTCTACGAGTTCAAGGGCGGGCACATCGGCGTCTTCACCGGTTCGAAGTCGCAAAAGGAGCTCGCACCGACCATCGCGGCCTGGCTCCACAAGAGGATGGACGGGGAAGAGAAGAAGACGCGCTGAAGCAGGCGGATCGTCACGAATTGAAGAGGCGGGTCACTGGCCCGCCTCTTTTCTATAAAACTCAAGGAGGAATAGACAATGGACATGCAAGGAAAGAAGATCATTATCACCGGCGGGGCGCGGGGCATGGGAAGGCAGTTCGCCCTTGACCTCAAGGCCCTCGGCGCCGAACCCTACGTCGTCGACGTCGTCCAGGAGAACCTTGACGCCCTCATGGCCGAAACAGGCATCCCCGGGAGCAAGGTCGATGTGGGCAATGAGAAGGACGTCGAGTCGTTTTTCGAAAAGTATGCGGCGGAACACGGCGCACCGGACGTCCTTGTGAACAACGCGGGCATCACGGCCGATTCCCTGTTCATCCGGAAAAAGGGCGAGGACATCACCAAGTTTCCCCTGTCGAACTGGGAACGGGTCCTCAGCGTCAACCTGACGGGCGTGTTCCTCTGCGCCCGGGAGGCTGCATTCCATATGGTCAAAAACGGCGTCAAGGGGGTCATTATCAACATCTCCTCCATCAGCCGCTCCGGCAACCTGGGACAGACCAACTACTCGGCCACGAAGGCCGCCGTCGACGCCATGACCGTCACCTGGGCGAAAGAGCTGGCACGGTACGGGATCCGCGTCGGCGCCATCGCCCCCGGCTACATCAACACCGAAATGGTCGCCAAAATCAGGCAGGAAGTGCTGGACAAGATCATCCAGAATATACCCGCCGGCAGGCTCGGCGAAATGTCCGAGATTTCCCAGACCGTTACCTTTATCATCCAGAACGACTTTTTCACGGGCAGGGTCATCGAAGTCGACGGAGGAATGAGGATCTGACCGAAAGAGAGAGTGTGAGTGTCAGTGCCGGTGAAGGAGTCTTATATTTTTTGTGACAGAAATAAACTTTGTAGTCATAGAAAAGCGGGGCGAAGCGCTCTGAAAAACAGTGTCAGTGTGAGTGTCAGTGTCAGTAAAAAGGCTCACTTTTCGACCATTGGTTTGAAAGGGTGTCTTCTGTGAGAGTTATGGTGTCGCCGCAGCAAGGTTTTCGGCGCATACACCCCGCCTTTCACGGGCGTGTATTACAACGATAAGGTAAAAAAGTGCGAGTGCAGGTGTGAGTGTCAGTGATGGTATTTTTTCGCAGAGTCCGGGTCATTGAAAGACCGATATTTTCGCATAGGTTCATGTAACGGAGACTTCCCGGCTGGCAGTCGGAGAAATCAAGACGATTGCCATGCTGACACTGTCACTGTCTTAGATGAGAACGGGAAGAAACAAATGCTATAATAATCCGAAGTTACAGCTCCCCTGCGGGATGTTCACCGGGGATGAGGCATTCCTGTGATGACATGCCGGTGACCTTCCCTGATCACGCATCCGGACCCGCAGGAGCAGTGCTGATTTTTTTCGTCGAGGAGGTACCATCATGGAAGAGTATCCCAAAAGGATCGAGCTAAAGGACGGCACAGTTCTGACGTTGCGCACGATGAACAGGGACGACCAGAATGCCCTGTACAAATTCTTCACCTCTCTTCCCCCCGCAAGCAGGCGGTTCCTGCGGAACGACGTCACGGACAAGAGGATCATCGAGAACTGGGTCCGCGATCTCAATTTCGAAAAAGTCCTGCCCATCCTTGCCGAGTTTGAGGGGAGGATCGTGGCGAACGTCTCCCTCCACCGCCAGACCTTCGGATGGGGACGCCATGTCGGTGAAATCAGGATCGCCGTCGCCGATGACTTCCGCGGAAGGGGCCTGAGCTCCGTCCTGCTTGACGAGCTTTCACATCTCGCCGTGAGACAGGGAGTGAAGAAGCTTGTCGCCCGGGTGATCACGTCACGGCAGGGCACGATGAAGGCCTTTCATAATGTCGGCTTCCAGAATGTCGCGGTCCTGAAGCGTTACGTCAAGGATATCTACCAGAAGCGTTATGCCGATATCGCCATACTCGTCAAAGAGTTAACCCCTGTCAGCGAACAGGCATAAGGAGGAAGCCATGCAGGACGTAGTCATAGCGAGCGCTTGCCGCACCGCCATCGGCAGTTTCGGGGGGATGCTCCGCGATGTCCCGGCCGTCGAACTGGGCGGCATCGTGATAAGGGAAGTGATCAGGAGGGCGAGGATACGGGCCGAGCGGGTCGACCAGGTGATCATGGGCAACGTGCTGCAGGCCGGGCTCGGACAGAACCCCGCCCGCCAGGCCGGCGTTGCAGCCGGACTGTCCCAGTACACGCCTGCCGTGACCGTGAACGTCGTCTGCGGTTCCGGTATGGAATCGCTGATCATGGCCACCCAGACCATCCGCGCCGGCGATGCCGAAATCATTGTCGCAGGCGGTATGGAGAACATGAGCCAGGCGCCGTATGTCCTCCCCCAGTCGAGGTGGGGGCAACGGATGGGGCATACCCAGGTCATCGACACCATGATCCAGGACGGCCTCTGGTGCTCCTTCGGCGACACCCATATGGGCATCACCGCCGAGAACGTGGCTGAGAAATTCAACATTTCCCGGGAGGAGCAGGACACCTATGCCGCCGAAAGCCAGCAGAAGGCGGAAAAAGCGATCACGTCGGGGCGTTTCAAGGACGAGATCGTGCCTGTCATGATTCCCCAGAAGAAGGGTGACCCTGTCGCCTTCGACACCGATGAATACCCCCGCTTCGGCAGCACCGCGGACAAGCTCGCGAAGCTGAAGCCTGCGTTCCAGAAAACCGGCACCATAACGGCCGGCAACTCCTCGGGTGTCAATGACGGCGCTGCAGCGCTGCTCGTCATGTCAGCCGAGAGGGCCTTCAAAATGGGCATTCGTCCCCTGGCGCGGATCGTCGGCTACGACTGCAGGGGGTGCGAACCCGAGATGATGGGCATCGGTCCCATCTACGCCGTCGAGAGCGCCGTGGCAAAGGCGAAGTCCCAGCTCGGCAAGGAGATCGACCTCGTGGAACTCAACGAGGCCTTCGCCGCCCAGTCGATCGCCTGTCTGAAAGAACTCCACCTGGACCCCTCCATCGTGAACGTCAACGGCGGCGCCATCGCACTGGGCCACCCCATCGGGTGCAGCGGATCGAGGATCATCGTGACGCTCCTCTACGAGATGCAGAAGCGCGACGTGGCGGTCGGCCTCGCATCGCTCTGCGTCGGAGGCGGCATGGGCTTCGCCGTCATCGTCGAACGGGGCTGGTATTTTTAGGGAAGAAGGAGATTAATTATATGGATCCACTCATGAAAATACTCATCAGCAATTACCCGAAGATCGTCAGGCTCGACGACCGCAACAGCGTCGTCCTGCGCCCCCTCGTCAAGGACGATGAAAGTGACCTCTTTACATATTTCAGCAAACTGCCGCTGAAAGACAGGGCCTGTCTCAGAGACGACGTCACGGACCCCGCGGTGATCTCGCGTTGGGTAAATGATCTCGATTATGATGAGGTCCTGCCGCTTGTCGTCCGTGATAACGGAAAGATCATCGGCAGCGGGACTCTCCACTTCAACAAGATCGGCTGGTCGAGGCACCAGGCCGAAGTGCGGCTCACCACCGATGTGAACTACCGTGAGCGCGGACTGGGGACGCACATCGCTCAGAATCTCATCGACATCGCCACGGAACTCGGCCTTGAGCAGCTCAGCATCGAAATGTCGCCGGACCTCCAGGAGGCATTCTTCCTCTTCGAGAAGCTGGGATTCAAGGAGGCTGCGGTGCTCAAGGGTTTTGTGAGAGACCTCGAGGGCAATGAGGCGAACCTGGTGCTGATGATCAAGTTCCTGAACGAGCCTGATGTCCAGTTCGCCCGGTAAGGGCTGCTCCGACAGCCACCGTGAGCATGGTCACTGTCGCGGGGGCGGGCTCAACTTCACAGGCATTTCACCGAAAATTAATGTGAGATGGCCGGACCGGTGACGGCCCGGCCATCCCTTGGCCTCAGGGCAGCCGGCTTGAAGCATGCATCTGTGGCATGATATGATAACCACATGATATTACTTATATTCATAACTATATTTTGCCTGACCGTCACTGAATCCAACGCCGACATCTACCAGTATGTCTCCGAGGACGGCGTCGTCAATTTCACCAATGTCCCTGCAGGCGGGCCGGGGAAGGTCGTCATAAAAGAACAGGCCGACCCGGCAAAGAAGAAGAGGGCCGAAGCCCGGCAGAACAGGCCGCGGGAACGGACCGTCGACGCCTATCAGTCCATCGCCGAGGAAAAAGCCAAGCAGCACAACGTGGACCCCGATCTCGTCAAGGCGGTCATCAAGGCCGAATCGAACTGGAATCCCGGCGCCGTCTCTCCCAAGGGAGCGCGGGGCCTCATGCAGCTCATGCCGTCGACAGCCAGCGATCTCGGCGTTGCCAACTCCTTTGATCCCGTTGAGAACATCGACGGCGGCACCCGCTACCTCAAGTATCTCCTCGAAAGATTCGACGGGAACCTCAACCTTGCCCTGGCCGCATACAATGCCGGTCCCGGGAGGGTGGAAAGAACGAATTCGGTACCGGCCATTCCTGAGACGATAGGATATGTCCGAAAGGTTATGGACACATACACCGGCGGCAACGGGAACCCCGCCAATCTGACCCTCACAGCGAAGAAGAAGGAGCCCTACCGGATCCAGAGACTCATCCTGAAGGACGGCACTCTCCTTTTCACCAACGCATCAATCCGCGATCAGGGCCTGTAGAGTGGCCGCAAACGGGCAGATCCGGGACGAGATCCTCTCCCTCAAGAGAGACTTGCGCGCCCTCATTCTCGCCCATAACTACCAGCGCGACGAGGTCCAGGACATCGCCGATTTCACCGGCGACTCCCTTGAGCTGTCAAGAACGGCGGCGACGCAGGACTGTGCAGTCATCGTTTTCTGCGGCGTCCATTTCATGGCCGAGAGCGCTTCGATCCTGTCGCCGGACAAGACGGTACTCCTGCCTGACCTTGATGCAACGTGCCCCATGGCGGACATGATCCGCGTCTCCTCACCGAGGAAGGTCTGGAAGACCTTTCCGGGATACGACGAGCAGCCCGCCTTTGTCTTCCCCCACGATTTCACTCTCAGGGACATAAAGGCCCGGCATCCCGGCGTCCCCGTCGTCACATACGTGAACACCACTGCCGATGTAAAAGCGGAGAGCGACATCTGCTGCACCTCCGCCAACGTGGTGAAGGTGATCGAATCCCTCTCCGGGGACTCGGTGATCTGCGTGCCTGACAGGAACCTCTCCAACTGGGCCGCGAAGAACACGGGAAAGCGTGTCATCGCCTGGGACGGCTTCTGCCACGTCCATGACCGCGTCACGGCCGACGACGTGCGCAGGGCGAGATCGGAACATCCCGGCGCCCTTTTCATGGCCCATCCCGAGTGCCGCCTGGAAGTGCTTGACCTCGCCGACCATGTGACGAGCACCTCGGGGATGCTCCGCTTTGCCGGGGAGAGTTCCGCCCGTGAATTCATCGTCGGTACGGAACTGGGCCTTATGCACCGTCTGAAAAAGGAGAATCCCGGCAAGGGCTTCCATCCCCTGAGAAAGGACATGATCTGTCCGAACATGAAGAAAACGACCCTTAAAAGTGTCCTCCTGGCGATGAAGGAGATGAGACATGTCGTGAAGGTGCCCGAAGAAACCCGGATCCCCGCCAAGATGGCCCTTGACCGCATGCTCGCCCTGCCCTGAGACAGTGTACTTTAATGTTGCATACGCCGGACCGGAAGGCGGGGCGGATGCGCCACTTAATCAGTAGACAGAATGCAGTAGACAATAAACCCTGTTGCATTGAAAGGCGGGGCGAAACGCCTCAAAGCCTTGCTGAAGGCGACGATACGCCTCGTCATCTTCGTGTTTCAGGATTTCACTCTTTGTGTCATCGACCATTAGCGTATAGTTCATCTTTCGTTTTGATACAGGAGTCGCCGCAGCAAGGTTTTCGGCGCATACGCCCCGCCTTTCCCGGGCGTGCATTGCAACGATAAGGTAAACAGTATGCAAAGACAGGAACAGGACGACAAAAGCACCGCGGGAAGGCTGATGTGGTGAAAAGCCTTTCCTCTAAGATACCCTATTTGTCACCAGACCACCCTTTGCCGTGTCTATTGATGACAACAGCCCGGCAGGCGACAGAGGCTGAACACCTGGAAAAGTCTCATCATCGCATTGGAAAGGCTTTGAACCATATTTGCCTTCCCCGGCGGCGCGTCACTATCATCAAGGCTTTGAGGCTCTTCGCCCCGTCTTCCGAGGTCCTTGGTGCGGCAATAAAATGTGCACACTGAAGGAGAAGATCACCAGGCGCATCAGGGAAGAGGGCCCCATTTCATTCGAGACCTTCATGGACATGGCCCTCTACGAACCCGGCCTCGGCTATTACGCAAAAGATTCGACGGAAATCGGCAGGAGTGCTGATTTTTACACGAGCTCGCACCTCCACCGTGCCTTCGGCGCCATGCTGGGACGGCAGGCCGAAGAGATGTGGGAACTGACGGGCAGACCGGCTCGGTTCGACATCGTCGAGATGGGCGCCGGCATGGGGTACCTGGCAAAGGACCTCCTCGATTATCTGCAGGACAGGCCTCTCGGGGCATCTCTCGTCTACACGATCGCCGAGCTGAACCCCTCCGTCCGGCGCAGGCAGCAGGACATCCTCGGCGCGCACAGCGTCAGGGTCAGATGGCTCGGGGGACTCGAATCCCTGGAGCCCGTCACGGGCTGTTTCCTTTCCAATGAACTCCCCGACGCCTTTCCCGTCCACCTTATCGTCCGTGACGGAGAGCTCGGGGAAGTCTTCGTGACCGTTGATGAGCAAGAGGAAATTGCAGAGGTTGTGAAGCCCTGCAGCCCCGGGGTCATCGACTATCTGAATGCTTTCGCTCCGGACCTGCCCGAAGGATACAGGACGGAGGTCAATCTCAGGATGAGGGACTGGATCAGGTCTGTATCAGGCCGGCTCGACCGTGGATTCATCATCACCATCGACTACGGGTACCCTGCCTGGGAGTATTACAGCGCCGGGCGGAACAGGGGGACCCTCCTCTGCTATCACCGGCATAAGGCCGGAGAGAACCCCTACGAACACATCGGCGACCAGGACATGACAGCGCATGTGAATTTCTCGGCCCTGCACCGTTGGGGTGAAGCATCGGGCCTCCGGACCATCGGCTTCTCCCCGCAGGGGAGCTACCTGATCGCCCTCGGGATCGACGAGCTCATTACGGAATGGTACGGGTCGGCCCCCGATGCGTTCGAGGTGTCGCCGATCAAGAACCTCATCCTGCCTCAGGGCCTGGGGGAATCCCACAAGGTCATGGTCCAGTCGAAGGGAATGACGGATGTGAAACTCCGCGGGTTTTCCCTCAGGAACCAGGTGAGGATGCTGTGAAGGCCCTCATTCAGAGGGTTTCCTCTGCTTCGGTGGAGGTGGACGGCGCATCTGTGGGCAAAATCGGGCCGGGTGTGCTCCTGCTTCTCGGAGTCGAGAAAGAAGACGACGAGAGGGACTGCGATTTCCTTATCAGGAAAACCGTCAGCCTGCGCATGTTTTATGACGAACAGGGAAAGATGAACCTCTCCGTCAGGGACATCGGCGGCAGCGTGCTCGCCGTTTCCCAGTTCACGCTCTCGGCCGACTGCAGGAAGGGGAACCGCCCGTCCTTTGATCGCGCCGAGGCGCCGGAACGGGCAAAAGAACTCTATGAAACGTTCGTGCGCAAGCTCAGGGAGACGGGGATTCCCGTGGAAACAGGCGTCTTCGGGGCCTACATGACCGTTTCACTCGTCAACGACGGCCCCGTCACCTTCCTCATCGATTCTAAAGGCAAGTAACCCTTATCGTTGCATACGCCTGACCTAAAGGCGTGGTGTATGCGCCGAACACCTTGCTGCGGCGACAAAATAGAAATGTCCGGTTTATGCCACCGCCGTCTGCGGGGTATATTGTTTGTAATTGTTCATGTTGAGCCAACGCCAGGGACGATCCTTGGGAGGCGGCTGAGCCGAGCCTCTGCATGCAATGGCTACATTTCGCCTTTGTAGACATCGCGACGGGCACCTATTCTGAGGATGAGAATATCAGTACCCATTAGGGCGTAAATTACCCGGTAGTCACCAATGCGATACTTGCGAAGCCCGGCAAATTTGCCTTTGAGTACAGGATTCGACCCGGGTTTCTTCGCAAGCTCGCTTTCTATCTGATTGAGTATACGGCTGGCCTCAGCCTGAGTTAACCTCTTGAGATCGCGATATACCGACTTCTTGTAGACGACATTATAGACCAAGGGACTTTCTCAGCTCTTTGCCGGAAATGACGGCATCACTCTTGTCGTGGAGCCGGTCAAGGGCAATCTGAAGATCGGCGAAATCCTCAATGTAGCGCTCCAATGCTTTCTGAATGATGAAAGAGCGAGGCCTCTCGGTCTCTTTGGCTATGACGTCAAGTTGTTCTGCAAGCTTTTTGGGAAGCCGCACAGATACTGCCGTACTCATGATGCACCTCCTGTCATTGTTGTATTACAATGTGTGCAGGAGATGCATTTTGTCAAGTCCCCGTTGATGATATTTAATGCTGCGTCTGAGCGGGGCAACGCCTGGTCGGGCGGCGGCTTTTCTGACGTTGAGTTCTCGGGTCCTCAGACAAAATTCAGCTGTTTGAAGCGGAGATACAGCTCGCGGCACGCCCAGGCATCGGTCGCAGCGTAGACGATCTGCTGCGGTGTCAGGCGGCGCGCAGCCCAGTTCGTCGTCTTCGCGCCCTTGGGGATTCTCGTGCCGAGGAAAATCCCCGCGAGATTGCAATTGTTCCGAGGTCAGAAGTCGCTTCAAATGACCAAACTATTTTTCAAGCCATTTTGACATCATATTTTCGTGATGGAGGCTACGCATGCGCGGTCTCGTCGGCTGGCCTCACGTTGATGACGACGATCCCGGTCTTCTGCCCTGTCTCCACGTAGCGATAGGCGTCGGCGATTGCCTCGAGGGGATACTCCCGATCGATGACTGCGCGGAATTCGCCCGCCTCCATGCGGGCTTTCAAGAAGTCGACAAACGCCTTAGCCCTGCTGCTCTGTGGCAGCGGGAAGATGACCCTGTGGCTCCCGTTGATCGACGACCAGATCACGAGCAGGGGATTCTGGCACCAGGGCCCGAGATCCGTCGCCGCGAAGACCCCTTCGGGCTTCAGCAATCGCCGACAACGGAAAAACGTCGTTTTGCCCACCGCGTCGAACACAAAATCGAAGGTCTCACCGATTTGCGTGAAGTCCTCCGCCGTGTAGTCGACTGCGCGGTCGGCGCAGAGGGTTCTGACGAGGTCCAGGTGCCGCGTCGCGACGACCGCCGTCACTCTGGCGCCGTAGGACTTCGCAAGCTGCACCGCCGCCGTGCCAATGGCGCCTGAAGCACCATGGACGAGGATGCTGTGGCCCGTCTTGAGGCGGAACGCTTGCAGATACGTATCAGCATACCAGGCACCCTCGCAGACCACGGCTGCGCCGAAACCTGCTCCTGCCGGCATGGTCGCCATCGCCCCCTTTTCGGGCACGCAGAGATATTCGGCGTGCGCGCCGTAGTCGTCCGGCGATACGCCGAAAACGCGATCGCCCGGTTTGAACGCGGTGACGCCTGCGCCGACCGCCTCGACCTCCCCTGCGAAGTCCATGCCGAGGACCGTGCGCTTCGGCCGTCGGAGCCCCGCGACGAACCGGACGAAAAAGGGGTGGGGTCGGAGCATGCCGCAATCAGTCCGGCTGACCGTCGTCGCATGGACCCTGATCAGGACCTCGCCGGCTTTCGGTTCCGGTTTCGGCACCTGCCGGATCTCCAGGACATCCGGCGATCCGTAGCGCGCGTTGATAACCGCTTTCATCATCGGGGTCTCCGTCGCCTGATTATCCAAGTGTGACTCATTTTCGACAGTTGGAGCCGGTTAGCGAGTATGGCAATCTAACAAGAACAAGAAGATAAGCCTTCTAAAAACGTCATTATGCTTCAAATGTAGTGCCTAAAGTATACTCTCCAGTCGTCATATTCTCTTGACAAGACATACGTCATTATTCATAATAGATGCATGTTCGTCAGAGTCAAGCGTAGCATCCATAATTATGCCACTTACGAATACATCCAGATCGTCGAATCGTTCCGTGATGCAGGCAAGCCGCGTCAGCGGGTCCTTGCGACCCTGGGACGACGGGATGAGCTCATCGCTTCCGGTCAGCTGGATGACCTCCTCAAGAGCATGGCGAAGTTCAGCGAGAAGCTCCGTGTCGTGCAAGCCGTCCGGACACAAGACATTACGGCACACAGTGCCAAACTCTGGGGTCATCCCCTGGTGTTCGGCCGTTTATGGCAGCACCAACACCTTCCGGAGATTCTGCAGGGATTGGCCCGGGATCGGAAGTTCAGCTTTGATCCCGAGAGGGTATCCTTTGCCATGGCTCTTCAGCGGTTATGCGCACCGGGATCTGATCTTCAGGGATGCGGGTGGATCGACACGGTGGAGGGGTTACAAGGAGTTGCATTACAGCATCTGTACCGGACCAACGGGTTTCTGAGCGACATCAGGGAAGACCTGGAGAGGGAACTGTTTCATCGTGACCGGGACTTGTTCAGTCAGCAGCTCGATCTGGTCTTTCTGGACACGACCAGTGTGTATGTCTACCGGACGGAGGAGACGGAGTGGCGCAAGCGGGGATACTCCCGAGATCGCCGTGCTGATCTGCCGCAGATGGTGCTGGCCGTTGTTGTTGACGGCAAGGGGTGGCCGATCTCTTGGGAGATCCTGCCCGGTCATACGGCGGACAAGGCGGCGTTGCAGGTGGTGATCGACAAGATGCGGCAGAGGTTCCGGATTCGCAAAGCCGTTGTTGTCGCAGACCGGGGGATGATCAGTACAGATGCCATTGAACTGCTGAACGGCCATGAGAGTTCCCCCTATGACTATATACTCGGATGCCGGATGCGCAGACAGAAAGAGGTGAGTGAGGACGTGCTGGCACGGGCGGGTCGGTACCGGCAGGTTGCCTGCAACCTCAAGGTCAAGGAAGTCGTTGTAGGGGAGCGGCGGTACATCGTCTGTCTGAACGAGGAAGAAGCGGCCAAGGACAGGGCTGCGAGGGAGGCGATCCTGCAGCGGTTACAGGAAAAGATCGACAAACAGGGGATGAAGTCCCTGGTGGGCAACAAGGGCTATGCGCGGTTTCTGAAGATCCAGAAGGGCTCGGCACAGATCAACCAGGAGGCGGTGCAGGCCGATGCGCGATATGACGGGAAGTTTGTGCTCCGGACCAACACGGAACTGTCAGCCGAGGACGTCGCCCGGACGTACAAGAGTTTGTGGCGTGTGGAGCGGACGTTCCGGGAGCAGAAGTCGACATTACAGGTGCGGCCGATCTTTCATCATCGTGATGACACATCGATCGGGCACATTGTGGCCGGATTCCTGGCATTGCGACTTGAGGTGGATCTACAGAGACGTTTTGAGGACAAGGGGATCGATGTGTCCTGGCCGACAGTGATGCAGGATCTGGGGCAGGTCCGGGCGGTGCATGTGGAACTGGATGGCAGGAACTACCTGTTGCGGACCGATCTGAAGGGGACGGCTCATCATGCATTTACGGCTGCGGGAGTTCGACCACCCTCACCGGCGACCTTGCTGAGTTGATCCAGGTACACAGAGAGGGCGTAGTGCCAAACTCTTTTTGAACCATTATAACGCACTGAATCACCAGAGCTTTTTGAAATCAACTGTCGAAAATGAGTTTGAGGTTGGTTTCATTCACTTCCCATCAGAGTGGCACGAATCAAAACTATCACTTCATGCAATCACAGGAACGGGACGGAGTCTGTCATTCGCGGTGATGACGCCCAACGTCTGCCTCACCGGTGGCCCGAAGTAGACGGCTGACGGTCATCCGTGTGCAGGCAATGGTTATGCGACTTGCAACATCTTATTGGCGAAATCGCGGCCTGATGTAGATGGAGGTAGTTCCTTGCCATCGGCTTTATATAGTGCAATGGCCTCTTCGACTATGAGGCAAAGATGATCGAAGACCTCTTTCTCATCGTTGCCGTGGCACCCGCCATAGATTAAGCCAGGAGCACTGCCGACGTAACATTGATCCTCCTCAGACCATTCAACTATTTTGGCGTATCGTGCGCTATCCTTCATTTCTTTGCCTCCTGTAGTGCCAATCGAACTGACCTGATCTGGTATTGTTTGGCATCATCACCAAGATTGCCAGATACCGTCACGGGCCTGATCACCATAGGGTGAACATAATTCCTGTGGTTTCCTTTGCCCCCGCGATTCACAAATCCAGCTCTTTCCAAGTCGGCAATGAGATCTCTGATCTTTTGTGGCATTCATCTATCCCTGTCTTTTGACGCCCAACGAAAAGCTAAGCCAGAGCAGCCCAGCGGGCTGCGATCGGCTTGAGCGGCCGGTTCTGCGTTTCTTATTCACTAAATGATAAAGTTCAGGACATCGTTTACTCAAGAAAGGGTCACGACATCGTTTACTCATTTAGAGTCGATATGCTTCACGATGCCGTGACCGGTATCAACAATTATCGCAGCTGATATTTGTATTCTTCGACCTGGGTCCTGTCCAGGAAGAGCTTCAGCTTTTGATCTTTGACATCGACAGTAGCCACAGCGTATTCGTACTGGGTCTCCGGGGGAGTAAGAAACATTTCGCCGAAGATGTTTAGCCGGCAGTTGCCTCGAATGAATCGCACGAAGTGGTAGTATCCCTCTTCCGGCTTATCCAAGGGATGTCTCCGGGTATCGCTCTTGCTTGGGAAGATTAATTTCCTTTCTGTGTCAGCCAATGCTTTCAGAGGAGTTTTCCCCTTAATCTTGCTATAGCGATAGGTGCTGTTGTGCCTATGCTCGAACGCAAGCGATTCTTGGTGAAGCTGCGTCCTTGAGGGAATCCTGACCTTGGCGCCACACTTCTGCTCATAATGATCATTGAACGTCTCGACAAGGCTGAATATCCATGGCTCCGAATGATGAACCACAGTGGACGCCGTAACGCAGGCAAAGGCGAATAAGCGCACCCATGCCTCGCGGGTGCACCGGACTTCCAAAGAAGGCCCATTCGTTGTCCACTTGAAGATTCTCCGGGATTCCCATCCGCAGCCAAATTGCGTAAACAGCATCCACAACGCTTTGCGCCGCGCGGGAAGGTATCGACTCGATCCCACACCGGTTGATTGCGGCATCAACGGCATGCAGGCTGTAGAACTTGATTGGGCCGGTAGATAATAGGCACCATCCACGAACAATTTGGTGCGTTTGATTGGGCAAAAGCGCCGGAAGTTCGGGATACTTCTTGCCCTTGGGCTCATATCTCCCGATCCGTCGATGAGTCAATTCGAGACGGCGCAAGATACGACCGATCGTGCTTAGGGAAGGGAGCGGTTGAATCTCCATGTCAATCATTTCCCATTGGATAGCCTGCTTGCCGCAAAACAGTCCCTTATTGTACAGGCTTAACCGAACCATCTCCACGATCTTTTCAATTTCCGTAGGCGTCCGGGATCGGCTTGTAAGGGGTCGCCGGGACTGGTCTTCAAACCATGTTGGATCATCTGGGATATACCGAGCTATCCATTTGTACAGCCACGGCTTTGTCTTTCTCAATGAAGAGCAGATACTTTGGGGACTTTCCCCTTTGAGGTATCGCTGTACTGCCGATACCCGTTGCTTCAGGAGAGTCTTCTTCATGAACACCTCCGCAAAACAGATGTTCATGATTAAATCGGCTGTGGCTACATCATTGTCAAAGAGCGATAGTAAACGATCTCTTGAACCTAAAATAAGTAAACGATGTGTTGAACCTTGTCAACTAAAGATTACAGGGAACCATATATATCGGTCTCTGAACGGTCGTCTGTTGTGCAGGAATCGGCTGAAAGGTAGTAGTCATAGACGTCATAGTCCCGAAGAACATCATCGTTGAACCATCTGGAGGAGTAAGGTTTACTACAAGATAACTAACTGTGTAAAAAGTACCGTATGTGCCACTCACCAACGAAGAGGTCACAGTTGCTACAAGATTATCGCCGCTGATCATTGCAGAACCATATACTGGTTCAGGAATTCCACCCAACCATTCCCCGTTTAAAGCAAGGTGTTTATCGCCGTAGTACAATATTCCAACTTTAAACAGCGGCTCTGGTGGACGCCCCAAGGCTGAATTGTCTACGACACAAAATTCTCCAAGATAAGTCACAGCCGTCTGTGCCTCTGCAAACCCGAAAGTCAACAGAATCATCATTGTCATCAACAATATAATTGCTGTCTTCATTGAGCTCCTCCTTTGCTGGCTTGTCATTTGATTATGTTTCTTGAAAAGCACGGACCTTCAGGAAGGTGTCGCGACTCGAACATTGCCAGTGAGGTCACGGCTTCTACATAAGAAAAAGCAGGGTCCCGCCCTGCCTTTTTTTATGTAATCACAACGATTATTTCGGCTCCACAGGGTAGCCGCTTTCCTTCCATTCCTTCCAGCCGCCCTTGAGTGCCTTCGCCTTCGTGAAACCCCTGTCGATCAGTTCCTGCGCCACACGGGCGCTTGTTCCCTCGTTCGGTCAGGCGCAGTAGAGGATGATCTCCTTGTCTTTCGGCACCGTGCCCACCCAGGAGTCGATGTTTTTCGGATCGACCCTCTTCGCGCCGACGATCTTCTCGGTGCTCTTGTCCCAGTCCGCATCGCTCCTGACATCGATCAGCACGACATCAGCCGAGCCGAGTTTCGCTTTCACGTCATCCTTGGCGATCCTCGGCGCTCCTTTCCCGGTCGCACAACTCACGACGAAAAAAAGCGCCAGAACCAGAAAAACAACCTTTCTCATAGCCACCTCCTTACAGCACTATCGTTGCAATGCCACTGCGAAAAGCAGGGCGAAGATGCCACCGTAGAGTCATTGAGTCACCAGTCAGCAGTCGCTCGTCGCAATCTGGCCACGAACATTCGGGCGGGAAGGCTGATGTGGTGAAAAGCCTTTCCGCTAAGATACCTTATTCATCCCCGGACCACCCTCTGCCGTGTCTACTGATACCACAAGCCCGTCAGGCAACAGGCGCTGAACACCTTGAGATGTCTCATCATCGCATTGGAAAGGCTTTGAACCATATTTGCCTTCCCCGGCGGCAGCGGTAGTGACACTGACACTGACACTCACACTGTCACTGTTTTTCAGAGCGCTTCGCCCCGACTTTTCCTCCAACTGCGAGGTTTACTCTGTCTCGCTCTCATCTTCGCCGCCCATCCCCTCGATGACCTCCTCGGCAAGCTCCCTGTCTTCCCGCCGCACGAGGATCCTGATCTCACCCATCTTCCCCACATTGACGGGATAGGGGCTCACCTTCGACGACCTGATGACGACGGGTATGCCGCCGCTCTCCAGGAGATCCTTGATGATCTCAGCCTCAAGGGGATCATAGATCAGGCGGATCTCCTCCCACTCTTCGCTCACCGCGACTTCACCTTCTCCCAGTCCTTCAGGAACTTTTCGATTCCGATGTCCGTCAGGGGATGCCTGATGAGCTGGGTGATCACGCTGTACGGAATGGTGGCGATATCGGCCCCGATCTTCGCCGCCTCGATGACGTGGAGGGGATTGCGGATGCTTGCCACGATGACCTCGGTGTCGAACATGTAGTTCTCGAACATGTCCTGGATGTCCGCCACGACGTCCATGCCCTGATGACTGATGTCATCGAGCCTGCCCACGAAGGGACTCACGTAGGTCGCACCCGCCTTTGCGGCGAGCAGGGCCTGGCTGGACGAAAATATGAGCGTCACGTTCGTTCTGATGCCCGCTGACGACAGCCTCTTCACGGCCTTGAGCCCCTCTTCCGTCATCGGGATCTTGACGACGATATTCTCATGGATGTCCGCCAGCACCTCCGCCTCTCTCACCATATCATTCGTCTGCAGGCTTATCGCTTCGGCGCTGACGGGCCCGTCGACGATGCTGCAGATCTCTTTCAGCAGCCCTGCCGGGTCCCCCTTTTCCCTCGCTATGAGCGTGGGGTTCGTCGTGACTCCGTCGATCACTCCCAGGTCCCAGGCCCTGCGGATCTCGTCGACGTTTGCCGTATCGATGAAGAATTTCATGCGTCCTCCCCTTTCTGACAGTTGTGGCAGTCCATTTCAATAGTACAGGTCTTCTCAGTCTCACAATCCGGCTTGGCTTTCTCCAGGGGAGTCACGACGTACTCATCCCCCTCTCTGCTGACCTGAAGCCCGAAACCAACGACCGTATCCGTAAGCGCCCTGCCGAGGATGAGATCGACGGCGTTGTCGGACAGGGAAAACTTCTCTTTCAGATACTCTCTCATGTACGTATCATACCGGAGAACGTCCAAAGCCTCTTCCGCCGCGGCATCATCGCCTCCCGCCGCCCGGTCAATGGCATCGGCAAACTTACGGTACGAGCACTTCTCTTCGTGGCGTGCCATGACCTGCATGAGAAACTCGACGTCACCGAAGAGATCGGACCGGCTCAGCCGCTCCTCCTGCAGGCCCGGTTTCACGTCGCCGGGCCGCCAGCAGGCGAACCTCCTGCACTGAAGGGGACGCGTTTCGTAGATGCCGCATCCTTCGTCACCGCCGAAGAACGTACAGACGTTCGTGTCCTTTTGCTCCCTCACTCTGAGAAGCTCCAGCGGAGACTCATAAAATTCCCCGTCCTGCGGCGACCGCTGCCTCTCTCCTTCCCGGACGGCATACACCGTCTCGTGGGAGAGAACACCGGACCGGAAAAGCTGCAGGTCATCCCTGAGCAGCACCGGGGTGCCCGACGTACAGCACTCTCCGCAACGGGAACAGCCCGCCTTCACGGTGCGTTTTCCTCCCAGGTGAACGGGGAGCTCCTCGCCTTCATCCCCAATCTCTTCTTCCGACCCCTTCTGTATCATCTCTTTATCCATGTCTTCCTCCCGGTAAAGTATACTTTATTGCTGCAATGCCCCATCATAACGGCGGGGCGTATGCGCCGAAAAAATGAGCCTTTTTGCCGACACTCACACTGTCACTGACACTCACACTTTATCAGAGTGTTTCGCCCCGCCTTTTCATGCAACTGAAGGGCATACCTGATGTATTCTATGATATGTTTGATCTCCTTGTCCTTCATCCTGCTCCTGAACTGGATCATGCAGTTCGGGCATGAGGTGACGATCGTGTCTGCATCCGCATAATCACCAATCCGCCGTTCGAGAATGGCCTTCGAGAGATCGCCGTGGAGCACCCTGAAGGTGCCCGCAAAACCGCAGCATCCCCGGTCTTTCGGCTCCGTCAGCGAGATTCCCATGGACGACAGGATGTCCCTCGGCTCGGCCCCGGCGCCGAAATAGTTGACGGCATGGCAGGGGTCATGATAGACGATCTTCTTCCCCTGCCGGTGAGGAGTGAGCGGCGCCTTCCCGCCGAAGTCCCCCTCCTTCATCCGGTCGGCGAAGAACTGCGACACCTCCCGGATATTGTCGATCCCTTCACCGATGAGCCGTCCGTATTCATGACCTATGAAATGGGTGCAGGTCGGGCAGAGGCTGATCACCGCCTCGGTATTGAGCCCCCTGTAGAGTCTGACGTTCTTCTCTGCCATCGCCGCGGCATCTTCCACGAGCCCGAGACTGAGGAGCGGCGCCGCACAGCAGGCTTCACCCCTCGGCATAATGACATCGAACCGGAGGGCATTGAGACTCCTGATGAGGTCGGCGCCGAGCGAGGGAAACAGGTAGTTGACAGTGCATCCCGCAAAAACGGCGACTCTCCCGCGGGACCTGGACACCTTGAATATCGATGTCCCCTCGCGGAGCACCCTGTCCGGGAAGTGCAGGTCCAGGTCCTTCATCAGCTGATAGGGCTCGAACCGCTCCAGGGGCAGGAACGCGCCTGCCGCCTTCAGCCATTTCGCAACGACAAATCCCTCCCTCGCCTTCTTCACGGCCAGGCGGGCGCCGAGATTGAGCATACGTCTCTTTCTCGTCCTGCTCCTGAGCATAAACCTGGCGTGGTAAACGGCATCGGGTACGGATATCCCGAGGGGGCAGATCCTGCTGCAGTTCCCGCAGAGCATGCAGCTCTGAATCCTCCCGTCGAGCTTTTCGGAGACGCCGATTTCTCCCCTCAGGAAACTGTCGAGGAGCACCGCCCTGCCGCGGGCGCTCATGCCCTCATGGGGGTCCTCCTCATAGGTCGGGCACCGGGCCTTGCAGCTCCCGCAGCGGACACAGGACTCGAGGCCGAAGAGATCCCTTTCATCATTTTCAACTTTCGGAGGGAGGCCCGCTGCGTTGTCACTCATCGAAACGACCGCTCCTGAATTCCTCGAGATCGACGGTGACGAAACGAAAGCCGAGGTCCCGGAGACGACAGGTCACTTCCCTCCTGACCGCACCATCGAGGAGACGCCCGATATCGGCGCCCGTTGCTTCGATGCGGGCCGTATCGCCGTGACACCTCACCCTGAATTCGAGGAAACCGAGAGACCTGATGACGTCTTCCGCGCCGGCGATCTTCAGGAGGGCATCGCGGGTAATCGCCGTCCCGTAAGGTATTCTCGTCGCGAGACAGGGAGAGGAAGGTTTCGACCATGTCGGCAGGCCCATATCGCGTGACAGCTCCCTGATTTCGGCCTTCGTCAGGCCCGCTTCGATAAGGGGGCTCCTGACGCCGTGGCCGGCAGCGGCCTTCATCCCCGGCCTCCACGCCAAACGGTCATCGATGTTACTGCCCTCGACGACCGCACTGTAGCCCTCGTTCCTTGCGATGGACGTCATCTCTCCGAAACGCCTGTCTTTGCAGACATAACACCGGTTCTTATCATTCCTCACGAAGCCGGGATCGTCGAGCTCATTTGTCCGGATAATCCTATGACAGACACCGAGGCGCCGGGCCGTCCCGATTGCTTCGTCAACCTCCCGGCAGGGCATGATCTCGGAGCCGGCGGTGACTGCCAGGACGGGGATGCCGGACTCCACGGCACAGGCAAGAAGAAGGGTGCTGTCCGCCCCCCCGGAAAAGGAAACGACAGCGGATTGCATCCCCCTGAGCAGGGACAGAAGGTGTTCGCGCTTTGCCGTCATGCCTCGCCGCCGTCCGGTCAGAGCACGGAGATTTCGTAGTTTTCCTGGTGAAGACCGATGTCTTCCTTGACGATGAGCTTGATGCCGAAGGTGTTCTCGATCTCCTCGATGCCCTGCCTCTCCTCGTCGGACAGGAGCTCGGCCACGGCGGGATTGGCCTTGACGAGGGTCGTGGAACCGCGGTTGACGTTCATCTTCTTGAGCTTCCTGAAGATCTCATAGGCGACGGTACGGGTGGACTTGATGAATCCCTTTCCTTCGCAGTAATGGCACTGCTCGCAGAGCACGCGGCCGAGACTCTCGCGGACACGCTTCCTCGTCATCTGGATGATGCCGAGCTCGGAGATGTTGTAGATCGTGTTTTTCGCCCTGTCACGCTTCATGGCTTCGAAAAAGGCGCTGCAGACCTTGTCCCTGTTTTCCGCCTTTTCCATGTCGATGAAGTCGATGATGATGATGCCCCCGAGATTTCTGAGCCTGATCTGGTAGGCGATCTCCTTGACCGCTTCGAGGTTCGTCTTGAGAATCGTGTCTTCGAGGCTCTCGTTGCCGACGAACTTGCCGGTGTTCACGTCGATGACCGTCATCGCCTCCGTCTGGTCAATGACGATGTATCCCCCGGACTTCAGCCACACCCGTCTGCCCAGGGCCCTCGATATGTCGAGCTCGATGCCGAAGGCATCGAAGATCGGCTCGCGGCCGTCGTACAGCTCTATCCTGCTGTCGAGCCTCGGGAAATAGGACTTGCCAAATTCCTTGACCCTTTCGTACTCCTCGGAGGAATCGATCACGAGACGTTCCACATCGTGGCTCATGAAATCGCGCACGCTCCGGAAGACGAGATCGAGGTCGCTGTAAAGCAGGCAGGGAGCAGACACGCGTTCCCGTTTCTTGTGGATGTTCTCCCAGAGGAGCAGCAGGAATTCGAGGTCCCTCCTGATCTCATCGACCGTCGCGTCTTCGCTTGCCGTTCTCATGATCAGCCCGAAACCCTTCGGTTTCAGTTCCGCTGCAACGGCCTTCAGCTTCGACCGGCGCTCCTCATTCTCGATCCGGCGGGAAATGCCGACGTGCTCCACGTTCGGCATGAGGACGATATACCGTCCCGGAAGAGTTATATAGGATGTGACCCGCGCTCCCTTCGTGCCGATGGGGTCCTTCGACACCTGCACGAGGAGCTCCTGCCCTTCCTGGATAAGCTCATCGATCGACAGGGGCTTGCCCATGTATTCCGACTTCGGATAGATCTCGACCTTCTCCGTATCGTTTTCGAGGAACGTCGAGTAATACTCCTCCATCTCGCTCATGATGTCGGCGACGTAGAGGAAAGCCGCCTTCTCGAGGCCGACATCGACAAAGGCCGATTGCATGCCCGGCAGGATCTTCAGGACCCTGCCCTTGTAAATATTTCCGACGAGGCTGACGTCCCGCGTGCGCTCGATGTAGAGCTCGACGACCTGGCCGCCCTCGAGGAGGGCCACCCTGCTCTCTTCATGGGTCACATTGATGACCAGTTCACTCATCATAAGGGCTCAATCCATCCATTTTTCCAGCCGTACAGGGCTGTCCTCGTGATAGCCATTTCCTCCATCGGAGCGGTGAAGACCGCCTGTATGATTTCGCCCAGCCTCACCTTCATATGCTCCTGGTCCCTGAGGACCAGCCGGAATGTCCCTGATGTGACTGCCTCTTCGCCCGCGGTGCAGGCTTTCCCGGTGAAAAATCCGTACCGCCCTCCCCCGTCGCACATTACTTCCGCAGCTTCGGCGACGGGAAGACTCAGAGGGCTGACATCTTCGACGCAACCGGAAATGTCGGTGCTCTTCCCGTCACGCAGCGCGATGAAGGGGAAGGCAGCGACAGTGAGATCATGTCCGTCTCCGGTCCCGCCTGCAGCACTCACACGATATGCGTACCGGCTGATGAACCTGTCGAGAGAATCCTCCCGTGACGATATGAAGACCATATCATGCATGCCGATGCCCTCGGGGAGGGTCTGTGATATGACCTCACTAAAGAATTTTAAATCAAAGGGGGGGAAAACCTCCATATCGAAATATTCACGCTCGCCGGCGACGCCGACAGGAAGGGGCGGCCCGAAGGAGACCTTCGGCTTTGGATTGAAGCCCCTCGAAAAATCGAGGGGCGCCCCGGCCCTCCTGAGAGCCCGCAGGATCGCAACCATCAACTCCAGGTGCGACAGGTACGCCAGCCTGCCTGTTTTCGAGAACCGCACCCGCACCCGGACCGTCTGTGAGCCGTCCCCGGGGAGCTTCAGTCCGGGCGGTACGACCTCCGCATGGGGGACCTCCCCGGTCCCCGCTTCAACGGGACCGCAATCGAGTCCGCAGGCAAGACAGTTTTCGCGGCAATCGGGGGTCTTGTCAACAGACAATGCCCGTTCCCGTTCCCCAAGGAGAAAGGACCGCTGCACGCCCACATCGACAAAATCCCAAGGCAGGGGGTCATCGGGCCCGAATTCGCGCTGCGCGTAGTGAAAACCGTCGATGCCTGTCCTGTCCATGGCCGATCTCCAGGCGTCGTAATCGAAATGATCAGACCAGCCGTCGAGTCTGCATCCTCCCCGCCAGGCCTCTTCGATGAGGAGGGATATGCGCTCGTCGCCGCGGGCCACCATCGCCTCGAGCATGCTCATCTCTTCACGATGGCCCTTGAAGACGAACTGTTTCTTGTTGAGAGCCGTCCTGAGAGAAGAGGAAATGCGTCTCATCTCCCCGGCAGGGATCTGGCCGAACCACTGGAAAGGGGTGTGGGGTTTGGGCACAAAAGGAGAAACGGTGACATTGATAGTGACGAATTTCCCCGTGGCCTTCCTGGCGATTTTGAGCGCCCTCATGACCATCCTCGGGATCTCGGCCCTGTCCTCTTCCGTTTCCGTCGGCAGGCCGATCATGAAATAGAGTTTGAGATTGAGCCACCCCTCGGCAAAGAGCGCCGTCAGGGCCCTCTCGTAATCTTCATCGGAGAAGTCCTTGTTGATGACGCACCGGAGCCGTTCCGTCGCCGCCTCGGGCGCCATGGTGAACCCTGTCTTCCTGACGGTCCTTATCTCCCGGAGGACATCCTGATTCACCGATGCGACGCGGAGAGACGGCAGGGAGAGGGCCACGCGCGCAGGGGCGAACCTCCTGTTGAACTCATGGACAAGCGGCAGGAGATGAGGATAATCGCCGGTGCTGAGAGAGGTGAGGGAGACCTCCTCGTAGCCCGTATTCCTCAGGGCCTCTCCGGCGATCGAGAGCACCCGGCCGGGGCTCCGGTCCCTCCGGGGCCGGTAGACCATGCCGGCCTGGCAAAACCTGCATCCTTTTGTGCAGCCCCTCGACACCTCGATGGCGATCCTGTCATGAACGACGGACGTGTAGGGGACGACAGGCCTGACGGGATAGAAAGCCCCGTCGAGATCCGTCACGATTCTCCGCCTGACAGGCAAGCTGCCGTTGTGCACCTGAGGGACGTAGACGCCTTCGATATCCGCAAGCGCCCGGAGAAGGGAATCCCTGTCCCCATTTCTCCCGAACACCATAACCTTGCTGATGATCTCGGGAACAGCCTCCTCGCCGTCGCCGATAAGGAATGCGTCGATAAACGGCGCCATGGGCGCCGGATTGACCGTGCAGGGGCCGCCGGCAAGCACGAGGGGATAGTGCCTGTTCTTTTCCCATCGTTCCGACGAGCGGACCGGGATGCCCCCGAGTGACAGCATGTTCAGGACCGTTGTATAGGAGAGTTCATACTGGAGGCTGAACCCCACGATGTCGAACTCGCTGAGAGGAGAGGCGGACTCAAGCGTCGCAAGGGGCAGGCCTTCCCGGCGCAGAAACCCTTCGAGGTCCGGCCAGGGGGCGAAAACACGCTCGGCCGACGCAAAGGGAAGGTCGTTGATGATGCCGTAAAGGATCTTGAGACCGAGGTGTGACATGCCGACTTCATAGAGGTCCGGGAAAGCGAGGGCGCACCGCACGGTCCGGCCGCCGCCATCCTGAAAAGCGCGCGGGGGGAAAGCATTCACTTCCCCCCCGATATACCGGCTCGGTCTCTGGAAACGGGCAAAGTTCATCTATTACACTACCATCTCGCCGGAAGTACTGGCAAGACAGCGGGTGCGGGTTACGGGTAACGGGTTGCGGATCAGAATACAGATCACCGTTGACAGCAGTTGCGGGTTGCGGGTCAAAGATCAGAATACAGTAGACCTTATCATTGCAATAGGACATCCGGAAAGGCGGGGCGAAGCGCTCTGAAAAACAGTGACAGTGTGAGTGTCAGTGTCAGTGTCGGTGTCACTACCGCTGTCTCCGGGAAGACAGATATGGTTCAAAGCCTTTCCGTCATGCCTCTGTCTCTGGTTCCTGTTTATCACCCACTGTCTACCTTATCGTTGCATACGCTTCCCGGAAAGGCGGGGTGTATGCGCCGAAAACCTTGCTGCGGCGACACCTGTATCAAAACGAAAGATGAACTATAAGCCAATGGTCGATGACAAAAAGTGGAATCCTAAAACACGAAGATGACGAGGAGCATCGTCGCCTTCAGCAAGGCTTTGAGGCGTTTCGCCCCGCCTTTCCATGCAACTATAGGGTATAGAGGGTGATGCGGTATAATAAGAGCGAAGAACATGGAAGCCTTTCTGCTCCGGAGCCTGAAAAGGGCCAAGCGCCTGATCGTCGCCATCGTGGGCTTCACGGTCCTGCTGATCGGCATTGCGCTCATGGTGCTCCCCGGCCCCGCCTTTGTCGTCATCCCCATCGGCATCGGCATCCTCGCCACCGAGTTCGCCTGGGCACGGCGTCTTCTTGTCCGGGTGAAAGAGGCGATCAGGAGGAATGAGCAGCGGAAGACACCGAACAGTGGAGGCACCGGGCACGATGACGGGACATCATGACTATCACCCCGGAAGAGCGGGGCGTATGCGCCGAAAACCTTGCTGCGGCGACGCCTTCATCGTCACAAACGCATCTGCCCCGACTTTCCGGGAGTTGCCCGGATCATAAAACGATGAAGGAACTTATACATTTCACGAACGGCTCCTACCATACTCCTCAGAACAGAGGTGCGGTACTGTCGCGCCTGTCCCCTTCACTGCCTTTTTATGCACGGCTCATCGCGATCGTCATGCGTTCAAGTCGACGTGCCAGGCGCGGCCGCTATGACACGTGGGACTGGGCGGCGAGCAGCTTCGACGTGTTCAAGGCCCTCGAGCGGGTTGGCGTGCAGTTCCACATTACCGGCGCGGACAACATTGCCGGGCAGGACGGACCCTGCCTCTTCATCGGCAACCATATGAGCACCCTCGAGACCTTCATCCTCCCCTGCATCATCGTCCCCTTCAAGGACGTCACCTTCGTCGTCAAGAAAAGCCTCATCGATTATCCCGTCTTCAAATATGTGATGCGATCCCGGGACCCCGTCACCGTCGGCAGGACCAACCCCCGTGATGACCTCCGGGCCGTCCTCGACGGTGGATCGGAGATCCTGAAATCAGGCAGGTCCATCGTCATTTTTCCGCAGACCACGAGAACAAATGTCTTCGATCCCGGCGAGTTCAACACGATCGGTATCAAGCTGGCAAAAAAGGCCGGTGTGCCCGTCATTCCCATCGCCCTCAGGACCGATGCCTGGGGCACGGGCAGGCGTCTCAAGGATTTCGGACCCATCGATCCCGCAAAGACGGTCCATTTCGCTTTCGGCTCACCCCTGCACGTCGCCGACAGGGGAACCGGGGAGCACCGTGCGATTATCGCCTTCATCACCGCGAAACTCAGGGAATGGGGAGCGGACGTCAGGGCCGGTATCGGAACAGGAGGAAGCAGTGACTGAATCATACGCGATGCTCGCAGTCTATCATGAACTGAACCAGAGGGAGTTCAGCAGGCGCCTCACGCTCTTTCCCGAGGATCTCCGCTACTACGTCATCCTCGCAACGGGCATCATCGGGTCGGAGATGGCGAAAAAGGTGGACGAGGCACCGGCGGCTGTCATCCGTCAGGGGGAAGGCTTTGTCGAAAGCCTCATCGAACTTGTCAATCCCGGCGATGACGAGACCTTCCGGCATGTCCTCGAGGTCTGTCTCATCGACATCCTCAGGGATGAGATCAGGTTCAGTTGCAAGAACTGCCGGAACTTCACCACCTGCCTCGATGCCGAAAACTCCCCTCTCGAAGCGCTCTTCCGGAGGCGTGTGGAGGGTGACGAGTCGCCTTCTCTGAGGGACGAGATCGCCGGGCAGATCGACGAGACATTCAGGAAGACGCCATACATAGAATCGGACGCCGCCAACAGGGAGTGCCCGGACTTCTCCCACCAGTATACGGCCGGCCACGTGGGAGAGGTCTTCGGACGATACGCGTCGATCGCTTCGACCCTTATGAATCAATACGGCATCGACCGGGAGCGCGTGCTCAGGCAGATGGTCGACATCAACCTTGATTTCTGCGGCAGGGCGCAGGCGTCCATAGACGGCGATGATGCGTGACAATGCCATCCTGTCTCCCCTCTCGTTCTCCGATGAGGGTCCCTGCCCCTATTTCGACGACGGCAGGATCTCCGCCATAGTCTACGGCCCGTCTGAAGACCCTCCGGACAATTTCCACCTGCTGCTCGCTGAAGGGTACCGGAGGCTGGGAGGGATTTTCTACCGGAACGCCTGCAGAGATTGTAACGCCTGCATCCCCATTCGTCTCGATCCGTCAGGGTTCCGGCCGGGCAGGGGCCAGAGGAGGACCCTCAGGAAAAACGCGGATATACGTCTCGTCCTGTCGAGGCCTTTCATGAGCAGAGAAAAGATGCGGCTCTACAGCAGATATCTGTCGGTGAAGCACGGCAGCACGGCTGAAGACGAAAGCCGGACGGGGATGCTCCTTGAGTGCCTGTTCAACGGCTATTCAGGCACGATCGAGATGGATTACTACCTTGGCGACAAACTCATCGCCGTGGGGATCGTCGACGAGGGACTCGATGCCCTCTCATCGAACTACTGTTTTTACGACACCGACCTGCTCCCGCGAAGAATCGGCATCTATACCATGCTCAGGGAAATCGAACTGTCGGCGCTCCTGGGAAAGCGCTACTATTACCTTGGTTATTACGTCGGCGAGACGGAAAAGATGTCGTACAAGAAATCCTTCCGGCCCAATGAAATCCTCTCCGGAGGCCGGTGGATCGACTTCGTCCCCTGAACCGTGTTCATCGTTGCCGGCAGGATGGCTTTATGTTTCTGAGCATCTGCCCCGCCTTTTCATACAACTGCATGCTTTACCATGGTTGTGTAAGACAATATTTCGGGGTACAATACATCAAAAAGGAGCGAAGGGAAAATGGAGCTGAAAAAGAGATGGGTCTGCCGGTGTTTTATCATCATCGCAAGTCTTGTCATCGTTGCCGCCTGTGCTTCGACGAAGGTCGCGACGACGTGGAAAAACGAACAGTTTCAGGCGAAGTTCGGGAAGGTTTTCGTCATTGCCGTCATGGAGCGGGACCTGCTGCGCGGGTATATGGAGAATGAGTTCCTCGACCGGATGAAGGCACGGGGTGTGGAGGGACTGGCGAGCCACAAGTTCTTTTCCGTTGATCAGATGAAGGACAGGGCCGCCGTCGTCGCAAAGCTCAGGGAACTCGGCATGGAATCGGTGCTGGTCATGAGGCCCATAAGCAGGGGAGAGGTTGACAGGCTTTACCCCGGCGGCGTGTATCTCGTGCCGACGAACCTTTCCTACGGCTGGCACGGTTATTATACCGACAGCTATGCCGCTGTCGTCACGCCGGGCTACGGTTACTCGGCGGATATTTTCACGATCGAGACAAGAATATTTGATGTAAAGAGCGAGACGCTCCGCTGGTCAGCCGTTACTCAGACAAGGGTGGAGGGGGCGAAAGAGAAGGCGGTGCAGCCCCTTGTCGATGCGCTCGTTACGGCCCTTGTGTCGGACAAGTTGCTGTAAATTGTTCTGAAATAATCTGAAACGAGAATCGCGCCCGAAGGATCGGCAGCCATGGAACGACAAACCCTACAGAGCATCGTCCCCTTTAAGAAAGTGCTCGTCACCGGCGGCACAGGGTACATCGGCAGCAGGGTGGCCCGTGAGCTCCTGCGCAGCGGGTACTCCCTCCGTATACTCGCGAAGGACATGGAGAAAGCGGACAGGCTTTTCGGCACGTCAGCGGAAATCATGGCGGGCGACATTACCGACTGGAGGGTGTTGAATCGGGCGCTGAAAGGTGCGGATGCCGTCTTCCACTTTGCCGCTGCCCTGGCGGACAGGTGGTACCCTTTCGACCATTTGAGACAGGTCAACGTGGTGGGCACCAGGTTTCTGGCCGAGCAGAGCGCCGACCAGGGAGTGCAGCGGTTCTTCCACATGAGCACCGCCTGGGTTTACGGCATCAAGGGCGCAGGGAGAAAAGACGAGCATTCACCTCTCGAGGCGAGCGGCCTGCCCTATTGCGACACGAAGATGGAAGCCGAATCCATCGTGAGGGATCTCGTGGCGACGAAGGGACTTCCCGCCGTCATCCTCCAGCCGACGCAGGTTTACGGGCCTGAGAATTACGCCTGGACAGCCAAGCCGATCGAGCTTATAAAATCGGGCCGCATGATTTACCCGAACAAGGGGAAGGGGCTCCTCCAGCCGATCTACATCGACGACCTCGTGCGGGCGATCATGCTCTCGGTGCAGCGGGCAAGGGCAGGGGAAGCATATATCCTGGGCGGACAGGAACTCGTGACGGTGAAAGAGTTCTTTGACTGCTACAGGAAGATGCTCGGCAAGGGATGGATCCCGGCCATGCCTGCCCCGGTCGTCCTGACTTTCGCGAAAATGATGGAAGCCGGCGCCTCCATGCTGGGAATGCAGACCCCTTTTTCCGTAGAAGCCGTGCGGGCCGTATCATCGGCCGTCACGTATTGTTGCGAGAAATCGGAGAGAGAGCTGGGGTTCCTTCCGGAGACGCTGCTGGAGCAGGGAATGAAGCATGTGGGCGAATGGCTTAGGGAAAAAGGAATGAAGCCGTCTCAGCAACGATGAGGATTCGACACAAAAGGGAGGTTCACGATGGTTAACAGGACAAAAGTACAGGCGATGACGGTCTGCGTGGTGATCCTTGCTCTTCTGGCTCCGGCCGGAGCGACCGATGTCACATACACAACGGCCATTAAGCCTCTTTTCGAGGCTCACTGCGCAGGATGCCACGGGAAGGACTCTCCGGAATATCCCGTATTCACCAAGGACAGGAAGAAGTATGCAGACCTGTCCCAGGGACCGCGCATGGATTCATACACCTATCTCGTCTCCTTCACCGCCTGGCCGGACACGGGCTCTCTCATGAGGAGGCTCGATGACGGCAAGAGTACGAAGGACGGGAAACCCGGCAACATGCTTCAGTATCTCGGCGCCTCCGACGAGGAGCGGCTGAAGAACCTCGGTCTTTTCAAGGCATGGGTGGGAAACTGGACACTCAAGAGGTGGCCCGACATTACGAAGGAAGAACTGAACGGCATCAAGGTGCCGTTCTGAACACCCCGTTGCCCTGCTGCAGATAGGACTCGAAACTGTGGATCACATAGCCTGAAAACATCTCGTAGGGTGGCTGCTTTGTGAGTATCGCCTTCACCTGGTCGAGCTTCACCGTCTCGATGCCGACAGGAGGGGCCGTTTCCCGAACCGCCCGAAACAAGGCATGAATGGTCTATCCGGCCCGGGCATGCCCGGATGGCGCGACGGAATGGTCTATTTCAGTCTTTCTTCTTCTTCAGCGCAAGAAACGCGAGCAGGGCGCCGCCCAGGCCGGCGGCGATCCTGAGCACCGCGCCGGACAGCAGTGTCGATGTCCTGAGAATCTTCACGGCTCCACCTCCAACAGAAAGTTGATTAGGTTGATTGAGTTGATTGGTTTATTGAGTGTGACACCGTCTTTTTCACCCCAGTCGAAAATAGCGGACAGCGAGACCCTGCACACGAGGATAGGGCATGGTTTCTGAAGCATAATTCACGGTTGCCTTGCGCAAAAAGACGGGGCAAAACGCTCCGAAAAACAGTGTCAGTGTCTGTGTCAGTGTCCGCAAAAGGTTAATTTTGTTCGATCGTTGGTCTGCAATGGTCTGTGCGGGAAGGCAGAGGTTTCGCAGCACCGATGCTTTTCGGCGCATACGCCACGCCTTTCCGCGCGACGGCACGCTCAACTCACACTGGTTCAACAACGTTCCTCTTACTGTCACTGACACTCACACTCACACTGTCTTTACGCCCCGTCGCTGCATGAATAGGCGAGGACTGCCGAGAGCACGCCGGGGATGTTCAGAATATCCCGCATCTTCACCATCTCCCCGCCGTTTCCGTCGCCCTCTACGGTGACGACGATCTTCCCTGCGGAAGAATCGGAGAAGTGCACCTCGCACAGTCCCGATGCCTCGAGGGACGCGAGGACCGCCCCGAAGTTCTCGGGGGCGGTCCTCACAACGATGCCTGAAATGATCATGGCGCTCCCCTTATCAATCGACCTTCACCCCCTCATTGAGCGTTTCGAGCAGGCTCGAACTCGTCATGTCCTTCTTCTTTCTGAAATCGGGTTTGAAGGTGTTCTTGATCGGCTCCGGGATGTTCACCTGGGGGACATGGCACTGCATGCAGTCGTACCTCTTCCCGTCAATGCTGGCGCCCAGGTTTTTCCCCGTGTCCATGTCGACAAAATGGGTTTTCGGCAGAGGTGTGGCGTTGATGGCCCTCGCCGCATCGGGCATATGGCATCCGAGGCACATGTTGTTCGTCTCTGCTATGGGGAGCATGCCCGTCAGGTCATGGGGGATGAGCGCCGGGCTGTTCTCGAAGGCCCGCTGGATTTTCTTACTCTTGCCCGGCTCGGTCGAGGGATACTCCCCGTGGGCCGGTTTCACCCTGGATTCATCATAAATCGTTTCCTTCCGGATGCCGAGGTCTCCTTCATCCTGTTCCTTGGTTTTTTTCTTGTCAGCCAGTGCAGTGCCCGATACGAGAAAGATGATGATCGACAGGACGATCAGGACTGCCTGTGTATGTTTCTCACGCATGGTTTTCCTCCTTGCCCTTGACGTTCTTTTTGTAAAATCTGGTATGAAATTCCATCGCGCCGTCGCCGCACATCTCGATACAGCGGGCGCAGTTGGTGCACTCCGCCTGCAGAACGAAGGCACTGCTCTTTCCGACCATGGGGAGCACCTGCCGCTCAGGGCAGGTCTCCAGGCACTTCATGCACATCGTACATTTGTCATGGTCATAATATACCCTGATGATGCCCCTTTGGCCTATGATGCCGTAAAAGGCGCCGAGGGGGCAGAGATGACCGCAGAAGCCGTCCCTCATGATGATGAAATCGAAGAGGAACAGGCCCAGGACGGCTGTCCATCCCATGCCCATGCCGAAGATGAGACCGCGGTGGAGCAGCGAGATGGGGCTGATCCATTCGAAGGCCGCCACGCCGAGGATGGTGGACAGGACGAGGCTTGCGGCCAATATCCAGTACCGCGCGTTCCTTGTGGGACGGACACGGTCGAAAAAGGTCTCCATCCCGAGTCTTTTGCCCAGCCAGTTGGCGAGGTCCGTCACGACGTTGACCGGGCAGACCCATCCGCAGAATATCCGCCCTCCGAGAGCCGCAAAGAACACGGCGACAATGACGGCGCCGACGAGTGCCTCCATCGGAAGAAGATAGCGAGTGAACAACACCTGCAGTGCCGCGTAAGGATCGGTAAGGGTGATCCTGCCCAGCAGTCTCGACGTGCTGAGGTTCCCCTGGAGGACCTTCCATCCCCACAGGTTGCCCCCGGCGAAGAGGGCCATGACGGACAACTGGATCAGCCTCCGCGGAACGGTGTAACGATATGATCCGCCGGACGGCATCCCTATAAGTCCCCCTTGTTCAGATAGTCGAGGGGTTTCTGTGAACTCCTCGGTGTGACGATTTCAGCCTCTTCGGGCACGTCCTGCATCCTCTCTTCGTCGGCGGACTCCCATCCCCTGATGTACCGGGTACTTGATTCCCCCATGGCGATCTGCCGGGGCAGTATGAAGACGGAGGCCTTCTTCGTGATGCAGGCCCGCTCGCAGAGGCCGCATCCCGTGCAGTGGTCGCTGTGGATGACGGGGACGAGGATGGCATGCTTTCCCGTCCGCACGTTCCTCGTCTGCTCGATGGTGATCGCCCTGTCCATGACAGGGCAGGCGCGATAGCAGGCATCGCACTGGATGCCCCAGTGGGCGACGCAGGTCTCCCTGTCGATGACGGCAAGGCCGATCCTTGCCAGGTTCACATTGAGCCTCCTCCTGCCGTCGGCCCCCTGGTCCGTCACGAGTGATGTGACGAGGGCGCCTGTCGGGCAGGCGACCGTACAGGGAATGTCCCTGCACATGCGGCACGGATTGTCCCGCATCACGAAATAAGGAGTCCCCAGGGGCCTTTCGTCGCCCGGCCGCGCCAGGATGAGGGCGCCGTAGGGGCATGCCCCCGCGCAGAGACCGCACTTGGTGCAGAGCGCAAGGAATGCCTCCTCACTCACGGCGCCGGGTGGGCGGAGGATGAGGGGATACGACGTCTTGCCGTCGATGAACCCCGTCCAGGCGAGGCCGCAGAGGGCCGTCGCACCCGCCCCTTTGAGCAGCCCGGCAAAGAACGTCCGCCGGTCCGTTACCGGTCCTCCGGCGGCGTTCATGGTCTCACCGTCACCTGCATTACGCTTTGTAGATCTTGACGGCGCACTTCTTGTAATCCGTCTCTTTCGAGATGGGACATGTGGCATCAAGGGTCACCTTGTTGATGAAGACGTTCTCGTCGAACCAGGGAACGAAGATCAGGCCCCGGGGCGTGGTGTTTCTCCCCCTCGTGTCGATCCTCGCCTTGACCTTCCCTCTCCGGGACTCGATCCAGACGAGGTCGCCGTCTTTAACGCCATGGCTCTGGGCGTCCTTGCCGTGGATGAAGCAGACGGCCTCCGGCACGGCCCGGTAGAGCTCGGGGACGCGCATCGTCATGGTGCCGCTGTGCCAGTGTTCGAGCACCCTTCCCGTGCAGAGCCAGAGCGGATAATCCTTGTCGGGGATCTCCGGCGGGTCGATGTAATGGCGGAGGAATATCTTCGCCTTGTTCGGGAGCTTCACCTTTTCGTCGCCCTTCGGCCCCGACAGGTCTCCCTTCGGGATCTCCTTCATGGCGTCGCCGTAAAAGGCGAACTTGCCGTGCCCGGCCTTCTTCGCATAGGGATCATACTCTGCGTTGAACCGCCAGAGCGTCTCCTTGCCGTCGACGACGGGCCACCGCAGGCCCCGCACCTTGTGATAGGTATCGAAGTCCGCGAGGTCGTGGCCGTGGCCGACGCCAAACTTCCGGTACTCCTCCCACATAGCCTTCTGCAGAAAGAAGCCGTAGCCCTTGAATCCCTCGACGTTTCGCCTGTCTCCCGCCGCTTCGGTGTTGAGGAAACCCTTCCCGACGGGATCGGGCCACACGCAGGCCCGCGCTTCCTTGTGGGCGAAGAGGACGTCGAAGAGGGTGCTCGTCTCCTTGTAGCCCATCTCCTTCGCCTTGGCGATGACGTTCGGCAGGACCGTCTTGTCGTCGATCTTCTGCTCCTTCCAGACCTCGGCGAGGGTGAAGCGCTTCGAGAATTCGAGGAGCTGCCAGGTGTCGGACATGGACTTGCCGATGGGCGTCACCTGTTGCCTCCAGTGCTGGGTCCTCCGCTCCGCGTTCCCGTAAGCGCCCCACTTTTCGAAGATCATCGCGGCAGGCAGGATGAGGTCTGCCACCTTGGCGGAGATGCCGGGGTATGCTTCGGAGACGACGATGAAGTTGTCCATCTCCCGGGCCGCCTGGATCCAGTGGTTCGCATTCGCCGTGTTCTGCCAGGGGTTGTTCACCTGCACCCAGACCCAGCGGATCCTGCCGTCCTCGAGGTCCCTCATGATCTTCACGAAGTGCGACCCGATGGCGGGATTGAGCGTGCCGCCGGGGAGCTTCCAGATCTTTTCGGTGATCTCCCTGTGCTTCGGGCTTGTCACGACCATGTCCGCCGGGAGCCGGTGCGAGAAGGTGCCGACCTCGCGGGCCGTGCCGCAGGCGCTCGGCTGGCCGGTGAGGCTGAAGGCCCCGTTGCCGGGCTGCGACTGTTTGCCCAGGAGAAGGTGGATCGAATAGACCTGCTCGTTCACCCAGGTGCCCCGGACATGCTGATTGAAGCCCATGGTCCAGAAGCTCACCACCTTGCGCTGCTTTTCGGTGAAGAGGTCGGTGAGAGTCACGAGCTTCTTCTTGAAGTCCTCAACCGATTCGTCGGGGTCTCCCTTGGCGAGGGCGGCGACGAAGTCGAGGGTATAGGGATCGAGGCCTTTCTTGAAATCTTCGAAGCTGATCGCCCAGTGAGCGCCCGGTGCGGCCGTGTGCTTCATCTCCATCTTATCGCCGGCCTTGTACCCCAGGGACGACATGGCCGTCGCCTCCTCTTTCGTGAGGATTTTGAAGGACTCCATGGCCGCCGTGTCGAGCTCTGTCTTCTTGTACTTGCCGTGCGTCGTCTGGGGCCTGAGACCGTAACCGATGTCGACATAGCCCGTCGTGAAGACACAGTTGGCATTCACGAAGTCCCAGTCGATCGCCTGGGGGCGGTTGTAGACGATTTCGCGGAGAATGTAGTTCTGGACCGCCAGGTCGCCGTTCGGTTTGATGATGATCTCGAGATCGGCGAGGTTGGAGCAGCGGTTTGTGAAGGTCGAGATGTTGACCACCTTGACCCGCTTCGTGTCGCTCAGTTTGCGGTCCGTGATCTTTGACCAGAGGACGGGGTGCATCTCCGACATGTTGGCGCCCCAGAGGACGATCGTATCGGAATGGTGCATGTCGTCGTAGTTGCCCGCCGGCTCGTCTATGCCGAAGACCTCCATGAAGGCGGCGACGGCACTTGCCATACAATGGCGTGCGTTGGGATCGAGGTTGTTGCTCCGGAAGCCGCCCTTCATCAGCTTGGCGGCGGCGTATCCCTCCATCACCGTCCACTGGCCCGAGCCGAACATGCCGACGGCCGTCGGCCCTCCCTGGCCGTAGTACTTCTTGAACTGCTTCGCCATCTCGTCCAAGGCCTTCTGCCACGTGACGGGCTTGAACTTCCCTTTCTTGTCGAAATCCCCCTTGTCATTGACCCTCATGAGGGGTTCGGTGAGCCTGTCGGCGCCGTAGATGATCTTGGCGTTGAAATACCCTTTGATGCAGTTCAGACCCACATTGACAGGCGCGGCGGGGTCGCCTTTCACGGCGACGATACGGTCGTTTTTCGTCGCCACCATGATGCCGCACCCCGTCCCGCAGAACCTGCAGACAGCCTTGTCCCATCGCCACCCGGCCTCGGTGTGCTTCACCGCGGCCTGCAGCTCCTCAGGGACAGGGATGCCGGCAGCCGTTGCTGCGGCGACGGCAGCGGCGGTCTTGATAAAATCCCTCCTCGACAACGACATAACCTGCCTCCTTCCTGATACGTTCGACATGGTTTGAGCGTTAATGACTTCTACCTTAGAGTTTACCATTACATAGCTCTGATTGCTATTGCAGAAAGTTGTAAAAAGACACGAGTTATAAAAGACGGGATCTCTGGTATTATTTGGATGAGGGTAGAAGCAAAATGCCGCCGCTCCTCATCCACCACAGACGTTTGAGCGCCTGCCCGGAGGGAATGAATTGCTGATGCCGCCGACTGTCCCCGCTCTGAGAACTATTGCTGAGATCGCCGGACGCAACGGCGCGATCGCATCGGTGATACTTTTGCTGTTGGTTTTGGCGCTTGCCGACGGCGTTTGGGCTTCGTCCACCTGCGGCCAGGGGGATGCTGTCCGGATCTGGAGCGCACCTCTGGTCGCGCGGCCAGGGGAGAAGCTGGAGATCGTGGCGGTGGCCACCGACGGTGAGTTGTCCGGACTGCTGGTCACCGACCCTGAGGGGCGCCGCAGCGGACTGCAAGCCGTCAAAGGCGGCGGCCCGCCGTGGAGCCTGCGGGCCGTCACTTGCCGCACCGGCAGCCGGTCGCTACCGCGTCGAGGCGCAACGGGCAGGACGGGTGACGGCATGCAGCGAGGTCGATGTCGGCGGCAGACCGGGCGAGCGCGGCAGCGGCAAGTGGGACCCGGCCACCCAGGCGCTCTATGCGGTCTGGGTGGAACACCTCTTCGACGCTCCGCCCGAGGCAGCGTTGAATTTCCCGTCTCTCGAACCGGTGCTGCGCGATCGGCACCGCAACTTCCTGTACGATTTTCTGCGCAAAGGGGAAGACACCCGATTACCCGCCGAGCCCGACTGCGCCGACCTCTCTTATTTCCTGCGCGGCTACTTTGCCTGGAAACTGGGTCTGCCAGTCAGCTATCGAGCCTGTAACCGCGGGAGCCCGACCAGCGCGCCGCGCTGCGATGCTGCGGAGATCGACCGCAGCTTTGTCGGTACTTTCGCCGCCCAGTCCACCTTCCGACAGGTCAGTCAACGATTTATGGAGCTGGTGAACTCGGGCGGCGGCCGCATGGCGCTGAGCGACGAGGCCGGCGACTTCTACCCGGTCGCGCTGGATCGGACCTCCCTGTGGCCCGGCACCGTCTACGCCGACCCCTACGGCCACACTCTCATCATCGTCAAGTGGGTGCCGCAGACTGACAGGCGCACCGGCCTGCTGCTCGCCGTCGATGCCCAGCCCGACAACTCGGTCGCCCGCAAGCGCTTTTGGGAAGGGACCTTCCTCTTCGCCCGGACCCCGAGCGCCGGCCCCGGCTTCAAGGCCTACCGCGTGCCGCTCTACGACGGTGCCAGGAGAGTCTGGCGCCCCGCGCCCAACAGCGCCTTTGCCGAGGGCTCCGGGCATCCCCTTTATTCGACCGAGCAGGCAGACCTCACGCCCGAAGCCTTCTACGCCCGCGTGGAGAGCCTCATCAACCCGCACGGGCTGGACCCTGAAGCCGCCTATTCCGCTGCCTTGGAGGCGCTGATGGAACAGCTGAAAACGCGGGTACGCTCCGTGGACAACGGTGAGAGTTACGTGCGCGCCCATGCCGGGACGGTCGTGCCGATGCCGCGCGGACCGGCTATCTTCGAGACCTCCGGTCCGTGGGAGGACTACGCCACTCCCTCGCGGGACATGCGCATCCTGATCGCCCTGAAGGTGCTGGCCGGCGTCCCAGAGCGTATCCGCCGCTATCCGGAGCTCTACCTGCTGAACGGCGAAAACCCGGAAGCAGCAGCGGCGCTCGTCGAAAAGCTCCACGGGGAGCGCCTCAAGGACCGTTTCATCACCTACGCCCGCAGCGACGGCAGCCCCTGGCGCCTGAGCCTGGGCGAAATCTACGAGCGACGGTCCGGACTGGAAATCGCTTACAATCCCAACGACTGCGTGGAACGCCGCTGGGGCGCCGTGCCCGGCACGCCGGAATTTGCCACCTGCGTCCGCAGTGCCCCGGCCGAACAGCGCCGACGCATGGAAGAATATCGCCCCTGGTTCGGCGAGGCGCGCCGCCCGCCGCGATAGCGACAGGCGTATTTCCACCGACTTCTTCCGAGAGTGCCGCACTGGATGACGGACTCTCGATGGTGCATAGTTCCATCGGAATGAGTGGACGTAAGGACGGAATGTTCTGGAATAATAGATTCTTGTTATTATGAAGTGACCGCATAACATACCTTTTCGGTAATATAAGACGGCTGCTTAAGCCTCAAAACCTGCCTTTTTTCTTGACTCATCCTCTCTTTTTCGATAATGTGAAAAAATACAGTCGGCAGCTAAAGAATAATGTTCGGCCGCGAGAAGGGGGCGTTTTTCCGGCTCCTCGTCGAAGCAAATAGGCCGCTTTGAGCTTGCAGACACCTCAACGATATTTCTGGATGATATCGACGCCCTGCCGCTGGACCTCCGGGCCAAGCTGCTTCGCGTGCCGGAGAGCGGCGAATTTGAGCGCCTGGGCTGCCCCCGGTCCGTGAAGGGTTGATGTCAGACTCAGAGTCGAGGATGCAAAGACTGGGCATCCAAAGGAGCAAGAGGAATACCTGATATATCAGGAGACTCCTGATATATCGGAAGTCGGCACCTTCCGCAGTGTCATTCCCCCGTCGGAGCACTCCCTGGGAGTTCCCATCATTTCAATGCCTTGGAGAACCCTTTCTTTCAGCACTGGTCTTGGCACAGCTTATGCCTTTGTACAGTAGGGAGTAAACGTTCAGAGACAAAGGAGAGCAGCCATGAGCATGGAAACAATACTCATCGTCATCCTTTTGCTTGTGATCTTCGGCGGTGGTGGATTCTGGTGGAGTAGACGTTAGGCACCCATAAAGACAGAAGCAGAGAAAGGGAGGACGTTGTTTTGTCGTGACCGCAGCAGTCACGTCGAAATCCAAAAGGGGGGAATACCATGAAGTCCAGCACGAAGGACAAAGTCAAAGGCACGTTTCACGAAGCGAAGGGTAAGGTCAAGGAGATGGCCGGGAAACTCACCGATAATCCCGAGTTGGAGGCCGAAGGCAAAGCCGAAAAGATAACCGGCAAAGCGCAGGAAAAGATCGGCCAAGTCAAGAAGGTTCTGGGAAAGTAGCGACGATGGACTACTCGCCACCAGATCCCTAAGCCGGCAACGCAAAGAGCGAAAGATCGATACCGCTTGCGCTGCTGGGCTCAGTGCAAAGAAGGCCATACGCAATGGAAATAATTAATCATCCCAGAGCAACGAAGGAGGACGTTATGAAAACCATGATAAAAATAAGAACTACTTGGTCATTACTTATTATCGCTTGCTTACTGATTGGTGCATGCGGCGGCGGTGACACCGAACAAGTGATCAGGAACCAGGGTGACGTCGCCATTACCGTTACAAACAGCAGCGGTGCGCCGCTGCCGGGGGTGATCGTTCAAGTAAGAGAAACTGCCGGGACAGGGACATTTACCAACGTCGGAACTACCTCAGCATCCGGCCAACTGACTTTCACGGGGACTGCTGGTAAAGATTACTTCTTTACATTCAGCCTGGCCACATTCGCCACGCAGACCGATATTCTAAGAACGCCACAGTTGACCACGACGGTTCACCTCGATGTCACAATGCAACCATTGCCTTAAGTCGTTTCGGCTGACGATATCTCTGAGGCTCTCTCGATGGGTCAGTTCTGCGAAGGCCATGACACGGAACTGTGGTTGCACATCGCAGGAAGCGGACTCGATGGTCGCCACGGTAGCGGGCGACGACGACCAGATCGTGCCGATTGGCGCCGCGGCTCTCCGCTCATCAAAGCTGGTCAAGAATGCGACCCTAAGGATTTACCCGGGCGCACCCCACGGCCTCGCATACACCCATAAAGACCAGCTCAACGCCGACCTGCTGACGTTCCTTAAAACCTGAGGTCGCTTTGCCGGCGTCGCTAAAGAGTCGCCGCGTTGGGCGTCATAAACAAAGCGCCTCTTCTTTGAGGCAATCTAACGACGACGATGTTAAAGTCGTCGACTGGAGGAGTTGTCATGAAAGGTTATGTGCAAAACATCGAGGGCATCACCGTTGGGAATGAAGATTTTCGCCGGGTGCTTTACACGGCCGGGTACTGTCAACTCGTTGTCATGGCGTTGAAGCCCAAGGAGGAGATCGGGATGGAAGTCCACAAGCTCGATCAATTCTTTCGCGTGGAGGAAGGCACGGGCGAGGCCGTTCTCGATGGTGTTCGCACGGTGATCAGCGCGGGCTTCGCGGTAGTCGTCCCGGCGGGGACGAATCACAACATCATTAACACCGGCAGTGTTCCACTGAAGCTCTACACACTTTATGCGCCGCCGAATCATCGGGACGGCGTTGTTCATCATACACGCGCAGAAGCGGAGAAGGACAACGAACATTTCGACGGCAAAACGACGGAATAGAGAGTCGACTGCAACGCCGGGCTGGATTGCAGATGCGGCGAGGAGTCATTCCTTAAAGCAACTGCCTTATCAATTTAATTCAAACAGGAGGTTCATATGGTATCGATGATCGGTGTGACTCTTGTGATGCTCCGTTGGTCAGCCATCCTCAGCGGTTATGCGAGGGATTCGCTTACGCAGGTCGTTTCAATTCGCTGTATCCTGGGTGTTGCCGGGGTGGTTTTCGCCTGCATGATTCCGAGTCCGTATCTGGCAGCGGCCGAGACTAAGGATGTAGCCACGCTCTCGGTGGAGCCGGGCACCGTCGTCCGTTGGTCGGCCCCGGGCACGACCCGCTGCGGCATGGGTGGGCAAACGTGGCCTGCATTGGAGGAAACCTGCTATTACCCCATCGATGTGCTGCATAAGCCGGGTCGCGTCAAGGTTACTCGAAAGGGCCACGGCAAGCGAACCGAGTCCGCTTACATTTCCGTGCAACCCTTCTCGTACCCTACCCAGGAGATCGAGCTCGGCGATATTCCGCAAGCCAACCCCTCGGCGGCCGACCTGAAACGGGCCTCTCGAGAGGGGAAAATGCTCGCCAAAATCTGGAAAAGATCAAAAGGACCAGCGCAGTTTACGCTGCCCCTCGGGGCGCCGGCCAACCCGCTACCCAAAGGACGGGACTTCGGCGCGAAGCGGATCTTCAATGGCAAGCCGGCCGCCCAGCCTCACATGGGGGCTGACTACGCCACACCTCCGGGTTCGCACATTCTTGCCGTTGCCGACGGGAAAGTAGTGGTTGCCCAGGATCTTTTCTTCCCGGGCAATGCCGTGTTCATCAATCACGGCGACAACCTGATCACGATGTACTTCCACCTTTCCGAAATCAAGGTGGCCGCTGGGCAGGAGGTCAAGAAAGGCGACATAATCGGCCTTGTCGGAACGACAGGCCGCTCCACCGGGCCACATTTGTTCTTCGGGATCCGCTGGCACAACGCCCGCATCAATCCGGAGTTCCTGCTTGATGACCCGGCAAAGATTCCGGCAGTGATCCCCTGATGGGGGCGGACACGATTGACGCACCTGTTCTTCAGGGTTTCGAAAACAGGGACGGTTTCGAAAACAGGGACAGCTACCGTTTCCGTGAGGGGAAGCGCGTGATCTCCGCCTATCTCAGACCAGGGATTAATTGGTCGCTGTCCATAATAGTTATTATTGTTGAATTATCTCGGTCGAGTAGACAGCAGAGGTGTGAATGGCTTTGCCAACAACCACCATGAGTCCATCTCACCGCCCAGGTAATCTCACGGGCTGGAACGGGGCGCATGTTTCCGATCAATTGCTGGAAAAGGCGCGCACCGATACGGAGACCGTCCTGAGGGAGCTTGAATCGCAATTAGACGGCTTGAGCCAGGCGGAAGCCGATTCGCGCTTGAAGCAGTACGGGCTGAACGAGATTGCCCGCGAGAAGCGTCAATCGGCCCTGATACGCCTCCTGGGTAATGTCAAGAATCCATTGGTCATCCTGCTCACGGCCCTCGGCGTGCTTTCTTTTCTGACTGGTGACCTGCGGGCGACACTGGTCATTTTCGTGATGGTGGTTCTGGGCGTGGTGTTGCGTTTCTTTCAGGAGATGCGAGCCGACAACGCCGCTGAAAAGCTCAAAGCGATGGTCAGCAACACGGCGACGTTGGTGCGCGATGGCAAGGAAGCCGAAGTACCTCTCAAGATGCTGGTGCCGGGCGACATCATCCGGCTGGCCGCCGGTGATATGGTCCCCGCCGACGTACGGGTGCTCGCCGCCAAGGACTTGTTCCTGAACCAGGCGGCGCTCACCGGCGAATCCTTGCCCGTGGAGCGCAAAGCCAACCCTGCACCAACGGACGTTCAGAACCCGCTCGATCTGCCCAACCTCTGCTTCCTCGGCTCCAACGTGGAGAGCGGCTCCGCGACGGCCGTGGTCATCCACACAGGAGACAAGACTTACTTTGGATCGCTGGCCTCCAGCATCGTCGGGCAGCGTCAGTTGACCAGCTTCGATAAAGGAGTAAACCGGTTCACCTGGCTGATGATCCGTTTCATTGCCGTAATGGTTCCGGCGGTTTTCCTTATCAACGGACTGAGCAAGCACAACTGGTTGGAAGCTTTCCTGTTTGCGATGGCAGTGGCAGTCGGACTGACCCCCGAGATGCTGCCCATGATCGTAACGGTCAACCTTTCCAAGGGCGCCCTGGCGATGGCGCGCATGAAAGTGATCGTCAAACGCCTGAACGCCATCCAGAACTTCGGAGCGATGGACGTACTGTGCACCGATAAAACCGGCACGATCACCCAGGGCAAGATCGTGCTCGAAAAGCATCTGGACGCACACGGCGATCCCAGCGAAAAGGTGCTCCAATACGGTTACCTTAACAGCTATCACCATACCGGGCTGAAGAACCTGCTCGACGAGGCGATCCTCGCCCATGAGGAACTGGAAGAACGCCTTAAGGCGAAAGAAAAATACCGAAAGATCGATGAGATCCCCTTCGATTTCGTAAGGCGCCGCATGTCGGTGGTCGTGGAAGACACGACCGGATTGAACACCCTGATCTGCAAGGGCGCCGTCGAAGAAGTGCTGGGCCTGTGCACCCGGGTGGAAGTCAAGGGAGAGGTCATTGAGGTCCTGCCCGAGCACGACGCCAAACGCCGGCAGTTGGCGGACGACCTGAACGGTCAGGGATTCCGCGTGATCGCGCTGGCCTACAAGCAAATGCCAGGGGCGACGGATGAGCCCACCTACTCGGTCAAGGATGAGTCGGACCTGATCCTGCTGGGTTTCCTGGCCTTCCTTGACCCGCCCAAAGACACCGCTACGGAGGCCTTGAAGCGGCTCCACGGCCTGAACGTGGACGTCAAGATCCTGACCGGCGATAATGAGATCATCACCGCCTACATCTGCAGGGAAGTGGGCATCCCGGCAGAGCATCTCTTGCTCGGCTCTCAAATTGAGGCTATGAGTGAAACTGAACTGGCCGAGGCTGCCGGCGTGACCAGCGTCTTTGCCCGGCTGGCCCCGGCCCACAAGGAACACATAATCCGCGCGCTCCAGAGTAAGGGCCACGTGTTGGGATTCATGGGCGACGGCATCAACGACGCCCCTGCCCTGAAGGCCGCCGATGTAGGCATCTCGGTGGACACCGCAGTGGACATCGCTAAGGAGTCATCCGACATCATCCTGTTGGAAAACAGCCTGCTGATACTGGAGCAGGGCGTGCTGGAAGGCCGGCGAGTGTTCGGCAACATCGTGAAGTACATCAAGATGGCAGCGAGCTCCAACTTTGGCAACATGTTCAGTGTCGTGGGGGCCAGCGCGTTCCTGCCCTTCCTCCCCATGCGGCCGATCCAGGTGCTGACCAACAACCTCCTCTACGACTTCTCGCAGACCACTATCCCCACCGACCAGGTGGATGCCGATTGGCTGACCAAGCCGCGCAAGTGGGAGATTGACAGGATCCTGCGTTTTATTCTGTTTATCGGGCCGATCAGTTCGATCTTCGATTACCTGACATTCTTCATGATGTTGTACGTGTTCAATTGCTGGCACAACCCGGCCCTGTTCCAAACCGGCTGGTTCGTTGAGTCGCTCTTTACTCAGACGCTGATCATTCACGTCATCCGCACCAACAAGATCCCGTTTCTCCAGAGCCGGGCCAGTTGGCCACTCATCCTCACTTCGGTAATCATCGTCGCGGTGGGCGCCTGGCTGACGGTTTCGCCCCTGGCCGGCACGCTCGGGCTTGTCCCGCTTCCACCCCTGTACTGGTTGCTACTGGCAGGCATATTAGTGTGTTATGTGATCCTGACTCAGTTGATGAAGACCTGGTTTTACCGCAGGTTTGGCGAATGATTCCGTTGCAGTTATTCGAAGAACGGTGCAGCAGAGATTTTAGGGATCCACCCAAAGACACTCGAATCGAGGATGCAGAGGCTGAGCATCCAAAGAGTCAAGAAGAATGCCTGATATATCAGGAGACTCCTGATATATCAGCAGACGGCACCTTTCAGATTATACCACCCTCATCGTAGTCTTCGCTGACCTCGCCATATTATCAACATCATAGAGACTCCTGTCCCATCAACAACAGTCCTGGCTTGATTAATGCTATTAAATGGTATGTAGATCTTCTTTTCACGCAGTCACTGCGTAAAGCGGAGAAAGTTGATATCTAATTCTTAGGAATTCACGGCGCCATGATACTTGTGACATTAAGAATGACTGTCCGGCCTGAAAAGCGGCATGATGTTTTAGAAGCAATGAGGGGGATGCTCGAACCTACCCGGGTCGAGAGGGGGTGCCTGAGTTACCGTCTCTATGAAGAGGTAGAAAACAGAGATGCCTTAATCCTGGTGGAGGAATGGGAGACGCAGGAAAACCTTGAGAGCCACCTCCTTACAGACAATCAGCGGCGGCTGTTTGAGCTCATGGAGCTCTCGAACGAGCAACCTGAATTGCGCTTTAATACGGTGTCACACACGGCGGGAATGGATCTCATAGAAACTGTCCTCAGGACAGATGGACCGGGATGAGATGGGCAAAAATACGCCCTCGGTTTCGGTGTGCAGGCGTGAGACAAGGCCTCATATAAGGAAAGGAGGTTACTATGCTTTGGACGATCTGCGTAATACTCATTGTACTCTGGCTTTTGGGGCTCGTGAGCAGTTACACGATGGGCGGGTTCATCCATATTTTGCTCGTCGTCGCAGTGATTGTGCTGGTGGTAGGGCTCATTCAGAGGCGATGAAGGCGGCAAATGATTTACAGGTCCTACGTTGCCTTGGTCACAGGTATTAACCTTATTGTTGCAATACACTCCCGAGAAAGGCGGGGTGTATGCGCCGAAAACCTTGATGCGGCGACACCTGTATCAGAACGAGAGATGAACTATACGCCAATGGTCGATGACACAAAGAGTGGAATCCTGAAACACGAAGATGACGAGGCGTATCGTCGCCTTCAGCAAGGCTTTGAGGCGCTTCGCCCCGCCTTTTCATGCAACAGAAAGGTTAATACTGCAATCAGGGTATGAGAACTCACTGTGAATTAGTCTGAAAGGAGAACTACAAGCTTTGAGTAGAGACATACTGGAAGGCACGTTGAAACAATTAAGAGATGCACTAAGACAGCGACGGGAGGTCCTCACCGACAAAGACCTTGGTGCGGTCGATATAAACCTTGATCGTCTGCCGAGCCTTCTGCGGGCGAGATGCGGCTGCACAGGAGAACAAGCTGAAAAGGAGAGAAGAAACTGTGGAAGAAAGAGCGCCGGGACAATCGTGGACGCTCGCGAGATGAGCGCCGCGGGGACCGTGAAGAAGGGAATCACGGGGAGTAAGGGCGCCGAAAGCAGCTCTTGCATAGTCATGCCCAAGGGGCGAAGCCACCCTACGTAGAGAGGAGTCACAAATGAAAAGAATAAAATGGATGATGGGACTGCTGGTGTGTATGCTTTTTGCGGTGGTGGCAATAGCCTCCCAATCCTCGGCTGCAAACAAGCCGGCCATCGAGGTAGGCCGCGTAAATTATATAGAAGGGGACCTGCTCCGTTATGTTCCTGATGTGAAGGATTGGGTAGCCGTAGTCAGGGACGCACCCTTCGGTACGGAAGATACACTCTTTTCAGGAAGCCTGGGGATGGCGGAGCTGATCGTCCCCAACGGGAGCTGGATCAGGGTCGGGAACAGCACCCAGATCCAGTTCATCGCCCTTGGCACTGACCTGTCCGAAGCGGACGTGGCTGCGGGCGTGGCCCGGTTTTACAATAAAGGAACCCGTACGGTCATTAAAGCGACAAGTCCCTTTGGGTACGTTCTGGCCTATCCCGGTGCAGTCTTCGACTTTTACGTGGGCGAGAACTCCGTCGAAGTGGTCGCGGTAAAGGGCACGGTCAGTTTCGTCCACCTGGCAACTAAGGCCAAGTACGACGTGACAGCGGGGTCCCCGTCAATCCTCGCTGACCAAAACCAGGTGTCGTCAGGCGAGGGAACCGTCGATCCTGACTGGGATCGGTGGAACAGGGATCGCGAAACCTTCTGGGCAGCAAAGGCCAGGGTGCGGGGGCGGTCGGCCGAATATCTTCCCCCCAGTCTCCAGGCCGACGCATATGCCCTTGAAGAGAACGGAAGATGGGAGAGTGTTCCCTATGAAGGCACGGAGCGCTGGTTCTGGCGGCCTACCACCGTAGCCGTGGGATGGTCTCCCTTCACCGCGGGCCGCTGGACTGACTGGTACGGCGATCAAACGTGGATTCCGGAAGAACCCTTCGGGTACGTCACCCACCATTACGGCAATTGGGTCTACGCGCGGGATAACTGGTATTGGGCCCCGCCTGTGGTGAGTCTGCGCATCGGTCTTCCCTTCCTGAACATAGGCTTCTTCTGGAGTCCCGGAAGGGTTTCATGGATTCATAGTGGAGCTTATGTGGGCTGGGTGCCTCTGGCGCCGCGCGAAACATACTACAGCCACCGCAACTGGGGAGGCCCCCACGATGTGGTGGTAACCAACGTCAACGTCACGCGAATTAACATCAACGTCCGGAATTATGCTTACGCAAACCACGCCGTCGTGATCCCTCAGAACGATTTTTACGGCGTAAAGAATTACCGGGATGTACGGGTAACCAACATAAACCCCACCACCATTGTCAGCAACTACCGTGCGGCACCGGTCGTCAATAACACGGTGATCAGCAATTTCTCGACGAACAGGCAGAGGTACAACTACACCACCGCAGCGGTGAACGAGAAGCCCCACAACACGGTGGTCAGCCGAATCCAGCAGAATAGGACGAACATCCAGAGGGGCAAGAAAGAAAACGCCGCTTTGCTCCAGCAACAAGTGAAGAGTATCAAGCAGGGGAGGGTCAACCGCGAGGCCCGGATAGAACAACCCAAGACCACGAACTACATTGTACCGGCCAACGAGGTGAACCGCCCGAAATCAGAGATAAAGCTCCCACAAAGGGAAATCAGGGGTGCCGGCAGGGGAGTCCTGCCGGCTCAGCCTGCCCAGGTTGTCGTGCCGAAGCACGTGGCACCGGCAAGGCCAGGTCAATCAAAACAGGTTGTCGTGCCGCAGCACGTGGCGCCGGCACAACCTGAACATCCGAGTCAGGCTGTGGTACCCGAACACGTAGCACCGGCACGGCCGGGCAGGACAGGCCAGGTTGTCGTACCCGAGCATGCGACACCGGTGAAAGCCGGGTCAGCAGGACCGTCCCGGCCAGGTCGTCGTGCCTAAGCACGTGGCACCGGCAAAGCCGGGTCAATCAAAACAGGTTGTCGTGCCGCAGCACGTGGCGCCGGCAAGACCGGGTCAGCCTGCGCCTTCCGGTCAGGTTGTGGTGCCGCAGCACGTGGCACCGGCGAAGCCGGGTCAATCAAAACAGGTTGTCGTGCCGCAGCACGTGGCGCCGGCACAACCTGAACATCCGAGTCAGGCCGTGGTACCCGAACACGTAGCACCGGCACGGCCAGGCAAGACAGGCCAGGTCGTCATACCCGAGCATGCGACACCGGTAAAGCCGGGGCAGCAGGACCGTCCCGGCCAGGTTGTCGTACCGAAGCACGTGGCACCGGCAAAGCCGGATCAATCAAAACAGGTCGTTGTGCCTCAGCACGTGGCGCCGGCGAGACCGGGTCAACCTCCGCCTTCCGGTCAGGTCGTCGTGCCGCAGCACGTGGCACCGGCGAGACCGGGTCAATCAAAACAGGTTGTCGTGCCGCAGCACGTGGCGCCGGCACAACCTGAACATCCGGGTCAGGCTGTGGTACCCGAACGCGTAGCACCGGCAAGGCCGGGTAAGACAGGCCAGGTCGCCATACCCGAGCATGCGACACCGGTAAAACCTGGGCAGCAGGAACGTCCCGGTCAGGTCGTCGTACCGAAGCACCTGGCACCGGCAAAGCCTGGCCAACCCGCGACGGTCGTGATACCTGAGCACGTGGCACCGGCAAAGCCTGGTCAGAAGGACAAGTCGCGGGACGAGCCAGGACAGCAGGAAAAGCCACGATGATCGATCAGATGGTGAATTACCTATGAAAAGCAGAAAGGAAAAGGGCACAGCAGGCAGAAGAAGCTACAGCCCCACAGTTACAAACTGGAACGAAGGCAAAGCGTTTCCGAAGGGTTTTTGAGAAACGCCTTGGGTGAAGGTGAAATGGATAGCTTATGAATACGAATGATAAACAGCACCGGCTCCTTCTGCAGAGAATCGCCCATAGGGCAATGCTCCAGAGGGGCTTACTCCCTGACTTTTCTGCCGAAGCACTCCTCGAGCTTGACAGAATTCAGGCACCTGCGGCAATAGACGGCGGGCAGGTCCGTGACCTAAGGGGCCTGCTCTGGGCGTCTATCGACAATGATGATTCCCGTGATTTAGATCAGCTCACTGTTGCGGAGGCGATTGCCGGGGGCGATGTAAAGATTCTTGTTGCAGTGGCTGACGTGGACTCGATAGTTATGAACGGATCGGCAATCGACGATCATGCCCGCCACAATACTACCTCTGTTTACACCGCGGCCCAAATATTCCCGATGCTTCCTGAAAAGCTCTCCACCGACATCACCTCCCTGAACTACAATGAAGATCGACTGGCAATGGTGGTTGAAATGGTGATAGGCGCGGACGGCTCTTTAAAGGGCTCTGATATCTACCGGGCGCGTGTGCGCAATCAGTCAAAGCTGGCATATAACAGCGTCGCTGCGTGGCTGGAAGGCAGTGGAACGGTGCCCGAGGCGGTTGCCGCGGTAGATAGCCTCGATGAGAATCTCCGCCTGCAGGACAGGGCGGCACAAAGCATGAAGACCCTCCGGCATGTTCACGGCGCCCTAAGTTTTGAAACGATAGAGGCGAAGCCGATATTCGATGGTGATGAAATCCGTGACCTTGAAGTCGAAAAGAAGAACCGCGCAAAGGACATTATCGAGGATTTCATGATAGGGGCAAACGGCGTGACTGCCCGCTATCTCACCTCAAAGAACTTCCCTTCCATCCGGCGTGTTGTCCGTACTCCGAAGCGATGGGAGAGGATTGTCGAGCTTGCTGACGAACATGGGGCAAAGCTTCCCTCTACTCCGGATGCAAAGGCCCTGGAGGAGTTCCTGACCAGGCAGAAGGCGTCCGATCCGACCAGATTTCCCGACCTCTCCCTCGCGGTGATCAAACTTATGGGGGCCGGTGAGTATATTGCAGAGCTTCCGGGGGACACAGCCCCCGGACACTTTGGTCTCGCTGTCAGGGATTATACCCATTCCACAGCCCCCAATCGCCGCTATACCGACCTTATCACACAACGCTTATTAAAGGCCGCTGTGGAAGGAAGATCGTTTCCGTATAGCATCGATGAATTGGAGGTCCTGGCCAAACATTGTACCGAAGAAGAGGACGCCGCCAACAAAGTGGAACGGCAGGTCGGCAAATCAGCTGCTGCAATGCTGCTGGAACACAGAATTGGGGAGCAGTTTGACGCTATCGTTACCGGCGCAGCGGAAAAAGGCACCTGGGCCCGGCTTCTCACTATCCCTGTCGAGGGGAGAGTGGTCGATGGTTTCGAGGGCCTTGATGTCGGCAACAGGATTCGAGTGCAGTTGATTCATACAGACGTGGAACGGGGATTCATTGATTTCAGGAAGGTTGGTCAATCAAAATTAGTGGAGGGGAAGAGGCAGAGGGGCGCTTCCCGGAAAGAGCCAGCAGAGGCATGAAGCATGGCTGAAGACAGGAAAGACAGGATGGGCGGTATTCTATAGTGTCTAAGGGAGGTACGGCGGCACTTGCTATTGCTGCGGTCCCATCGTAGTCATTCCGGCCCCGGTCGCCATCGGCGCCGCCAGAGGCGGGTAAACTTGCGCCGGCCATGGCTCATAGATAATCCTTCTGAAGAAAGATGATGGCGTGCTGGAAGAACTTTCCTGCGGAGAAGGAGAGAAGGGCTGTCGCGGTGAATAAATTAGTCTGTCCCCAGAGTTGGATATGTAACGAGAATATGGAGTTGCATGGAAGGGTCTTCCGGAATATAATGTCATCAATATGACCATCAGAAGAGTTTCATTTATCGAGGCGGGCTCACCAGGGCTGCATATCTTCAGCAGATTTCCCATACCGCGGCTTGGCGCCGTGTTGCTTTCTACCATCCTAAGGGAAAGGGGATACGAAGTAAAGGCATTTATTGAGGATGTTGCCGAACCCGACTGGTCATTCATTGAGAGCTCCGACCTCGTCTGCATCTCGACCATAACGTCCACAGCGACAAGGGCCTACAAAATGGGGAAACGGCTAAAAGCCTTGGGTATCCCGGTGATTATGGGTGGGGCGCATCCCACGTTTCTGCCTGATGAAGCCCTGGAATATGCCGACTTTATCATACGCGGGGAAGGAGAGCATTCCCTTGTGGAATTGCTTGAGCATATGAGAAAGGGGACGCCGGCATTAACAGCCATCAAAGGTCTTTCATACAGGGACAGGGACGGACGGAATGTTCATAACCCCTCCAGAGAGTTCATTAAGGACCTTGACAACCTCCCCGAGCCTGACTTCTCTCTTGTTCACAAATGGAACGTGTCAAATACCTATCCTGTTACGACGTCGAGGGGCTGTCCCTATAACTGCACGTTCTGCTCGGTCATCAGGATGTTCGGAAGGAGCTATCGCTTCAAGTCCGTTGAGACGACGCTGAAGGAGTTGAAATATGTGGCATCAGTATCCAAGGCGACCAAGTTCATTGTTGACGATAACTTTGCAGCCGACAAGAACAGGACTAAAGAAATTCTCAGAGGAATGATCGCAGAAGGAATAAAAACCCGATGGTCTGCTCAGGTACGGACAGATGTTGCGAGGGACCCGGAACTCCTCCGCCTGATGGCTGACTCGGGCTGCCATACGCTGTACATCGGCTTTGAGTCCATCAATCCCGAAACTCTTAAGGCCTATAAGAAGAAACAGGACCGGGAGGATATCATTTCCTGTATCAGGGAGGTCGGAGACCACGGAATTCATATCCACGGAATGTTCGTCTTGGGGGCCGACACCGACGATGTGGAAACTATCCGTGGGACTGCTGATTTTGCAACGGGTCTTGGGATAGACACAATACAGTTCCTGATTCTTACTCCGCTTCCGGGAACACCGCTCTTTCACGATATGACGCAGAGTGGAAGACTTCTCCATACGGACTGGAGCAAATATGATGTCCAACATGTGGTTTTCAGGCCCCGGCTCATGTCACCGGCCACCCTTCAGTTTGAGACCTTCAGGGCAATGGCTCGTTTTTATTCATGGAAATATATTCTCGGGCATCTGGCACGATTGGACTTCCACTACGCAGCGATCGGAATCTTTGGGAAAACAGCCGTTCACAGATCCCTGAAAGCGTCTTCCGCCTATCTGCATGAAGCTAACGTCCATGAAAAGTGAGAGGTGGTCCAGGCCAAGCTGCTTCGCGTTGCCGGAGAGCGGCGGATTTAAGCGCCTGGGCTGCCCCCGGTCCGTGAAGATTGATGTCAGACTCAGAGTCGAGGATGCATAGACTGGGCATCCAAAGGAGCAAGAGGAATACCTGATATATCAGGAGACTCCTGATATATCGGCAGTTGGCACCTTCCGCAGTATCATTCCCCCGTCGTAGCACTCCCTGGGAGTTCCCAACATTTCAATGCCTTGGAGAACCCTTTCTTTCAGCACTGGTCTTGGCACAGCTTATGCCTTTGTACAGTAGGGAGTAAACGTTCAGAGACAAAGGAGAGCAGCCATGAGCATGGAAACAATACTCATCGTCATCCTTTTGCTTGTGATCTTCGGCGGTGGTGGATTCTGGTGGAGTAGACGTTAGGCACCCATAAAGACAGAAGCAGAGAAAGGGAGGACGTTGTTTTGTCGTGACCGCAGCAGTCACGTCGAAATCCAAAAGGGGGGAATACCATGAAGTCCAGCACGAAGGACAAAGTCAAAGGCACGTTTCACGAAGCGAAGGGTAAGGTCAAGGAGATGGCCGGGAAACTCACCGATAATCCCGAGTTGGAGGCCGAAGGCAAAGCCGAAAAGATAACCGGCAAAGCGCAGGAAAAGATCGGCCAAGTCAAGAAGGTTCTGGGAAAGTAGGGAGCGATTCTTCATGCGCCGGCACCCCCTTTGGGGGAAGGCCGGGCCTTAAAGCGGGGGTCATCTGCCGCAGCGCGGTGATTATTATCGCACGGCGCTGCGCCGAAAATCACTAGCTCGACAGGAGGAAGCAATGGAAAGATTCGCAGCAGCGTTAAAATCCATAGACACCACGTATGTTTACGTCATTGCGGGAATTGTCGTTATTCTCGTGGTTGTCTTGCTCGTCTGGCTACTGTTCTTAAGAAAGAGAATGGGTCCGGACGCTGCCGCTGAGCAAGTAAGAAATGCGGAACTGGCGTTGTCGGAAGCGAGACAGAAGGAGGCCGATCTTTATGCGCATGACGAATACCAAAGAGCTGAAGATTCCCTTGCCAAGGCGAAACACCTTCTGGCCGCCAAAGAATATGGAAAAGCAAAGGAATCGTTAGAGGAAGCGGCTGAGCAAGCTCGCAAAGCCGGTACGGCGGTAGAGGAGAACAGGACAAAGATGAAAGCTGAGGACGAAAGGATGCTCAGCGATTTCAACCGGCAGGTAGATGAATTGAAGCTGACGGCTGCAAAACTGGGGACGGATACGCCGACGAAGGCACCTCCCGGGGTTCAGGAGTTGGTCGGCAAATGGGAGATCATGAAAATGAGGATCCCGGATCTGATTCAACGCGGGATGATACGGGAGGCTCAAGACGAGCTAAAGACAATTGAAGACATGCTCAACAACGCGCAGCGGCAGGACCTTGTGCCCCGGCCAGAGGCTGCCAAATGATCTGGAGGGTCAGGAGCGCTGTATGCCGGGAAAATAGGTCGGTACAAAACTCGACAACACAAAAGGAGAAAGTACAATGAAAATGAAAGCAATGTATCGTGTAGCTTTGATGGTGGCGGCGGTCGCTTTATTGACTTTAAGCATGCCTGTGCACGCGACCAAGATGGATGACCGCATCGAATCATCGGCCAAGACGTCGTATGTGTTCAAGACCTACCTCAAGGGTGACGATATTAAGATCCAGTCCAAGGATGGCGTCGTTACCTTGACAGGGTCTGTCTCTGAAGAATCCCACAAATCATTGGCCAAGGAGACCGTGGCGGGCCTGCCCGGGGTTAAGAGCGTGGACAACAGGCTTGAAGTCAAAGGCGCACGCCCCGCTGAAAACTCGGATGCGTGGCTCACTGCGAAGGTGAAAACCACGCTCCTGTTTCATCGGAACGTGAGCGTCATGACAGAGGTTAACACCAAAGACGGAATCGTGACCCTGCAAGGCGAAGCGACCAGCCAGGCACAGAAAGATCTGACCGCCGAATACGCCAAAGACGTCGAAGGCGTCAAAGATGTGAAGAACGAAATGACGGTGGCCAAGACCGCTGTAAAGCCGGACAAAACGGTGGGCGAGAAGGTTGATGACGCTTCCATCACCGCCCAGGTCAAGATGACGTTGCTGTCTCATCGCTCGACCAGTGCCCTCAATACCACGGTTACGACGAAGAACGGCGTGGTCACCTTGGGTGGCAAGGCCAAGAACACAGCCGAAAAGGAGTTGGCCACCAAATACGTCAACGACGTAAAGGGTGTGAAGAGCGTAAAGAACCAGATGACCATCGAGAAGTCCCAGTAGACTCTGGATCGATGCCGGCTGGCGCGAGGTGCGCAAGCCGGCATCGATCCTAAAGCAAACCGAAAAGTGAAGATGATATGTTGTGGACGATCGCTTTGATACTTGATCATTCTCTGGGTGCTGGGGCTGGTGAGCAGTGACACGATGGGAGAGTTTATCCACATCCTCCTGATAGTTGCCCTGATCGTGGTGGTGGTATCACAGTCTGCGTATTCCGGGGATGGCGACCAGGTGTTATGAATCAGGGTATAATTCTCATTAGGAGAAGAAAATGCAACCCACTAAAACAGCCTCGGGGTTTACAAAATTCGCAAAGTCGACGGCGCGAATAACCGGCAGGCCGGCTGCATTTGTTGTAGCAGCCGGAGTCATTCTGGTTTGGATTATCACCGGTCCTTTGTTTGGGTTCAGTGATACGTGGCAGTTGGTGATCAACACGGGCACGACCGTTGTTACATTTCTGATGGTATTTCTTATTCAGAACACTCAGAACCGCGATGCCGAAGCAGTGCAAGTGAAGCTGGACGAGTTAATACGCGTCACGAAAGGGGCGCATAATGCGCTTCTGAATTTGGAGGAATTAGAACAAGAAGATTTGGAAAGTATCCGCGCCCAATACGCGAGCTTGGCTGAGCGTGCCCGAGCAGACTTGAGGCATGGAAAAGCGGATACTGGCGCTCCTGAAGTGAGATAAGGTTGTCCCGTCGGACATATCGTGCCCGGGCGTGGGGCCATGTTTGAGTCGTCCAGGAGGTTTGACCATGCGACAGATGTGGGTTGTGCTCTGCCTTGCGACAATCCTTCTTGTGGGCCAGGCGACCGCGGCTGACCAGGCACAGAAGGCGGAAGCCACTGAGAGAAAGGCGGGGGTACTGGAGAAGAATGCAGCGGAGGGTAGCAAGGCGGTCCCTTCTCCATCCGAGATCATCAAAAAGACTGAAGCGCAGGCGGTCGATCCTGTCGGCAAAGGGCCCTTGAACGATGTGATCACCTGTCTTTCACGCACCATCTACTGGGAGGCCAGGAGTGAGGGGGTTACCGGCATGGAAGCAATCGCCAATGTTGTTATGAACCGGTTAGGCCATGAGGGATTTCCAGAGACGATTTGTAAAATTGTCATGCAGGGCCGCGAGCAGGGTGCATGCCAGTTCTCGTGGTGGTGCGATGGCCGTTCGGATGACGCAAAGGAGGATGAATCTTACGCGATCGCCAAGGAAATAGCTCGAAAAGCTCTCAACCGGCAACTAACGGACAGAACCGGTGGCGCATTGTATTTCCATCAGCGGAAAGCAACCCCCAGTTGGTCCAAGGAATACATCAAGACAGTCGAGATTGGCGAGTTCTTCTTCTACAAGCCTCACGGAGGCGTGGCAAAATAGGCCCAATGCATTCTACCGCGCTTCGTCTGCGTTCTATAAACCCATGGTGTCAGACCATGATAGCAGGCAGAGACATTAAACGGTTACAACTGGGGGAAAGGCCTTCTTTGGTGCCCCATATTGACCTTTACGGCGCCAAAATGGGCAATATACAAATCAATCGTCAGTAACGCCGAACCAGGGCATTCAGCGGATCGCTAAAAACCTGGCTCCCGCCGATGCCTATCGTTAACCCGATAGCGACATTTTCTTGCACCCTCTGGGTAGCGATCGGCGTCACAATAGTTCGTCTCGAAATCGTGAGTGTCGGCCGATTCCGCCAAGTGAGAAGTCGTGGCTGAGGTCCTTACAGGTTCGAGATGAGTGACTCGTGCGGACATCCCGATGAAGACGGCAACGCATTAATAAGCTGATCATTGAGGAGGCGTCGAAAAGACCGCGCTCAGAAATATACCCCGAATCTTTCTTCCGGCTCAGCCGTAGATCATGTGCGGGACGGTCTTTTGTGCTCTTTCTGAAACCGACGCCAAGTTCGTCCGGCATCTTCGACCTGCCCTTTTTCCAGATGTATACAACTTTAGTAATTGCCCGTTGTTTTCCCGGCGGTGTATCATGTCCCTATGAGGATCATCGGCGGCAGCGCCAAAGGGAGAAAGGTGGGCATGAGGAAGTCCTTCTCGGGCACGCAGGATGCCGGCCTCCGGCCCACGGCGGCGAAGGTGCGGAAGGCACTCTTCGATATCATCGGCGACAGGATTGCAGGTTGCCGTTTTCTTGATCTTTACACCGGGACGGGAGCAGTCGGCATCGAGGCCCTGAGCAGGGGAGCAGCGGAGGTCGTCTTTGTCGACGTTCTTCAAGCGAGGATTGCGGCCATCAGGGATATGACGGAACGCTTCGGGTTCTCCTCACAATGCTCTCTCGTAAAGGACGACGCGCTCAGATTCATCAGGAGATGCGAGACACCCTTCGACATCATCTTCGTTGATCCCCCCTATGAATCGGGCGAGATCGACCGCATTCTTCCCGTCATCGCTGACTCCGAAGCCCTGGCGGATGACGACCTCGTCATCGTCGAACATTCGTCACGACGTTCTCTGGCGCCGGAGATCGGATCGCTCCGCCTGAAAAAGGCGTACCGCTACGGCGATACAGCCCTGACGGTCTATCAAAATCAGCCGGCTTAACCATATGGTTGCAACAGGACATCCGGAAAGGCGGGGCGAAGATGCCACCAGAATAGTCATGAGCCATTAAGTCATTGGTCAGCAGTCGGAACAAGACGACAAAGGCACGACGGGAAGGCTGATGTGGTGAAAAGCCTTTCCTCTAAGATACCCTGTGTATCACCAGACCACCCTTTCCGTGTCTATTGATGACAAGAGCCGTCAGGCAACAGGCGCTGAACACCTTGAGATGTCTCATCATCGCATTGGAAAGGCTTTGAACCATATCTGCCTTCCCCGGCGGCAGCGGTAGTGACACCGACACTGACACTGACACTCACACTGTCACTGTTTTTCAGAGCGCTTCGTCACGCCTTTCTATGCAACTGCAAGGTTATTTCTGACTGTTTTTGGTGTAAAATATAAAAAAGCGCGCATTACCCTATCGGCATGATCCATTGCGGTAATGTGCCGACTGGCACCAACACGACGAAGGGAAAAGACAACCATGAGATTAGCCATCTATCCCGGGACCTTCGACCCTATCACCAACGGACACCTCGACCTCGTCGAGCGGGGCCTGAGACTTTTTGACGAGATCATCATCGCTGTCGCTCCCAATCCGAAAAAGCAGCCCCTCTTCTCGCTCGACGAGCGGCTGTCCATGATCAGGGAGGCGGTCCGGAAATTCCCGAATGTCAGGGCGGAGCCCTTTCACGGGCTCCTCGTCGATTACGTGAAGGAGCGCGGCGCCGTCGTCATCATACGGGGACTGCGTGCCATTTCCGACTTCGAGTACGAGCTCCAGATGGCGCTCATGAACAGGAGGCTGGACATGAGCATCGAGACGGTGTTCATGATGCCATCCGAAGAATACACATTCCTTACGTCGACGATCGTCAAGGAAGTGGCCTCCTTCGGGGGGAGTATCGCCGGCCTCGTTCCCGACCCGGTCCAGATCGCTCTTCAGGACAAGTTCAACATCGTCGATGATATAGTGGAATGAGTGGTGACGAGAAATGAGACAATGGGGAAGGAAGCGCTCATCATCATTGACATGCTGAACGATTTCGTCCGTGAGGGGGCGCCCCTGGAGGTGCCTGCCACGAGGGACATCCTCCCCAATATCTCCCGGGAGATCGAACGGGCCCGGTCATCGGGAAATCCCGTCATCTACGTCTGCGACACCCACGCCCCCGGGGACAGGGAGTTCGTCAAATTCGGGTGGCCTGCCCACGGCGTCCGCGGCTCCGAGGGCGACCGCATCGTCAAAGAACTGGAACCCGGCGAAGGGGACATCATCGTCGAAAAAATGACCTATTCGAGTTTCTATAATACGCGCCTCGACGAGCTGATCAGGGCGCTCGGTATCGACAGCGTGAGACTGACGGGATGCGTCACGCATATCTGCATCCTCTTCACTGCCTACGAGGCAAGCCTGAGGGATTTGAAGGTCACCGTCGTCGGCGACGGCATCGCCGGATTGGCGAAAGAGGACCATGACGCAGCCCTGAGGATCATGAAAAATGTACTGGGGGTGAACATTGTTTGAATTCATCGGCAGAACGTCCCGCTTGCTGGTCGCATTGGCGATCATCGGGCCCGTCGTATTCTCTGCGTTGCCGGCTGAGAGGGCCGGCGCCACCATTCCCGGCGCCGACAAGGTAGTCGTCTTCAAGAGCAAAAGAGTGCTGGTGGTCTTGAAGGAAGGCGAAATCCTCAAGACCTACAGGGTTTCTCTCGGCGGCAATCCCCAGGGACACAAGCTGAAAACGGGGGACCAGCGTACCCCGGAGGGCACGTACATACTGGATACCCGGAACCCCAACAGTAAGTATCACCTGTCCATCCGCATATCCTACCCGAGCGAGGCGGACATTCAGAGGGCGCAGAAAATGGGCGTGACGCCGGGCGGTGATATTATGATCCATGGTCTTCCGAACGGCATGGCAAAGGCAGAGCAGTCCTACCGGAAATCGGACTGGACGAACGGGTGCATCGCCGTCACGAACAACGAGATCGAGGAAATCTGGCATCTCGTGCCCGACGGCACACCCATCGAAATCAGGCCCTGAGCACTACCCCTTTCCTCTTTGTTCCGGAGTAGCGGGAAGAGCCGGAGATCGCCAAAAGCAATTTGCAAGTCTGACCCCGCATTTTCAAACCGCCGACCGGCGGTAGCCCCGTTCCAGGGCGATGCAGTCGAGGGTGAGCGTCGCCAGGTCTGCGACGGTCAGCAACTCGGCAGGTGTGGGAGCAAAGGATGTCATCACTTTGAGATATCCCCTGCAAACCTCGCACACTTCAATCATCGCTCCGTCGGCCTGTCTGTCGTCGCGCAAAAAACCGAGACTTTTGTGGTCCTCGTTGCCGCAGTGCGTGCACTGCAGGCGTGAAACCTGCCAATCGGCGCCGCATTGTCCGCAACGCAGATGCTTGACGAGAAAGTCGTCACGCAGCTCACCCAATGTTGAGCAGGCGCCGCAGACGAAGCAAAACCCCTTATGCCACCTCACTCCTTCGACCAGCGGGGTCAACTGCCGGCGCCACGACCACAGGGCCGGCTTAAGGGCATAGCGCATCAACGTGCAGAGAAGATCGGCGTCGACGTCCTGATCCTCCGCCGCGGACTTCACGGAGGCCCCATCCCCGGCAGCGATATGCTGCAGGAGGCTGTCAAAGTCCGGAGTATTATCCTCAAGGACCAGACGGATCCGGCGTGCCTCCGCCTGTTTTCCCCCGCCCGTCGTTTCCAGGGCACGGGCAAGTCCGGTCGCCAGCCTGCGCACCGCCGCGCCGTCAAGTTCCAGTTCCAGGTCTTGAAGGAGCGGCAGGCCCGCCTCCATTTTGGATCGGGCCTCTCCGGCCGTAAGAGAAACCGGTGTTATACCGAGATCGGCATCGCAGAGGAGCGGCAGTATGCTCCCGTAAAACAGTGCGGCATCACGCATATCCGGAGAGTCCTGAGCCAGCGCCTGCAAGCGCATCCAAACCGGCTCGCCTTCAATGGGGTTGCTTGCCATCACTCTTCCCTATGGATTCTTTCTCCTCATCGTCCTGTCGAATCCTTGCGCCTCTCTCGCGGAAACTGACCAGGGCTGCGGCTCCCGCCGCAATCAGGGCGAGTTTGCCCGGTATCGAAGAGAGCGGCTGGCCCCTCTGCGGCACGACGGGCTTTTCCGGCAGACCGTAGACGCGGGGCCGGTCCATGAGCAGGTAAAAGACGTTGAGGCCGCCCGCCTCACGGTACCCGTAGATGTTCGCCTTCCCATGCCCGAGGGCCCCGAGCCTGGCAAGACGGGCATCAGCCATCGCCTTGAGCTCTGAGACTTCTCCGAACCGGATCGATCCCGTCGGGCAGGCCTTGGAGCATGCCGTGCCCAGACCGTTGTGGATGCGGTCGTTGCAGAGGGTGCACTTGTGTGACGTACGGGTCTTCTCGCTGAACCAGACCACCCCGTAGGGACAGGCGGCATTGCAGAGCCTGCTGCCGACGCACTTGTCCTGGCGGACGACCACATTGCCCATGCCGGTCCGCTCGATGGCCTCCACAGGGCAGACGTTCAGGCAGGCGGCGTCATTGCAGTGCTTGCAGGAATCGCTCATGAAGAGCCAGCGCGCCACGGAGCGGCTCTCATTGATTTGCTCGATAAAACGGACATGCCGCCAGTTCGTCGATGTCAGTTTGCCGGTGTTATCGTAGGAATTGCCCGTAAAATTGAATGCGACCGGATAGGGCGCTCCGGGCATCCGTCTGAAATGCGCCGGCTCGGGGTCGAGCCCGTTCCATTCCTTGCACGCCACCTGGCAGGCCTTGCAGCCCGTACAGACAGAGGTGTCCACAAACATTCCCTTGGCCATATTACACCGCACCTCCTCTCTTTCCCGACCGGATGTTGCAGGTGAAGACCTTCCCTTCGTGGATCGAGACATTCGGGTCCGCCACAAGGACGCTCAGGTCGTTCACCACATCACCGGCAGCGTTGCCCTGCCATCCCCAGTGCCAGGGCAGGCCGATCTGGTGCACCCTTCTTCCGTCAATGACAAAAGGCTTCATGCGCCGCGTCACAAGCGCACGGGCCTGGATCTCTCCGCGCGCCGTCTCGATCGTCACGTAGTCTCCGTTCCTGACACCCTTTTCCGCTGCAAGCTCCGGTGAGATCTCGCAGAAGAGCTCGGGCATCAGCTCCGCAAGCCAGGGCAGCCAGCGGCTCATGGACCCGCTCAGGTAATGTTCGGTGAGGCGATAGGTCGTCACCACGATGGGATAGGAGGGGTCAGCGACTTTGTGATAGGGGTTGCCGTCCACCTTCCAGACCTTCACCATCGGGTTGGCCTGCTGCGTGTAGACGACATTGCGGACCGGCGATTCGTAGGGCTCGTAATGTGCGGGCAGCGGTCCATCGACCAGGCCGAAGGGCGCAAAAAGCCATGCCTTGCCGTCGGGCCGCATGATGAACGGATCGTTGCCGCCCAGCCAGTCGAAGGCCAGACCGTCGTCCCGGCCCCGCGATCCCGGCGCCTTCGTCACGGCAAAGTCGATGCCGTCGCCGGAGGGCGCGACCCATTTGCCGCGAATCGGGTTACCGCCGGCGTCCTTCACGCCGCTGTCCGCCTCTGCATCCCAGTAGACGAGCTTCTTCTCCTCCGACCAGGGATTACCCTTCAGGTCCGCCGAGGCGCGGTTATACATGATATGACGATTGGCAGGCCAGGTGAAACCCCAGTCGGGCGAGATCCAGTTGTCGGGCCGGCGGCGTGCTGCGTTGTTCCTGCCTTCTTCGGGTATGACGCCGGTATAGATCCATGCTCCGCAGGCCGTCGATCCGTCTTCCCTGAGGCCGGCGAACGTGGACAGCGGCTTCTTGTCCCCCCACGTGTAGCCGTTGATCTCCTTGAGCACCTTGTAAGCCGACGGCTCATCCCTGATGCGCCACCGCGCCACGCCGGAGGGCTCGGGCTCGTAATCCCAGAGCAGGTTCCTGATCGCCCAGTCGCGGTCTTTCCCGGAATTTGCATACAGTTTTTTCAGCTTCCAGCCCAGATGATAGGTGAACCAAAGGTTGCTGCGCGCGTCTTCAGGCGGGTCCGCCGCCTTTTCATGATACTGGAGCAGGCGCTGGGTATTGGTAAAGGACCCCTCCATTTCAGGAACGGCGGCGGCGGGGAGGAAGAACACCTCGGTCCTGATTTCCCCTGTCTTCAACTCTCCCGATCTTACTTCCGGAGAGTTCCGCCAGAAAGAGGCCGTCTCGGTCTCGAAGAAGTCGCGCACGACCAGCCAGTCCAGTTTGGCCAGGGCCTTGCGCTGGAAGCGTGCGTTCTGGCCGCCCACGGCGGGGTTCTGCCCCAGCACTAATAACCCTTTAATCCTGCCCGACATCATGTCCACAAACATCGGCAGGTGAGAATGGTCGCCGGTGATCTTGGGATGATAGTCGTATCCGTAGTCGTTGTCCTTCGTCGCGGCGTCGCCGAACTGGGCCTTGAGGTAGGAGACGGCGAACTTCGGGTAATTGCCCCAGTAGCTCGTCGACAGGGGAACGGCTTCGGTCAGGATGAAATCCGTCAGGCTGTCGTGCGCCTTGCGCGCATCGGGCATGTTCAGGTAGCCGGGCAGCGAATGATAGAGCGTCGCGATATCCGTCGAACCCTGAATCGAGGCATGACCCCGCAGGGCCAGGATCCCGCCTCCCGGTCGTCCGATGTTGCCGAGCAGCGCCTGCAGCATTCCGGCGGTGCGGATGATCTGGACGCCCACGGTGTGCTGCGTCCATCCGACGGCATAGGTGATGTTCGACGTCTTGTGACGCCCTGAATTCGCGAGCAGGGTCTCGGCGACCCTGATGAATGTCTCCCGGGGACAGCCGCAGACGCGCTCGACCATGTCCGGCGTATATCGCGCGAAGTGCTTTTTGACGATCTGGAAGACGGTCTGCGGGTCTTGCAACGTTGGGTCGGTCTTCGGACGACCCGGCACCCGCTGCAAAAGCAGGTCGCTGAATGTCTTCGCAGTGGAGACGGCCGGCGCCGGAGACGGCAGACGCTGATAGGACCAGCTTGCGGCGGTATAACGCTTCGCATCGGCCGACAGCCCGGAAAAGACGCCGTCGAGGTCTTCCGTATCCCTGTATTCGGTGCTCACGAGCGTGGCCGCATTCGTGTAGTTGACGACGTACTCCCTAAAGAACGGATCGGTGTTCCATCTCTCGCTCTCGATGACATATTTGATCAGCGCACCCAGAAAGACGATGTCGCTGCCTGCGCGGATATGCACGTGAATGTCGCACATGGCGGAGGTGCGCGTGTACCGGGGGTCGACATGCATCAGGACCGCCCCGCGCTCCGTCTTGGCATTGAGGGGCCAGCGGAACGCGACGGGATGGCACTCGGCCATGTTCGAACCCATGATCAGCACCGCGTCGGAATTGACGAGGTCCCGGGCGAAGGTCGTCGCCCCGCCTCGGCCGAAGGTGATCCCCAGTCCGGGGACCGTGGAGGAGTGTCATATGCGGGCCTGGTTTTCCACGGATACGACGCCAAGGGCGTGCATCAGCTTCTGCTGGATGTAGTTCCATTCGTTGGCGATCGTCGCGCCGCCGAGAGAGGCGATCGCATAGGTGTTCATCACGCGCTTCCTGACTGTGCCTCCCTTGCCGTCTGCAACATCCTCAAACTCGTTGAAGTTGGCGTCGCGGGTCTGTTTTGCCAGTTCGGCGATCCTGTTCATCGCCCAGTCGAGGGGTTTGTCCTCCCAGCGGTCGCTGCCCGGGGCGCGGTATTTCACCTTCGTCCAGCGCTGCTCGTTCATGACGAGCTGATAGGTGGCTGCGCCTTTCGGGCAGAGGGTGCCCTCACTGACGGGGGAATCGGGATTTCCCTCTATCCCGGTGATCCTGCCCGTATCGTCGACGGTCACAATCTGTCCGCAGCCCACAGAGCAGTATGGGCAGATGCTCGGGACCTGTCTGCCCCTCCTCATCGGGATGCTCTTGGCCTTTTCTTTCAGAGCGGGTATGTCCGCTCCCAGGGCCGCGGCTTCCGTCACAGCGACGGCGCCGACGGCTCCCATGGATATGCGTAAAAACTGTCGCCGGGTGACCTCCGCAGCTCCCATTGGCCCCTCCTTATCCTCAGTCGGCGTCGTTGCACGCAACAAAGAGTCAATACTTGCCGTTTGTTAACCTTATCGTTGCAATACACTTCCGGGAAAGGCGGGGCGTATGCGCCGAAAACCTTGCTGCGGCGACACCTGTATCGCGATGACCTTTTTGCTGACACTCACACTGTCACTGACACTGTTTTTCAGAGTGCTTCGCCACGCCTTTCTATGCAGCTACAAGGTTAACCTCTCCTCTCTAAAGTATAGCAACTTTTTGACGCGACGCCACGCGGCAGGGCAGGAAGAGTGCAAGGTCTCTCCTGTGCAATGACAGGCCTGTTGTCTGCGATCGGGGAAGAAACGTTACCGGCTGCTCAGGTCGTGGACGGCATCGACCATCGCTTTCGCATTGTCGGGAGGAGTTTCGGGAAGAATGCCGTGGCCGAGGTTGAAGATGTGGCCCCGCGCACCCGAGGCGCTCCGCAGGACGTCCCCGACGCGCCCACGAATGAGTTCCCTCGTCCCGAAGAGGATGCAGGGATCGAGGTTGCCCTGGACCACGGCATCGATGCCGAGGACGGAGAGGGCCTTCTGTATCTCGATGCGCCAGTCCAGCCCATAGATATCCGCACCGGCTTCACGCACGTCATCGAGCATGGCATCGGCGTTCATCGCGAAATAGATTACGGGGACCTGCCCCTTCAGTGACGCGATGATCCGCCGCACAGCGGGGAGGGCGAAGCGCCTGAAATCCAGGGGAGAGAGGATGCCCACCCAGGAATCGAAGATCTGCACGGCCTGCACCCCGGCCCTGATCTGTCCCGAAAGGTAGCTGATGACCATATCGGTGATCTTGTCCATGAGCAGGGAGAAGACTTCAGGGGTGCGAAACATCATCTTTTTCGTCTGGAGGAAGTTCCTCGATGTCCCGCCCTCGATCATGTATGTCGCCAGGGTGAAGGGGGCGCCGGAGAACCCGATGAGAGGAACGGGAAGACGCTGCCGCAGGATCCTGATCGCCTCCAGGACGAAGGGCACATCATCGTCGGGGCTGAGGCCACGCAGGTTTTTGACGCCGGCCTCATCGCGCACGGGGTTGGACAGGACAGGACCCTTCGATTCCGAGAATTCGAGGTGCAGGCCCATGGGTTCGACGGGCACAAGGATGTCGGAAAAGAGGATGGCCGCGTCCACCTTCAGGATGTCGACGGGCTGCAGGGTGACCTCGGCAGCAAGTTCCGGCGTCTTGCAGAGGGTGAGGAAGTCCACTTTGGACCGCACTTTCTGGTACTCCGGCAGGTACCTGCCGGCCTGACGCATGAGCCAGACAGGGGTGTAGTCCGTCTCCTCCCCACGGCATGCCCTCAAAAACGTATCGTTCATGACTCCCCCTGTTTCGTTTTCATCGGCATGTACCCGCAGAAGGGCTCCTCGCCGAGGTAGTCGCCGTGGACGGCATAGGCCCTGGCCCTGCATCCCCCGCAGACGTTGACATACTCACAGGTGCCGCATTTGCCCTTGTAGCTCTTGAAATCCCTGAGCTCCCTGAAGAGTTCCGAGTTCTCCCAGATGTCCCTGAAGGACTGTTCCCTGACGTTGCCGGCAGGCTTGGGGAAATAGCTGCAGGGCAGCACGTTGCCGTCCACATCGATGAGGCAGATGAGCTGGCCGGCGAGGCACCCCTTCGATCCGCCCGTGGAGAACTTCAGCGTGCGCCGCTCGAACTTCACCCCCTCCTCCTTGGCACGCTGCAGGACGACGCGGTAATAGTGGGGGGCGCAGGTCGGCCGGACGAGCATGGCGTCTTCGTCTTTCTCCATCTGGTAATGCCAGTCGAGAATGTCCTCGTAGTCCTCCTTGGAGATGAGCTCGCCCATGATCTCCTCGCCCCTTCCCGTGGGCACGATCATGAACATGTACCAAGCCGTTGCGCCCAGCTCCTTCGCGAGACGGTAGATCCTGGGTATCTCCTCCTGGTTCCGCTTTGTGAAGGATGAATTTATGATGAACTCTATGCCGTGTTTCTTAAAGAGACCCGCCGCGTTCACAATGCCCCGGAAAGCGCCCTTCTCGTTTCTGAAGTTGTCGTGCACCTCTTCCGTCGACCCGTCGAGGCTGAGGGAGACGATGCGGAGACCCGAGGACTTGATCTTCCCGCAGACTTCCTCGGTCACGAGGGTGCCGTTTGTTGCGAGGCACATGCGGAGTCCCTTGTCGGTGCCGTACCGGGCGATCTCGAAGATGTCCTTCCTCAGGAGCGGCTCTCCGCCGGAGAGGACGACGACGGGTTTCGCGTAGCCCGCAATGTCATCGATGATCCTGTAGGCCTCCTCTGTTGGAAAATCGAGGTGCGACTTCACCTCCATCTCGGACGAGGAGCGGCAGTGCACGCACTTGAGATTACAGCGGCGCGTTGTTTCCCAGGCGATCCATCGGGGGACGAATTCCATCGTGTATTATACTCCTTCGACCTGTCGCGCCGCTACGTTTTCCGCCCTGCCGTTCTGATGGGACTCCCAGAGGCGACGCTCCAGTTCGCGGAGGAGCGGGGGAAAGGTGGCGGGGTCGACGGCTGCAATGGCCACCGCGTCATAGCGGGCGATGAGATTGCCGACGATGTCAGCGGGCGCCCGGTCGATTTTGTTCAGGACGATCAGGCGCCTCTTGTCCCCCAGATTGAGGTCCCTGAGGATGGATTCGACGGATTCGATCTGCTGTTCGAAACGGGCCGTCGAGACGTCGATGAGGTGGATCAGCAGGTCCGCATCCTCCAGTTCCTCGAGGGTCGCACTGAAGGCCGCCATGAGGTCCTGCGGAAGGTCCCTGATGAAGCCGACGGTGTCCGTGATGATGACCTCTCTCTCCTTCGGAAAGCGCAGCCTCCTGCTCGCCGTGTCGAGGGTGGCGAACATCTTGTCCTCGACGGCGGTGGCGCTCTTCGTCAGATTGTTCAGGAGGGTGGATTTGCCGGCATTCGTGTACCCGATGATCGAGACGATGGGAACCCCCCGGTCGACGCGGCGCTGCTTCCTCTGTTTGCGGGCCTCTCCGAGGACCTTAAGTTCCTGTTCGAGACGGGTGATGCGGTCACGGATGCGCCGCCTGTCCGTCTCGAGCTTCGTCTCTCCGGGCCCCCTCCCGCCGATGCCGCCCATGAGCCGCGACATGGCCGTTCCCTTGCCGGCCAGTCTCGGCAGTGTGTATTTCAACTGGGCCAGCTCCACCTGGACCTTGCCGTCATGGCTGTGGGCCCTCCGTGCGAAAATGTCGAGAATCAATTGCGACCGGTCGATGACCTTCAGCTCCATCCTCTCGGCCAAAGCCCTCATCTGTGACGGCGTCAGGTCCTGGTCGAAGATAAGCAGGGTGGCGCCCTTGTCCATCGCCTGGATGACGAGGTCCCTGAGTTTCCCCTCTCCGAGTATGTATTTGGGATTGACCTCCTTGAGTCTCTGGATCACCGTGTCGAGCACGATGACGTCGCTCGACTGCGCCAGTTCCCTGAGCTCCTCCATGGAGTCCTCCATTTCGTGGCGCGGCGCCTTGGATGCGCTGACGAGAATGGCCCGTTCGCGGAGGTCCCGCCTGTCGAAGACCCGTGAGCGGTTCATTTCTTCCTCGAGATTGCCGATGAAATCCCTGAAATTCATGTCGAGGCGGTGAAAATTTTCCGACATCGTTTCGACCTTCTTGTCGGACCCCAGCGGCATCAGGTAGGCTGCATGGATCATGTCAGGCAGGTCGTTCTTTATCGTCATGGCCGCGATGAGGTCAAAACGGAGAAGCGCAAGATCGGACAGGTCTTCCCGGTCGAGGGGTTCCCCCGCGATGTGGGTATGGATGAACCGGAGGCCGCGCAGCGCTTTCCGTCCCAGGGGATGGTCGTCGAGACCGGGGATGAAGACCCCCCTGGCATCACCGACGATAACGTGGGTCACAACGCCCTCCCGTGAGATGAGAAGCCCGATCTGCTTGCCGATCTGCGAAGAAATCTCCGTGATATACCGGGCGAGCTCAGGGGTGATGATCCTGTCAGGCGGCACCCTCCTGCTGTAGATCCGCTCCAGGGAGGAGATGATGCCCTTCTTGAGACCTGTCGTATGTCCGAGTACGGTTGCTATGATTCAATCCTCATCGTTTCTTTATTCTAATTCTATCAGACGGCCGCCCTCTTGACAACAGCCCGGAATCTGTTACAATGAACATAGGTTGAATGGTGATCATAATACTGAGATGAAAAGGAGGTTCCCATGGGCTATACACAGGTGGCACTGGAACAGAAGATTCTCGATATGTACCCCGATATTACGGATCACGGCATATCGGTCGGCATGACCTTCGACGAGGGGAAGAACGCCTGGGTCATCCATTTCAAGAAGGGCGGACAGGAACTCACGACCTATCTCGACAAGAAGGACGCCGACGACTGCATGAACAACATCAAGTGCGTCTACCTGGGAGTGCAGGTCGGGCAGTTCATCAAGAACTTCGAATCGAGAAAGTAACCCTTCATCCTGACGGTCTCAGTTTCTGCGGGAGGCGGGTATCCCTTGCAGCTGCATGAAAAGGCAGGGAGAAGCGCTCTGAAAAATAGTGTCAGTGACAGTGTGAGTGTCAGCGAAAGGTTCACTTTTTTTTCAGACCTCTGCCGGAAATGGTCTCCATGGGAAGGCAAAGGAGTCGCCGCATCAAGGTTTTCCGGCGCATTCACCCTGCCTTTCCGGAAGGAGTATACTATAGATAGGGTATATCGGGCCGTTCGGGGAACGGCGGCGTCTCCCCGTGTCATCTCAGGATCGCAATGACCCCGCTCCTTGTGCACACATCCATCTTTCTCATGATGTGCTTGATGTGGTCCTTGACCGTATGTTCGCTTATGAACAGTCTTTCAGCGATCTCCTTGTTCGTGAGCCCGTCGCTGATCAGCACCACGAGTTCCAGTTCGCGGTTTGTCAATTGATACTTCGTTCTGGCCTCCTCCAAATTGATCGCCCGTTTGTCCGATATGCCTTCAAGGAGAATCATGACGTGACTGATGTCTCTGCTCTCGCATTGGCCGATCGGGAATGCCCGCGCAGAAAACAGGTGATCCGGATCAATACGGAAGACCGTGCAATCCGGGCGGACATCTGCGGCACCTGCTTCATCGATGGAATTTTTCACGCTGCCGTATAGTTCCCTGATTTCACGGGGGATCGATGAAATATCGCCCAGGCCGGGAAACATGGCTGCAGCCTCGCTGTTCGTGAAAACGATATTGCCGGCCATGTCGAAGAGCAGTATGCCGGGCGCTGACCTTTTCCTGATCAGTTCAAAAAGTCTGTCCATCGGGAATTGTACATCTTTCATAAAGTTAAATAAAGAACAATATATCTTCCGTCGGATTGACAGAGGGGATCGGGGGAGAGACGCGCTCTCCTCCGGACGGCTGCGAAACCCGGAAAAAAATACTGAATCTATTGAAAAATCCCACTTTTGAGGGATTGACGGCATACAAAGAACAGCGTATTCTTAGATCAAGGATATATTGGAGGTTGATTGCTGGCATGGAAAAGAGATCATCAATACGGAAGGCGATACAGAGACCGTTAAACCTCGAAATCAAAGCGGGTGTGACGGGAACAATAAAGGCAGCGCGGTATGGTGCCCTCAGCATGGATATCTGCCGTCATGGGCTGGGGCTTATAACAGGTTGCTTTCTGAAGGCCGGCGACGTCCTGACTCTTGAATTCCCGGTGAGCGAAGAGCACATACCGTTGCCTGTCCTTGCATCCGTTGTGTGGTCGATGCGTGATGGCGACAGCTGGAGGGCGGGGTTGCGGTTTCTGCTCTGAAGGGCATGTAAAAACCATAGGGCATCAGTAAACGCCTCTTGCAGAGGTGCATCAAGCGGTTAGTCAGTTTCATTTCAAGGCCGCGCTGACAAGGGAGGGAGCCATGAAAAGGATAACGGTTTCCGTAGTTCTGGCGTTGATAGCGATATTGGCGCTCGTTACTCGGACAACCGACGAATGGCAGCCCGGCATGGTGAACTATATGGCAGCCGTGAGCGACTCCGGCACGGGCACCGACCGCGATGCCGGTCATTTTCCCGGCTACCGGATGACGCAGACGTATGTTTATGGCGGCATCGGCGGGCCTTACGGATCTGACGGCGGCTGGAAAGGTTCTTCCGGCGATGCAGATGTGAACGGCGTCGCCCTCGGTGGACTATGGGTCCAGGTCCAATCAAACGGCGGCTGGTGGGATGCGGGCGTTCAGTTTTTCCGGATCGATGTCGCCATGTCTCAGGATTACGGCGCCTATCTCGGGGAAGGCCCGGAATACCTTTTTCATTCGACAGATATGCTGTGGGGAAAAGATGTCCTCGACCCCGACAGCAGGCCACATCTCAGTGCGACGAGTCTCGACGGCCTGGGTGCCCTCGACGAAGCAGCTCTTTACGGAAACTGGTGGAACATTACTGACGCTTCGTCCCTTTACGGCATGGGGGGGTATTTCTATGGCGATAGAGGCACGGCATGGGGTTTTTCTCCCTCTAAGGAGCCGAAGACCTTCGCATTCGCCGGGTCTAATCCGGTGCCCGAGCCTTCCACGCTGGTCCTCCTCGGCAGCGGGCTCCTCGGTCTTGCTGCCGCGGCCAGGTTCAGGAGAAGATAGGCATCACTTTCCTCATAGCAGCTACCCTCCCGGTTCAATGTCATACGGGAATATCCCCCGACACAGACTGACACCGGGGGGATCAGTTTTATCTCATGAAATACTTTGTGAAGACGTAATCCGCCCCTTTCACGATCGTATGGCAGCCGTGGCATTCCTGGACGAACTTCTCGTCTTTTCCGTAAGCGCTGAAGGTGTCCGTCTTTGCGTCATAGACAAACCGGGCATATCCCCAGCCGTTGGTGTTTGCGAACCTCTTCGAGTCTTTCATCATCAGTTCAACGCGTTGCAGCACATCCGGTTCCAGGGCGCTCTGAAAGTCGGGGTTCTTTCTCTCCGAATAGGCGATTTTCACGGCCACGGCGCCGTCGGGGAAGGGCTTGCCGTTTCCGGGGATGCCCTGCCGGTAGGCGTTCATCATCGCCTCATTCCCGACGATGAAGCGGACCTCTTTCTTGTCGGTCCTGTAACTCGGCGCGATCACCGGCCAGGTCTCGTACCCTCTGACCTCGGAAAAGGCAATCCCGTTGGGCGCCTTCAGGGCGTATTTATCCGCGGCTGTGAGAACACCGAGACCGACTGTCATAACGACGAGTGACAGGACAAGCAGTACCAAGATAATACGCTTCATTTTCATATCTGTTCCTCCATTGGCTGATTTCTGACTCTTCTCAAAAACAAGGTTCTACCGAATCCTCGTTCCGGATCATTGCGGACACCAATGCCGATTCCTATTTCCCCGTTCCGTATTGCGCGGCGAGGTATCGGGTGATCTTGTCCGCATCGGCCTCACTGATGGGAGCGCCGTAGACCTTGATCATCTTGTTCACCGAGGCCTGCCATTGGGCGCGCGTGAGCGGAGGCTGCATGGTGATGTATTCCGTGCTGTGACAGATGTTGCAGTATGTCTCGACGGTCACCAGGTCGTCTGCGGGTTTCAGAGATGTCTGCACAGCGGGCAAGGTTATCGTCCGGACAGCGGTCCCTCCTCCCGACGCATCCCTTTCATCGGAGAGGACGATCATGCCGGCTGCTGTCAATACCGCCATTATGAGCACAATGCTTTTCTTCATGGTCCCTCCTAACGAACCGTAACGCTCACGGTCTCGACTTTGTTCAGTCGATACCCGGCAGGATTCCAGAGGATCTCAAAGGGTTGCGACTCGCCGATGCTGTTCGTCGCCCGCGCCATAATGGTATATGTGCCCGGCTTCTCGGGTTTCCATGGGAAATACCACTGGATCCATGAATACCGGCCGAGGTCTTTGCCGAGACGCGCCTGTCCCCATTTTTTCCCTCCATCGACGGATACGACGACATCCTTTATGCTATAGCCTCCGGAGAACGCGATGCCCATGATCTCGGCGGGCTTCGCCACCGCCATGACGGACCCTTCGGCCGGTTCAATGACGAGGGACCGCGTGTTCATCCTGGCGATCGGCACCGTCTTCTTCGGTTTTTCTCCCGGAGGCACACAGGCGCAGTCCGTGTCGGGGATGCGATAGGCCGGGTCCATCCAGAAACCCTCGAATTTTTTCGGCAAAACGATGACGTCTGTCAGCGATTTGACCCAGTACGGAGCGAACCATCCCGGTACGATGAGGCGGGCCGGAAAACCGTTCAGCATCGTGAGGGGCTCTCCGTTCATTTCATAGGCGACCATGATGTCGTCCTCGATCGCCTTGTCGACGGCGAGGCTCTTGACGAAATCAGGCACTTTCGGAAAGGTGCCCGAATCGAGGCCGTCGAAGGCGACCTCCACGGCCCCCGCCTTGATCCCGGCCTTTGCCAGGATATCCTTCAGGCGGGCGCCGGCCCATGTGACGTTTCCCATGGCGCCATGCCTCCACTGTGCGCCGGGGATGACGGGTGAGAAAAAGCTTCTGCCGTTGCCCGAACATTGGATCACCGCGGTGTAGCCGATCTTCTCAAAGGACCTGAGGTCCTCCATGGACAACGCGAGTTCCCGTTCCGTGTGACCTCCCACTTTGATGCGCCACGCAGCAAGGTCGACGGTCGTGGGGATGTTCGAAAGGTGCCACCGAACGAAGACGGCATTGTTCGGGGTTACCAGTTCCTTGAAATGATGGAGCGGAGTCTCGAGGTTCGGAGGCCGCGAGGTAAGCAGGATCAGGTCCGTCTTTTCCGGAAACCGCACGAGTCTCTCCTGGCCGCCGAAGAGAGACGACGGAACGGCGCCGGCGGCCGTCATCGCTCCGGCGACACCTGCAGCCTTCAACAGGTCCCTTCTCGTAATACCCTTGCGTATCATGGCTCCTCCTTGCTCGGCACGAATCGCATTAGTTGCATGGGAAAGGCAGGGCGAAAAGTTATCTGCCTGTCAACTTTGACGATCTCGTAAAAAGTCGTCATACCCGCGAAGCTTGTCCTCGCGGATAGTAAGCGGGGAGCGGGTATCCAGAGTACAAATAACTACCTGAAAGGACTGGATTCCCGTCTGCACGGGAATGACGGATACGCCCTTTACGGGACCTTTTACGAGGCTGTCAACTTTTGTTTAATAGATATCATAAATAATGCAAATATGCAAGTCAGTGTCAGTGAGAGACAATTTTCGGATTCTTCGGGGAACGGCCCCTGCAATGAAACAGCCGTGCCCGCAAGGTCTCTTCAGGCTGTGGACCGGCGACCGCTGATCCTGTGCTTCATGCCTGACCGGGAACTGATGACTGCCGTGGTGGCATCCCTCCCGAAAAAAGGGCAAGCGCGCCACCGCGACGATCGACTGTTCCTGGCCGCGACAGTCATGCTGTGAGACAATTGTGTGTCATGAGACAGATTTGACACAGCCGGTTCTTCACCCTCTGCACGGCGCAACAATCATTTCAGGACGGCATTTAGTCATGATTTAAATGGTTTTCCCTATCTGGTCCGTCACCCATCGGGCCGGAAAAAGGTAATCCCTCTCGTCAGGCACGGTCCTTGAAGAGACAAACTGGATGGAAAAGAACGGGTATACAAATGAGCGGGGGGGATACATCGATGCTGCAGGAGATTTCTGTCCTTTCATAGGGCTGCTTCATGATCAGTGCTATTACACAAAGATGACGAGCATGACGATACAGAAAGTCCTTGCCTTCTGTGCCGGAAGCTACAGGGATTGTGATGTCTACGGCAAACTGACGCATATCGATGACAGACAGGAGTGGTCATGAGAGACGGAGCACATACGATGAGGCTTCCCCGGTCGGTGACTCTTGAGAAGGCTGTGGGAGATGAGGAAGAACCGACGATCGCGGAGACGGCCGGTGAGGCCGGGGAGATGAGCGCCCTCGCAATGTATTTCCGCGATATACGCGAATATCCCCTCCTGTCACCGGAACGGGAGATCGAGCTGGCACAGTCGATCGGGCAGGCAAGGAAAAGGCTGACGCGGGTCCTTTTCATGGTTCCTCTCATGATCGACCGGCTCATCACGATCGGCCGCTCGCTCGGACAGGGCGACATGGCTGTTTCACGCGTCTTGAGGGTAGAGTTTGACGAAGGTGAATCAACGGCGGAGAAAGAGAAATTTCTTTTGCTGGTCAGGAAGATCGAGAGACTGATGCAAAAGAACGGCAACGGGGGGGGGCCTTCACGACCGAATCATCTCCGCGCATCGAAGGCATTGATTTCTCACGCCCTGAGGGAGAAGATCGCTTCCCTCGTCCTTCAGGTTCAACTCAGGGATGAACTGCTGGAATCACTGGGCAGGGAGCTGCTGCGGATCGCCCCAGCAGAGAACTCGTTGCGGAATCGTCTGCATGCTGATTCAAACGCCGGCCTGCCCGATGAAGACATGAAGCCGATCATGACCGAATGCACCGCCTGTCTCAATGAAATCGCCGATGCCAAGAACGTTCTGGTCGTTTCCAACCTGCGACTCGTCATCAGTGTGGCGAAAAATTATATGGGCAGGGGAATGAGCCTTCACGATCTCATCCAGGAAGGCAACATGGGTTTGATCAAGGCGGCGGGCAAATTCGATCCGCAGAAAGGCTGCAGGTTCAGTACATACGCAGTCTGGTGGATCCGTCAGTGCATATGCAGGGCCCTCCACAGTCAGGCGAGAACAGTCCGTCTCCCTGTTCACAAAGTCGGCCTGATGAACAAAATATCCCGCCTGTCGCACAATTTTTTCAGGGAGAATTTCTGTGATCCCTCACCCGACGAGATGGCATCGGGACTGAACATTTCCGTGGAGAAAGTCACCGAGGTCCTCCAGTTGATGAGGGAACCCCTGTCCCTGGATTCCCCCCTCTGCGATGATACCCTTTGTCTCAGGGATGTGATTGAAGACGGGACGAGGCCTTCTCCCCTGGAAACGATGATCAGGAGCGATCTTACGGCGCACGTCAACGAGCTGCTCGGATCACTTGATCCCCGGGAGGCGAGAATCATCAGGATGAGGTTCGGAATCGGCGATCATCGTCATTACAGCCTCGAAGAGCTCGGCAATGAGTTCGGCGTCACGAGGGAGAGGATCAGGCAAATTCTCGCGAAAACGATTGCAAAGCTCCGGGAATCGGCTGTCAGCGATTGCCTGAATATATATATCTGAAAGACCCGGAGGGATGCGTGAGCATATGGTGCCTCAGAGAGGAGCTTGACCGGTGATGTGTCCCTGTTTCAGTGCCCTGACCGTCGGCGTCTGTATGGCATCGTCCGTACCGTATGTGCCGAGCATCGGGGAATTGGAGCGCTACTGCTTCGCCCAGAGGTTCAGATTCTGTCCCGTTTACGGGACGCACCGTCATCAACCCGAACAGGTGGCCTTCCCGGAGGCAGCGTCGCTATCAGCAGGGCTTTGAGGCACGTCGCCCCACCTTTTCATGCAACTGCAACGCTTATTTATCCCGAGACGAGTCTGCCGAGGACGGCACGCAGTTCAGAACTCTTATAGGGCTTGGTGATCACATCGGTGAAACCGTAGGCGCGGTAGTTGGCGATGACGTCGTCGTTCGAGTACCCGCTCGAAACGACGGCCTTGACATCGGGGTCGGCGGCAAGCATATGCCGGAGCGCCTCCTTGCCCCCCATGCCGCCGGAGACGGTCAGATCGAGAATGACCACATCGAAGGGTTCTCCCGACTCCTTCGCCTGCCTGAAGAGGCTGACCGCTTTGCTCCCGTCACCGGTCAGGACGGTTTCAAATCCGAAATGCCTGAGCATGGCGCCGGCAATGTCCCGGACCATCTCCTCGTCGTCCATGACGAGCACCCTTCTGCCTGCGGCCGGCTCGATGCTCTCCCTCTGCGGCTCGGCCCCGGGCTGTTTCCTGGAAGCGGGGAGGTAGACGGAAAAGGTCGTGCCGAAATAGGGCACTGAATGGACATCGATATGGCCCTCGTGGTTCTTGACGATCGAATAGGCAACGGAGAGCCCCAGTCCGCTCCCCTTCTTCTTCGTCGTAAAATAGGGATCGAAGATCCGCTGGAGATGTCCTTCGGGGATGCCCGGGCCCCCGTCGGTGACATTTATTTTCACGTAGGTGCCGGGATTCAGCGGGAGCCCGCCTTCAGGGCCGATGTCTGCATTCTCCGCCTCGATGCGGATCGTCCCGCCTTCCGCCATGGCCTGAGAAGCGTTCAGAATTATGTTGTTGAAAACCTGGGTCATCTGCCCCGCGTCGGCATCTACGTTGTGAATCGAATCGGCACAATGAATCGTGCATTTGACGTTTGAGCCCCTGACGGCAAGGCCCGCCGAATCCTGCAGGATCTGTTCGACCCGGAGAGTCGTTCGGACAGGTGATCCCCCCTTGGAAAAGGTGAGCAGTTGCTGCGTGAGGTCCCGCGCCTGCAAACAGGCTTTTTCGGCTTGATCGAGACGGCCCGAAGCCGGGTCATCAGGTGTCAGGAGCAGGTGGGCCAGGGAGATGTTGCCGAGGATGACAGTCAGGACATTGTTGAAATCATGGGCGATTCCACCGGCGAGGATGCCGAGTGATTCGAGTTTCTGGGACTTGATCATCTCCTTCTCCATCCTCTTCCGCTCCGTGATATCGCTCAGGGCTCCGACGACGGCGACGGTCCTGCCGTTTTTCACGATCGGGGCCTCACGGACTTCGACCCATATGACCCTTCCCTTGAAACCCCTGAGTTCCAGCTCATAAGGCTGCTGGGCTATGCCCGTCTCGATCGCGGCATCTGTCATGCTGAGTCCCCGTTCGTTGGCAGGGTTGTCCGTCAGGAATTCCGTCCACCGGACGAGGGCTTCTTCGGGCTCGCAGTCCAGGAAAACCCTTGACTGCGGACTGACATAGAGAAGCCGGTGATCAGGGGCATGCATGTAAAAGAGATTCGTGCTGTGCTCGACGATATCACGGAGCCTCTGCTCCGCCGCCCTGAGTGAATTTTCCGCCTTCAAACGCTCATGGGTTTCTATGGCCGTCGATACGAAGCCTGCGACGGCTGTGACGAAGCTCTGCTCTTCCCTTGTCCAGATGCGCTCCTGTCCCACATGCTCATGGCAGACAACACCGACAGACCTGCCTGACACGCGGATCGGCACGTCGAGCATCGACCGGATGCCGAGGGGAAGCAAATAGGATTCGGTAAACTCCCTGGTGCGGGGATCGGAACGTGCGTCATGGGCGTCAATCACCGTTCCTTCCAGCAGTGCCCTGAAATAGGCAGGATACTGCGATGCCCCGAGGACATAGCCGCTGGAATGCAGTCCTGATTTCAACTCATACAAATCCGCACAGCGGATGCCGGTCTGATCGTCGGTATAGAACCATATGCTCGTCCGCTCCGTCATCATAGCCCTGGCTGCAGCCTCTGTAATCACCCTGTAAGCGAGGGAGATGTCTCCCTTATAGATATGCTCATTCTTCGCGAGTTCGACGAGGGACAGGTTGAGCCGTTCAACGATATCTCCACGATTCCTCAGGACCCTCTCGATCAGCACCCTCTCCGTGATGTCGGTGGCGACACCCAGTACGGCGACGTCCTCAGAGGTCCGGGCGGGAGGGGATTCGAAGCGGACCTCGAAAAAGCGGTCCTGAAACTCTATCGTGGCGGTAAATGACTCCCCTGAGAGGGCCCTCCTGAGATTGATGAGGATATGGGGGTAATCCTTATTCAGCTCGAAGGCGGAACGTCCGGCGACTTCACTCTGTCTCAACCCAAGCTCAGACAGGCCCCTGCCCTCGGCAAAGAGAATCTTGCCTTCTCGATCGAGAGCAAAGACGATGACGGGCGCATGGGTGAGAAAGGCCTGAAAGATGCGGTCATGCCACTGCTTCAATGGTAACTCGCTGCCGTTCATCTCTGCTCCTGATTTCTCTTTAAGGTATCTTTCGGGATGCGGTTCATTCATGGCGCTACCTATAATGTCGGATGAAAGCCGTTCGTTCAGTAATGATATAATGACACGCCGCTGTATAAAAACATCCCTCGGGTCACCCCTGGACAAGAAAGCGTGCTGAATATCCCTGAAATCCTACCACATCCCTGCGTTTGGATGCTATCGGCCACCAATCCCCTCAGGTACAAATATCGGCGGGACAGGAACCTCAAACTGTCGCTTTAAGTTTTCCTGCGATTTCACGAAAACATAAGTGTGATATGAGTCACGGAAAGATTTTCCCGCAGACGAACGTGCCGGGATTAGGGAATGATGCCCATCTGTGCATGGGTCAGGATTTCGAGCTGAATAGGGTTAACAAACATGGAGCGTAAGCCCACAGGTATGTGGCGTTTTTTTTGCTTTTTTGTCATGTGCTGGATGGCGATATTCCTCCCGGGAGTGACCTCGGGCTGGGCCGCCGCAACGTATTCCGCCGACACGGGGGATCTTCATGTTCCGAATGTCAATATTCCTGATATAGGATCATTCGAGGTTGATTTCAGGGCTGTCGACATCGCCACGGGCCTTCAGGATTCGACTGAGTTCATTCTCCGGGGCAGCAAGCCTTCATCGGTCATCACCGAGACCCCTGCATCGGTCGATATCGAGACCATAAGAATACAGATCCCCATACTCGCCTCGCTGGGTCCGGGATCGGGCCTGCAGTATTTCTCTCTGGACATGGAATACATCCCGGGTTCTGATCCCATTCGTTTCAGGGTTGTTCGTCTCTCCGAACCCGTCAGCGCGTCAACGCCGGGACCGCAGGGACCGGAGGGTGCAGCGGGACCTCAGGGACCGCAGGGAGATCCAGGACCGCAGGGACCTCAGGGGGCAGTCGGCCCTCAGGGACCTGATGGTGTGGCAGGACCACAGGGCACTCAGGGGCCGCAGGGGTTGCAGGGTCCCCAGGGACTTCAGGGAGACCCGGGCATACAGGGCCCTCAGGGGCCTGCAGGCGCCGATGGATCGACTGTTCTGAACGGGACGGTCGACCCGACGACGGAAGGTGTGGACGGGGACTTTTACGTGAATACGGCGACGAGTACGATCTTCGGTCCGAAGACAGCAGGCGCATGGGGAGCAGGAACGTCCCTCGTCGGGCCGCAGGGTCCCCAGGGACTTCAGGGCGATCCGGGACCGCAGGGGCCTCAGGGACCACAGGGGGCAGTCGGCCCTCAGGGACCTGATGGTGCGGCAGGACCACAGGGCCTTCAGGGGCCGCAGGGGTTGCAGGGTCCCCAGGGACTTCAGGGAGACCCGGGCATACAGGGCCCTCAGGGGCCTGCAGGCGCCGATGGATCGACTGTTCTGAACGGGACGGTTGACCCGACGACGGAAGGTGTGGACGGGGACTTTTACGTGAATACGGCGACGAGTACGATCTTCGGTCCGAAGACAGCAGGCGCATGGGGAGCAGGGACGTCCCTCGTCGGGCCGCAGGGTCCCCAGGGACTACAGGGCGATCCGGGACCGCAGGGACCTCAGGGGGCAGTCGGCCCTCAGGGACCTGCTGGTGCGGCAGGACCACAGGGCCCTCAGGGGTTGCAGGGTCCTCAGGGACTTCAGGGAGACCCCGGCCCTCAGGGGCCCCAGGGGTTGATGGGACCGCAGGGACTTCAGGGACCGCAAGGGCCGCAGGGCATTCCCGGAACCGGAACTGTCTATTTATCCAGGGCAAACACCCTGAATACCCTGATCAATACAACATCATATGCCTATCCAAGTGGTGTCGGAACGGTGAATGCAACGGAGGCCAACCTGAAAATGGTGATCCCCCTGGCCTGTACCGCATCGAATCTCTACGTCATCGTCTCCGCCGCACCGGGAGGCACGATCGTACGCACCTTTGCGCTCAGGACATCGAACTCCTTTGCCGCCGCAGGGGCCGATACCGTGCTGACCTGCACCATAACGGGGGCGGCAACAAGCTGTACGAGCACGAATACGGTCGCCCTCAGTGCGGGGACCCTTGTCGATTTTCGAACCACTGTCACCATCGGCGCGGCTGCGGCAGCCAATGCGGCGATCGGGTGGACCTGCCAGTAAAGGGCGAAGACGCCCCAATAACAGTTCTCAGTCAGCAGCCGATCATTCGCCCCCGGACCGTCCTGCCAAGATGGGACGGAACACACCTGCCTCTGCTATAATTGCTGTACTAAAAGGGGAGGTGTTTGTACCGTGATGAATGTCAGAGAGGAACTGGCAACACGGCATCGTCTCCGGAAGTCCCTCATCGCGACGGCTGTGTTTTTCATCGTCTTCACCATCGCCGGCTTCCTCGTCGTACCGCCTTTGCTGAAGTCCTATCTGGTCAGGGAACTCTCGAAGACTCTCCACAGAAACGTGGCCATCGGCGAGATCTCCTGCAACCCCTATGTCCTCTCCGTCAACGTCAAGGATCTCACAATCAGCGACCGGGACAAAGGGGAAACGTTTTTCTCCTTCAAAAACCTCTATGTGAACCTCCAGAGCATCTCTCTCGTCAAGTGGGGCATCGTCATCAGGGACCTCAGGCTCGACGGAGTTTACGCCAGGATCGTGCGCAATGCGGACGGAACCTACAACTTCTCCGATCTACTTGTGAAGGAGAAGGGGCAGGCATCCAACGAACCGGAGCCGCCGAGGTTTTCCGTCAATAACATCCAGGTTGCCGGCGGCGCCGTCGATTTCCACGACGGACCGAAAGGGGCGAGTCATGAATTGCGCAGCGTGAGCCTCACCATACCGTTCCTGTCGAACCTCCCCTATCATGTCGACACATATGTGCAGCCCGCCTTCGAAGCGACTCTCAACGGTGATCCCGTCTCCTTCAGGGGCCGCACAAAACCTTTCAAGGACTCCCTCGAAACGTCTTTCGATGTGAAGGTGAGCGACCTCGACATCGCCCACTACCTGGCCTATCTTCCCTTCAAGACCGAAGCGAAGATCGTGTCAGCCTTCTTCGACGCGCAGACCGTCGTGAGCTACACCCAATACAGCGACAGGAAGCCGACCCTCGGGGTGACGGGCACCGTCGGCATGAAAACAGTGAAGATCGATGACAAAAAGGGAGCGTCCCTGGTCGCCTTCCCCCGTCTTTCTGCGGAGATAACGTCGTCGGACCTCATGTCCGCCACATTCAACCTGTCCAAGCTGGCCCTGGAATCGCCGGAGGTGAATATCCGCAGGGACAGGCGCGGCGATGTGAATGTGAAAGAACTCGTTCCGGAAGAAATCGCCGATGAACTGGTCCAGCTCTTCAGAAAAATCAGGGAAATACTGACCTTCGCGGCTGATGAGATCGCCGTGACCGGCGCTGTCGTCAGGCTCTCCGACGCCTACCCGTCCGGCGGTTTTCAGTCGACACTCTCCGATGTCGATCTCCGCATCGACCACTTCAGCAACAGCCCCGATGAGCTGTCCGAGCTGACCTTCTTCATGAAAACGGAGGCAGGGGAATCCCTGTGGGCGTCGGCGGAGTTTTCCGTCGATCCCCTCATCGTCGAGGCAAATGTCGAACTCGCGGGCCTGCAATTGAAGAAGTATGAGCCCTATTACCGGGACCTGCTGCGCACCAAACTCGAAAACGGTGTGCTTGGGGTGACGACGGAACTGCGGTTCGCCCGCATCGGCGATAACCTGGAGATGCGCATCACCGGTCTTTCGGCAAGACTCGAATCGCTCCACCTAAGAAATAGGGAAGAGGGAGGCGATCTCGTAAGGCTCCCGGAAGTCCTTGTAAAGGAGGGTGATATCGATATTATCACACAGGACGTGCGGATCGGCGAGGTATCCTCACGAGGGGGGACCGTATCGGCGACCCGCGCGTCAGACGGGTCTGTCGATCTGCTGAACCTGATCGAGTACCGCGTCGCCCAGCTCGAGGGATCGGCAGGAGAAGCCGTGCCTGGGGAAGCCCGGAAGCCCTGGCTCGTCAGCGTCAGCAAACTCTCCGTCGACGGGTACACCATCCGGGCCGAGGACCGCGTCCCCAAAGATCCTGCCGTCTTCCTGGCCGAGAAGGTGAAGGTCAGGGGAGAGAACATTTCGACGGCACGAACCAGCACCGGAAAGATCTCCCTGTCCCTCGTGCCGAACCGGAGGGGCCTCATCTCGCTGGCCGGCTCCTTGTCCGTAGATCCCATGACCCTGAATCTGACGACAGACGCGAAGGAAGTCCTCATCGGTCCGTTCCAGCCCTACATCGATACCTTTGTCCGGATCATCGTGACGGAGGGGAGCGTCTCCGCCAAGGGCAGGTTGAGAGCGTCATACTCGGAGGAGAAGGGCATCTTCATAGATTACAAGGGAGAGGCCCTGATTTCCAGCTTTGGTTCCGTCGACAGGGAAAACGCCGAGGACCTGCTGAAATGGCAGGTGCTGCACCTTGGCGGTGTGAGTATCATCTCCAGCCCGCCTGCAGTGACGGTGACTGAGGCGGCGCTGAACGGATTCTCCGGCCATCTTGTCATGAACGAGGACAGGACACTGAATGTGATGAACCTCATGGCCGGTGAAAAGAACGGCGATGCGCAGCCGGCGGAACCGCCGCCCCAGACCGCGGGGAGCGTGCAACAGCGGCTCATAAGGATCGATACCCTGACGCTTCAGGACGGCGCCGTGAGCTTCCTCGACCGCTCCGTCAAGCCGCATTACGCAACCTATCTCCTGGAGATCGGGGGACGGATTTCCGGCCTTTCCTCCGAGAAGGACACGCTCGCCGATGTCGACCTCCGGGGCAAGCACCAGAACCAAGCGCCTCTCGAAATAACCGGCAAGATCAATCCCCTGAGGGAAGACCTCTTCGTCGACGTCAAGGCCGAGTTCAAGGGCATGGAGCTCAGCCCCGTCACTCCATACTCGGGCAAGTACCTGGGCTATCCCATCGAAAAGGGGAAACTCACATTCAGCTCGAAATACCATATCGTCAAAAACAAGCTCGACTCGGAAAACGCCGTCTTCCTCGACCAGCTGACCCTGGGGGACAAGGTTGAAAGTCCTGAGGCGACGAAACTGCCGGTGAAACTCGCCGTTGCCCTCCTGAAGAACAGGAAGGGAGAAATCACCCTGGATCTGCCGGTGACGGGGAATATGGACGACCCGAAGTTCAGCATGGGCTCGATCATCCTCAAGATCATCCTCAATCTCCTCGTCAAGGCCGCCACATCCCCCTTCGCCCTCCTCGGCGCGATTTTCGGCGGCGGAGAGGAGCTGAGCTATGTCGAATTCGACAGCGGCAGCTCAAGGGTGAGTGACCAGAACTTCAGGAAGCTCGATACGCTCGTCAAGGCCCTTTCGGACCGGCCGGGGCTGAAACTCGAAATCGAGGGGTATGTCGACAGGGAGAAGGACAGGGACGGCCTGAGGCAGACGCTTTTCAACAGGAAAATCAAAGCGCAGAAGCTGAAGGATATGGTGAAGAAGGGTGAAACGCCCCCGCCCGTCGATGACGTCGTCGTGGATAAAGAAGAGTATCCGAAGTATCTGAAAATGGCCTACAAGGAGGAGAAGTTCCCGAAGCCCCGCAACTTCATCGGCATGGCGAAGGACCTCCCGGGGCCGGAGATGGAAAAACTCATGCTGACCCATACTGTCGTGAACGACGACGACCTCCGGATGCTCGCATCACAGCGTGCTCTTGCCGTGCGGGACTACATCCTCGGAACGAAGAAGGTTGAGCAGGGGCGCGTCTTTCTTGTAGAGCCCAAAGGCCTTGAGCCGGAGAAGAAGGAGAACCTCAGGGACAGCCGCGTCGTTTTCAAACTCAAGTGATGGTCAAAACCCGCTCCCTCGCTCTGACACCTGTATCAAAACGAGAGATGACCTGTACGCCAATGGTCGAAATATGATCCTCTTTACTCACACTCACACTGTCACTGTCACTGTTTTTAGAGCGCGTCGTCCCGCCTTTCTGCGCAACTACAAGTTTGGCGGCGAGGTTTTATTCACCCTCTCCAGGACGTCGCGCAGATTGTCCAGGGAGTAAGGCTTCTGGATGAACCCCGCCAACCCCTCTCCGGACAGGCGCCGGATGAAATCCTGCTCATTGTACCCGCTGGAAAGGATCACCTTGACTCCGGGCCTTATGCGGACCATTTCCCTGAAAGCGGCTATGCCGTCCATGTTCGGCATGGTCAGATCGAGCAGGACAAGGCTGATCCTTCCGGCGTTCTGCCGGAACACCTCCACGGCCTCCCTGCCGTCCGCCGCCGTCAGCACCTCCATGCCGAGGGACTCCACCATCGTCCTGCACACATCGCGTATGATGTCCTCGTCATCCACCACGAGCACCGGCCCTCTCACCGCCGGCGCCCATGCTTCTGCTGACTGAGATCCGGCAGCCGGGTTCTTCTCTGCCTGCGCCTCCGCGATTGCGGGGAAGAGTATGCGTATCGTGGTCCCCCTGCCCACGGCGCTCTCCACAAAAACAGCGCCATTGTGTCCGCGCACGATGCCCAGGATCGCCGACAAGCCGAGACCGCGGCCCATGGCCTTGGTCGAGAAGAAGGGATCAAAAAGACGCTGTTGTGTCTGCTCGTCCATCCCGCACCCCGTGTCGGACACCTCAAGATACACGAACCTGCCTGCAGGCGGCGCCACCTCGATCCGGCTTTGCTTCAGGCACTGCTCGTCGCATTCCTGCACTCCTGTGGCGAGGGTGATCACTCCGGCACTGTCGCCGACGGCCTCCGAGGCGTTGGTGATCAGGTTCATGATTACCTGCTGGATCTGGCCGGCATCCGCTTCGATAGGCGGCAGCGAGCGTCCCAGACGCAGGTCCAGCGTGGCCGTCCTGGCGACGCTCGCCCGCAGCAGGTGGGCGTTCTCCTCCACCAGCTCGTTCAGGTTCACGGACTCTACCACGAATCTGCCTCTGCCCGAATAGGCCAGCATCTGCCGCGTCAGGTCCGCGGCACGGCGTGCAGCCCTGGCCGATTGCTCAATGTTCGCGCGGGCCGACGAGACCGGGGAAAGATTCAGGAGCGCCAGATCGAGGTTGCCCAGGATCGCCATCAGGAGGTTATTGAAGTCGTGGGCGATGCCGCCGGCCAGGATGCCCAGGCTCTCGAGCTTCTGGGCGTGCAGCAGCCGCCGCTCAAGTTCGAGGCGCTCCTGCTCCGCCTTCCTGCGCTCGGTGATGTCCAAAACCGATGACTGGTAGCCGATCATCGTGCCTTTTTCGTCCTTCAGGATCGTGGCAAGACCGAATGCCAAAAAGGTTGAACCGTCCTTCTTCCTGGCGGTATAGGTGCCTTCCCATTTCCCGGCACTGTCCAATGCAGCGGTAATGGCTGCGGCTTCATCCGGGTTCTCCAGGAATTCCGGAATTCTCTTTCCGACGACTTCATCCTCGCCGGAATATCCCCAGATGGCGAGAAAAGCCCGGTTCGCCTGAGTGATGATGCCCCTGGTATCCGCAATGCTGTTGGCTGCGATGGATACATCAAACATGTAGTTCTTGAGATAAAGCGCCTTCTCCGCCTGCCTTCGCCCGGTAATGTCGCGGGCGATCCCGGTCGTGCCGATCACCGATCCCCGGGCGTCCAGGATGGGGGTCTTGATGGTCTCGATCCAGCTCTCCCGGCCGTCAGGGCCGACGAGTCGCTCTTCCACGCACTTACGCTTCCCGGTCCGCATTACCTCCGCGTCGTCGGCGCGGTAGCCCTCGGCCAGGTCAGGCGGCCAGATGTCATAATCGGTCTTACCGACCAGGTCCGCGGGCGCGACTCCGCAGGCTTCGCCGAAGGGCCCGTTGACGGCGATAAAGCGGCTTTCCCGGTCCTTGAGCCAGGCGATGTCCGGTATGTTGTTCAGAATGGCATTCTGGCAAAGAAGACTTGCGCGGAGTTCCTCTTCCCCGTGCCCGCCGCCGGCCCCCGGAGACTCAAGCTCCGCAATCCGCCTGCGCAGGCGCTCCACTTCCCCGGTGAGTTCGGCGATCGTCCTCTCGGGATCATTCATGGATACCTCCCCACTGTCCTGTCCCTTCTTTCATTGAGTCAATAGTATAGGAGAAAAAAGGGCATGTCTCACACATACTGCCCCGCCACATAGCCCGAGGACCATGCCCACTGGAGGTTGAACCCGCCCAGGCGGCCTGTTACATCGACAACCTCGCCGACGAAAAAGAGGCCGGGCACCTTCTTCGCCTCCATGGTCTTGGAGGAAAGCTCGTCCGTGTCGACCCCTCCGAGGGTGACCTCCGCCTTCGTGTACCCCTCCGTTCCTCCAGGAGTAATCTGCCAGTTCTTCAGCCTCTGTGCGATCTCCCTGAGTTCCTTCCCGGCAAACCGGTTCAACGGTTTTGCAGGGACCGCAAGATCGCACCACGTCCGGGCAAAACGTTCCGGCAGATGCCGCGAAAGAAGGGTCTCCATTTTCATTTTGCTCTTCTGCGCCGACAGCAATAACTCCTCGGCGTTACAGTCCGGCAACAGGTCGATGGCAAGGGGATCACCCTCCTGCCAGTGGAGGGAAACCTGGAGGATGGCGGGGCCGCTCAGGCCCCGGTGAGTGAAGAGGATCTTTCCGCGGACCCGCGCCCTGCGACAGCCGACGACGGCGTCCAGAGAAAGGCCGCTCAAGGGGGCAAAGTTGTTCAGATCGTTCTGGTTCCACGTCAGAGGGACGAGGGAAGGACTCATGGGCGTGACGTTGAGGCCGAACTGCCGGGCGATGCGGTGCCCGAAGTCCGTTGCCCCGAGCTTCGGGTAGGACAACCCTCCCGTGGCGACGACGACAGAGGGCGCCTCCACACCCCCCCGATCGGTTTTCAGGACGAAACGCTGACTCTCCTTTGTCAGGGAGCGGACGCTGCAGTGCGTGCGAATCTCAACCTTGGCATCCGAACACTTCTCCTGCAAGATCCGGACGATTTCCCCTGAGTCCCTGTCGCAGAAGAGCTGGCCCGCCTCCTTCTCATGATAGGCGATGCCGTGTTTTTCCATCATGTCGACGAAATCGCCGGGGGTGAAACGGGCGAGGGCTGATTTGCAGAAGTGGGGGTTGCGGGAGACGTAGTCGTCGCCGCTGACGGAGAGATTCGTAAAATTACAGCGTCCACCGCCGGAGATGCGCACCTTGTTCGCGATCCTCCGGGAGTGTTCGACGACGAGCACCGAACGGCCGCGGGCGCCGGCAGAGAGCGCGCACATGAGACCGGCAGCGCCCGCCCCGATGATGACCACATCCCTCTTTTCTTGCATACATCACCGTTTAGCTGAACGTTGCAACAAGCCTGTTATCTTGTATCACTGGTATCTGGAATAATCTGACACGAGGATTGGTTTGCCCGTAAATTCCATGGGTCTATGCAACGCTAAGGTTTCTTTGCATGTCTTCCTTCGTAGTCGTCGATGAACTGGCGGGCGGTGCGGCCTGAATAGTTCCCGTGAGCGAGGGCCCAGCGCATCGCCCCGCCTTCCAGGTCGTCCTGATCATATGCAATCCCGCGGAGCGCCGCGTAATGACGCACGATGTCGAGATACGTGTCGCGGTCGAAGTGATAGAGGCCCAGCCTGAGTCCGAAACGGTCGCTGAGCGACAGTTTTTCCTCCATCGTCTCGGCGGGATGGAGTTCCCCGTTCCGGAGTTCCGCCACATTGTCGGCCTTCCGTTCCGGCATGAGATGACGCCGGTTCGACGTTGCATAGATGAGCATGTTGTCAGGCCGCCTCTCGAGGCCGCCCTCGAGGATCGCCTTCAACCGGCGGTACGTTCCTTCTTCATCATCATAGGAGAGGTCGTCACAGAAGACGACAAACTTCTCCGTCCTCGTCCGGATGATTCCTGCAAGTTCAGTCAGATGGACCAGCATGTCCCTCGGCATCTCGACGATCCGCAGGCCCTCGTCGCCATACTCATTCAGGAGGGCCTTGACGGCCGACGATTTGCCCGTTCCCCGGGGTCCGTAAATCAGCACGTTGTTGCAGGGTCGTCCGCTCAGGAACTGTGCGGTGTTTTCCCTCAGCTTCTCAATGATCACGTCGATCCCCCGCAACTCCCGGAGCGTCACAGGGTCCGGTTCGGAGATGCCTTCGATCCTGAGTTGTCCGGCCCTGGCGTAGGTCCTGAATGCGCGGTACCCGTCAAATACAGCCGGGTCGCGAACGCCGGCGAGCGCGTCGGCTATGCGCAGGAGAGTCTCGTTGAGGAATTTTAACTGAGCGGATATTTCTTCGTTCATCGTCCGCGTCACACCGGACGTCCCTTCAGTCGCAGCAACTGCCGCAGCTGCAGACGCCCTCGTTCCGGGCTTTCTCAAAGGCTTCGCGTCCCTCTCGGAAGGAAAAGGCCGCAATGGCGACGGCGCCGATCGAGTCGAGCCCTCCGTACCCGGTCAGTTCATAGCCGGCGCTCGCAACGAGAAGGGCGATCGACAGGAGCATGCAGGCCCGCGTGCAGTGGGCATCGGCTATGATGGCCCTCGAACCCAGCTCCCGGCCGACCCTCATCTTGTAATGCAGGAGGAACGCCATCGAGATGATCGAGACGAGGGCGACGATGATGCCCCAGACCGTCGTTTCCGGGGCATGCCCGGAGACGAGGTTCATGACAGCAGTTACGGCCAGTCCGAAGGCGAGGAGATAGAAGGAGGCGCCGGTGATCGTCAGCGCCCTCTTTTCGAAGCGGTCCGGGTTCTCGCTGCCGTGCCTCCGCACGCGCCGGATCATGTGCCAGATGCCGATGCCGGAGATGACCTCGACAAAGGAGTCGAGACCGAAGCCGAAGAGGGAGACCGTCTCGTCTTCGAGGCCGAAATAAACGGATATGAGCCCCTCGAGTATATTGTAGAAAATGGTAAATGCAGCCAGGGCGGACGCCCGTGTATAGAGGACATCGCGGCGCCCGTCTATGGTGAGGGTGATGGTCTCCATTCCTGAATGATACCAGAACGGCGACGATACGGGAAAGGCAGGCAGGGATGCAGGAGGATCAGAGGAACTTCAGCCCGGTTTGTCCGTCCTTAATCCAGACCACCCTGGCGCTGCATGAGGGCCTGAGGAAGGTGATCGTCTGGCCGAGGCGGAGGCTGGCGCCCGTCGAAATACAGATGCCGTCGTGGCTCATGTTGACGACGTAACACCCGCTGACATGCCCCTGCCTGTCCATGAACTCGTTGTATTCGTTGGCGGGAATCCTCCGGGCCTTCCTCTTGTCACGGTCGACCGGCAGGATCTGATATATACGACTCCGAAGCTTCTCTCCAAAACTCACCGTCCGCAGCCTCCGGGTAATAGATGTCGATGATTTGTCATTATGTTATCGGCAATTTTCAGGATTTTCCTTACCCATGACGTGTCATGGATCGGCCTGAACCTCAGACGGGGAGTGGGGAGATGAGATGATCATGCCGTTTCACGAGGAGCGCTCTTTTTCCCGAAAAACTCCCCGTGCTCACTTGACAATCACATGCCGTAACCGCATACCGTTAATGACGACGGTGACCGGCGAACCCCTCTCAATCATGCCTTCCTCATTGTCAAAAACGATATAGGAAAGCGGCACCCCGTCCTTCGGTTTCACAGGAGGAAAGACCCCAACCCTGGGCTTCCACCTCAGGATTATCTTTTTTCCGGACCTTTCATCACGCAGATAGGTCCAATCAGGCTTTACGATAATCTTGTTCACCCCATAGAGGCGAAAACGAACGTCAACGAGACGATCCTCGTTCGTAAGGGCTGCCTCTACCACCTCGAGACAGGGATGAGAACGATCGACGCCATGATCCCCGTTGACCTCATAGGGGAGCTCGACTACTGTCTCCTCTCCGATTTCGCGGACATGCAGACCGCCGGTGCATGAAGAGAGGGCAACAACAAAGGAAAATATCGTCATCATGAGCATTATCCTGTACATGACAACCTCCGCATGGTTATTCCGATGCATATGCACCTCACAGTTGCGTAAAAAGGAGGGCGTTTGCAGCGATAGGGTGTATACACGACTCAGACGCATCCATCGATCATAACCGTTCCCGTCTCGCCCGGCCCACCTTCGATTTCATACCTGAAGGAATGAAACAGACTGATAATATGGAGGTTTGTCAGGAGGTGCTGCGTTATCATTTCCGTGGTGAACCGGGAAAAGCCCCTGCAAAGAGCGAGATAGAGCACGATCTGATCTGCCAGATGCCGGTCAAGGCCGGCGCCCGTTCTCCGGAAGGCAAGAAATGCGTCGGCAGCCTCCTCCCCAACCGCCTCGGCCCTCTTCCCCCGCTCGCCGAGGGCTGTAAATCCCGCCCGCGACAGGGAGGAGACGGCGTCGATATGGACGAAGGTGCCCTGTCCCGGTGTCGGCACAGACAGTATCTCTTGCGTATGGGCAACAGGCCCAATCCCCTCCCCGATCCGGCGGATCAGGGCATCGGCCTGCCTCTCCGCAATGGACAGGGGGAGGTTGCCGACGCCCGAGATGATCTGCAACCCCCGGAGCTCACCCCATTCCGCCACCATCAAAGGACCGATTTCCCGGACAGGGGAGATGTCCGCCCTGACCCGGCCGCCTCCCTTGGGATAAAAGCCGCAGGATTCGGCGGTCAGGGTGATCCTGATGCCGAGACGTTCCAGCACAGTCGCAAAAGGGCCCGCCAGATAGTGAAAGGAAGGGCTGAAGGGGACGTGGGTGCCGCCCGTCAGGACGATGCGAGACCTGTCCCCCGAGAACAGCATTGACGGGATGATTGTCTGTAGCACGAGGGATGTGGAGCCTGCAGTGCCGATATCAAAGGAAAAGGACCCTCCCCGTACCCTGCCCGGGGCGAAGGAAAGCTCAACGGAACCGATTGTATCGCCTGTCACGACGGCGCTGCATATGCGCTGGGCAGCTCGGACCGCCGTGAGATGCTGGGCCATGAGACCGGGCTTTTTCCGGGACTTCCTGACATTAATGATCCGGAAAGGGGCTCCGAGGAGGCACGAGAGGCTCAGGGCCGTCCTCAGCACCTGCCCTCCCCCCTCGCCGTAACTGCCGTCGATTTCGATCATGATGAATAAACCTTATCGTTGCAATAGGACATCCGGAAAGGCGGGGCGAAGATGCCGAAAAGCCTTGGTGCTGCGAAACCTTTGCCTTCCCATACGGATCATTTCAGGACAACGGCTGAAAAAAGTGAACCTTTTACTGACACGAGGGGGCGCAGATATCAGAACTATTCCTTTCACTCACACTAAACACTGTTTTTTCAGAGAGCTTTGCCCCGCCTTTTCCTGCACTGAAGGCAATTTGCACCTTTTTTAAAAAAAGTACTTGACAGAGGCATTTATTTCTGATATAAATAAATACGCCTCGTTACCTCCCCTAAGCTGCTGCCCAAATCCCACGGGCAGCAGCTCATTTATTTCAGAACCTCCAGCGTGTATTCCCCCGTTCCCAGCCCGAGTTTCTCCGCCTCACTGATCTGAAGCAGGTATGGCTTCTTGTGGAGCCTCTGCAGGATGTCTTCGCCGTCCTTGACACCCTCCTCTTCGGCCAGGGACCCGGGCAGGGGTTTCGATTGGAGGAGCATGTCCACCGAGGCCTTCTCGATGGCGACGATGTCGTCGGAGGCGAGGATGCCGATATCCTGGATGACGGGCACCTCGGCAGCGGGCATGCAATCGCACTCCGGCTGGATCTCGGTGAGGAAATTAAGATACAGCACCTTTCCGGGCTTGAAGGAGCTCAGCACGGCCATCGTTGCCTCGGCAAGGGAACGCTGGAAGAGCTCGTCGTCTTCGGGCAGCGAAAGGGCCCCTTCCGGGCAGACCCGCGAACACCGTCCGCAGCGCCAGCAGTTCTGGCTGTCATAGGCGATCTTTTCCTCTTCGAAATGGAGGGACTCGAGAGGGCAGACCTCCTCGCACTGGAGGCAGAGGGAACACTTCTCTTCGTCCCAGACGAGATTGCCCTCTCCGATCGTGTGCATCGCCCCCCGTCCGCACTTCCAGCCGCAATGGCGATGGGCTGCGCTGACGCCCCCCATCGCGAGGTTCTTGATCGCCCCGGCATATCCGGCGTTGATGTGTCCCTTCACGTGGGTGCAGACGACCATGGCGGGCACGTCATAAATGGCCGTCGCAACGGCGATCTCGCCGAGGATCTCACCGGCCTTCACCATGATATTGTCGTGGCCGTATATCCCGTCGGCGAGGATGACGGGCGCCCCGACGGAAAGGTGGTTGATGCCGTTGTAATTGGCGACCTCCAGGTAATCGAGCCCCTTGATCCTGACTGTATCGGTCACAAAGGGCTTGGCCCCGGCGGCCTTTACGGCATCGGCGATTCTCCTGAGGAACACGGGCCTGACGATGCGGTGTGCCCCTTCGGAGCCGAAGTGGGTCTTGAGCGCCACCCAGTCGTCTTTTTCGAAGAAACGGGAGAGATCCATCGTCCTCAGGAGGCCTTCAAGCTTTCCCGGCATACTCTCCGCGTATTTCCATTTCCTGACGCGCGCTGACGCGAAATAGACCTTCGACATGGTATCACCCCTGTTCGGAAGTTTTTTGTATAGTATATCATCGGTGTTTAAAATATTCTGAAACGAGGCAGTCCTGCCGTTTTCTGCAGCTGCGGGGTCATTTGATATACAATGAAAGTGGATAGTCGGCGGATAATATAATCTATTTATTTGCTGACGCTGACGCTTTCAATGACCCAAACTCAGGATGGAAAGGAAAAACATGATCATACGTGCTCTCATGATTTTCATTCTAACGTTTCCCTTCACAACGGTATGCGCCTTCGAGGGGGCGGGGCATCACGGGCAGGAGACGGCAATAAAGACCGGGAGCAACGGGTCCGAAAAGCCCGCCGAGAAAGATAAGCCCATCGGCGACACGCCCGCCGTCGACCTGTCGGAGATGCAGACCCTCAAAGAAGTCATCGATGCCGTTGCCGGCAAACGGATCATCTATATCGGCGAGTCCCACACAAGCGCGGCGCATCACGCCGTGCAGCTCGAGGTGATCAGGTCCCTGCACAGAGAAGGGAAACCTGTCGCCATCGCCATGGAGATGTTCCAGCGTCCCTTCCAGCCCGTCCTTGACGCATACATTGGGGGGACGATCGATGAGCGGGAGTTCCTGAAGCGGACCGAATACTTCAAGCGGTGGGTCTTCGACTTTACTCTCTACAAGCCGATCCTCGACTACGCACGTCAGGAAAGAATCCCTGTCATCGCCCTCAATGCCCGGCGTGAAATCACGGAAAAGGTCTCCCGTTCCGGCGTGGAATCCCTCTCCGAAGAGGACAAGAAGGAGATCCCCTCTCAGATGGACCTCTCCGACGAGGCGTACCGGAACAGGCTTAAGGATGTCTTCAAGATGCACTCAGGTTCGAAGAACTTCGAGTTCTTTCTCCAATCCCAGGTGTTGTGGGATGAAACAATGGCGGAATCCATAGACCGTTATTTCAGCGACAACCCCGATTTCCGGAAAGACGGGACGATGATCGTCATCGCCGGGGCGGGACACCTCACCTACGGTTCGGGCATCCCGAAGAGGGCGTTCCGGAGAAACGGCCTCGATTACACAATCATCGTGAGCGACACGACTGTCGACAGGGAGATCGCCGACTACATCCTGTTCCCGAAAGCTCTTGAGGAGCCGGCATCGCCGAAGCTGGGCGTATTGCTGAAGGAGGAAGGAGACAGGGTCGTCATAACGGGCTTTCCGCCCGAGAGCCCGTCGGAGAAGGCCGGCCTCGCCGCGGGTGACGTCATTACGGCCCTTGACGGCGATGCCGTGGAGGCCGTCGAGGACATGAGGCTCCACCTCTTTTACCGCAAGAAGGGTGACACGGTCCGGGTCAGGGTTGCGCGGAAAGCGATCCTTTTCGGCGAGCGTGAACTCGATATTTACGTCAAGCTCTGATCAGGGCTTCGGGAGGATCTCCAGGAGCGTCACGTCGAAAGCGAGGTTCTTGCCTGCCAGGGGGTGGTTGCAGTCCATGGTGATAACCTCCGGTGACTTGTCCAGGACGGTGACGAGGACGGACGTGCCGTCGGCCCGTTTCATCTCCACACGGTCCCCCACGATCGGATCGAAATCCTTCGGCGCCCTGCTCCTGTTGAACTGAAAGACCTTCGCCTCGTCATGGGGCCCGTAGCCCTCGTCAAAGGGGATGAATACGCGCTTCGACTCGCCGGGAGCCATGCCGATGACGTTCTTTTCGAGGAGATTGAAGGTCTCGCCCTTACCGATGACAAACGTCCTGGCGCCGCTCGCCTCCGACGAATCGTAGACCGACCCGTCATCGAGGGTGATCGTGTAATTGATTGCGACCTTGTCTCCTTCCTTCACTTTCTCCATGGTTCACTCTCCTTATATGGAAGCCGCTGATTATTTGTCAAATGTTATGACCACCGGGTCTCCCGGCCTGAACCCGCGTTTTTCCGCTTCGCCCGCATTCACTTCGAGAGCGCAGGTCACTTTCCCCGCACTCGAATACACGGGGCAGGGGTCCGCCCTGCAGGGCGCCATTGTCCTGATGCTGTCTATCCTCATCTCTTTCGTGATGAAGATGATATCGAGGGGGATCAGCGTGTTCTTCATCCAGAAATGCTGGATCCCAGCCCTCTCGAAGAGGAAGATCATGCCCCCCTTTTTATCCAGGGAAGAACGGCCCATCAGGCCTCTCATCTGCTGATCCGGAGTCCTGGCGACCTCGGCGCGGTACTCGGTCCCGCGGATCCGGACGGTCGCAAGCCCCTTCTTCGCCTGACCGTCCTGCTGGGCCGCCGGGATCGCAGGGAAAAAGCACAGGAAGACGAAGATTCCAAGAGCGTAAAGGAATGCCGCGGGGCGCGCGCTTGTTGTCCGTTCCTCCAAGGTCACCCTATCGCTGCAACAGGACATCCGGAAAGGCGGGGCGAAGCACTCTGAAAACAGTGTGAGTGTCAGTGTCAGTGTCAGTGTCGGAAAAGATGTCCAATTCTCCTGACATCGGCGTATGCCTCGTCTTTCGTTTTGATACAGGTGTCGCCGCAGCAAGGTTTTCGGCGCATGCGCCCCGCCTTTTCCGGGCGTGTATTACAACGATAAGGTTCATTCAACTGGAAGGTTCTGTTATACGCCCCTTTTCGCAATAGGGACATAAGTCCGGAGTTTCTTTAGCGACGACACAAAGGAGGGCCTGATGATCCGCCCCTGGACGATCTCTTCGATCCTGTGCGCGGACCACCCGGAAACCCTCGCCATTGCGAATATCGGTGTAAAGAGCGCCTTCGGAATCCCCATGCATTCGTAGACGAATCCCGAGTAAAAATCGACATTCGTGCAGACCACTTTGCCCTTTCTGTCCTTAACGATGAGCGGCGCGATTCGTGCGATCCTCCTGTAAAGGTCGAACTCCTTCTCTCTGCCGCTCGCCTTCGCAAGTTCTTCCCCCCTCTTTTCCAGAAACACCGCCCGGGGATCGGACAGTCTGTAGACGGCATGGCCGAGTCCGTATATCTTCCCGGACTTGTCACCGGCCTTCTTGTCGAGGATCTTCTCGAGGTACGACGCTATTTCATCATCGCTCTGCCAGTTCTTCACCTTCTGCTTGATATCGCTGATCATCGTCACCACCGATTCGTTCGCTCCCCCGTGGAGGTGGCCCGACAGGGAGCCGACGCCGGCGCACAGCGCCATATAGGTGTTGGCGCCCGATGAGGATATGCACCTCGTCGAGAAGGTCGAGTTGTTTCCCCCGCCGTGCTCGGCGTGAAAGACCAGCATCGTGTCGAAGAGCTGCGCCGTGAACCGGTCCGGCTTCTTGCCGGTGAGCAGGTACAGGAAATTCTCGGCCGTCGAGAGGTTCGGCTCGGGGTCGATCAGCCTGCCGACGTCCTTGTCCGGCATCACGGAAGCCTGGTGGTTGTAAGCTATGATCGTCGGAAACTTTGCGATCAGGCTGATGCACTGCCTCGTCACGTCCTTCATGTCCGTCGAATTCGGGTTCTTGTCGAACACATGCATCGCCGAAACGATAGTATGGAGCGAACCCATCTGATCGTTGTGCCGGGGCATGTTGAGAATCATCTCCTTCGCTTCTTTCGGAAGGCAGCGCCTCTTTCCGAGCTCATGGGAAAAGCCCTTCAGGTCCTCCTGCGTCGGGAGCGTCCCGGTCAGCAACAGGTAGACGGTCTCTTCGAAGCCGAAGCGGCTTTCCTTTTCCTTTCCCCTGACGAGGTCCTCCACGTCATAGCCGCAATAGTAGAGCTTCCCGGGAATGGGAACGACCTTTTCGGTGCCGTCACCGCGGGTGACCTTTTCATAGCCGATAACCTGCCCCTTGCTCGTGATACCGACAAAAACGCCGGTGCCGTCTTCATTCCTCAGGCCCAGCTTGATGTTCTTTTCCTTGACGATCCTCGGATCTATCTTGTCATGGAGAAGCGCAAGCTCCTGCACCTTGCTCAATACGTCACCCATTCCGACACCCCCAATAATTTTTAATAAGTATATATTTAATAACTTTTCAGCAAAACATTTCAAACTTGATGGATTCACAAGAAGTCGTCATACCTGCGATGGCGCGTATCGCGGGCGACGACTTGCCCAATAACAGCCCGGGGCTTTATACTTTCTCAAACCATGCGGGTAACGGAAAAACAGCGCGGCGGCCTTTTCCTGGCAGCGTCATTCATGCTCCTCCTTTTGTCATTGCCTGCCCTGACAGGAGGGGAGACAGGAGCGGGGCGCTTCTTTCTCATGGGCGACGGCAAGATCCACATCAGGAACGCCAAGACCGGCAAGGAGGCGAAGGTCTCCCTCCTCAATCCTGACGGCACCCTGAATGAAAAGGGGTTCACGATGATCGACAGGGTCTTCGGTTTCCCCGCCAAAGCACTGAATGAGCACATTTCGCCGCGGCTCATCTTCATGCTCGATTACTTCTCGGACATCGTCGCTCCCGGCAGGATGATCAATCTCAAATCCGGATACCGGAGCCCGGAGTACAATTCCAAACTCAGGGACGGCGGCGGAAACGTGGCAAGGACGAGCACCCATATCGACGGCATGGCCCTGGACTTCACAATCGACGGCGTCGACGGGAAGAAAATCTGGGAGCTGATCAAAGAGAAAGAGTGCTGCGGTGCAGGGCATTACGGCGGCGACACGGTCCATCTCGATGCCGCGCGGCCGAGGTTCTGGGAGGCAGGGACATCGAAGGTGAGAACGGGGGAGAGCGACTACAATCGCCGTATTCATCTCTCTACGGACTTCGACCGATACGGGACAGGCGACGGGATGAAGCTCTCATTGTCTGCGGTGAGCGACTTCGGGTTCGGGATCACGCGCACCGTCGCCTTCGTCGCCGACCCCGGGGGGGACCACCCGGTTGCGACGGCAGAGATTGAACACCGTGACTCACCAGACTGTCTCGTGATAAAAGACAGGAAGGCATCCCGTTTCATCCGCCTTTCCCTTCCGCGGGATTTGCCGCCGGGCAGATACAGGGTCAGGGTGGAGTTCTGCTCGCGGCCTTTCGAGGAGATGCCCCTGTATACCGTGTCAAACGAATTCGAAATCACCGGCGGACGAAAGTAGACCTTGCATAGAAAGGCGGGCGAAGCGCCTCAAAGCCTTGCTGAAGGCGACGATACGCCTCGTCAGGTTTGTGTTTCAGGATTCCGCTCTTTGTGTCATCGACCATTGGCGTACATGCCGTCTTTTGTTTTGACACAGGTGTCGCCGCAGCAAGGTTTTCGGCGCATACGCCCCGCCTTTCCCGGGAGTGTATTGCAACGATAAGGCAGACCTCCCTCCGATTTTTACTTTCCGGCACACTCGTGATATTATGAATAATGAAGTAAGCGGAGCCCGTCCGGCGCGTGAACCGCAGTATCGTCCTGTGGCCCACCCGTAACGATCCCTCCTTGAACTTCTTTTAGCTCCTCATTTCTCAGGCAGGAGCAGAAACGGCATGAATAAAATCCCGAAAAACCGGAGTCATCTCCGGGGAAAAATTAAATAAGGAGGTTCACGTGGTAGAAGACGGCAAGACAGTGAAGGTCCATTACACCCTGACCGTAGAAGGCAGGAATATCGACAGCTCCCGGCAGGGAGAGCCCCTGGAATTCAAGGTCGGCGCAGGCGGTGTGATCCCGGGATTCGAGACGGCGGTCAAAGGCATGAAGGTCGGCGACAGGAAAGCTTTCGAGATCAGCCCCGACGAAGGATACGGGCACGAGGACCCGGGGAACATGATAGAGGTGCCGAGGAACCAGTTGCCGCCGGACCTGACGCCTGAGGCGGGTATGACCCTCTACACGAGAGGGCAGCAGGGTCAGCCCATCCCGGCGACGATCTCCGAGGTGAGGAGTGAGTCAGTGATCATGAACTTCAACCACCCCCTCGCCGGCAAGACCCTCCATTTCGACGTCGAAGTCACCGACGTCACATAGGATAGCAACCGCACCCTGCAGCATCCCGGGCCGTTCGGCGAACGGCCCGTCAATCCATCCATGTTATTTGTCGCTTAACGTTTGAATCACCTCTGGTTTTTCCGTTCGATTATCTGCCCCTTTCCGCTGACTATCGACTGCCGACTGCCCTTTTCCTTGTCATGTGAGACGTGGTGGATCATTTAGGACCTCAATGGAATGATTATGGAATATTTCCATAGAGCGTTCGATCGCACGCAGGGAACATACCATCTTTAATATTTAATATCAGCATGTTACGGTCTGGCACCGGCCTTGCTTTACCATGGACAACGAAACACCACAAAGTCTTATACGAAGGAGACACGCCATGTCCAGACTGAATGTTTTAAGCGATGAGAAATTCCTGACCACGTTTTTTCGCAATCTTGCACGGCAGCAGAGCATACCCGTCACCCTCCACTACAAAGGGAAGAAGTATACTTCCCGGATGCTCTTCGAAGACAAGGCAGGTCGTCAGCCGATGCTGCAACTGACTCCGGAGGCAAAGGCCTCGGTCAACGGGACACCCGTGAAGGTCGCTTTTCTGGACAGGGAACTCTTCTTCCTCCTCGAAACTAACCTCAGGCCCGGAGACAAGGGGCTCCATCACATGGTGAAACCCTTTGTCATCTACTCGTCCTTCAGGAGAACGCTCCCGCGTTACCGCCTTAAAGAGGGTGAGCCGGGGACGGTATCATTTCTCACCCAGGGGACGTTCCCTCTTATCGACATCAGCACCGAGGGATTCTCCTTTCTCTCGGACAGGAAGCTCTGGACCAGGAAAGAAGCCGTGCACAACATTACCGTCAATCTTGACGACGGCATGGAGATCATTGTCGACGGCAGGGTGAGGTTCTACCGGAGGGAAAAAGACGGTTCCTATCTGTACGGGCTGAAAGTGAATGTTTCAGAATGGTTTCCACGCTACGATTTCTTCCGGTACATCGCTCGCAAGACCTATCCGAATGTGCGGTGGATGGAGGAATGCGAGAGAGACGATGTGCTTGAGCTTTACGAAAAATCCGGCTATTTCTCCCTCAAGCCGCAGGAGGAGATGCAAAGGTCCATAGACTGCTGGAAAGCCACCTGTGCAAAGCTTCGCAACAAGAGGCAGGTCTCGGCGAATCTCGTCTACGACGGCAACGGCAAACTGCTCACGGCCGCATCGGCGCTCAGGATATATGACAAGACCTTCCTCGGCCACCAGCTTGCTTCCCTGCCCGAGGCAAGGCTGAACATGAAATCGAAGACGGATGTCTACTTCGTCATGTCTGACTTTCTCATCGACCATCTCTACTGCGACCACTACCTGACCTATTTTGATACCCACAATCCCTGGCACCGGGAAGTCTACACGAAAATGGGCGCCTTCATCGATGACGAGAACAAGTTTATCTTCGATGAAATGGAAATGTTTGAGTACAAAGCCGGCCGGCGGAAGTCCCTCACGGCTCAGAAAGGCTATACCGTTGAAGTTCCCGACTCGCCCGCTGAATTTCTCGGATACTGCAAGAAGAGCATGAAGCCCGTCGAAAGGGATTGCTATGATTATGACGAAGGCAGCTTCAGCCTCCGGAAGATCACCCAGGTCTATGAGGTGCTCGATCTCTATGTCGTGAGAAGGCTCTGGTCCGTCAAAAAGAAGGGAAAGATCGTGGCGTATGCGGTGGCCGAGACCTACTCAGACGGCCTCAACCTTTTCAACCTCCTCGACATGTGCAGGGTTTACTTCGTTGACGGCGAGATCAACAGGAAGGAAGTCCTGCAAGCGTTACTCCCGCAGGTCAAGGTCTTCTTTACGAAATACGGGAAAGAGCGTTTTTACGTCACGCTCAAGGGGAACGGTCAAGACGTCAAGTCGCTCGAATTCAGCGGCTTTCAGCACCGTCACTCGGCAGGAAGGGTGATGATGAGCCGGCCGGGGATGATCGAGTACAGAACGGTCCTCGCCATGAATTCGAGGCGGTAAGACCGCTTCAGCAGGACGTGACCATTGCGGCGATGCCCCGGGCATCGCCGCCGCCCTGCACGCGGTATTCAATTTCTCCTCCCGCCGTCGGTCTTTCTCTCTTTTATGACATCCTCTGCGCCTCGATGACCGTATGCATGTTCGTGTGCCTTTTCAGGCTATAATAAGGGTATAAAATGTAATTATAAATTTGCCCGTGCCATGGGGAATGAATTCTCTGTGAGAATGCCCCTGTGACTTCAGAGGTTTGCCGCCTCATACGGAAGCAGGGTGCGGGAGGGAGAGACAGGGGATGGAGAGAGGCGCCGACGGGAAAGCTCTCAGGGCACGCGACGTATCGCGGCCGCTGCAGTCCGTGACGAATGATCTCATTGCCGTGGGATCGTTTGTCATTGACGAAGACGGCACCATAGGGAATGCCGATCGTCCCGCGTCCTCGATCCTCGGCGTGCCGCTCAACAACCTGCCAGGCAGTGACTTCCATTTGCATCTCCACCCTGTATCAGTCGTCGTATTTGATGATTTCATCAGACGGGTATTCGCTTCCGGACAGAGGGAGACCTGTGACGTTCAACTGCGGAAAAACGGCGGAGATGTCGTTCATGCCGAAATCGCCGGCATCGCCATCCGGGACCGGAGGAGGAAAAAGAGACGGCTCCGGGCGGCGATTATCGAGAGGACGCAGTCGGATGAGCTGCGCCTCAGCGAAGAGCGCTTCCGCTCCCTCAGCGATTCTTCCCCGATCGGCATATTTCAGACCGATACGAAAGGCCTCTGTCTCTATACCAACGCGAGATGGCGGGAGCTATCCGGCCTCGCGCCGGAAGACTGCCTGGGAGAGGGATGGGTCAACGCAATCCATCCGGGAGACCGTCACCGGGTCTCCGAAGAGTGGAATAGGAGCGTCGCTGAAGGGCGGGATTTTTCTCTCCCCTTTCGCTTCCGATCGCCGGAAGGCACCGTACGCTGGGTACACGCGCGGGCGGCGCCCATCCGGAAGGCAGATGGAAAAATCGTGGGATATGTCGGCACCGACGAGGACATCACCAAGCGGAAGCTCGCCGAGGACATCATGGCGGCACGGATCCGGCTGATGCAGTTTGCCGCCTCACATGCGCTGGGAGAGGTGCTCCAGGCGACGCTGGACGAAGTGGAGACGCTCACGGACAGCTCGATCGGCTTCCTTCATTTTCTCGGAGGGGATCAAAAGACCCTCTTCCTCCAGGCCTGGTCGACGAAGACGATCCGGGATATGTGCAGGGCCGATGGCAAGGGCCGTCATTATGATGTGGCGGCGGCGGGGGTATGGGTTGACTGCGTCCATACCCGCCGACCTGTTATCCACAATGACTATGAGTCTTTGCCGCACAAAAAGGGCCTTCCCCCCGGCCATGTCCCGGTCATCCGCGAGCTTATCGTGCCCGTCGTAAGGGGCGACAGGATCGTGGCCGTTCTCGGTGTGGGAAACAAGCCGACCGATTACACTTCCGACGATGTCGAGACTGTCTCTCTCATGGCTGACGCCGTTTGGGACATCGTCGGATACAAGAAGGTTTCAGAGGCTCTGTGGGAATCGAAGCGCATGCTGCAGCTCGTCCTCGACACCATACCGGTCCGGGTCTTCTGGAAAGACAAGAACTCCCGGTATCTCGGGTGCAATCGGCTCTTCTGCGAGGATTCGGGCCTTTCTTCACAGGATGAGATCGTCGGGAAGAACGATTTCGAGCTTGCATGGAGGGACGAAGCCGAGATCTACAGGGCTGACGACCGCCTCGTCATGGAAAAGGAATCACCGAAGCTCGCGTACGAGGAGCCTCAGACCTTCCGAAGTGGAATGCGGGGGTGGCTCCGGACGAGCAAGGTACCCCTCCACGACGAAACAGGCACGGTGATCGGGGTGCTCGGCACCTATGAGGACATTACAGAGCGGAAACTCGCCGAGGCACGTCAGGCGCAGCTCATCAGAGATCTCGAGAGAGCGAACAGGGAACTGGACGAATTCGCCCACATCGTCTCCCATGATCTCAAAGCGCCGCTCAGGGCCATAGCGTCTCTGGCTGACTGGATCGTGGCAGAATACGCGGACAGACTCGATGATCAGGGCAGGGAAAAAATGATGATCCTCATGAACAGGGTGATTCGCCTGCACGACCTTGTCGACGCAGTCCTCCGGTATTCACGGGCCGTGCGCGGCAGTGAGGAACCCTCAGAGGTCGACCTCAATCGTGTCATCCCGTCCATAATCGACATGCTCTCACCGCCGACACATGTCACGATACGGGTTGAGGGGGAAATGCCCAGGATCATCTGTGACAGGACGCGCATCGAGCAGGTCTTCCAGAACCTGCTGAGCAACGCCCTGAAGTTCATGGACAAGCGGCATGGAGATATCCGGATACGGTGCTCTTCAGAGAATGACCACTGGAAATTCAGCGTCTCCGACAACGGTCCCGGCATAGAGGAAAGGGATCTCTTCAGAATTTTCCGGATCTTCGAGACATCAGGCAGTCACGACGATGCCGGGAGCACCGGCATCGGACTCGCCGTGGTCAAGAAGATCGTCGAAATGTACGGGGGCTCTGTCTGGGCCGAATCCCGCCTCGGCTCGGGAAGCACCTTCTTTTTCACCTTCCCGAAATCGTCATCACACAGTCATGGCCTGTGGGGCCTGACGTAACGATTGTTAACGCGCACAGGGAACGATGAATTCCCGGCAAAGGGCGTCTCTCATGGTCTTCAGGAAATGCTGCAGAAACGCTGCCTCTTAATCGAAGACGACATTGTCGATCAGATGGCCTTCAGGCGCCTGATGGACACCGGGAACGCCGAATACCGCTATGAAGTGACGGGTTCGGTTTCCGATGCAAGGAGGATCCTGGGTACGGACACCTTCGATGTCGTCATCACCGATTACCTTCTGGGCGACGGGACTGCCTTCGACATCCTCGGTCTCAACCTCGAAGCCCCCGTCATTGTCATCACCGGCGCCGGGAGCGAGGAAATAGCCGTACAGGCCATGAAGGCAGGGGCCTACGATTATCTGATCAAGGACGTCCGGCGCAATTATCTCAAGGTGCTCCCCGTCACCATGGAGAAAGCCATCCGGCAGCAGAAAGTCGAGGAGCAGGTCAAAATCCTCAGTGACCGCGCATCGGTTGAAACCACCATCATCGGAGCGAGCAAAGGCCTTGCTGAGACATCCCAGCTCGTCGAACTCGCCTCCTCTTCGTCCGTGCCGGTACTCGTGACAGGTGAGACGGGAACGGGAAAGAACCTCGTCGCAAAGGCGATCCATTACAGAAGCAATGTCCGGCAGGGTCCATTCGTCAGCATCAACTGCGCCTGTCTTCCTGAGACGCTGATCGAAGCTGAGCTCTTCGGATACGAACAGGGCGCCTTTACAGGTGCGACGGGGCCGAAGAAGGGTCTTTTCGAGCTGGCGGACGGCGGCACCGTTTTGCTCGACGAGATCGGGGAGATGCCCGTCAATCTCCAGGCCCGGCTCCTCAGCGTTATTGAGGACAGAACCCTCAGGCGGCTTGGCAGCGTTTCGAACAGGCCTTTCAACGGGCGGATCATCGCCTCGACGAATGTGGACCTGGGAAATGTCCTGGGACAGACGTTCCGGATGGACCTCTATTACCGACTGAGCGTGATACGCATTCACCTCCCCCCCCTGAGGGAGCGGCGACAGGACATACCCGACCTCTGCAGTCACCTGCTGAAAGTCCTGACGCGCAACAGGAATGTGCAGGTATCCGGCGAAGAGCTTGCACGCCTCACGGCATATGACTGGCCCGGCAACGTCCGTGAACTCAAGAATGTCCTTGAACGGGCGGTCCTCCTCCACCGGGGCGGCGATTTGCATCCCTCTGATTTTATCCTGCAGGGAGGGCATCGGGCGCCGTTTGCCGCGACAACGGCTCTCCCGCCCTCAGAAGAGGAACTCGTCACCCTTGAAGAGCTTGAAGATCGCTATATAAAATTCACTCTTGAAAAATTCTCGGGCAGTATAACCAGGACTGCGCAGGCCCTGGGCATCTCAGTTTCCACAGTCAAGAGATGGATGAAGTCGCACGGTTCAAAATGAACCGTCACGTCAAAATGACCGGTCAAAATGACCCTCCTTCGCTTTCCCTCCACGTTCATCCCTGATATATCCCTTTGTAATGCTTGTTTTTGTGTTCATGCACGTTCTATGGCATGATCCCTGCTAATGCTGGGATATGGTGAACGTCCTCGTTGTCGATGATGATCCGGCCATTGTCGTCCTCCTCTCCGAGCTCTTCTGCGCGGTCGCGGGCTCATGCAGGGTCGTGACGGCAGGTAACGGATTGGAGGCCCTGAAGGTGCTCGAATCGTCACGGGTTGACATTGTGCTCACCGATCTCAACATGCCGGTTATGGACGGGTTTGCCCTGATCTCACGCATCAGGACCGCCTATCCGGACATGCCCGTGATCGTCATGACCGGTTCCCAGGAGAAGAACACGGCGCAGAGACTCAGCGATCTGGGGATTCATCATTACCGGGTAAAACCCTTCAGCATGCGCGGTCTGGTGACGGAGGTGACGGCGGGCCCCGAGTTCAGCAAGGCCCGTTGCGGCCTTCCTGCAGCGGACAATGCCGCGCATGCCTGAGACGTCTTTGCAGCGCCGTGCCGGCAAAGCCGGCTGCGCCTTTGAAATGGCGACGATAAAGTGCACCGGAGGTATCGGATGAATTGTCCGTTATTCAAGCAGGAATACGTGGGGGTCTGCATCGCCTCCAAGACGCCCTATGTTCCCACCATCGCGGAAAGGAACCAATTCTGTTCCGGAGCGGGTTACAGCGACTGCCCTCTTTTCAGGAGCTGTGCCGGCAACATGCTGGGGAGGAGGACGCCTGACGGAAGACTGCAGCCGCCCCGTCGTGAGTATGTCCAATAGCCCGGTTCATTCTATTGACTGCGGGAAAAAGCAGAGAATCTGGAAAGAGCTCCATGATTACCAGGAGGAGCTGATCGTGAAGCGCTTCATGTCGACGATCGAGCATTGCCTCGTCGATCTGGGCGTCACGGCATCCCCGGAAGAGCTGCGGCAAATCCGCCTGCTGAGCGATGATCTTGCGAAATCATCCATCCTGAGCAGAGCGATAGGGAATTCCTGCCGGGAAATCTGGGACACCCTGCATTCAGATCATTACGGCACTGCCCCGCGGGACGACAAGACCGCACACCATGCGGTGCGACCGGATGCCGGGAAAAACGTCACCGCGGCGGCCCGAAGAAATTCCAGACCAGAAGCAGAACAAAAAGAAAGAGCATCTCGACGATCGTTATCTTCGTAATGATAATCGTGATATTCCTCTCCGAAAGCGTCAGTTTGAGCCAAACCCTGTCCATAAACCATTTAAAGATGCGGGGCCGGAGACCCTTCTTTGAAGAGAGCTTCACATACTCCGCGATGCTGCGCAGCCAGTAACGGACCTCTCTCCGGGCGTCATCGATGACGGCCCTGTCGTCGCAGGCGATACTGCACGACAGGGTGAGGATGGCCCCTTCCGGCTTCTCATCGATGGTGAGACTGATTTCCTTCATCACGCCGCTGTCCACCTCCCAGACGGCTTTCCTGTCCCTCACACGTTCCTGAGCGGTGAAGGTCCTCGCGGCAGATGTCTCATTGGCGTAATCTTCGAGCACCGCTTCATACCGCTCGCCCTCTCCCGCTCCATCACCGGCGGCGGCCTTCAGGCTTTTCAGACTCCGGTAGGGCGAGAGGCGAAGGAGTTTCTCGAGGTTCGTGATCACCCGAAAAATCACTGATCCATCAACAGGAAGCATGATGTTCTCAGAGACGTATTGCATCGCTTACGGAAATCCGGGCCCTGCAGCAAGGGTCCGGTAATCATGTCCCTCCGTCAATATGCACATCTGCACAATATTTAGGGTTCATCCGACAAGAGCGTACTTTGACTGATGAAGAGCCATGATCTTAAGTTTGAAGAACTCGATATCTCTGAAGCCGTATGCCTGTCTTTTCATTGTCACAATCTTGTTGTTTGTGCCCTCCAGAGGGCCAGTTGAAATGGGATGATCATACCATGCCAGAATCCCCCAGCGATGGGCATGGAGCGTCTCCGCAAATGACTGCAGCATCCGTATTCCTGATGCCTTGGCCCGCGCAATCCAGTCATCCAGAAAGCGCTCTGCCGATCCTTTGCCCGGGTAGTTCCAAAGCGTTCGCAAGTCTTCTTTCATGTAATAGACCGTTGCCAGAGGGGCGTTCATCTGCAATGCTTCCTGAAGCCTTTGCTGTTCGTTCTTTTCTGCGTCGAGGTTTTCGGGGTTCTTCAGCAGGAGCCAGCGGGTCCCCTTCAGCACAATCCTGTCTGACTGGCTGGTGAGCTTATGGTACAGGTCACGACGATAATCGGAGAGCTTGTCGTTGAACAACTTGACGATATGAAAACGGTCAAAGACAATGGCTGCCTCCGGCACGTTGTCAGACACAGCAGCGATGTATGCAGGGGACATGTCGATCGCCACGGCCTGTATTGTGGCGCCCGAGCGCAACAGCCTTCTCCAGAAAGGCTTCAACGCATCAGTCCCCTTGCCGTCGCCAACATGGACCACAGCTCCACTATCAAGATCCAAGACGACCGTCACATACCTGTGCCCTTTGCCGATGGAAATCTCGTCGATGGCGAGGCGCCTCAGATGACCCAGTTTCGGCCGGGAGAACTTCCTGTGGAGGGACCGCTTCTGGATGTCTTTGATCACGTCCCAGCTGACGCCCACATGTCGCGCAACGTCCTGGATCGTCATGCGCCGGGAAAGCTCCAATGCATACCGTTCAAAGGCCCTCGTATAGCGGACTCGGTCCTCGGCAAACTTCAGTCTCACCTGACGCACCACAGCGCACACCAGGCACCATACCCTCTGCACGGCAATACGCACAAACGCTCTCTTGCCACCGATCGGCACCGTCCGCAGCTCTCGCACAGTGACTCCCTTACAGACGATATCCCGCCCATTGCACTCAGGGCACCGCAGGGTCAATCGATCTTGTGTGATCGTGAAAATAACCGCCCCTTCCTGATAGCTGGTCGATTGATACCGGTATCCTCGTATACCAAATGCGTGATACAATAAGCTTGTCGACATGTTGTTGCCTCCTTCTGAGAATCCTTGGTCGGAATCTCTTAGAGTAACAACATGTCGCATTTTTTTAGTCAAGTACGCTTAAACCGGAAGAACCATATTTAGTTCATTTATTGCCTTTTGTCAATAGGAAAGTAAACGAGGGTTCCTCACCCGAAATATATCAACAAAAAGGATTTCATATCTCCTAAATGACCATTCTTTCCTGCCCATCATTTATGCCGGTGTTTACCTTATCGTTGCAATACACTCCCGGGAAAGGCGGGGTGTATGCGCCGAAAACCTTGATGCGGCGACACCTATATCAAACGAGAGATGAACTAGACGCCAATGGTCGATGACACAAAGAGTGGAATCCTGAAACACGAAGCTGACGAGGCGTATCGTCGCCTTCAGCAAGGCTTTGAGGCGCTTCGCCCCGCCTTTTCATGCAACAGAAAGGTTTATTCTCACAACAGACCTTCGGTCCGGGTATCCCGGTGACCCGAACACAACATCATCAGCGCCATTTTGTAAAGACCTGTTAGAAAGGGTAAAATACACATGTGATCATCCCGCGTTGAGGGGATGGACGAGGGGTACAATGTTTTTCGGGATGCGAAGATATCATCGGCGCGTCGTCGTCCCGGAAAATACCGAACCTCTCACAGCAAATGCAAAGGAGGTTGTATGAGCATGAAAACGAGGATCACCGCATTGCTGCTTGTCCTTGTGTTTTCGATCGCAGTTCTGACCGGGTGTGCCACCAAGGCACAGACCGGAGCTGCCGTAGGGGCAGGCACGGGAGCCCTCATCGGGGGCCTCGCAAACATGCACGGATCGTGGGGAGCCACGGCACTGCTCGGCGCGGGCATCGGCGCCGGCGTCGGCTATCTGATCGGCAACGAGGAGGACAAGAAGGACGCCGTCACGCGCAAACAGGTGACGCAGGATGAGCTCAGGCCCTTCTCCGGTACGGCATGGCAGATGGTAAAAGTCACCCCGAAGCCCGCAGACCCCTACAAATCCCAGGTGACGAGTTTCAGGAATGACGGCACCGTGACGACGTCGAGGGTCTACAGAGACGGGAGGACCGAGACTGTGACGGAAAAATATCGCGTTGTCGGCAAGACACTGATCATCAACCAGGCAGATTACGTCGTGAACACACAGTACGACCTTCGAGGGGATGATCTCATTCTCGACTTCGGCAATCAGACCGTCGTGTTCAAGAGAATCAACTGAACACCCGCAACAAAGGCGTTTCACAATTCACAATAGGGGCCGTTCGCTGAACGGCCCCTATTTTTCTGTCACTGACACTATTGAGCCATGTCGAAACTAATTTCCTGCGCTTTGTCATTCCGGCTCGTCCGGAATCTTTCCCTTAACGTTGCAATGGGACCTCCGGAAAGGCGGGGCGTATGCGCCGACAAGCCTCGGTGCTGCGAAACCTTTGCCTTCCCATACAGATCATGTCAGACAGATGGTGGATGACACGAACGATGAATTCCCGATACACCAATAATAAACGATCATTCTCGCTATCAGCGAGGCATTGAGGCGCGTCGTCCCGCCTTTTCATTGCAACTGGAAGGTTTCCTTGGGAGAGACTCCCGACAAGCGGGAGTGACAGGAAATAGGTCATTCATTCCGCAGGAATCAATAATTCAGGGCAGGGGAATGTCCTTCAGCTTCACCTCTTCCTTCACAACAGATGCCGCCGTCACCACATAGATGATCATCCGGGCGTCCTGCGGCATCGGCTGCTCGAATTCATAGGTTCTCACATCGTTCATCCTCATAGATGACTGACTGCTTATCTTCTTCCCGTTGCTGTCAAGAAACTCGATCGCCATAACCCTCGAATGCGGGTCATCAACACCAAGGATGACGCTGTTGTCAGTGACCTGCATCATTCCTTCGAAGAGTGTGCCGAAAACATTCGCGAGGGCCTCACCGAGCTCTTTGACCGCCTCACCCCCGCCGTCCTTTATGTCCCGTTTCCTCTTGTCCCTCAACTCCTCGAAATCGGACCGCGTGAGCACGGTGACACTCACCTGCGCCGCTTTGAGGGCCTTGTGTTCCAGGGGCTTTCCACCCTTTGTCATGAACCTGTCGATGACGGCGGAGGAGCCCGGATCCATCTTCGGCATGAAGAGACTCACCTCGCCGGTCAATTCCCGTATAACCGTCGCTTTCCTCGCAGGGTTTTTCAGCTTCACCGAGATCTCGGCCTGCCCGAGTCCCTGGTCACCGGTCTGGACGAACTCATCCCTCTCATCCTTTTCCTTCAGCAGGTTCCGCCCCGTGTCGTCAGTTGCACCCGTTATCCTCACTTTTACTCCTTTCGCGTCCGACACGGCATCGCCCATGACCTTCAGTTTCACCTCCAGCTGGGAGAAATGCCCGGTGCTCCTGTTGTCCGTTATGTCGCTCACCGACATCCTGACATCGGCGGAATGGGCAATCGCCGACGTCAGGAGAAGAAGAGCGCAGGAAAGAATCAGGGTTCTCATCAAAGCCTCCTTTTATCTAATTATCTAAACCTTATCGTTGCATACGCCATCCGGAAAGGCGGGGTGAATGCGCCACCAAACGGTAAACATAGACAGCAGGCAAAAGACAGCAACCAGACGACAACCACACCGACGCGAAGGCTGATGTGGTGAAAAGCCTTTCCGCTAAGATACCTTTTTTGTCACCAGACCACCCTTTGCCGTGTCAGTTGATGCCAAATCCCGTCAGGCAACAGGCGCTGAACACCTTGAGATGCCTTATCATCGCATTGGAAAGGTTTTGAACCATATCTGCCTTCCCGGAGGGGGCGTAAATATCAGCGAGGCTTTAAGGCGCTTTACCCCGCCTTTTCATGCACGGGTTCTACTTGGGAATCGTAAAGACGAAGTTGGGGTGATCGTCCCACGTGCTCTCATACCACATGTCGCCGCCGTGCTTGATGATGAGATTCCGGCTGATCGCAAGCCCCAGGCCCGTGCCGCCCTCGCTCTGAAAGCGGTCGAAGATCTTCGTCCTGTTTTCCGGGGAGACGGGGGGACCACTGTTATAGACGTTGAGCCTGTAATGATCACCCCGGTCTTCGAAACCGTAGGCGATGACTCCCGACGACGCGTACTTGATGGCGTTGCGAATGAGGTTCCTGTAAACGATCCTGATCCACTGGGCGTTCGCGTTTATAATGATCCTGTTGCCCGGAATCGCCCCCAGCCGGTTGTCGATCCGGATATTGTTCTCCTCTATGTCCTGCGCAAACTCATCGAGGATGGGATCTATGATGTCCTGCCGGAGGTCCAGGTGTTCCTTCCGGGGCGTACTCACATTCATGAGGGATGATTTGCAGAGATATTCGCTCACGATTCTCTCCAGATGCTTCATCCGGTTCGATATGTCCGAGAGCGTCACTTTCACACTTTCATCGGTGTGCCCGAAGGCGCCGCGGACGAGAAGCTTTATCGTACTGCCGACAGAGACAAGGGGCCCCCGTATGTCATGGGTGGCTATGCTCAGCATGTCGAGGATATACCGCTCTCTCTCGACCCTGTCCGTCACCTCCCGGCAGACCCCGACGATGCCTTTGATTTCTTCCTCGCTGTCTCTCCAGGGCGCCTTTGTGACGGAGAGCCACGTATCCGTGCCGGTCAGATGCCTTCTTCTCTCGATCCTGTCGACAACAGGCTCGCCCGTTTCCATGATGCGCCTGTCCTCGACACAAGCCTCTTCAACCTGTTCCGCCGACAGGAAGTCAGCATCAGACCTGCCGACCATTTCTTCGATCGTGGTGTTGAAGTAAGCGGCATAGGCATTGCTGACGGAGACGTACCGGCCCTGCCGGTCCTTGAAATAGATCAGGTCGGGAATGCCCCGCATGAGCGCCCTCATCATCTCGGCGCACTGCCCGTCATCCAGGGCCGGATCACGGGGCCTCAGGAAATCTGTGTCGTTGTTCTGCAGAGACATCCTCTTTCTTCCTCTGCCTGCAGCGCCCGATGCGCCAGGGCGGCAGATCGTCACAACCGTTGAATCGCCGTAAAAACGAAAATTGTGGTTATTATATCACAGAAAGGAACGGATGAAAGGTAATCGTCATCACAGCAGGAGGGGGGGATGCGCTGCCCCTGCATGCACCCCCTCCCGTGGTAAATCAATCCTGTCCTATCACCGGCTGATTCTTGCCTGCCACGCGTAGAAGGCGCTGAAATCGCTTCTTCCCGCCGGGGTCACAATGAGAAAGAAATCATACGCTCCGGCAGGCAGCGCCTCAACAGGGAGATTCTCGACCAGGCGCAGAAACATGCCGTCGGACTTATCTTCCATCCAGGGAACGATACCGGCTGCAGCAACGGTGCTGAGCCCTGCCGGCGTGAAGATGAAGATGTTCGCCGGGTCAATCGCGGGGGCGACGAGCGCGAAATAGATGTCCACCGGCCCTGCAAAACGGCCCAGGGCGAGGGCGATGTCGAAGAGGCTCCCGCCGGCTGCCACATCGCCGATACCGATCGGCTTCGCTTCCGATGCCGTCGCGGCGATGATCGGCCCCACAACGGGAGGATCGGCAGCGAAGATATGCTGACCTGCAGGAACGGGCATCGTCCCTTCATGGAGAACGACCTGCCCGATCTTGTTGGCCCGTGTTTCAGCGAACCACTTGTTGCCGTCCGGACCAGTCGTGATCCCGCCGGGATTGCTGTTGTCCGAAGGGATATTAAAGAAGGTCATGTTGCCGCTTGTCGTTATGCGGCCGATCCTGTTGGTGTTGCCCACGGTAAACCAGAGGTTGCCGTCTGTCCCTGCATTAATGACCCGCGGAGCGTTGCCGGCCGTGGGGATCTGGAATTCCGTGATTACCCCGTTTTTTGTAATCCTGCCGATCTTGTTCCCCTCGGATTCCGTGAACCAGAGCCTGCCGTCCGGTCCCGCCGTAATGGCGAAGAGACCGGCGCCGGTGGTGGGGACCTGAAACTCGGTGATTACCCCCGACGGCGTGATCCTGCCGATCTTGTCTGCGTTCATTTCAACAAACCAGAGGTTGCCATCGGGTCCCGTCGTGATCCCGTTGGGAAGACTTTCAGGCGTGGGGATGGGAAACTCAGTGATTACCCCCGACGGCGTAATCCTGCCGATCTTGTTGCCGGTCCCTTCCGTGAACCAGAGATTTCCGTCAGGCCCTGATGCTATACCCCGGGGATCACTGCCGGCAGTCGGGATCGCAAACTCCGTGATCTCTCCTGCCGGAGTAATCCTGCCGATCTTGTTGCCCGTCCCTTCCGTGAACCAGAGATTTCCGTCGGCACCCGTCGTAATGGTCCGGAGTGTGCTGCCGGCGGTCGGGACGGGAAATTCCGTAATGGCGCCCGTCGTCGTCATCCTGCCGATCTTGTTGCCCGTCTGTTCCGTAAACCAGAGATTATTGTCAGGCCCCAGCGTGATCCTGAAGGGCCCGCCGTTGCCGGCCACGGGAAACTCGTTGATCGTGATGGCATTTGCCGGATAAACTGCCATAAATAAACAGGCAACAATGACAATAGCCGTCAACTTCACGGACCCGGTAAGAAGAAAGCTGCGAGATGACCGTTCAAATCCTTCCATTGTAGGCATTTGTCCACTCCTTCTTGCAGACAAAAAAACGATACAGAGTTACGCCATAACCGGCGGCCAGACTTCCACCCCTTTAATAATTCCGTCCGTGAGGTTTTAATGCTGAAATGCAGATCCCCATACCTTCCTTATACCAAAGGAACCTGCCCCTGTCAACAAAAAAAATGACTCTGTGGCAACGGCTTCATGCGTGCCGAATATCATTGGACAGATCGCATAGCCCTCATGTGGCATGATCCCCTCAAAGAGACAGGAATACGGCAACCGTCATACGACTCCCCTGTTCATGATCCTTCCCGTTCAGCTATACTGTGATTGTCTTGATCCGATTGAATCCGCACATCATCTGAACGTCGGCCGTCACATGCCTGGGGCCGGCAGAGGAGTTGCCATGATGCAGAGAGGCCTGGTTTTGCAGGGAGGAGGGGCACTGGGTGCATACGAACTCGGGGCCCTCAGTTACCTTTACAGGGAGGCACACTTCAGACCCGACATCATTTCGGGCGTCTCCATCGGCGCCATCACCGCCGCTGTTCTCGTGGGTTCCCGTGATGACGACCCGGTGCTGACCCTTGAAAGGATATGGGAGCGCTTTGAGACGGTCCCCCTGCTACCCATGCCGGATTTCGCCGAGAGGTTCATCGCCCTGTACGGGAACAGGAGTTTCTTCAGGATGCGCACCGATTATCTCACCATGCCCTTCTGGACGAACTTTTACGATACCAGGCCTCTTAAGGAGACACTGGATGAATTCATCAGCTTTGACAGGATCAATGCAGGCGGACAACACCTCCTCCTGACAGCCACAAATGTGGAAACGGGGAGGATCGAGGTCTTCGACAACCGGTCGGGAGGCACACCCATCACGGCGGATCATGTGCTTGCAAGCGGTAGCCTGCCTCCCGGGTTTCCGATGACCGAAATAAGAGGCTCGTTCTACTGGGACGGAGGGCTCTTTGACAACACCCCCCTGGGACCGGTCATCGAGGCCTTTGACAGCGATCCCGGCACGGAGAAGCAGCTGGTTGTGATCAATCTTTTTCCGTCGGCCGGAAGGATCCCCGCAAACATGCAGGACGTCTTCGACAGGATGTTCGAGATGATTTTTTCCAACAAGCTGCACGGAGACGTCGAAATGATGCGGAAGGTCAACGAATACGTCGAGGTGGCTGATGCCGTTGAAAGAGCCCTTGCCGCTGACAGCCCCATACGAAACATGCCGGGATACAGGAGACTCATGAAATACAAGCTGATAAACAGTATCATCCATATCACGAACGAGGATCCCGAACTCGTCTCCGGGCCTTTCGACTTCTCCCGGGAAAGCATCAAACGCAGAAAAGAGGCGGGATACCGGGATGCACGTGCCGCCTTCCCGAAATGAAAATGTTGCAGAGTGATGCGCAGGTCCTTCGCTGGATGGCATGCCCCCGGGATCTTCAAAGGACGGACGGATCACACCGGTCGGACGGTACAGAATTGTTATGTTTTCCCCCTTTTCATGTATAATATCGGATACCTTCTGTGCCCCCTTAGCTCAGTAGGATAGAGCACAGGTTTCCTAAACCTGGTGTCACACGTTCGAGTCGTGTAGGGGGCGCTTACCTTTCAATGAGTTATGAGTGTGTCACGAGACCTGCCGCTTCACTTTTGAACTGACTGTGACCATTTTGTGACCACCGTCAAGAGCCTCCACTGCTTCCCTGAGATTTGCAATCTAATCTGCTCGTCGCACTCCTGCATTGACATTCGCAACGAAGACAATTCACGTTGCTATCTGGATATCTCACAAATCGTATTGGCCGACCCAATACTTCGAGCAATGACAGATCTGAAACCCCTTTCCACCTCGTCTGATCGGTGTTCTTATCAATTCAGAAAATATTCAGACTAAATTCTTTACTCGGGAACATAGTTTTTCCTAACGAGGAAGTTCTTCAATAATAAGCCTTGGTTGGTAAATAATATGAGACGTTTCCTTTAGGCCCAAAATGACGCCAAAACTTGTTTGTTTCTTTAATTGCCTTGGCATTCTGCTTGACTCACTCTCTCTTTTCAGATAAGATTTCTAAAGACAGTCGGCGGCTGAAGAGCACAGTTAGGCGCGACACTTTTAGGAAAGATGAGATGGAGAATTTCTTTGCACACGCTGCTGGTATTATTCGAGAAGCGGCGAAGACTCCACTAGGGCTGTTCGCTCTCATGATCCTCGTCCTTGCAGTTCTGGCCTTCTTCTTCTTTCGTAAGGCGAATGTCTCAATTGAACTGGCAGGACCTCGTCGATATTTTCAGCCTATTTTTTCGTCACGGTATTGTCGCCGAAATTCGACACCCAGATGTTCACCGTCAAATGTAACCCCTGGAAATCTGCTTATTCTTTGATATAATTTACTAATCATATCAAATGTCTTTCCACAAGGAGCCGATGGACAGTGATAAGAAACGCCTTTTTATTTGGTTTGTTTTTGCTGGCCCTTTCAGGATGTGCCGGACTGAATGTATCGCTTCTGCCGAGGACAGAGCCGCTTGAGGAAAAAGTCCTGGAAGGTGAAGGCAAGCAGAAGGTGCTGCTGATCGATCTGGACGGCGTGATTTCCTTCAAAGATGAAAGTGAGAGCCCGCTCCTCAAGAAAGGGCCCTCAAAAGTCGCCTTTTTCAGAGAAGCACTCTTGAAGGCAGAGGCTGATCCTGATATAGCCGGTGTGATTATAAGGATCAATTCTCCCGGTGGCAGCGTTGCCGCAAGCGATACGATCCACCATGAGATCATAAGCTTCAGGCAGAAAAAGAAAAAACCCGTGTATGCCCACATCATGGAACTTGGCACCTCAGGGGGTTATTACGTTGCCTCGGCCGCAGACCGTATCATTGCCAGTCCCACTGCGATCACCGGCAGCATAGGAGTCATCGCCATAAAGTTTAATATGGAAGGTCTTCTTTCTAAAATCGGGGTTTCCGAAGAGACTTACAAGTCAGGTCCAAAAAAAGACTTCTGGACTCCTTTCCGCCCCAGTACCACCGAGGAAAAGAAGATGCTTCAGGAAATAATTGACAAGCTTTACGCTCGCTTCCTCGGAGTGGTGTACTTAGGCAGACAAAAAGTTCTCACTGAGGAGGAGGTAAAAGCTCTTGCCGACGGTCGAATACTAACGGCGGGTGATGCCCTCGAGGCCAGACTGATTGACCAGATGTCCTATCTGGATGAGACGATTGCCACGATGAAGAAAGCTCTCGATATCGAGAATGTTAAGGTGGTCACTTACGTCCGCCCCAAGACCTTCAAATCGAACATATATTCGGGATATCCCGAAATGCCCTTCCAAGGTCCGCAAGTGATAAATCTTATCTCGATAAATGCGGAAGATCTCGCTCTCTTTTCCGGTGTACAGTTTATGTATCTCTGGAACCCTTAGACGAATGGGTGAAGCAAAAAAAAGGGCCAAACGGGATCCCAAGAAAGGGAGCATTTTCTTTACTCTCCTGTCTGGAGAAAAACGGGTCGAGATTTTTCTGTAGAGCAAAGCTAACCGAGTCGGTGGAATCAGGCTCGGCAAAAGCCGCCATGTTGTTCGCCGCTAAAAATAACAATTGCTTCCTGAAACAAACGGTCCTTCAGTGAAGCCGTGCGCGGCGACTTCAGCCACGAAGTCGCACATGGCGCTATCATGTTGGAATGAAGATTAAAGATCCTACACTTGTAGAATGTGCGCATCGCAGCACTTCGTACTTGACATGTGGTAGCATATACGTTACTATTATTTGTGAGCAATCATCCCCCTGACCTTGTTGAGTACGTCACTCGTGACGGCCGTTCCCCTTTCGGAGAATGGTTTAGCAGATTGAATGCCCCCCGCAGCGGCAAAGATCACAACGGCGCTGACTCGAATGCAGGAAAGGAAGCTCTCACAAGTGAGGTCTGTGGGTGGCGGCGTGTCGGAGTTCAAGATCGATTTCGGCCCCGGATACCGGATCTATTTTGGAATGGATGGAGAGAGGGTGATTATTCTTCTATGCGGCGGGACCAAGAAGTCACAGGGAAAGGACATAGAAAGGGCTAATGCCCTGTGGAAGGAATACAAGGTCAGAAAGAAAGGCTGGCATCAGGAGGGTTGATATGGCGCTGACAAGAAGATTTAAGGATACCGTGAGACGCCGGGCGGAGAGCGATCCCGCGTTTCGGCGCGCTCTGCTCGTCGAGGCAGTAAACGAACTCCTCACGGGAGATGCCGATGTCGCAAAGGCCATGCTTCGGGACTACATCAATGCGACAATCACATTCACCGAACTGGCCCGTAGGCTCAACAAAGACAGCAAGAGCATACATCGCATGCTCGGGCCAAAGGGGAACCCGCGACTGGACAGCATGGCGAGTATCCTGAAGGTCCTGCAAGCACAGGAGAAGATAACGCTGCACGCCTCGGCTTGAGGGGACCTGCGGTCTTCGTCAGTGAGAACGATACCTTTCTTCGTGCAGATAGCGGGAACCGTTGACGGCTGAATGATAATACTTTCAGGGAGAACTCTTGCTGTTACCGGGAAAGCCGTTCCCTGCGTGTCATCGGAAGGAAGTGACGAAATGCTCTGATGCTCAAAAGGGAGGACTTGCCGGTGTAGTCCGCATACGGAAGCACAACGATATCTTACTCTGTCCGTCGGGTCAAGTTGTAGCAAACACAGATAATCAGCTCCTGATACGTGAGCGAACGGAATTTGATGCCGTCGTTTTTCACAACGATGCTAAATTCTTCAATCGCCTCCCTGTGCCACTTCCCCTGATCTCCAAGGACATCGACCACAGGTAGGGGCTGAGCCGCATACCTGTGAAGCAGCCTGACGTGACGGCAATAGAGTTCCCCGGGATATTCAATTCGCAGCGGTCTTCTCATGGGGCCCCTGTGCCACGAATTGACGGTGTTTCAAGTTTCAAGGCCTGACACCTTACCCTTTCTACCCGGTGACCGCACCGCAGAACATCTTTTCTTCTCGGCCCTCTCCGCCATTCCGACGGAGCGGAGCGTCTCAATAAATGGGCGCTGTC